>NZ_BAAASE010000014.1:0-221188 GCF_039532725.1 Streptomyces coeruleofuscus
ATGCGCAGCAGCTCGTCGCCCGTGCGGAAGGGGTACTTCAGGACGGTGTCGTCGAGCTTGATGCGGTCCGCGCCCACCGCCTCCTCGTCGACGACGAAGCCGCCGCCGACCGAGTAGTACGTCTTCGACAGCAGCTCCGCGCCCGAGGCGTCGTACGCCCACAGGGTCATGCCGTTGGCGTGGTACGGCAGGGCCTTGCGGCGGTGCAGGACCACGTCGTCGAAGCCGAAGACGACCTCCTGGGCATCGCCGATCTCGACGCCCAGCAGCCGCAGCCTTCCGGCCGACTTGATCCGCTCGACGTCCTGGTCCGCCTGGACCACGTCGACGGTGTGCGGCTCGTTGCCCTCCAGTCCGAGCAGTACCGCCTTGAGGGTGCCGTGGCCGTGGCCGGTCGCGCCGAGCGAGCCGTACAACTCGGCGCGGACCGTGGCGGTCTGGGCGAGTACGCCGTCCTCCTTCAGGCGGACCACGAACATGCGTGCCGCGCGCATCGGGCCGACCGTGTGGGAGCTGGACGGGCCGATGCCGATCGAGAACAGGTCGAAGACCGAGACGGCCACGGTCACTCCTCCGCGCGGGGGCGCTGTTACTTGGTCAGGCCGGCGTAGAGCGGGTGTTTGTCGGCCAGTGCCTTGACCCGGGCCTTGAGCCCTTCGGCGTCGTACGACGGTTTCAGCGTGTCGGCGATGATGTCCGCGACCTCGGCGAAGTCCTCGGCCTCGAAGCCCCGGGTCGCCAGGGCCGGCGTGCCGATCCGCAGGCCCGACGTCACCATCGGCGGACGCGGGTCGTTCGGGACGGCGTTGCGGTTGACCGTGATGCCGACCTCGTGGAGGCGGTCCTCCGCCTGCCGGCCGTCCAGCTCCGACTCGCGCAGGTCGACCAGGATCAGGTGCACGTCCGTGCCGCCGGACAGGACGTTCACGCCGGCCTCGCGGGCATCGGCGGCGGTCAGCCGCTCGGCGAGGATGCGCGCACCCTCGACCGTACGACGCTGGCGCTCCCTGAACTCCTCCGAGGCCGCGACCTTGAAGGAGACCGCCTTGGCCGCGATCACATGCTCCAGCGGGCCGCCCTGGAAGCCGGGGAAGACGGAGGAGTTCAGTTTCTTCGCGAAGTCCTTGCTCCGGGCGAGGATGATGCCGCCGCGCGGACCTCCCAGCGTCTTGTGGGTGGTGGAGGTGACCACGTCCGCGTGCGGCACCGGATTCGGGTGCAGCCCGGCCGCGACCAGGCCCGCGAAGTGCGCCATGTCGACCCACAGGTACGCCCCGGCCTCGTCGGCGATCCGGCGGAACTCCGCGAAGTCCAGCTGCCGCGGGTACGCCGACCACCCGGCGATGATCACCTTCGGGCGGTGCTCCCTGGCCAGCTTCTCCAGCTCGGCCATGTCGACCAGGCCAGTCTCGGTGTCGACGTGGTACGCGACCACGTCGAACTGCTTGCCGGAGAAGTTCAGCCGCATGCCGTGGGTCAGGTGGCCGCCGTGGGCCAGGTCCAGGCCGAGGACGGTGTCGCCGGGCTGGGCCAGGGCGAACAGCGCGGCCTGGTTGGCGGAGGCTCCGGAGTGGGGCTGGACGTTGGCGTACTCGGCGCCGAACAGCTCCTTGAGGCGGTCGACGGCGATCTGCTCGACCACGTCGACGTGCTCGCAGCCGCCGTAGTAGCGCCGTCCCGGGTAGCCCTCGGCGTACTTGTTGGTCAGGACCGAGCCCTGCGCCTCCATCACCGCGACCGGGGCGAAGTTCTCGGAGGCGATCATCTCCAGGGTGGACTGCTGGCGCTCCAGCTCGGCGCCGAGCGCGGCGGCGACGGCCGGGTCGAGCTCGTGCAAGGGCGTGTCAAGGACGGTCATCTGCGGCTTCCTCATGTCGGGGCGCAGGGTGGGCCGTACGCCTCGGGCGGAGCTGTCGGGCGGCGGCTGCGACAGCGGGGAGACTGGAGCGTGGCCTCAGCGGAAGACCACGGTGTGGTGGCCGTTGAGCAGGATGCGGCTCTCGCTGTGCCATTGCACGGCCCGTGCCAGCACCCGCGCCTCGACGTCCCGGCCCGTGGTGACCAGCTGTTCGGGGTCGTGGGAGTGGTCCACGCGGACGACGTCCTGCTCGATGATGGGCCCCTCGTCCAGGTCGGGGGTGACGTAGTGGGCGGTGGCCCCGACCAGCTTCACCCCTCGCTGGTGGGCCTGGAGGTAGGGCCGGGCTCCCTTGAAGCTGGGGAGGAAGGAGTGGTGGATGTTGATGGCCCGGCCCTCGAACTGCTTGCAGAGGTCGTCCGACAGGATCTGCATGTAGCGGGCGAGGACCACGAGGTCGATCTCCAAACGCTCCACCAGCTCCAGCAGCCGGGTCTCCGCCTCCGCCTTGGTCTGCGGTGTCACGGGGATGTGGTGGAACGGGATGCCGTGGCTCTGTGCGAGCGGCTCGAAGTCCCGGTGGTTGGAGACGATCGCCGGTATCTCGATGTTGAGGGCACCGGTGCTCTTGCGGAACAGCAGGTCGTTCAGGCAGTGGCCGTACTTGGAGACCATGATCAGCGTGCGGGTGGGGGCGGCCGCGTCGAACAGCCGCCAGTCGATCCGGTAGGTCTCGGCCAGCGAGGAGAAACCTGCGCGCAGGCGTTCCAGTGACGTCTCCGGGTCGGAGACGTCGAAGTGCACACGCATGAAGAAGCGGTCCTGCAAACGGTCGTCGAACTGCTGGCTCTCCAGGATGTTCCCGGAGTGCTCGACGAGGAAGCCGGTGACGGCATGGACCAGTCCGGCCCGGTCGGGACAGGAGAGGGTGAGGACGAACTCCCGGCCGGGGCGGGGGCGAGGGGGCACAGCATCCTCCAGCGGTGCGTAATGAGCAACACGGCGAGCATTACGCAACATAGTCCAAGGGGGAGGAGGTCCGGTCAAGGGTGTGCCATGACAGAAATCCGACAGGCGGGCTTCCTGGATCATGTTGTGCAGGGAGAAATTCGCAGCGCGATAAGCAACGCATGGCCGCCCAGCTGAGGACTGGGGGGCTTCGGGTCCGCGGTGCCTACGGCGACGAGAAGTACACCCGCCTGGTGGCGCTCAAGAACATCTACGACCCGGCCAACCTGTTCCGCCTCAACCAGAACATCCGCCCCGGTCAACCGGCCGCGGTCGGCTGACAGGCGGACAGCGGGGACCTCCCGGCAGGAAGCCGGACCGTGACGAGGAGACCGCCGGTGGGGCGGGGGACGAGGTCGAGGGTCCCGTCGTGGGCGCGGACGACGCTGTGCACGATGGCCAGACCGAGGCCGACGCCGACGTGCTCGTCGGTGCGTACGCGCTCCGTTGCGCGCTGGAAGGGTTCGGTGAGGGTCGGTACCAGTTCGGGTGGGAGCGGACGGCCCGTGTTCTCGACCCGCAGCACGCTCGTGTCGCCGTCTGCCTCGGTGCGGATTGTCACGGTGCCGTCGGCGGGCAGGTTGTGGACGACGGCGTTCTGGACGAGGTTCGTCACCATCCGCAGCAGGAGCTCCGCGGAGCCGCTGGTCCGGGCCGCTCCGCCGGTGACGTCGAGCGTGATCCGGCGCTGTTCGGCGAGAGGGAGCAGGGTTTCGGCGGTCTCTTCGGCGATGAGGGAGAGGTCGACGCTCTCGCGGGTGAAGGTGCCGCGGTCGCTGCGGCTGAGCAGCAGGAGGGCCTCGGTGAGGCCGATCGCGCGCGTGTTGACAGCGTGCAGGCGTTCGATGAGTTCGCCCCGGTCCCGCGTGGGGTCCTTGCGGGCGACGTCGAGCAGCGTCCGCGAAATGGCCAGCGGGGTGCGCAGTTCGTGGGAGGCGTTCGCGGCGAACCTCTGCTGCTCGGCGACGTGGGACTCGAGTTGTTCGAGCATCGAGTCGAACGCGTCGGAGAGCTCACGGAATTCGTCCTGGTGGCCCTTCATGCGGATCCGGTGGGACAGCGACCCGTTCCCGGCCAGCCGTGCCGCGGCCGTGATCTGGTCGAGCGGTGCGAGCATCCGGCCGGCGAGGACCCACCCCCCGACGAGGCCGAACACGAGCAGGCACACCATCGCAACGGCCGCGGCGGGCGCGAAGGTGCGCACCAGGAGGTAGCGGTTGGGTGAGATCCCGAGCAGGCCCTGGGAGTTGTCGGGTACGTAGCGCAGGATGAACATCCACACCACGGCCAGCAGGAGTGAGCCGGCGACAGCGAGGAACCCGGCGTAGCTCAGCGTGAGTTTCAGCCGGGCGCTGAGCCCGGGGCGTCTACGCATGCGTACTGCCGGGGCCGGTGGTGTCCCTGCCGGTGTCGATCCGGTAGCCGACGCCGGGCACCGTGGCGATGATCGACGGTTCGCCGAGCCGCTTGCGCAGTGCGGAGACGGTGATGCGCACGGCGTTGGTCAGCGGGTCGGCGTTCTCGTCCCAGGCCCGTTCCAGCAGCTCTTCGGCGCTGACGACCCCGCCCTCGGCGGCGACGAGGACTTCCAGCACGGCGAACTGTTTGCGGGTGAGCGCGACGTAGCGTCCGTCGCGGAAGACCTCACGGCGGAAGGGGTCGAGCCGCAGGCCCGCGACCTCCCTGACCGGGGGCCGGGCGTAGGCGCGCCTGCGGTCGAGCGCCCTCAGCCGCAGGACGAGTTCCCGCAGCTCGAACGGTTTGGTGAGGTAGTCGTCGGCACCGAGCCCGAACCCGGAAGCCTTGTCGTCGATCCGGTCGGCAGCGGTGAGCATGAGGATAGGGATGCCGCTGCCGGAGGCGACGATGCGCCGGGCGACCTCGTCGCCGGAGGGGCCGGGGATGTCGCGGTCGAGGACCGCGAGGTCGTAGGAGTGGACGCTGAGCAGTTCCAGGGCGGAGTCGCCGTCCCCGGCGATGTCGGCGGCGATCGCCTCCAGCCGCAGACCGTCACGGACGGCTTCGGCCAGGTAGGGCTCGTCCTCCACGATCAGTACACGCATGCCTGAAGCCTAAGGAGCACGGCATATCGCCGGCGTATGCGAAGACTTGGCGGCCACGTGACTCAGCCTGCCGGTGCCGGCGAGGGGCGAGGCCGGTCCGACGGTGCGTGGGCCGTAGCGCGCCACCAGCGGCGCGACGCCAGCGCGGCCAGCACGGCGCCGGCGGCGTTGACCAGCACGTCGTCCACGGAGGACACCCGGTCGAGCCGCAGGACGTACTGCGCGGTCTCGACCAGGACCGAGCAACCCGCCCCGAGCGCCAGGATCCGCGGCACGGACGCCAGCGCCGCGAACCGCATCGGCGCGAAGAACCCGAGCGCCGCGAAGATCAGCAGATTGCCGCCGATCCCGACCGGCCCCATCGTCATCAGGTCCCGCAGCGGTACCAGGCTCACCCGGGCGGGGACGGTGCCGGCCCCGCCGCCCGGCATCATGGTCAACCACAGGAACGGCACCGTCCCGTGGACCATGCCCACCTCGGCCACCGACATCCGCCACGCCGATGTGACGCCGGCGGCCCGCCGTCGGCGTGCCAGGGCCCACACCACCAGCGCGGCCAAGGGCAGGGCGACCAACGTCATGAGCACCACACCGTTGAACGTGTCGAAGCAGCCGTGCCACCGCCCGGCCATGCACGTCGGAGCGGCCATCATGAGCGGCCGCCGCACGACGAACACGGCGCTCGCCATGCCGAGGATCGCCAGGACGAGAAGCACGGTCCCCCGCGCGCGGCGGGGCGGTGCTGCCAGGGATGCGCTGTCGTTCATGCCCCCATTGGAGACGGAGGACCGTTGCGGCGGCGTATCCGATTTTCGATACGCCCGCGATACCCCGGAAAGGGCCCGTCCCGGTGCGCGCGTCAGCCGGCCAGCCGGTTGAGCTTGCGAATCTGCTTGTCGAAGGCGCGGGCGGGAACGACGCGGCGCAGCGTACTCGCGCGTCCGGCCACGGGGCCGGCGGTGTAGCGCAGCTTCGGCCTCGCGTCGGTCGCTGCCGCGACGATCACCTTGGCGACGACGGCGGGGGAGTCGCCTCCCTTGATCGCCTCCGCCATCAGGCGGTCGAAGGTGAGCCGCTGCTTCGCGTAGACCTGAAGGGGCGTGTCGGGCCGCGCGCTGTTGGCCTCGAATCCGGTCTTGGTGTAGGCGGGTTCGACGAGAAGCGCCCGGACGCCGTGCTCACGGACCTCGTGGTCCAGGGACTCGGTGTAGCCCTCGATCGCGTGCTTGGAGGCGGCGTAGACGGCCATGTAGGGCGAGGGGATGAGTCCGACCACGGACGAGATGTTGATGATGCGCCCGCGTCCCTGGGCGCGCATGTGCGGCAGGACCTCCTTCACCATGCGCATGACCCCGAAGACGTTGGTGTCGAAGATGTCCTGGGCCTGGGCGACGGAGGTCTCCTCGGCCGCACCCATCGAGCCGACGCCGGCGTTGTTGACCAGGACGTCGATCCGCCCGAACCGCTCGATCACCTGCTCGACCGCGGTGCTGACCGAGGCGTCACCGGCTACGTCGAGGTCGAGGAACGACACACCGTCCAGCGGGGTGACGCGTGAGGTGTCGCGGCTCGTGCCGACCACGTCGAAACCCGCTGCGACCAGCGCGAGCGCGGTTTCCTTCCCGATACCGGATGACGCACCCGTCACGAGTGCCGCCGGCCGATTTGTCGTCATCATGGATCCCTGCGCTCGTGGAGAAACTGATCGGTTTCCCTACCGTAAACTGATCGGTTTCCATGCGCAAGGGGCAAGCGCCGATCGCTGCGGGGCCGGGGTGTCGGCGCTGCCCGCCGCCCGTGCGGTCGGCGCAGGCGGGCTGGCCGACGCGGTCGGACCGTCATGCCGCCCACGACACCCACGACCACCCGGCGTTCCCCGTCTTGCAGCCGCTCATCCTTGCTGGGTGTGGCGGCGTGACCGGCGGGCATCAGTGGAGTGTGAGCCCGTGGATGCGTCGTGTCGGCCTGGCCGTCTGGTTGGTGGCGGCCGTGGTCGTCGTGCTGATCGCCGCCTTCTGGGGTATCAAGAGGCTCTGAACCCGTCGGTGTCCCAGGTCCCGTGCTCCTGCTGTCGTGCGTGTCGGACGCTGACGCCGAAGTCGGTGCGATGCCGGCCAGCCCGGAGGCGTAGCCCTGGCCGACGGCTCGGAACTTCCACTCGGTGCCGTGCCGGTAGAGCTCGCCGAAGACCATCGCGGTCTCGGTGGAGGCGTCCTCGGACAGGTCGTAGCGGGCGATCTCCTGGTCCCGGGGAAATCGATCTTGTCGATCTCGGTGGGCACGGCGGCGAGGTTTCTCTGCGTATGCCGTCGAGGCTCGATGGCAGGCCCCGGGTAAAGAATCTACATCACTGTAGAGGAGGTGGGGGTGTCTGGCGGTCGACCGCGTTCTCTGCGCTGTCGCCCTAAGTCGGGCTCCAACCCTGTGAGTTGGTGGCAAAGCGGAGAAGCGGGTGAGCGGAACTCGGTGGCGCCTGTAGTGCGACGTGAGGAAGGCTCGCTCACATGGTTTCGGTACTGCAAAACGTTGCGATCGACTGTGCGGACGCCTACGAGCTGGCCCGGTTCTGGAGCAGGGTGACTGGCCGTCCGCAGCATCCGGAGGACAAGCCGGGTGACCGGGAGACCCAGGTGCTGCTGACGGAGGGCCCGGTGCTGTACTTCAACCAGGTGCCCGAGTCCAAGAAGGCCAAGAACCGGATCCACCTTTGCTTGCGCCCAGAGACCTCGCGCGAGCAGGAGGTGGAACGGCTGCTGGCCCTCGGAGCCACCTTCGTCGCGGATCACCGCAATCCCGATGGCTCTGGCTGGGCCGTCCTTGCCGACCCCGAAGGCAACGAGTTCTGCGTCCTTCGCAGCGAGTCCGACCGAGCCGTCTCCCCGTAGACGCTCCCGGAGCGGTCCCTCGAACCGAAGGGCCAGCGGGCCGACCACGACGCCGGGGCGGCAAAAGGCTGCCGCCCCGCCGGCTCCGAGCTAGACGCCGGTCTGTCCGTCGACGAGTTCACGCACGACGTCGAGGTGGCCGTTGTGGCGGGAAATCTCTTCGATGAGGTGGAGGATCACCCAGCGCAGGTCCACGTGGCGCCCGTCGCCGATGGGACGCTTGGCTGTTGAGTTCAGGTCGTGGTCGGCCACCAAGCGGCGATAGCGGGCGCTCTGCTCTTCGTACTCGGCGAGGAGTTGGGGCAACGGGATGTCGACCGCCGTCCGCATCTCGGGGTCGGGGTCGTCGTCGGTCGCCGCGGTGAGCGGCCCCTCCGGCTCCTCGCCGAGGAACATCACCTGGACCCAGTGATGCTCGACCCACCGCAGGTGGCTGATCAGCCCGCAGATCGTCATCAACGGTGAATTCGGGAGCGGTGCCTTGCGGGCGTCTTCCTCGGACACGCCCTCACACTTGGCTCGCGCCGTGTCCCGGGCGTAATCCAGAAAGGTGGCCAGCTGCGTACGCTCGTCCCACGTGGGGGGTGTATCGGTTCGTTGTGTCATCGCGGATGAGGTTCCCACAACTCGGCGGCGGTGTCGCGTGATTAGAAGCCGCAGGATCCGCAGGACACCCCTCCTAGCCCGCAGCTATGACCGCCTGGATGAGGCCCGGGAATCTGCGATCCAGATCCTCCTTGCGGAGGCGCATGTACAGCCCATTCCCGGCGTCGCGCTGGTACACCAAACCTGCTTCGCGCAGTACTCGCCAGTGACGGGTGCGGCTGGACTTGCTCACCGGCAGGTCGAAGGAAGCGCACAGCCGCTCTTCGTCCGGCCGTGCGGCGAGTTCAGCCACGACCCGACGCCGGTTTCCATCAGCCAGTGCCAGAAGGATGGGTCCCACCTCCAGCTCCTCGGCACGAGGGTGGGCCAACTCGCCTGCCGTCATCACTCCACCTCTCGACAAGGTACGCCTAGGTGCGTACCTTACCCAGAGGTACGCGACTGGGCGTACCTTACCGTTGTTGGGGGAGTCATGTCCGCGCCTGCATCGCCACGTCGCCGAGTTCTGTCGCGCGTCCGCTTGGCACTACGCAAGCTTCTGCTCAGCGAGCACTCTCCCTTCATGACCCTCTGACCCGAGTGGGTCACAGCGACGTCGGGCAGGTCGTGTGTGCCCGTCACGGGACGGCTTCCTTGACCTGCTGGCAGCGGGCGCAGTAGCGGGCCTGCGGCACGATCATCAGCCGTTGCCGGGCGATGGGACGCCGGCACAGGTGGCAGATGCCGTATGAGCCCTCGCTCATACGGCTCAGGGCCGCTTCGACGTCGGCCAGGACCATGCGGGCGGAGGCGGCGAGCTTGATGCGGACCTCCATCTGCGCGGCGGTCTGCCGCTGGAGCCGGTCCTCGGCCCGGGAGGTGGTGGTGGGTCCAGCGAGCTGGCGCAGTTGCTCTTGGCGGAACGAGCGCTGCTCGTGCAGGTTCTCGCGCAGCGCGGCGAGGTCTTCGGCCGACAGGTGGGTCGTGGTCTCGCCGATGGTCTGGTCGGTCACCGCTTCACCCCTTGTGAGGCAGGGCGTAGGAGGTCGTACGGGCGTCGGTCAGGCTGCGCGGCGCTGGCAGGCGACGCAGTAGCGGGTGTAGGGGAGGATCTCCAGGCGTTCAGGGGGGACGGGTTTGGCGCAGCCCAGACAGGTTCCGTAGGTGCCGTCCTCGATGCGGGCGAAAGCTGCCTCGATCTCCTTGAGAACCCGCTCCATCGCGGCCTTCTGGACGGCCGACAGGTGGTCGTCCGTGCTGGGCCCGGACTCGTCGAGGGCCTGCAACTGAGCCAGCCGTGAGGTCCGTGCGTGCTCCAGGCGCTGACTGGCCTCATGGAGACGGGCCTCGTGGAGACGGGAGTCGTGAAGGTGGGCCTCGTGAAGGTGGGGCTCGGCCCGGGTGACATCGAGCGACATGGTGGGTCCCTTTCTCGGTCAGGGTGATCAGGTGTCTTCCACCCTGGCCGGGCAGGTGGCGGATGCCTATCGGGCGCGGGGCCCATTTACGCCGGGGCGGGGGATCCATGCGGCCGTGCCGTGGGTGGTGCCCGACCGGGGAAATGGGGGCTGGGCCCCATCGACGGGGCGCTCGGGACGGGGCAGGCTGACCGCAGGCTCAGTCGGGTAGCCCGGGATGAGCGCGGTGGGGCTGCGCGGCGGCCCGATGATGGAGGTGAACCGAGGTTTCCCGGAAGAGAGGCGGAGGGCCGGTGTCCCTGTTCTGGCGGATCTTCGCCCTCAACGCCGTGGTACTGGGCACGGCCACGGCCCTGTTGCTGTGGGCGCCCGTGACCGTCTCCGTGCCGGTTCTGCTCACCGAGGCGATCATCCTCGTCGGGGGCCTGGTCGTCATGCTGGTCGCCAACGCCGCGCTGCTACGGCTCGGCCTGGCCCCGCTGGGCCGGCTCACGAAGCTGATGACCACCGTGGACCTGCTGCGTCCCGGCCAGCGCCTGCCCGCTTCCGGCGGCGGCGAGATCACCGAGGTGATCCGTACGTTCAACGCCATGCTGGAGCGGCTGGAACACGAGAGGGCCACCAGCAGTGCCCGGGCCCTGCTGGCCCAGGAGGCCGAACGGCGCCGCATCGCGCAGGAGCTCCACGACGAGGTCGGCCAGAGCATGACCGCGATCCTGCTGGAACTCAAACGCGCCTCGGACGAGGCACCGCCGGCGCTGCGCGAGCAGTTGCACGAGGTGCAGGAGATCACCCGGGAGAGCCTGGACGAGGTGCGTCGCCTGGCGCGCAGGCTGCGGCCCGGAGTGCTGGACGACCTGGGTCTGGTCAGCGCGCTGACCTCGCTCACCGAGGACTTCGCCACCCACACCGGGTTGCAGGTCACCCGCCGTTTCGATGCCGATCTGCCACTCCTGGAGCCGGAGACGGAACTGGTCCTCTACCGCGTCGCCCAGGAGTCGATGACCAACGTCGCCCGGCACGCGGACGCCACACACGTCACCGTCGCCCTGCGTCACACCGACGACCGGGTGGTGCTTGCCGTGACCGACGACGGCTGCGGTGTCGAGGCCCCCAGGGAAGGCGCCGGCATCCGCGGCATGCGCGAGCGGGCCCTGCTCATCGGCGGCAGTCTCGACATCACCCCGGCACCCGACACCGGCACCCGGGTCCGGCTCACCGCGCCCGTATCCAGGAAGCAGCCCTGACCATGCCAGACGGGACCACGACCGCCACGACGGGGACGAGCACGATCCGCATCCTGCTCGCCGACGACCATGCGCTGGTGCGCCGCGGGGTGCGGCTCATCCTCGACCGGGAACCGGACCTGGAAGTGGTCGCCGAGGCCGGGGACGGCGCCGAGGCCATCGAGATGGCCCGCGCCCGCGAAGTCGACCTGGCCGTGCTGGACATCGCCATGCCGCGCCTGACCGGCCTTCAGGCCGCCCGTGAACTGGCCGCCCTCAAGCCGGGGTTGCGGATCATGATGCTCACGATGCACGACAACGAGCAGTACTTCTTCCAGGCCCTGAAGGCCGGCGCGAACGGGTACGTGCTGAAGTCCGTCGCCGACCGGGACCTGATCGCCGCCTGCCGGGCCGCGATGCGGGACGAGCCCTTCCTGTATCCGGGCGCGGTCACCGCCCTGATCCGCAACTACCTGGACCGGGCCCGCCACGGCGAGGAGACGCCCGACCAGATCCTCACCCCCCGCGAGGAGGAGGTCCTCAAGCTGGTGGCCGAGGGGCACTCGTCCAAGGAGATCGCCGACCTGCTGTTCATCAGCGTCAAGACCGTCCAGCGGCACCGCGCCAACCTGCTGCAGAAACTCGGCCTGCGGGACCGCCTGGAACTGACCCGGTACGCCATCCGCGCCGGCCTGATCGAAGCCTGAGCCGCCTCGAAGCCCGCGGCGCCGGCCCGCAGCGCGCACCTCGATGAGATGAATCGCGCACCACGATGAGATGAGAGGGGGACGGTGCATGCACCGCACTGCGCGCACCGCCCCCTGTACCGGCAGCGCCCGGTCCCGCGTCGCCGTACTGGCGGCCGTCGTGCTGGTGTTGCTGGCCGCGCTCGGCATCGCCGGTCCGCCACCCGGTGCGACGGGCGGTGCGATGGGCCGGCCGGCGGCCGGAGTGGTGGCAGGGGCCGACCGGCACGGGGACACCGGGCCACGCGCCGCCGACGACGGGTGCGACACCGTCTGCGCCAACAGGCCGGACGCCGACGACGGGTGCGAAACCGTCTGCGCCAACAGGCCGCACGCCGACGACCGGTGCAAAACCGTCTGCGCCGTCCGGGCGGCAACCAGCCAGGAATCGCACAGCGAGCACCCTGCCCCACGCGGCCACCTCGCCACCACCTGCGCCCCTGGCACGGACGTCACCCCGCCCGGCGCCGCGCGGCTGCTCCCGGCGCCGGCCGCGCACACCCCCTCCTCGTGTCCTCACGCACCCCATGACCGTGGGCGAGCGCCCCCGGCGACCTCCGGCATCTGACATCCCCTTTCCTCTCCTCGACAGCACCCCGGCCGCACCCGCGGTGGTCGGCGTGCGCCTGCCGGAGGCCCCCGTTGAACCGTTCCGTGCGCGTGAGGGCGCTGCTCGCCCTCGCCGTGATCGCTCTGTCCCTGTACATCGCCGTCACCGTGCCGGTCCGCTTCGGACTCGACCTGCGCGGCGGTACGCACCTCGTGCTGCAGACCCGCTCCACCCCGACCACCGACGCCGACAGTGAGGCCACCGACCGCACCCTGGAGGTGCTGCGCGGCCGTATCGACGGCCTCGGTGTCGCCGAACCCACCCTCGTCCGCTCCGGCGAGAACCGGATCATCGTCGAACTGCCCGGCGTGCAGGACCCGAAGCGGGCGGCCGACGTCCTGGGCCGTACCGCGCAGCTCACCTTCCACCCGGTGCTCGGCACCGCCGACAGCTCCGGCGATGCCTCCCGGCCACTGCCGAAGCGCCCCCGGGAACGCGTCCTGCCCGACGAGTCCGGCACGCCGCTGCGCCTCGGGGCCGCGGCTCTGACCGGCGAGGACGTCAAGGAGGCCGGCGCCCGGTTCGACCAGCAGGGCGGCGCCGGATGGCACGTCACCGTCGGCTTCGAGGGTGACGGCCGGACCGGCTGGGCCCGGCTCACCGGCGAGGCCGCCTGTCACCCGGCGGGCGACCCGGCGCGGCGGGTGGCCATCGTCCTGGACGACAAGGTCATCTCCTCACCGCAGGTCGACCCGTCCGTCGCCTGCCGTACCGGCATCCGCGACGGCGCCACACAGATCACGGGCTCCTTCGGCCCGGATGAGGCCCGCGAGCTCTCCCTGCTCGTCAACGGCGGGGCCCTGCCCGTGCCCGTCGAGACCGTGGAGCAGCGCACCGTCGGCCCGACCCTCGGAGCGCAGGCCATCACCGCGAGCGCCTGGGCGGCGGCCATCGGCACCGCGCTGACCTCGCTGTTCATCATCGGCGTCTACCGGCTGACGGGTGTACTGGCCGCCGTCGGCCTGGTCTGCTACGGCCTCGTCTCCTATGCCGCGCTGGCCGCGCTCGGCGCCACCCTGACCCTGCCGGGCCTGGCCGGTTTCGTCCTGGCGATCGGCATGGCCGTGGACGCCAACGTGCTGGTCTTCGAAAGGGCCCGCGAGGAGTACACGGCCCGCCGCCGGCCCAGCGCCCGCTCGGCGCTGACGGCCGGGTTCCGCAACGCCTTCAGCGCGATCGCCGACTCCAACATCACCACGCTGATCGCTGCCGCCCTGCTGTTCTTCCTCGCCTCCGGGCCGGTGCGCGGCTTCGGCGTCACGCTGGGCATCGGTGTGCTCGCCTCCATGTTCAGCGCCCTGGTGATCACCCGTGTGCTCGCCGAGGTCGCCGTGAGCCGTCCCCGGATACGCCGCCGCCCCCGCCTCACCGGCATCGCCACCACCGGCGCGGTCCGCGACCGTCTCACCCGCCGCAACCCCCGGCTGATGGGCAGGTCACGCCGGTGGCTGGGCGTGTCGGCCGCCGCGCTGGTCCTGGCCGGTTCGGGCATCGCGGTGCGCGGCATCGACCTCGGTGTGGAGTTCACCGGTGGCCGGCTGATCGAGTACGCCACCACCAGCCCCGTCGATCCCGACCGGGTCCGCACCGCCCTCGCCGACGCCGGATTCCCCCGGGCCGTCGTGCAGTCCTCCGGCGAAGCCGGCCTGACGGTGCGTACCGATCCGCTGACCAACGCCGAGGAGACCGAGGTCACCGGTACCGTGAGCGAACTCGCGGGGCGGGCGGACAAGGTACGCGACGAACTGATCGGACCCAGCCTGGGGGAGGAACTGCGCCGCGGCGCCCTGGTCGCGCTGGCCGTGGCGCTCGGCGCCCAGTTCGTCTACCTCGCGGCACGCTTCCGGTGGGTGTTCGGCACGGCGGCGGTCGTCGCCCTCGCCCACGACGTGGTGATCCTGGTCGGCGTCTTCGCCTGGCTCGGCAGGCCCGTCGACGGAGTGTTCCTGGCGGCCCTGCTCACCGTGATCGGCTACTCGGTCAACGACTCCGTGGTCCTCTTCGACCGTGTCAGGGAACTCGCCCGCAAGTCGCCCGGGGCGCCGCTGCCCGACATCACCGACCAGGCCATCGTTCAGACCCTGCCCCGGACCGTGAACACGGGCATCGGTGCCGCGTTCATCCTCACCGCCCTCGCCGTGCTCGGTGGGTCCTCGCTCACCGACTTCGCCCTGGCCCTGCTCATCGGCCTCGTGGTCGGTACGTACTCCTCCGTCCTCACCGCCGCCCCCGTGGCGATCCGGCTCCACCACCGCGCACGCCGGGAGCCGTCCCGGCGTACCTGACCCGGCCGGGGATCGGGCGCGGGTGAGGCGGGTGAGCCCTCGTCCGGCTCACCCGCCTTCCCCCGCGCGCGGCCGTGTCAGTGCGGCCGGCGTTCGCCGTGGTAGCGCTGGGCGAGCCGGGCGAGGGCGACCGCGCCGAGCAGGAGGCCGAAGTCGCGCAGCGCGATGTCGTAGTACCCCGGGATGGTCAGCAGGTTGACGATGATGCCGGCCAGCCATCCGGCCACCAGCCAGCCCCCGAAGCGCGGGGCGAGAGCGACGGCGAGGCCGGCGACGATCTCGACGACACCCACGGCGTACATGGCCGCCTGGGCGCTGCCGGGCACCACGTCGTCGATCCACGGCGCGAGGTAGGTGGGCCAGTCCACGAGCAGGTTGGCGAACTTGTCCAGCCCGAACAGGATCGGCGCCACGGTGAACCCGACACGCAGGATGACGAACGCCTGGTAGCCGGGGTCGCTGAGCACGGCCCGCCGGGGCGCGACGGACGGGGTGGTTTTGGTTGCGGACGTCATGACGCACCGTTCCTTCTATCGACAACTCTCACTATCGATAGAAGCGCGGAAGGGTTCTTAAGTCAATGGCTGTGGGTTTTACACTGGTGTTCGTGGACCACCCGAAAGAAGCACCCCGCCCCGATGTCTCCGCGGTCGCCGCCCTGGACGAGCCGACCCGCAGGCGGCTGTACGAGCACGTCGTGCGCCAGCCAGGACCGGTCAGCCGGGACGAAGCCGCCGCGGCTCTCGGTCTTGCGCGCCAGACCGCGGCCTTCCACCTGGACCGGCTGGCCGGCGAATCACTCCTCGACGTCGTCTACGAACGGCGCAGCGGCCGCACCGGCCCGGGAGCGGGCAGGCCGGCCAAGCTCTACAAACGCTCCGCCAGGGAGGTCACCGTCAGCCTGCCCGAGCGGCACTACGAGCTGGCCGGACGGCTCCTCGCCCAGGCCATGGAGGAATCCGAGGCCACGGGCGAACCCGTCCGCGCCGTCCTGCACCGGAAGGCCCACGAACTCGGCGCCCAGCTCGCCGGCCAGGGCGGCACAGGCGTGTTCGGTCTTCTGGAGCGGTACGGGTTCGAGCCTCGCCATGACGGTGACGCGATCGTGCTGGGCAACTGCCCCTTCCACGCTCTCGCCCGCGAACACACCCAGACGGTGTGCGGTATGAATCTCCACCTGCTCAGGGGGGTCCTCGAAGGGCTGGAGGACAGCAGTCGTCACGCCTGCCTGGCGCCCAGCCCCGGCCACTGCTGTGTCCGTCTGGAGCCGGCTTCAGCCCCGCCGGCGACCGCGAGTTCCTGACGCACCACTCGCCCGCCCGCCGGCCCCTCTTCCGCCTACTCGGCCTTGATGGCGTTCAGCATGTTGAGCTTCGCGGCACTGCGCGCCGGCCACATCGCGGCCAGGACGCCCACCAGCGCCGCCAGAACCAGGAAGACCCCGATCCGGTCCCACGGAACGACCAGCGCGTACAGCGGCAGCTCGTCCTTGATGGTCTGGCCGATCGCCCAGCCCAGGAACGAGCCGAGGGCGACGCCGACGACCGCTCCGAAGACGGAGATGACCACGGCCTCCAGGCGGACCATCCGCTTGACCCTGGGGCGGTCCAGGCCGATCGCGCGCAGCATGCCGATCTCCTGCTGCCGCTCGAAGACGGACATGGCCAGGGTGTTGACCACCCCGAGCACCGCGATCAGCAGCGCCATCGCCAGCAGGCCGTACATGATGTTCAGCATCATGTTGATCTGGCCGCCGAACTCGTCGCGGATGTCCTTCTGGTCCATGACACTGATCGCCGGGTTCTTGCCGAGGGCGTTGACCAGTGCCGTCTCGTTCGCGTCGCTCGGGCCGCCGTCCGTCTTCACGTAGATCCGGGAGATGTACGGCCTCGCCTCGTGCGGGGTGATGACCTTCGTGTCCACCAGCACCGAGGAGAGGACCGCCCCCTCCTCGTAGACGGCGCCGACCTTCAGTGAGCCCTTCTTGCCGTCGTCGAACGTGACGGGCACGGTGGCACCGACCTTCCAGCCCTGCTCGGCGGCCGTCTTCTCGTCGACCACCATCTGCCCCTTGCCGAGCGAGCTCAGCGAACCGTTCACCACATCGATGTCGAGGACCCGCTCGACATCGCCCGGAGTGACGCCTGTCGCCGCGACATAGTCGTCCTTGACGCGGAAGTACGCGGACTGGTCCGGCGAGAGGGCCGAGACACCCGGGGCCCTGTCCAGCGCCGCCAGCGCGGACCGGTCCACGCCGCCGCCGGCGGCCGTCTCGATCATGTAGTCGGCCTTGATCTGGTCGGTGGTCGCCTTGTCCAGCGCCGCGCCCATCGAGACGCCCAGTACCGACAGGCCGGTGACCAGCGTCAGGCCGATGGCCAGCGCGGAGGCGGTGGCACCGGTACGGCGCGGGTTGCGGACCGCGTTCTGCCCGGCCAGCTTGCCGGCCACCCCGAAGGCGCGGACCAGGAGCGGCCGTACGAGCGCGATGACCGGGCGGGACAGCAGCGGGATCAGGATGATCACGCCGACCAGCGCGAAGAACGCACCGCCGCCGATGATCTCCCGCCCGTTCTCGCCGATCGCGGCACCCGCCGTGATCAGCGCGACGCCGAGCGCGGTGACAGCGGCCCCGATGGAGTTGCGCACACCAGCGACTTGGTGGTCGGCACCGCGTGGACGCTGTTCATCGCCGCCACCGGCGGGATCCTCCCGGCGCGGCGACCGGGCAGCCAGGCCGCGAACATGGTGACGAGGATGCCGACGGCGAGCGCGGTCATCAGAGGTGTCGTACCGATGACGAGGGGGCCGCCCGGCACCTTCATGTCGAACGCGGCCATCCCCGAGCGCAGCCCGGCGGCCAGGGCCACACCGAGTCCGAAACCGACCACGGAAGCGACCAGACCGACCAGACCGGCCTCGGCCAGCACCGAACGGGTGATCTGCTTGCGGGAGGCACCGACCGCGCGCATCAGGGCGAGATCCCTCGTGCGCTGGGCGACCAGCATGGTGAAGGTGTTGGCGATCAGGAACACGCCCACGAAGAGGGCGATGCCGGCGAAGCTCAGCAGCATCTGGTTGAGGCTGCTCATGTCCTGCTCGATCGTCCAGGCCTGGTCCTCGGCGAGCGCGGCGCCCGTCTTCGCCTCGGAGTTCTCGGGGATCAGCGGCTTGACCGCGTCGAGGATCCTCTCGTCGTCGGCGCCGGGCGCGGACGTGACGGTCGCGTCGTGGAAGTGGCCCGGTTTCAGGTAGAGGCGCTGGGCGAGGGAGGTGTCGAAGAGGACCAGGCTTCCGCCGGCACCGACGGCGCCGTCGTCGGTGGTGAAGACACCGGTGAGCGTGAACTCCCTGACCGGGCCGTTCGTGGCGACGCGTACCTTGTCGCCGACCTCGAACTCGCCCTTGGCGGCGGTGTCCTCGTCGAGCGCGATCTGGCCGTCCCGCACCGGGCCGGAGCCGTCGGTGAAGTCGTAGGCGGGGTCCTCGCCGTCCTTGCCGGGGGCGAAGTTGGAGCCCGTGTTGGACCACTCGGCGCCGATGAGCTTGCCGTCGGGGTCGCCGACCCCGGCGAAGCCGTTCACCCGTCCGGTGACGGAGGCGACCCCGTCCAGCTCGCCGATCCTGTCGAGCGTCCGCTGGGACAGGCCCGTCTCCTCTCCGTCGTCGATGTCGACGTAGGAGGTGATGCCGACGGCGACGCCCTCGTAGCTCTTGGCCGACTGCTTACGGAAGGCGTGGGAGAGGGTGTCGGTGAAGATCAGGGTGCCGGAGACGAAGGCCACGCCGAGCATCACGGCGAGCACGGTCATCAGCAGTCTGGCCTTGTGCGCGAGCACATTGCGCAGGGCGGTACGGAACATGGGATGCGGGTCCTGGGGTGGGTGTCCGGTGATGGGCGGGGAGCGGGGCGCTGCGCCCCGGGGAGGCTCAGCTGGTGCGGCCCCTGCCGTCGAACTCCTTCATGCGGTCGAGCACGCCGTCCGCCGTGGGACGCAGCATCTCGTCGACGATCCGGCCGTCCGCCAGGAAGATCACCCGGTCCGCGTAGGAGGCGGCCACCGGGTCGTGGGTCACCATCACCACGGTCTGCCCCAACTCGCGTACCGAGTTGCGAAGGAAGCCCAGCACCTGGGCGCCGGAGCGCGAGTCGAGGTTTCCGGTCGGTTCGTCACCGAAGATGATCTCGGGGCGGGAGGCCAGCGCGCGGGCCACGGCGACGCGCTGCTGCTGGCCGCCGGAGAGCTGTGCGGGCCGGTGACCCAGCCGATCGGACAGGCCCACCATGTCGATGACCTTGCCCAGCCACTCCTTGTCGGGCCTGCGGCCCGCGATGTCCATCGGGAGGGTGATGTTCTCCAGGGCCGTCAGGGTCGGCAGCAGGTTGAACGCCTGGAAGATGAAGCCGATCTTGTCCCGCCGCAGCCGCGTGAGCTGCTTGTCCTTGAGGGGGCCCAACTCGGTGTCACCGATGCGGACCGAGCCGCCGCTGAAGGTGTCGAGCCCGGCCACACAGTGCATCAGCGTCGACTTGCCCGAGCCCGACGGCCCCATGATCGCGGTGTACTCGCCCTGGTGGAAGTTCACGGTGACGTGGTCCAGGGCGATCACCCGGGTCTCGCCCTGTCCGTACACCTTGGAGAGATCCTCGGCGCGTGCGGCCACCGCGGTGGCACGGTGAGCGGTGGGTGTGGTGATCACGAGGGGGCTCCTGACGGGAACTGTGCTTCGGGGACCCGTCCATCGTCCGCGCCCGTGATCCGCCGGGCGTCCGTCCACATGCCCGTTTCCGGGGACGGCCGAAAGTGCGAGCCGGGGCCGGCCCGTCCCCCGGAAGTATGACGAGGCCCCTTCTCAAGAAGGGGCCATGAGCTGACATACGACGTTCTCCGGACGCTACTCGTCGGAGAGCGTGAGGTCGGGAACCCGCCAGGCCGCCAGCGCGAAAGCGGCCAGGGACACCGCCGCGCCGGTGAGGAAGACGATGCGCATCGAGGTGACGTAGCCCTCCAGGAACGGCAGGGCCGCGCTCGGGTCGAGGGTGCGCAGGAAGGCGGAGTCCTCCAGGTTGACCCCGCCGCCGGGGCGGAGGACCCCCGTCAGGGCGTGCGCGTTGTCGGGCTGGGCCAGAAGACGGCGGTAGGCCGGGTCGTGGCGGGCCTCGGCCAGTCGCTCGGCGATGCTGCCGGCCGCCGTGGTGAACAGGATCGACAGGAACGCCGCGGTACCGACCGTGCCGCCGTTGGAGCGGAAGAAGTTGACGGACGCCGTCGCCGCGCCCATGTCCGTACGGGGCACCTCGCACTGCGCGAGCGTGGTGAGCGTCTGCATCGAGGCTCCGAGTCCCGCGCCCATCAGGGCCATGCCGAGCGCCGCGTGCCACAGCGGGCTGTCCACGCGCAGCGTGGCGAACACGAGCATCGCGGCGGTGAACGAGCCGACACCGGCGACGAGATGGACCTTGAACCGGCCGGTCCGGGCGATCATCCGGCCCGTCAGCAGCGTCACCGCGAGGTTCGCGGCGACCGTGGGCAGGGTGGCCAAGCCCGCCGCGATGGGACTCATGCCACGGACGAGCTGGAGATAGAGCGGCAGCGTCGTCATCGCGCCGAACATGCCGATGCCGACGACGAAGTGCAGCCCGACGCCCAGCCGGAAGGTCCGGATGCGGAACAGGCGCGGCGGCAGCAGCGCGGCATCACCCGACCGCCGCTCCACGACGAGGAACACGGCCAGCCCCGCCACGCCGATCGCGTACATCAACAGGGCCTGGGACGAGCCCCACCCCCAGACGCGGCCCTGCTCGGCGACCGTCAGCAGCGGCACCAGCCCCACGGCCAGGGCGAGCGCCCCGGCGTAGTCGAGCCGGTGCCGCACCCGCTGGTGCGGGAAGCGCAGCACGCGCATGATCGCCACGGCGGCCGCGGCGGCGAGCGGCACGTTGATCAGGAAGATCCACCGCCAGCCCGCTATTCCGAGCAGCTCGGCCCGGTCCGCGAACGCGCCGCCCACCAGCGGGCCGACGATGCTGGCGCCGCCGAACACGGCCATGAAGTAGCCCTGGTAGCGGCCCCTTTCGCGCGGAGTGGTGATGTCGGCGACGATCGTCATCGCCAGCGACATCAGCCCGCCGCCGCCGAGACCCTGCACGGCGCGGAACGCCGCGAGTTCGTAGATCGACGTGGCGCATCCGCACAGCAGCGAGCCGACGGTGAACAGGGCGATCGCAGCGAGGTAGACGGGCCTGCGGCCGTGGATGTCGGAGAGCTTGCCGTACAGCGGCGTCGCGATGGTGGCGGTGATGAGATACGCGGTGGTCACCCATGCCTGGGCGGTCAGCCCGTGCAGGTCGTCGGCGATGGTCCGCAGCGCGGACGAGACCACCGTCTGGTCCAGCGCCCCCAGGAACATGCCGAGCACCAGCCCGGACATGACGGTGGTGATCTGCCGGTGACTGAGCCGCGGGGGCATGTCCCCGGCCGCGCCCTGTTCTTGGGTGTCGGAGAAGGTCACGTGTCGTCCTCGGGGTGGGGGCGGGTACGGCGCACGGACGCGGGCCGCCCCGGGGCTTCGGAGCGGCCCGCGCCGGGAGCGGGCGCGGCTAGCCGGCGATGCCGGCCAGGTCGCCGACCGCCTGGCCGATCTCCGGCAGCGTCAGCATCGCCAACTGGGCCGACCGGGCCCGCGCCCGGGGCTCGGGGTCGGCGAGGAGTTTGCGGCACACGTCGGCGATTCCGGCCGCACTGCGATCCGCGATGTGACGGCCCAGGCCCAGCTCCTCCACCCGCTCCGCGTTGGCCGGCTGGTCCCCGAAGTGCGGCAGGACCGCCAGCGGCGTGCCGGTGCGCATGGCCTCGCGGATGCTGTTGAAGCCGCCGTGGGTGACGAACAGGTCGACGGACTCCAGCAGCAGCGGCTGCGGCACCCGCTCGGTGACATGGACGTGCCCGGGCAGACCCTCGGTGTCCACCGGCACCCCGGACGTCGACACGACCACCGTGCAGTCGTCCAGCTCGGCCGCCGCCCCCACGATCGCGCGCAGACTCTCGGTGCTGTCCGGCAGCTTCACCGGCAGAGGCGTCTGCCCGTGCGCCATGCGCTCACGCATCTTCGGCAGGGCGGTACCGATCGCGGCGTACACCAGCGGCCGGTCCGTGGGCAGTCCGGCGGCCCACTCCGGCAGCACCGCGCCGCGCTCGACGTCCACCGTCTGCCGGTAGGCCCACGTGCTGGGCAGGTGCCGGGCGAAGGAAAAGGCCGGCGGCACGTAGTCGACGCGGCCGTACGGTACGACGGACAGCGGGTCGTCCCCCACGGGCAGTCCCAGTTCCGTGCGCCGCTCGTTCAGCTGTGGCAGCACCTCGACGGGGTCCAGGACGTTGCTGAACCCGGAAGGCGTCGGCAACTGCGGCACGCCGAGCAGTTCGGCGGTGAGCACCGCGCCCATGTCCATACCGTCCCGCAGGATCAGATCGGGCCGGAAGTCCCGGGCGAGGGGAAGCAGGACGTCCAGGTGCGGCTTGACTCCCGGCCCGGCCACGTTGCGCATCAGCAGCCGGGCCAGCGCGTTCGTCGGCTCCGTCAGGTCGGGGGTGTCCTGGAGCTCCGCGAGGTACGGGCCCATCGCGGCGAGCGGATCGAACTCCGGTAAAACGGGCTTCACTTGTACGTCGTCGTCACGGAAGACGGGGACGAGGGCCTCGGTGGTGACCACCAGCACTTGATGCCCGGCCTCGGCGAGGGCGCGCAGCAGGGGCAGCTGAGCACGCCCGTGGGAGGGACTGCCGAGCGTGGTGCACAGAACCCGCATGGGTGAGCCTTTCTCTTGGATTCTTCTTCGGAGGGAGGGAGAGGGAGGAGCCGGGGCCGGACCCGCTGTCACGCCACCCTCGTCGGTGCCTCCGCGCGCCCGATGCCCTGCCAGCTCAGCCCGGCCCGCGCGAGCCGGTCCGCGTCCAGCAGGTTGCGGAAGTCGTGGACCTCCCGGCCCGCCATGCGCGCGGCGATCGCCGCCCAGTCGAGGTCGCGCAGCTCCGGCCACTCGGTGAGGACGAGACAGGCGGCCGCACCCTCCGCCGCCCGCACCGGGTCGTCGGCGAGGTCGACCAGATCACTCAAGTCGGGCCGCTCCTCACACAACGCCGGGTCGTACGCGGTGAGTTCGGCGCCGCGCTCGCGCAGCAGCCGGGCGACGGAGAGAGCGGGGGAGTCCCGCAGATCGGAGGTGCCGGCCTTGAAGGTCAGTCCGTACAGGGCGAGTCGTACGCCGTGCAGCGAGCCGTCCGCGCCACGCCCGCAGGACGTGGCGACCCGATCGACGAGCTGCTGCTGGTGGGTGACGTTGGTCTCGATGGTGGCGCGCAGCAGGGGGAAGTCGACCCCGGCCAGGTCGCACACGGTCAGCAGGGCGTGGGTGTCCTTGGGCAGACAGGAGCCGCCCCAGCCGGGCCCGGGCCGCAGGAACGCGGAGCCGACGCGCGGGTCGCGGCCGATGCCCTCGGTGACATCGTTGATGTCGGCGCCGAAGCGTTCGCAGACGGTGGCGAGGTTGTTGGCGAAGGACAGCTTCATCGCGAGGAAGAAGTTCGCCGCGTACTTGGTCAGTTCGGCGCTGGCGGGGTCCGTGAGCACCAGCGGCGCGTCCAGTCCGGCGTACAGGTCGGCCACGCGCCGGGAGGCGTCCCGGTCGGCGGCACCGATGACGATCCGGTCGGGGTGCAGGAAGTCGTGGACGGCGCGGCCCTCGCGCAGGAACTCCGGGTTGCTCACCACGACCACGTCGTCCCGGCCGAGCAGCGCGGCGACGCGCTCGCACGTCCCGACGGGCACGGTCGACTTGTTGACGACGACACAGCCGGGCGGCAGTACCTCCCGGATCTGCGCGGCCACCGCCTCCACGGCGGCGAGGTCGGCCGCGCCGCCCGCCCCCATGGGTGTGGGCAGGCACAGGAACACGACGTCGGCTTCGGCGACGGCGGCCGCGGTGTCGCCGGTGAAGTCGAGCCGGGCAGCGTCCAGGGCGTCCCGGACGGTCTCCTGCAAACCAGGCTCCAGGATGTCCACCCGGGCCTCGCGCAGCCGCTCGACCTTGTGCGGGTCGGCGTCCGCGCACACCACGGAGTGCCCAAGAGAGGCCAGGCAGGCGCCGGTTGTGAGTCCGACGTAGCCGGTTCCGATCACGGCGACGCGTCGAGCAGGCACAGAAGATCACCTTTTCCGGTCGGTGGGGGTGCCCGCGTCCGACGGTCGAGAGGCGCGCGAAAGCGCGCTCGATCACGTCGTGCGGGCGGACCTGGAAGGGCCGACTCCGTCGTACGGCCCGGGCGGAGCGAGGACTCAAGTCACCAATCGTTGACCGGAGTCAGGTATCGCATGCGGCGAGAACGTAAGTCAACGGTTGATGACATCGGTCGGTGACTTTGAGACAGTCGCCGCACACTGGAACATGGGCGGATGGCGGAAGCGCCGTGGACCACGGAGGTGCGGTACGTGACCGGAGTACAGAACGGCGAGACGGCGAAGGCGGTGGCCGGCAGGTCCGCCCACAAACGCTCGGCCTCGGCGACGCGTACGGCGCTGCGGGCGGCCGCGGCCTTCCGTTTCGGCAAGTACGGCTACGAAGGCACCAGCGTGCGCGACATCGCGGGCGACGTGGGCGTGGACGCCGCCCTCGTCTACCGCTACTTCGGCTCGAAAGAAGCGCTGTTCAACGACGTTTCGGGCAGCCGCAAGATATTCGAACCGCTGCTGGACGAGCCGGTCGAGGCGATCCCCGACTGGTTCTGCGCGCTGCTCATGGGGCAGCCGAGGGAGGGCGGCTTCCCGCACCCGGTGCTCTCCGTGCTGCGGTCCTCCGGCCGGGACGAGGCGGTGGCGCGGCTGCGGGCGGATTTCACGGAGGTGTTCTCCCACCGCCTGGCCGCCCGCATCGGCGGCCCCGACGCCGACCTGAGGGCGGAACTCCTCGCCGCCTGGATGCTCGGCACGAGCCTGATGCGCACGGAGATCCGCCCACCCGCCCTGGTCTCGACGCCGGACGCCACGCTGGAGCGGTACTTGCGCGCGGGCATCGAGGTCCTGCTGGGTCCGGGGCCGGAAGACGACGACGGGGCGGCCGGGGGCGGGGACGAGCGCCCCGTCGGGGACAGCTGACGGTGCCGCGACCTGTCAGGCAGTAGGGCGGGCGACGACGTTGATGTTGAACGTGTGAGAACCCAGACCGCCCGCGATGCCCATGAACAGCAGGGCGAAATGCTCCTGTCCGCGTGCTGTGGTGATGCCGCCGATGTCGAGCTGGGACGACGGGGGCCAGCCGAGATCGGTGAGCAGCCGGCCCGTGGTCCGTTTGGCTTCGGCGTCGTCACCGGAGAGGAAGACGGTGCTCGGGCCGTCCAGATCGCCCGGGGCGACCATCACCGTGGAGTCCATGGTGCACAGCGTCTTCACGACGTGGGTCAGGGGGAAGGCTTCCTGGATCTGTTCCCCCAGGCTGCTGTTGGGGTGCGAGAGCTCGGTGAAGTCGTCGGAGAGGCCGACCCCGACATCGATCAGCAGGGTGCCGGCCAGCGCGGCTGCCCCGATGGAGTGCAGGAGTTCCACGGAGACGGTCCCCGGGGTGGCGTTGACGAGGACCTCCGCGTGAGCGGCTGTGTCCTTCAGGCTCGCCACGGGGAGACCGAGGTCCGCCCGTTCCTCGGGTCGGCGTGAGCCGAGGAGTACGTCGTGCCCTGCGGCGCTCCAGCCGTGGGCCAGTGCTCGTGCGACGTTGCCGGTGCCAAGTAGTCCTAAGCGCATGAGTGGGACGCTAGTTGTTGTCATGGAGCGGCGGATCGGACCTCGGGCCGAGTGGACCGGGCACCAAAGACCTAGTCCGGTGGTCGCCGACCCTTGTGGGGCCACACTGTCAGCCCCGGAAGATCCGCTCGGCCGAGCCGCGTTGCGCTGATGTTCCCGGCGGGAGCTGCTCGGCCACCACGTGCCCCCGCCGGCCGTCGTCACCGGGCGACGTAGCCGCCGTCGACGGGGAGCGCGACGCCGATGACGAAGCCGGCCCCGGGGCTGCACAGCCACAGGACGGCCTGGGCGATCTCGTCGGCGGTGCCGAGCCGGTTGACGGGCTGGTTGGCTTCGGCCTCGGCGCGGTCGAGTTCTCCCTTGGCGATCATGTCGCTGACCATGGGGGTGTCGATGGTGCCGGGGCAGACGGCGTTGACGCGGATGCCGCGCGGGGCGTATTCGAGGGCGGCGCTGGTGGTCAGGCCGATGACGCCGTGCTTGGAGGCGTGGTAGGAGGCGCGGCCGGGCAGGCCCACCAGACCGCCCAGGGAGGAGCAGTTGACGATGGCGCCGCTGCCCTGGGCGCGCATGTGCCGCAGTTCGTGCTTCATGCAGGCCCATATGCCGCGGAGGTTGATGGCGTTGACGCGGTCGAAGCGTTCGGCGGGTTCGTCGGCCGCGTCGCTGGGCGGGATCTGGATGCCGGCGTTGTTGTAGGCCATGTCGAGGCGGCCGAAGGTTTCCACGGTGCGGTCGACCGCGGCGGCGACCTGGTCCTCGTCGGTGACATCGCACGGGAGAGCCAGGACTCGGTGACCGGCGTCGGTGAGTTCCTTCGCGGCCGCGTTCAACGCTGCTTCGTCGACGTCGGTGAGGGCGACGGCGGCCCCCGACTCGGCGAAGGCGCGGGCGGTCGCAAGGCCCATACCGGAGCCGGCGCCGGTGACGAGGGCGACCTGGCCGCTGAAGTCGTAGGTGGGGTTCATGCGGTGTTTCTCCCTATGAGACGGCTTCGATCGTGACGTGATCGGCGGTGGTGAAGCGCTCGGCGGCGCCGTCGGCGAGGTGCCCGAGGATGACCAGGCCGGGGTCGCGGGAGCCGCCGTCCCGGTAGTAGACGGCCAGGTTGCCCCAGGGCGCGTAGTACGCCAGGTCGCCCGCCTTGCCTTCGGCCGCGTCCGGCGCCCCGGAGGTGTCCAGCCTGCGGGGCAGGTCGGCGACCCGTTCCTTCCCGTGGAAGTCGCTGAGGTCCAGGGTGAGGGGGAGCAGGGCGGCGAAGTCGCGGGCGGCGGCGCTGTCGTTCAAGGTGGCGTCGACGGCTTGGCCGTGGACGGTGAGCCGGATGGTCATGGCGGTGTTCCTGTCGGACGGTGCGGTGGGCTCCTGGGCCATCGCCGTCTGCCGGGTCCCGGCGGCGGGGGAGGACGGCGAGGACGTGGAAGAGGGGGCGGCCGCAGGCGGGTCGTCAGTGCACGCGGTCACCGTCAGCAGCACCACGGCGATCGGTACCGCGCGGGCGCGGAGACGGAGGGCGGACGCGATCATGACGTCTGCTCGGGGTCACTCGGGCAGCGGCTCGGCGAAGTGCCGGAAGCCGTCGCGCTCGACGTGGATGTCGTACAGGCGCCGGGCCAGCACCGTGGGGCTGCTGTGCTCGGCTTCCTGGCGGATGGCGCCCGGGATGATCAGCTGGGCGGCGTGGATGTTCTCCGGGGCGAGCGCGTCGTGCAGCATGCGGGCGTAGGCGCTCTCGGCGGCGAAGGCGATCGAGGTGCCGGCCCGGTCGGGGTGGGGGCGTACGGCGGTGCCGCCGTTGACGAACAGCAGGGTGCCGCGGCCGAGGTCGCGCATCCCGGGCAGGACGGCGTTCACGCAGGTGACAGGACCCTTGACGGAGAAGGACAGCGGCGCGTCGAGATCGTCGGCGCCGGTGTCGAGGACCGGCTGCATGAAGTCGGCGCGGGGCACGGGGCTGTACTGGAGGATCTCGACGGGCCCGAGGGCGTCGGCCGCCGTGCCCAGGGCCGTGGTGAGGGACGCGGGATCCAGGACGTCGGCCGTGAACCCGCGCGCCCGGATGCCGTCACCGGCGAGCTCGGCGGTCAGTTCCTCCAGGTGCCGGGCGTTGCGGGAGACGAGGGCGACGCTGTGGCCGGCGGTTCCGAAGCGGCGGGCGGTGGCGAGCCCGAGGCCCGGACCGGCGCCGACGAGGGCAAAGGTGGTCATGAGTGGTCCTTCGTGGGGCGTCCGGGGCCGGGCGGCGGAGGCCCGGCCCCGCGGTGGGGTGTCTGGGTCGGGGCGGCAGGGGCCCGGCGAGGGGCTGTACGGGGCAGGGCGGCCGAGGCCCGCCCCTGCGACGGGCTGTACGGGTCAGGGCGGCCGAGGCCCGCCCCTGCGACGGGCTGTACGGGTCAGGGCTTGAGCAGGGCCTTGATCGCCCGGCGCTCGTCCATCGCCCGGTAGCCCTCGGCGACCTTCTCCAGGGGCAGGGTGAGGTCGAAGACCTTGCCCGGGTTGATCCGGCCCGACAGTACGCGGTCGATCAGGTCGGGCAGGTAGCGGCGCACCGGGGCGGGGCCGCCGCGCAGGCCGACGTGGGAGAAGAACAGCTCCTCGCCGTCGAGGGCAACCTCGTGGGGGACACCGACGAAGCCGACGTTGCCGCCGGGCCGGGCGGAGTGCAGGGCCTGCCGCATCGCCTCGGCTGTGCCGACGCACTCCAGTACCGAATCCGCGCCGATGCCCTTCGTCAGTTCCTTGACGCGGGCGATGCCTTCTTCGCCGCGCTCACTGATGACCTCCGTGGCGCCGAACTCCACGGCCAGCTCCTGCCGGGACGCGTGACGGCTCATGGCGATGATCCGCTCGGCGCCGAGCTCCTTGGCGGCGATGACACCGCACAGGCCGACCGCGCCGTCACCGACGACGACGGCCGTGGAGCCCGGCCTGACCTCGGCGGCGAGGGCGGCGTACCAGCCGGTGCCCATCACGTCGGAGACGGCGAGCAGGCCGGGCACGAACTCGCCGTCCGGGTGCTCGTCGGTGGCGACGAGGGTGCCGTGGGCGTTGGGGATGCGGACGTACTCGGCCTGGCAGGTGCTCATGAACTCCCGGCGCAGACAACTCGACTGCCAGCCGGCCCGGCAGTTCGCGCAGGTGTTGTCCGAGGTGGCGAAGGAACCGACCACGAACTGGCCCGGCGCGACCGAGGTGACCTCGCTGCCGACCTCCTGGACGACGCCGACGTACTCGTGTCCCATCGGGTGCGGGTCGCCTATGGGCTCCAGGCCGCGGTAGGGCCACAGATCGGAGCCGCACACACAGGTGGCGACCGTGCGGATGACCGCGTCCGTCGGGTGGAGGATCCTCGGGTGGTCGAGTTCCTCGAGACGCACGTCGCCGGGGGCGTGGATGACTGCTCCGCGCATGGGTGGGCCTTCCTTCACTGCGAGGATCTGCGTACCGCGGCCGAGTCGGGGGGACACGGCTGCTCCCGGTCGAGGCTCGCACTCGGGTCCAAGCGCGAAAAGCGGAGAAATCCCTCCTGGGAAGGAAACATCCTGGGAGTAAATTCTCCCCCCTTCCCGAGGCGCGATCGATGTCATTCTGGGAAGCATGACCGGCAACGTTCCCCTCAATGAGCTGGGAGAATTCCTCAAGAAGCGCCGATCGGAGCTGAGCCCGCGCACAGTCGGACTGCCCGACAGCGGCAGGCCCCGCCGTGTGGCCGGCCTGCGCCGCGAGGAAGTCGCCCACCTCGCCAGCATCAGCACCGACTACTACACCCGACTCGAGCAGGGCCGCATGCAGGCGTCGGCGCCGGTCCTGGACGTCCTCGCCCGGGTCCTCCACCTGGACGACGACGAGCGGGGCTACCTCTTCCAGCTCGCGGGCAAGACCACCACGCGCACCCGGCGCCGCGGCCGGCAGAAGGTACAGCCGCAGCTCCAGCGGGTCCTGGACGACCTGACCGCCACCCCGGCCATTGTCCAGGGCCGGCGCGGGGACATCCTGGCCTGGAACGCGCTGGCCGCCGCCCTGGTCACGGACTTCTCCCGCGTCCCGGAGAAGCACCGCAACTACCCGCGGATCATCTTCACGGACCCGGCCATGCGCACCCTGTACGCCGACTGGCAGTCCTCCGCCCGGATTGCCGTGGCCCAGCTGCGGATGGAGGCCGCGAAGTATCCGGAGGATCCGCGCCTGATCGAGCTGGTCGGTGAACTGTCCACCCGCGACCAGCAGTTCGCCCGGTGGTGGGGCGACCACCACGTCGCCGCCCGCACCGTGGGCACCAAGACCCTCGCCCACCCGGTCGTCGGCGAACTCGTCCTGGACTGGGACACCCTCACGGCCAACACCGATCCCGACCAGCACCTGACCGTCTGGACGGCCGCGCCGGGATCCTCCACCCACGAGCGGCTGCGCATCCTGGCCTCCTGGGCCGCCGACCAGCACCTGTCCCCGTCACCGCCGCCCGGCTGAGAGCTCTGTTCCGGTCGCCGGTCAGCCGCCGGTGACCCGGGCGTTCACCCGCCGCATCCAGTCCCCGTCGGTGTGCCACATGGGGTGGTGCGGGGCCGCGTTGGATGTCAGGAGGACACCGTGGAAGCCCGCCGCGAGGCAGCGGTCGACGACGAACTCCGCGATGTCCTTGCCGACGGCGTCCTCCTCGAAGCGCGTCAGGAGCGGGGTGTAACCCACCACGCCTTCGCCGAGGACGGCGGGGATGCCGCGGCGACGGGCGAAGTCGGCGACGGAGTCGACCCATTGGGCCAGCGTCTCGCGCATGGCGTCCCGGTGGGCCGCGTAGTTCTCGTAGAGCCACAGGTCCCAGCGGTCGGGGTCCACCCAGTCGTGCGCGTAGAAGAGTTCGCGCGGGATTCCGGTGGCCGCCAGCCGCCAGGGTTCGTCCGGCTGGTAGTCGGCGAAGGCGGGGGCGTCGCGGCGCAGCATGCCGGCCAGTTCGGGAGTGGGCCAGGTCGCCGTCCGGGGCGCCGGTTCGGTGCCGTGGCCGAGTCCCGTCGCCTGGTACAGCGCGCCGAGCACGCCGTAGACGTAGAAGTGGAAGTGCGCGATCTGCGCCTGCTCCGGCAGGTCGTCGAGCTCGTCCGGCCAGGGCTCGCCGAGCGAGTAGGTGACGGGAATGCCGGGGTGGCGTGCGCGCAGCAGCTTCACGGCACGGTCGAGGGGGCCGCGCAGCCTGGCGTAGTGGGTGGCGTCGTCGTCCGGTACCAGGGAGCAGTTGTCGACCTCGTTGTGCACCTCGACGTAGGCGACGCGGTCGGCCAGCCCGCGCTCCGTGAGGAAGTCCAGCAGCCCGGCGAGGGCTTCGGCCACGACCTCGGCCCGGTCGGGTCCGGGGACCGCGGCCAGGGCGCGGTGCCAGGCGTCGGTGTCGGCGAAGCTGGGGGACTGCTGATACTCCCATGAGGAGACGATCACCCGGCAGTCATGTCGGGCGGCCGCCTCGAACAGCTCGACGAGCCGTCGGAGGCCGTCCAGCGGATAACCGCCGCGCACGTTGTACCAGCGGGTGCGCTGCCCGAACTCGCCGCCCAGTCCCTGGACTTGCAGCGACTCAGGGGCTTCGACACGTCCGGAGAACAGCAGGAAGGGCATGGCGCAGACGCGCACGGTGTTGAAGCCCCGCTCCACCGCCTCGGCGAAGGCGCGGTCGAGGTCGGCGAAGGGCTCGCCGGGGCCCGCCTGGGTGTACCAGCTGAAGTCCCACAGGGTGATGGCGAGTCGGCCCGTGGTCCCGCTCACGGCGGCCTGTTGCAGTGAGGTCATGAGGCCACGCTAGCTCAATTCATTATTTATGAATAATCCTTGACAGGGTTCGGGCGGCTCCCCAGGCTTCTGCCATGACCGAATCCCTCCCCTTGTCCCGGCGCACCGTCGTCACGGCACTCGGCGCGGCCGCCTTCGTAGCGCTGCCGGCCTGGCCGGAAACGGCGAGAGCGGCGGACGGCCCGGCCTCAGCCGCGGACGGCCCGGTGCTCGACACCCACCCGGCCGCCGAACCCTCCGGCACCCATGTGCGCGAGGTCGGTGGCACCCATGTCGTCTTCCAGTACGGCGCCGTCCTCCCCGCCTTCGACGGCTGGCGCACCCGGGAGCCCACCCGCGAGTACCTGTCCCTGGACAAGCGGTGGCGCTTCCGTTTCGACCCCGGCGACAAGGGGCTCGGCGAGGGCTGGCAGTCCCCGCGCTTCGACGACACGGCGTGGGGCCGCATCGACGTCCCGTCGGCCTGGGACCTGCTGGACACGCCCGGATTCGCCTCGGAGACCGCTACCTTCGGCGCGGGCACGGCGTTCGCCGACGGCTACGCCTGGTACCGCACCACCGTCGACGTTCCCGGATCCTGGCGAGCCCGCCATGTGCGCATCGCCTTCCTGGCCGCCGGCTACAGCGCCGAGGTCTGGCTCGACGGCACGTACCTCGGCAAGCACGAGGGCGCCAACTCGCCCTTCGCGCTCCCGGTCGCGGGGGCGCTGGGGCCGGGCACGCGACAGACGCTCGCGGTGCGGGTCTTCCGCCGGGCGAGCTACTCCGACTACACGGCGGCGCCACCGCAGCAGGTCACCGACGACCACGAGATCCCGTACAAGCCGGTCGACTACTGGCCCTACGCGGGTCTGACCCGGTCGGCCTACATCGAGGCGGTTCCGCGGGTCACCATCGCCAAGCTGCTCATGGCCGGGGCGAACGGCCGCCTCGACGCACGGGCGGTCGTCGAGAACCACGGCGCCTCCGACTTCGACGGATGGCTCACGCTCGACCCCGGCCGGGGCAGCGGCGGCCGGCCGACCGTGGTCGCGGCCCGGATCGCCGCCCGCTCGGCAAGCGTCGTACGCGTCTCGGTCAGCGTGCCCCACGCACCACGATGGAGTCCGGCCTCGCCGCACACCCTCACCGCCCGCGCCACCCTGACCGCCGACAAGTCCTCAGGTCCCCGGGTGGACACGCTGTCCACCCGCTACGGCGTACGCGAACTGACCGTCCGCGACGCGCAGGTGCGGCTGAACGGCAAGCCGCTCTTCCTCAAGGGCCTCAACTGGCACGAGGAGACGGCCGCGCACGGCAGGGCGATGACGCCCGCCGAGTACGACCGGGAACTGGGCCACATCACGGCAGTGGGCGCCAACTTCATCCGCAACTGCGTCTACAACCGTCACCCCTACGTCTACGACTGGGCGGACGAGCACGGTGTGCTGGTGATGGACGACATCGACACCATGTGGCTCAACACCGCCCAGGAGAAGCTGCAGACCGAGCGCTACGGCCTCGCCCGTGCCCTGGCCCTGACCATGGCGTGGAACCAGCACAACCACCCCTCGGTGATCCTCTGGTGCCTGCAGAACGAGTCGGAGATCGACCCCGAGGGGGCGCCGGTCTACCGCGCCTGGCTCGCCGACATGAAGGCGGCGGTGAAGGCGGTCGACCTCACCGCGCGGCCCGTGACCTGGGCCTCCAACACGAGCAACGACCCCGCCTTCGACATCGCCGACGTGATCGGGTTCAACGAGTACTTCGGCTACTTCTACGGCAAGGACGCCGACCTCGGCCCGACGCTGGACGCGGTGCACGCGAAGTACCCCGGCAAGCCGATCCTGATCACGGAGAACGGCACCTGGTCGGTCGCCGGCACCCACGGCCCGGACACCACGCAGGGCACCGAGGAATGGCAGGCGGCGAGCTTCACCGCCCACTGGAACCAGGTGGCCGCGCGCAGCGAGTTCGTCGCCGGCTTCACCTACTGGGTCCTCAAGGACTACAAGCAGCGGGCCGGGTACAACCAGGACTACAACGGCATCTCCGTCATGGGCCTGCTCACCTTCGCCGAGCAGCGGCCCAAGCTCGTCCACGAGGCGTTCCGGAAGGCGGCCAACCCCAGGTCGTAGGCGTCCGGCAAAAGGTGTGGCCCGTGTCCGGCGTCCTGCGCCGGGCACGGGCCACGGTGTGTGTCAGCCCTTGACGCTGCCCTGGGTGAGGCCCGACCGCCAGTAACGCTGCAGGACGAGCATCGCCGCGGCCAGCGGGAGGATCGAGAGGAACGCTCCGCCCACCGTGAGCTGGTAGAGCTCGGGAGTCCGGTCGGCCGCCGTCTGCCAGGTCGTCAGGCCGAGTGTGATGGGGTACTTGCGGTCGTCGGAGAGCATCACCAGCGGCAGGAAGAAGTTGTTCCAGATGCCGACGAACTGGAAGAGGAAGACGGTCACCAGCGCGGGCGTCATGGTGCGCAGCACCAGGGTGCCGAAGATCCGCCACTCGCCGGCGCCGTCGACCCGTGCCGCCTCCAGCATCTCGGCGGGTACCGCCGCCTCGGCATAGATGCGGCACAGGTACACCCCGAAGGGACTGACCATGCTGGGAATCAGCACGGCCCAGTAGGTGTTGGCCAGGCCCACCTTGCTGAACAGCAGGTACATCGGCAGGGCGAGCGCGGTGCTGGGGAGCAGCACACCGGCGAGTACGACCTTGAAGACCGCCTCGCGCCCGCGGAAGCGGTACACGGCGAGGGCGTAACCGGCGGCACAGGCGAGGAGGGTGGCCAGCGCGCCACCGACTCCGGCGTACAGGAGGCTGTTCCACGTCCAGCTCCAGAAGATGCCGTCACCGTAGGAGAAGACGTTCGCCATGTTGCGTAGCCACTGCGGGTCGGAGAACCACAGCCCGAAGGTGCCGAAGAGCCCGGCGCTGGTCTTGCTGGAGGCCACCACCAGCCAGTAGACGGGCAGCAGGAAGTAGAGCGCCGCGACGGTCAGCAGCGCGACCAGCAGGATCCGCGAGGGCTTCGGCCCATGGCGCGGGCTGCCGGCACGGCGTTCCGCGGCTGCCCGCGGGGCATGGGCGGGGGCGGCCGCCGGCTTCTCGGTGCGGGGAGTGGACACGCTCACCGTGCATCCCTTCTTTCCTTGCGGTTCACCACGCTGAGGAAGCCGAAGGACAGCACGCTCGCCACCAGCGCGAGGATCACCGACTCGGCCGCGGCGAGGTAGATGTTGTTGTTGGCGAACGCCTCGTTGTACGCGCTCAGATTCGGTGTGTACGAGTTGGTGACCGCCGGAGTCAGCGGCTTGATGACCAGCGGTTCGGCGAACAGCTGGAGCGTTCCGATGATGGAGAACACGCCGGTGAGCACCAGGGCCGGCCGGGCGAGCGGCAGTTTGATCCGCATCGCCGTCTGCCAGGCACTGGCCCCGTCGATGCGGGCGGCCTCGTAGAGCTCCTGCGGAATCGCCTTGAGCTGGGCGACGATCACCAGCATGTTGTAGCCGGCGAACTGCCAGATCACGATGTTGGCGATGGACCACAGCGCGGTGTCGTAGCCGAGGAAGTCGGGCGCGAGACCGACCCTGCCGAGCAGGTCGACGATGGGGCTCACGCCCGGTACGTACAGGAAGCCCCACAGGATCGAGGCGATGACCCCGGGGACGCCGTACGGCAGGAAGTAGGCGGCACGCAGGATGCCGGCCCAGCGGTGCGAGAGCGTGTCGAGTGCCAGAGCCAGCGCGGTGGACAGCAGCAGCATCACCGGGATCTGCACGAGGCCGAAGAGCAGCACCCGCGCGAAGCTCTCCAGAAAGGCCGACTGCTGCAGGGCGAGGGCGTAGTTGTCCAGTCCGGCGAAGCCGAGGGTGGCCCGGCCCAGGCCCAGCGGCCCGGAGCGCACCGGTGTGAGCAGGCTCTGGTAGACGGCGTAGCCCAGTGGCAGGACGAACGTGAACAGGAAGAGGGCGGCGAAAGGGAGGACGAACCCCCAGGCCGCCCGGTCGGGGCGGGCTGAGCGCCTGCTGCCCGGTGCGGACGTCGTCGTCCGGCTGGTCGTGGTGCTCATCGCGCGCTCCTCGCCTTCAGGCCCTTGGCCAGCAGGTTGTCCACGGTGCGCTTCTGGGCGTCGGCCAGTGTCCCGGCGAGGCTGCCGTTCTCGGCGATGGCGGCGCCGAAGGCGTCCTGGAGCTGGGCGAAGTCGGCGTCCGTGGTGGGGGACCACTTCCAGGAGGTGTCGATGGAACGGTCCGAGACGGTGAACACGTCGTTGTAGCGCTGTCCGCCGAAGAACGGGTCGGGCTTGTCGAGTGCCGATCCGCGGAAGACGCCGGTGGCGGCCGGCCAGCCGTAGCCGACGGAGACGTTCAGGTCGACGGCCTTGCGGTCGGTGTTGATCCAGTGCGCGAACTGCAGCGCCTCACGCGGATGCCGGGTGCCCTGGAGGATCGCGGTGGACGATCCGCCCCAGTTCGCGGAGGCGGGCTTCTGTCCCGCCTCCCACTGCGGGAGCTGGGCCACCCGCCATTTCCCCGCGGTGCCCGGTGCGTTGCCGCGCAGCAGGGCGTCGCCCCACTGCGGTCCGATCCAGGCGGAGATCTGTCCGGTCTGGACGTGCTTGTACCAGGCACTGGACATGTCCGGCTCGACGAAGACGAGGTCGTCGCGGACCATCCTCTCCCAGTAGTCCGCGACCTCGCGGGAGAGTGCGTTGTCCATGTCGACGACCCAGGTGTCGCCCTCGGTGCTGATCCACCGTGCGCCCCGCTGCCAGCACATCGCGGCGAACCAGGGGGGCTGGTTGGGTGCGAACGCGCACAGCCTGGCACCGTTGCCGCGGGCTTTGACCACGCGGGCGGCCTGTTCGAACTCGGCCCAGGTCGTGGGCGTCTCGATGCCCCACTTCGCGAAGAGGTCGCGGCGGTAGAAGAGTCCCATCGGGCCGGAGGCCTGAGGGATCGTGTAGACCTTGCCGTCGAAGACGCCCTGCTTCCACTGCCAGGGCACATAGCTGTCGCGCAGTGCGTCGGCACCGTACTCGCTCAGGTTCGTCAGACCGTTGACCAGCATGAAGCCGGGAAGCTCGTGGTACTCGACCTGCGCCAGGTCCGGGGGGTTCCCGGCCGTCAGCGAGGAGTGCATCTTCTGGTAACCGCCCTGCACGTTCGCGGGGATGGTCTGCATCTCGACCTGGATGTCGGGGTGCGTGCGGTTCCACAGGTCGACGGTCTTCTGCATGGGCACCCAGGTCCAGAAGACGAGCCTGACCTTCTGGCCGCGGCGCGTGGGTGCCTGTGTGGTGGTGCGGGCGGCTCCGACGGTCTGGCCGCACGCGGTGAGGGCCGGGAGTGCGGCCAGTGACCCGGCCGCCCCGGCACCCCACCGGAGCACAGACCTCCGCGAGGGTGGTGAGCTGTTCATGTACGTCCCTTTTCTGGAGCTCGGTTCGTCTAGGGCTCGACCAGTACGGCCACTCCGGCTGCGGGCAGCGTGAGCCGGTCCGCGGGAGCCGCCCCCTGCGTCAAGGCATCGGTCATCGGCTCGGGCAACTGGATCTCGGCTTCCTCCTGACCGTGGTTCAGCAGGAAGACGAACCGCCCGCCGTCGCCCTCGCGCACGGTCGCCTGGACGTGCTCGGGAAGCCCGGGCAGCACGGGTCGGACGGACGCCGCACGGCACACGTCCTCCGTCAGTGCTCGCATGGCCTCCGGTGCGAGACGCGTCGCGACGTACCACGCGTCTCCCTCGCCGAAGGAGTGCCGGGTGACGGCCGGCCGCCCGGCCAGCGGCCCGGAACCGAAGTCCGCCACCGCCTGGGCACCTTCGGGTACGACGACCTCCGACCACAGGTCGGCGGGGCCGGCCGTGCCGTCCGCGTGCCGGACGTCCACCGTCTCGTTCTCCGCGAGCGGCCAGAACTCCTCGACGCGCAGGCCCAGTACCTCGCGCAGGGGTGCCGGGTATCCGCCCGGGTGCACCCGGTCGCAGTCGTCGACGATGCCGGAGAAGAACGACACCAGCAGATGTCCGCCGCCGCGCACGAACTCGGTGAGGCGCTCGGCGTCCTGCTCCTTCAGCAGGTACAGGCTGGGCACGACGACGAGGCGGTAGCCGGACAGGTCGCGGTCGGGGGGTACGACGTCGCAGGCGATGCCGGCTTCGAAGAGCGGCCGGTAGTGGGCGAGCGCGATCTCCATCTGGTTCAGGGCGGTCGACGGGTGGGAGTCCAGCTCCAGCGCCCACCAGCTGTTCCAGTCCAATACCAGGGCGACGTCGGCGGTGGACCGGGTGCCGGCGATCCGCGGCACAGCGGCCAACTCACGGCCCAGCTCGCTCACTTCGCGGAAGGTGCGGGTACCGGTGCCGCCGTGCGGGAGCATCGCCGAGTGGTACTTCTCGGCGCCGCCCCGGGACTGCCGCCACTGGAAGTACAGCACCGCGTCCGCGCCCTGGGCGACCGCCTGCCAGCTCCACAGCCGCATCCGCCCGGGCGGCTTGGGCCCGTTGCGGTCACGCCAGTTGACCGCGCTCGGGGCCTGCTCCATCAGCATCCACGGCTGTCCGGCGCGGGCGGAGCGGGTGACGTCGAAGATGAACCCCGCCGAGACGTGTGTGTTCTCGTCGTGCGGGTCCTGGTAGACGTCGACCGACACGACGTCCTCCTCGGCGGCCCAGCGGAAGGCGTCGACGGGCTTGTGCACGCCGATGAAGTTCGTCGTGACCGGCACGTCCGGGGTGATCCGCCGCAGGACCTCCTTCTCCGCCAGGTAGCACTGGAGCAGCGCGTCGTCGGAGAACCGGGCGAAGTCGAGCTGCTGGGCGGGGTTCGGGAAGGTCGGCGCGAGCCGCGGGGGCAGCACCTCGTCGAAACTGTCGTAGCGCTGGGCCCAGAAGGCCGTCGACCAGGCGTCGTTGAGCGCCTCGACGTCGCCGTAGCGCTCGGTCAGCCAGCGCCGGAAGTCGGCGGCCGACTCGTCGCACCAGCACATCGGGGTGTGGCAGCCGTACTCGTTGCCGATGTGCCACATCTCCAGCGCGGGGTGGTCGGCGTACCGGGTGGCCAGCCGTTCGACCAGGCGCACGGCGTGCTCGCGGTAGACGGGGCTGGAGGGGCAGTAGTGCTGGCGTCCGCCGGGCCACATGCGCCGGCCGTCGGCCGTCTCGGGGAGGATCTCGGGGTGCAGCCGGGACAGCCACGGGGGCGGGGACGCCGTCATGGTGGCCAGGCACACGGCCACACCCGCCCCGGCGAGGTTGTCCATGACTCGGTCGAACCAGCCGAAGTCGTACTCGCCGGGCCTCGGTTCCACCTTCGCCCAGGAGAAGATGCCGGCCGTCACCAGGGAGACGCCCGCCTCCTTCATCAGCGTCACGTCCTCGGCCCACACCTCCTCGGGCCACTGCTCGGGGTTGTAGTCGCCGCCGAAGGCGATCCCGGCCGGGCGCAGGCGCCGCCGGGCGTCGATCGCTACTGAGTCTGCCTGTCGCATGGCGGTCAGTCTCGGAGCGACATCGCCGCCCCGTCAAGATATATTCATTATTAATTGAAAGAGCTATGATGGGTGCGGCAGTCTGAGTGCAGGCAGCGGAGGGGAGAGACGCGGGATGACGGAATGCCGCAGGATGGCGGGGCGCGTAGCGGTGATCACCGGCGCCGCGCACGGGATCGGCGCGGCCACGGCCCGCAGACTCGCGGACGAGGGCGCGACGGTCGTGGTCACGGACGTGGACGACGCGGCCGGCAAGACGGTCGCGGCGGACATCGAGGCCGGGGGAGGACGCGCGGAGTACGTGCGCTGCGACGTGACCTCGGCCGCCGACTGGGAGAACCTGGCCCGCCATCTCCAGGAACGGCACGGCCGGCTGGACGTGCTGCACAGCAACGCCTTCGCCCAGCTCAACAAGCCCGCCCACGAAATGGGCGAGGCCGAGTGGGACGGCCAGATGGCCGTGCTGCTCAAGCCGGCCTGGCGGGCGATGAAGACCTTCGCGGCCATGCTGCGCGAGGCGCGGGGCTCCGTGGTCCTCACCTCCTCGGTGCACGCGGTCATCGGCCTGCCCGGCCACGCCGCCTACGCCGCGGCGAAGGGTGCGCTGTGCTCGCTGGGGCGGCAGCTGGCCGTCGAGTACGGGCCGGACATCCGGGTCAACACGGTGCTGCCCGGACCCGTCCTCACCGCCGCGTGGGACGGGATCCCGGAGGCCGACCGGGCGCGCAGCGTGGCGGCCACCGCGGCCAAGCGGTTCGGGCAGCCGGAGGAGGTCGCCGCCGCCGTCGCCTTCCTGGCATCGGCGGACGCCTCCTTCGTGACCGGAGCGAGCCTCGTGGTCGATGGAGGATGGAGCGTCATGAAGGAGTCCTCGTGAGCGGCGCGCGGCGTGCGCGGCGACAGCGACGAGGACCGGAGCGGAAACGGAGAACGTGGTGACCCATCCCGGTAAGGGGCTGCACGGCCAGGCCGTGGAGGAGCTGGGCCGGCGCATCATCCGCGGCGACTACCCCCCGGGGTCCGTGGTGGACCCGGTCAAGTTCGAGACGGAACTCGGCGTCAGCAAGACCGTCGTCCGCGAGGCGATGCGCGTGCTGGCGTCCAAGGGCCTGCTCGAGTCGAAGCAGAAGCGCGGTACGACCATCCGGCCCCGGGCCGACTGGAACCTGCTCGACAGCGACCTGCTGCGCTGGCAGGGCAGCAGTGCTCCGACCGACGCCTTCCTGGAGGACCTCGCCGAGGTCCGCGCGATAGTCGAGCCCGCCGGAGCCCGGCTCGCCGCGGCCCGCCGCACCCCGGCCGACCTGGAGGCGATGCGGCAGGCGCTCGACGCCATGGCGGCGGCGGGCGCGGACGCGGAAGCCATGGTCGAGGCGGACCTGGCCTTCCACCGCGCCCTGCTGGACGCCGCCCACAACGAACTGCTCAGCCGCATGGAGGTCGTCATCGAGGCCGGTCTGCGCGTCCGCGACCGGATCGTGCACGGCGCCCAGCACCACTCCGACTCCATCCCCGTGCACCAGGAACTGCTGGACGCGGTCGAAGCGGGCGACCCGGACGCCGCCGTGGCCGCCGTCGAATCCCTGCTGGCCCAGGCCTCCGACGACCTGGCGGCCGTCCGGGCGCGGGACGGCCAGGACGAAGCACACGACCCGCAGCCGAAGGAAGCTCCTTGAAGATAACCGGACTTGAGACGTTCCTGGTGGCTCCGCGCTGGCTGTTCCTGCGCGTCGCCACCGACGAGGGGATCACCGGCTGGGGCGAACCCGTGGTCGAGGGCCGCGCCGAGACCGTGCGCGCCGCGGTCCACGAACTGGCCGACCACCTCGTCGGCCGGGACCCGCTGCGCATCGAGGACCACTGGCAGGTGCTCACCAAGGGCGGCTTCTACCGCGGCGGCCCCATCCTCTCCAGTGCCGTCGCCGGTATCGACCAGGCCCTGTGGGACATCGCAGGCAAGACCTACGGCGTCCCGGTGCACCGCCTCCTCGGCGGCCCGGTACGCGACCGCGTCCGGATGTACGCCTGGATCGGCGGCGACCGCCCGAGCGACGTGGCGGAGCTGGCCCGGGAGCAGATGAAGGCGGGCTTCACGGCCGTGAAGATGAACGCCTCGGCCGAACTCGCCCCGATCGACACCCCGGCCCGCACCGCCGAGGTCGTCGAACGCGTCGCGGCCGTCCGCGACGTGCTCGGCGACGAGCGGGACATCGCGGTCGACTTCCACGGCCGCGTCTCCACCGCCATGGCACGCCGCCTGCTGCCCCTGCTGGAACCACTGCACCCGCTGTTCGTCGAAGAACCCGTCCTGCCGGAACACTCGGGCAATCTGCGCAGCCTGGTGGAGTCCACCAGCATCCCGCTCGCCACCGGCGAACGCCTCTACTCCCGCTGGGACTTCCGCGATGTCATGACCAGCGGCATCGCCGTCGCGCAGCCCGACCTGTCGCACGCGGGCGGCATCTCCGAGGTCCGCCGCATCGCGGCCATGGCCGAGACGTACGACGTCACCATGGCACCCCACTGCCCGCTCGGCCCGATCGCCCTGGCCGCCAGCCTCCAGATCGCCTTCTCCGTGCCGAACTTCCTCATCCAGGAACAGAGCATGGGCATCCACTACAACCAGCAGTGCGACCTGCTGGAGTACGTGATGGACCCCGAACCCTTCCGCTTCGACGGCGGCTACGCCGTCCGCGGGTCCCGTCCCGGCCTCGGCGTCGACATCGACGAGAAGGCCGTACGCCGCGCCGCCGAGGCCGGACACCGCTGGCGCAACCCCGTCTGGCGAGGAGCCGACGGGGCGTTCACCGAATGGTGAGCACCCGCCCGGCCCCCGCGCACCCCACCCAAGGAGAGCCCCCTTCCATGAACCTGGTGGAATCGCTGCGAGCCCACCGCCTGCTGGCGATCGTGCGCGGCAAGGACCCCGCCGCGGCACTGCGCACCGTACGCACCCTCGCGGAGGAGGGCATCGCGGCCGTCGAGGTCTCGCTGACCACCGCCGACGCCCTGACCGTGATCCGGCAGGCCCGCACCGAACTGGGCCCCGACGCACTCCTCGGCGCCGGAACCGTCCGCTCCGCCGCGGAGGCCGAACGAGCCGTGGACGCCGGTGCCTCGTACCTCGTCACCCCGGCGCTGGTCGAGGGACTGGAACCCTTCGGCACACCCGTGCTGATGGGCGCCCTGACGCCCACGGAGATCGAACTCGCCCTCGCCCGGGGCGCCGCCGCGATCAAACTCTTCCCCGGTTCCCTCGGCGGCCCCGGCTATCTGCGGGCCCTGCGCGACCCGTTCCCCGAGGTGCCGTTCGTGCCCGTCGGGGGAGTGGACGCGGCAGCCGCCCGCGAGTATCTGGGCCGGGGCGCCCTCGCCGTCGGCGTAGGCTCACCGCTCGTCGGGGACGCGGCCGACGGCGGCGACCTCGAGCAACTCCGCGTCCGCGCGGCAGTGTTCCGCAGGGTGGCAGCGGGGGAGACCCGATGACGGCACCGGACGGCCAGGTCCCGCCCGACGTGGTGACCTTCGGCGAGACGATGGCGGCGCTCCGGGCCCAGGGCGCCCTGCGGTTGGGCGGCAGTCTCGGCCTGTCCGTGGCGGGAGCCGAGTCCAACGTCGCCATCGGCCTGGCCCGGCTCGGACACCGGGTGCGCTGGGCCGGCCGCGTCGGGGCGGACGAACTCGGCGCGCTGGTACTGCGCACGCTCCGCGCCGAGGACATCGACACCGGCCACGCGGTCACCGACGACACCGGCCGCCCCACGGGCCTGCTCCTCACCGAACCCCGCCTGGGCACGCTGACCCGCGTCAGCTACTACCGAGCGGGATCCGCCGGTTCGGCCGTCTCACCGGCCGACGTACTGCCCGCGCTGGCCCCGGGAACCCGCGTCCTGCACCTCACCGGCATCACCCCGGCGCTCGGTCCGTCGGCGGCCGAGGCCGCCCTGGCCGCCGCCGCGACGGCTCACGAGTCCGGCATCACGGTGTGCCTCGACGTCAACTACCGCTCCCGGCTGTGGTCCGCCGACCAGGCCCGCACGGCCCTGCGGCCGCTGCTGGCCCACGTCGACCTGCTCATAGCCTCCGAGGACGAACTGCCGCTGGTGCTGGAACGGCCCGCGGCGGACGAGTCGCAGGCCGCGGACCGCATCGTGTCCGCCGGCGTGCGTGAGGTGGTGGTCAAGAGGGGCGCGCGCGGCGCGACGAGCTTCACCGCCGACGGGGCGAGCGACTGCGCAGCCCGAAGTGTCGACGCGGTCGATCTGGTCGGCGCGGGAGACGCGTTCGTCGCCGGATACCTGTCCGGACTCCTCGACGGCGCGCACATCCCCACCCGTCTGCACCGCGCGGTCACCACCGCCGCCTTCGCCGTCGCCACCCGGGGCGACTGGGAGGGCCTTCCGACCCGTGACGAACTCGGCCTGTTCGACCAGCCGGACGGCACGACCCTCCGCTGAGCCAGGAGACTGAACATGACATCAACGGCAGTGCGGGCGACGGTCGTCGTGGACGGAGCGTATGAACTCGCCGAGGGCGGCCGCTGGGCCGACGGGAGGTACGTGTACGTCGACATCCTCAGCGGCCGGCTCTTCGAACTGCGTGATACCACCGGGCCGGTTCAACTGGCCCGGCTGGACGTGCCGTTGGGGGCTGTCGCGCCGGTGGGCGACCGGCCGGACACCTGGATCGCCGCCGCGGGCACGGGCATCGCGCTGCTCTCGCCCGACGGCACACCGGAATGGCTCGACCGCCCCGAGGACCGCACCCCGCTCCCCAGCCGGATGAACGACGGCGTCGCGGACCCCGCCGGCCGCTTCTGGGCCGGCAGCATGGCCTACGACGGCACCCACGGCGCCGGCTCGCTCTACCGGACGGACCCCGACGGCACGGTCGTACGCGTCCTCGACGGCCTGACCATCGCCAACGGCCCGGCCTTCACCGCCGACGGCACGACCATGTACCTCGCCGACACGGCCGTCGGCACGATCCTCCGCTGCCGGGTCGATCCCGTCTCCGGCGACCTCATCGGCGGCCCGGAGATCTTCGGCCGCCTGCGCGAGGACGAAGGAAGCCCCGACGGAATGACCGTCGACGAGGAAGGCTGCCTGTGGGTCGCGATGTGGGGCGCGGGCGCGGTCCGCCGCTACCACCCCGACGGCCGCCTGCTCCACACCCTGGCCGTGCCCGCCCCGCACCCCACGTCGGTCTGCCTGCACCCCGGGGAGAACCGCCTCCTGGTCACCACGGCCCGGTACGGCGTGAAGAACCCGGCCGCGTCCTCCGGCGCGGTGCTCGGCGTCCCCGTATCGGTCAGGGGAACGGCGGCCTGCTCTTGGAGGGGCAGGTGCTGAACACAGCGTCCGCCCCTACGCGGAGCCTGCCCCGGCATCCGTGAACTGGTTGGTGTCGAAGAGCCGGTTGATGTGGCCGCCGAGTTCGGACCAGTGCTGTCCGGAGAGCTCCGCCGCGGCGCGGGCGTCGCCGCCGGCGCAGACGTCGACGAGCCGGCCGTGGTGCTCGATGGTGTTCCGGCCGCCGAGGAGGGTGGAGAACTTCCGGTACAGGATGCGGTGGATCTGGGGGTGGAGCTGCTCGACGATCCGGCTCAGGACGGGATTGTCCGCTGCCGCGATGGGGACGGCGTGGAAGCGGTCGTCGGCGGCGAGGGCCGCGTCGGTGTCGTTGGCGGCGACGGCCCGTTCGAAGTCCCGGTTGGCCTGCCGCATGGCCTGAAGGTCCTGCTCGGTCATGACCGGCACGGCCGTCTCCACGGCGAGCTGGTCGAGGGAGCGCAGCACGGCGAGGGTCTTCTCGACGTCGCGGCGGTTGAGGGTGGTGATGCGCGTGTAGACGCCGGGCTTCGCCTCGACCAGGCCGCTGTCGGCGAGCCGGGCGAGCGCCTCGCGCACCGGGGTGCGGCTGAGCCCGAGGCGCTCGGCGAGTTCACTGTCCTTGACCTTCTCCCCGGGGGCGAGTTCTCCGCGCACGATGGAGTCGCGCAGGCGGTGGAAGACCTCGTCGCTGAGGAGCCGGCGGGAGACGGGGCTGTCGAGTGACATACTGCGTACAGTACATCGATCTAGGCCGCCTCTCCGGCTGTGCTCCCGCGTCCGGCCCGGCGCACGAGGGCCTGGGCCAGCACGAGCGCCGGGTCGACGAGGGGGACGTCCACGGCGTCGGCGGGCAGGCCCAGAGGAATCTCGGTGCAGCCCGCGATCACCGCCTGGGCGCCCTGTCCGGTCAGTCGCCGCGCGGCGCGTTCCAGGAGCGCGGTCGCGCCGTCCCGGTCACCGGCCTTCACCGCACGGATGCCCGCCATCACCTCCCGGTCCTGGCTGTCGGCGTCGGGCAGCGCGAGGCGGATACCGAAGCGGCCCAGCCAGTCCTGGTACAGGCCCGCGCGAAGGGTGCCGGTGGTGGCGAGCAGTCCGGCGGTGTGGATGCGGGGACTCACGGTGGCGAGGTGCTGGGCCACCTCGCCGATCATGTGGACGATGGGCAGGCCGACGTGGTCGGAGATGCGCGGGACGAAGGCGTGCGCGGTGTTGCAGGGAATGGCGATGACCGTGGCGCCGGCCTCGCGCAGGACGCGGCTGCCGTCGAGGAGCCAGGGCGTGGGATCGGGGCCTTCGCCCAGCAGGGCGTCGGTGCGGTCGGGGATGGTGGGGTCCGACCAGATGACCGTACGGAGGTGGTCCTGGTCGCTGCTGCCCGGAGTCATCGACACCAGCTTGGCGTAGAAGTCGGCGGTGGCCGCCGGGCCCATGCCGCCCAGGATGCCGATGATCTCCGGGCTGGAGGTGGTCACTGCGCGGGTTCCTTCTGGAGGGCCGGGGCGTCGGCCTCGGCCGGGATGCCGGGGGTTTCACGCCCGCCGTGTTTCGCCTCACGCCGCTTCTCGGAGCTGTCGACCACGGCGGCGGCGAGCGAGTTGCCGATGACGTTCACGCCGGTGCGGGCCATGTCGACGATGAAGTCGACGCCCAGGAGCAGGGCGATGCCCTCGGCGGGAAGTCCGACGGAGTTGCCGGCGGCGATGAGGACGACGATGGAGGCGGAGGCGACACCGGCCATGCCCTTGGAGAGGATCACCAGTACGCCGACCATGAGGAGCAGGGCGGGCAGGGACGTGTCGGCGCCGTAGGCGTTGGCGAGGAAGACCAGCGCGGCGGCCTGGTAGAGGACGGAGCCGTCGGTGTTGAAGGAGTAGCCGAGCGGAACGACGAACGAGGTCGTCGACCGGCTGAGACCGAACGCCTCCAGCCTGCCCATCAGCGGGGCCAGCACCGATTCTGAGCTGCGGGTGACGAAGGCGATCCCGGCCAGCCCGGCGATCGACTTCATCAACGAGACGTAACGGATGCGGTAGATGGCGGCGATGAGCGGGAAGAGCACGCCGACGACGATGGCCAGGCCCGCGTAGACCACGGCGATGAACCCCAGCAGGCTGCGGAGGTTGCCGAAGCCGTAGTGGGCGACGTCGTAGGAGATGAAGCCGAGCACGCCCAGCGGGGCGACGCGGATGACATAGCCGACGACCTTGAACATCACCGAGGCGACGGACTCCAGGACGGAGGCGAAGGGCTCGGACTTCTCCCCGATCGCGGCCATGGCGACGCCCACGAGCAGTGCGAAGGTGATGGCGCCGAGCAGGTTGCCCTCGCCGAACGCGGCGAAGATGTTCTTCGGCACGGCGTGCAGGATCAGCTCGTGGAAGTCGATGCCCTGGCTCATGCCGTCCAGGTCCTTGGCGTCGGCCTCCTGGACGGGGGCGCCCTTGCCGATTCCCGTGAACTTGGCCAGTCCCACCGCGATCAGCAGGATGACGGTGGTGACGAGCTCGAAGTAGAGGATGGCCTTGCCGGCGATCCGGCCGACCTTCTTGACCGACTCCATGCGGGCGATGCCCAGCACGATGAGCGGGAAGACCAGCGGCAGGACCACGACCTGCACCAGGTTCAGGAACACCTCTCCGAGGATCTTCATCTGCTCGCCGGCCGACGGGGCGAGGGATCCGATCAGGGCTCCGAGCCCGACGGCGATGATCGACTGGATCCCGATCGGCATCTTCAGGCACCGCCGCAGCAGCCCCGCGGGCCGGGTTTTGGGGCCGTCTGTGCTGGTGGGAGTGGGTTGCGATGTGCTCATGGAAGCCTCCTACCGCTCCAGTATATTGCGCTCTGCGTATTGGGCGGTAAGACTGGGCTCCGAGGCGGTGGCCTGTCAAGGGGCCTCGCACCGGCGGCGCCGACCCGAGTCGGCGCCCGACGAGGAGGCGCAGATGGCGCAGGGCACACGCGTGGAACACGACCTGGTGGGGGACGAGGAGGTCCCGGCCGACGCCTACTACGGCGTGCACACGGTGCGGGCGGTGGAGAACTTCGCGATCACCGGGTCGACCATCGCCCGGTTCCCCGAACTGATCACCGCGCTGGCAGCGGTCAAGCAGGCGGCCGCGCAGGCCAACCGCGACCTGGGCCTGCTGCCCCCGGACATCGCCCGGACGATCATCAGGGCCTGTGAGGAGATCGGCGCCGGACGGCTGCACGACCAGTTCGTCGTCGACCCCGTCCAGGGCGGGGCCGGCACGTCGACGAACATGAACGCCAACGAGGTCATCGCCAACCGCGCCCTCGAGATCCTCGGCCACCCCCGCGGCTGCTACGACGCGATCCACCCGCTCGACCACGTCAACCTCGGCCAGAGCACCAACGACGTCTACCCCACCGCCGTCCGTCTGGCCCTGGTCGCCTCATTGCGCCGGCTCGGTGACTCCCTGCGGGCGCTGGCCACGGCCTTCACCGTCAAGGCGACGGAGTTCGGCGACGTCCTGAAGATGGGCCGCACCCAGCTCCAGGACGCCGTCCCCATGACCCTCGGTCAGGAGTTCACCACCTACGCCGTCATGATCGAGGAGGACCGGCAACGCCTCACCGAAGCCGCCGCCCTGCTGCTGGAGTCCAACCTCGGCGGCACCGCGATCGGCACCCGCATCAACGGCCACCCCCGCTACGCCGAACTCGCCTGCCGCCACCTCGCCGACATCAGCGGCGAACCCGTCCGGCCCGCGGGCGACTTCATCGAAGCCACCCAGGACTGCGGCGCATTCGTGCAGCTTTCCGGCGTCCTCAAGCGCGTCGCGGTGAAACTCTCCAAGACGTGCAACGACCTGCGTCTGATGTCCTCCGGGCCCATCGCCGGGCTCGGCGAGATCAACCTGCCGCCGGTGCAGGCGGGTTCGTCGATCATGCCGGGCAAGGTCAACCCGGTGATCCCTGAAGTCGTCAACCAGGTCGCCTTCGAGGTCATCGGCAACGACCTGACCGTCACCATGGCCGCCGAAGCCGGACAGCTCCAGCTCAACGCCTTCGAACCCGTCATCGCCTACAGTCTGTTGCGCTCCCTTGCCCATCTGCGCGCGGCCTGCGACACCCTCGCCACCCGCTGCGTCCCCGGCATCACCGCCAACCGCGAACACCTCCACGACACGGTCCACCGCTCCATCGGCCTGGTGACCGCACTCGCCCCGCACATCGGCTACGCCGCCTCCACCGCGCTGGCCCGCCGGGCCCTCGCCACGGGCCGCGGCATCAAGGACCTGGCCACGGAAGCGGGCCTGCTCACCACTGAACAACTGGAGACGATCCTGCGTCCGGAGAACCTCACTGGTCAGGCACCTCTGCCGGAGCCCCTGACCACGACCTGACGGGGGAACTGGATAGGCTGATCCGATTGCTAGAGTGGCCGGTATGAGTCCTGGCGCCCAGCATTCCGACGGCCCCGCCGCCCAGCCGCTGCGCAAGGACGCCGAACGCAACCGGGAGCGGATCATCGCCTCCGCGCGCAGGGTGTTCGCGCGCGACGGGCTGAGCGCCTCCATGGCGTCCGTGGCCCGTGAGGCGGGGGTGGGGATCGCCACGATGTTCCGCCGCTTCCCGACGAAGGAGGAGCTGGTCGACGCCGTCTTCTCCGACCGCATGGACGCCTACGCCGACGCGGTCGCGGCCGCTCTGGACGACCCCGATCCCTGGCACGGTTTCGTCGGCTACATCGAGACCGCGTGCGCGATGCAGGCCGCCGACAGCGGCTTCGCCGACGTCCTGACCATGACCTTCCCCACCGCCAAGGCCCTGGAGCAGCGCCGCGACGAGGCGTACGAGGCCATGGTGCGGCTGATCGACCGCGCCAAGGCGGCAGGCCGGCTGCGTGAGGACTTCGACCCCTCGGATCTGGTCCTGATCCACATGGCCAACGCCGGCGTCGTCAACGCAACCGGCGACGCCGCCCCCGACGCCTGGCGGCGCGTCGTCGCCCTGATGATCCAGTCGCTGGAGGCCCCGGCCCGCGGTCCCCTGCCCGACCCGCCCGAGCACGACGCCCTGTACCGGGCGATGCTCCGCGCCGGCCCGGAAGGCCCCACCGCACCGGCGCCCGACAAGAGCAGCTGACGCACCGCCGGTCCGCCTACCGTGGGGCGGAACCCGCTTCCTGAGTGGCGGCCCAGGTGGCGAGCAGGTTCAGGTTCTCCGCGGAGGGCGAACCGGGCTCGGCGGTGTAGATGGTGAGGGTGAGGCCCGGTTCGGCGGTGATGGCCAGGGCTTCCCAGCTGAGGGTGAGATCGCCGACGACGGAGTGGTGGAACTGCTTCGTGCCGGTGCCGTGGCGGGTGACGTTGTGGGCGCCCCAGCGGGTGCGGAAGACGTCGCTGCGAGTGGACAGTTCGCCGACGAGGTCGTGCAGCTCCTTGTCGCGGGGATTGCGGCCGGCCTCCGTGCGCAGGACGTCGACGGTCATGTCGGCGGCGAGCTCCCAGTGGGAGTAGACGCGCCGCCCGGTGTGTGGTGACGCAGCGCGGGCACCGACGCGCGGGGCGAGGCGCCGACCGGCTGTCCGGATCGGCGCCCCGCGTTCACCAGCGGCTACTTCACCGCCATCGGCGTGACGGCGATCCGGTCGATCACCGGTGCGTACGGGGACCGCTGGTCGTACTGGTTGTACGTGTCGCCGTCGAAGTCCGGCAGTTCCTCCGCCGTGAAGGTGAGCCGGTTCGTGCCCTTCTCGAGGGTGACCGGGACGGTCAGGTCCCAGAAATTGTTGAAGTGGAAGGTGGTCGGGAACAGCACCCGGCGCGCCGGTCCGCCGTTGACGGAGAGGTCGGCGTGGCGGGCGATCGGGTCGGGGTTGTAGTGGGTGGCCGGGGCCTGTTCGGCGTTGGAGTAGCGGATGGTCAGCGCGTGCCGACCGGCCCTGGCGGCCACCACCTCGACGGTGAGGGCGTTGGCCTTTCCGTCGCCGATGCCCGTGACGGCCTTGCCGTTCGTGGCGAAGGTGTAGGCGTCGGTGACCTTCGCCGCCCCGGTGAGTGTGCCGTCCTCCGCCTGCCGGACGGTGGGCACCAGGGTGCCCTTCGACGGGACGACCCGCAGCCGGTCGAGGACGAGTTCGCGTGCCGTACCGGTCACGGTGACCTTGTTGATGCCGCCGGACAGGAACATCCGGACCGTGTCCGTGCCCTTCTTGGCCCCGCCGGTCTTCGGCAGGTCGAGCTTCTCGCCGTTGAGCGCCAGGCTCGCGTGGCCGCCGCCCAAGTGGTCGACCGACACGGTCGACTCACCGTCGGTGGGGGAGTGGACCCAGAAGGTCGCGGAGGCGCCCTTCGGTAGCGGAACCGCGCCCGGCCCCGAGGCACCGCGGTCCGTGTAACGCGGCTCGGTACCGGTGAGCGTGGCGTACTCGGCCTCGTAGATCGCCGGAGCGGTCACCTTCTCGTCGCGCAGGGACAAGTCGATCTTGTCGATGATGGCGTCACCCTTGGTGACCCCGAGGTCGGGGTCCTGCGCGGCCAGGGTGATCCGGTGCTTGCCCGCCGTCAGCTTCACCGTCGTGTCGCTGTGGCCCCACACGACCCACTTGTAGCCCAGCGGCAGCCGCAGCTCCTGCGGGTCCTTGCCGTCGACGCGCAGGAAGACGTTGGTCGGGCCCTGCTCCTTCACCAGGTCGTACAGGTTGTAGGAGTTGGCGAAGACGCTCAGGTCGTACGTACCGTCCTGCGGGACCTCGACGTCGAAGGCGAGGACCCCGTCGGAGCCGGTGCGCAGACCGCCCACGTTGTAGGCGCCCGACGTGGCGAACTTGCCGACGTCGGAGGGCGTGCCCTCGGGGCCGTTCCTGGAGTAGCCCTTGCCGGTGTAGGTGGCGTTCTCCGCCTCGTAGGCCTGGCGCCAGCTCACCGAAGGCGCGGCCGGCTCACCGCCGTTGCCGCCGGGGGAGAGGATGACCTGGTAGGCGGACATCTCGTTCATGCCGGTCATCGGCAGTGTGACCGAGCCGTCCGGCCCGACCGTCAGTTTCTGGTCCGCGAGCCGCAACGGCTGTGCCGAGTCGCCGACCTGACCGGTCCAGGGGATCTCCTGGACGGTGGCGCGCACGGTCTTCCCGAACAGTTTCGGGTCGACGTGGTCGAAGACGATGTCGGCGTCGCCGCTCTTGCCGCCGAAGAGGGCGCGGGACTGCCTCTTGTCCTTGTCGAGGGTGGCCACGCCCTGGAGCGTGTACTGCTGGTTGGGGTGCGGGGCGGTCACCTCGACCGTGTGACCCGACATCTGCCCGTAGGCGTTGAACAGCCACCACTGGCCGTTGCCCTTGTTGGCCTCCACGGCCGAGTCGTTGAGATTGCCGTCGATGTTCCAGTACGCCAGGTCGGCGTCGATCTTGGACTCCTCGATGGCGGAGACCCACTGGACGACCTGGCCGGGCACGGACAGGTGGTAGTTGTGCCCGTACTCGTTCACGTTGATCGGCAGCGGGCCGACCCCGACGTCCTTCTCCATCTGCCGGTACTTCGCCACGTTCGTACGGACCGCGGCGGGCGACGACAGCTCGTGCCAGGTCATCACGTCCGGCACCACGTCGTTGGCCTTGGCGTACTGGAGGAAGTCCTTGACCTGGCTGTACAGGACGCTGGTGTTGGGGCCGGCGATGCGGGCGTCCGGGTCGAGGCCCTTGATGAGGTGGTAGACCTCCTTCCAGGCCGCGAAGTAGTGCTGGGGGTCCTTCAGCCAGGAGACCTTGTTGTAGCTCCACTCGCCGGTCCCGAACATGTTCCCTTCGGGCTCGTTGAAGGGCACGTAGACGACGTTGTCCTTGTACTCGCCCATCGTCAGGACCTGCTGGACCTGCTTCTTGATCTTCTGCTTGAAGTCGGCGAGCCGCGCCGGACCGTCCGCGCCCGGCCACTGGTACGGGAAGCCGCGGTAGATGTCGGTCATGTAGATGTAGACGTCCTTGCCGCCCGAGTCCACGAACGGCGGCAGCATCTCCAGCGCGTCCGCTCCCGGGTGCTGCGGACCGTCCTGCGCCTTCGTCGACACCGTGCGCAGGTGCATGCCCTCGATGAGGTTGCGGCTCGGCACGCCGTCGCCGTACACGCCGTACAGCGAGCCGGAGGCGCCGCCGTGGAAGGCGCCGGTGTCGGTGGCGAGGTCGATGACGAGCCGTTCCCGCTCCGCGGCCCCGGCGGTTCCCGTGGAGGGGCCGGCCAGGAGGGTGGCGAGGGCGGCCGTCACCGCGGCTGTGGCCACAGTCGTTCTACTTCGTCGCACTGAGGTCTCCGTGGTTTCCGTATTGCTCGGACTGGCTGCTCGGACGCTGACTGCTCGGGCACTGAGGGGGTCGAACCGGTTCGATTCGCCGCAGGAAAACGGGCTGCGATCCATCCGGCGTCCCTTGCGGCGCGCAGGGACGGCCGCCCGTCGAACCGGTTCGCAGGAAGTTAGCACCGGCGAAATCCCCCAGCAATACCCCTGCCGCAGTACAAGTAGTGCTGCGCGGGGTGTTGACAGCCGCCCGGGCAGTTCCTAGCTTCACTTCACGCGAACCGGTTCGACAACGATCGGTTCGACAGCCCACGCAAGGAGTTCCCCGTGAACATCGGTGAGATCGCCCGGCGGGCCGGTGTCTCGCGGAGCACCGTGTCGTACGCGCTGAGCGGCAAGCGTCCGGTGTCGGACGAGACACGCCGGAAGATCCAGGAGGTCATCGACGAGCTGGGCTACCGGCCCAACGCCAGCGCCCGCGCCCTGGCCAACGGCCGGACCAGCACGATCGGCCTGGTCTTCCCGCCCGCCGGGAACCACTACACCGGCATGCAGCTGGACTTCATCGGCAGTGTCGTCGAAGCCGCCGCGGCCCACGACTACGACGTGCTGCTGTCCCCGAGCGGCGTGGACAGCGACCGCTCGTTCCAGCGGCTGCTGGGGGAGCGGCGGGTCGACGGCGCGATCCTGATGGAGATCAGGCTGCAGGACGACCGGGTCGACCACCTGGCCGAGCTCGACTTCCCCGCCGTCGCCATCGGCCGCACCGCGCACCCGGAGAGCGGCTGGTGGGTCGGCCTGGACCACACCGCACTGGCGGCGGCGTGCGTCCACCATCTCGCCGACCTCGGTCACCGCCGGGTCGCCTTCGTCAACCGGCCGGAGCAGCTCCTCCGGGCGGGATACGAGTCCGCGCACCGGGGCCTGGACGGGTTCACCAAGGCGGCGGCCGAGCGCGGGCTGACGGTACGCACGTACTGCTGCGGGGACGACGCCGCGTCCGGCCAGGTGTGCCTGGAGCGGATCCTGCACGACGACCCGGCGACCACGGCCCTGGTCACGCTGAACGAGGCCGCTCTGGGCGGCCTCTACCGAGGGCTCGCCCAGGCGGGCCGCCATGTACCGCGGGACTTCTCCGTCACCGGAGTCGTGGCCGGCCGGTGGGCGGAGACGGTGACCCCGCAGCTCACCGCGGCGGACGTACCGGCCGAGGAGATGGGCCGTCGCGCTGTCGACCTGCTCATCGAACGGCTCGACCATCCCGGCGCGCCGCCCCGGCACCACCTTCTCGCACCACCCATCTCCCTGCGGGCGAGCACCGGGCCCGCAGGGGGCACGCCCTCCGCCTGACCTCCGAACGTCCGACCCTCGAACCCTCCCCGCGCTCTTCTCACTTCACCGGGTACGCCACCGCCGTTCGGCGTACCCGCACACCCCTCGTCACCACTCCCACGGCACCCGTATGCCGAGAACGAAGGACCCGCCATGCACAGCTCCTCGAGACGGCTCCTCGCCACCGTGGCCCTGTCGACCGTCGTCGCCGTCGTCGGCACCGCCTGCTCCTCCGGCGCCGGCAGCACCGACGCCAAGGACGCCGACAGCGGCACCTACACGATCTGGGACCCGTACCCGCAGTTCGCCAAGGGCTCGGCCTGGACGAAGCTGCTGGACAAGTGCGGCACCCAGGCCGGAGTGAAGATCCAGCGGACCGGCTTCGACACCAGCGACCTGGCCAACAAGACACTGCTCGCGGCCCAGCAGGGCAACTCCCCGGACGTCCTCATCGTCGACAACCCCGTCGTCTCGACGCTGGCCGAGGCGGGCGTGCTCACCACGACCGACGACAACAAGCTCGACACCTCCAAGGTCGACCCCAACCTGCTCGCGGCCGGCCAGTCGGGCGGCAAGACGTACGGCACGCCGATCGGCGCCAACACCCTCGCCCTCTACTACAACAAGGAGGTACTGAAGGAGGCCGGGGTCGACATCGCCTCGGTCAAGGACTGGAAATCGCTGACGGCGGCGCTGGCCAAGGTCGAGAAGGCCGGCAAGAAGGGCATCACGTTCTCGGCGATCGGCACCGAGGAGGGCAGCTTCCAGTTCCTGCCCTGGTTCTGGGGCTCCGGCGCCCAGCTCACCGAACTCGACTCGGACGAGGCCGTCTCCGCGCTGTCGCTGTGGCAGGACTGGCTGAAGAAGGGCTACGCCCCCAACTCGGTCATCAACAACACCCAGACGACCAGCTGGCAGGAGTTCGCCGGCGGGGACTACGCCTTCGCCGAGAACGGCACCTGGCAGCTCGCAGGCGCCGAGAAGGCCGGTTTCGAGTACGGCGTCCTGCCGATCCCGGGCTCCGACGGGGGCAACGCCGCCGCCCCGACCGGCGGCGAGTTCGTCACCCTCCCGGTGCAGGACGACACCGGCCGCTACACCACCTCGCAGAAGCTGGCGACCTGCCTGACCAGCACCCAGAACCTGTATGACACCGACACCACCCTGTCCTACGTCGCTCCCACGAGCGAGGTCCAGAACAAGCAGGTGGCGGCGAACCCCGCGCTGAAGGCCTGGGTCGACGCGGTCAAGGCGGCCAAGGGACGCACCAGCGGCGACCTCGGCACCAAGTACCCCAAGATCTCGGAGCAGTTGTGGAAGGCGGTCCAGTCCGCCCTCAGCGGGTCGAAGTCGCCCGAGGACGCGCTGACGTCGGCGCAGGCCGCGGCCGAGTGACATGGGCCCGATGAAGCAGACGGCACACCCGCTGGACCACCGGCCCGTGCGCACACCGACCGGGACGGCGGCGGCACCCGCCCCGCCCCCGGCCCGTGCCGCGACACGACACCGGCCGGCCTCCCAGCAATGGGCCGCCTGGGCCTTCCTCGCCCCGGTGACCCTCTACCTCGTCCTCTTCTACGCCTATCCGCTGTACCGCAACCTCGACCTGAGCCTGCGCGACTACACGGTCCGTTCCTTCGTCCAGGGCGACGCGCCGTTCACGGGCCTGGAGAACTACGGGAAGATCCTCGACGACCCGACCTTCGCCCCGGCCCTCCTCCACACCGTCGTGTTCACGGCCGTGTGCCTGGTCTTCCAGTACGCCATCGGCTTGGCGCTGGCAGTCTTCTTCCACCAGCACTTCCGGCTGTCGGCGACCCTGCGGGCCCTGTTCCTGGTGCCCTGGCTGCTGCCGCTGATCGTGTCGGCCTCCACCTGGTCGTGGATGCTCAACAGCGACTCCGGCATCGTCAACACCCTGCTGAGCACCGTCGGCGTCGACCCGGTGAACTGGCTGACCTCGCCGTCCTGGTCACTGACCTCGGTGATCATCGCCAACATCTGGATCGGCGTCCCCTTCAACCTGGTCGTGCTCCACAGTGGCCTCCAGGCCATCCCGGGCAGCCTGTACGAGGCCGCGGCGCTGGACGGGGCGAACGCCTGGCAGCGCTTCTGGCGCATCACCTTCCCGCTGCTGCGCCCCGTGTCCGCGATCACCCTGCTCCTGGGCCTGGTCTACACGCTCAAGGTCTTCGACATCATCTGGATCATGACCAAGGGCGGTCCGGCGGACTCGTCCACCACCTTCGCCACCTGGTCCTACCAGCTCGGCTTCGGCAACCTCCTGCCCGCCTTCGGACCCGGAGCGGCCGTCGGCAACCTGCTCGTCGTCGCCGCCCTGGTGTTCGGCCTCGTCTACATCCGGGTCCAGCGAAAGCAGGCGCTGTCATGAACCGAAGCCCCAGCCGTACGTGGTGGAAGACGGCCACCGGTCTGCTGCTGACCGGGATCATGCTCTTCCCGGTCTACTGGATGCTCAACGTCTCCCTCACCCGCGACCAGGACATGCGCAAGAGCCCGCCGGACCTGCTGCCGCTGAACGGCACCCTGGCCGGCTACCGCACCGTCCTGGACGAGCAGTTGACCTACCTCGCGACCAGCCTCGTCATCGGCCTGGGCACGGTCGTCCTGACCGTGGCACTGGCCGCCCCCGCCGGCTACGCCCTGGCCAAACTGCGCCCGCGCGGCGGCGGTCTGCTCGCCTTCCTCTTCCTGGTCGCCCAGATGATCCCCGGCATCATCATGGCGATGGGCTTCTACGCCATCTACCTCCAGCTCGGCCTGCTCCGGTCCGTCCCCGGCCTGATCGTCGCCGACTCCACCCTGGCCGTCCCGTTCGCGGTGCTCATCTTCACGGCGTTCATGTCCGGCATCCCCGGCGAACTGCTCCAGGCCGCGAAGACCGACGGGGCCGGGGCCCTGCGCACCTTCTGGTCCGTCGTCCTGCCGATGAGCCGCAACGCCGTCGTCACGGTGTCCCTCTTCGCGTTCCTGTGGTCGTGGTCCGACTTCGTCTTCGCCGGCACCCTCGTCAACGGCGGCGCCCACGAGCCGATCACCCTGGGCATCTACCACTACATCGGCAACAACAACCAGGAGTGGAACGCCATCATGGCGACCGCCGTCGTGGCCTCGCTGCCGGCCGCGGTGATCCTCGTCCTGGCCCAGCGCTACGTCGCCGCCGGTGTGACCGCCGGTGCCGTCAAGGACTGACCCCTCCGTGAACCTCCCGCGGACCTCCCCTTCCGCCGACGACCCCTGCTTCCGCCGACGATCCCTGCTCGAGAAACGAGTCACGCCTCCATGACCGCCGCCCCGTCGTCCGGACCCGCCTTCTCCGTCCACGACATCCCGTTCAGCACGTTCGGATCCTGGTTCGGCATCTCACCCGTGGTCGCGGAGAAGACGTACGCCGAGGACCTCCACCTCGTCTCGCACCAGAACGGCATGCACGCCGTCCTCCGCCTCGTCCCCCTGGACCAGGCGACCGGCGAGCGCGCCGGGGCCCGTGTCGAGGCGACACCGGGACTGCTCAGCTGGGTCGGCCCGGCCGGGCGCGTCGACCTCGCCTACGAGTCGCCGGACACCGTACGCCTGCGGGGCAGCGGCCTGGACATCGGAGTCTTCGCGGCCGCGCAGGTCCTGACACCGTTCAGCGGGACGTACTTCTTCCACGACCCGGCGGCGGACGCGCACGTGTTCACGTCGTACGAGACGGGGCGCCGCTACCGCGTCACCATCCTGTCCGGCCGGATCGCCCACACCGCCGGAGCCCAGGCCCTGGGCGGCGGAGACCGCGGCCTCGCCCTGACCGCGGCGGCGGACGGCGGGTGGGAGATCGCCGTCGAGGAGATCGACACCGCTCGTCCGCCGTACGCGTCCTCGGCCGCCTTCGGCGAGATCGTGGCGGCGGCACGCGGAGCCTTCGCGGACTTCGTCGAGGCGGTGGCCCCATGGCGCTCGTCCGCCACCCCGGCCGCAGAACTCGCCGCCTACGTCCTGTGGTCGGCGACCGTACGCCCGGCCGGGCTCGTCTCCCGGCCCGCCGTCCTCATGTCCAAGCACTGGATGGACAAGGTCTGGAGCTGGGACCACTGTTTCAACGCCCTGGCCCTGGCCCCGGGCTGTCCCGAACTGGCCATGGACCAGTTCGCCCTGCCCTTCGACCACCAGGACGGCAGCGGAGCCCTGCCCGACTCCGTCACCCACTCCGAGGTCCTCCACAACTTCGTCAAACCGCCCATCCACGGCTGGGCGTCGGGCCGTCTGCGCCGCCGGCTGCCGACGCCTCCCAGCCGTGCGGAACTCGCCGGGACGTACGACCGGCTGGAACGCTGGACGCATTTCTGGCTCACCGCTCGGCGCGCCCCCGGCGCAGCCCTGCCCCACTACCAGCACGGCAACGACAGCGGCTGGGACAACGCCACGACCTTCGACCCCGAGCGGGTGGTCGTCACCGCCGACCTGGCCGCCTTCCTCGTCCTCCAGCTCCACGAACTCGCCACCTTGGCGACGGAGTTGGACATGCCGGACGAAGCGGGCCGGTGGACGCGAACGGCCCGCGAGATCCAGTCGGCGCTGCTGGACGAACTCTGGACCGGCGAACGGTTCGTCGCCCGGGGAACCGCCACGGGGGACACCTGGAGCAGCTCCAGCCTCCTGGACCTGATGCCCATCGTGCTCGGCGAGCACCTGCCCGGCGAGGTCGGCAGCGCGCTCGCCGACCACATCAAGGCCCACCTGACCCCGTACGGCCTCGCCACCGAGCTGCCCACCTCGCCGCACTACCTCGACGACGGCTACTGGCGCGGCCCCGTCTGGGCCCCCGCCACCGTCCTCATCGAGGACGGCCTGCGCCGCGCCGGCCACCACCGGCTCGCCGACGACATCAGCGCCCGCTTCCGCGCCCTGTGCGAGACCCACGGCTTCGCCGAGAACTTCGACGCCCTCACCGGCACGGGTCTGCGCGACCGCGCCTACACCTGGACCGCCGCGAGCTACCTCCTCCTCGCCGAAGCACTCGCACACCCGGGCAGCCACTGACAGTGCGTCATCGCAGCGGATGCAGCGCCGTCAACTCGGCAGCGCCGCGGCCCGTGACGACCGACTCCGCCAGCAACTTGCCGCTGAGGGGGCCCAGGGCGATGCCCCACATGCCGTGGCCGCCGCAGACGTGGACCCGGCGCGAGCGGGTCGGGCCGACCAGGGGCAGGCCGTCCGCCGTGCACGGGCGGGGGCCGACCCACTCGTCGGTGCGGTGGGTGAGGTCGGCGGAAGGGAGCAGATCACGGACCGAGTCGACGATCGCCTCGATACGGCGGGGGTCCGCGGGGCGGTCGGGCGCCGTGAACTCCATCATTCCCGCCACCCGCACCCGGTCCCCGAGCGGTGTGCAGACCACTCGCCGCTCGGCGAAGTACGTGGGCCGGGTGGGCAGTCCGGCCGGAGGCAGGGAGAAGCTGTAGCCGCGTCCGGACTGCACCGGGGTGCGCACACCGAAGGGCGCGGCCAGTCGGCCGAGCCAGGCTCCCGGGGCGAGGACGGCCGCGTCGGCCCGCACGGACGTGCCGTCGCGGGCGAGGGCGACGACCCCGGTGCCCAGATCCCGTACGCGGGTGACCTCCAGGCCGGTGACGATCTTCCCGCCCCGGTCGCGGACCGCGTCGGCCAGCGCTGCGACGAACGCCCCGGGGTCGAGGTGACGCTGGCCGTGCAGTCGTACGGCCGCGTCGACGCGCGGCGAGAGCGCGGGCTCCGACTCCCGCGCCTCGGCGCCCGTCAGCAGGTCGTAGTCGACCTCCTGCCCCGCCGCGCGCACCGCGTCCAGCTCCGCCACGAGCGGGGCCCGGCCGGCCGCGGAAGTGAAGGCGATGAGGCACGGCTCGCCCGTGCGCGTCGGCTCGGTGATCCCGCCCCGGGCCAGATCGTCGTACGCGGCGAGCGCCCCGCGGTTCAGCGCGGCGAGTGCCGCCATCGCCACCTGCCAGCGCCGGTGGGTGCAGTTCCGGGTGAACGCCAGCAGGAAGCGGGCCAGCCGCGGATCAGGCCGGGGCGGGATGTAGAGCGGGGAGGCGGGGGAGAGCAGCCTGCGCAACCCCAGCTTCAGGGCGGCCGGTTCGGGCAGGGGCACGGTCAGTGCGGGGGACAGCCAGCCCGCGTTGCCCCACGACGCGCCGGCCGCGACGCCCCGCCGGTCGACCACGGTGACCTCGACACCGGCCTCCTGGAGGAACCAGGCCGTCGCCAGCCCGGCCATGCCCGCACCGACCACCACGACACTGCGCGGGCTCATGACCGACCGCCTTCCGCCATGCCCGTGCTCACCGCGACGTCCGGTCGCCGTTCCCCGAACCGCGTCGCCTGCTCGAACGCGTAGCCCGCCCTCAGCACGGCCGCGTCCCCCCGGTGCGGCCCGACCACCTGGAGCCCGACCGGCAGCCCGGCCGGGGTGAAGCCGGCCGGGACCGACAGCGCCGGGCAGCCGGTCATCGTGATCAGGCCGGCCGAGCGCATCCAGTCCAGATACGTCTCCATGGCGACGCCGTCCACCGAGGCCGGGTAAGGAAGGCGGACGTCGAAGGGCGCGACCTGGCTCACCGGCAGCAGCAGGACGTCGTAGGTCCCGAAGAACTCGCGCACCCGGTGGAACAGCGCGGCCTGGAGCAGCTGGGCGCGGCCCAGGTCCGGGCCGGTGAGCTTGCGGCCCTCCTCGATGTTCCAGACGACGTCCGGGGCCATGCGGTGCCGGTGCTCGTCCAGCAGGGGCCCGTAGGAGAGCTCCATCTGCCAGGCGCGCTGGACGAGGTACGCCTCGTCGGCGCCGGACAGGTCGGGGCAGGCCTCCTCGACCTCGCAGCCCAGCGCGGCGAACACCTTGACCGCGTCGCGCACCACGTCGCGGACCTCCGGGTCGACGGGCACGCTCCCGCCGAGGTCGGGCGACCAGGCGACCCGCCACCCGCGGACGTCGCCGTCGAGCCGGCCGGCGAAGCGGGAACCCGGCGTCTCCAGGGCGAGCGGGCTGCGCGGATCCGGCCCGGCCAGCACCGACAGGGTCAGGGCGACGTCCTGGACGGTCCGCGCCATGGGGCCCTTGACCGACAGCTGCCCCCACGGAGCCTTGTCGGGCCAGGAGGGGACCCGGCCGGGGGAGGGGCGCAGGCCCACCACGTTGTTGAAGGACGCCGGGTTGCGCAGCGAGCCGCCGGTGTCGCTGCCGTCGGCGATCGGCTGCATGCCACAGGCGAGGGCGGCCCCGGCGCCGCCGCTGCTGCCGCCCGCGCTGCGCGAGAGGTCGTAGGGGTTGCGGGTCGCGCCGAAGACGGGGTTGACGGTGTGCGAACCCATGCCGAGTTCGGGCACGTTGGTCTTGCCGAGCGTGATGGCCCCGGCCCGCTGGAGACGCTCGACGACCAGGTGGTCCCGGGCCGGGACGTGGTCGGCGAGGACGGGCGAGCCGTACGTCGTGCGGATGCCCGCGGTGTCGTGCAGGTCCTTGTGCGCGACGGGCAGCCCGTGCAGCGGCCCCAACTCGGCCTGCGAAACGGCCCGTTCGTCCGCCTCGGCCGCCGCCTTGAGCGCTCGGTCGGCGACCAGGGTGACGATCGCGTTCACCGACGGGTTCACCCGGTCGATCCGTTCGAGATGGGCGGTGACGACCTCGCGGGCGGAGATCTCACGGCGCCGCAGGGCCGCGGCGAGCTCGGTCGCGGTGCTGAAGCACAGGTCGGCGGGGTTCACAGTCCTCCCAGGGTTTCCTTGAGCTGCGCTGCGGCGAGCACCCCGAACAGGACGAAGGAGCCCGACAGCAGCACGTTCGAAAGGGTCTTGTTGCGGTACGGCGGCTGAAGGCCACGCCGGTTGAGAAGGACCAGCAGCGCCCCGGACAGCAGCGGCAGGACGAGGGAGCCCACGGCGGCGTAGGTGAGCAGCAGGGGGACCGGCTTCCCGGCGAAGGTCACCGCCACGGACGTGACCGCGCAGTAGAGCACGAACAGGCGGAACGGGAGGCTGCGTTGGCCCATGTGCCGCTCGGCCTCGTCGTCCGGCACTCCGCGCAGGGTGCGCAGCGAGTCGGCCAGCAGGTAGCACAGGGCGTTGAAGCCGCCGACCAGGGCGCTCAGGGTCACGAGGAAGAAGGTGCCCAGGAACAGCACCCGGGCCGCCGACCCCAGATCCGCGCCGAGCGGTTCGGCCAGCGCGGCGAGTCCGTCGTTGCCGGTGATCGTCCGGCCGCTGCCGTACAGCAGGCCGGTGCCCACGATCGAGGTGCACACCACGAACAGAAACGTGACCGTGTAACTCACCGCCGTGTCCGCCCGCATGACGGGCAGCCAACCGGCGTGCCGCCAGCGCTTCTCCCGCACCCAGTAGCTGTACGAGGCCACTCCGGCCGTGCCGCCCACCCCGCCGATCAGCGCCAGCACGGTGACCACGTCGCCCTCCGGCAGCCGCGGCCGCAGCGAGGACAGCAGCCCGGACGGGTCGTCCATGGTGGACAGCGTGACCACGGCCAGCACGACCATGCCGACGAACTTGGCCAGCATGAACCCGCTCATCACCCGCTCGAACAGCGTGTACCGGCCCACGTACACGACTCCGGCCGACGCCAGCGCGATCACCACGGCCACCGGTCTCAGCGGCAGCGCGGGGAACAGCGTCGACAGCGCGAGCGACGCCACCGAGCTCAGGGCCGCCCCGTACAGCAGCCCGATGACCAGGACGAACACGAAGAAGGCGTACGGGAGCCAGCGGGCGGCCGAGCGCAGGCTCGCGATCGCCGTCAGCCCGGTCGCCAGATACAGGCGTCCCACCGCCTCGGTCAGCGCGTACTTGAGCACGACGCCGACGAGGATCGCCCACAGCAGGGCCATGCCGTAGCCGGCGGCGCCCGCCAGCGACGTCACCATGTCGCCGGCGCCCACGCTGGTGGCGGCCAGGACCAGCCCCGGCCCGAGGACGGCCAGCCGCCCGCGCCGGGTGGTGGGGGCGGGGAAGGACTCTGGGGACGGGGCGGCCGCTGGAGAGTGAGGGGGACTGCCGGGTGTCGCGGTCATGTCGGCCACCTCCGGAGGTAGGGAAAGTGCGGTCCGGCTTCCCGGTACCGTCGGGCAGATCGACGGATGGGAACAAGATTCCCTGTCACATCGACGGAATCGGCCATACGCTCAGGCCGATGGACGCACCGCACACCGGCTTCGTGGCCGATTCGCTGGACCGGCGCATCATCAGCGCGCTTCAGATCGACGGCCGTGCCTCGTGGCACGGCATCGCGACGGCGCTCGGCGAACCGGAGCGCACCGTCGTCCGCCGGGGCACCCGGCTGCTGGACTCCGGGCTGGTACGGATCGGCGCCATGGCGGTGCGCGGGCGCAGCACCGTGATCGGAGTGCGCTGCGCACCCGGCCAGGCCCGTGTGGTCGCCACCGCGCTGGCGCGCCGCCCCGACTGCGCCTTCGTCCAGGTCCTGACCGGGACCTGGGACTGTGTCGCCGAGGTGCAGTGCCCGCGCGACCGTCTCGCAGGGCTGGTCATGGACGAGCTCCCTGGTCTGCCGGGGGTCGTACGGACGCTGACGCTCCCGGTGCTGCGGCACGTGCGGACGATCCGCGAGTGGCACGCGGGCCTGCTCACCGAGGCCGAGATCTCCGCACTCACCGGCGGTGCGCCGCCCGGTACCGCCCCCGCGGCGGACGTGTCGTCCCCGTCCGACGGTGCCGGGGAGCTCTCCCGGGCCGATCGGCTGCTGGTGAACGCCCTGGCCGAGGACGGGCGGTGCACGTTCGACGAACTGGCCCGGGTGGCCGGGGTGTCCGAGGCCACCGCCCGGCGCCGGCTGGGCGCCCTGCGCAGGGCGGGGCGGGTCCGCGTCCGAGCCGTGATCGAACCGGTGCTGCTCGGACTGCCGGTGGAGGCGGTGCTGTGGGTGCGGGCCGTGCCGGCGGAGGTCGACACGGTGACGGCGGCGCTCGCCGAGTCCCCGCACGTCCGGTACGTCAGCTTCGTCACCGGCGAGCGCCAGCTGCTGGTCCTGACCGCGTTTCCGGACGAGGCGGCGCTGCACGACTTCGTCACGCGCTCGTCATGGCTGCGCGAGGCGCTGTCGGTGGATGTGTCGATGGTCCTCGGATCGCTGAAGCGGGGCGGGATGCTCGCTCCGTGGCTGCGCGACTGACGTCCTGTTCAGGCAGGGCCTATAGGGCTGAGTCTCCTCGATACATCGGAGGGTTCGTCCACATGGACCGCGTTGGTGTCATTGACAGGTGCATGAACGCTGCTTAGGTTCGCCGATACACCCGATGTATCGATGATCCGTCAGGTCTGGAGGACACGATGACCTCACAGCCGGAGCAACGTTCGCAGGTGGCCCGCAGAGCCGTACTCGGCACCGCCCTCTCGGGCGCCGCGGCGGCGGCCCTGCCCGGCACGGCCCGAGCCCAGGAACTCACCGGGACCGTGCCGTCCGACGCCGACGGCGGCAGACGCCCCTGGAAGCTCCGCGACACCATGACCACCGACAGCGCCTGGTCGAACTTCCTGCGCGGCCAGGACCTCCTGTGGACCAAGCTGCCCACCCGCTGGTACGAGGGCCCGTTCCTCGGCGACGGGCTGCTCGGCAGCATGATCTACCGGGAACCGGACGCCAACCAGGTCCGCTTCACCGTCCAGCACGGCAGAGTGCAGGACCACCGTCCCGAGTTCGGCAGCGGCTGGGGCACCTGCCGACTGCCGGTCGGACACCTCACGCTCGAACCGGCCGGCACCATCACCGCCGTCGACTGGCGGCTGAGCCTGTGGAACGCCGAACTCACCGGCACCGTCACCACCACCGCGGGCAGGCTCACGCTCTCCGCCTTCATCCATGACGAGGTGCTCGCCGTCCGGGTGCGGGCCTCCGGCGGCGAGCGCGCCGTCTGGACCTTCCACCCCGAGGAGGCCATCAGCCCCCGGAAGATCCAGGAGGCCCCGCCCGCCGACTACATCCCCAACCCGTCCTGGACAACGAAGACCGCCGCCGACGGCACCGAGCAGGTGCTCCAGCCCCTCACCGGCGCCCAGACCGCCACCGCCTACCGGCGCGACGGCGACGAACTGCTGCTCAGCGTCGGGCACAGCGCCCCCTCCACCACCGCGGCCGAGGCCGACTCGCTGCGCAACCTGCGGCGCGCCGGGTCCTACGGCACCCTCCGGCGACGGCACACCCGCTGGTGGCACGCCTTCTACAAGAAGAGCTTCGTCTCGTTCCCCGACCAGCGCCTCCAGAGTTTCCACTGGATCCAGCTCTACAAGGTCGCCTCCGCCAGCCGGGCCGGCGGCCCCGTCATGGCCACCTCCGGGCCGTGGCTGGAGCCCACCCCCTGGCCCGCGGTCTGGTGGAACCTCAACGTCCAGCTGGAGTACTGGCTCATCCACGGCTCCAACCACCTGGAACTCGACGCGCTCGCCACCACCCTGCGCCAGAACCAGGAACAGCTCATCGCCAACGTGCCGACCGCCTACCGCGCCGACAGCTCGGGCGTCGGCCGCAGCTCCGACATGTTCGCCAACCGGGGAGTGGGCAGGCCCGGCAGCGGCACCGAGGTCGGCAACCTCACCTGGGCGCTGCACAACGTGTGGCTGTCCTACCGGCACTCCATGGACAAGACGCTCCTGCGCGACACGCTCTTCCCGGTGCTGCGCCGGGCCGTCAACTACTACCTGCACTTCCTCACCCCGGGCAGCGACGGCAAGCTCCACCTGCCGAGCACGCTGTCGCCCGAGTACCCCGTCGTCCCGCCGCAGGACACCAACTACGACCTGGCCCTCATCCGGTGGGCCTGCCAGACGCTCGTCGAGTCCGCCGAACTCCTCGGCGTCGACGACGAACTGGCCCCGCGCTGGCGGGAGGTGCTGGCCAAGCTCACGCCCTACCCGGTCGACGACAACGGCTTCATGATCGGCGCCGAGACCCCGTACGCCCGGTCCCACCGGCACTACTCGCACCTGCTGATGGTGTACCCGCTGTACCTCGTCAACTGGGACCAGCCCGAGAGCCGCGACCTGATCACCAGGTCCGTGGAGCACTGGCACGCGCTGACCGGCGCCCACCGCGGCTACAGCTACACCGGCGCCGCCTCGATCTACGCCATGACCGGCGACGGAGACACGGCGATCGGCTACTTACGGAAGTTCTTCGACACCTCCACCCGCTACCCCTGCCAGGCCAACACCCACTACACCGAGGCCGGTCCGGTCATCGAGACGCCGCTGTCCGCCTCGCAGTCCCTGCACGACATGTTCTGCCAGAGCTGGGGCGGAGTGATCCGCGTCTTCCCGGCCGTCCCGACCGCATGGGCGGACGTCACCCTGCACGACTTCCGCACCCAGGGCGCCTTCCTGGTCAGCGCCGTCCGCAAGAAGGGAGCCACCCGGTTCATCCGGATCAAAAGCCTGGCCGGCGAGCCGCTCAAGCTCCGGCACGGCCTCACCGGCACCCTCACCGTGCTGCTCGACGACGGCACCCCGGCCCGCACCCGCGACCTGGGCGGCGGCACCCTCGCCATCGACCTGCCCAAGGGCCGCGAGGTGCTCGTCCACTCCGGAGCGCGCCCCGACCTCGTCATCGCGCCCGTCACCGTCGGCGAACCGGGTCCGGCCTGGGGACTGCCGTAATCACCGCATACCTCGGAGGGTTTCATGGCTGTTCCGATCAGAACCGTGGTCGCCGCACTGTGCACCGCACTGGCGGCCACACTCCTCACCACCGCTCCCGCCGGGGCCGAGCAGCGGGAGCGCGCCTGGACGGTGACCGTCGCCGCGGACGCACCCCGCGCGCGGATAGCCCTGGACGACAGCACCGGCACACTGAGCCTGTCGGTGACCCGTGCCGGCCGTACGGTCATCGAGCCGTCGCCCGTCGGCCTCGTCACCGAACGGGCCGACTTCTCCAAGGACCTGCGCTTCCTGCGGAGCAAGAACCGGACGGTCGAGGAGCGTTACCGCACCAAGTCGGGCAAGCGGCTGGACCGCCGGGTCCGCATGAACGAGACGCGCCTGTCCTTCGTCACCCCCGCCGGCGCCCGGCTCGACCTGCTGGTCCGCGCCGCCGCCGACGGCGTCGCCTACCGCTACGTCCTGCCCGCCGGACACGGCGACGTGCTCGGCGAGACCTCCGCCTTCAGCCTGCCGCCGGACGCCGGCGCGTGGCTGGGCGCCTACCGGCCCGACAACGAGGGCCAGTTCGCCGAGTACACCGCCGCCACGGCCCCCACCGGCGCGTACTCGCCCCAGGCGCTGTTCGCGACTGACGGCGGGTACACCCTGCTCGCCGAGTCCGACCTCACCGGCGCCTACTCCGGCGCCCGGCTCGCCCACGACAAGGGCACCGGCACCTACCGCGTCGAGCTGGCCGACGACCGGGTGAAGACCGACGGCCCCCTGGCCACCCCATGGCGCGCCATGGTCACCGGCGACCTGGCCACCGTGACCCGGTCGACCTTCACCGACGACCTCGCTCCCGCATCCAAGGTCGCCGACCCGTCCTGGATCAGGCCCGGGACCGTGCTGTGGACCTGGCTCGCGGGCGGCCGCCCGGCCGGGCAGAGCCTCGCCGCGCAGAAGGCCTACGTCGACTACGCCGCCGAGCGCAACTGGCCCTACGAGGCCGTCGACGCGGGCTGGTACTTCAAGGCCGACGAGTGGGACGTCACGGACCCGGACTGGCAGACCAACAGCTGGATGCCGGAACTCGTCGACCACGCCCGCGCCAAGGGCGTCGGGATCATCGTCTGGATCCACCAGCGCGACCTCGACACACCCGAGGAACGCGCACAGTGGCTGCCCACGCTGGAGCGGTGGGGCGTCAAGGGAGTCAAGATCGACTTCATGGACTCCGAGGCGCAGGCCACACTCCAGTGGTACGACGCCATTCTCCGGGAGACGGCCGCCCACCACCTCATGGTCAACTTCCACGGCTCGACCATCCCCAAGGGCATGCAGCGCACCTGGCCCCACGTCATGACCCTGGAAGGCGTCGCGGGCGAGGAGAAGCGGACCAACACCGCCGCACACCTCACCACCCTGCCCTTCACCCGCAACGTCATCGGCTCCATGGACTTCACCCCCGGCGCGTTCCAGCGCGTCGGCCTGCGCCCCAACTCCGACGCGGCAGAGGTCGGCCTCACCGTCGCCTACGAGTCGGGCCTCCAGATGTTCGCGGGCACCCCCGAGTCGTACGACGCCCGGCCGCTCGCCCGGGACTACTTCGACCAGGTCCCCGCCGCATGGGACGACACCCGGCTGCTCGCCGGCCGGCCGGGCAGCGAAGCCGTGCTCGCCCGCCGCAGCGGCGACCGCTGGTTCCTGGGAGGGGTGTACGCCGGGCCCGCCCGCGAAGCCGAGGTGCCGCTGACCATCGGCTCGGGGAGGTGGCTGGTCGAGACGATCCAGGACGGTGCCGACGGGCTCGTCAGGAACCGGCAGGTGCTGCGCGGCGGCGACACGTTCGCCGTGGACGTGGTCGCGGGCGGCGGCTTCGCCGGGATCGCCTGTCCCTTGCGCCCAGGTGTCACCACCTGCCATCGCTGAGCCTGTTCACGTGCGTGCATACCGAGTTGGAGGGATCAGCATGAGAGTTTCCCGGCGTACCGTGCTGGCCACAGCGGCCGGCGCCGCAGCGTTATGCGCCTCTCCGGCACCTGCCGCGGCCGCGGACCCGACCGCCGGCCGCATCCCGGCACCCACCCTGCGCAAGCTCCGCGCGGCGGCCGACTACGCCGTCGAGAAGGTCGCCGCCGTCGCACCGACCGTGACCGCCTTCCCCGTCGGCACGAAGTTCGAGAAGTGGGTCTACTCCCAGAACGGTGGCTGGGTCGGCGGATTCTGGCCGGGCACGCTGTGGATGGCGTGGCTCTACAGCGAGGACGAGGCCTTCCGTACCCAGGCCCTGGCCTCGGCACGGAAGCTGGCCCCCCGCCAGTACGACACCGGCACGCACGACCTCGGCTTCCTCTTCTACCCGTCCTGGGTCACCGCCTGGCGGCTGACGGGCGACGAAGCCTGGCGGACGGGCGCCCTGCGGGCGGCCGACTCCCTGATCCAGCGGTACAACCCGCGCGGGCGCTTCATCAGAGCGTGGGGCGCGCTGAACGATCCGAAGAACGCCGGCCGCGTCATCATCGACACGATGATGAACCTCGACCTGCTGGCGTTCGCGAGCCGGCAGAGCGGGGACGACACGTACCTGGACGTCGCCGTGGAACACGCGAAGACCACCCGGCGGGTCTTCCTCCGCCCGGACGGATCGACGCCGCACGTCTACGACTTCGACCCGGACAGCGGCGACCCAGTCGGCCCGGACACCGTGCAGGGATACAGCCCCACGTCCTGCTGGTCGCGCGGACAGGCGTGGGGACTGTACGGCTTCACCACCATGTACAGAAGGACCGGGAACCGCGACTTCCTGACCACCGCCCGCGCACTCGCGGACTACGCGATCGGAGCCCTGGCCCCGGACCACGTCCCGGTGTGGGACTACCGCGCGCCGCAGCAGCCCCACGACATCAAGGACGCGTCGGCCGGAGCGATCACCGCCTGCGGGCTCCTCGACCTGTCCGCCGCCACCGGCAGGCACGCCTACCGCGAGGTGGCGCTCCGGCTGCTCACCGCGCTCTCGGAGACGTGCCTGACGAAGAACTCGGCCCGCGCGGAAGCCGTGGTGGCCCGCTGTACCCGCAACCGCCCGGCCGAGGACGGCATCGAGATCTCCCTCCCGTACGCCGACTACTACCTGCTGGAAGGCATCCTGCGCGTGCTCCGGCCGCAGGACGTCGACCGGGCGATCGACCTCTCCACCCTCTGACCGGCCGGAGCGCTGCTCAGCCCGCGATGGAGTCCAGCTGTTCCGCCGCCGGGCGCAGGACCCACAAGTCGCCGCCCGGCGGTTCCTCCAGCGACCGGACGGCCCGCTGCGCACGCCTGTCCCCGGCATCGGCCGCCGCGTGCACGACGTCGGTCGCCGCGTACCGGCGGAACTGAAGCTCCGGATGCGGCCAGGCGGCGGCTCCCGTCGCGGCGGGCAGGAGGTAGCCGACGGCCTTGAACAGGCTCTCCTTCTCCGGCCCTTGGTAGGCCCAGAGATTCACGCCGGCATTCCGGCCGATGGCCGCCAGCCGCGCATGGGCGACCAGGGTGAACGTCGAGTAGTGCCAGCTCCTGGTCCGGGTCAGCTCCTGGGGCTGGCTGCCGTCGGCCGCGATCTGCGGTGCGATGCGCTTGTGCCGGGCGTCGAGGACCGTTCGGCGGGCCAGTTCCCGGTCGCCGGTCGCGTAGGCGAGGCCGGCGACCAGCAGGTCGTAGAAGGTGCCGTGGTTGTTGGTGGCGGCGGCCTCCTGCTTGCCGAAGTCGCTGTTCCTGAGCCAGTCGAGGAAGGCGGTGTTCCAGTGGGCCATGCCCCTGCGGTCCTTCGCGGTCCAGCCCGGGGCGCCGCTCTCCAGGAGGGCGAGCGCGTCGAGGACGCTGGTGTAGGACTGCGAGAAGTCGATGATGCCGATGGCGCGACCGTCGTACTTGCACGGGATGAACTGCGCGTGATTCAGGTTCGGGTTCATCCTCGTGGCCGGATCGAGGAACCAGGTGCGCAGCACCTGCCCGGCCTTCTCGGCGTACCGCGCGTCGCCGGTGTAGTACCAGGCGAGGGAGAGGTCGTAGGCGGAGTCGAAGGTCTTCTCGACGTCCTGGCGGTCGGTGCCGGAGTCGACCTCGGGATTGCGCTCGCCGTCGCGTTGCACGTAGGGACAGCCCCACGGGTTCTCCGGGGCCGGGGTCTTGGTGGGCCACCAGTACGGAGCCTGACTGAGGTAGTCGTGGAGGTCTCCGCTGGGGGCGGGCCGGGGTTTGTCCACCACGGTCCACGGCCCCTGGTCCAGCCATCTGTCGGCACGTCCCCGCAACACCTCGACGGCGCGCCGGAGTCGGGGATCCCCGTGTTCCAGCCGGACCTTGGTCCGGTGCAGACGGGCGCCGTCCATGACGGCGGTGTGCGGGATCCGGTACGTATGCTCGGCCTCAGCCCCGGCCGAGGCGGCGGGGGCGGCTCCCGTGATGAGCGCGGCGAGAACCGTCAGCAGAACGGCTAATCGAGATCTTGCCCTCATGATCCACTCCCTTCGAGTTCATGACTGTGAACAACGTTCAGGTGGTGGGTTACATGAGCATGTCACGCCAGCTTCACGTGGGGAAGAGGGCTCGCAGACCGGGACGGCTGTCACAGGTGAAGATCGTGCTCAGGGCACCCTCGATGCCGGCGCACGTGGCGGCGCTCAGCCCTCGTAACGGGGTGTCCACTGCGCCCGCGCGACCGCCTTGTGCAATTCCTCCTCCGTCGCCTGCGGAGCGACCCCGTCCTCGACGGCGGCGAGAGCCGCCGCCAGGGCGATCTCGCGAGCGGACTCGCGCATCCCGTTCAGGGGCGGCAGCAGCGGTACGGGGCCGTCGTTTCCGCGCGCCGCCCGTACCGCGCACTCGGCGACGGCCCGGGCGGCGGCCACCATCATGCGGTCGGTGACGCGGGTGGCCCGGCTCGCCGTCACCGCGAGCCCCATGGCCGGGAAGACGTACACGTTGTTCGACTGCGCCACCGGAACCTCGTGCCCGTCCACCGTGAGCGGCGGGAAGGGCGAGCCGGTGGCGATCAGCGCCCGGCCGTCGGTCCAGCGGGTGAGGTCCGCGGGCTCGGCCTCGGAGTGGGAAGTGGGGTTCGACAGTGGGAAGATGACGGGCCGTTCGCAGGTCGAGCCCATCTGCCGCACGATCTCCTCGGTGAACGCGCCATGAGCCGTCGACAGCCCGATGAGCGCCGTCGGCTCGACACGGCGCACCACCTCGGCGAGGCCGGTGCCGTCCCAGCCGTTCACCTCGCTGTCGTCGCGCGCGAACATCCGCTGCTGCGGCGTCAGTTCCGCCCGCGAGCGCACCAGCAGGCCGTCGACGTCGAGGATCCAGAACCGTGCCGTGGCCTCGTCCTCGGACAGGCCCTCCTCGATCATGGCCGTCCGGATCATGCCGGCGACACCGATGGCGGCCGACCCCGCGCCCAGGATCACCAGGCGCTGCTCGGACAGCGGAGTGCCGGACACGTTCGCGGCGGTGGACAGGGCGCCGAGCGTGACGGCCGCCGTGCCCTGGATGTCGTCGTTGAAGGTGAGCAGCCGGTCCCGGTAGCGGGTGAGGATCGGGTACGCGTGGGCGGTGGCGAAGTCCTCCCACTGGAGCAGCGTGCCGGGCAGCTCCGCCTCCACCGCCGAGACGAACGCCTCGATCATCTCGTCGTAGTCCGCGCCGGTCAGCCTGCGGGCGCGCCGGCCGAGGTAGCGCGGGTTGCCGAGCAGGTCCTCGTTGTCGGTGCCGACGTCCAGCAGGATCGGCAGGGTGCGGGCGGGGTGGATGCCGCCGATCGCCGTGTAGAGGCTGAGCTTGCCGATCGGGATGCCCATCCCGCCGACGCCCTGGTCGCCCAGGCCGAGGATGCGCTGCCCGTCCGTGACGACGATGACGTCCACGTCCTTGTCGCGGTGCGGGCGGTTGCGCAGGATGTCCCGGAAGCGGTGCCGGTCCTCCCACGTCAGGAACAGTCCGCGCGGGCGCCGGTAGATCTCGCTGAAACGCTGACAGGCCTCACCCACCGTCGGCGTGTAGACGACGGGCAGCAGTTCCTCCAGGTACTCGGTGACCAGACGGTAGAAGAGCACCTCGTTGGTGTCCTGGAGCTGACGCAGGTAGATGTGCCGGTTGAGGGGCTTGTCGTAGCCGTGGAACGCCTCGTAGGCGCGGGCGACCTGCTCGTCCAGGGTCTCCACGGCGGGCGGCAGCAGCCCGTCGAGACCGAGTTCGGCGCGCTCCTGCCGGCTGAAGGCGGTGCCCTTGTTGACGAGCGGGTCCGCCAGGGGCGTGAGGGCGGGGCTGGTGGTCGTGCGGGGGTGCTGGGTCTGGTCCATGGGGTGACGCCTTCCCTGGACTCACGGGTTCGTGCAGGCGACTTGCGCTGTTCGGCCGATGGGCCGTGCCGGTTCTCGGCGCACCGATGAGTTCCGGCGCTTCGCCCGGTCTACCTCTCCGTAAGGCTTCCAAGCCCCAACAGCGAGCAGGAGAAGGCGACATGAGCGTGACGACCCCTCAGACGCAGAACCGGACCGACTCCCGGCACACCACCGGCTTCCTTTCCACGCGCCCCGTATGGCTGGTCGGCGTCCTGGCGACGCTCGCCGGTGCCGTCGTGACCGAGGCCTTCGCGCTCGTCGCCCGGGCCGCGGGCGTCCCGATGGAGGCGGCCAGCCCCGGGGCTGAGGAGGCCGCGGAGATTCCCGTCGGCGGCTTCGGCGGCGGCGTGGTGTTCTGGTCGGTCGCCGGGATCATCCTCGCGGTGGTGCTCGCCCGCTGGGCCAAGCAGCCCGCCCGGACCTTCACCGTGACCACCGTCATCCTCACCGCACTGTCCCTCGCCGGCCCGGCCGTCGCCCCGCACACGGCCACGTCCACCCAGATCATCCTCGCCGTGTCGCATGTGGTGGCCGCCGCGGTGATCATTCCCCTGGTGGCACGGCGGCTGTCGCACGTGCAGAGGTGACGCCCTCGACTCCCACGATCCCGACACCGGCCCGTCGCGCTCACCGCCGACGGGCCGTCGGAACAGGGAACATCGGATCAACCGCTCAACACATCAAAGGGGCATGCTTTGGCCCGCGCCTCGTCGGCATTCCTGCACGGATGCGGCGTTGTACGCTCGGGCGCCCGGCAAGCGTTCCGTTGACTGCCTGGAGCCGACGGCAAGGAGTGTGGCATGAGTGGGGTGCCGAAGTTGAGCAGGGACCCCGCCCCTGACCCGACATACGAAATGATCCAAGCCGGCATCGGAAAGCGCTTGGATGACGTTGCCAAAATCCTCGCCGGCGCCCTCGTCGCCGTCACGGGAGTCATGACCGCACTCGGGCTCCGCAGCGAGTTCGTCTTCGTTGCTCTCAACAACGAGTCGTGGCCGATCTATGTGGCCTCGCTCTGCGCCATCGTCGCCATCGTGTGCAGCATCGTGGCTCTGCTCATTCACCCCACACGGCGGGGCAATCTGTGGGAGACCGCTGTGCTTATTCTCGGTGTGGTCTTCTACATGGTGGCGCTGAGCGTGGCGGTCATCGGCGCGGCCAAGGCCGCCGGGGGCAACGGTCGGCCGAGCATCACGGATGTCAGGGTCGACGGTTCTCGGTCTTCGATGCGACTGAGCTTCGACATTCGCGCCGACGGTGTCGAAACGTGGTCGAGTATCGGAGTCTACGTAGCCGCCGAGACGGTTGACGGCGAGCCGGTCGACGAGGGCGTCGACCTCTACTCAAGCTCCCTCCGGCCGAACGACAAGGGCGTGGTCGAGCAGCGGATCAGTATTCCCCTCTCGCCCCCGCCGCAGACGGGGGCCATCCACATCATCGCCCTCAATGCTGGCGACGGGACCGAGGACGAGTGTGAAACTCGCACACAGCAGGGGCCGGCCTGTACGACCTACTTGCTCCCCTAGCCGGCGTCTTCAGCCGGCCAATATTTCGCGTGATGGATCATGGTCGGGTGATACGCCGTTCATGAAATGTCCGACGTGGAATCGGACTTCGCCGTCCGCTGCTGCCCGAGTCGTCCCGGGGCCCCGAGTGGATTCGTGGTCGCTGGTCCGCTTAGCGGAAGCCCTCGGGCAGACCCTTGGTGCCGTTGATCTTTGCGCCCTTGTGCTTGGCTCCGGTCAGGCGCGCGCCGGTGAGGTTGGCCTTCGAGAGGTCCGTGCCCGTCAAATTCGCGCCGGTGAGGTTGGCGTTCGAGAGATCTGCGCCGGCCAGGTTCGCATTGGTGAGATCAGCGCCGGAGAGGTTGATGCGGGCCAGCCGCAGGTTCGAGAGGCTCGCGCGCGAGAGGTTCGCCCGCGTCAGCGTGGCGCACTCCCGCTTGCCCGGCTTGGGCAGGAGCGTGGCGATGCCTTCCGTCTCTGGTTCGGTGTCAGAGATGCCGCACAGGGAAGTTCCGATGAGGCTCGCGCCCTCGAAGTCGGCGCCCGCCAGGTTCGCGCCAATCAGATCTGCCGCTGTCGTGTCCGCACAACCGGTCTCCTGCGAACAGAAGAATGCGCCAGCGGCTTCGGCGCCGTACAAGAATGCTTTACGGAGGTCTGCCCCCTCCAGGATCGCGCCGCGAAAGTCCGCAAATTCAAGGGAGGCCTTGCGGAGGTCTGCCTCGTCCAACCACGCATCCCGAAGGTTTGCCTGATCGAGACCAGCCTGCCTGAGGTTAGAACCTGATAGGTGCGCGCCGCGAAGGTCCGCCCCACTGAGGGCGGCCTTGCGGAGGTCTGCCTCGTCCAACCGCGCATCCCGCAGGTTGGCGTTGGTGAGGCCGGTGCCGATGAGGTTCGATCCGGTCAGGATCGCCTGCTCGAGCTGGATGCCGGTCTCGTCGTGCAGGCGTGCGGGTGTCCATTGGCTCAGGTCGGTTTTGCTCAGGTCGAGGACCAATCCCTGGTCACGGTCCGCACGGCGCTCGGCCAGTACATTCATGACCGCTCCAATGTCGGCGTCCAGCCTGGGGACGTCATCGACGGCCGCCTTGGTGGCCCGTGCGGGCGCGTGCTGGCGTAGGAACGCTGCCAGTACCGATACGACGGTGTGGTGATCGCGGGCAGAGTCGCGCATCAAGCGCTCCAGCGAGTAGATCCCACCGAGTCGCACATCGACCGAGCTGGAGCCGAGATTGTTGATCGCGGCGTTGTACCTGCTGGTGATCTGGCCCTGCTCGATGATCCGCAGTTCCCGGCCGGCCTGGCTCACCTGCATCCACGTGAAGAGCAACGCGGACAGTGCCGCGAGGCCGGGCAGGCTGAGAATCACCAGCGTGGCCAGGGGGCTCGGCTGCCTGCTCGCTGTCTCTCCAGTGCGTCGCCGACGGAGCCGTCGGCGACGGGGCGCGGCCTGTCGTTGGACGAGGCGGCGCAGCCGTGCGGTGCCTTCATTGCGGGTCACCCGTTCATGCCACACCCCAGGCCGCGGCCGGCTGAGCCGCCACACCGACCAACCACCCGCACGGGGACCGAGCGCCTGAACCTTTGACGCCAGCTCCTAGCAGCTACGACACCACGTTTCAATCTCAGCAACAGCCCCGAACGGCCCAATCGCACTGCGCCGTAGGAGGCGACCGTGGATGAGCGGTGTGACCGTGGTGGAAGGGATGCGCGTGCACCCCTGGATGGGCGTGCACACCCGGACGAGGAGGCGCGATGGCGGAGGGACTGGCCGAGGGCGGCACGGCGTGCGCTGCCACGAGAGTCGGCGAGGATCCGCCCCAGCGGGCCACGGACGCCTTCGAGCAGGTGAGCGCGGTCGCCGACGCCGTCCTCTACGAGGGTTACCTCCTCTACCCCTACCGCCGGTCCTCGGCCAAGAACCGCGTTCGATGGCAGTTCGGGGTCCTGTTCCCGAGGGACTGGGTGGAGGCGGACGGCCCCGTGGTCCCCGGAGTCTCCGGCAGCGCCGACTCCTGGTACCAGCAGACGGAGTGTCTGCTGCGGATCCGGCAGCCCGGGAGCGCGTCCGTACGGGTGCGGATCCGTCACCTCCAGATGCAGCGCAAGCAAGTGGAGGAGACCCGGGACGGCCGTCATCACGCCGTCGAGTCGCTGCGCACCGCCGACGGCACGACGCATCTGACCTTCGACGAGGCCGTGCCGCGTGAACACGAGGTCGCGGTCCCGCTCGGCGAGCTCCTTGAGGGCGGGCGCACCGTCCCCGTGGTCGCGCCGGCCGGCGTGGACGTCGAGCCGCTGCCCGGTGGCGACGGACGGGTGGTGCGGCGCCGCGACGAGGTACGGGCCGACACCACCGTCACCGCCGAGCGACTCTCGGACGACCTCTGCCGGCTCCGTGTGCGCACCACGAACACCGGGCCCGCACCGCAACCGCGGGCCGCTCGCGACGAGGCACTGCGCCGCGCTCTGATCGCCACCCACACCCTCATCGGCGGCGACGGCGTGGAGTTCGTCTCGCTGACCGACCCGCCGACGGACCTGAGCGCACTCGCCCGCTCGTGCCGGAACGAGTTCACCTTCCCCGTCCTCGGCGACGACGGACACGTCCTGCTCTCCGCACCGATCATCCTGCCCGACCACCCCCAAGTGGCCCCCGAGAGCCCGGGCGACCTGCACGACGCCGCCGAGATCGACGAGATCCTCACGCTGCGCACGATGCTGCTGACCGACGAGGAGAAGCGCGAGGCGCGGGCCACCGACCCGAGGGCGGCCGCGATCCTCGACCGCGTCGACACCATGCCGCAGGAGGTCTTCGAACGGCTCCACGGCGCCGTCCGCTCCCTGGCGCCGGTCGCCACGGTGCCCCCCGCGCTTTCCGCGCCCGGGGCTGCCGCGCCCGCGGCCTCGGCACCGGGGGATGCCGCGCCGGCGCCCCCGGAGCTCGGGGCCGCAACGCCGGGGACCCTGGCACCTGCGCTTGCTGCGTCCGGAGTTGCGGCGTCCGCGACTTCGTCGCCCGGGGCTGCCGCTTCCGCGCCCCCGGCACCCGCGCTTGCCGAGCCCGGGACTGCCGTCCCCGCGACTCCCGGAGCTGTCGCGCCCGCGCCCCCGGCACCCGCGCTTGCCGAGCCCGGGGCTGCCGCGCCCGCGACCTCGCCGCCGGGGGCCGCCGCCCCCGCGCCCCCCGTCCCCGTCGACCGCCCCGCCTGGTGGCAGGAAGGCGCCGACGACGGCCTCTCCCCGGCCACCGACACCGTGCTCGTCGACGGCGTCCCGCTCGGCGGCGGCAGCCGCGTCCGGCTCCGCCCCCGGGGACGCGGTGCCGACGCCCAGGACATGTTCCTGGACGGCCGCACCGCCGAAGTCGCCGCCGTCTTCCACGACGTGGACGGCAGCGTGCACCTCGCCGTCACCCTCGACGACGACCCCGCGTCCGAACTGCACACCTGGTACGGCCGCTTCCACTACTTCCGGCCCGACGAGCTCGAACCCCTCGAACCCGCCGGATCCCCGGACGAGCCGTCGGCGCCGGCTCCCGCCGCAGCGAAGGCGCGGCACACGACCGACTCCGAGACCCCCGCAGCGGAGGCCGAGTGACATGACAACCCACAGCAGCACCACCGAAGTCAGCAAGGAACCCGAACGGGCCGAGGACCGGCAGGGCTTCGACGAGATCACCATCCTCTGGATCTCCGAAGGCATGAGCTGCGACGGCGACACCGTCTCCCTGACCGCAGCCGGCCAGCCCTCCATCGAGGACCTGGTGCTCGGACTGATCCCGGGCGTGCCCAAGGTGAACCTCGTCAACAAGGTGCTCTCCCCGAGCCTGGGCGGCGAGGACTTCCTCGCCCCCTACCGGGCGGCCGTACGCGGCGAACTCGCCCCGTTCATCCTCGTCATCGAGGGCTCGGTCCCCAACCAGAACATCATCGAGGGCGACGGCTACTGGACGTCCTTCGGCAACGACCCGGAGACCGGCGAGCCGCAGACCCTCAACTGGTGGATCGACCAACTGGCCCCCAAGGCCTGGGCGGTGGTCGCCGCCGGCACCTGCGCCACCTTCGGCGGCATCCACGCCATGTCCGGCAACCCCACCGGCTGCATGGGCCTGGCCGACTACCTGGGCTGGGACTTCACCTCCCAGGGCGGCCTGCCCATCGTCAACGTGCCCGGCTGCCCCATCCAGCCCGAGAACTTCATGGAGACCCTGGTCTGGGTCCTCTACCACGCGGCCGGCTCCGCACCCCCGCCCCCGCTGGACCACATGCTGCGCCCGCAGTGGCTGTTCGGCAAGACGGTCCACGAGGGCTGCGACCGCGGCTCGTACTACGAGCAGGCCAGCTTCGCCAAGGACTACAACTCACCCAAGTGCCTGGTCAAGACGGGCTGCTGGGGCCCGGTCGTCAACTGCAACGTGCCCAAGCGCGGCTGGATGGCCGGCATCGGCGGCTGCCCCAACGTCGGCGGCATCTGCATCGGCTGCACGATGCCCGGCTTCCCCGACGCCTTCATGCCGTTCATGGACGAACCCCCCGGCGGAACCCTGTCCTCCCTGGCCATCAAGCCGTACGGAGCCGTCATCCGCCGCCTGCGCGGCATGACCAACGAACTGGTCAACCACGAGCCCAGGTGGCGCCACAACAAGCGCAAGCTGACCAGCGGCTACGACCCGCGCTGGCGGCCCTGATGCCGCGCGACACACACCCCACCACCCGACCACGGAACACCGACAGTGAGGGGCAGTACCGCAGATGACCACCACCGAGGCCCGGCCCACGGAGCGCAAGCCGCCACAGCTAGTGGACATGTCCTGGGATCCGATCACCCGGATCATCGGGAACCTGGGCATCTACACGAAGATCGACTTCGCCAACCGGGAAGTCGTGGAATGCCACAGCACCTCGTCGCTGTTCCGCGGCTACTCGGTGTTCATGAAGGGCAAGGACCCGCGCGACGCGGGCTTCATCACGTCCCGGATCTGCGGCATCTGCGGCGACAACCACACCACCTGCTCCGACTACGCCCAGCAGATGGCCTACGGCGTCAAGCCGCCCCCGCTGGCCGACTACATCGTCAACCTCGGCGAAGCGGCCGAGTACATGTTCGACCACACGATCTTCCAGGACAACCTGGTCTTCGTGGACTTCTGCGAGGCGATGGTCAAGGCCACCAACCCCAGTGTGCTGGCCCGCGCCGAACGCACCGAGGCGCCCCGCGGCGACATCCACGGCTACCGCACCATCGCCGACATCATGAAGGCCTTCAACCCCTTCGAGGGTGAGGTCTACAAGGAGGCCCTGAAGGTCAGCAGGATCACCCGCGAGATGTTCTGCCTGATGGAGGGACGGCACGTCCACCCGTCCACGCTCTATCCCGGTGGCGTCGGCACGATGCCCCAGCCGAACACCTTCACCGACTACCTCAGCCGGCTCATGCGGGTCATCGACTTCGTGAAGAAGGCCGTCGCCATGAACGACGACGTCTTCGACTTCTTCTACGAAGCGCTGCCCGGCTACGAGGAGGTCGGCCGCCGCCGGGTGCTGCTGGGCTGCTGGGGTGCCTTCCAGGACCCCAAGACGGTCGACTACCGGTACGAGACGATGAACTCCTGGGGCAAGGACATGTACGTCACCCCGGGCATCATCGTCGACGGCGAACTCGTCACCAACAACCTCGTCGACATCAACCTCGGCCTGCGCATCCTGCTGGGCAGCTCGTACTACGAGGACTGGGTCAACGAACAGCCCTTCGTCACCCACGACCCGCTCGGCAATCCCGTCGACATGCGCCACCCGTGGAACCAGACCACCGTCCCGGTGCCGCAGAAGCGCGACTTCGACGACAAGTACAGCTGGGTCATGAGCCCCCGCTGGTTCGACCAGCGCACCGGCGACCACCTCGCCCTGGACACCGGCGGCGGCCCGCTCGCCCGCCTGTGGTCGACCGCGCTGAACGGCCTGGTCGACACCCCGTACGTCAAGGCCACCGGCCACAGCGTGCGCATCTCCCTGCCGAAGGGCGAGTCCCTGCCGGAGACGACCTTGGAGTGGCGCATCCCGCAGTGGAGCAACACCATCGAACGCGACCGCGCCCGGCCGTACTTCGTCGCCTACGCGGCCGCCATGGCCCTGCAGTTCCTGGAGGAGTCCATGGGACTCATCCGCGCGGGCGAAACCAAGGTGTTCGAGAACTACGAGGTACCCGACGAAGCGATCGGCTGCGGCTTCCACGAGGCGGTGCGCGGCGTCCTCTCCCACCACCTGGTGATCAAGGACAAGAAGATCGCCAACTACCACCCGTACCCGCCCACCCCGTGGAACGCCAGCCCGCGCGACAAGTACGGCACCCCCGGCCCGTACGAGGACGCCGTCCAGGGCCAGCCCATCTTCGAGGAGAACGGGCCGGACGACTTCAAGGGCGTCGACATCATGCGCACGGTACGCAGCTTCGACCCCTGCCTGCCGTGCGGCGTGCACATGTACGTCGGCAAGGGCAAGACGCTCACCACTCTGCACTCGCCGACGTACGGGGCGAACCATGGCTGAGGCCGCCACCCCCGTACGGCTGGCGGACCCCGACGTCGAGGCCCGGCTCGCACGGCTCGACCAGGTGCTGGCAGGACTCGAGCCCGTCCCCGGACCCGCCACGGAGGCGGTCCGGCTGCTGACCGAGGTCTACGGCGAGGCTCTGGCCCGCGTCCTGGACCAGGCGGACGAACCGCTGGCGGAACGCCTGGCCGACGACGAGCTGCTGGGCCACCTGCTGGTGCTGCACGACATCCACCCCGAGCCCCCCGAGCGCCGGGCGGCCCGCGCGGTCGAACGGCTGCGGCCAGCCGTACAGGAGCGGGGCGGCGACGTGGAGTGGGCCGGTGTGGAAGGCGAGATCGGCCGGGTGCGTCTGAAGACGGGCGGCGGCTGCGGCTCCGGCTGCGGCGGTGGAGGTTCCGAGGTCACCGACGCGGTCCGGGAGGCGGTGCTCGCCGTCGCTCCCGAGCTGACGGCGGTGGAGCCCCTGCCGAGCACGCCGGCTCCCGCGTTCGTACCCCTGACCACGCTGACGCACCGAGGCGCACGGTGACCACCGACGGCGCACTGGCCCGCCTCATCCGCTCCTCGGCCGACCCCACGACGGCGGCCGGGGCGGAGGGGTGTGACCTCTGCGCCGCGCCCGTCGCCGACGAGCACGCCCACCTCTACGACACCGGGCAGGAGGAGGTGCGCTGCGTCTGCCGTCCCTGCTCGGTGCTGTTCGCCGGGGCCGGGGCGGGCGACGGGCACTTCCGGCTCGTGCCCCGGCGCCGGGTCCGGCTGCCCAAGGTCGACACGGCCGTGCTGGGCGTACCGGTCGGCCTGGTCTTCTTCGTGCCCCGGGCGGACGGCGCGGTCACCGCGCAGGGCCCGAGCCCCGCGGGCGCCATGCGGTGGGAGGTCGACGCGGCCGCCTGGAAGCAACTGGCCGAGACGTGTCCGCAGCTCGCCACCGTGGAACCCGAGGTGGAGGCACTGCTGGTGAACACCGTCCACGGCCTCGACCACCACTGGATCGTGCCGATCGACGACTGCTACCGGATGGTCGCCGTCGTACGCCGGGAGTGGCGCGGCCTGTCCGGCGGCGGCCGGGTCTGGCCGGCCGTCGAGCAGTTCTTCGAGGACCTCACCGAGCGGTCATGAGCACGCACTCCGCAGGTCGGAGGCGAGGAAGGAGAGCACCCCATGGGCAGCATCAGAGTGGGCCGGCCCCAGGCGAAGCCCGACACCCCCCGGCACGTCGCCGGCATGCACCAGGGCAACAGGGGACGGTACGAGGAGCAGAAGGGACACCACGAGGACGGCACCGCCGACGCGCGCCGGTCCACGGGGATCCACTGGAAGCGGCATGACGCCCTCGCCGAGACCATGCCGAACATCTCGCCTGGATGAGAGCCGTGATGAGAGAGCAGGGAGTCGCCGCAATGAAGGTCCAACGAGTACGCAGACCCGTCGCGCGCAGGCGGCGCGGGATGAGCGGACAGCGGGTGCTGATGGCCGAGGCCGCCCTGGCGGGCGGTGTCGCCCTGGCGCTGCTGGCCTGGGAGCTGCCCAGTCTGAGGCGGGAGATGCGGATCTGGCGGATGGCCGGCGGTTTCCGCGCCGGCCACCGCTACCCGTGAGCCGGCCGTGCACGAACTGTCGATCGCGACCGCGATCGTCGAGCGGGCCGGCGAGCTGGCCCGGGCGGACGGGACGGACGCCGTCTCGGCGGTGACCGTCCGGGTCGGTGAACTGGCGGGTGTCGTCCCCGACGCCCTGGACTTCGCCTTCGAGGTGGCCCGCGACGGCACCGCCCTCGCCGGGGCCCGGCTCGTGGTCGAGCAGGTCCCCGCGCAGGCCTGGTGCGGCCCGTGCGCCGAGGAGTTCCCGGTGGGCATGCCCCCGTTCTTCTGGTGCCCGCGCTGCGACCAGCCCACCAGCGACCTGCGCAGCGGCCGGGAGCTGGAGATCGCCGGGATCGAGCCGTCACCGGCCCCGGCATAGCGTGAGTGGGCCCCGCCGACGTGTTCGGCGGGGCCCACTCACGTCCGGACCGGATCAGCAGATACGCGGCAACTGCTCGCCGAGCGGCAGATCCACCACTCGCGTGCCGCCGAGGCCGGTCGCGGCCACGACCATGCCGGGGTGATCGGCGACGCACTCGCCGATCAGCGTGGCCCCGGCACCCTGCGGGTGGTCGCGCATCGCCGCGAGGACCTCGTCCGCCGCCGATGGGGGCACGAAGGCGACGAGCCGGCCCTCGTTGGCGACGTAGAGCGGGTCGAGCCCGAGGAAGCCGCAGGCGTTCGCCACCGCGTCCGGCACCGGAATGGCCCGCTCCTGAAGCCGGACCCCGGTCCCCGAAGCACGGGCGATCTCGTTGAGGGACGCTGCGAGGCCGCCCCTGGTGGGGTCGCGCAGCACATGGATGTCGGAGGTGACGGCCAGCATCGCGGCCACCAGATCCGCGAGGGGCGCGGTGTCGCTGGCGACCTCGACCCCGAACTCAAGCCCCTCCCGCACGCTCATGATGGCCACCCCGTGCAGGCCGATCGGCCCGCTGACGATCACGGCGTCGCCCGGCCGCGCACGTTGCGGCCGGATGTCCACCCCGTCCGGAACGAGCCCGACACCGGCGGTGGTGACGTACACACCGTCGCCGTGCCCGGACTCCACCACCTTGGTGTCACCCGTGGCGATGGTGACCCCGGCCGCCTCGGCCGCAACCCCCATGGAGCGCGCGATCCGTTCGACGACCGCCAGCTCCACGCCCTCCTCCAGGACGAACGCCGCGGAGAGGTACGCGGGCCGCGCACCGCTCATCGCCAGGTCGTTGACGGTGCCGTTGACCGCGAGGTCGCCCAGGCAGCCGCCGGGGAAGAACAGCGGCCGGACCACGTAGGAGTCGGTGGAGAAGGCCAGCCGCGCACCGCCCAGTTCGAGGACGGCGGAGTCGGCGAGACCGGCGAGGGTGGCGTTGCCGTAGGCGGGGGTGAAGACCTGCTCCATCAGCTCCGCCGACAGGGCTCCGCCGCCGCCGTGGCCCATCACCACGACACCCTGGTCGCGCAGCGGGGCGGGGCAGGTCCAGTTGGCCGGGTCGACGACCTCGGCGAGTTGCTCAGGCAACGGGAGTCACCCCTTCCTGCGTGGCCCGGCCGGCCTGCGGCGCCGGGGCGTTCATCCGGCGGTACAGGTAGTAGGCCGCGCAGGCGCCCTCGCTGGAGACCATGGTGGCGCCGAGCGGGGTGCGCGGGGTGCAGGTGGTGCCGAACGCGGCGCACTCGGTCGGCTTGATCAGCCCCTGGAGCACCTCACCGCTGCGGCACTCCGCCGGCTCCTCGGTACGGATCCCGGTGACGTCGAAACGGTGCTCGGCGTCGTACGCGCGGAAGGCGTCGCTCAGCCGCCAGCCACTGGCTGGGATCCGGCCGATACCGCGCCAGGACCGGTCGGTGACCTCGAACACCTCCTCGATCATGCGCACGGCGGCCGGATTGCCCTCCTCGCGCACGGCACGCGGATACGCGTTCTCCACCCGGTGCTCGCCACGCTCCAGCTGGCGGACCGCCCGGCGGATGCCCTCCAGGATGTCCAGCGGCTCGAACCCGGTCACCACCATCGGCACCCCGAACCGCTCGGCCAGCTCCGGGTACTCGGCCGTGCCCATCACGCTGCACACGTGCCCGGCGGCCAGGAAGCCCTGCACCCGGCAGGCCGGAGCCGTCATGATCGCCTCGACGGCCGGGGGCACCCGCACATGCGACACCAGCAGGCTGAAGTTGTTCAGGCCGAGCCGCCGCGCCTGGTGCACGGCCATCGCGTTGGCCGGGGCCGTGGTCTCGAAACCGATCGCGAAGAACACCACCTCCCGGTCCGGGTGGCGGCGGGCCAGCTCCAGTGCGTCGAGCGGCGAGTAGACCACGCGTACGTCGCCGCCCTCGCCCTTGACCCGGAACAGGTCGCGGCCGGTGCCCGGCACCCGGAGCATGTCGCCGAAGGAACAGAAGATCACCCCGGGCCGCGAGGCGATCTCCAGGGCCTTGTCGATGACCTCCAGCGGTGTGACGCAGACGGGGCAGCCGGGGCCGTGGATCAACTCGACCTGCTCGGGGAGCAGTTGGTCGATGCCGTGCCGGATGATCGAGTGGGTCTGCCCGCCGCACACCTCCATCAGGGCCCACGGCCGGGTCGCGGTGGCCCGGATCTCGTCCAGCAGCCGCCGGGCCAGATCCGGGTCGTTGAACTCGTCGATGTACTTCACGCCGTTCCCGCCTCCTTCGCCGCCTGCTCCCAGGCGTCGCCGAACTCCTCCTCCAGCAGCCCCAGTTCCTCGAACAGCTTCAGCGAGGCCAGGGCCGATTCCTCGTCCAGGCGCTGGAGTGCGAAGCCGACGTGCACGATGACGTACTCGCCCACCCGCACGTCGGGCACGTACTCCAGACACGCCTGTTTCTGCACTCCGCCGAAGTCGATCAGCCCGGTGAGCGGATCCGCGCCGTCGTCGATGGCCACGACCTTGCCGGGCACTGCCAAACACATGGGTCACTCCTCCTGTCGTAGGTGCGCCGCGACCACCAGCTGGCCGAGGGCCAATCCGCCGTCGTTCGGGGGGACTTCGCCGTGGCGGAGCACCGTGAAGCCGTCGCCGGCCAGCAGCCGTGCGCACTCCTCCTCCAGCAGGGCGTTGGAGAAGACCCCGCCGCTGAGGGCGACGGTGGTCAAGCCGGTGTCCCGGCGCGCACGCCGGCAGACCTCGGCGACGGCCCGCGCCACCGCGCGGTGGAAGCGGGCGGCGAGCACGGGGGCCGGGGTGCCCCGCCGCAGATCGGCGACCAGTGCGCCGAGCACGGGCGCCGGGTCGAGATCGCCGGTGAAGGCGTACGCCGAGGTCTCGCCGTCCCAGGCCGAAGCGGCCGCCGCCTCCAGTTCCAGGGCGGCCTGGGCCTCGTACCCCGCGCGGTGGCACACGCCGACGAGCGACGACACGGCGTCGAAGAGCCGCCCCATGCTGGAGGTCGCCACACAGGCCACACCGCGCGCCAACTGCTGCCGCAGTACGGCCGGCTCGTCGGCCGTGCAGGCGGTCACGCTCGGCAGGTCCGCGTCCCACGGCAGGCCCGCCGCCCACAGCCGGGCCAGCGCCAGACGGCAGGGGTTGGCCACGCCCGCGTCGCCGCCGGGCAGCGGGGCGGGGGCGAGGTGGGCGTAGCGCCGGAAGCCGCTGTAGTCGGCGAGCAGGATCTCGCCGCCCCAGACGGTGCCGTCGTCGCCGTAGCCCGTGCCGTCGAAGGCGACGCCGATCACGGGTGCGGTGCCGTCGAGGCCGTGCTCGGCCATCGCGGAGGCGATGTGCGCGTGGTGGTGCTGGACCAGCACAGGGGCGTTCCCGGCCAGCCGGGCGGCCCACCTCGCCGAGTGATATCCGGGGTGCCGGTCCGCGGCGACGACTTCTGGGGCGACGCCGGTCAGGGACCGCAGGTGCGCCTCCGCTCGCCGGGCCGCCTCCAGAGTGGTCAGATCGCCCATGTCGCCGATGTGCGGGCCGAACCAGGCCTGGTCGCCCTCGCCGAGACACAGCGCGTTCTTCAGATCGCCGCCCACGGCGAGCGCGGGCCGCACCGGGACCGGCAGCCGCAGCGGGCGGGGCACGAACCCCCGGGACCGGCGCAGCACCTGCTCCGTGCCGTCGGGGCGCACCCGCAGCAGGGAGTCGTCGCAGGGCGAGGCGATGGGCCGGTCGTGGGCGAGCCACGCGTCGGCCAGCCCGGCGAGCCGGGTCAGTGCCTCGTCGTCGTCCGTGACGATCGGTTCCCCCGAGCGGTTGCCGCTCGTCATGACCAGCACGCGCGGTCCCGGCGGATCCCCGGGCAGGCCGAACAGCAGGGTGTGCACGGGCGTGTAGGGCAGCATGACGCCCAGGTGGGGGCTGCCGGGGCAGACGCCGGGCGCGAGGCCCGCCTGCCCGGCCCGTGGGCGGAGCAGGACGATGGGGCGCCGGGGGCCGGTGAGGGCGGCCAGTTCGGGCGCGGAGAGCACGGCGATCCGCCGTACTGCGTCCAGGTCCGCGCACATCACCGCGAACGGCTTGCCGCCGCGTGCCTTGCGGGTGCGCAGCGTCTCGACGGCCCGCGCGTCGGTCGCGTCGCACGCCAGGTGGTAGCCGCCGAGGCCCTTGACGGCGACGATCCGCCCGGCGGCCAGCAGAGCCCGCGCCGTCGCGAGCGCGTCGGCGTCCCGCGCCGGGCGAACGTCGCTTCCCGACGCCGGCAGCAGGTGCAGCCGGGGGCCGCAGCGGGGGCAGGCCACGGGCTGGGCATGGAAGCGCCGGTCGAGGGGATCGCCGTACTCCCGGGCGCAGTCGGCGCACATCGGGAAGCCGGCCATGGTGGTGACCGCCCGGTCGTACGGCATGCCCGTGGCGATGGTGAAGCGGGGCCCGCAGTGCGTGCAGGTGACGAACGGGTGCCGGTGCCGGCGGTCGGCCGGATCGGTCAGCTCCCGCAGACAGTCGGCGCAGGTCGCCGTGTCGGGCGGGAGATGGGTGCGGCCGGGGGAGCGGTCGGTGGAGCGGATGGTGAAGGTGCCGTCGGCGCCGCTGACGGGCAGGTCCTCGAACCCGACGCCGGTGACGGTGGCCAGCGGCGGTGGCTTGGTGGCCAGCCGGTCGCAGAAGCCGGCGACACGGTCCGGCGGGCCCTCCACCTCGATGAGGACTCCGTTCGCCGTGTTGCTCACGAAGCCCGCGAGGGCGAGATCGGTGGCCAGGCGGTGCACGAAGGGCCGGAAACCCACGCCCTGCACGGTGCCGCGCACAGTGACGCGGCGGCGCACCGCCTGTGTGGCGGGCGCTGTCACGAGACGAGGCCGGCTTCGGCGCCCTCATGGGTGTGGGTGTGCGGGCGGGGCGCCAGCGGCGGCCGGTGCACCGGCGCCCCGTCCCGTACGGCGAGGACGCGCTCCAGAAGGGCGTCGACGCCGGCGTCGGTGCGCGCGCAGGACCGCAGCACCTCCACTCCGGGGTTGACCCGCTGGACATGGGTGTCGAAGGCGGACTCGTCGAACCCGGCGGGCCCGGCCAGGTCGGTCTTGGTCAGCACCACCAGATGGGCGGACCCGAAGGCCGTCGGGTACTTCAGCGGCTTGTCCTCGCCCTCCGTGACCGCCATGAGCACGATCCGCAGACTCTCGCCGAGGTCGTAGGACGCCGGGCAGACGAGGTTGCCGACGTTCTCCACGAACAGCAGCGAGGTGTCCTCGGGCAGCCAGCTCTCCACGTGGCCGCGCAGCTGCCGCGCCTCCAGATGGCACAGCCCGTCCGTCAGCAGCTGCTTCACGGGGGCTCCCGAACGGGCCAGCCGGTCGGCGTCGTTCTCGGTCGCCAGGTCGGCGGTGAGCGCGGCCACCGGAAGGCCCCGCTCGACCGCCCGGGCGAGCACCCGCCCGAGCAGTTCCGTCTTCCCGCTGCCCGGGCTGGACAGCAGATTGACCACGCTCACTCCGCGCCGGGCCAGCTCGTCGCGCAGGCCCGCGGCCAGACCGTCGTTCTTCGCCAGGACGGCTTGGGTGACCTCGTCCACGGAATCGCACATGGGCGCCGCTCCTCGCGGTCGGTGGGGAAATCGGTCCGCCACCGATCCTCGGCGCCGACTCTCACGGTGCCCGGCAGCCAGGCGGGGACAGGGCGGGGGATTCGTCCGGGCGGCTCAACGGGGGCGTGGCAGCCGGGTCGGTCAGCAGCACCGGAACCATGGCGTGCAGGGCCGCGACGGCCCGCCCGACCGCTTCGCGCACCGTCGCGCTGACACCCGGGGCGATGTCCTCGCCGGCGGGTGCGCGCAACTCGGGCTCGCAGGCCAGGACGAGGACGCGCGGGAGCGGCTCGTCACCCAGGTGGGCGGCGAGGGCGAGGACCTTCGCCGGGTCCATGCCGTGCGCCTCGGGCGGGGCGCCGACCGTGGCGCGGTCGGGCAGGTCCGGCTCGATCAGCGACAGGGTGCCCGGTTCGTGTCCCCGTACGGCGGCGTCGACCAGGACGGCCGTGTCGTAGCCGTCGAGCAGTGCGTACGCGAGGTCCATGCCGCGGATGCCGAAGTCCCCTACCCGCACCTCGGGCGGCAGCGGACGCTGGTCCAGGGCGCGGATCACCTCGGGGCCGAAGGCGTCGTCCGCGAGGAAGATGTTGCCGACGCCCGCCACGAGCAGCCGCGCACTCATCGCGCACCTTCGGTCGCGAGCGGCCGGGCGGAGCCGCTCGGGACCTTGCGGACGAACGCGGACCGCAGCGCGTGGTAGGGGGCCTGCGGGTCGAAGAAGATGGCGCGCATCCGGGCGAGTTCCGTTCGCCGGTATTCGGCGAGGGGCCGCTGGAGCTCGTCCGCGTGACGTGCCGTGGCCTTCGCGGTGATCCGGCGGGCGATGTCCGGGTCGCCGGCCACATCGGCAGCCAGGCGCTCGACCTCTGCGGCGAACTCCTGGGGAGGAACAGGCACCAGACGATCCACCAGCCCGGTCCGCGCGGCCGTCGCGGCGCTCACCGGCAACGCCTCGCTCGTCAGCCGCTCGGCCGTCTCGGCTCCCACGCGGCGCGGCAGCGAGTACGTCCAGAACTCCGACCCGTACAGACCCATGTGCCGGTAGTGCGGGTTGAGGACGATGCCCGAGCGGCACCACACTTCGTCGGCGGCCAGGGCCAGCATGACACCGCCGGCCGCCGCGTTGCCGCCGAGCGCCGCCACCACCAGCCGGTCGGTGGTGCGCAGCACGGCCTCGACCAGGTCGTTCATGGCGGTGAGGTTGGACCAGGACTCGCCCGCCGGGTCGCTCGACGCCTCGATGACGTTGAGGTGGATGCCGTTGGAGAAGAAGTCGCGGGCGCCGCCGAGCACCAGCACCGAGGTGGAGCGGGTGAGCGCGTACCGGTAGGCGGCGAGCAGCCTGCGGCAGTGGTTGGTGCTCATCGCACCGCCCGGGAACGAGAAGGACAGGAAGCCGATGCCATCCCGCTGCCGGTAGCGGATGTCGGCCCAGGTGGTGCGGTTCGGCGGCAGTTCGAGCGGGGCGGCGATCTCCGGCAGCCAGTACGGGCGGTCGTTCGAACCCGGCATGCCCGGGCCGCTGCCGGGCGGCGCCGGGAAGGAGGCGAGGACCGAGGCCGCCGGACGGCGGAACGGTGCCGGGTCGCCGGAGCTCTTGCGGGGGCGCAGCTCCGGGATCCACACCGCGCCGTCCAGGGTGGCCCGGCAGAGAGCGCCGGACCGGGTCGCGAGCAGTTCGCCCGGCCGGCCGCGCAGCCGGTCCTCGGGATGCCCGCCGTGCAGGAACACCTCCCGGCCGCACAGTTCGTCCAGGACGCCCGGCTGCGAGTCGGCCCCGCGGAGCTTGCGCAGTACCGTCTGCGTGCTGTCGTTCTCCCAGTCGATCCGCCGCTGCTCCTGGCGGAAGAAGTCCCGCCACACCACACGGATCCCGGGATCGCTCTGCGGCCGCGGCTTGAACGATCCGTCGGCGAACCGCCCCACGGCCAGCAGCACCGCGCCCGCGGCGGCGTCGGACAGTTCGTTGCGGTACACGTCGCTCTTGCCGGCCGGCGGCACCCGGAAGGACCCGTCCGCCCAGATGTCCCCCGCGTCCATCGCCGCCTCGGCCTGGAGCACCGTCACGCCCCACTCGGGTGTCTCCTCGGCGATCGCCCAGTCCAGCGACGACGGGCCCCGGTCGCCGGGCGGTCCCGGATGCACGATCAGGCAGGTGTGCTCCTGCCACACGTCCTCCGGCAGGGCCGACTTCAGCATCGGCGCGACGATCAGTTCCGGGCGCACCTCCCGTACGGCGGCCCGGACCGCGTCGGCGCCGTGGGACGCCAGGACGACGTCCACGTGATGCCCTTGGTCCGACAGTTCGGCGTACACACGCTGGGACAGGCTGTTGAACGCGCTGACGACGAGCAAGATGTCCATGACATGGCATGCTCGCCGGTCGGGGGAGGCCCGAGAAGGACCGCGACGGCGTTTCGCCGGTCTTCACGGGCCCCTTGCTCCATCCGGATCGCCTGCGGCCGCTACTCGCCCGAGGGCGCGGTCAGCGGAACGCCGAGGCCCACCGGGGTGCCGAAGTCCGGCGTGCCGTCGGCGTTCCAGGTGAACTTCTGTGCCCTGGTCGAGCGGTTCATGTCGCAGCCACCGCTCGCCGAGCTGTTCGCGTGGTACACCATCCAGTCCTCCGTGCCGTCCGGCGACTTGAAGAAGCCGTTGTGACCGGGGCCGTACACGCCGTTTGCGTTGGACCGCTGGAAGACCGGGTTCGGTGACTTGGTCCAGGAGGAGGAACTGAGCGGGTCGCCGCCGTTGTACGTGAGCATGCCCAGCTTGTAGTCGGGCGTGGAGCAGTGGCTGGCGGAGTAGACGATGAACGTCTTCCCGTTCCGCTGGAGCACCTCGGCGCCCTCGTTGACCGCGCCGCCGACCGTCTCCCAGCCGTAGGTGGGGGTGGACAGGATCCGGCGGGTGCCGCTCGCGGTCCACGGGTTCGACAGCGGCCGGATGAACATCGGCTGCGAGCCGTTGTAGAACGTGCCCAGCAGGTAGAGCTTGCCGTTGAGCTGGAGGATGCCCGGGTCCAGCTCCCAGGTGTCGTCCTGGGCCGGGTCGAGCAGGTCGGCCTTGAAGGTGTACGGCCCCATCGGGTCCAGGCCGGCGCTCTCCAGGACGTGGATCCGCTGCGTGCCCAGGTCGAACGGCTCCCGCCCGGCGGTGTAGTAGAAGTACCACCGCTTGCCGTTCGGGCCGTCCAGCAGATGGAACTCGGGCGCCCACATCGTGCCCGCCCCGTTGGGCCGGGTCAGGTTGAAGAGCACCTGCTCGGTGGCCGTGGCCAGCCCCGCCAGTGTGCGGGACTTGCGCATGGTGATCGTCGAGTTCCAGGTCGTGGTGGCGAGGTAGTAGTAGCCGTCGTGGTAGGTCATCCAGGGGTCGGGGCCCCGCTGGGCGATCGGGTTGGTGAAGGTGTTCGGGCTCGTGCCGTCCCCGGTGAAGCCGGGCAGCCGCCACACCCTGCCGTTCGAAGCGGAGCACGGCAGCTGCACCAGGCCGGTGTTCGATGCCGGGGAACCTCCACTGGGCGTGACGCACATGCCCGAGCCGGCCGAGACCAGGTTGAAGGTCTTGTCCCCGCCGCTGACCGGCACCAGTCGCCACCGCTGGTTGGCGCCGCCGTGGCACGGCCACTGGGTGATCGTCGCGTTGTCCGCCGTGGAGGCGCCGTGGACGTCGACGCACTGACCGGACCGGGTCTTGATCGTGTACGTGTCGCTCGTCCCCGCAACGGGGGCGAAGCCGAGGCTCTGGTTCGCACCGGAGTCGCACGCGAAGGCACGCAACTGCGTCCCGTTGGCCGACGAACCCCCCGGCAGGTCGAGGCAGTTGCCGCCGTTCTGGTTCACGCCCGTCGAGGTGAACGAGACGGCGGCGGCAGCGGGCGGCGGCGCGGCCAGGAAGGCGACCGCCATGGTGAGGGAGGCGAAGAGCGCGGACAGGCAGCGGGAACGGGTCACGGGCCGTACACCTTTGCTTCCAGGAGGCCGACGGAGCTGGTGCCGTTGCTGGTGAGCTGCACACGCAGTCGCGTGGTGTTCGTCGCGGTGAACGTGACGGTGTTGTACCGGTTCTTCGCCACCGGGTAGGCGCTCGCACCGGGCACGTCGACGTAGGCGCTGCCGTTCCAGTACTGGAGCTTCCACGCGGCGGGCATGTCGATGCCCTGGTCGTCGTCGAAGAAGTACACCTCGGCCTTGTTCAGCGTCTTCGCCGACGGCCAGGTCAGCTCGGCCCACTGCTGCCCGCTCTCCGGCCAGGTGCCCCAGCGCGGGTTCACCGTGTCGTCGGAGGAGGGCGGGTCGGCCCCGTCGTTGACGGCGGTGACGCTCTCCCAGGGGGAGGTGTACGAGGCGGACGCCGTCGCCGACGACGCCAGGTTGGCGGGTGGCTGGGCGCCGCCCCGGTGGTGGACCTTGATCTCGGTCAGGCCCGTCTTCGCCCCGGAGGCGTGGGTGGCCAGGACCCGTACGCGCTGGGCGCTGATCGCCGGGAACCGCACCAGGTTGTAGTTGGCCCGGGGGGCGGCCGGACTCTTCGTCTGCTCGGGCACGCTCACCCAGGAACCGCCGTCGTGGTACTGGACCGTGTACGACGACGGGGCGCGGTAGGTGGTGCTCGCCGGGCGGCTGTCCTTGAAGTACAGGCGCATCTCGTTCAGCGTCCGGGCGGTGCCGAAGTCCAGTTCGTACCAGTCCTGGCTGCCGGCGGAGCCGCCCGCGCCCCAGAACGGCTCGTTGACGGGATAGCCGTCGACGGCGCCGGAGACCGTGCTGCCCGGCCCGGTGTGGGAGGCGGACGCGGTCGCCCCGGAGGCGAGGTTCGCCGGGTCGGCGGTCAGGTCGACACCGGCCTTGGCGAACATGTCGACCATGCGGGGACTGTCCTGCACGACCTGGGTGGGGGCCTTCAGCCCGGCGACGGCCGTGCGGTGGGTGACCGTGCCCTTGGTGGTGACCTCGCCGGTGGCCGGGTCCCAGGTGAAGGGCGTCAGGGAGCTGACGGTGGCGGCCCGGTCGCCGTTGACGTAGATCGAGTAGCCCTCCGGGACGCCGGGATAACGCGCCACGCCGTCGGCCGGGTCGTCCCAGACGATGGACAGGTCGGCGCCCCGGTAGCGGAGGTTGTCGACCGTGAAGTGGGACCAGCCGATGTCGATGGGGGAGAGCTCGACCTTGGCGTCGTTGCGCGGCCGCAGCCCCGCCACGTCCTCGATCACGGTCCAGTTGCTGCTGCCGAGGATGTTGTGGTGGATCCAAGACCGGTAGTTGATCGAGTTGCCGTTCCAGTCGGCCCAGAACTCGTTCGCGTCCGGCCACTGGGTGTTGCCGCCGACGTACTGCGCCCAGGTGTTCCAGTAGAGGAGCTTCTTGTAGTCGGTCGCGCTCATCCAGGAGTTGGGGTAGTTGCGCAGCACCGAGGAGTAGAGCCGGAACTGGACGGTGGAGTTGATGGTCGAGAAGTTGTTGGAGCCCGGTTCACCGGCCTCGGCCGCCGCCTTCTTGTCGGCCTGGTTGGCCGTGAAGAAGGGGAAGACCGGGTACTGGGCCGGGTCGTCGAACAGCCGCAGGGCCTGCCGGTACGTCGCTGTGTTCGGGACGGCGCCGACCGAGAACGGGTAGTAGTTGTTGATCTCCTTCCAGGGAACCCACTCGTTCGTCGACTTCAGCCGGTGCTCGAACAGCTGCCGGTTCGGATTCCACAGCACATCGACGATGGCTTCCTTGATCTGGTTCGCCAGCGTGCGCATCTCGCCGGCCTTGGCCGTGTTGCCGGTCGCCTCGTACGCCTGCGCGGCGGCGAGCGCCCCGCTGTACTGGTAGGCGGACTCGGCGCGGTCCATGTTTCCGGGCTTCCAGTGGAAGGACACCGCGTCGGCGTCGTTGCCCGTCAGGGCACCCCAGTCGTACTCGATGAGCTTGTTGTCGTCGTGGTCGTAGTGGGCGAGCTGGCCCTTGACGTCGCCCTCGGCGTACCGCGCGAGCCCGGCGGCGATGGCCGGCTGGCCACCGTGGATCTGGTAGCTCCTCCAGGCCGCCTCGGCGATGTACTGGGTGTAGCTGTTGGACCAGTTCTCCGGGTCACCCGGGTTGTCCATGAAGCGGCCGCCTTTGGAGGTCTGGCCGACGCTGAGCCAGTCGCCGTAGGCGTAGGACGGGTCGCGCAGGTACTTCAGGTCGTCGATGTGCATCGACTGGGTGAGCGCGATGGCGTTGTTGTAGCCGAGGACGCCTTCCGTCGAGGTCGGGAACTGGAAGGTCTGCCCGGGGATGTCGGCGTCGAGGTGGTTGAAGCGCATCAGCCACCAGCGGTAGTAGATGTTCTTCTTGATCGCGGGCTCGGGCACGTCGATGTAGGGCACGTTCTGTGCCCACCACCGGTTGTAGGCCTTCACGTGGGTCGCGAACGCGGTGGCTGCCGAGTAGCCCGCGTAGGCGTCGTACTCCGTGCGCGACTCGGGGATCTCGTCGGTGACGAAACCCATGACCACCTTGGCGGTCACGGTGGCCCCGGCGGCGACCGTCACGGACCGGTCGAGGCCGCCGCCGGAGACGGTGAACCCGTCACCCGTGAGCCGCGGGCGGACGGCCGTGAGGTTGTTGTGGGCGTTCATCTGCCCGGTCAGCTCGCTGCCGCTGCCGGTGGTGGCGTACGGCGACGTCACCCGTAACCGGAGCGTGGTGGAGCCGGAGCCGTTGTTCCTGATCGACAGGTTGGTCACGGCCACGTTGTTGTCCGTGATGAACTTCGTCTGGTCGACCGTGACCGAGCCGCTGGTGTGCACGCTCTTCCAGTGGCTGGGCGTCTGCCGGCGCTGTGCGACCTGCTCGGTGAAGGTGCCCGGGGACACCGCGACGGTGTAGGCGTTGTCGCCGGTGATGCTCTCCCAGTAGGCGACCTTGCCGCCGAAGCCGAACCGGGCGGGGTCGTGCTCCTTCATGAAGAGCGCGCGTCCCCGGCTCATGAGCCAGGGCCCGGCCGGGTCGTTGCCCGAGCGGGAGAGCAGGCGGTCCATCCAGAAGTCGGTCCCCGAACTCTCCGCGTCGTAGATCGCCCGCATCATGTCGCCCTGCGTGTGGGCGACGGGCGGGGCGGGGATCGAGGGGCCGCTGAAGGTGGGGAACCCGATGGTCTGCGCCGCCGCGGCCGGGCCGGCCGGGACGAGGGAACAGACGCCGAGCACCAGTGCGGCCAGCAGTACCTGCGGTCTTCTCATCGGATGCTCCCAATCCGGACCGGGAAGAGCACGGAAACGACCTAAAAGGTTTTCGCAACGTAGGAGGGAGCTGATGAGGTGTCAAGAGAGCTGTACATCACAGGAGTTGGTCGGCAGGGTGATGAGGTGCGGTCGGCGAGTGAATGAACGACGCGGTCGCGGCCCCGGAAAACCTTTCAGGGTGGCGTTGCTTGGTCTCCCGCTCGCGCACCCCGCTCGGCGTCTTGACGCCGCCCGTTTCACTGCGTACGCATGACTGCGCAGTCCGGTATCCGGCAGTCCAGCAGGGTAAAAGGGAGACACCCATGACGTCAGCGGGAGGACGGCCCGGCGGAGCCGCGCCGCGCAGCGTGGACGTGGCCCGGCTGGCCGGCGTCTCGCAGAAGACGGTGTCGAGGGTCCTCAACGGGGAGCGGTACGTCTCCGACGAGGTGCGCCGGCGGGTGCTGGACGCGGCCGGGGAACTCGGCTACCGGCTGAACAGCGCGGCCAGGGCACTGGCCTCCGGTCGGACCCGCTCCATCGGCGTCGTCACGCTCGGAACCGCCCTCTACGGGCCCGCGTCGCTCCTGATCGGCGTCGAGCGGGCCGCGCGGGACGCGAGATACGCGCTCCGGGTGATCAACACGCTCGAAGGCGACCCGGGAGGTGTCGTCGGAGCCGTGGAGTCGCTGCTGGAGCAGGGAGTGGACGGCATCGTCGTCTCCGAGCCCATCGACGAGGGAGCCGTCTCCCTCAGCGTCGACGTGCCGGTCCTCGTCCTCGGAGCGCCGGTGACCTTCGGCGGCATCCGGACCGTGGCCACCGGCGTCGGCGCCGAACTCCTCGCGCGCACGGCCACCGAACACCTGCTGGACCTCGGCCACGCGACGGTCCACCACCTCGCGGGTCCCGAACGGTGGTTCGCCGCCCGGGACCGTGTGGAGGGCTGGCGCAGCGCGCTCACCGCGCGGGGCCGGGAGCGGCCGCCCGTGCTCGTCGGCGACTGGTCGGCCGCGTCGGGCTACGAGGCGGGCCGCGCACTCGCCGCCGACGGTGACGTCACCGCCGTGTTCGCCGCCAACGACGACATGGCCATCGGCGTGATCCGCGCCCTGACGGAAGCCGGACGGCGCGTACCGGACGACGTCAGCGTCGTCGGCTTCGACGACATCCCCGTCGCCGCGTATGTGACCCCACCGCTGACCACGGTGCGCCAGCCTTTCGACGCCGTGGCGCGCGAGGGACTCCGGCTCCTGGTGCAGGCCATCGAGAAGCCGGACGCGGAACCGGCACCGGCGAACGACCCCCCGGTCGAACTCGTGGTCCGCGCCTCGACCGCACCTCCGCCGTCCCGGTGATGCCGGCCTCTCCCGGGCCTTGCCCGCACCGGACCGGTGGCGCACGCTGGTCCTATGGGTGCGCAAGAGGGCCCTACGCTCATCACCTCAGTCCAGCGGGCCATGCGCCTGCTGGAAGCGGTGAGCGCGCACCAGAACGGCGCGCCGGCGAAGCAGCTGGCCCGTGAGACCGGGCTGCCCCTGGCCACCGCCTATCACCTGCTGCGGACGCTGGTGCACGACGGGTACGTGCGGAAACTGGACGACGGCGGGTTCGTCCTCGGCGACAAGTTGCAGACGATTCGCACCACCGGCCGCGCGCAGGCGCTGCTCAGCCGCGTCCGGCCCACGCTCGCCGCGCTGCGGGACGAGCTCACGACCCCCGCCTACCTCACCTTCTACGAGGAGGGCGAGATCCGGGTCGCCGAGATCGTCGACGCCCCCGGGACGCCCCGCGTCGATCTCTGGGTGGGCTTCGAGGACGCGGGGCACGCGACCGCGCTGGGCAAGTCCGTGCTCAGGGAACTGGACGAGGAGGCCCGCAAGGACTACCTCTCCCGCCACCACCTCGCCGACCTCACCCCGCGGACGGTCACCAGCCTGCCGGAACTGCTCCGGAGGCTGGAGACCTCGCCCCTCGCCCCGGCCGTGACGGACCTGGAGGAGTACGCCCTCGGCACGGTCTGCGTCGCCGTCCCGGTCTACAGCGGGGACACACTCGGCTCCCTCGGCGTGTCCCTGCCGGCGAACCGGCTCTCCCGGCTGCCGGAGATCAGCGCGCGGCTGCTCCCGACCGCGAGCCGCGTGACGCGGAGCCTCTCGCTCACTATCTGAAAATCCGCTCCTTGCCCGTGTCCCGGCTCACCCCGTTTTCTGGATGAAACAGACATTCCAGGGGTGCGCCGCCAGCCCGGCGCCCCGCGCACAGGTGAGGACCACGGATACCGACATGAGCCACCCCCGAGACCTTGGTGACGACCACTGGGCCGTACGGCCGTTCAGGAACCGAGTGGCCGGTACCCGGGCCTCGGCCCGCAGACGCGCATTCGCGCAGCTGGCCGCCGGTACGCCCGTCCTGCCCGTACTGATCGTCACCGTGATCGCGCTCGTCGACCTCGCCGGCGGGGCCGGGATGATCTGGCTGCCCCTGCTCGCGGCCGGTCCCGCCCTCGCGGCCACGACCAACGGGCCGCGCGGCGTCCTCTCGGTCGGCTTCCTCGCCGTCGCACTCGGCGCGACGCTCGGCATCCGGGACGGCGTCCCGGGCCGCGAACTGGCCGCCGTCCTGTCCGCCCTGGTGGCCGTCACCCTCGCGAGCGGCCTGGCCGGCGTCCTGCGGGGGCGCCGGGAGCGGGTGCTCGCGGCCGTCCGCTCGGTCGCGGAGACCGCCCAGCACGCGCTGCTCAAGCCCGTGCCGTCGACCGTCGGACCCTTCCAGGTGGCCGTCCGCTACAGCGCCGCCGCAGCCGAGGCCCGTATCGGCGGGGACCTCTACGCCCTGATACCCACACCGCACGGGGTGCGGCTGATCGTCGGCGACGTGCGCGGCAAGGGGCTGCCCGCCGTGGGGACCGCCGCGCTGGTGCTCGGTGTCTTCCGCGAGGCCGCCCACGACGAGCCCGACCTCCTCGCCGTGGTCGACAGGATCGAGCGGAGTCTGGCGCGCAACCTCGGTCACGACGACTTCGTCACCGCCGTTGTCGCCGGATACCCGCAGGCCGCCGGGCATCTGGAGGTGGTGAACTGCGGGCACACGCCTCCGCTGCTGGTGCGCGCCGGCGGAAGCGTCACGCCGGTGGAACCCGCCCACCCGTCCCCGCCTCTCGGGCTGCGCACCCTCGCCGGCCACGCGCCCAGCCTCCACGCCCTGCCCTTCGCCGAAGGCGACCAGCTGCTGCTCTACACCGACGGGGTCACCGAAGCCCGCGACCACGGGCGGGCCTTCTATCCGCTCGCCGAAGGACTGGAGCGCCACGTGTCCCACGAGCCGGCCCGCACCCTCGACGCGCTCCACGACGAGCTGCTGGCCCATGTGGGCGGCCGGCTGCACGACGACGCGGCACTGCTCCTGATCCGCAAACCGGCCGAGTCCGAAGCAGGGGAGCCTGCCGAGGTGACCGCCCCCGGAGCGGCTCCCGAGGCGCGGTGTTACCTGTGAGGGCGTGTTACCGCTCCTCGCGCAGGTCCTTGACCCGGCGGAGCTTGCCGACGGAGCGCTCCAGGGTCTCCGGTTCGACGATCGTCACGTCGACGGTGACGCCGACTCCGTCCTTGAGGTCCTTCGCGATCGCGCGCGCGGCGGCCTCGCGCCGCTCGGCGGGCGTGCCGGGGCGGGTTTCGACGCGGACGGTCATGTGGTCCATGCGGCCGCGCCGGGTGAGCTGGATCTGGAAGTGCGGGGCGACGCCGGGCGTGCGCAGCACGATCTCCTCGATCTGGCTGGGGAAGACGTTCACCCCACGCAGGATGATCATGTCGTCGCAGCGGCCGGTGATCTTCTGGATGCGGCGGAAGGCGGGCCGGGCCGTGCCGGGCAGCAGCCGGGTCAGGTCGCGGGTGCGGTAGCGGACGACCGGCAGGGCCTCCTTGGTGAGGGACGTGAAGACCAGCTCGCCCTCCTCGCCCTCGGGCAGCACCTCACCCGTGATCGGGTCGACGACCTCGGGGTAGAAGTGGTCCTCCCACACGTGCAGGCCGTCCTTGGTCTCCACGCACTCCTGGGCGACACCCGGGCCGATGACCTCGGAGAGGCCGTATATGTCGACCGCGTGGACGTCCATGCGCTCCTCGATCTCGCGTCGCATCTCCTCCGTCCACGGCTCGGCGCCGAAGACGCCCACGCGCAGGCTGCTGTCGCGCGGGTCGATGCCCTGGCGTTCGAACTCGTCGAGGAGCGTGAGCATGTAGGAGGGGGTGACCATGATGATCTCGGGCTGGAAGTCCTGGATGATCTGCACCTGGCGTGCGGTCATGCCTCCCGAGGCGGGGATGACGGTGCACCCGGCCCGCTCAGCCCCGTAGTGTGCGCCGAGGCCCCCGGTGAACAGCCCGTAGCCGTAGGAGATGTGCACCTTGTGCCCGGGGCGGCCGCCCGCGGCACGGATCGAGCGCGCGACCAGGTCCGCCCACATCGACAGGTCGTTCTCCGTGTAGCCGACCACGGTGGGGCGGCCGGTGGTGCCGCTGGAGGCGTGGACGCGCCGGACCTGGTCCATGGGGACGGCGAACATGCCGAACGGGTAGGTGTCGCGCAGATCCGCCTTGGTCGTGAAGGGGAAGCGGGACAGGTCCTCCAGTGAGCGGCAGTCGTCGGGTCCGACGCCGGCGTCGTCGAACTTCTTCCGGTACGTCTCCACGTTGTCGTAGGCGTGGCGCAGGCTCCGGCGCAGCCGGTCGAGCTGGAGCTCGCACAGCTCCTCGCGCGTCAGGCGCTCACCGTCGTCCAGCAGGTCGTGGGGGAGGGGCTCGCCCCGCCGCTGCCCAGCCGCCGGGGGCGTCGTGGCCGTCGTCTCGCTGGTCATCCCCACTCCTTCGACGTCGTGCCCCGGACGCTGCGGCTGCGGCCCCGGAACTCCGCGATCACCTCGTCACCCCGCAGGACGGTCACGTCGTAGAGGCCGCTGCGGCCGTACCGCGTGCGCTCCTCGGCCCGCGCGACGAGGACGTCGCCTTCGTACGCCGGAGCCACGAAGGTGATGTCGGCCCCGGCCGCGACGGTCACCGGGCCGTGGCTGTTGCAGGCGCAGGCGAAGGCGCTGTCGGCGAGCAGGAAGACGTAGCCGCCGTGGGCGATGCCGTGGCCGTTGACCATCGCCGGGGTCACGGTCATCCGGAGTGCGGCGGTCCCCTCACCGTGCTCCAGCAGCTCGACGCCCAGGCCGCGGGAGGCCTCGTCCGCGGCGAACATCGCCTCCGCGGCCGGCGTCATGTCAGCCGTTTCCGTCACTTCTCGCACCACCTCGTGGATCGATCGCATCATCTTGTGACCCGACCGAACATTCGGTTAGCTTCGGCGTTGCCAAGTAATCCAGTCGGCCTGAGGCCTGTCAAGGGCTGAGGGTCTTACCAAGGCGCGCGGCGTCGTTCTATGATGGACCGAACGAATGGTCGGTTGGGAAGTGGGACGGATGGACACGACACACTCCAGCCCCCCGGGGGCGGACGGCGCCGAGCCGGTTCTCCAGCGGCATTTCGAGGCGACGATCGCGCGGGACCAGCGGATCGAGCCGCGTGACTGGATGCCGGAGGGCTACCGGAAGACACTCGTCCGGCAGATCGCGCAGCACGCGCACTCGGAGATCATCGGCATGCAGCCGGAAGGCGAGTGGATCACGCGTGCGCCGTCGCTGCGCCGCAAGGCCATCCTGTTCGCGAAGGTCCAGGACGAGGCCGGGCACGGGCTGTATCTGTACTCGGCGGCGGAGACGCTGGGCGCCGACCGCGCGGATCTGACCGAGCGGCTCATCGAGGGCCGCCAGAAGTACTCCTCGATCTTCAACTACCCCACGCTGAGCTTCGCGGACGTGGGGGTGATCGGCTGGTTCGTGGACGGGGCGGCGATCTGCAACCAGGTGCCGCTGTGCCGGTCGTCGTACGGGCCGTACGCGCGCGCGATGGTGCGGATCTGCAAGGAGGAGTCGTTCCACCAGCGGCAGGGCTACGAGCTGCTGATGACGATGATGCGCGGCACCGAGGAGCAGCGGGAGATGGTGCAGGACGCGGTGGACCGCTGGTGGTGGCCGTCGCTGATGATGTTCGGCCCGCCCGACGACGCCTCGCCCAACTCCGCCCAGTCGATGGCCTGGAAGATCAAACGGCACAGCAACGACGAGCTGCGTCAGCGCTTCGTCGACATGACGGTCCCGCAGGCCGAGAAGCTCGGAGTGACGCTGCCCGACCCGGAGCTGCGCTGGAACGAGGAGCGCGGGCACCACGACTTCGGCACCCCGGACTGGGACGAGCTGATGCGGGTCATCAAGGGCGACGGCCCGTGCAACGCCCAGCGGATGGAGCGGCGCCGGACGGCCCACGAAGAGGGTGCCTGGGTGCGTGAGGCGGCCACCGCACACGCGGCCAAGCAGTCCGCCCGCGCGGAGAAGGGAGCGGTGGCATGACCGACGGGAAGCAGAACTGGCCGCTGTACGAGGTGTTCGTGCGCGGCAAGCGCGGACTGAACCACGTGCACGTGGGCTCGCTGCACGCCGCCGACGACCGCATGGCGCTCACGCACGCCCGCGATCTGTACACGCGGCGCAACGAGGGCGTGAGCATCTGGGTGGTGCGCTCCGAGCACATCGCCGCCTCGACCCGCGACGAGAAGGACCCGTTCTTCGAGCCCAGCGCCGACAAGGTCTACCGGCACCCGACCTTCTACGACATCCCCGAAGACGTCCCGCACATCTAGTCACCGAGGCCATCGAGGAACAGGCATGAGCGACGACCACGTCTACATGACCCTCGCCGAGGGACACGAGGACGACACCCGCTGGGCCTACGGCACCGGCTTCGAGGACCCCCTGCACGGCGTGGACACCGCCGTCCCCGACGGCGTGGACGCCGGGGAACTGGCCGCCCTCTGCGTCACCCTGGCCGACGACGCCCTGGTCTCGGCGCAGCGGCTGGCCGAGTGGACCACCCGGGCGCCCGAGCTGGAGGAGGAGGTGGCGCTGGCCAACATCGGCCTCGACCTGCTCGGCCAGGCCCGCCTGCTGTACTCCCGCGCGGGCCAGACCGACGGGACCGGGCGCGGCGAGGACGCCTACGCCTACTTCCGCGACGCCGGCGAGTTCCGCAACATACGCCTGGCCGAACTCCCCAACGGGGACTTCGCGTTCTCGATCGTGCGGCTGCTGGCGTTCTCCAGTTGGCGCCTCGCGCACTTCGAGCGGCTCACCGCCCACCGAGACCCGGTGCTCGCCGCGATCGCCGCCAAGGGCGTGAAGGAACTGGCCTACCACCGGCAGTACGCGGCCGAGTGGGCGGTACGGCTGGGCGACGGCACCGAGGAGTCGAACCGCCGGACGCGCAGGGCTCTTGAGCAGGTGGCGCCCTACCTGGGCGAGTTGTTCACGGCGTACGACGTACGGGACGAGGTCGTCGCCGTCCTGCGCCAGGTCACCGAGGCGGCCGGGCTGCCCATGCCCGTCTACCGGCCGCTGCCCGGCTCGGGCCGCACCGGGGAGCACACCGAGCATCTCGCCCCGCTGTTGGCCGAGTTGCAGGGCGTGGCCCGCGCCCACCCGGAGGCGACATGGTGACGACGACCCTGGACGCGCGACGGGCCCGGCGCATCGCCGAGCAGGTGCCCGACCCCGAACTGCCCATGCTCACGCTGGCCGACCTCGGAGTGCTGCGCGAGGTGTCCCTAGGCTCGGACGGGACGGTGGTCGCGAGCCTGACCCCGACCTACTCGGGCTGCCCGGCCATGGCCGAGATGCGCGCCGGCGTGGCCGCCCGGCTCGAGGACGCCGGCTACGCGCGCGTGGAGATCCGCACCGTCCTCGACCCGCCGTGGACCAGCGACTGGATCACCCCACAAGGCCGCCGCAAGCTTGCCGAACACGGCATCGCCCCGCCGGGGGCGGCCCCCGCGCGCGCTGCCGGACCGGTCCCGCTCGTGCTGTCGCCGATCCGCCGATCCGTGCCCTGCCCCCGCTGCGGCAGCGCGGACACCGAGGAGACCTCCCGCTTCGCCGCCACGTCCTGCAAGGCGCTGTGGCGCTGCCTCGCCTGCCGCGAGCCGTTCGAGTACGTCAAGGAGATCTGATGGAGGACCTGATCGAGCCGGCCCCCGCCCCGGTGGCACGCGCGCGTGCCCGCCGACGTCCGGTCTTCCACCCCCTGCGGGTCGCCGCCGTGCAGCCGCTGTGCGAGGACGCGGTGTCCGTCGGCTTCGACATCCCGGCCGAGCTGGCCGAGGAGTTCGCCTTCGCGCCCGGCCAGTCGCTCACCCTGCGGCGCGAGGTCGACGGCCGGGACGAGCGCCGCTCGTACTCGATCTGCTCGCCCGCCGGCACGGCACCGCGCATCGGCGTCCGGGTCGTACCCGGCGGCCTGTTCTCCTCCTGGCTGGTGCACGAGGTACGCCCCGGCGACACCGTCGAGGTGATGGCCCCCACCGGCGCCTTCACACCCGACCTCACCACGCCCGGCCACCACGTCCTGATCGCGGCCGGCTCCGGCATCACGCCCATGGTGTCCATCGCCGAGTCCGTCCTGGCCGCCGACTCCCGCTCGACGGTCACGCTCCTCTACGGCAACCGCCGCACCGGCACGGTGATGTTCGCCGACGAGCTGGCCGACCTCAAGGACCTCTATACGACGCGGTTCCAGCTCGCCCACGTCCTGTCCCGTGAGCCCCGCGAGGCCGAGGTGCTCTCCGGCCGCCTCGACGCCGAGCGGCTGTCGGCGCTCATCGACGCGCTGGTCGACGTGGAGTCCGCCGACCACTGGTGGCTGTGCGGTCCGCACGGCATGGTCCGCGCCGCCCAAGAGGTGCTGTCTGGCCTCGGCGTGCCCGGCGACCGCGTCCACCAGGAGCTGTTCTACGCCGACGACGAACCCGTACGCGAGGTCCACCACGCCGAGGCAGGCCCCTCCGGCCCGGTCAGCCAGGTCACCGTCACCCTCGACGGCCGGTCCACCACCTCCGCCCTGCCCCGCGAACGGACCATTCTGGAAGGCGCCCAGCAGACCCGCCCCGACCTGCCGTTCGCCTGCAAGGGCGGTGTCTGCGGCACCTGCCGCGCCCTGGTCACCGACGGCAAGGCCGACATGCGCCGAAACTTCGCCCTCGAACCGGCCGAGGTCGACGCGGGCTACGTCCTCACCTGCCAGTCGTTCCCGGTCTCCGACGCGCTGACGGTGGACTTCGACACCTGAGCCCGCGTCAGGGCTCTCCCGTACCCAGGTCGTCGAGCTCCTCCGCGCACTCCTCCGGCACGGCCACGTCCCCGACGATGACCGACTGATACCCCACGGTCGGCGACGGCCCGAACGACTCCCGGTGCTTGCGCAGGGCCTCGGCCCGGGCCTGCTCGATCTGGTCGGCGAATTCCTGGCAGTCGACGGCGTACGTGCCGGTCGGCGTCGGCTCCCCGGCGGGCGAGCCCGAACCGCCCGTGGGCGACTCGGCGTCGAGCGCGTAGGTGCCGACGAGACCGGCCAGGCACACCCCTGCCCAGGCGGCGACGATCCGCCGACGGGCACTCAAAGTCCGGCCCTTCCGCTGCACGCGTCCTTCATGGAAACCCCTCCCCGGGCAGATGGTGCCGGAGTCTTGACTGCGGCGCGACACCGCCCACAGACTCCCCTCTGACTGCGCAGTCATACGATGACGCCGAACGTGGAGGGGCCATGTACGGAGGAAGACCGGCCAAAGTGCTGGGCAGCTTCATCGCGGCGGCCGCGCTGCTGGCCCTACCCATGGCCACCGCGCAGGCGTACAACCCGACGGGCGGCATCATGTACCGGCTCGGGGACGAGCCGTGCCTGAAGGGCCGGGGCAACTGCGCGGTCTACCCGAAGTCGGCGCAGCTGCCGGGCGGACGTCTCGTCGCGTCCTTCGAGAAGGCCACCGTCGTACCGCAGAGCGGCAGCGCCGACGGGGAGACACTGCCGGTCTACAAGAGCGATGACCACGGCACGTCCTGGCAGCCGCTGTCGGAGGTCAGGGCTCCCGCGTACCTCTCCCGCGATCCCGAGTACGCCAAGTACACGAGCAACTGGACCAACCCGTACCTCTACGTGCTCCCCCAGACGGTCGGGAAGCTGAAGAAGGGCACGCTGCTGCTCGCGAGCGTCGTGTCCGGCGACGACCAGTACTACCGGGAGCACAAGGCGGCCGACCCGGACTGGACGCCGTCCAACGACGGGGACCGCGAGGACCTGGCGATCGCGCTGTACTCCAGCACGGACGAGGGCAGGTCGTGGAAGGTCGTCAACGTCATCGCGACGGGCGGCTGGCAGGGCGGCAGCGCGGGCGCGGTCGGCAGGAACGTCGCCGCAGCGAACACGCACCGGCAGGTGGACCCGCTCTGGGAGCCGTATCTGATGGTCCACGAGGGCCGGCTCGTCTGCTACTACTCCGACGAGAACGACTACCTCGGCTTCGACCCCGTCACCGGCGTGCCCGTACCGGATCCCGCGAACGACACCGCGCCGGACTCGCACGGCCAGATCCTCGTGCACAAGACGTGGGACGGACGCGCCGCCCGGTGGAGCGAGCCCGTCGTGGACGTCGCGGGACACACCCAGGACATGGGCGGCGGCAAGACCCAGATCGGCGGCGGGCGACCGGGCATGACGAACGTCGTGCGGACGTCGGACGGCAAGTGGCTGCTCACTTTCGAGTACTGGGGCGGCGGAGCCAACACCAGGTACGTACTCGCCGACGACCCGCTGGTCTTCCACCGCGGGTCTCCCACCGGAGAGGGCGTCACCTCCCTGCCGGTCGACACCGGCTCCCGCCCCCTCGCCACCGGCGGCAGCCCCGTCGTCATCCGGCTCCCCGACGGGCGCCTGGTCTACAACGCGGCCGGCAGCGGCAACGTCTGGGTCAACGACGGCGGCCGCAGCGACGGGGTGTGGAAGGAGTACCAGACGACCTCGCGGGCCGGCTACAGCCGCGATCTCCAGTACGTCGCCGGCACCGGCCGCATCGTGATCCTGAACAACCAGGACACGTCGGTGATCGCCCACGCCGAGGTCGACCTCGGCCACTCGGACGGCGCCTACCACCGGCTCGTCAACCGCCGGACCGGCCAGGTCATCGGCACCGGCGGCAGGACCAACGACGCCAACATCGGCAACGGTGACGTCCCCGACGTCCGCCTGGAGGACGCCGGCTCGGCCACGGACAAGGACACCCAGTACTGGCACGTGGTGACCCGGCCGCAGGGCGGTACGACCCTGCTGAACAAGTCGGGCGGCCGGGCGGCGGCGATCTGGACCGGGACCGCCTCCGCCGGGCAGCGCATCGGCCAGTGGGTCGACGACGACGCCACCGGCACCTGGAACGTGATCAGGACCGACGACGGCTACTACCGGTTCCAGGCGGCGAAGAACCCGGACCTGTACCTGACCGGTGCGTCCCGGGGGGCGCCGCTGACCCTCCGGAACGAGGCCGCGGACGGCTCGCAGGAGTGGCGGCTGGTCCGGCAGGCGGGGCCTCGGCCCCACTGATGCTCAGCCGTCGCGCAGTACGCGCAACGCCGTGAGCGCCACGTGGAGTTCGGTGCGCCGTTCGCCGGATTCGAGGTCGGTGTCGAGGAGGCGCTCGATGGTGCGCAGGCGCTGGTACATGGTCTCCCGGGACAGGCCGCCGCGGCGGGCAGCGGTGGTCTTGTTGCCGGCGGCGTCCAGGTAGTGGCCGAGCGTCGTCATCAGGTCGGTGCCGTGCCGGGTGTCGTGGTCGATGAGCCGGCCGAGCCGCCGTTCGGTGTAGTCCTGGATCCGGGTGTCCTCGCGCAGGGCGTACAGCAGACGGCGCAGGTCGATGTCCGGCAACTCGTGGAAGGAGCGGTCCGGGGGAAGGGGCTGGCCGGGCGGGGTGGCCTCTATGACACGGGCCGCCTCCCGGAAGGAACGGGTGATGTCGGCGAGGTCCGTCACCTCCGAGCCGACACTCACGAGCGCCTCCGGGGACAGGCCCAGGGCCGTGCGGCTCAGGCGCTCGGCCACCGGACGCCAGGGCTGGGCGGCGCGCAGGGCCGGCAGGACACCGAGGCGGCCGGGGGAGATCTCCCCGACGAGCGCCGGGATCCCCGCCGACCTGAGCTCCCGGTGCAGTCGGGACTCCGGCTCGGTCCCCGACACACCAGGGCCCAGGTCGACGAGGAGAGCCACGTACCGGCTGTCCTCGGTGGGCAGGCCCAGCGCGGCGCAGCGGGCACGGGCGTCCGCGGGGGAGTGGTGGCGCTGTTCCGCCAGTTCCCGCAGGGCGTTGCGGTGGGCCGTGTGTTCCCACGGAGTGGCGTGGATGAGGCGGGCGACGGTCAGCGCCATCGCCGTCCTCTCCAGGACGGTGACGTGCTCCGGCCCGAAGACCGGTCCGTCGTCGGGAGCCCGGAGCATGGCCAGCCGGCCCCAGCGTTCACCCTGGTAGGACACCGGCGCGGTCAGCCAGCCCTCCGGACCGCCCACCTGCGTGTGGTCGCCCGGCTCGGTGGCCCGGGAGCGCTGCTCCCAGCCGGTGAGCGCCTCCCGCACCGTGCTCCCCGACGGCTCGCAGATCAGTGCCTGGTGCGCCAGGTTCTCCAGGACGACCGTGCGGCCGCTCATCTCCGCCGCCGCGCGCACCACGTCCTCCGGGCCCGCGCCGCGCAGCGTCAGCGCGGTGAACGCCTCGTGGATCCGCTGGGTCCGTCGCATCGCCTCGGCCTGGTTGCCGAGGATGAGCGCGTGGACGACCTGGGTGACCTCCAGGAAGTTGACGTCCCGGGCGAGGGTGACCAGCGGGAGCCCCCGGGCGCGGCAGGCCTGCACGAGGGCGTCGGGCGGGCGGTGGTAGCGCCGTACCAGTTCGATGACCAGGGCGGCCGCTCCCACGTCGGTGAGTTCGTCGACGTACCGGCGGACCCCCGCGGCGTCCTCGGGCAGGGGCATGCCCGTCGTCAGGACCAGCTCCCCGCCCTTGAGGAAGGACGCGGGATCCGTCAGCTCGGTGATGTGCACCCAGCGCACCGGCTGGTCCAGGTACGGCAGCCCGGCGACGACCTGGGGCTGTCCGGCGGCCAGGACGGGCAGGGCCAGCACGTCGGCGACGGTCGGCGGGCGACCGGCCGGGGCCTTCGGATCGTTCTCGTTCACGGTGACTCCCTGCTCGCCCGGTCACTCTGACAAGCGGCACTGACCTGCGCAAGGGCTGTCCACGGCAGGGGCAGGGGGGACCCGAGGGGTTCGGAGGTTGACACAACGTCCGAACAACGCGTTCCGGCTGGACAGATCACGCGTTGTCGCCCCTCGCGGAGGCTTGGATGCTCGGTTACCGGAGCTGAGCCAAGCAACCACCCCTCGACGTACGGCCGGGAGACACCATGACCGCACTGTCACCGCACCTTCGCCAGGCCACACCCGTGATGGCGGCCCGTGGCGAGGGCGTCCACCTCTACGGTGAGGACGGCCGCCGCTACCTCGACTTCACCGCCGGCATCGGCGTCACCAGCACCGGGCACTGCCACCCCAAGGTCGTGGCGGCGGCGCAGGAGCAGGTGGGCACGTTGATCCACGGCCAGTACACCACCGTCATGCACGAGCCGCTGCGCCGCCTCGTCGACAAGCTGGGCGAGGTCCTGCCGGCCGGCCTCGACAGCCTGTTCTTCACCAACTCCGGCAGCGAGGCCGTGGAGGCGGCACTGCGGCTGGCCCGCCAGGCCACCGGCCGCCCCAACGTCCTGGTCTGCCACGGCGGCTTCCACGGCCGTACCGTCGCCGCCGCCTCCATGACCACCTCCGGCATCCGCTTCCGGTCCGGTTTCTCCCCGCTGATGAGCGGCGTGGTCGTGACCCCGTTCCCGACGCCCTTCCGGTACGGCTGGGACGAGGAGACCGCCACCCGCTTCGCGCTGAAGGAGCTCGACTACACCCTCCAGACGATCTCCTCGCCCGCCGACACGGCCGCGATCATCGTCGAGCCGGTGCTCGGCGAGGGCGGTTACGTGCCCGCGAACCGCGCCTTCGTCGAGGGGCTGCGCGAGCGGGCGGACCGGCACGGCTTCCTGCTGATCTTCGACGAGGTGCAGACCGGCGTCGGCCGCACCGGACGCTTCTGGGGACACGACCACTTCGGCGTCACCCCGGACATCCTCGTCACCGCCAAGGGCCTGGCCAGCGGCTTCCCCCTCTCCGGCATCGCCGCCTCCGAGGAACTGATGGCCAAGGCGTGGCCCGGCTCGCAGGGCGGCACGTACGGCGCCAACGCCGTCGCCTGCGCCGCGGCCTGCGCGACCCTCGACGTCGTGCGGGACGAGAAGCTCGTCGAGAACGCCGAGGCGATGGGCAAGCGGCTGCGCCACGGCCTGGAGGCGGTGGCCGACCGGACCCCGGGCATCGGCGATGTCCGCGGCCTCGGACTCATGCTCGCCACCGAGTTCGTCACCGAGGACGGCAGCCCCGACCCCGAGACCGCCGCCCGTGTGCAGCGCGCCGCCATCGACGAGGGCCTGCTCCTGCTGCTGTGCGGCGCCTGGAACCAGGTGGTCCGCATGATCCCGGCGCTCGTCATCGACGAGGCGGGCGTGGACGAGGGCCTCCAGGCCTGGGCGAACGCCGTCGAGGCCGGCACCTCCGGAGCGGCGGACCGATGACCACCGCCACCCGCGACCTGGCGGGTCTCACGGCCCGGATCGCCGAGATCGCGCCCGGTCTGCGGGTGGAGACCGGCCCGGGGGCGACCGGCCCCTACGCCTACGACGCCTCCAACTACCGTGTGCTGCCGCGGGCGGTGGCCTTCCCGCGCACCGCCGACGACGTGGTCGCGGTGCTGCGGGCCTGCCGGGAGGCGGATGTTCCGGTCACGGCCCGGGGCGGCGGCACCAGCATGGCCGGCAACGCCGTCGGGCTCGGAGTCGTTCTGGACTTCTCCCGGTACATGAATCGGATCCTGGACATCGACGTCGAGGCCCGTACCGCGCGCGTGGAGGCCGGTGTCGTCCTCGACGCGCTGCGCGGCGCGACCGCCCTGCACGGGCTCGACTTCGGACCCGACCCGTCCTCGCACAGCCGCTGCACCCTCGGCGGCATGATCGGCAACGACGCGTGCGGCAACCGGTCGGTGCGTGACGGGCGGACCAGCGGCCACGTCGAGGCCCTGGAGATCGTGACGGCCGACGGCGTGCGGGCCGTCGCCGACCACTCCGGGCTGCGTGCCGCCGAGCCGGGCGACGCGGAGGCTGTGCGGCGCGTCGCCCGGCTCGAATCCGGCCTCAGGCGGCTGGTCGAGGACAACATGGCGCTGATCCGGACCGAGCTGGGCCGGATCCCGCGTCAGGTCTCCGGCTTCCAGCTGCACCACCTGCTGCCGGAGAACGGGTTCGACCTGGTCCGTGCCCTGGTGGGCACCGAAGGCACCTGTGCGGTCGTCACCGCCGCGACGGTCCGCCTGGTGGCGACCGCACAGGCCTCCACACTGCTGACGCTCGGCTACGAGGACGTGGTCGAGGCGGCCGAGGACGTGCCGGAGATCCTGCGCTGGTCGCCCAGCGCGGTCGAGGGCATGGACGAGGCGATCGTCGCCACCATGCGCGCCCGCCGCGGCCCGGACTCCGTCACCGGCCTGCCCGAGGGCCGCGCCTGGCTGTACGTCGAGCTCGAAGGCGATGACCAGGCAGCGGTGAACGCCCGCGCCGCCGAGCTCCTCGACGCTCTCAAGGCCCGGGGGCGGATGACCGGCGGCCGGGTCGTGGAGAGCCCGGCCGAGCGGCGTTCGCTGTGGCGGGTGCGCGAGGACGGGGCCGGGCTGGCCGCCCGCCTCGTGGACGGCGGGGAGTCCTGGCCCGGCTGGGAAGACGCTGCCGTCGCCCCCGAGAACCTCGCCGCCTACCTGCGCGACTTCCGCAAACTGCTGGCCTCGCACGACCTGACGGGCGTGCTGTACGGGCACTTCGGCGCGGGCTGCGTCCACGTGCGCATCGACTTCGATCCGGCGACCGAGGCCGGCCGGACGGTCATGCGGCGCTTCCTGACCGAGGCGGCCGCGCTGGTGGTCGAGCACGGCGGCACGCTGTCGGGAGAGCACGGCGACGGACGCGCCCGTAGTGAGCTGCTGGAGGTCATGTACAGCCACCGCATGATCGCCGCGTTCGCCTCGTTCAAGAAGACCTTCGATCCCGAGGGTCTGCTGAACCCCGGCGTGATCGTCGATCCGGCCCCGCTGGATGCCGACCTCGCGCTGCGTGAACTCCCGTTGCTGGAGACGACGTTCGGCTTCCCGCATGACGAGGACGGTTTCGCGGGCGCGGTACGCCGCTGCGTCGGTGTGGGCCGCTGCCGCAGCGACTCCGGCGGCGTGATGTGCCCGAGCTACCGGGCCACCGGCGAGGAGAACGCCTCCACCCGCGGCCGGGCCCGCATGCTCCAGGAGATGGTGCGCGGCGAGGCCGTCACCGACGGCTGGCGCTCGACCGAGGTCAAGGACGCCCTCGATCTGTGTCTGTCGTGCAAGGCCTGCTCCAGTGACTGCCCGGTCGGCGTCGACATGGCCACCTACAAGGCGGAGTTCCTCCACCAGCACTACAAGGGCCGCCTGCGTCCCCGCTCCCACTACTCACTGGGCTGGCTGCCCAAGACCTCCGCCCTGGCCGGATACGCCGCCCGGCCGGTCAACGCACTGCTGCGCGGGCCGCTCGGCAAGCTCCTCGCCCGCCTCGGCGGCGTCACGACCAAGCGGAGGATCCCCGCCTTCGCCTCCCGCCGCACCCTGCGCAAGACACTGCGCGCGGCCGGAACCACGGAGCAGGCGAAGGCCGTGCTCTTCGTCGACAGTTTCACCCGCGCCTTCCGTCCCCAGGTCGCGGGAGCCGCGAGCCGCGTGCTCGCCGACGCCGGTATCTCCTGCGCGCCTCAGGACGGGCTGTGCTGCGGACTGACCTGGGTCAGCACCGGCCAGCTCTCCGTGGCCCGCAGGATCATGGCCCGCACGGTTGCCGCGCTCGACACCGGCGACGACCGGCCGATCATCGTGGCCGAGCCGAGCTGCGCCGCCGCGCTGAAGCGAGACGTCCCCGAACTGCTCGGCAGTGAGGCCGCCCAGCGCGTGGCGAGCCGCGTCCAGACCTTCACCGGGGCCCTCACCGACCTCGCCGACCAGGACTGGAGCCCGCCGCCGCTGCCCGAGAACGTCGTCCTGCAGACCCACTGCCACGAGTACGCCACCTTCAAGGGCAGCCGCCCCGCCGACCTGCTGCGCCGGCTCGGCGTGGGAGGCGTCGACGAGGCCGAGGGCTGCTGCGGACTCGCCGGCAACTTCGGCTTCGAGGCAGAGCACTACGACACCTCCATGGCCGTCGCCGACCTCGCCCTCAAACCCCGCATCGACAACCTCGACGGACGCACCGTCGTCGCCGACGGCTTCAGCTGCGCCACCCAGATCGACCACCTCGCCGGCGACCGGGACATCCGCGCCCTGCACCTCGCGGAACTCCTGGATCCCGCCGCCGATCGAACAGGAGAGACGTCATGACCGAGGTACTGAACCAGTTGTTCATCGGTGGCGCCTGGGTGGACGCCGCGGACGGCGCCACCATGCCCGTCGACGACCCCGCCACCGGCGAGATCCTCTGCCACGTCGCCGACGCCGGCCCCAAGGACGCACGGCTCGCCGAGCAGGCCGCCGTCCAGGCCCAGGCCGATTGGGCACGTACCGCGCCCCGGGCCCGCAGCGAGATCCTGCGCCGCGCCCACGAGCTCATCCTCGAGCGCACGGACGAGCTCGCCCACCTGATGACGTCCGAGATGGGCAAGCCGCTCGCCGAGGCCAGGGGAGAGGTGGCGTACGCCGCCGAGTTCTTCCGCTGGTTCTCCGAGGAGGCCGTCCGCATCGACGGCGGCTACGGCACGCTGCCCGACGGACGCAATCGCATGCTGCTGTCCCGCCGCCCGGTGGGCCCCTGCCTGCTGATCACGCCGTGGAACTTCCCGCTGGCCATGGGCACCCGCAAGATCGGCCCGGCCATCGCGGCGGGCTGCACGATGATCCTCAAGCCGGCCCCGCAGACCCCCCTCTCCAGCCTGGCCCTGGCCGGGATCCTCAAGGAGGCCGGGCTCCCGGACGGTGTGCTGAACATCGTGACCACCTCCCGCGCCGGCGAGGTCTGCGAACCCCTCCTGCGCGGCGGCCGGATCCGCAAGCTGTCCTTCACCGGTTCGACGGGCGTCGGCCGCATCCTGCTCGCCCAGAGCGCCGACACCGTCGTGCGGACGTCGATGGAGCTGGGCGGCAACGCGCCGTTCATCGTCTTCGACGACGCCGATCTGGACGTGGCCGTGGACGGCGCGATGGTCGCCAAGATGCGCAACATGGGCGAGGCATGCACCGCCGCGAACCGTTTCTTCGTGCACCGGTCGGTCGCGGAGGAGTTCGGCCGGCGGCTCGCCGAGCGGATGGGCGCGCTCGTCGTGGGTCCCGGTACCCGCGACGGAGTCGATGTCGGCCCGCTGATCGACAGGACCGGACGCGGCAAGGTCGAGGAACTCGTCACCGACGCGGTGGAGCGCGGCGCCCGGGTCCTCGTCGGCGGCCGTACGCCCGAAGGGCCGGGCTGCTTCTACCCGCCGACCGTGCTCACGGATGTCTCCCCCGAGAGCCGCCTGATGGACACGGAGATCTTCGGCCCCGTCGCGGCGATCCTCACCTTCGACGACGAGGACGAGGTCCTGCGCCGCGCCAACGACACGCCCTGGGGTCTGGTCGGTTACGTCTTCACCCAGGGTCTGGACCGCGGGCTGCGCGTCAGCGAGGGGCTGGAGGTGGGCATGGTGGGCCTGAACACCGGCCTCGTCTCCAACCCGGCCGCGCCGTTCGGCGGGGTCAAGCAGTCCGGCCTCGGACGCGAGGGCGGCCGTGTCGGTATCGAGGAGTTCCTGGAGTACCAGTACGTCGCGGTGCCTGTGCGTTGACGGTGTCGAACCCCCTGGTGCCGGTGGCACCAGGGGGTTCGCGCTGTGCCTGCGGCGGCGATCCGATGACCCGTCAGTAGGTCATCGGTCACGGGCTCTTGACTCGTGACGCGGCAGTGGCCATCCTCGTCGGACCCTTGGATGAGGTCATGACAACCCGGCCATCGGTCCCGGGCCTTCGGGGCCCGGGCGGCCGGTACGTCGACCCCGCCACCCCCCGACCGAGGACGTGGGCCGTGACCAGTGCAGGACGCCCGTACCGCCGACGCAAGAACGTCACCGTCGTGTCGCTCCTTCTGTTCGTCCTGGCCGTCGCGCTGGGCCCGACGCCCAGTTCGGCGGCCGGAGACGACTGGTGGAACCCGACCGCACGGCCCGCGCCGGACTCTCAGGTCAACGTCACGGGCGAGCCCTTCACCGGCACCGACGCCAAGGGCGAAGTGCGCGGCTTCGTCGACGCGCACGACCACATTTTCGCCAACGAGGGCTTTGGCGGCCGTCTGATCTGCGGAAAGCCGTTTTCCGAGCGGGGCGTCGCCGACGCGCTCAAAGACTGCCCCGAGCACTACCCGGACGGCTCGCTCGCGGTCTTCGACTTCATCACCAAGGGCGGCGACGGCAAACACGACCCGGTCGGCTGGCCCACCTTCAAGGACTGGCCGGCCCACGACTCGCTGACCCATCAGCAGAACTACTACGCCTGGGTGGAGCGGGCCTGGCGCGGCGGCCAGCGGGTGCTGGTCAACGACCTCGTCACCAACGGCGTCATCTGCTCCGTCTACTTCTTCAAGGACCGTGGCTGCGACGAGATGACGTCCATCCGGCTCCAGGCCAAGCTGACGTACGACATGCAGGCCTTCGTCGACAAGATGTACGGCGGACCCGGCAAGGGCTGGTTCCGGATCGTCACCGACAGCACGCAGGCCCGTGAGGTCATCGAGCAGGGCAAGCTGGCGGTCGTCCTCGGCGTCGAGACCTCCGAGCCCTTCGGCTGCAAGCAGATCCTGGACATCGCGCAGTGCAGCAGGGCCGACATCGACAAGGGCCTGGACGAGCTGTACGCGCTGGGCGTGCGCAGCATGTTCCTGTGCCACAAGTTCGACAACGCGCTGTGCGGTGTCCGTTTCGACTCGGGCGCGCTCGGAACGGCCATCAACGTCGGCCAGTTCCTGTCGACGGGCACCTACTGGAAGACGGAGAAGTGCACCGGGCCGCAAGCCGACAATCCCATCGGCAACGCCTCGGCGCCCGAAGCCGAGAAGAGGCTCCCGGCGGGCCAGGAGGTCCCCTCGTACAGCGCTGACGCGCAGTGCAACGTCCGCGGACTCACCGAACTCGGCGAGTACGCCGTCCGCGGCATGATGCAGCGCGGGATGATGCTCGAGATCGACCACATGAGCGTCAAGGCCACCGGCCGGGTGCTCGACATCTTCGAGGCCGAGTCCTACCCCGGCGTGCTCTCCTCGCACAGCTGGATGGACATGGACTGGACCGAGCGGGTCTACGGCCTCGGCGGCTTCATCGCCCAGTACATGCACGGCTCCGAGGGCTTCGTCTCGGAGGCGAAGCGCACGGACGCCCTGCGCGACAAGTACGGCGTGGGCTACGGCTACGGCACCGACATGAACGGCGTCGGCGGCTGGCCGGCCCCGCGCGGCGCGGACGTCCCCGACAAGGTCACGTACCCCTTCAAGAGCGTCGACGGCGGCTCCGTCATCGACCGGCAGACCACCGGCGAGCGCACCTGGGACCTGAACACCGACGGAGCCGCCCACTACGGCCTCGTCCCGGACTGGATCGAGGACATCCGCCGGGTCGGTGGCCAGGACGTGGTGGACGACCTCTTCCGCGGCGCCGAGTCCTACCTCGGCACCTGGGGGGCCTCCGAGAACCACGAGGCCCCCGGCAATCTCGCGAACGGCTCCACCGCGTCGGCCAGTTCCTCGGAGTGGAGCCTGTTCACGAGCTACAAGCCGCAGCGGGCCGTCGACGGCGACGGCGGCACTCGCTGGGCGAGCGACTGGAGCGACGACCAGTGGTACCAGCTCGACCTCGGGTCCACGCGGCTCGTCAAGCGGGTCACCCTCGACTGGGAGCGCGCGTACGCGAAGTCGTACCGTATCGAGCTCTCCACCGACGGAGTGAACTGGCGAACCGCCTCGTCCATGACAGCGGGCGACGGTGGTCTGGACACCGCGAGATTCGCCGGCACACCGGCCAGGTACGTGCGCGTCCAGGGGCTGGAACGCGGCACCGACTGGGGCTACTCGCTCCGTGAGGTCGGCGTGCACAGCGGCTGACGCCCGCGAGCGGGGCTCCTGCTTGGATTCCGAGCAGGAGCTGCCGCGAATGAACGCATGAATCAGTCTTCATCTGTTCCTGTATGGTGGGGAGGCACGCGCCCCCGCCTGAAGGACCTCCGATGACCTCCACGCTCACGCCGCAGCCGGTCGAGCGGGCCGAGCCCGCCCGCACCGGGGCCGCGCCCCGGCGGCGTACCCGCGTCCTGGCGCTCCCCGAGGCGCGCTGGGCCACCGCCGCCACCGTCTTCTTCCTGCTCGCGCTGCCCTTGCAGTTGACCGGCGCCCCCGCCTGGACCTGGGGCCCGCTCTACACCCTGTCGTACGCCACGGGCGGCTGGGAGCCGGGCTGGGAAGGGCTCAAGGCGCTGAAGGAACGCACCCTCGACGTCGACCTGCTCATGGTCGTCGCCGCCCTGGGTGCGGCCTCGATCGGGCAGGTCATGGACGGCGCCCTGCTCATCGTCATCTTCGCCACCTCCGGCGCGCTGGAGGCGCTGGCCACCGCCCGCACCGCCGACTCCGTCCGCGGCCTGCTCGATCTCGCCCCCGCCACGGCCACCCGGCTGACCCCGGACGGCGGTGAACAGACCGTCCCCGTTGAGGAGCTGGCGGTCGGCGACACCGTCCTCGTCCGCCCCGGTGAGCGTGTCGGCGCCGACGGCCGCGTGCTGGACGGGGCGAGTGACGTGGACCAGGCGACCATCACCGGCGAGCCGCTCCCCGCGGCGAAGGAGCCGGGCGACGAGGTCTTCGCGGGCACCCTCAACGGCACCGGCGCCCTGCGGGTCCGCGTCGAGCGCGACGCGTCCGACTCGGTGATCGCCCGGATCGTCCGGATGGTGGAGGAGGCGTCCGAGACCAAGGCGCCCACGCAGCTGTTCATCGAGAAGGTCGAACAGCGTTACTCGCTGGGCATGGTGGCCGCGACCCTGGCCGTCTTCCTGGTGCCGCTCGCCTTCGGCGAGCAGCTCACCGAGGCGCTGCTGCGCGCCATGACGTTCATGATCGTGGCCTCTCCGTGCGCGGTCGTGCTGGCCACCATGCCGCCGCTGCTGTCGGCCATCGCCAACGCCGGACGGCACGGCGTGCTGGTGAAGTCGGCCGTGGTGATGGAGCGGCTCGGCCAGGTGGACGCGGTCGCGCTGGACAAGACGGGGACGCTGACCGAGGGCAGCCCGCGGGTCACCGATGTCCGGCCGCTGCCCGGGTCCGGCCTGGACGAAGCCGCATTGCTGACGCTGGCGGCGGCGGCCGAGCGGCCCAGTGAGCATCCGCTGGCCCGGGCGGTCGTGGACGCCGCCCGCGAGCGCGGTCTCGACCTGCCCGGCGCTGAGGACTTCACCTCCGCGCCCGGCGTGGGAGTGACCGCCGTCGTGAACGGCCGGGGCGTCGCCGTCGGTGCCCCGGCCCGCCTGCTGGACGGCACCGGCAACACGGTCACCGCCGTCGCCGAGGAACTGGAGGAGTCCGGCCGTACCGCTGTCCTCGTCCTCGTCGACGGCGCCCCCGCCGGGCTGCTCGGCATCGCCGACCGGCTGCGCCCGGACGCCGCCGCCACCGTCGCCGCGCTCACCACGCTCACCGGCACCGCCCCGGTGCTTCTCACCGGCGACAACCCCCGGGCCGCCGCGCACCTCGCCGCCGATGCCGGCATCACCGACGTCCGCGCCGGGCTGCTGCCGCAGGACAAGATGGCCGCCGTGCAGGAGCTGGAGAGCGCTGGCCGCAAGGTGCTGGTCGTCGGGGACGGCGTCAACGACGCTCCCGCCCTGGCCGCCGCCCACACCGGGGTCGCCATGGGCCGGGCGGGCTCCGACCTCGCCCTGGAGACCGCCGACGCCGTGATCGTGCGCGACGAACTCGCGGCGGTCCCCACCACCGTCGCCCTGTCCCGGCGCGCGCGCAGGCTGGTCGTCCAGAACCTCGTCATCGCCGGGGTGTTCATCGCCGGTCTCGTCGTCTGGGACCTGGCCGGAAACCTGCCGCTGCCGCTGGGCGTCGCGGGCCACGAGGGCTCCACGGTCCTCGTCGGGCTGAACGGCCTGCGGTTGCTGAGGGAGTCGGCCTGGCAGCGCGCCGCCACCAAGGGGACCGGCTGAGTCTCCGTCAGCGCGTCGGCGCCGGACCGCTGCTGGCCCGCACCACGAGGTCCACGGGGACGAGCGTGTCGACGCGGGGCCGTCCCCCTGGGCCGTCGATGCGGTCCAGGAGGAGCCGCAGGGAACGGGTGCCGATCTCGGCGAAGTCGGTGCGGACGGTGGTCAGCGGCGGCAGGAGATGCGCGGCCTCGGGGATGTCGTCGTAGCCGACGACGCTGACGTCCCCGGGGACGGACCGCCCGGACTCGTGCAGGGCGTGCAGCAGGCCCAGGGCCATCTGGTCGTTCGAGGCGAACACCGCCGTCACCTCCGGGCGCCGGGCCAGCCGGCGGCCCAGGTCGTACCCGGAGTCGGCGCTCCAGTCCCCGGCGAGCGGGGCCGGGATGTCGGCGCCGGCCGCCTGGAGCGTCGACTGCCAGCTCGCCAGGCGGTGGTCGGCGGAGCTCCAGCCCGCGGGACCCGCGATGTGCCAGACCGTGGCGTGCCCGAGGCCGAGGAGGTGCTCGGTCGCCTTGCGGGCACCGGTGCGGGAGTCGCCGGTGACCAGGGGCGTGCTGTCGTCGAGGGCGCTCTCCAGCACCACCAGGGGAGTCCCGAGGTCGGTCTCCGCCAGGGCCCGGCCCACCCATTGCTGCGGGGCGATCGCGATGACGCCGTCGGCGCCCTCGGCCGACAGCCGGTTCACGGCCTCCACGACGGTGTCGTGGTCGGCCGTGTCGAGCGCGATGGAGCTCACCAGGTAACCGGCCTCCTGGGCCGCGGTGTTGATGGCCGTCAGGATGGAGGCGGGCCCGTACCGGGCGGCGTCGAAGGAGATGACCCCCAGCATCCGCGTCCGGCCGCTGGCCAGCGAGCGCGCGCTGCGGCTGGGCCGGTAGCCGAGCGTGCGCATGGCGTCCAGGACCGCCTCGCGCGTCTCGGGGCGGACGGCCGGATGGTCGTTGAGCACCCGGGAGACGGTCTGCTTGGAGACGCCGGCCATCCGGGCCACGTCGGCCATCACCGGCCGCGCCCCCGCGAAGTTGCGCCGGCTGCGGCCCTTGGGGACAGGGCTGTCGGTGGCGCTCGGTGTCATGGCGGGTGATTCCTCGGCGTCGGTTACGGCGGTCCTGACCCCGCCCGGCAGGAGCACAGCATAGGCCGGGCGGGGCCCGCGGGATTCTCAGCCGGCCCGCACCGTCCACGAGCGCGTGACCACCCACTCGGCGTGCCGCACCCCGGCCGCACGCCAGTCGTCACCCGCCTGCCCCGGTACATGCACAGGAGCCTCCGCGGCCAGCGGCAGTACCCTCATCCGCAGACCCCGCGCCCGTACCTCCTCCACCGGCAGCCGGTCCAGGCCGATGTCCCAGACCCGGCCCGAGTAGAACTGGTCGGCGACCAGGACGTCCCCTACATAGGCCCGGGCCAGGTCGCCCGTCCAGCGCAGCCGCAGCAGGACACCGGCGGGCGCCCGGAGCAGGTCTTCCGGTACGTCGACGTGGTACTCGGCGGCCGCCGTCTCCACGTACTTGTCCGCCGGTACGCTCGCCCGCCCCTGCACGCCGGTCACCGGCTCGGGCGCTGGACCGGCGGGCCTGACCAGGGTGACGGGCACCGCGGTGTCCGCGAGGGGCGCGGCCCCGATCGTGTAGCGGGTGAACACGCCGTCCGCCACCGCCCGCACCCGCGCCCCCGCCACGACCGGGACGGCATCCGGCGCGGGCAGCACCGCGAACGACGGCTCGGCGGCCGGGCTGTGCAGCCGTACCTCGTCACCGTCGAAGACGACTCCGTCCCCGCACAGCACCAGCCGCTCGGCTCCCCAGGCGTCACCCCGGTAGACGGTACGGGCCGTCCCCGCGTCCAGGACCAGCAGCCCGACGCGTGAACCGTCGGCGGCGTCCACCTCGACCAGGGCGTCGGTGCCGGGCCGCACTCCGCTGACCAGGACCCTGCCGCCGATCGGCGTGACCTCCCCGGTGGGTGTCGCGACGGACGCCACCGTGTCCGCGTCCAGGGCGAGTTCGGGCGCGACGCCGTCGGTCGCGGCCAGCACCAGGACCGTACGCCCGCCCGCCTCGACGGTGCACACCGGCTGCGCGGTCGCCCACTCCAGCCGCAGCCCGGCCACGTCCAGCCGCAGGGGCCAGCAGAAGCAGGCGCCGGAGGGCACGGTGACGGGAACGCTCGGCAGCGTCAGCGTCGGTGCGTCCGGGAAGCCGACCGTGAAGGCCGTGTCCGGGTGGTCGGGCAGCGGCTCGTGCGGCTGGTGGTTGGTCACGAACAGGAAGCCCGAGGTGCCGTCGCTGCGGACGGCCCAGCGCAGCGTGTCCCGGTCGTGCTGCCCGGCCGGCAGCCGCTCGGGCAGCACGGACTCCATGGGCGCGATCCGGTGCCCGAAGTCGGCCAGCAGCAGGTGCTGGAGCCGCAGTTCGTGGTACGAGGGCCGCACCTGGCCGTACTCGCCGAGCGGGGCCTGGAAGTCGTAGGACAGGACGGGCAGGTCGTTGGGGTAGCCGGTCGCGTGCGACTCCTGAAGGGACGTCAGCTCGCCGGGCGGGTTCGTGCCGCCGTGGAACATGTAGTAGCCCTGCCACACCGAACCGCAGCCGATCTTGGTGAGCCCGAGTGCACCCACGTCGGCGGCCTCGACCCGGGGTCGCCGGTGGTAGGCCACCGCCATGCCGCCGCCCAACTCGCAGGTGGCCCACGGGAAGCGGTCCACCGGTACGGGGTCGGCGCCGCGCACGGCCGTGGGCCGCAGATCGGCGCCGATGCCCTCGTCGTCGCGCTCGTGGGTGAAGAAGAAGTGCTTGCGGCAGGTGTCGGGCCAGCCGCCGTCCGCCTCCGTCCAGAACGCCTCCGGATAGCCGCCGTACAGAGGGAGCAGTTCCTCGCCCGGAAGCTGGACCCCGCCCCAGGCGGTCGACGTCCACAGGGGCGCGCTCAGTCCGGCCTCCTGGGCCAGGCGCTTCAGGGTGCGCAGATGGCCGGGCCGGTCGTAGAGCTCGTTCTCGATCTGGATCGCGACGATCGGGCCGCCGTGCGCCCGGTCCAGGCCGCGCAACTGCCCGGCGATCTGCGTGAACCAGGCGCGCACGGGCTCCAGATAGGCCGGATCGTCGGTGCGCGATGTGGCGGCGCGGGCGAGCAGCCAGTCGGGCAGGCCGCCGTTGCGCACCTCGGCGTGGGACCAGGGTCCGATGCGCGGGATGAAGTCCAGGCCGTGGCGGGCGCACAGCTCGGCGAAGCGACGCAGGTCGCGGTCGCCGTCGAAGCGGGTCCGTCCCTCGATCTCCTCGTGGTGGATCCAGATCACGTAGGACGCGACGGCGGTCACCCCGCCCGCCTTCATCTTCAGCAGCTCCTCCTCCCACTCCCGGGCCGGGTAGCGGGAGTAGTGGAACTCGCCGGAGACCGGGAACCAGGGGCGGCCGCCACGGGTGAGCCAGCGGCTGGTGACCCCGATCGGGTCGGGTACGCCCGGCGCGTCCGCGAAGGGCAGGTGGCCGGTCAGCGGGAGAGCGGAGGACTTGGGAACGCGCAACCGGTGCGGGGTCACCACGTGTTCTCCGGGCCGAGGTCGGGCGTGTCGGTGAGCTGGACGCTGGTGGCGGTGGTGCCGTGCAGTTCCAGCAGGACCAGCTCGTTGCCGCCCGGCCGCAGCACCGGCGCGGGGACGTACAGCGTGTGCTGCGGGCCGCGGTTCCAGTAGCGGCCCAGGTGGAAGCCGTTGACCCAGGCCTGTCCCTTCGTCCAGCCGGGCAGGGCGAGGAAGGCGTCGGCTGGCGTGTTCACCTCGAAGGTGCCGCGGTGGAAGGCCGGCACGGTGACCGCCGTCCCGTCGCCCGGGGTGAACGGCACCGCCTCCAGGTCGTCCAGCGGCAGCGCGTGGCAGTCCCAGCCGCGCAGGACGGTGCCGTTGAAGGAGGCGGGCCCGAGCAGGCCCTTCGGGGCGCCGATGCGGGGGCCGTAGTTGACGCCACCCATGTTCTCGACGAGCACCTCGAGCCTGGCTCCCGGGTGCGGGATGCGCACCGGCAGCGTCTCGTCGTGGCGCTCGCGCTCCAGGACACCGACGGGTGCGCCGTCGACGAAGACCTGGGCACGGTCGCCGACGCCGCCGGCGAAGTGCAGCAGGCCGTCACCGGAGGCGGGAAGGACGGTGCGGTAGAGCGCGTAGCCGGTGTGCTGTCCGAGCTCGCCCATGGTCACCGGGGCGTCGGTGCGGACGGGAGCGGTGAGCGTGCCGGCGAGGGGAAGCAGGGGTGCCCGGCCGTCCAACTCGACGTCGACCGGTGGCAGTTTGGGCCCGGGAGCCGGGGCGGGCTCGTCGGGGACGCCGACATGGCGGGCGATGACCTCGCGGAAGGCGTGGTACTTCGGGCCCGGGTCACCGTACTCGGTGAGCGCGGCGTCGTAGTCGTACGACGTGACGGTGGGTTCGTAGGCGTGCTTGTGGTTGGCGCCGTTGGTGAAGCCGAAGTTGGTGCCGCCGTGGAACATGTAGATGTTGACGGACGCCCCGGCGGACAGCAGCCGGTCCAGATCGGCGGCGGCGTCGGCCGCGTCCCGTACGTGGTGGGGTCCGCCCCAGTGGTCGAACCAGCCGATCCAGAACTCGGCGCAGAACAGCGGGCCTTCGCTCCGGTGCTCGCGCAGCCGCCCGAGGTTCTGCTCGACGCGGCTTCCGAAGGTGCCGGCGGTGAGCACGCCCGGCAGGCTCCCGGCGGCCAGGTGCTCGGCGTCGGCCTGGTCGCAGGTGAACAGCAGCTCCTCGACACCCCGGGAGCGGAACGCGTCGGCCAGGTGCTTCAGATACGCGCTGTCGTCGCCGTAGGCCCCGTACTCGTTCTCCACCTGCACGGCGATGACCGGACCTCCGGCCGCCGCCAGGTGCGGCCGGAGCGCGGGCAGCAGCAGGTCGAGGTAGCGGTCGACGGCTCCGGTGAAACGCGGGTCGCTGGACCGCAGCCGGATGTCCGGGTCCGACGTCAGCCAGTCGGGCAGGCCGCCGCCGTCCCACTCGGCACAGATGAACGGACCGGGACGCAGCAGTACGCGCAGCCCCTCGTCCTGGGCGAGTCGGAGGAACCGGGGCAGGTCGAGGAGGCCGTCGAGCACGAGAGGCCCGTCGGGATCGGGCTGGTGGTGGTTCCACGGGATGTAGGTCTCCACCGTGTTGAGGCCCATCAGCCGGGCCTTGCGCAGCCGGTCGGACCACAGGCCGGGGTGGACACGGAAGTAGTGGAGCGCACCGGAGATGATCCGGAACGGCTCGCCGTGCAGCAGGAATCCGTCGGACGTCGTCGTCAGGGCGGGCATGAGGAGGCTTCCCTTCGGGATGCGGGCGGAAGTCAAGGGACGTCGATGGGCGTTTCAGCGGGAGCGGGTGACGCGGATCAGCCAGAGCGTCGCGGCCAGGCACAGCGCCGAGACACCGCACAGCAGCAGGGGCACCGCGCGGACATCCGACCACTCGATGGCCTTGCCCAGCGCCGGACCCGCCACGACACCGCCGACCATCGAGGCGGCGATGACGAGGGCACCGGCTCTGCGGGCCCGCGGGGCGGCCCGGTTCAGCCAGGGCAGCCCGGTGGGGAAGATCGGCGCGATGAACAGACCGACACCGGCGTACGCGTACGGCGCCAGCACCGGCACGGACGCGGCCAGCAGACACACCGTCATGCCCGCGCAGGACACGGTGATGATCGCCTGGGCGGAGAAACGCAGCGCGAGTGGCGCGACGAGGAAGCGGCCCACGGTCATCATCAGCCAGTACACGGAGGTGGCGGTGGCGGCGACGCCCGCGCCGTAGCCGACGGTCTCCAGGTGCGTGGGTTCCCAGCCGCCGACACCGGCCTCGATGCCCACGTGCAGGACGTAGAGAGCGACGAAGACGGCGAGCACCGAGACGAGGCTCCGCCGCAGGACCGCCCCACCGCTCGCCTCGTCACCGGCCGGGACGGGCGCGTCGTTCCGTACGCCCCTCAGACACAGCAGCAACGGCAGGTTGGCGAGGGCGAAACCGAGGAAGACGGCCGGGTAGTGCTCGGAGCCGACCACGCCGATCAGGGCGGGGCTGAGGATGGCGCCGATGCCGAAGTGGGCGTGGAGGATGTTCAGCATCGCGGTCGAACGGTGGCCGAAGCCCACGGCGAACAGCTGGTTGAGCCCGTAGTCGATGCCGCCGAAACCGAGCCCGGCGAGCAGGGCCGCCGCCAGGGCGGTGGGCCAGCCGGGCGCCAGCGCGAAACCCGCCGCGCCGACCGCCATCAGCAGGTAGGAGCTGCCGAGGAGGTGCCGGTTGCCGACCCGCCCGTAGAGCCGGTCGAACAACAGGACACCGGCCACGCCACCGACGAAGTGGGCACTGAGCCCCAGCCCGGCGGCGGACGGCGAGAGCCCGAACTCCGCACGGAAGCCGGGGATCGCGGGCCCGTACAGGGCCTGCAACGCACCCATGAGCACGAAGCCCACGCAGGAGGCGACCGTGGCGGGCCGACTGAAGACCGGGGCGGACGGTGCGGGGGAGAGGGTGCTTGCGCGCTGTGCGGCGGGCTGGTCGGTCACGCGGACTCCGAGGTACGGCCGACGGCAGGGAATGGTGATGTTACCGGTAACATCCGTTCCGTCGACACCCTTCGGCGGCACGGACGAGAAGCTCCGCGCACGTTCCCCGCTGCTGTGACCACTCCTGTAATCGCGTGGCCGAGCTGGTGCAGCGGCTGATCTAATGCGCGCGTGGAGACCTCCAGGAGCGACGAAACGCGTCCCGCCGACCCCTGGCCCGGATACTTCGCCGACCACGGACACCCGGAGGCCCGCCGTATCGGCGCCGGTGTCGAGGGTGTCGTCTACGGGCTGGGCGCCGGACGGGTCGCCAAGGTGTGGACCGTCAGACCGCCGACCGAGCTCACCCGCCAGGTCTACGCGGACATCGCGGCACACCGACTGCCCTTCGCCACCCCCGAGATCCTCGACGTCCAGGAACACCAGGGCATCGCGGTGACGTACGAACGTGAGCTGCCCGGTGTGCCGATGCGGGGCGACTCCGCACATGAGGACTACGAGCGCGAACTGCCCGCCCGGCACAAGGACACGCTGCTCGCCGTCCTGCGCGCTCTGGCGTCGGTGCCGGGCACGGACGCGATGCGCAGGCTGACCGTCCAGGGCGACGACCGGCCCCTCTGGCAGGGCCACGACCGCTTTCAGGACGCGCTCGCGGCCCTGGTCGCCCGGGCCGCGGCCCGGCACGGCGCCGCCCTCGCCGCGCGGGTGCCCGGCTTCGCCGCCGGCGTCGAGCACACGCTGAACGCTCTGCGGTCGCTGCCCGACGCCCCGGTCACCGTGATCCACGGTGACCTCGTGCCGCCCAACATCCACGTCGACACGGCCGGCCGACCCGTCGCCGTACTCGACTTCGGTTTCTGCACGACCGCGGGCGACCCGGCCTTCGAGGCCGCCGTCACCGCCGCCGTCTGCGACATGTACGGCCCGCACGCCCAGGAGCACACCGCGGAACTCACCCGGCTCTTCGCGCAGGAGCTCGGCTACTCACCCGCCGCCCTCACCACCTATCAAGCCGTCTACGCACTCACCACCTACGACCTGTTCGGCCTGGACGACAGCGACGGACACTTCCGGTGGTGCGCCGGGCAGCTGCGTCGCAACCGTGTGTTCGGGCTGACGTAACGGAAGGGACCTTCGCCATGGCCGTCATCCACAAAACCTCGCTCGAACCGAGCAAGCTGGAGCTGCTCACCTCCTGGCTGCCCTCCCGTCCGTGGTACCGCGGTGGCACGGACGAACCGAAGCCGGCCAAGGCCGGCGGGTTCCGGCTGGACGACCCGCAGGGCGAGGTCGGGATCGAGTTCATCGTCGTCACCGACGCCTCCGGCCCTGACCCGACCACCTACCTGGTGCCGCTCACCTATCGCGGCGCCCCGCTCGACGGGGCGGAGCACGCCCTCGTGGGCACCATGGAGCACGGCGTGCTCGGGCGGCGCTGGGCCTACGACGGCTGTCACGACCCCGTGCTGCTCGACCGGTTCGCGGCCTTGATCGAGGGGCGGGCGCAGGCCCAGGACCAGAACATCAGCGATGCCCCCGACCGGGAGGTCGTCGCGTCCCACACCGGCCAAGGCACCGTCCCCACGGACTTCGTCACCACCGACGACCAGGACGGCACCCGGCTGACCACCCCGGACGGCACGACCCTCCGCTTGCACCGGGTGCTGCGACCTGCCCCGGACGGCTCTGTCCCGCCCTCCCGGGGAGTGGCCGGCCAGGTCACCGGGGCTTGGCAACTGCCGGACGGCACCCGCGCCCGAGGAGTGTTCGCCGTTCTGCTCACCGGCCCTGCGGCCTAGAGGATGACCGCCGTGGCCGTCGAACCCCCGCGGCGCCTCGCCCTCCTCGGCGGCGGCTTCTCCACCGACGACGACGGCCTCCTGGACGACTGGGTACTGGCCCGGGCACGCGCCTCCCGCCCCAAGGTGTGCTTCGTGCCCACGGCCAGCGGAGACGCGCCGGCCTACATCGAACAGTTCCGTACGGCGTTCGGGGACCGCCCCGCCTGCGAACCCTCCGTCCTGCACCTGTTCCGCCGTGACCTGGACGACGACGCACTGCGCTCCTTCCTGCTCGCCCAGGACGTCGTCTACGTGGGCGGTGGCAACACGGCCAACCTCCTCGCGGTATGGCGGACCCACGGCGTCGACCGGCTGCTGCGGGAGGCCTACGGCCACGGCACGCTGCTGTGCGGCATCAGCGCCGGCGCCAACTGCTGGGCCGAGGGCTCGCACACCGACTCCTTCGGGCCGTTGAGGTGTCTCCCCGACGGTCTGGGGCTGCTGCCGGGTTCCGTCTGCCCGCACTACGACAGCGAACCGGGTCGTCGGCCCTCCTACCGCGCGGCCGTGGCAGCGGGACGGCTGGCGTCGGGCTGGGCGGTGGAGGACGGGGCCGGAGTGCTCTTCGCGGACGGTCTGCCGACGGAAGCCGTCACCCGGGCGCGGGGAGCCGGGGTGTACCGAGTGGAACCGGTCGGGGGTGGCGGCGTGAGCGAGCGTGCGCTGCCCTGCCGGCTGCTCGGGGCCTCCCTGTAGGCGCGGCGTTCCTGAACCTCCGGCCACATCCCGTTGATCCCCTGAACCTCGGAAGATCAACAGGATTGCTTCCGGCGCGATCGGGTACGCGAGCAGGACCGCGCCCGGGGCGGATCATGTCCCGGGCGGGCCGCACGACCGCCGCTACCAGGGAATCTGCCATGGAGACACCCGCAAACGACCCCACGCCCACGCCCGCCCAGCGGGCTCTGGACGCCCTCGCCGACAACACCGAGGACGCGGCGGCTCTGGACGCGCTCGCCAACAGCGACGTGCTCATCCCCGTGCCCGACGACGCGAACGACGCCGACACCGCCAACCCCTCGGCGGTGGCACTGCCGGTGCTGGAGCAGCCGGGCGGCGAGCCGGTGGTGCCCGTGTTCACCTCCGAGGTGGAGATGGCCGGGCTGCTGCCGTTCGTCTCCCGCTACCGCCTGGTGCCGCTCGGCGCCCTGGCCGCCCAATGGCCGGCCGACGACCTGTCGCTCACCATAGACGGCAGCTCGGAGCACCGCCTGACGCTCACCTCGGAGGGAGTACGCACCCTGCTGGCACGCCCGTAGGACCGAGTGGGCCGGAAGCCCGGGCCCGGGCGGTCTACGCGCCCAGGGTCCGGGCCAGCGCGGCCCGCTGCAGCGGCAGTACCTCCGCGTGCAGGTCACGGCCCTTGGAGGTCAGGGCCACCCACACGCCGCGCCGGTCCTCCACGCACACCGAACGCGTCACCAGCCCGTCCTTCTCCAGTCGGGCGATGAGCCGGGACAGCGCGCTCTGACTGAGGTGGACCCGCCCGACCAGGTTCTGCACCCGGCACTGGTCGCCCTCCTCGGGCGCCGTGCTCGCGAGGATGTCCAGGACCTCGAAATCGGACGCGCCGAGACCGTGCGGATGCAGCGCCCGGTCGATCTCGCACATCGTGCGCGCGTGCGCCGACAGGATGTCCCGCCACCGTTCCTCAAGCCGCGCACCAGCCGTTTTCGACGCCATATGTGAACGGTAACACCGGCGTGGCGTTCCATGCTCGTGCATACAGTGCGCGTCCCTCGCCGGGAGCGGGACCCTACGTCGCCGGGAGCGGGACCTACGTCGACTCCCGTTTGACCAGCTCCGTCGGCAGGATCACCGCCGCCGGATCCTCGCCTCCTATCTGCGCGAGCAGCACCCGTACCATCTCGGCGCTGATCCGGTCCCACGGCTGCCGGATGGTCGTGAGCTCGGGGCTGGAGGCCAGGGCGGCCGGGGAGTCGTCGAAGCCGCCCACCGCGATGTCCTGCGGGACGCGCCGCCCCGCCCGCTGGAGGGCCGCCAGCACGCCCTGCGCCATGAGGTCCGAGGCGACGAACACCGCGTCCAGGTCCGGGGCCTGCGCCAGCAACCGCTCGGCGCCCGCCTCGCCGCTGGCCCGGCCCCAGTCGCCCGAGACGATGAGCCGCTCGTCGATCTCGAGGCCCGCTTCCGTGAGCACCTCCTTGTAGCCGGCGAGGCGATCGACACCGCCCGGGGTGTCCACCGGGCCGTTCACCATGCCGATACGGCGGCGGCCCAGCGACAGCAGGTGGCGCATCATGTCGCGGGCGCCGTCCCGGTCGTCCGCCGCCACGTAGCTCACCTTGGTGCCGCGCCCCATGGGCTTGCCGCACTGCACGAGGGGCACCCCCGCCTCGTGCAGTTGCTCGGCGACCGGGTCGGCGGAGTGGCTGGAGACGAGCAGCACGCCGTCGACGTGGCCCGCGGTGATGTACCGCGTGATCCGGCGCCGCTCGTCCTGCGTGCCGGCCAGCATCAGCAGCAGGGGGATGTCGTGCGCGGCCAGCGCCTGGGTGCAGCAGCGCAGCAGGACGTTGAAGTTGGGGTCCTCGAACAGCTTCTCCTGCGGTTCGGTCAGCAGGAAGCCGATCGAGTCGGAGCGGCCCGTGATCAGCGAGCGGGCGTGCCGGTTGACGACGTAACCCGTCCTGCGGATGGCCGCGTTCACCGCCTCCTGGGCGGCCGGGCTGACGTAGTGGCCGCCGTTGAGCACACGCGAGACGGTGCCGCGCGAGACCCCCGCCTCGCGCGCCACGTCGTGGATCGTGGGCGGCCTGCGCCTGCCCCCCGCAGCGTTCATGGTCATGACTTTACGGCTCCGGAGAGCAGATCCAGACTCCAGAACCGCTGGATGACCAGGAAGAGAGCGACCAGCGGGAGCACTGCCAGGAACGCGCCGGTGATCACCAGGGTGTACAGCGCCGGGGTGTTGGCGCCCTGCTCCAGCAAGGTGAACAGGCCGAGGGTGATCGGGAACTTCTCGTCGTCGCTGATCATGATGTACGGCAGCAGGAAGTTGTTCCAGATCGCCACGAACTGGAACAGGAACACCGTCACCATGCCCGGGATCATCATCGGCAGCGCGATCCGCGTGAAGATCCGCCACTCGCTCGCCCCGTCCATCCGGCCTGCCTCGACCACGTCGGCCGGCACCGCGGCGGCGGCGTAGATCCTTGCGAGGTAGACGCCGTACGGCGACAGGATCTGCGGCAGCAGGACGGACAGGTAGGAGTCCGTGAGGTCGGCCTTCGCCAGCAGCAGGTACTGCGGGATCGCGAGGATCACCGGCGGCATCAGCACACCCGCGAGCAGCACGTTGAAGATCGTCTCGCGGCCCCGGAAGCGGTAGATCGCCAGCGCGAAGCCGCTGAACGCCGACACGCACGTCGACAGCAGGGCACCGAGCCCGGCGTACAGGGCGGAGTTGCCCATCCACGACCAGTAGACGCCGTCGCGGTAGGCGCTCAGATCCCGGAAGTTGTCGGCGAAGCCCGTGCCCGGCAGGAACGTGAACGTGGAGAACAGTTCACTGCCGGACTTCGTGGCCGCGATGACCACCCAGGCCACCGGCAGCAGGCAGTAGACCGCCCCCAGGAACAGCGTGACCGTCGGGATCAGGGCGATCCGGCGGCGCAGCGGCGGGCGGCCCTGGGCGGTACCCGGCGCGGTGCCCGCCACCGGCTCGGCCTGGGAAACGGCAAGGGAGCTCATCGGGCTGCCTCCTGCTTCTGACGACGGTTCGCGGCCCGCAGGAAGCCGAAGGACAGCAGGAGCGTGGCGAACGCGATGATCACGGCCTGCGCCGCGGCGCCGTAGATGTCACCCTCGCCGAACGCGTCCCGGTGCACCTTCATCAGCGGACTCCACGTCGTGGACACCGAGTTGGTGAGCGGCTTGAGGGTGGTCGGTTCGCTGAACACCTGGAGCGTCGCGATGATCGAGAAGAAGAAGGTCAGCACCAGCGACGGCGCCACCATCGGGATCTTGATCCGCAGCGCGATCTGCGCCGGGGTGGCGCCGTCCAGCTTCGCCGCCTCGTACACCTCCGCCGGGATCGACTGGAGCGAGGTGTAGATGACGATCATGTTGAAGCCGGTGCCGCCCCAGACCGCGATGTTCGACAGCGCCAGGTACAGCGGCCCGCCGTCCAGCAGGTCCGGCTGCGGCAGGCCCAGCTTGTCGAGAACGAAGTAGAAGGGGCTGACGTCCGGCAGGTACAGGAAGCCCCAGAGCAGCGCCGCCACCACGCCGGGGATGGCGTACGGCAGGAAGATCGCGAGCCGGGTGAAGGGGGCGAGCCGCACCCTCTCGGAGTCCAGCATCAGCGCGAACAGCAGGGCGAGGCCGAGCATGACGGGGACGACGATGCAGCCGTAGCCCAGCACACGCAGCGCCCCGTTCACCAACTCGCTGTCGGTGAGGGCGTCGGTGTAGTTCTCCAGGCCGGCCCAGACCTCCCTGCGGGCGCCGGACCCCAGACCCAGGCCCGAGACCTTCACCTTGCGGAGGCTGAGCCAGACCGCGTAGCCGATCGGCAGCGCGAAGAAGAGCGCGAACAGGATCGTCGCGGGGACAAGGAAGGCGTACGGGGCCCCCTTGACCCCGTACGACTGCCGGTGTGCCGTGCTTTTCACTCCGCGACCTCGAAGCCCTGCTTCTTCATGTCGGCGACGGTGTCGTCCTGCATCTCCTCCAGCGCGGCGCCGAAGTCCGACTTGTTCTTCGCGGCGGCGCCGAAGGCGTCCTTGAAGGTGGTGTAGGCGACGTTCACGTTGGGGCCCCAGGCGGACGGCGCGGTCGTCTCCGCGATGTCGGCGGCCTTGGAGTAGAAGTCGGCCTGGTTGGAGAAGTAGGCCGGCGGCTTGAGGAAGGCGCCGCTGGTCTGGGCGTCCTTGGCGGCCGGGTAGATGCCGCTCTCCTTGGCCAGCGCGTTCAGGGCGTCCCTGTCGGTGTTCAGCCAGGAGGCGAACTTGGCGGCGGCCTCCTGGTGCTTGGAGTCCGTGGTGACGGCCGTGGAGGAGCCGCCCCAGCTGCCCGTGCTGTTGTCGCTCGCGGACCACTGGGGGAGCGGGGCCATGGCCCACTTGCCCTTGGTGGCGGGGGCGGCCGTGGTCAGCGTGCCCGGTGCCCACACGGCGCTGACCCAGGCGATCTGCTTGCCGGTGTTGAGCGCCTTGTTCCAGGACGGGGTGTACATCGGCTGGTTGTCGATGGCGCCCTCCTTGACCAGGCCGCCCCAGAACTTCGCGACCTTCTGCGTCGCCGCGTCGTCGATGGCGACCTTCCACTGGTCGCCGGAGGTCGTCCACCACTTGGCGCCCGCCTGCTGGGCGAGGCCCGCGAAGAGGCCGGAGTCGTTGGCGGAGAAGGTGGTGAGGTCCTTGTCGGGGGCTGCCTTCTTCAGCTCGCGGGCGGTCTCCGCGAACTCGTCCCAGGTCGTCGGCACCGTCAGGCCGTACTCCTTGAACAGGTCCTCGCGGTAGTAGAACATCATCGGCCCGATGTCCTGCGGGACCGCGTAGACGGCGTCGGTGCCCAGTGTCGTCTGCTGCCAGACGCCGTCGGCGAAGCTGTCCTTCGCGTCGCCCACGTTCTTCGATATGTCCGCCAGGGCGTCGTTGCTGACCAGCGTGGGCAGCGCCTGGTACTCCGCCTGCACCAGGTCGGGCGCCTTGCCCGCCTTGTGCGCGGTGAGGATCTTGGTGATGAGCGTGTCGCCGGACGCCTGCTTCTTCACCGTGACGGTGATCTGGTCCTTCTTGCCCGGCCCCTTGTTCCACAGGTCCACGACCTTGTCCATGCCGGGCGTCCAGGTCCAGTACGTCAGCGAGACGGGCCCCGATTCGGTCTCGCTGTCCCCGGACTCCGAGCCGCAGGCGGCGAGGGCGGTGGCGCCGAGCGCTACGGCGACGGCGGATGTCACGAGGCGGCGGCGCTTCGTGTACGGCATGGATCTCTCCCCTGACCTGGGGTCCTCGCCTGCTGCGAGGACCTGCCATGCTTCTGTGAGCGTTCACAGTAGAGAAACATCCCGGACACTTGTCAATGGTTGTTGCTGTGCGGTTATGTTGGGGCTCCGCACCGCGCCGCTGTGTGTGCACGTTCCCATTTGATCGACCGACCGGGAGACCATCCATGCCGGAGACCACCCCCAGGGGCCTCACCAGGCTCGCCTTCGGTGGGGACTACAACCCCGAGCAGTGGCCGGAGAGCGTCTGGCAGGAGGACGTCCGGCTGATGCGGGAGGCCGGCGTCACCATGGTGAGCGTCGGGATCTTCTCCTGGGCGCTGCTGGAGCCCTCACCCGGCCGTCACGACTTCGGCTGGCTCGACCGCCTCCTGGACCTGCTGCACGAGAACGGCGTCCGCGTCGACCTCGGCACCCCCACCGTCGTACCGCCCGCCTGGTTCTACCGGGCCCACCCCGACGCCCTGCCCGTGACCGCCGAGGGTGTGCGCTACGAGTTCGGCTCCCGCGCCGCGATCTGCCACAGCAACGCGGACTACCGTGTGGCCGCCGCCGCCATCACCACGAAGCTCGCCGAACGCTACGGCGACCACCCCGCCCTGGCGATGTGGCACGTGCACAACGAGTACGGCGTCCCCGTCTCGGCGTGCTACTGCGACTCGTGCGCCGCACACTTCCGCCGCTGGCTGGCGACGACGTACGGCACGGTCGATGCGGTCAACGAGGCCTGGGGCACGGCCTTCTGGGGCCAGCGCTACGCGGACCTCGACCAGATCAACCCGCCCCGGTCCACTCCCGCGGCCGTCAACCCGGGCCAGGCGCTGGACTACAAGCGGTTCGCCGACGCCACCATGCGCGAGAACTTCGTGACGGAGCGGGACATCCTGCACCGTCTGTCTCCCGGCGTCCCGGTCACGACCAACTTCATGACCGCGCTGAGCCAGTGCGACTCCGTCGACTACTGGGCCTGGGGCCGTGAGGTCGACATCGTCACCAACGACCACTACCTGATCACCGACGGCCGCCGCACCCACGTCAACCTGGCGATGGCCGCGGACCTCACCCGCTCCGTCGCGGGCGGCGCCCCCTGGCTGCTGCTGGAACACTCCACCTCGGGCGTCAACTGGCAGTCCCGCAACCCGGCCAAGGCCCCCGGCCAAATGGCCCGCAACTCCCTCATCCACGTGGCGCGCGGCTCCGAGGGCGCCATGTTCTTCCAGTGGCGCCAGTCCCGGCGAGGCGCCGAGAAGTTCCACTCGGCGATGGTCCCGCACGGCGGCACCGACACCCGCGTGTGGCGCGAGGTCGTCGAACTCGGCGCCGCCGTCGGCGCGTTGAGCGAGATCCGCGGCACCCGCACCGAAGCCGACGTGGCCGTGCTGTGGGACTGGCACTCCTGGTGGGCGCAGAACCTCGACTGGCGCCCCAGCGTCGACCACGACGCCCGCGAACGCGCCGACGCCTTCTACGAGGCCCTCTACGACCGCCACCTCACCGTCGACTTCGCCCACCCGGAAGCCGACTTGTCGAGGTATCCCCTTGTCGTCGTACCGGCCCTGTACCTGATGACGGAAGCGGCCGGGCGCAATGTGAAGGCCTACGTCGAGAACGGCGGCACGCTGGTCGTCTCGTACTTCTCCGGCATCGTCGACGAGCACGACGCCGTCCACGAGGGCGCCTACCCGGGCCCGCTGCGGGACGTCCTCGGCCTCACGGTCGAGGAGTTCTCCCCGCTGCTGCCCGGTGAACGGGTGGGCGTCACCGGCCCCGACGGATCCGAGCTGGGCGCCGACGTGTGGACGGAGTTCGTCGTGCCGCGCGGCGCCGAGACCGTCCTGACGTACGCCGACGGGCTGACCGCCGGGCGCCCCGCCGTCACCCGGCACCGCCTCGGCGAGGGCACCGCCTGGTACGTCTCCACCCGGCTCGGCGCCGACGGTCTCGACGCGCTGCTCGGCTGGGCGGTCGAGGACGCCCGGCTCGCCCCGCGCGCCGACCTGCCCCGGGACGTCGAAGTGGTGCGCCGCACCGGCGAGTCGGGCACCTACCTGTTCGCCGTCAACCACACCGGCTCGGACGCCAAGGTGCCGCTGGAGGCCGACGGCACCGAACTGCTGACCGGCGAACGCGCCGCGGGCCGGCTGGCGGTCCCGGCCGGAGCCGTCCGGGTCGTCCGGCTCGACGGCTGAACAGACTCCCCTCCGCCCGTGCGAGCCGCAGGAGCCGCGGGCGGAGGGGCTCTCACGCCTCGCCTCCGGGCGAGGGGCACCCCCAACCCCCACGTCGAAGGGACGACGGACGACGATGTTCCATCCCAGACGCACGCTCAGAACCCTGCTGCTCCCGCTCGCGGCCGGGCTCGCCCTCACGGCCCTGCCCGCCCCCTCCGCCCACGCCGCGAGCACGCTGACCAACGGCGGCTTCGAGGCCGACGGCGCGGGCGCGGCCACGCCGGGCGGCTGGTCCGAGTACGGCGACACCGGCGCCTCGTTCACCGAGTCCGGCGGTCACGGCGGCAGCTACCGCCTCAGCCACTGGGCCTCGGCCGCCTACAAGGTGGAGACGTACCAGTACCTGTCCGGACTCACCAACGGCAGCTACAAGCTCACCGCCTGGGTGCGCTCCGGCGGCGGGCAGAAGTCCGCGTACATAGCGCTGAAGAACTGCGGCGGCGCCGAGCAGCGCACCGACCTGCCGGTCTCGGCCGGCGGGTGGATCCGGATCGTCGTGCCGGTCAATGTGACCAACAACCAGTGCACCATCAGCGTCAACAGTGACGCGAACGCCGGCAACTGGATCAATGTCGACGACCTGACCTTCACGTCGGGCACGTCCGGTACATCGATCAAGGGCGCAGACATCTCGTCCCTGCCCAAGAGCGAGGCCAAGGGCGGCCTCTACCGGAACAGCTCCGGCACGTCCGGCGACGCCCTCGCGATCCTCAAGTCGTCCGGCATGAACTACGCGCGCCTCAAGGTCTGGGTGAACCCGGCCGACGGCTACAACAACAAGGCGCACGTCCTCGCCCTGGCCAAGCGCGTCAAGGCGCAGGGCATGAAGCTGCTGGTCGACTTCCACTACTCGGACTTCTGGGCCGACCCCGGCCGCCAGGACAAGCCCGCGGCCTGGGCCGGACACTCGTACGGTCAGCTCAGGACCGACGTGTACAACCACACCTACGACGTGTTGAACGCCTTGAAGGCGCAGGGCACCACCGCCGACATGGTCCAGGTCGGCAACGAGATCAACGGCGGCATGCTGTGGAACGAGGGATCGACCTCCAACTGGTCACAGCTGGCCGGTCTGCTCAACTCCGGCTACGACGCGGTCAAGGCGGTCAACTCGAACACGACCGTCGCCCTGCACCTCGCCAAGGGCGGTGACCTGACCGGAACCCGCTGGTGGTTCGACAGCGCGCGTTCCAACGGCGTCAAGTTCGACGCGATCGGCCTGTCGTACTACGGCTACTGGCACGGCACGCTGGCCGACTTCCAGACGACCCTCGACGACGCGGCCTCCCGCTACGGGAAGCCGGTGTTCGTCGCGGAGACCGCCTACCCCTTCCGCCTCGACAGCGAGGACTCCCACGAGAACATCATCGACACCAGTGCCGAACTGGTCTCCGGCTATCCGGCGAGCGTGGCCGGTCAGACCCGGTGGATGAACGACGTGGCGAGCATCGTGGAGGCCGTCCCGAACGGCCGTGGCCTCGGCATCTTCTACTGGGAGGCGACCTGGACCGCGGTGAACGGCAACGGCTGGGACCCGACCGACCCGTCCTCCGGCAACGCCTGGGAGAACCAGGCGCTGTTCGGCTACGACGACCGGGCGCTCTCGTCGATGTCCTGGTTCCGCCACCGCTGACCACGCGGGGAATGCGGGCCCGGCCGCGCGCACGCGGCCGGGCCCTCTTCCATATCCGAACTCGGCTGCGAAACACGGCAGTTCGGTATCGGTCAACGATGCCGAGTCCCGGACGCGGCGGCTTCGACTGCGCGACAGTGGGAAGACGCGGTAAGAGGACGAGAGCCGCGAGGCAGGGGCACGACATGCTGAGGACTCCCACGGACGAGACGCGCCTGCGCATCCTGGCCTGGCTGAAGGAACCCGGCCCCGCCGCGGACGGCGTCACCACGGACGCCGTCGCCGAGAGGTTCTCGATGCCCCACCCGGTCGCCGTCACCCATCTCCGGCTGCTCCAGGCCACCGGCATGCTGCGCACCAGCCGGTCCGAGGGCCGCGTGCACTACCACCGCGACGAGATGCGCATCGCAGAGGTCGCCCGGATGTTTGAAAAGGGTTGGTAGGCCACCCGGTACCACCCGGTACAGCGGAATCTCCCCCGACGTGAAGGACATACGCGCGATGGACCGTCCCACGCCACTCGTCCCACGCCACTACGTCGAGGTGGGCCACGGCCCCGAGGACGTGGTCGCCGACCCGCACGGCCGCGTGCTGACCGGCCTGGCGGACGGCCGCATTCTGCGCCTGGACGGCCTGGGGGACCCGGTGACGGCCCGTACCGAGGTGATCGCCGAGACCGGCGGCAGGCCGCTCGGACTCGAACTCCTCCCGGACGGCGACCTGCTGGTGTGCGACGCCGAACGCGGACTGCTGCGTGTCGACACGGGCGACGGCACGGTCCGCGTCCTCGCCGACGCGGTGGCGGGGGAGCGACTGCGATTCGCCAGCAACGTCGTGTCCCTCTCCGACGGCAGCGTGTACTTCACCGTCTCCAGCCGCCGCCACCCCCTGGACCACTGGATCGGAGACATCGTCGAACACACCGGAACGGGACGGCTGCTGCGCCTCGCCCCCGGCGCGGACACCCCCGAGGTGGTGCTGGACGGCCTCCAGTTCGCCAACGGGCTCGCCGCCGGCGCCGACGAGTCGTACCTCGTCGTCGCCGAGACCGGGGCCCGCCGCCTCACCCGCTACCGGCTCACCGGGCCCGACGCCGGCCGGAGCGAGCCCTTCGCCGAGAACCTCCCGGGCATGCCCGACAACCTCTGGCGCGGCACCCCGGACGGACCGATCTGGGTCGCGCTGGCCGGGCCCCGTGTCCCCGCTCTCGACCTGCTCCACCGCGCCACACCCGCGGTCCGCCGCGCCGCCGCCCGCGTGGCCGTACGCGCCCCCTTCCGCCCCACCGGCACGATCGCCGTCCTGGCCTTCGACGACGAGGGCCGCGTCGTCCACCATCTCGCCCGCCGCCACTCCGGCTACCGGATGGTCACCAGCGTGTGCGAAGCGGGCGGACACCTCGTGCTGGGCAGCCTCTGGGAGCCGGGCGTGGCGGTCTGCGAGCCGCCGGCCCGAGGTGACGCCGGTTCGCGCCGGGGTTAACCTGAACCCCGGCCGCGACACCCTCGCGGCGCGGCGGTGGGGCCCGCCGTACCCGAACCGCGGCACGGACGCCGCCAACGGTCCCTACTTGCGACGGCACGCGCCCGCACGATCCCGGGCCCCGGCGAGTAGGAGACGTACGACCATGACGGCCCCCGAGGCGGAAAGCCTCCGCATCCAGCCCTCCGCCCCGCACCCGCCCGCCTGGCGCGCTCAGGCGCCGGTCGTCGCGGTGGTGGCGCTCGGCGGGGGAGCGGGGGCCGCCGCCCGGTACGCGGCGTCCCTGTGGTGGCCCTCGCCCACGGGGGGCTTCCCCTGGACGATCTTCTGGGTCAACGTCGCCGGCTGTGCCGTGATCGGCGTGTTCATGGTGGTCATCACCGAGTTCCGGCCCGCCCACCGTCTGGTCCGTCCCTTCTTCGGCACCGGCGTCCTCGGGGGCTTCACGACCTTCTCGACCTACGCCGTCGACATCCAGAAGCTGGCCGACGGCGGCCACCTCCGCGCCGGCCTGGCCTACCTCGCCGCGACCCCGCTCGCGGCGCTCACGGCGGTGTGGCTCGCGGCCTGGTCGACCCGCCGTGCCCTGAAGCGGAGGCAGCCATGACACGGTTGACCGGCAGGGCCCTGCGCCTGACCGTCTTCGTCGGCGAGAACGACACCTGGCACCACAAGCCCCTCTACTCGGAGATCGTCCACCGGGCCCACGCGGCGGGCCTCGCGGGCGCCAGCGTCTTCCGGGGCGTCGAGGGCTTCGGCGCCTCCTCGCTGATCCACACCTCGCGGCTGCTGTCCCTGAGCGAGGACCTGCCGGTCGCCGTCGTGATCGTCGACACCGAGCCACGTGTCCGGGCCTTCCTGCCCCAGCTCGACGAACTCGTCACCGAGGGCCTGGTGACCCTCGACGACTGCGAGGTCATCCTCCCCCAGTCTCGGCTTCGCTCGACCGGGGGCACCCCCACCACCTCCCGGGAGGACACTCCGGGCGAAACGGACGCGAAGGGTAAGAGGTCGTTGTGAACTGGCTGCTGGTCGTCGGGGGCGCGATGGTCGGCGCGCCGCTGCGCTACCTCACCGACCGCGCGGTGCAGTCCCGGCACGACTCCGTCTTCCCCTGGGGCACCTTCGCGGTGAACGTCGCCGGCTGCCTGGTCCTCGGCCTGCTCACCGGCGTCGCCGGACACGTCCAACTGCTGCTCGGCACGGGTTTGTGCGGAGCACTGACGACGTACTCGACGTTCTCCTACGAGACGCTGCGGCTGGCGGAGACGGGGGCCCGCGGCTACGCCGTCCTCAATGTGGCGGCGAGCCTGGCGGCCGGTCTCGGGGCGGCGTTCGCAGGGGTGGCGCTCGCGCGTCTGTGAGATCCGTTCTCGCCCGCGTGTAGTAGGACGGTCCTCTCCACGCCCGTCCCACCCCGCACAGAACTGGATCCCATGAGCGTCATCAGCGTCGGTCAGGCCGTCGTCCTCGGAGCCGTCGAGGGGGTGACCGAGTTCCTGCCCGTCTCCTCCACCGGCCATCTGAAGATCGTCGAAGGGCTCATGGGCATCCCCGTCGACGACGACGCCGTGATCGGGTTCTCGGCCGTCATCCAGGTCGGCGCGATCGCCGCGGTGCTCGTCTACTTCTTCAAGGACATCGTGCGGATCGTCTCCGCCTGGGGGCGGGGCCTGTCCGACCGTGAGGAGCGTCTCCACCACGACTACAAGTTCGCCTGGTGGGTCATCTGCGCGACCGTCCCGATCGTCGCCGTCGGACTTGCCGCCAAGCCGCTCATCGAGGGCCCGCTCGGCTCGCTGTGGGTGGTGGCCGGCTCGCTGATCGCCGGCAGTGGGGTGATGTGGGCGGCGGACCAGATGGGCCGGCACAAGCGCGGTGAGGACGACGCCTCGTTCAAGGACGCCATGCTCGTCGGCAGCTCCCAGATCCTCGCCCTGCTCTTCCCCGGCTTCTCCCGCTCCGGCGCCACCATGTCCACGGCGCTGATCCTCGACCTGGACCGCGTCGCCGCGACCCGGCTCTCCTTCTTCCTCGGCATCCCCGCCCTGACCGGCGCCGGCCTTTACGAACTCAAGGACGCCCTGGGCACCGGCGTGGGGGCGGTCCCGCTCGCCGTCGGCACGATCGTGTCCTTCGTGGTGGCCTACGGCTCCATCGCCTGGCTGCTGAGATTCGTCGCCAAGCACTCCTTCAACGCCTTCGTGATCTACCGGATCGTCGTGGGAGTGCTGCTGTTCGGCCTGCTCGGAGCCGGTGTGCTGCACAGCTGACCGGTTGCGAGGAGCCAGGGCCCAAAACGTGAACCCCGGCTTCCGGCGCCCTGAACTCTTCCTTTCGGGCCCTTGACAGGCGCCTCACATGCCCCGGAGGATCACCCCCGTGAACCTGTCAGACAGCCGGACAGCCGGACAGCCCGTACGTCGCATCAGCGCCATGGAAGCGGTGCTGGCGCATCTGCGCGACGCCATCGAGCGCGGCGACTACGCGATCGGCGACAAGCTCCCCTCCGAGGCGGAGCTGTGCCGCACCCTGGAGGTCTCCCGGCCCGTGCTGCGCGAGGCGCTGCGGGCGCTGCAGACCATGGGCCTGACCGTGTCCAGGACCGGCAAGGGCACCTTCGTCGTCGCCAGTACCGTCGAGGACCCCACCTTCGGCGACTACTCGGCCAGCGACCTGCTGGAGGTGCGCCGCCACGTCGAGATCCCGGTCGCCGGGTACGCGGCCCGGCGCCGCACCCCTGAGAACCTCGACCACCTGGCCCACCTCCTGGACCGGATGGAACGCGAGACGGACACCACGGCGTGGGTCGCGATGGACACGCTGTTCCACCTCGCCGTGGCCGAGGCCGCCCAGAACCCGGTCTTCCGCCGGGTCATCGAGGAGATCCGGGACGCACTGGCCCGCCAGTCCGCCTTCCTCAACGAGCTGGGCGGCCGCCGCGAGCAGTCCAACCGTGAGCACCGGGCGATCGTCGAGGCGCTGACCGACGGTTCCGAGAACGACGCGGTGGAGGCCATGGCCCACCACCTCGACCGGGTCGAGACGACCCTCACCGACATCGTGCGTTCCCCGCGCACGGACACCCCCACGGAAGGCGGACCCGAGGCGTGAGCGAGCAGTCCCTGCACGAAGGCGTGCAGAAACGTTCCGGCCATGTCGATGCCGGAGACGCCGGCTACAGCAAGTCCCTGAAGTCCCGGCACGTCAACATGATCGCCATCGGCGGCGCCATCGGCACCGGCCTCTTCCTCGGCGCCGGTGGCCGCCTCGCCGACGCGGGCCCTTCCCTCTTCATCGCCTACGCGGTCTGCGGCCTCTTCGCCTTCCTCGTCGTCCGCGCCCTCGGCGAACTCGTGCTGTACCGGCCCTCCTCCGGCGCGTTCGTGTCCTACGCCCGTGAGTTCATGGGGGAGAAGGGCGCCTACACCGCGGGCTGGATGTACTTCCTCAACTGGGCGACCACCGGTATCGCCGACATCACCGCCGTCGCGACCTACACCCACTACTGGGGCATGTTCTCCGACATCCCGCAGTGGGTGATCGCGCTCATCGCGCTGGCGGTCGTGCTCACCGTGAACCTGATCTCGGTGAAGATCTTCGGCGAGCTGGAGTTCTGGTTCGCGATCATCAAGGTCGGCGCACTCGTCGTCTTCATGTGCATAGGCATCTTCCTGCTGGTCACCCAGCACTCCGTGGACGGTCACAGCCCCGGCCCGTCCCTCATCAGCGACAGCGGCGGCGTCTTCCCGCACGGCCTGCTGCCGATGCTGCTGATCATCCAGGGCGTCGTCTTCGCCTACGCCTCCGTCGAGCTGGTCGGCGTCGCGGCCGGTGAGACCGAGAACCCCGAGAAGATCATGCCCAAGGCGATCAACTCGATCATGTGGCGCGTGGGTGTCTTCTACGTCGGCTCGGTCGTCCTGCTGTCGATGCTGCTGCCGTGGAACAAGTACACCGCCGGCGAGAGCCCCTTCGTGACCGTGCTGTCCAACATCGGCATCCCGGCGGCCGGCGACGTGATGAACCTCGTCGTCCTCACCGCCGCGATGTCCTCCCTCAACTCCGGCCTCTACTCCACCGGCCGCATCCTGCGCTCCATGGCCATGGCCGGATCCGCGCCCCAGTTCACCTCCGTGATGAGCCGCAGCCAGGTCCCCTACGGCGGCATCCTGCTCACCAGCGGCATCTGCGTCCTGGGCGTCGGCCTCAACTTCGTCGTGCCCGCCGAGGCGTTCGAGATCGTGCTGAACTTCGCCGCGATCGGTATCCTCGCCACCTGGGGCATGATCATGATCTGTCACCTCCTCTTCTGGCAGAAGACCCAGAAGGGCGAGCTGACCCGCCCGGGCTACCGGCTGCCGGGCTCCCCCTGGACCGAGATCGTGACGCTGGCGTTCCTCGCCTCCGTCCTGGTCCTCATGTACGCCGACGGCGGCGCGGGACGCACCACCGTGCTGTGCCTGCCGCTGATCGTCGGGGCACTGGTCGCCGGATGGTTCGCCGTCCGCGGCCGTGTCGCGCGCAAGTCAACGACCGGAGCCGACGCGTGACAGACGCGTCGCTCCACGAGAAGCAGGCAGTGATGTACAGCAGTTCCCTCGCGGACGCACCCCTGGTCCGTGAACCCGTCCACGCCCCCGTCGCCCACCTCATACGCGGCGGAATCGTCGAAGGCATCCACTACGGCTCCGTCGTCGTCCTCGGCGCCGACGGAGAGGTCCGGCTCCAGATCGGAGACATCGAGGCCGCCTTCTATCCCCGCTCCGCGCTCAAGCCCGTCCAGGCCGTGGCCATGGCACGGGCCGGGCTCCCGCTCGACGGCGAGCTGCTGTCACTGACCGCGGCCAGCCACTCCGGCGAGGAACGCCACCTCGCCGGTGCCCGGCGCATCCTCGACCTCGCCGGGCTCACCGAGGACCACCTGCGCAACGTCCCGGACCTGCCGTTCGACCCGGTCGTCCGGGACGCCTGGGTGCGCGAGGGCCGGCTGCCCTCCCGGCTCGCGCAGAACTGCTCCGGCAAGCACGCGGCCATGCTCTACACCTGCGTGCTCAACGGCTGGTCGCTGGGGGACTACCTCGACCCCGGCCACCCGCTCCAGCAGGCCATCGCCGAGATCCTCGAGGACCTCACCGGGCAGCGCATCGCCGGGGTGACCGTCGACGGCTGCGGCGCGCCCCTGTTCTCCATCTCCCTGCACGGCCTCGCCCGGGCCACGGCGCGGATCGCCACGGCAGCTCCGGGGACGCCCGAGGCCCGCGTCGCCGACGCGATGCGGGAACACGCCGAGATGGCTTCCGGCTCCGGCCGGGACGTCGCCGCGATGATGCGGGCCGTGCCGGGGCTGTTGTCCAAGGACGGCTTCGAGGGGGTGCAGGTGGCTGCGCTGGCCGATGGGCGGGCCGTTGCTGTGAAGATCGCGGATGGTGCGAACCGGGCCCGTGTGCCGGTGACCGCCGCGGCGTTGGCCCGGGCGGGTGTCGACCCGGAACTGCTCACCGAGTTCGCGGGTGAGCCGCTGCTCGGGGGCGGTCGGGAGGTCGGGCGTGTGCGGCCCGTTCGCTCGCTGGAGCCCGTTGTCGGATCGGCTCGCGCCTAGCGGTGTGCCGGATCTCCTCGTCGGCGACTGCGGGCCCTCTGTGGCTGGTCGCGCAGTTCCCCGCGCCCCTTAAGGGCGTGAATCCACCCTCACTCCTCAGAAAAGGGACCCCTCACCCTCATGACCGCCGCCACCCGCTCCGAACACGATCTGCTCGGCGACCGTGACGTTCCCGCCGAGGCCTACTGGGGTGTGCACACCCTTCGGGCCACGGAGAACTTCCCCATCTCGGGTATGCCGATCTCCGCCTACCCGCATCTGATCGATGCCCTGGCCGCGGTGAAGGAGGCCGCGGCCCTCGCCAACGAGGAACTCGGGCTGCTGGACCCGAAGAAGGCCGCCGCCATCGTCGAGGCCTGCCGGGAGATCCGCGACGGCGAGTTGCACGACCAGTTCGTGGTCGACGTCGTCCAGGGCGGCGCGGGCACGTCCACCAACATGAACGCCAACGAGGTCGTGGCGAACCGGGCGCTGGAACTGCTGGGTCACGCCAAGGGCGAGTACCGGTATCTGCACCCGAACGAGGACGTCAACCTCGGCCAGTCCACCAACGACGTCTACCCGACCGCCGTCAAGATCGCGACGGTGTTCGCGGTGCGCGGGTTGCTCGACGCGATGTCCGTCCTCCAGGACGCCTTCGCCCGCAAGGCCGTCGAGTTCCACGACGTGCTCAAGATGGGCCGTACACAGTTGCAGGACGCGGTCCCCATGACGCTGGGTCAAGAGTTCTCCGCGTACGCCGTCATGATTGACGAGGACCGGTCCCGTCTCGCCGAGGCCGTCCAGTTGATCCATGAGATCAACCTCGGCGCCACGGCGATCGGCACCGGCCTCAACGCCCCCGCCGGATACGCCGAGTCGGCCCGCCGCCACCTCGCGGCCATCACCGGCCTGCCCCTGGTGACGGCGGCCAACCTGGTGGAGGCCACCCAGGACTGCGGCGCCTTCGTCCAGATGTCCGGTGTGCTCAAGCGCATCGCGGTCAAGCTCTCCAAGAGCTGCAACGACCTGCGGCTGCTGTCCTCCGGTCCGCGCGCCGGGCTCGGCGAGATCAACCTGCCGCCGGTGCAGGCCGGTTCGTCCATCATGCCCGGCAAGGTCAACCCGGTGATACCCGAGGTCGTCAACCAGGTGGCCTTCGAGGTGATCGGCAACGACGTCACCATCACGATGGCCGCGGAGGCCGGACAGCTCCAGCTCAACGCCTTCGAGCCGATCATCCTGCACTCGTTGTCGGAGTCCATCACGCATCTGCGTGCGGCCTGCCTCACCCTCGCGGAGCGCTGCGTGGACGGCATCACGGCCAACACCGAGGCGCTGTGCGCGACCGTCGAGAACTCCATCGGCCTCGTCACCGCCCTCAACCCGCACATCGGCTACACGGCCGCCACCGACATCGCCAAGGAGGCCCTCGCCACCGGCCGGGGCGTGGCCGAACTCGTGCTGGAGAAGGGCCTGCTGCCCGCCGAGACGCTCGCCGGCCTGCTGCGCCCGGAGGTCCTGGCCGGCAGCGGCCCGGCTCCGGTGGCCTGACCCACGCGAGCGGACCGGGACCGGCACGGAGGGACAATCGAGATCATGACGTCGTCAACCACTTTCCAGCCGGTCCTGGAGCGCATAGCCGAGGAGATCGAACGGACCCCGGGCCGTGGCCGGCCCGCCGACTACATCCCGGCGCTCGCCGCCTGTGACCCGCGCAGCTTCGGCATGGCCGTCGCCGAGCCGGACGGCACGGTGTACGGCGTGGGGGAGTGGCGGCGGCCGTTCTCCGCCCAGTCCATCACCAAGGTCTTCACCCTCGCCCTCGTCCTGGCCCGCGAGGGCGATGCCCTGTGGGAACACGTGGGCCGCGAACCCTCCGGCAACCCCTTCAACTCCCTGGTGCAGCTCGAGTACGAGAACGGCATCCCGCGCAACCCGTTCATCAACGCGGGCGCCCTCGTCGTCACCGACCGGCTGCACACCCGTACCGGCGACGCGTCGGGCGAACTGCTGTCGTTCCTGCGGGCGGAGAGCGGCAACCAGGACCTCACCTTCGACAAGGAGGTCGCGGCCTCCGAATCCGCGCACGGTGACCGCAACGCCGCGCTCGGGCACTTCATGGCGTCCTACGGCAACATCGACAACCCCGTGCCGGTCCTGCTCGACCAGTACTTCCGGCAATGCTCGATCGCGGCGTCCTGCGCCGACCTCGCGCTCGCCACCGCCTTCCTCGCCCGGCACGGCATCCGCGCCGACGGCACCCGCCTGCTCACCCTCAGCCAGGCCAAGCAGATCAACGCGATCATGCTGACCTGCGGCACGTACGACGCGGCGGGCGACTTCGCCTACCGCGTGGGCCTGCCCGGCAAGAGCGGCGTGGGCGGCGGCATCATCGCGGTCGTCCCCGGCCGTTGCACGCTGTGCGTGTGGAGCCCGGGCCTGGACGAACGGGGCAACTCGGTGGCGGGCGTGGCGGCCCTGGACAGATTCACGACGCTGACCGGAGTGTCAGTTTTCTGACAGAACCTCCTGGCCCTCACCTGATCACCGGCCGGTCACACCCCCGCTCCTCTCCGGAGGGCTCCACGTCGCCGCGCAGCCACCTCGCGTTGACACGCTGCCCGAGTGTTGGCCATGGCTTTCCCCGTCGATCTCCGCCGCTGCCAGATACTCGGTCTGGCCGGTACCGCCTTCCTCGCGGCAGGCGGTGAGACGGCCGGAGCCCTGCCCGTACGGGACCTCCTCCACCCGGCCTCCGCGCGCGCCGCCCTCGGCCTGGTGGGGGTGTACTTCGGACTCGTCCTGCTGATCGCGGCCTGGGTGCTGCTGGGCCGGCTGGTCCGAGGACCGAGACCGCCCGCTCCCCGCGCCCTGCTGCTCGTCCTCGCCGTCTGGGCCGCCCCGCTGCTGCTCGCCCCGCCGCTGTTCAGCCGGGACGTGTACAGCTACCTCGCCCAGGGGGCGATGGTCGACGCGCACATGGACGTGTACGCGCACGGGCCGTCCCACCTCGGCGGCCCGCTCGCCGACGAGGTCGCCCCGCTCTGGCGGCACACCGGCGCCCCGTACGGCCCGGTGTTCCTCGCCGTCGCGGCGGCCCTGTCGGCGCTGACGCGCGGTGAAGTGCCGGCCGGACTGTTCGGGATGCGCCTCGTCGCGCTCGCCGGCGTGGCCCTGATGGCGGCCGCGCTGCCCCGCCTCGCCCGCCACAGCGGCGCCGACCCGGCCGCCGCGCTGTGGCTGGGCGCCCTCAACCCGCTCGTCCTGCTGCACCTGGTCGCGGGCGCCCACAACGACGCCGTCATGCTGGGCCTGCTGGGCATCGGCCTGGTGGCGGCGCTCGGCCGGTGGCCGTACCTCGGCGCCGTCCTCGTCACGCTCGCCGCGCTGGTCAAGGCGCCCGCCGTGCTCGGTCTCGCCGCGGTCGTCGTCCTCCAGGTCCGCGCGGGCCGCGGTACGGCGAAGGCCCTCGTGACGACCGCCGTCGCGGCCGCCGGGACGACCGTCGCGGCCACGGCCGCGGCGGGCACGGGATACGGCTGGATCGGCGCCCTGAACACCCCCGTCTCGCCCCAGAACTGGGCCCTGACCACCCTGCTCGGCCGCGCCACCGGGGCCTTGCTGGAACACCTCGGCAGCGATCTCGCGCCCCTGGCCGTCCCCGCCTGGCACGCGCTGGGCGTCGTGGCGGCCGGGGCCGCGATCGTCCTGATCTGGCTCCGGCTGCGCCCGCGACCGGTGTACGCGCTGGGCCTGAGCCTGGCGGCGGTGGCCGCACTCGGCCCGGCGATCCGCCCCTGGTACGCCCTGTGGGGCCTGTTCCTCATCGCCGCCGCCGCGCCCAGCGCCACCGTACGCCACCGCGTGGCGGCCGTGACCGGCGTGCTCGCGCTCTGCGTGCTGCCCAGCGGCGGCCCGGCCGACACCGGGCAACTCGTGCTGGCCGTCTCCGGCGGCGCACTCGCGGTCGTCGTGCTGTGGCAGGCCCACCAGGCCGAGCTGGCACCGGCACTGGGACGTGCGGCATGACCCCGGCCCCGCCGCGCACCGACCGCGGACGACTGCTGCTCGTACTCGCCCTCGCCACGCTGGTGACGGTCTTCACCGCGACCGTGCCCCTGCTGCGCGACTGGTTCGACCTGCGCGTCTACTACGGAAGCATCGACAACTGGGTCCACCACGGCGGCCGGATCTACGACTACCGGGTCCCCGGCACGACGTACGGCTTCACCTACCCGCCGTTCGCCGCCGTCGTCATGCTGCCGATGGCCCTGCTGGACCTCCACACCGCGATCGCCGCCGCCCTGCTGCTCAACCTGGCGGCCCTGGTGCTGGTCCTGCGGCTGCTCGCCGGGCCCGCCTGGCGGCGCCACGGCTGGTACGGCTGGGCCCTGGCCGCCTGCGCCCTAGCGCTGTTCGAACCGCTGCGCGACACCCTCAGCTTCGGCCAGGTGAACCTGTTGCTGCTGACTCTCGTCCTCACCGATGCGACGCTGCTCGCCACCGGACGCACACGCTGGGCGGGCGTCGGCATCGGGCTCGCGGCCGCGATCAAACTGACGCCGGCGTTGTTCATCGGTCTGCTGCTGGTGGCCAGGAGGTGGCGCGCGGCGGCCGTCGCCACGGTCGTCGCGCTCGGTGCCACGGCCCTCGCGGCATCGGCGGACCCCGACGCCTCACGCTTCTACTGGACCGAGGCGCTGTGGGACACCAGCCGGGTGGGCCGCCTCGGCTACGTCTCGAACCAGTCGGTGCAGGGCATCCTGGCCCGCCTGGGCGAACCGGACCGGGTGGTGTGGGCGGCGGCGGTCCTGCTGGTCCTCGGCGTGTGGGTGCTGCGGGCCCGCCGGGCCGTCGCCGCGGGGGACTGGACGGCGGCGTTCGCCCTGACCGGCCTCGCCGCCTGTCTCGTCAGCCCGATCACCTGGGTGCACCATCTCGTGTGGCTGCTGCCGTCCTTCGCCGTGCTGATCCGCACCGGGCACGCCCGGATCGCGGGCGCCCTGTACGCGGTGCTGTGCACCAGCGTGGTGTGGCTGTGGTTCGACGACGCGTCCGGCGTCGACGGGTTCCTGGGCAGCAACACCTACGCCTGGATCACCCTGGGCCTGCTGCTGTGGCTGCCGGCCGGTCAGCAGCCTCCGGACCGGCGGACCGGCATCCGCAGCACGAGCACCACGACCGCCGCGCCCAACCCGGTTGCCCCCACGATCAGCCCCGCTTCCGTCCAGCCGAAGTCGGCTTCTTCCGGCACGGCAGCGGCGACGGCCGGCCGAGTCTTCGCCGCCGGTGGCGCGGCAGCCCTCGACGCGTCGAGCGAACCCACCGGATCGACCCGTCTGCCCGCCTTGAACCCCCAGTCGAGCAGCGAGCGGGCCTCCTCGTACACCGCGGACCCGCCGCCCTCCTGAGGGTTCATCACCGTCACGACGAGGGTGCGCCCGTCCCGCCGCGCCGCCGCGACGAGCGTGCTGCCCGCCTTGCTGGTGTAGCCGTTCTTGATGCCGATCAGCCCCCGATACGGCCTCACACCACGGGCGCCGCTCAGCAGCCGGTTGGTGTTGCGGATCGGGTACGACCAGGCTCCGCCGCCCGGGAACCGGGCCTCGACGGTGGCGCAGTACCGCGCGAAGTCGGGGTTGCGCAGCCCGACCCGGCCGAAGACCGCCAGATCGAACGCCGACGACACCTGGCCCGGCGCGTCGTAGCCGTCCGGGGAGACCACGCGCGTGTCGCGGGCGCCGAGGGACCGGGCCTTGGCCTGCATGCGCTCGGCCGTGGCCCGCCAGCCGCCGTTGAGTTCGGCCAGGACGTGCACGGCGTCGTTGCCGGAGTTGAGGAAGACACCCCGCCACAGGTCGGCGACCCGGTAGGTACGGCCCTCGGTGAGCCCGACCAGGCTGCTGCCGGCTCCGACGCCCCGGAGTTCCTCCTCGCGGACCGTGTGCCGGATGCCCGGCGGCAGCGAGGGCAGCACCGTGAGGGCGAAAAGCGTCTTCAGGGTGCTGGCCGGGGGCAGCCTGCGGTGCGCGTTGTGGGCGGCGAGCACCTCGCCGGTGCCGGCGTCGGCCACCAGCCAGGACAGTGCCGAGGTCTTCGGGAGACGGGGCGCCCCGGCGCGCGGGCGGACCTGCGTGCCGGGGCGGTACAGCAGCGAGGGGTGCGGGGCCGCCGCCCTCGGCCCGGCCGGCGGACTGGGTTCCGCCCGGCCGGAACCGGCCGCCGCGGCGGGCATCAGGGCCAGAAACCCTGCCGCACAGAGCGCACAGGCGGACACGGCCACCCGGGAAGAGAATCCGATGATCATATGATCAACGTAGAAACGGATGTGCTCCGCGCCGCGACGACCGGGCCGGACTCCACGCGCGAGCACCCGTATGCCGCACATGAGGGCCGGCGGTGGCGGTGGTGATCGCGACGCCGCGCGGTGCAGAGGAACGTCAGGGCCGGCGTGGGCCGAGCCGGCCGGCGCGACGGCCGTGCCTCAGTCCGAGGGCAGCGTCGGCTGGATGCGCCGCAGGAACGTCGCGTTGTCCGGGGTGTCGCGCATGCGTTCCAGGAGGGTCTCCAGGGCGCCCTGTCCGTCCCGGTTAAGGAGCACGCGCCGCAGTCCGTGCACGGCTGCCAACTCGGCCGGGGGCAGCAGGAGTTCCTCGCGACGGGTGCCGGAGGGGATGATGTCGACGGCCGGGAACAAGCGGCGGGACGCCGGCTCGCGGCTCAGGCGGAGCTCCATGTTGCCCGTGCTCTTCAGCTCCTCGAAGTAGAAGTCGTCGGCCCGGGAACCGGTCTCCACCAGCGCCGTCGCGAGGATCGTGAGGGAACCGCCCTCCTCGGCCGACCGGGCGGCGCCGAAGAACCGCTTGGGGCCGGTCAGCGCGGACGCGTCGACGCCGCCGGTCAGGATGCGGCCTCCGGAGGCGGCCGCGTTGTTGTGCGCCCGGCACAGCCGGGTGAGGGAGTCGAGGAGGATCACGACGTCCTCGCCCGCCTCGACGAGCCGCTTGGCCCGCTCGATCACGAGCTCGGCGAGCGCGATGTGCTGCTTGGCGCTCCGGTCGAAGGTCGAGGCGTACACCTCGCCCCGCACGCTGCGCCGCATGTCGGTGACCTCCTCGGGCCGCTCGTCGAGCAGCAGTACCATCAGCCGGCACGCGGGATGGTTGCCGGTGACGGCGGCCGCGAACTGCTGGAGGATGACGGTCTTGCCGGTCTTGGGCGGGGCCACGAGAAGCCCGCGCTGGCCCTTGCCGACCGGCGTGATCAGGTCGACGACCCGACCGGCCAGTCCGGCGCCCGGGTGTTCGAGGCGCAGGCGTTCGTGCGGATGCAGGGGCGTGAGGTCCCGGAAGTGCCGGCGGCCGCGCAGTTCCGCGGGCGTACGGCCGTCGATCCGTGCGACGTCGGTGAGACCGCGCCGGTCGCCCGGAACGCCCTCGACGAGGTCGCCCTTGCGCAGGCCGTGGCGGCGGATCAGGGCGGGTGAGACCGCGGGGTCGGTGGGCGCGGGCAGGCAGTCCTCGCCGCGCAGGTGGCCCTTCCCGCTCGCGTCGATGTCGAGGACGCCGAGGGCGGTCCGGGGCTCGGTCTGCTGCTGGGTGGGAGGGGTGTCGAGTGTGGTGGTCATGGTGATGTGTCCTTTCACGGACGGCAGGCATGGGACATGCGAAGGGAAGGGGGAGAGGGCCGCGAGGGGAGGGCCTGGAGCACGCCTCCGGCGGCGGGGAACAACACCTGGGATACGACAGAGCGCGTCAGGTGCTGGAAATGATGGAGAGAAAGGGAGAACCGCACCGGCGCCCACAGAAGGGGGCGTGCACGAGTGCTGTTTGCAGGCTACCACCCGGCGGGGCGCCGGGGGAGGGAGATGCGCGTCAGCGTGTGGCCAGCAGGCCGTACAGCAGTGGGATCCGAGGCGCGGTCAGCCGCCACCAGCCGGACTCCGTACGGACCATCTGCGGCCAGCGCGGCCAGGGAAGTTCGTCGCTTTCCCGCAACCGCCGGACGGTCAGTCCCGCTTCCGTCAACGCGTTGACGACCTCACCTATTCCGTGCATCCACTCGTAACTGTCCGTGGCGCCCTCGACGGCCGGGCCGTCCGTGTAGGTGTGGGTCGCGTCCCGGTGCACGGGACCGTCGCCGCCGAGGTAGTCGTGGCGCAGGAGCAGCTCGGGGCCCTCGCCCGGAGCGGGTTTCGGGCCGAGCGAGTTGAGCAGTGGATGGAACTCGACGACGTACAGCCGCCCGCCGGGACGCAGGAGCCGGCCGACGACCTCCGCCCACCGGTTCAGGTCGGGCAGATAGCACAGGGCGCCCTTGCCGGTGTAGACGATGTCGAACCGCCGCCCGTCCAGGGCTTCTTCGGCGTCGTACACGTTCGCCCGCACGTATGTCGCGTCCGCGCCGGCCTTCGCGGCGATGCCGGTCGCGGCCGCCACGGACGCCTCGGAGAAGTCGAGGCCGACGGCCCGGGCGCCGCGCCGCGCCAAGGCGATCGTCTCCGTGCCGAGGTGACACTGGAGATGCAGCACGTCACGGCCGGTCAGCGCGCCGAGGTCCTCCCACTCCCAGGGAGCGAACCAGCGCTCGGGATCGGGGTCCTGGTCGAGACCGTAGAACCGGCTGGCGAGATGGACGGGCGTGCGGGCGTCCCAGTTCTCCTGGTTGGCCCGCATCAGCCGGTCGTGCTCGGCGGACGTCATGGGGACATCCAACCGCGAACGGGCGGCGGGATGCGGCACATCGGGGGAACGGACCGCCGGACGTGTCGCTCACACCGAGCGCGTCCGCGCCTCCTCGGCGATCCGCTCGAACTGCGCGCCCATGGCAGCCGCCAGCGCCTGCGCCGCCGACAACGGGCGCACCATCACGGTCAGTTCGTCGATGAGCCCGTCCTCGTCGACGTGGATGAAGTCGCAGCCGTTGATCTCCCGGTCGCCCACCCGCGCGGTGAAGACCAGGGCGTGGTCGCGGCCGTTCACGTCGTTGATCTCGCGCACGTAGCGGAAGTCCTCGAAGACACCGGAGACGGCGCGCAGGATCGCCGCCGTGATCGGCTTTCCGGTGTACGGCTTGAACACGACCGGGCTGGTGAAGACGACGTCCGGCGCCAGCAGCGCCTCGGCGGCGTCCAGGTCGAGTGCCTCGACCGCCTCACGGAATGCACGCATCGAACCCCGCCTTAGTCAATTAATTGAGTAGGTGCGGAGTAGATTAATCAACCGTTGATACCGTGTCCACATGTCTCTCAAGTACGCCGTGCTGGCCGCTCTCCTGGAGGGCGAGGCCTCGGGCTACGAGCTGTCCAAGGTGTTCGACGTGTCGCTCGCGAACTTCTGGGCCGCGACCCCGCAGCAGCTCTACCGGGAGCTGGAGCGTCTCGCGCAGGACGGGCTGATCGAGGCCAGGGAGGTACGCCAGGAACGGCGGCCCGACAAGCGGATGTTCACGCTCACCGAGGCGGGCCGCCAGGACCTGCGCGCCTTCGCCGTCACACCGCCCCGCCGGCCCACCGCCATCCGCGACGAACTCCTCATCAAGATCCAGGCCATGGACGGAGCGGACTTCGAGGCCACCCGTGCGCTGGTCGAGGAGCGCGAGGCGTGGTCGCGCGGCAAGCTCGCACGCTACGAGCGTGTCCGCGAACGCCTCCTGGCCGGCCGCAGCGAGGAGGAGTACCTGCGGGAGGCCGATCGCATCGGCCCGTACCTCACGCTCATGGGAGGCATCGCCTTCGAGGAGGAGAACCTCCGCTGGTGCGCGCGCGTACTGACGATCCTCACACAGCGGGCTCCCCTAGGCTGAGCCGATGTTCAGCCCCGAAGGCCCCAGCCTGCGTGAGCTCGCCGTCCAGGCGCTGTCGTCCGTCGAGCGCGGCTACGACCTCCTCGCGCCGAAGTTCGACCACACCCCGTTCCGGACGCCCGACGCGGTCCTCGACGCCGTCGAATCGGCGCTGCGGCGGACGGGACCCTTCGACGCCGGGCTCGACCTGTGCTGCGGCACCGGGGCGGGGGTCGGCGTGCTGGCAGGGGTGTGCCGGGAGCGGGTCGTCGGTGTCGACTTCAGCACGGGCATGCTCGACGTGGCCCGGGAGCGGGTCCGGCCGGCGGGGCCGCCGGTCTCCTTCGTCCGTGCGGATGCCCGCGCCCTGCCCTTCGGGTCCGCCTTCGACCTGGTGGTGAGCTTCGGGGCCTTCGGGCACTTCCTGCCTCGCGAGCTGCCCGGCCTGTTCGCGCAGGTCCGCTCCGTCCTGCGGCCGGGCGGATGCTTCGCGTTTCCGCTGGTGGCCCCGCCCCGCCCGGGCTCGATCGGCTACTGGATGCTGCTCGTCTTCGACGCGGTGATGCGGGTGCGCAACGCGCTGTGGCGGCCTCCGTTCGTCATGTACTACCGCGCGTTCCGCTTCGGGGACGTACGGCGTGAGCTCGCCCGGGCCGGCTTCCGGGTGGAACTCCAGGCGCTGCCGGAGTTCGGGCGGCGACGGGACGGAAGCCCTCGGGTGCGCCTGGTCGTCGCCCGGACGCCGGGCCAGTCAGTCCGGACACCGGGCTGGTCAGTCAGTCCGGACGCCGGACCGGTCAGTCGCGCAGGAAGCTCAGCAGATCGTCGTTGAACGCCTTCTCGAAGTCGCCCACCAGACCGTGCGGGGCGCCCGGGTACACCTTCAGCGTCGCGTCCTTGACGAGCTGGACGGTCCGCTGGGCCGAGGCGCCGATCGGCACGATCTGGTCGTCGTCGCCGTGCGCCACCAGCGTCGGCACGTCGATCCGCCCCAGGTCCTCGGCGAAGTCGGTCTCCGAGAACTGCGCGACGCAGTCGTAGGCGCCCTTCAGCCCGGCCTGCATGCTCCACATCCAGAACGCCCGCCGCACGCCCTCCGACACGGCGGCCCCGGGCCGGTTGAAGCCGTAGAAGCTCTCGCTCAGCTCCCAGTAGAACTGCGAGCGGTCCGCCGCCACGGCCGCGCGGATCCCGTCGAAGGCCTCCTTCGGAGTGCCCTCCGGATTGGCCTCCGTCCGCAGCATCAGCGGCGGCACCGCGCCCAGCAGCACGGCCTTGGCGACCCGCGCGGTCCCGTGCCGCCCGATGTAGCGGGCCACCTCGCCGCCGCCGGTCGAATGACCCACCAGGACCGCGTCGTCGAGATTCAGCGCCTCGATCAGCTCGGCCAGGTCGTCGGCGTACTGGTCCATGTGGTTGCCCTGCCACGGCTGACCCGAGCGGCCGTGCCCGCGGCGGTCGTGCGCGATCGCCCGGAACCCGTGCTCGGCGACCAGACGCGCCTGCCCGTCCCAGGCGTCCGCGTTGAGGGGCCAGCCGTGGCTGAACACCACGGGCTGCCCCTCGCCCCAGTCCTTGTAGTAGATCTCCGTTCCGTCGGACGTGGTGAACGTGCTCACGAAGCATCCTCTCGGTGGGCATCGGGGTCTGATCCTGGGCTTCCTCTCGATCATCTCCGTGATCCCGGGTTAGCGCCGCCGGTGCCGGCCGGGGACCGGCCCCGCCCCGCGGGAATCCGCGTGAGCGGTCCGCCGAACGAGTGACCAACGCGCTTCGACGGTGCCGGGGCGTAACCGGCCCGGGGTGTGAGCGGCCCCGGCCACTTCAGGCGCCGCTCGGCGTCGGCGTCCGGCCCGGCAGGGTGAACTCGTAGACCAGCGCGTCCTGTTGGGCGTCCACCACCAGGTCGGTGATCTCCAGCGGGCGCGCGTACTGGTCGTGCACGCGCCGCGTGACCCGGACCGACGGCGTGCTCGTGAGGCGGGTGATGGCGTCGCGGTGGTGCAGGGTCAGACCGGCCCGGCGCATCCAGTCGTAGGCCCGCCGCAGGTGCGCGGCGGCGGTGCCGTCGGCGCGGTCGCGGTAGCGGGCCAGCTCCCGTACCTCCGCGAGCGCCACGGCCGAGAAGGACGTCACGGCGGTGCGCAGACCGCGTCCGTCGGCCGTCGCGTACCGGTAGCGGTGGATCAGGGTCGGCCGGCCCGGGGCCAGTCCCAGGGCCTCGGCGTGGTCCGGACGGGGCGGCTCCCAGGCCACGGTGGCGCGGGCGACCGTGCCGGGAGTCACGGCCCGGGCACCGACCGGGAAGGTGAGCGAGGCCGGGGTCTCGACCGGCAGGCCGGGCAGCGTGGCGTGGCTGCCGCGCCGGTCGGTGGCGACGAGCCCGTCGCGGCGCAGCAGCTCCAGCGCCTGCCGTACGGTCTCCCGGCTGACCCCGAAGTGCCCGGCCAGCCGCCGTTCGCCGGGGAGCCGTTCGCCGGGCGGCACGGTGCCGTCGCGCAGTTCGCAGAGCAACTCCGTGGCGATCCGCCGGTACAGAGGCTCTCCTCCGGCCGAAGGGTGGTCGTGCGGGGTGGTGCGGGCCATGCCGCGCCTCCTGTTGGTGACGTTCGGTAGCCGTGCGGGCTCGGTGCGCCACCAGATCTAGCATTGGTCTAAACCAGCAGGGAAGGGCGGCCGGGCGGTTCGGCCGAAACCGGCCCGCCCGCGCCGGCCGTCAGAGCGTGCGGTACAGGGCGTCGATCAGCGCCATCTTCCGCGGGTCGTCCACGATATGAGGCCCCATACGGTTCATCACGTACCCCAGCGACACCTCCGCCTCCGGGTCCGCGAGCCCGCAGGAGCCACCGAAGCCGTCGTGACCGAAAGCGCGCGGGTTGGGTCCGTAGGAGCCGCTGGAACCGCTGAGCCACAGCCCGAGTCCCGCCTCCGTCTCGCCCAGCCCGGCGCCGAGCACCAGATCCCGGCAACTGCCCTGTCCCTCGCGCACCCGCTCGGCCGTCTCGGGGGACAGCACGCGGTGGCCCCCGTACGAGCCGCGCCCCGCGAAGACGCCGTAGAGCTCGGCAACCGCACGCGCGGTGCCGTGACCGTTCGCCGCGGGTATCTCGGCGGCCCGCCACCCGGGCGTGCCTGCCCCGGCGGCGGACACCGGGGGGTTGGTCAGCGCGGCGATCGCCGCGGGTGCCAACTGGGCGAAGACAGCGGCCTGTTCACTGCTCGTCGCGACGGGTGGCTGGTGCAGCTCGGCCGCCCGCCCGTAGTCCTTCTCCGGCAGGCCGAGGCGGAAGTCGATGCCGAGCGGCCCGGTCACCTCACGCTCCAGGAAGGCCCCCGGCATCAGCCCCGACACCCGCCGTACGACCTCCCCGACCAGATGGCCGTAGGTCAGCGCGTGATAGCCGGACGTGGTTCCCGGCTCCCACCAGGGCTGCGTCGCCGCGAGCCGCTGCGTGGTCAGCTCCCAGTCGCAGAGCTGCTCCAGCGAGTGCGGTTCACGCAGTCCGGCCAGACCGGCGCGGTGGGACAGCAGGTGCCGGACGAGGACCTTCTCCTTGCCGGCCGCGGCGAACTCCGGCCAGTACGCGGCCACCGGCGCGTCGAGGTCCAGCAGCCCCCGGTCGGCGAGGATGTGCGCGCACAGCGCCACCGGTCCCTTGGTCGTGGACCACACGTTGACCAGCGTGTCCTGTTCCCACGGCCGGGTGTGTGCCGCGTCGGCCCAGCCGCCCCACAGGTCCACCACCGTCCTGCCGCCGACGGTGACGGCCACCGCCGCACCCAGCTCGCCCCGTTCCCGGAAGTTCTCCTCGAACGCCCTGCGTACCGCCGTGAAACGCGCGTCGCAGTGACCGTGTACCTGTGCCTCGTTCTCGGACATGGCCCCTCCACCACTCGCCGGGCCGGGCCGCCGATGGGCGGCCCGGGCGCGAAGAACGTACCGACTGGTCGGACTTGGTGGAAGGCTGCGCCGGTGAAAACGGCCGGATCAGTCGCCGGCCGGCGGCGGGATCAGATGTGCGAACGCATCCAGCGGAGCTGGGCCGCCTCCTGGAAGGGACCGCCGCCCTCGTGGTCGTTGAAGTCGTACACCTCGATCGTCTTGTCCTCGTGGTTCCAGGCGTTGAAGGCCGCGAAGACGGTCGAGGGCGGGCAGGTCTGGTCCTCCAGGGCGGCCGAGAAGAGCGCGGGAGCCGCGCCGCGGGTGGCGAAGTGGACACCGTCGAAGTAGGAGAGCGTGCGCAGCGCCTGCTCGGAACGGCCGCGGTGCGTCTTCAGGTACAGAGCGATCTCCCGGTACGGGTGACGGTCCGTGAGCGTCGCCGCGCGCGGGTAGTCGCACAGGAACGGCACGTCCGGGGCGATGCCCGCCAGGTCCGGTATCAGACCGCCCACCGCGATCGTGATGCCCCCGCCCTGGCTGCCACCGACGGCGACCGTGCGCGCCGGGTCGGTGAGGGGGTGCGAGCGGGCCGCCTCCACGGCACGCACGGCGTCCGTGAACACCCGGCGGTAGTAGTAGTTCTCCGGCGCGTCGATACCGCGCGTCATGAAACCGGGGTACGCGGGCGCGCCGCCCACCGGGTCCGCCGTGCCGCCGCCCCCGCCCCAGGCGCTGCCCTGCCCGCGGGTGTCCATCACGAAGTGCGCCCGGCCCGTGGACGCCCACAGCAGATGCTCGTGCGGCAGCCCGCGGCCTCCGCCGTAGCCGATGAATTCCACGACCAGCGGCAGCGGGCCGTCCGCCCCCGCCGGCAGGATCAGCCAGCCCTTGACCGGGTGACCGCCGAACCCGGCGAACGTCACGTCGAGCACCTGCACAGTGGACAGTCCCGTGTCGACCGGTTCGAAGCGGGCGTCCAGGTCGTACTCCCGCGCCTCCTGGAGCGTCTTGGACCAGAACGCGTCGAAGTCCTCGGGCTCGGTCGACGCGCTGCGGTACTCGCGGAGTTCGTCGAGAGGAAGGTCGAACTGGGCCATGTAGGACCGCCTTGGGTGAGGAACGGCTGCGGAGACAGTGCGGATGATCACACTACGTGAGTGGTCGGAGGGCTCGCCAGGACTTTTCCCGTGGCCCGTCCACGTGCCGTTCGCCGGTCGCATCACGCGTCGCGACGCGTCCACTCCGGCTCCGTGCGGGCCCACTCCCGCTCCCACTCGGCCAGTCGGCGGCGCAGGGCGACCCGGCGCACGGCGGAGTGGGCGAGGAGCACCACGAGCACCTCGCCGACCGCGGCGCACGTGCCCATGGTGAGGGTGTGCTGCCAGACGCCGGTGCCGTCCACCGGCGGGGTCACACTCCGCCCCCGGGAGTCGAACCACACGTCCACGACCTCACCCGGCCGGGTGTCCCCGGGTACCCGTGCCGTCGTGGTGCGCGTGCCCTCGCCCGGCTCGGTCCAGCGCACGGTGGCACGGTACGCGTGCTGCCCGCCGGCCTGCACCGACGGCAGCGACTCGTCCTTCCTGCCGACCACCTCGGCCCGGACGCGGTGGCGCTCGGCCTGTTGCTCCGCCGAGACCGACCGCGCCTCGCCATGGGCCCACCAGGCGGCGGCCGCCCCGACCACAGGCGCGCCCACGAGTATCAGGACGGCGACCACCAGCACCGTCCACGCCTCGACGACATCCGACCGGCGCCGCAGCGGACTGCGCCGCCAGCGCCAGCCGCGCACCCGGGTTCGCATGTCGACCTCCTCGCCGTCACCGCGGCCGGAGGGCCCGACCGGCCGTGCGGTGGCGGCGTCGCCGCTCCCTGCGCGTCACGTCACGCGTGCGAGTGCCCACACGGGTCAGGTACCCCTCCGACACACATCGATCGCTCGGCACGGCCCGGGTTGCCGCATGCCGGAGCCCTCCGGCCGGAGTGCCCGGGCCGGCCGCGGCGAAACACCGGCCCGCGCGCACGACGGTCCGCGTCCGGCACCCCGATGGCGAGCCCCGCGCCACCCCTGGGACACCACCGGGGGAGGGCCGCCGGCGAGATCAGCCGAACCGCTCGATCCGGATGCGCTCCACCGGCTGACCGGCCGTCACGAGCAATCGGGAGGCGTGCTCGGCGAAGGAGTTGGAGCCGCACACATAGGCTTCCCACCCACTGGAAGGCTGCTCGGCCAGGAGCGGCGCCACATGTGGGGCTGCCATACGTCCCACCGGCACACCCTCCGGCGCGCTCCGCGTGAACACGGGCGTCGTCTCGGCGCCGAATTCCCGGGCGTAGATGAGCTCCTCCGGACTGCGCGCGGACACCACCAGCCGCAGCGGCACGGTCAGGTTCCGCGCCCGGTGGTGCCGGACCATCGACATCAGCGGCACGACGCCGGAACCGGCGCCGATCAGCAGCGCGGGCCGGTCGCCGGGCCAGGCGAAGAAGCCGCTCACCGGGCCACGCACCTCGACCTGGTCGCCGGGCCGGGCGACGGTGTGGAACCAGCCCGAGACCTCGCCACCCTCGACGTGGTCGAGGGTCAGCTCGACGTGCCCGGAGTCGTCCGGCGCGGAGGCGATCGAATAGTGGCGCTGGGCCACATAGCCGTCCTCGGCGGTCAGCCGCACCATCAGGTGCTGGCCGGGCAGGTGCCCCGGCCAGCCGGGCACGGCGAACCGGAAGGTGGTGGCACGCGCGGTCTCGCGGCGGATCCCGGTCAGCGTGGCGGTCTGCCACACGGAGGCGGCCTGCTCGCTCACGGCGATGCGCCCGGGCACGGCGAACCGCGTGGGAGGCACGAACGTCTCAGTCACCGGAGTACCTCTGCTCCTGCCAGGGGTTGCCCCGGTGGTGATAGCCGTTCCGCTCCCAGAACCCCGGCTCGTCGTGGTCGAGGATCCGCAGGCCCGCTATCCACTTGGCGCTCTTCCAGAAGTACAGGTGCGGCACCAGCAGCCGCGCCGGGCCGCCGTGCTCGGGGGCGAGCGGCCTGCCGTCGTACTCCCACGCGATCCAGGCGCGCCCACCGGTCAGGTCGGCGAGCGGGAGGTTCGTGGTGTAGCCGGTGTGCGAGTAGGCGACGGCATGGGTCGCCGACCCATGGGGCCGGACCACATCCCAGAACGCGTCCAGGGACACCCCCGCGAACCGCACTCCGAACTTCGACCAGCTCGTCACACAGTGGATGGCTCCCTCGTACGCCGACGGCGGCAGCCGGTGTGCCTCCTCCCAGTCCCAGGTGCGGGGCTCGTCCACCAGACCGTCGATACGGAACGTCCAGTCGGCGGGTGCGAGGTCGGGAGTGACCTCGGCGGACAGCACGGGCCAGTCGTCGCCCGCGTCGTACTGGCCGGGCGGCAGACCGGGGTCGGCCACACGTGGGCGCCCGGTGAAGCCTCGGGTGATGTGCATGCGGTGTGCCTCCGGACCGGGCCGACGGTGCCCCGCCGGGCCGGCGTGATCAGTGATTGCGTGTTCAACCGTACGTGGGGCGCGCCCCTGGTCGTGCTCACGTGCTGCGCCCCTGGGCGTGCCGACCGGAACCATGACCCGCGTTGTAGCGCACGAGGTAGTCGGCGAATCGCGCGAGGTCTTCGGCCGGCCAGTCCGCCAGCCGCTCCCGGAAGGCCGCCCGGCGGCTCTCGGTGACCTGGGCCAGGATGCGCCGCCCGGCCTCCGTCAGGTGCAGCACCTGGACGCGCTGGTCGTCCGCGTCGGGGCGGCGTTCGATGAGTCCGGCGCGTTCCAGCGCGGTCACCTGGCGGCTGACGGTGGACTTGTCCAGCGCGTAGTGGGCGGCCAGGTCGGTGGCACGGCACCGGCCGCTCTCCTCCAGGTGCCCGAGCAGCGTGTACGACACCAGCGACAGCTCCGGGTGCATCCGCCCCGCCGCGGCACGGGCACGGCGGGCGAAGGCCGTCATCTCCCGCTGGATGGTCTCCACGGCATCGGCCGGCTTCATCGGACCTCCCTCACCACGTCGCCCCCGGTCACTCCATGGTTGCATAACCCAACCACCCGGCTACGGGGCGGCGGACCAGGTGCCGTACAGGTCGGCAGGCCCGTCGGGTAGTGTTGCCGCCGGCTGTGGACGGACCCAGCCGTCGCCGAACCGAGGAGGTGAGCCCCATTACCGCTGTGTCAGCTCGGGTGCTCTCTCCTCGACGTCGCGCGGATCGCCGGCCGTAGGCGACCGCAGGAGCGCCCTTCGAATCTCGAAAGGCTCCTGGCTCCATGCCCTCCGTGTCTCCCGTCCCACCGTCGTCCCGTGACTCCGTGGTCGTCGCCCTGCGCACCGCGGGCTGCGTCTTCGCCGAGGACGAGGCCGAGTTGATCCTCGCCACCGCCCGCACCCCGGCCGAGGCCGCCGCCATGGTCGAACGCCGCGTCGCGGGTCTGCCCCTCGAACTCGTCGTCGGCTGGGCCGAGTTCCGGGGTCTGCGCATCACCGTCGACCCGGGCGTCTTCGTGCCGCGCCGCCGCACCGAGTTCATGGTCGAGCAGGCCCTGGCCCGGGCGCCCGGCGCAGGCGTCGTGGTCGACCTGTGCTGCGGCTCGGGCGCCGTCGGCGCGGCCCTGGCCGCCGGACTCGGCCGCTGCGAACTGCACGCCGCCGACATCGACCCCGCCGCGGTGCGCTGCGCTCGCGGCAATGTCGCCGCCGCCGGCGGTCACGTGCACCAGGGAGACCTCTTCGACGCGCTGCCCGGTGACCTGCGGGGCCGCGTCGGCATCCTCGCGGCCAACGTGCCGTACGTACCGAGCGACGAGATAGGCCTGCTGCCGCTGGAGGCCCGCGCCCACGAGCCGCTGGTCGCCCTCGACGGCGGTGCGGACGGCCTCGGCGTCCTGCGCCGGGTCGCGGCCGAGGCGCCCCGCTGGCTCGCGCCCGGCGGCTGCGTCCTGGTGGAGACGAGCCGCCACCAGGCCCCTGCCGCCCTCGACGCCTTCGAACGCAACGGCCTGACGGCACACCTCGCCGTCTCGGAGGAGCTGTACGCCCATGTGGTGATCGGCGTCGCACCGTAACGGCCCGAGCATCAGCCGGGCTCCGGCGGCGGCACCTCAGTCCGGTGCCGTCGCCCGCGCGATGAGCAGCGCCACGTCGTCGAAGTTGTCCGGCTCGTGCAGCGTGCGCAGCAGCAGGTCGCAGACCTCCTCCAGCGGGCGGTCGGGCCCTTCGAGCAGGGACAGCAGCGTGTCGAGCCGGTCGTCGAGCGAGTCGCGCCGGGTCTCGACGAGACCGTCGGTGTAGAACACCAGCCGGTCGCCCGGCTCCAGGTCCACGGTCGTCGTGGCGAAGGCGACACCCCCGACGCCGAGCGGCACCCCCGTCGGCAGGTCGAGCAGCTCGGGAGGCCGCCCGGCCCGGAGGCGCACCGGCGGCAGGTGCCCGGCGTTGGCGATCCGGCACTGCCGCAGACGCGGATCGTGGACGGCGTAGACGCAGGTGGCGATGGCCTGTTCCAGACCTGCGGTGATCTTGTCGAGGTGTTCCAGGAGCCGGGCCGGATCGAGGTCGAGGGAGGCCAGCGTGTTGGTCGCCGTGCGCAGCCGCCCCATGGCCGCCGCCGCGGGGATGCCACTGCCCATCACGTCACCCACCACGAGCGCGGTCTTGCCGCCGTCCAGACCGATCACGTCGAACCAGTCGCCGCCCACCTCGCTCGTGGCCCCGGCCGGCTGGTAGCGGGAGGCCACCTCCAGCCCGCCCGTCACGGGCGGATGGCTGGGCAGCAGGCTGCGCTGGAGGGTGAGCGCGGTGTCGCGGGCGCTCTGGTACCAGCGGGCGTTGTCGATCTGCACGGCGGCCCGCGCGGCCAGCTCACGGGCCAGCAGCAGGTCGTCCTCCGTGAACGGCAGCGGATTGCGGGTGCGTTTGAGGTCCAGGGCGCCCAGCACCTCGCCGCGCGCGATCAGCGGCACCGCCAGGTACGAGTGCACCCCGGCCCGGCCCAGCAGCTCGGCCGCCTCCGGGGACCGGGCGATGCGCGGCAGGTCCTCGTCCTTGACCTCCGGCAGCATCACGGCGCTTGCCGAGCGCACGCACTCGGTGACGAGCCGGTCGGGCGCGTACCGGGCCACCTGCCCGGGCGCGTCGGCCGCCTCCAGCGCCTCGGCCGAGTCGTACCCCTGGACCGCCAGCGCGCGGATCACGGCCGCCTCGGCCGGGCCCAGGCTGGAGCTCCGGCCCTGCACCACCGCGTCCAGCAGGTCGACGGCGGCGACGTCGGCGAGTTCGGGCACGGCCACGTCGGCGAGTTCACGGGCCGTGCGGTCCAGGTCCAGCGTGGTGCCGATACGGCCGGAGGCGTCGGCGATCATGGCCAGCCGGCGCCGCGCGGCCTCGGCCTCGATGCCCGCGCGGTACTGCTCGGTGACGTCCACGATCGAGACGGCCACGCCCAGCACGGTCCCGAAGGCGTTCTCCAGCCGGTACAGCGAGATCGACCAGGCGTGGTCCTGGTGCGGGTCGGCCGGGGTGCGGCCGATCGTGGACTGGTCGACGACCGGCTGTCCGGTCTCCAGGACCCGGCGGGCCGCGGTCTCCAGGGCGTCGACGTCCATCCGCGGCACCACCTCGCGGACCGTCCGGCCCAGGTGCTCCTCGGCCGGCACGCCGTTGAGCTCCTCCAGGGCCGGGTTGACCGAGACGTACCGCAGCTCCGTGTCCAGCACTGCCAGCCCGATCGGGGACTGGGCGATCATCCGCGTCGACAGCGCCACATCGCGCTCCAGCCGGTGCACGGTCGACTGGTCGGCGCACAGACCGAGTGCGTAGACCTGCCCCTGGTCGTCCAGCAGCCGCATGTTGCGGAACTCCACGAGCCGCGTGGTGCCGTCCTTGCGGCGGACGGGGAAGGCCCCGGCCCAGCTCTGCCCGGTGCCCATGACGTCCGCGAACAGCTTGACCACGAGGTCGACGTGCTGCTCGTGGACCATGATCCGGGCGGCGTACTCGCCCAGCGCGTCCTGCGCCGAGTACCCGAACAGCTCCTCGGCCTGGGGGCTCCACAGCACGATGCGGCCCTCGCTGTCCAGGACCACGGAGGCCACGCGCAGGACGTCGAGCAGCCCGCTCGGCCGCGCCGGCGCGTGCACCGGCCCGTCGCCCTCGGCCATGGGGGACCCGCCTGCACTCATCCCACGCCCCGCCTTCGCCGATCTCGCGGCACGCCGTCACGGTGCCGACACCCCATGTTCTACCGCGCGGAGCCGTCGATCCGAGGCCCCTTCCGTCACCTTCCACCTTCTCCCAACACGGAGTGGCCCGCTCCGTAAACCCGCCATCACGGCAGGGGTACCGCCGGTAGTGCTCGGCAGAAGGTGGTGCTTTGCTGGGGTAGGGGCGGATACGCCACGAGAGGAGCGATCACGATGGACCGTGAGCAACCGCATCCCCACAACGTCTCGGTGGAGATCAGCGGGTGCAGCAAGCAGGACGCCCGGATCGTGTTCGACACGCTCTGCGCCTGCTTCGAGTCCGACCGGTGCGCGGACGACGTACCGGAGGATCTGCACGAGACCCGCCCGACCGTGTGGCTCGGCACGTTCGATGTCGCCGACACGCACGAGGGCGCGCGACCGGGCCGGCTGTCGTCCTCCGTCGACGCCGACCTGCACGGCGGTTACTGGGCGATCGAGCAGTTCCGCAGGAGGCTGGACGCGCTGTTCGCCGTGCGGGACATGAGCACGGTCTCCGGCGACCAGGAGAAGGAACTGCACGTGCGCCTCGAAAGCCGGTGACCGCCCCTCATGATCCGGTGACCGTGGTGAACGCCCCTCACGCCCCCAGCAGGCCGAGGACGGCCCGCCGGTAGACGGCGTGCACCACGGGCAGGTCCGCGAGGTGCACGCGTTCGTCCACGCCGTGGAGTCCCTCGTACGGCAGGCCGAAACCGGCCGTGGCCGGGATGCCCTCGGCCGCCAGCAGATTGCCGATGTTGGACGGGCCCGCCGTCTTGGACCGCACCGGCAGCCCCTCGCCCGCCGCCGCACCCAGGAGCGCCGCGGCGGGCTGCTCGTCCTCGGCCAGCCGGTACGGCGGCCAGGCCGCGACCGCCGTGACCTCGGTCGGGCGCGGCGCGGGCGACCGCTCGTCCAGCTCGCTCACCGCCGCCCGGACCAGGGCCTCGGCCGCTCGGGCGCCGAAGCCGGGCGTCGTGCGGACGTCGACGCCGACCTCGCACAGGTCCGGGACGACGGAGAAGCCCTCGCCGCCGTGGCAGAAGGTCACCGTCAGCTTCGGTGGCAGCGGGAACTCCCCGCTCACGCCGGGCAGCGGGGCCTCGTCCAGCAGCCGTACGAGACGCGCCGCGCGCGACACCGCACCGACCGCCGCCCGGCTCGACCCGGAGTGCCCTGACGTCGCGTGCACGGCGATCCTGGCCCGCCACAGCCCGCGCCCGCCGACCACGACCTCCTCCAGCCCCGGGTAGCCGATCATCACCCCGGCCGGGCGGACCGCTGCCGGGTCGGCGAGATACGCCCGGGCACCCCCGAAGCCGCCCGTGTGCTCGTCGGCGTCCAGCAGCACCGCGAGCCCGCCGCGCAGCTCACCGGCCCGGCCGTGGAGCTCGGCCGCGATGTGGCAGAACAGGGCCGCGGCCAGTTTCGAGTCGGCCGCGCCCCTGCCCCGCAGCCGGCCGTCGACGACGTCCCCGGCGTCGGGCGGGAAGGACCAGGCCGACTCGTCGCCGTACGGCGCGGTGTCCACGCAGGCGTCCAGCGCCCACCAGGGCCCGGGCCGGCCGCCCGCGATCTCCACCAGCAGTGCGACCGGGCGGCGGGCGTCGTCGTGGAGACGCCGGTTCGGCAGGCCCCGGCCGGCGAGCCAGTCCTCCAGGACGGCCAGGACGGGCTCGTGGTCGTCGATGCCGGCGCGGCTCGGCCGGCGAATCAGCTCGCCGGCGAGCTCCACCACGGGGGAGGAAAGGCCGAGGTCCCTGGTCATGGACCTACTGTGCCCTCCATCACCTTGTGCAACTAGTTGCATAAACAGTCGGCGGTCCTCTACAACTACAGAACGACACCGCGCACGGAGGGCCCGATGAGCCGTTACCCGCACCTGCTGACCCCCCTCGACCTGGGCTTCACGACCCTGCCCAACCGGGTCCTCATGGGCTCCATGCACGTCGGTCTGGAGGAGGCCGAGGGCGGCTTCGCCCGCATGGCCGCCTTCTACGCCGCCCGCGCCCGCGGGGGAGTGGGCCTGATCGTCACCGGCGGAATCGCGCCCAACGACGAGGGACGCCCCTACGAGGGCGGCGCGAAGCTCACCACCGAGGCGGAGGCCGAGCAGCACCGGGTCATCACCGACGCCGTGCACCGCGAGGGCGGGCGGATCGCCATGCAGATCCTGCACTTCGGCCGGTACGCCTACCACAAGGACCTGGTCGCGCCCAGCCCGCTCCAGGCGCCGATCAGCCCCTTCCCGCCCCGCGAGCTCACCGACGCCGACATCGAGCGGACCATCGACGACTACGCCCGCGCCGCCCGCCTCGCCCGGCAGGCCGGCTACGACGGGGTCGAGATCATGGGCTCCGAGGGCTACCTCATCAACGAGTTCATCGCGTCGCAGACCAACCAGCGCACCGACCGGTGGGGCGGCTCGTACGAGAACCGCACGCGCTTCCCGCTGGAGATCGTGCGCCGGGTGCGCGAGGCGGTCGGCGAGGACTTCATCGTCATCTACCGGCTGTCCATGCTCGACCTCGTCCCGGGCGGCTCGACGCTCGACGAGGTGATCACCCTCGCCAAGGCCGTCGAGGCCGCCGGGGCGACGATCATCAACACCGGCATCGGCTGGCACGAGGCCCGCATCCCCACCATCGCGACCTCCGTGCCGCGCGGCGCGTACACGTGGGTCACCAAGCGGCTCATGGGCGAGGTGTCCGTCCCGCTCGTCACCACCAACCGCATCAACACCCCCGAACTCGCCGAGGAACTGCTCGCCGAGGGCGTGGCCGACATGGTGTCGATGGCCCGCCCGATGCTCGCCGACCCGGACTTCGTCATCAAGGCCGCGGCCGGCCGGCCCGAGGCGATCAACACCTGCATCGGCTGCAACCAGGCCTGCCTCGACCACACCTTCAGCGGCCTGATCACCTCCTGCCTGGTCAACCCCCGCGCCTGCCACGAGACCGAACTGGTGCTCTCCCCGACCAGGCTGCGCAAGCGCGTCGCGGTCGTCGGCGCCGGTCCGGCCGGGCTGGCCTGCGCGGTCTCGGCCGCCGAGCGCGGGCACGACGTGACGCTGTTCGACGCGGCGAGCGAGATCGGCGGCCAGCTCAACGTCGCCCGCAAGGTCCCCGGCAAGCAGGAGTTCGACGAGACGCTCCGCTACTTCCGCACCCAGCTCGACTGGCACGGCGTCGACATACGGCTGAACACCTCGGTCGGGGCCGGCGACGTCGACGATTTCGACGAGGTCGTCGTCGCCACCGGCGTCACGCCGCGCACCCCCGACATCCCCGGCGTGGACCACCCGAGTGTCGTCGGCTACCTCGACGTCCTGCGCGACGGCGCCCCCGTCGGCGACCGGGTCGCGATCCTCGGCGCGGGCGGTATCGGCTTCGACGTCGCCGAGTACCTCACGGACAGCGGCGACAAGGCGCACGAGAACCCGCAGACGTACTTCCGCCAGTGGGGCGTCGACCTGGACTACCGCGCCCCTGGCGGCCTCGCGGCGCCCGAGCGGCCCGCCCCGCCGCGCACCGTGCACCTGCTCCAGCGCAAGACCTCCAAGGTCGGCGCCGGCCTCGGCAAGACCACCGGCTGGATCCACCGCACCGAACTCAAGCACCGCGGCGTCACCATGGTCCCGGGCGTCGGCTACGACCGGATCGACGACGCCGGGCTGCACATCACGATCGACGGCGAGAGCACCGTGCTGGAGGTCGACACGATCGTGCTGTGCACCGGCCAGGAGCCGCGCCGCGGCCTGTACGAGGAACTGATCGCGGCCGGGCGCAGCGCGCATCTCATCGGCGGCGCCGACGTGGCCGCGGAACTGGACGCCAAGCGCGCCATCAAGCAGGGCACCGAGCTGGCGGCCGCCCTGTAGTGCGGGAACGCGTCCCTAGGATGAGGCCATGTCACTCCCGCACGCGATCCTCACCGCCCTGCTCGAGAAGCCGTCGTCCGGGCTGGAGCTGACCCGCCGGTTCGACCGGTCGATCGGGTACTTCTGGTCGGCGACGCACCAGCAGATCTATCGCGAGCTGGGAAGGCTGGAGACCGACGGCCTGATCCGGGCCCTGCCCGCCGAGCAGCCGACCCGCGGGCAGAAGAAGAGCTACGAGGTCCTGCCGGCGGGCCGCGCCGAACTGGCCCGCTGGACGGCCGCCTCCCAGGACCCCAAGCCGCACCGCGACGCGCTGCTGCTGCGGCTGAGGGCGGCGGCCGTGGTCGGCACCGCGGGTCTGGAGGCCGATCTGCGACGCCACCTGGAGCTGCACGAACGTCAGCTTGCGGAGTACCAGGAGATCGAGAAGCGGGACTTCCCGCCCGGCCGGGACGGCACCGAGGACCGGCTGCGGCATCTGGTGCTCCGGGCCGGCATCGACCTGGAGACGTTCTGGACCCAGTGGCTCAGGCGCGCCCTGGCCGACGTCGCCGAGCTCCCGGACGGCGAGGCGACCCGCCCGGCCTGACCCGGACATGACGGCGGCCCGCCCGACCGGAGCGCTTCGGGAGGGCGGGCCGCCATGCGTACCGGATCAGAGCCGGTACGGCCTGTTGCGCCGGCGCAGGTACCAGACCGTCGCGAGGAGACCGGTCCCGACCAGCGTGCCGCCCGCCACGAGCGTCACGGTGCCGTAGTCCGTGGCGCTCCCGCCGGCCCCGCCCATGACCCCGCGGGACGGTGAGGCCGTGGGGGACGGTGACGGTGACCTCGTGGGGGAGGGAGCGGGGGAGACGACGACGGACTGTGTGCCCGCGGTGGTGCCGTCCGAGCAGATGACGATGACGGTGTACGTCCCCGAGGTGACGTTCGACCAGGCAGCGGACTGACTGGTCGACGTGCCCGACAGGGTCACCTGGCGCCCCTGGGCGAAGCTGCCCTGACTGCTGGTGAGAAGTGAGGCGGTGCCCCAGCTGCCGTTGATCTGGGTGCACGTGCTGGTAGTGACCGACACCGTGGAACCCGTGGTGCTCACGGAGATGCCCGGGCCCGCGGAAGCGGGCACCGCGGCCAGGGCGAAGGGCAGCGCGGCGGCGGCTGCCACGGTCAGGCCGGAGCGGAGAACTGGCGATGAGTTGCGCATGTGGACTGCCCTCCGGCGGCACGGTTGGCGGTACATCCCTTGCGCCGCCGAGGATCGGGGAACGCCCGTGCTGCCTCAGGGGTCAGCCAAAGCGCCACCGGCCCCGGCCGCACGCCGGGTGCCGCCGGGCAGGTGACGGGTTCCCACGGCCGGACCTGCCGTGGAGCGCGTCAGCGCCCCGGACCTGTCGTCACCGTCCGCTCCGCCGAGAAGCCTCCCCAGGTGCCGTCCGGCAGCATCGCCCGCAGCCGGATCCGGTGGCTGACACCGGCGTCCCGTCCCACGTAGAAGCTGTACGTGGCCCGGTCGCGCGGCGCGTCCCCGCCGTACACCAGAGAGGTGGCGGGCCGGCCGTCCAGATGGATCTGGTACTCGGTGACCTCACCGTCCACGCGCGGCGGCACCCAGCTGAGGTCGACGTAGTACGCCCCGTCCGCGCGGTGGCTCGTCGCCCGGAAGCCGGTGGGGGCCGTCGCACGGCCGTCGTCCGTGCCCGGCGTCGTGACACGGACGGCGGGTGTGGCGGGAGAGACGTTCCCGGCCGCGTCCCTGGCCCGGACGGTGAACGAGTAGGCCGTGCCGGGCCGCAGCCCCGTGACCACGGCGGCCGTCTGGGACCCGCTCACGCTGTGGATCTTCGCGTCCCCCTGATGGATGTCGTACGACGCCACGCCACGGTCGTCCCTGGAGGCGGCCCAGGACAGCTGGACCGCCCGGCTGCCGGCCGCCCGGCCGTGCGGCGCCGACGGGCGGGTGGGTGCGGAGCGGTCGTCCGCGACGGCCGCGGGTGTCCTCGCCCGGACCGCCTGGCTGTGCGGACCCGGCCGCCCCTCGGCGTCCCGCGCCCGCACGGTGAAGACATACGGGGTGGAGGGCCGGAGTCCGGTGACGTCAACCATGTGTTTCGAGCCCGGCACTTCCCTGACCTTGGTGGTGCCGCGATACACCTCGTAGACATCGGCCCGGGCGGTCGTGTTCCACATGACGTGCACGCTCGTCGCCGTGCCCGCTGTCGCGGTGACGCCTGTCGGCGCGCCGGGCGGAGCTCCGCCGTGCCCCTCGCCCGTCGCGGTCCGGCCGCAGGAGGCGACCAGGACGAGAGCCGCGCAGAACGCGAGGCGACGGACGTGGGAGGGGAGAGCGGAAAGGCCTCGCACGACACTGCCTCCCGGGGCGGCACTCGGGAATGGTCCGGACCAATATGCGCGGCCGGTGCGCTCACATCAAGAGGGCGGGTGCGGGGAGACCTCTGTGAGGGCGTCACCCACCGCCGTTCGTGACCACCTGGGAGAGTTACGTATGCTGAAGACCTCACGACCGAACTCCTGGCGGACACCGGGGAGTTCGGATCTGTCGCGCGGACCGCTGTCGTCGCAGATCCCGCGCCGGCGCGGGTGACCGGGCAGGCCTGGGTCCTTACGCGGACTCAGGCCCCCGGCGCCTGTCGGAGGTTGGGGCCGTGCACCGTCCGGCCCTCCAGCGGTGGCCGGGTGATCGCCCCCGGGGACAGATTGGGCTGAGTGTCCGTCAGGTTCCCCCAGGAGAGGCTCCCCTATCGTGCGTGTCCAGTCACTCACACTGGCCGCGGCCAGCGCCGCCCTGCTCGCCCCGACGACGCCCCCCGCCGTCACGCCCCAGCCCGTGACGTGGCGCGGGAACCCCGTCAGCGCCGCCGACCTGCTGGCCAAGGTGCGCGACTGCACCCCGGTCTCCCGCGGCCGGTACCGCAGCGACAGCGGCGTACCCGCGAACATCCCCGTCTGCGGCACCCGCGACGCCGTGTTCTGGAAAGCCGACATGGACATCGACTGCGACGGCCGCCCCGGACCCCGCTGCAACCGCCGCACGGACCCGTACTTCTCCGACAGCACCGCCTACGCGCAGTCCGACGGCCGCCCCTTGAGCGCCGAACGCCTCCCCTTCATCGTCGTGCCCGCCCCGAGCCGCATCTGGGACTACCGGGAGCACGGCGTGGGCGGCGGTTCGGTCGTGGCCGTCGTCCACCAGAACCGTGTGGAGTACGCGGTCGTCGGCGACACGGGCCCGCGGGACATCATCGGAGAGGCGTCGTACGCGACCGCCAAGGCCCTCGGTATCCGCACCGACCCGCGGGGCGGCGGCACACCGTCGGGCGTCACCTACATCGTCTTCAAGGATGCCCGCGTGTCCCCCATCGAGGACCACGCGGCGGCCGTGACGACGGGGGAGCGGCTGGCGAGGCAATTCGTCGGCGGGGTAGGCGATTGACGGAGGGTCGGGGAAGCCTCCTTCACCGCTTGGAGACCGGGGCCGCCGGGCACGCCGCTTCCCGGCGCGCCCGGCCCCCGTCTCACACCTTCCGGTACGAGTACGCCTCCGCCGCCGCCGACTCCACCGCCGCGAGGTCGGCCCCGGTGGCCGCCGTGACGACCGCGGCCACGGCTCCCTCCACGAACGGAGCGTCCACCAGCCGTGTCTGCTCCGGGAGTTCGTCGCCCTCCGCGAGCAGCGCCTTCACGGTCAGCACCGCACTGCCCAGATCGGTCAGCACGGCGACGCCGGCACCCCGGTCGACGGACGCGGCCGCCGCGGCGATCAGTTCGGCGCTGGTGCCGAGCCCGCCGCCCTCGGTACCGCCCGCCGGGGCGACGGGCACCGCCGGGCCGCCGCCCGCGAGCCCCTTCGCCAGCTCGGCGACCGACGCGGCCACCTCCGCGCTGTGCGACACCAGCACGATTCCCACGAGCCGCTCGTCACTCACCGGCGGCCTCCGCGAGTCCGGCGACGAGCAGCGCCGCCGACGTGGCACCCGGGTCCTGGTGCCCGATGCTGCGCTCGCCGAGATAGCTCGCCCGGCCCTTGCGCGCCTGCAAGGGCGTCGTCGCCACGGCGCCCTCCTCCGCGGCGGTCCGGGCAGCCGCGAACGAGTCGCCCAGCGCGTCCACCGCGGGCACCAGCGCGTCGATCATGGTTTTGTCGCCCGGCGCGGCACCGCCGAGGGTCATGACCGCGTCCACCCCGGCCCGCAGCGCCTCGGCCAGCTGCTCCGCACTGACCTCGGCGGCATCCCCGAGCGCCTTGCCGGTACGGCGCAGCAGCGTCCCGTACAGCGGCCCCGAGGCGCCGCCGACCGTCGAGATCAGCTGGCGCCCGGCCAGCGTCAGGACCCCGCCGGGCGTGCCGGGAGCCTCCTTCTCCAGGGCCGCCGTCACGGCCGTGAACCCTCGGTGGAGGTTGCTGCCGTGGTCGGCGTCCCCGATGGGGGAGTCGAGGGCGGTGAGCCGTTCCGCCTCGCGGTCCACGGACACGGCGGTCACCGTCATCCAACGGCGGAAGAAATCGGCGTCGAGCACTGGGTCTCCTTGCCTGGTAGGTACGTGGTGGTCCTCTGCCCCTTCCGCGTCACACGCCCCAGCGCAGACCCGGCGTCTTCACCGGCGCGTCCCACAGCCGCAGCATCTCCTCGTCGACCTGGCACAGGGTGAGGGAGGCGCCCGCCATGTCCAGGGAGGTGACGTAGTTGCCCACGAGAACGCGGGCGACGGGGACGCCGCGGGCGGCGAGCACCCGGTGCACCTCGGCGTTGAAGCCGTACAGCTCGAGCAGGGGCGTCGCGCCCATGCCGTTGACGAGGACCAGTACGGGATTGCGCGGCTTCAGGTCCTCCACCACCGCCTCGACGGCGGCCTCGGCGATCTCGCCGGAGGTCATCATCGCCCGCCGCTCCCGGCCGGGTTCGCCGTGGATGCCGATGCCCAACTCCAGCTCGCCGGGCGGCAGATCGAAGGTGGGGCTGCCCTTGGCCGGAGTGCTGCACGCGCTCAGCGCGACACCGAAACTGCGGGAGTTCTCGTTGACCTGCCGGGCGATGGCCTCCACCCGCTCCAGCGGCATGCCCTCGTCGGCGGCGGCGCCCGCGATCTTCTCCACGAACAGGGTCGCGCCGGTACCGCGCCGCCCCGCCGTGTAAAGACTGTCGGTCACCGCCACGTCGTCGTTGACCAGCACCTTCGCGACCTGGATGCCCTCGTCCTCGGCCAGCTCGGCGGCCATGTCGAAGTTGAGCACGTCACCGGTGTAGTTCTTCACGATGAACAGCACCCCGGCCCCGCTGTCCACGGCGGCGGCCGCGCGCAGCATCTGGTCGGGCACCGGGGAGGTGAACACCTCGCCGGGACAGGCCGCCGACAGCATCCCGGGGCCTACGAAACCCCCGTGCAGCGGCTCGTGCCCCGAGCCACCGCCCGAGACCAGCCCCACTTTCCCGGCCACGGGAGCGTCCCGCCGCACGATCACCCGGTTCTCCACGTCCACGGTCAGCTCCGGGTGGGCAGCCGCCAGACCGCGCAGCGCGTCCGCGACCACGGTCTCCGGGACGTTGATCAGCATCTTCACGGGTACCTCCTGGTGAGACTGGTACGTGCGCCTCTGGCCTTCATCCTCGCAGCCCGGCTCAGGCTTGACCAGTTGTCGATCTTGGCGTTTCCCGGCCGTCGACAGCGGGTCGCGGCGGTACTGATGCCGACTCGACGCCGACCCTGCCGACGGGTCGTCAGGTAGCCGAGGCACCGGTTGCCTTGACGTCTTCTTGACGGGCCCCGGCATGCAGACCCCCATGAACACTGCCGGGAACCGGCAATGCGCGGCCCGGGCCGGATCGTGCAGCATGGCTCGCGGGGAGCACGGCGGATCGCCTTGGTGCCGGACACCGGCAGGTGCCCGGCACCAAGGCCCCGAACGACCGGGCATCGCCGGAGACGACCGAGATGCGCCGCGGGGGAGAGGGGGACCATGAGATGCGCACCCTTCTGGCAGCGGCCGCGGGCCCGCCCACGATCCTGCTGACCGCCGCGCTCGTCGTGGTCGTCTGCTTCTGGCTCCTCGCGGCCGTGGGTGTCACCGACGTCGGGAGCTTCGACGCGGACGTGGATCTCCGGGCCTGGCGCATGGACGGGGTGCCCGTGACGGTGGCCTTCTCCCTGCTGACCGTGCTCGCCTGGTCCCTGAGCGTCGGAGCGGCGGTTCTGTTCGCCGTGTTCGCGGTCCCGGGACCGGTCGCCGGGATGCTGCACCTGGTCGTACCCGTGGGGGCGACGCTCGTAGCCTGGGGTGCGACGTGTCTGATCGTGCGTCCGCTGCACCGCCTCTTCCCGGATGAACCCGGGCCGTCCGTACGGGCGGACCACGCCGTCTGAGCCGCGGCGTCGCCGGAACACGGCTCCGGCCCTTTCTGCCTCTCCTTTCGGCACTCCCTTGCTTTCGACTTCCGCGTCGTCGCCCGGCTGTTCCCAAGGTGGAGCAGGGCAAGGCGCTGATCGTCTCCAAGATGCGCAAGGTCGACGTGACCTTCACCGGGCAGGTCGTGCTGCCCGTGCTGCACAAGGCCGAGGTGATGGACATCTCGGTGAAGACCATCGAGATCACCCGGGTCGGCAAGGAGGGCCTGATCTGCCGGGACAACATCCGCGCGGACATCCGGATCTTGAACTCGACGGCCGTCTGAAGTCCGCCCGTCAGCAGGCGCTGCGAGCCCTGCGCGACCGGACCGACCCTGGCGGAGATGCGCGGCACCCTCACCAGTGAACAGGCGCTGCGCTGGAGCGAAGGCGGCGCACGTACCACCACCCTCGGGGTGCTCGCCGACCGGATCGCGGCCGTGGAGACGGCTATCAACCGCGCGGCCGACCCACGCAATCTGATGGCCGACCCCCTCGCCCGCCACGCGGTCCGCCCGCCGGGCCCGGCGAACGGGGAACAGTGAGGTGCCGCGCGGACGTCCCGCCTGCCTCCCCTCGGCAGGCGAGTCGACCTTGACACGTGCTACGGCCGCACTCCGACGCTCTCATCATTGCCGGAACCCGGCAGAGAGGAAAAGATGTCAAGGACGCAACAACGGGGGGAGTTCCATGACAGGTCAGCACGTGTCCGAGGGGTACGGCAAGTACCTGGACGGATACGCCGGCCTCCTCGGAGACGCCTCCGCGACGGGCCGCCGGCTGACGCGGGAGGAACTGGACTCGCGCCGCGCGCTGGGTGAGAAGGCAGCGGAGGCCGGTATCGGACTGCGTGCCCTGGTCGCCGCCCACATGGCCGAGGCCCGGGCGAACTGGCCGACCGGGAACGGTGTTTGCGTGGACGGTGTGCTCGCGGCCGCCGCCCAGGCCATGGACGCGTTCGCCGAGGGCTACGAGCGGGCCCAGCGGCACGCCGTACGCCAGGAGGAAGCCGCCCGCCGGGAGTTCATCGACGACCTGCTGTACGGCCGCAGCGACCTGGGCCGGCTGGCCCAGCGCGCCGAGCGCTACGGGCTGCGCCTGTCGTACGAGCACGCGGTCGCCGTGGCGCGCGGCACGACCGCCTACGACGAGGGAGATCCGGCCCCCCGGGAGGTGGAGCGCGCGCTGATCAGCCGGTTCGGTGACCGCAGCATCCTGCTCACCACCAAGGACGGACGGCTCGTGTGCATCGCCCCCGGCGACCAGAACGAGGTTCTCGCGTACTTCGCGAAGCAGGCGTTCGCCGCCACGGGCGGGGGACAGGTGGCGATCGGCCGCCCCCAGCCCGGCGCGGCAGGCGTCGCCCACTCGTACGAAGAGGCCCTGAACGCACTTGAACTCGCCGAACGACTGGAACTCGACGAGCCGGTGCTGCGCGCCGCCGACCTCCTCGTCTATCCGGTCCTCACCCGCGACCGGCAGGCCATGGCCGACCTGGTGCACAGTGCTCTCGGCCCGCTGCGTCAGGCCCGCGGCGGCGCCCAGCCGCTCCTGGACACCCTCACCGCGTACTTCGATTCCGGCTGCGTGTCCGCGGAGGCGGCGCGGCGGCTGTCGCTGAGCGTGCGGGCCTTCACCTATCGCCTGGAACGCATCCACAAGCTCACCGGAGCCGATCCGTCCGACCCGGTCCACCGCTATACGCTGCAGACCGCGGTGATCGGGGCCCGGTTGCTGGACTGGCCGGCGGAATCCTTCTGAGCGGTGACCTGCAGCAGGACTCTTACGAGAGTCTGACGCGACCGCCGTTCCGCATCGGCGCGCCCGTTCCCTCCGCCCACTCGCGGGGCCCTCGCCATCGCCGGGGCGGCCACGGTGGCTGTCTCCCTGGCCTCGGCCGGTCAGTACTCCGGTACCGCTGCCGGGGCCGACCACGTCGTCTTCGTCCAAGGCAACGAGTTGGACGGCAACAGCATCCACGCCTTCGCGCGGGGTGACGACGGCAGCCTGAAACCCGCGGGGGACCTACGGGACCGGCGGCAAGGGCGGTGACAAGGCGTCTACGACGACGCCTCGGGGAGGCTGCTGGCGGTCAACGCGGGCAGCAACACGGTGGCGTCGTTCCGGGTGGAGGGACAGCGGCTCGAGGACCGGCAAGTCGTGGCGTCCGGTGGGGAGTTCCCGGCCAGTGGCGCGGTGCACGACAAGGTCGCGTACGTGATCTTCGACCGGAGCGGGAAGCGCATGCTGGTCGCCGAGGCGGAGAAGTCCACGGTCACCACGTACCAGGTGAAGCGCGACGGAAGGCTGAAGGTCCTCCAGGAGCCGCTCGCCAATGTTCAGGAGATCCTGTGCATGGACAAGCACGGCACGCTGAGCCTGACCAACGAGGTGGGCATCGCCGCGGTCTGACGAGGGCGGGGTGTCAGGGCCTGTTCGCCGGACGGCCCACGAGGAACGCGACGAGCGCGCCGGCCAGCGCCGCCCATGCCAAGGCCACCGCCCCGGCCTGTGACCAGCCCGTCACGGCGACGGCCACGGCCGCTACGAGCCCGGCGGCCACGGCAGGCCCGCTCGTCGCGCACGCCCACTGCCGACGGACGCTGCCCGGCCGGCGCAGCTCGCCGATCGCGGCCCTGATCATCAGCGCGGCGACCACCACGACCACGGGCAGCAGCGACCCGGCGCCGGTCATGATGCTGCGCGGGCCACGTCAGCCGTCGCCCGTGGCACCGGCGTGCCCAGAGCCGGTCCGTTGGTAGATGTCGGGGATGCCGTCGGCGTCGTCATCGCGTGTCTCCTCTTCCCCGCCGGTCAGCGGGGCAACAGTGAAACCGATCCCGGCGACCACCGCCAGGCCCAGCACCACCCCCAGCGGCTCCAGCCCGGCAAGTCTGTGACGTCTGCCTGGGGTAAGGATCTTCGCGTTGTGGGTAAAACGGACGCAAAAGACCCTTCCTGGGCCGTACCGCTGAGAGGGGGCGCGCGATGGATCCATGGCTGATCTGGTTGATCATCGCGGGCGTATTGGCTGTGGCGGAGATCTTCACCCTGACCGCCGCGCTGGGGATGCTGAGCGCGGCGGCGCTGGTCACGGCGGGTTCCGCCGCGGTCGGACTTCCCTTGCCTTTCCAGTTCCTGGTCTTCACCGCCGTGGCAACAGTCACCCTGCTGTTCCTGCGTCCCGTCGCGCTGCGCCACGTGCTCAAGCCCCAAGCGGCACGGTTCGGCGTGGACGCCCTCGTCGGCAAGGGTGCCTATGTCGTCTCGGAGGTGACGGGCCTGGGCGGCAGGGTTCGTATCGACGGTGAGGAATGGACGGCCCGCGCCCTGGACGAGACCCAGGTGATTCCTGCCGGAAAGACCGTCGACGTCATACAGATCAGTGGCGCCACCGCCATCGTCTACCCACGGGACTGATGACCATGGAAGCCTCGGCGTTCTTGATTGCCGGCCTGATCGTCGCGCTGTTCGCGGTTTTCACCGTGGTGCGGGCGGTCCGTATCGTTCCCCAGGCCCGTGCTCGCAATGTCGAGCGACTCGGCCGCTACCACCGGACCCTGAATCCCGGCCTCAGCCTCGTCATTCCGTACATCGACCGGGTTCATCCGGTGATCGACCTCCGGGAACAGGTCGTCTCCTTCAAACCGCAGCCGGTCATCACCGAGGACAATCTGGTCGTCGAGATCGACACCGTCCTCTATTTCCAGGTCACCGATCCGCGAGCGGCCTTCTACGAGATCGCGAATTTCCTTCAGGCGGTCGAGCAGCTGACCGTCACCACGTTGCGCAATGTCGTGGGATCCATGGACCTGGAGAAGACTCTCACCTCGCGCGACACGATCAACAGCCAGCTCCGCGGTGTCCTGGACGAGGCCACCGGGAAGTGGGGGCTGAGGGTCAACCGGGTGGAGATCAAGGCCATCGACCCTCCGCAGTCCATCAAGGACGCGATGCAGAAGCAGATGCGAGCCGAGCGGGACAAGCGAGCCGCGATCCTCGGGGCCGAAGGGCAGCGTCAGTCGCAGATTCTCACCGCCGAAGGCGACAAGCAGGCCGCCGTCCTGCGCGCGGAGGGCAACCGTACTGCCGCGATCCTCCAGGCCGAGGGCCAGTCCCGGGCCATCGACGAGGTGTTCCAGGCAGTGCACCGCAACGACCCCGACCCCAAGCTGCTCGCCTGGCAGTACCTCCAGACGCTGCCCCAACTGGCGCAGGGAGCGGGCAGCACGTTCTGGGTGATCCCCAGTGAGGTCACCTCCGCACTCCAGGGGGTGTCCCGCGCCTTCAGCGAGGCACTGCCCCCGTCGCCGGCCACCCGCGAGAAGCCCACGGACGACATGGATGCCCAGGCCGCCGACGACACGGCGCAGGCAGCGCAGGCCGCTGCCGCGGCCCTCGCCGACGCGGCCAAGGCCGATCGCACCAGCCCCGGATCTCTCCCTTCCCAGCCCCCCGGCTGACAGCGGCCGGGGGTGTGACGAAGGGGCAGGGGACGCCCGTGGCCACGGCCCCGGCCGGGGCCGTGGCCGGTCGGGGAATCACGCCATGCTGCTTTCCGTACCGATCAGGTCGGTGACGGCCCGTATGCCGCCTTCGGCGAGAGCGGCGCGCTGCCTGTCCGCTCCGGTCCCGTTCTGGAGAAGCCGGTGGACCAGGGCCGTCACCTGCCGGGTCGCGCCGGACGCCTCCAGTGCCGGTGCGACGTGCCGCAGGAGCTGGTAGAGCACGTCGCCGGCCCGCCGTGGCCGGCCGCTCGGGCAGACCAAGGTGTCGCCCAGCCCGTGCCGGGCGGCATGCCACAGAGCCACCTGGAGAAGCTCCGGCGCGCAGTCGGGCACGGGCGCCCCGGCGACCGTTTCCGCGATGGCCGTGTCCACGAGCGCGTGGGTCATGCCGGCGAGCATGACCGCGTCGTCCGCGCGCAGTTGAACGTCCAGGCTCCGCACCTCGACGGTGGGGTACCGGGCCGACAGGCGGGCCTGCCAGTACAACTGCCCGGTGTCCGAGATCACGCCGCTCTCCAGCAGTCGCGTCACGCGCCGGTCGTAGTCGTCCACGTCACGGAAGAACGGGGGCCCGCCGCTGACCGGCCAGCGGCCGAAGATCACGGTGCGCCAGCTGGCGAAGCCGGTGTCGTGGCCGTCCCAGAGCGGGGAGTTCGCCGACATGGCCGTCAGGGTCGGCAGCCAGACCCGGATCCGGTTCAGCACCTGAACGCCCGTCTCGCGGCTGGGCACGGCCACGTGCACGTGCATGCCGTTGACCAGCTGTTCCGCCACCAGTTGGGGCGCCTGCGTGAGCATGGCCCGGTAACGGGCCTGGTCGGTGACGGCCACCGGGTGACGATGACGCAGCGGAGGCGTCCCGCAGGCGGCGATCCGGCAGCCGTGTGCTTCGGCCGCCGCTCCGATGGCGTGCCGCAGCCGCAGCAGATGTCCCCCCGCCTCCTCCAATGTGTCGCACACCGGCGTGGCCACCTCGACCTGCGCCTGGAGCAGCTCGCACTGCACCTCTTGGTCGGCCACGAGATGCGCCAGACCCGCCGCGGCGCGCACCTTGTCGGCCAGCGGTACCGGCAGCCCGGTAACCGGGTCGAGGAGCAGGTACTCCTCTTCCACACCGATCGTCGTCATCGGTCACCCTCTGTTCTGCCCCGTCACCGGGACCGGATCACGCGGCGTCGGCCGGACGCTGCCGGCCGGACGCTCGCGCGTGCCCCGAGTGCCGCGGCCACGGCAGGACAAACCCTGGCAAACCAATAGTGCGGTGACACGGCCGTGCCGGGTACTCGTTCCGCCGCGGAGGCGGGCAGGAGGTGCCCGGCTCGGGCAGACGTGAGGAGGTACGGGATGGGACTGCGCGATCACGTGGTGGTGGTGACCGGAGCGTCCAGCGGGATCGGACGGGCCACGGCGGAGGCGTTCGCGCGCAAGGGCTGCGCCGTGGTGCTGGCCGCGCGACGCGAGGAGGCGCTGGAGGCGGCGGCCCACGCGTGTGCGAAGCACCGCGGGGCACGGACACTGGTCGTGCCGACCGACATGACGGACGCCAAGGCGGTCGAGGACCTGGCGCGGCGTGCCGTGCAGGAGTTCGGCCGCATCGACGTCTGGGTCAACAACGCGGCCGTCAACGCCTTCGGCCGCTTCGAGGACGTACCGCTTGAGGACTTCCGCAAGGTCCTGGACGTCAACGTCATGGGCTACGTGCACGGGGCCCGGGCGGCTCTGCGAGTGATGCGGGAGCAGGGCGCGGGCACGTTGATCAACATCGCGTCCATCGTGGGTGCCGTGGCGCAGCCGTACAGCCACCCGTACGGCATGTCCAAGCACGCGGTCCGCGGACTCGGCTCCAGCCTCCGGCAGCAGCTCCGGGTGGAGGGTGTGAAGGGCATCGAGGTGTGCACGGTGCTGCCCGCGACCATCGACACACCGCATTTCCAGCAGGCCGCCAACTACACCGGGCGCAAGGTCGTGGCCATGCCGCCCGTGTACAGCCCCGAGCGCGTCGCCCGGGCCGTCGTGCGACTCGTCCGCCGGCCACATCGCGAAGTAGTGGTCGGCCCCGCGGGCCGCGCACTGGTGCGCCAGGCCCGGATGGCACCCGGGCTCGCGGAGCGGGCCATGGCACGGCAGACCGACAAGACCCACCTGTCCCGCGACGAGGAGGCCCCGGCCACGCACGGAACACTGCACGTACCGGCCGAGGGGGAGGGGTCGGTGCACGGCGGCTGGGGTGGCCGACGGCGCACCGCGCTGCGCAGGACGGCCGTCGCCGCAGCGCTGGCGGGAGCGGCCGTGGCCGCCGGGCGGCGGGCGACGCACGGCCCGGCGGGCGCCTGACGGGTCGGCGCGGGGGCGCCGAGTACGGGCCCCCGCGCCTGTCGTGGCCGGGCGGTACGCCCCGGTCGCCCGTCTCAGCCGTGGCTTCCCAGGCGGGCACTGGTCGTCTCCATGATGGTCGTCCCCATGGTTGCCGTCCTCGCCAAGCAGTCTGTCCGGGCCGCGAGCAGGACCGTCGTGCCGGACGGAATCGGTTCTACGGCGTCACGGCCGTGGGTTCGTGCGCTGCCACCGGGGACGTGCGTCCTGACCACGGCGCCCGGCGACCGAGGCGCACCGCGGGCACTGGCGCCGGACGCGGTCTGCGGCACCGCCGGACTCCGGGAAGGTGTCCGGCCAGGTGACGTGCGGGAAGCGGACCAGCCGGGAGCGGCTGAGGGACAGGCCGCAGACGGTCTGGTTCAGCCCTGGTTCCCAGGCGTGCACCTCGCCGGACGGCAGGCGGCGCCGGCCTTCCTCCTCGTCGGTCCACTGTCCGGACGCCGCGACGGCGTACTGCTTGACGCGTGCCATGGCGTGCGCTCCCGGATCAGCCGGCCGTGTGGTCGACGCGCAGCCGCACCTGCTCCTCCAGGCGCTGAAGGCTGGTGTCCAGGGCGTCGCGGACCATCGTCTCGCCGGGGTCGTGGCTGTCGTCGAAGAACGACAAGTGCACCGTCACCTCACTGGCGCCGCCGCCGATCCCGGCGACCTGGAGCCAGCCCGTGTAGCTGCCCTGGTCGCGGGTGCCCCATTCGAGCCGCATCTGGTCGCGCTGGGCACGCAGCAGGGCGGAGGTGTCCTCGTCCGTGCGGTCCTCGTGCACGGTGACCGCGGGCAGCTCCTCGGCCTCGACGTGCAGGGCCTCCGGCAGCCAGGTGTCCAACTGGCCGATGTTCGCGGCCTGGTCGAAGACCTGCTCCGGCTGTGCGGGCATCGTGCGGGAACGTTCGTACTCGGTCATCGCGGCACCGGCCTCGCTTCGGGTTGGTTCAGCGCACCGCGTTCCCGGCAGGCCCGGCCGTAATCCTCCGGGCCCGTTTGCCGTCGGTGCCGGTGGGGACCCGGCTGAGCATGAGCGCAACGCCACGTCGTCGGCCGGTCGGGCAGAACCGGGTGCTGTGGCTGCTGGACCGCCTGGAGCGGGAGCCTCGGGCCGACACGGTGATCGACTTGCTCCGCAGGGGTGTGCGGGCCCTGCCGCTGGGGCGCGGCCGGGATCTGCTGCACGGCAGGTGGCTGGGGCATCCGGTGCATCCGCTGATGGTGCAGGTGCCGATCGGCAGCTGGCTGTCGGCGGCCGTCCTGGACCTGCGGCCCGGCCGCTCCCGCGAGTCGGGGGTGCTGGTCGGCGTCGGTCTGGCCGCCGCCGCGCCCACGGCCCTGGCGGGCTGGGTCGACTGGGCGGACCTGCACCGTCAGCAGCAGCGCGTCGGACTGGCGCACGCGCTGAGCAACTTCACGGCCGTCGGTCTGTACGCCGCCTCGCTCACCTGCCGGGTCAAGGGACGTGAAGCGGCGGGCCGGGCGTACGGCTTTCTGGGGCTGACGGCGGTCGGACTCGGCGGCATGCTGGGCGGCCACCTGGCCTACCGGCAGGCGTCCGGCGCCAACCACGCCGAAGAGGTTCCGCACGTCGTCACGGAAGGCTGGCACCGGATCGGCACCGTGGACGAGTTCCCGGCGGGCCAGCCGGTGCGGCGCAGCGTCGACGATGTGCCGGTGCTGGTGGTACGCGAACCCGGTGGGGTGGTCCACGCGCTGGCCGAGCGGTGCAGTCACCTCGCGGGACCGCTCTCCGAGGGCACCGTCGCCGACGGTTGCGTCCGGTGCCCGTGGCACGGCAGCGTCTTCCGCCTCGCCGACGGCTGGAACGTCCGCGGCCCGGCCACCGCTCCTCAGCCCGCCTTCGAAACCCGGATCACCGGCGGCCACGTCGAGGTACGCCTGCACCACCAGGACGAGGGAGATCATGAGGGGAACGACCGGGATCTGGTCGGACACGGCAGCGGAACGCGACCAGGTGCCGCACGTGGACACGGCGACAGTGACTGACAGCCGCTTCGCACGGCGGCTCCAGGAGCTCCTCCAGCGCACCCGGCGGACGTATGAGGCGGGGCATGAACGACCGTTGGGCGGCTATCTCGCGGCCATGGCGGGCTTCGCGGCGTACACGGCGGCCTGGACGACCGCGGTACGGCGCGACGGGCGCCCGCTGCCCGAGCGGCCCGAGCCGTGGGACGTGGTGCTGACCTCGGTGGCCACGTTCCGGCTCAGCCGGCTGCTGAGCAAGGCATCGGTGACCAGCCCGCTGCGGGCTCCCTTCACGAGGTACGTCGGCCCGCAGGGCCCCGCCGAACTGCACGAGGAGGCTCGCCCCGAACACGGCAAGCACACCGTCGGCGAACTCGCGACCTGCCCGTTCTGCATGAGCGTCTGGGTCGCCACGACTCTGACCGCCGGCCAGTTCCTCTGGCCCCGCCCGACCCGCATCGCCATGGGCACGCTCACGGCCCTGGCCGGCGCGGACGCGCTGCAACTCGGGTACAGCGCGCTGATGACCAGGGCGACGGCGGCCGACTGACCGCGGGACCGGAATTTTTGCAGAGCCTGCATTTTTGCGTACCATGCAGCCATGACGGAGGGGAACCCGGCCGGTGTCGGGCTGCGTGAGCGCAAGAAGCGGGCGACCCGCGCTGCCCTGGTGGCGGCCGCGGTGCGGCTGGCGGCGGAGCACGGGGCGGAGAACGTCACCGTCGACGCGATCAGCGAGGCAGCCGGGGTGTCCGCGCGGACGTTCTTCAACTACTTCGACTCCCGTGACGACGTCTTCGTCATGATCGGCGCCGACGCGAGTGCGAGGGTCCGGCACGCGGTACGGGCGGCGCCCACCGAAAAGTCCCCGCTGGAGGCCCTGCGCGACGCCATGGCGGCCGAGCTGGCGGAAATCGAGCAGCAGCAGGACCTGTGGCGCCTGCACTCCGAGGTGCTGCGCCGCTCACCGCACCTGCTCGCGCGCAGTCTCGGCGCCCACATGGCCGATGAACTCGCCCTGGCCGAAGCGCTCGCCGAGCGCGTCGGCGCCGGCTCGCCGCTCTTCTCCGAGGACCGCGCGGGGCCCGGGTCGCCGGACGACGAACGGAGGAGGCGGGCGCTGGGCCTCTATCCGCGTCTGCTCGCCGCTGTCGGCATCGCGGCCGTCCGGGTCGCCGTCGAGCACTGGTGCGTCCGGCAGGACGAACTCGCCTTCGTGGACGTCTTCCGGGAGACGTTCGAGCAACTCGCAGCGGGGCTTCCGGCCCCGTCACCGGCGGGACCGACCGGTCGGGCAGGCCGGTAGGCAGCCGCCGCTCATCGCTCCGGGACCCAGGTCCGTCCCGGCCCTTTCTCCAAGAGCCCCAGGTTTTCGGACGGTTCGCGCGCCGCGGTCGTGTGCTGCGCGAGTCGCCCGCCGTCAACACCGTGAAAGAGACGATGTGAATTCTTCAGCGGCGCCCGTAGAGGCGTCACCGTCCTCCATGTCCAACCGGCAGATACTCCAGGCGATGTCGGGGCTGATGGCGGGCATGTTCGTCGCCATCCTGGCCGGCACCGTGGTGTCCAACGCGCTGCCCCGGATCATCGCCGACCTCGGGGCCAGCCAGTCCTCCTACACCTGGGTCGTCACCGCCGAGCTGCTGGCCATGACGGCGACCGTGCCGCTGTGGGGCAAGCTGTCCGACCTCTACAACAAGAAGCTGCTGCTCCAGCTCTCCTTGGGCCTGTTCGTCGTCGGCTCGCTGCTGGCGGGCTTCTCCCGTGACGTGGAACTGCTCATCTTCAGCCGTGTGGCCCAGGGCATCGGTGCCGGTGGTCTCACGGCACTGGCGCAGGTCGTGATGGCGGCGATCATCCCGCCGCGCAGGCTGGGCAAGTACGCGGGAATCTTCGGAGCCGTGTTCGCCGTGGGCACCGTGGCCGGACCGCTGATCGGCGGCGTCCTGGTGGACACCTCGTGGCTCGGCTGGCGCTGGTGCTTCTTCATCGGCGTGCCCTTCGCCCTGCTCGCCATCGCCCTGCTCCAGCGCACGCTGCACCTGCCCACCGTCCGCCGCGAGGCGAAGATCGACTACCTGGGCGCCTTCCTCATCGTCGCGGGTGTCTGCGCGCTGCTGATCTGGGTGACCCTCGCCGGGAACGAGTTCGACTGGGCGTCGTGGCAGACCGCCGCACTGACCGGCGGGGGAGTGGTGCTGCTGGTCCTCGCGGTCCTCGTCGAGGCGAAGGTCGCCGAGCCGGTCATTCCGCTCGGTATCTTCCGCAACCGCACCGTGGCGCTGACCACCGTCGCCAGCCTCCTCGTCGGTGTGGCCATGTTCGGCGGCACGGTCTTCCTGTCGCAGTACTTCCAGGTCTCCCTCGGCAAGTCCCCGACGATCGCGGGTCTGATGAGCCTGCCCATGATCCTCGGCCTGCTGGTCTCCTCCACCGTCGCGGGGCAGATCATCAGCGCGACCGGCCGGTGGAAGGTGTACCTCGTCGTGGGCGCCGTCACGATGACCGTCGGTCTCGGGCTGCTCTCCACGATCGGGGCGGACACCCACTTCGGTCTCCTCAGCGTCTACATGGCGGTCATGGGCATCGGTGTCGGCATGCTGATGCAGAACCTGGTGCTGGCCGCGCAGAACGACGTCCCGGCGGCCGAACTGGGCGCCGCCACCTCGGTGTTGTCCTTCTTCCGCAGCATGGGGGGCACCATCGGGACCAGCGTGCTCGGCGCGATCCTGGCCAACCGTGTCACCTCCGAGATGACCAAGAGCCTGAAGGACGCCGGTGGTGCCGTCGAAGGCGGGGGCCAGGCCGGGCACGGGGGAGTGCCCGACATGAGCGCCCTCCCGGCGCCGATGCGGGAGATCGTGGAGCACGCCTACGGGGTCGCGACCGCCGAACTCTTCCTCGTCGCCACCCCGTTCGCGGCGCTCGCGCTGATCGCCGTGGTGTTCATCAAGGAGAAGCCGCTGAAGAACACCAGCGGCATGGAGCGGCTCTCCGAGGAGTCGGCGGACGCCGGCCGGAAGGTCGCGGGCGGCTCCCTCCCACGCGTCGACGCGGACGCCTGACGAGAACCAGGGCCGCCGACAGGGCACGTGTCCCCTTCCGGCGGCCCTTTTCGCGGCTCAGGCCACGGCGGGGGTGCGGAACTGCGCCGAGAGGAGACGCCCGACCGGCGACACCAGAGCAGTCAGGGGCGACAGAACGTCCTCCTCCGCGGCCAGTGAGCCCACCACGTCGTCGGCGGCGATCGGCACGGCGTCGAACTCCACGCTGCCGCCGGCCGCGAGCCGCTGCCCGAAAGGGTCGGTGTCGCCGTCGATCACCACGTCCGGAAGGGCGGGATGACAGCTGAGCAGTTGACCTATCGCGCCGTCGGCCGCGGCGATCTCCCGGACCACCGCGTACGCCGTGGGCCGGTCCGCGCCGCCGCCGTCCCCGAGCCCAGCCGGTACGAGAAGCGTCAGCAGTCCCGACTCCCGCAGCCGTGACACCTCGTCGAACGGGGGGCTTGCCCGCCTGGTCTCTGGCCACCGCGTCCGTGGAGGTCTCCTGCGCGCTGGGACGCCGGACGCGGTCACGATCTGACCGCATCCCGTGCGACGGTGATCGGGCAAGCCGCCCGGACCTCTCGACCACGGGTCGGCACACGACTCGAAGGCCGAGGTGCTCCGTTGACCGTTCTCGATGCCCGGGCGCTCAACCGCGCCACCCTCGCACGGCAGCTGCTTCTCGACCGCGCCGACCTGCCGGTGTTCGACGCCGTCGCCCACCTGTGCGGTCTCCAGGCGCAGGAACCGCAGGAACCGTTCATCGGGCTCTGGTCCCGGCTGCGGGCGTTCGAACCGACGGCGCTGTCGGAACTGCTCACCGGGCGGCGTGTGGTGCGGACCCATCTCATGCGCCGCACCGTCCACCTCGTCACCGCCGACGACCTTTTGGCCTGGCGGGCCCGCCACGACGCGATGCTGCGCCAGCGGGTGCTCGGGACGTACCGCCGCGAGCTGGAGGGGGTGGACCTCGGTGAACTCGCGGCGGCGGGGCGGGAGGTCATGGCCGACGGCGAACCCCGCTCGATGGGCGACCTCGCGCGCGCCGTCGCTGACCGCTGGCCGGCGGCGGGGCACCGGCCACTGGGCGAGATGCTGGTCGCCGGCCTGCTCCCCATGGTGCAGCTACCTCCGCGCGGGCTGTGGCGCACGACGGCGGGAGTGCGCTACGCCCTGGTCTCTTCCTGGCTGGGGCGCGAGATCGACCCGCCGGTCCCGGACGACTCCGACCCCGTGGGGCAGACGCTGGTACGGCGTTACCTGGCCGCGTTCGGACCCGCCGCCTCGGCCGACCTGCGCGCCTGGTGTGGCCTGGCGGGACTGCCGGCCGCGGTCTCCGCCCTGCGCGAGGAACTCGTCGCCTTCCGCGACGAGCGCGGCCGTGAACTGCTGGACCTCCCGGACGCGCCCCGCCCCGACCCCGACGCCCCCGCGCCGGTGCGGTTCCTGCCGGCGTTCGACAACGCGATCCTCGGCTACCACGACCGCGGCCGGATCATCGACGACGCCCACCGCGGCCTGTCGGTCGAAGGCGCCCGCGTCGTCCTGGTCGACGGCCGGGTCGCGGCGACCTGGACCGTCGAGGCGGACACCGTCCTGGTCACCCCGTTGCGCCGCTTCTCCCGAGCCGACCGCGGCTCCGTCGCCGAGGAAGGGCGGGCGCTGGCGTCCTTCCTGTCCGGTGACGAGAGCGACCGGGTGCGGATCTCCGCGTCCTCGGGCTGAGCCACACGCCGACAAGGGCGCGGTTCAGGCGCACACTGGAAGGGTGCTGCCGGTGCTCATGAGGGGGTGTCGGCCGATGGAGACGTCAGAGCGTGTGACCGTGCGGTGGTGGCGGTGGCGCCACAACGCGCTCAAGCGGCGTATCGACGTCGTCGAAGCCTGGGTCGTGCTGGCCGGCTGGGTGTTCGCCCTGCTCGGCGGTGTGGGCGCGGGCCTGATGGCGGCGGGCGCGGTCGATCGGGCCGTCGAACGGCAGCGGGCCGAGACACGACAGGTCTCGGCGGTCACCGTCGAGAACGCGCCGGGCCCCTCACCGGCCCGCGCGGCGAGCGACCACCGGGTGTGGGCCAAGGTGCGGTGGACCACGCCGGACGGCTCGACGCACACGGACGAGGCGCGGGTGCCGCCCAGGACTCCCGCCCGGAGCACGATCCCCGTGTGGGTGAACAGGAGCGGTGACATCACGACCTCACCGGTGTCCGAGGGCGAGGCCTGGCTGCACACGACCATGGGCGGCGGGCTGGCGGGAGCCCTCGCGGGCGGCGTGGTACTGGGCGCCGCCTGGCTGACACGACTGTGCCTGGACCGCCGGCGCATGGCGCAGTGGGACGCGGAATGGGAACGGATCGACACGAGGCGCGGCTGGAAGACGGGCTGACCGGACACCGGCCGTGACGCCCGCGCGGCGGCTTCCGCCCGGCTGGGCACGGGTGCGGCCCGCGCTGCCGCCGACGGGGTCGCTCGCGCACCGCGCCTTCGCATGGCGGGCAGGGGGGTGCGGCGTACGCCGTCTGTTGGCGGGGCCCTTCACGCGCCGAACCTCTGCACGTCGGGCCGGGGCATAGCTGTACCCCGTCGGCCGGCGGCTCTTTCGCGCGGTGGCAGGGAGGTCGGCCATGCGCTGCCGACCGGCGCGGTCGCTGGTGCACCGTGCCTTCGCAGGCCCGTGAGGAGCGCACGGCCGCGGGCCGCCGGCCGGCGGGGCCTTGGACGGATCCGCGCCGGGCTCCACAGGGCGCGGGCACGGGAGCGGAGCCGTGCGCCGTCGGCTGGGCGGCGGCACGGCGGCCGGCACGGCGGGCACGGCGTCCGGCACCTCCGGCACGGCTTACGGATCTGCCGCGCGCCGCGCTTCCCCACAGCGGGCGGGGGTCGCTGGCTGGCGGATCCGCGCCGGATTCCGCAGGGCGCGGGCACGGCAGTGCGGCCGTACGCCCTCAGGCGCCGCCGGGTCTGCCGAGTGCCGCGCTTCAGGAGGCCCAGGCGGACCTGTCAGGCCATCGCCTCGCCGTCAGTCGTACGGCACGCGAGCGGCGCGTCCGTGTACAGGGACGCCGTCGGCACACCGGTCGGCGCCCCGGCCAGGCTGGGGCCGGTCGGTCAGGTGCGGCCGACGATGTCCTGGTCGTCGATGGTCTCGTGGGCGCCCGGTGGAGCGGATGCCGTGTTTCCGCGGGACGTGGCGTTCCTCCGGCGCAGTCGCCCGGTCAGGGCGGTGGCCACGGGCTCGGTGTAGCGGGCGGTCAGGGGGCCGAGGAGGACCAGGATGAGGACATAGGACGTGGCCAGGGGGCCGAGGGAGGGCTCGATGCCGGCCGTGACGGCGAGCCCGGCGATGACGATGGAGAACTCGCCGCGGGCCACGAGCGTGCCGCCGGCGCGCCAGCGGCCCTTGGGCCCGATCCCGGCGCGGCGCGCGGCCCAGTAGCCGGTGGCGATCTTCGTCGCGGTGGTGACGGCCGCCAGGGCGAGGGCGGGCAGCAGTACGGGCGGGATGCTGGCGGGATCGGTGTGCAGGCCGAAGAAGACGAAGAACACCGCGGCGAACAGGTCACGCAGCGGCGCGAGCAGGCTCGTCGCGCCCTCGGCGACCTCACCGGACAGCGCGATGCCCACCAGGAAGGCGCCCACGGCCGCGGACACCTGGAGCTGCTGCGCGAGCCCGGCGACCACCAGGGTCACGCCGAGCACCACCAGCAGCAGCTTCTCGGGGTCGTCGCTGGAGACGAAGCGGGAGACGTGGCGTCCGTAGCGCACCGCGAGGACGAGCACGAGCGTGGCCACGCCCAGGGCGATGGCCAGCGTGACCGCGCCCGCGGCCAGGCCCACCCCGGCCAGCAGGGCCGTGACGATCGGCAGGTAGACCGCCATGGAGAGGTCCTCTAGGACCAGGATGCTCAGGATGGCCGGGGTCTCGCGGTTGCCGAGCCGCCCCAGCTCGCCCAGGACCTTGGCGATGACGCCGGAGGACGAGACCCAGGTGACGCCCGCCAGCACGACGGCGGCGACCGGCCCCCAGCCGAGCAGCAGCGCGAGCACCGCACCGGGAAGGGCGTTGAGGACGGCGTCGACGACCCCGGCCGGATAGTGGGTCTTGAGGTTGGAGACGAGGTCCGTGGCCGTGTACTCGAGGCCCAGCATGAGCAGCAGCAGGATGACGCCGATCTCGGCACCGATCGCGACGAAGTCCTCGCTGGCGACCAGCGGCAGCAGTCCGCCCTCGCCGAAGGCCAGCCCGGCCAGCAGGTAGAGAGGGATCGGCGAGAAGCTGAAGCGCCCGGCGAGGCGGCCGAGCAGCCCGAGCCCGAGGATGAGGCAGCCGAACTCGATCAGGAAGACCGCGGAGGAGTGCACGGCGGGTCACTCCCGCCCGAGTATCGCGGCGGCCGCCTCCACGCCCTCGCGGGTCCCGATGACGATGAGCGTGTCACCGCCGGCGAGCCGGAAGTCCGGCGCGGGGGAGGGTATCGCCTCGGCCCGGCGCAGCACCGCAACGATGGACGCGCCCGTGTCGGTGCGGATCCGGGACTCGCCCAGCAGCCGGCCGTTCCAGTGCGAGGAGCCGGACAGCTCGATCCGCTCGGCGACGAGCCCCAGGTCGGTCGTGGACAGCAGGTTCGGCGTGTGGTGCGCGGGCATCAGCGCGTCGATGAGCGTCGCCGCCTCCTCCGCCGTCAGACGCACCGACAGGTCGCAGGCGTCCGGGTCGTCCTTGCGGTACGCGCTGATCGTCCGGTGGCCGTCGCGGTGGGCGACCACGGACAGCCGGCGGCTGTCCCGGGTCGTCAGGTCGTAGCGGACACCGATGCCCGGCAACGGCGTACTGCTGAGGCGTGGCGCGCTCATGTCTGTCCCCCTTCCGTCGGCGTGCGTGTTCCTGAGACTCGCCTGCGGGGGCCGCGCCCGGACGAGCGCCCAGATCCGGCCTGTGGCCTCATCCTAGGCGGCCGGGCGGGACCGTACCCGTCGTGTGTGTGCTACCTGGAGGGCACCGGGACAGCGGATCCGGACGGGAAGGGAGTGGCCGTGGACTGCCTCGCGGTCGCCCCCTCCACCTGCCGCACGGTGCCCGTCCCCGGCCGGGTGCCCGTGCCCGCGCCGGCGGACAACTGGGACCAGGCGCCCAGCGCGAGAGCCACGGCGGCGGCGGTGGCGACGACACGTCCCACGCGCCGGGCCCTGGCACGGCGGTCCAGGTCGCGCCAGGCCACGCGGACCCGCAGGTCCTCCGGCTGCCACAGGTCACCGACGGTGTGCGGGGGTTGAGGCCGCCGTCCCGCCGCCCGCTCCCTCGCGGAAGGCTCCCTGGGGGCGGAGGCGCGTATGGCGTGCTCGCTGTCCGTGAGGAACCTCAGCCACACGTCGTCCGGGACCGGGGGAGTGCCGTCCGGCTCGTCGGGAGTCCCCCGTCCGCCGCCCGGTCCTTCGGTGGTCACGTCCCGTCATCTCCTCTCCGACCATCGGCCTGATCACTGCGCAAGCCGAGATCAGTATGCCGCCCGGTACACGAAGCCGCCCCCCAACGGGTGTCAGACGGCGGCGGGTGCTTCTCCTTACGGCACCCCGAGTTCGAAGAGCACGTAGCCCGCGTACGACCCGGAGGCCAGCGCGGCCGTGCCCAGCACGGCGCCGAGGGACGGCCAGTTGAGCCGGCGCATGGCCAGGGCGAGCGGGATGAACAGCGGGAAGAGCGGGAGCAGATAGCGCGAGACGTTGCCGAAGATCTGCTGGGTGGTCATCACCATGAGGTACGACAGAAACGTGTAGACGACAAGCACGGCGGGCGGTCTCAGACGCACCAGCAGCACGGTCAGCACCGGCACCGTCAGCACCACGCAGACACCGATGACGTCCAGGAAGGGCATCGCGAAGAGATAGTCGAAGTGCCCGACCGGGATGGACGTCAGCACGTTGAACGAGTGGACTCCCCAGTCGAACTTGTGGGCCCAGGCGCCGTCCTGGAGCTTGGAGTAGCCGTTGATGTCGCCCATGCGGTAGTTGACCCAGGCGAGGTAGCAGAACAGACCCAGCGGGGCGATCGCCACGGCGGTCAGCGGACGCCTGATCCCCTCCGCACGCCGGACCCCGTCCGGCCGCCGGCGCAGGGACAGCAGCGCGGCGACGGCGAGGGCGGCGACCAGCGCGACGGCGGTGGGCCGGCAGAGCCCGGCCGCGCAGGTCAGCAGCCCGGCGGTGAGCCAGCGGCGGGACAAGACGGCATGGCAGGCCCATGCGGCCAGGGCCGTGTAGAGGGACTCCGAGTAGCCCGACCACTCCGTGCCCGAACCGGGCCAGACGGCCCACAGCCCGGCCGCGACCAGCCCGGCCCGGTGACCGCCCAGCTGTTTCGTCACGGCGAAGATGCCGAGCGCGGCGACGAACGACGCGATGACGGAGACCGTCATGCCGGCGCCGTACAGGCCGAGTCCGGTGCACTCCGAGACCAGCCGCATCAACGTCGGGTACAGCGGGAAGAACGCCGCCGAGTTGCCCTCCAGGGTGATCAGGCCCGTCGCCCCGGGGACCGGTTCCAGGGCCGGGTCGTATCCGTGCTGGGCGATCTGCTGGTACCACCAGCCGTCCCAGCTGGCCAGGACGTCCCAGGCATGTTCGCCGCCGCCGAACCGCGGGTTCTTCTTCCGGAAGTCGCCCGCGGAGTCCAGCAGGTACATGAAAACGGCGAACCCGGCCAGCTTCAGCACGCCGTACGTCAGCAGCACGGGTCCGTACCGCACGGCGGCCCGGCGCAGCCGCGGGCGGAACTCCCGGGAGCCGCGGGGGGCTTCGGGGGAGTCGAGGCCGGACGGCGATCGACGCAGCTCGACGGTGCTCATGAGGATCCTGTCGTACGGCGAGGGGGACGGGCGTCGTGGCGGGCGGGGAAGACCCAGGCCCGGAAGAGGAGGAAGCGCAGCAGCGTCGCGGCCAGGTTGGCGGCGACGAGCGTCACGAGTTCGAGCCGGTGGCCGGCCCCGGGGACCGCGTGGTGGAGGGCGGCCAGTGAACCGCTGGTGAGCGCCAGCCCGACCAGGAAGGCCGCGAGCCCCTTGAGGTGGTGGCGCAGCGCGCCGCCACGGCCCCGCACCCCGAAGGTGATGCGCCGGTTGGCGGCGGTGTTGGCGACGGCGCTGGCCAGCAGGGCGAGCGCGTTGGCGGCCTGCGCTCCCGTGACCGGCCGGAGTGCGGTGTAGAGGAGCAGGTAGCACAGGGTGCTGGCGATCCCGACGGCGGCGAAGCGCACCACCTGCCGGGCCAGGCCCGCCGGAAGCTCCCCGGCGAGGTCGCCGCCGCTGCGGCGCAGCGCGGACAGCGGCAGCCGGCCGCAGGCCAGGGCCCGGCCGAGCCTGGCCATGCCGCGCAGGTCGGCCAGCGCCGTGGACAGGATGTGCACCCGGCTGTCCGGGTCGTCCACCCAGTCCACCGGCACCTCGTGGATCCGCAGTCCCGCCCGCTCGGCGATGACCAGCAACTCGGTGTCGAAGAACCACTCGCGGTCCTCCACCAGCGGCAGCAGCCGCTCGGCGACGTCCCGCCGCACCGCCTTGAATCCGCACTGCGCGTCGGAGAAACCCACGGCGAGCGTGGAGCGCAGCAGACCGTTGTAGCAGCGGGAGATGATCTCCCGCTTCGGCCCGCGCACCACCCGCGAACCGCGCGCCAGCCGGGTGCCGATGGCGATGTCCGAGTGGCCGGATATCAGCGGCGCGACCAGGGGCAGCAGCGCCGCGAGGTCCGTGGACAGGTCCACGTCGAGATACGCCAGCACCGGGGCGCCCGAGCGCGACCAGGCGGCGTGCAGCGCACGGCCGCGCCCCTTCTCGGCCAGCCGGATCCAGTCCGTGCCGGGCAGCTCCGAGGCGAGCCGGGCCGCGATGCACGGGGTCCGGTCGGTGCTGGCGTTGTCGGCGATGGTGATCCGGAAGGGGTAGGGGAAGGTCTCGGTGAGGTGCGCGTGCAGGCGCCGGACGCAGGGCTCCAGGTCGTTCTCCTCGTTGAACACGGGGACGACGACGTCGAGGACGGGGTCCGGGTGGTGCGCGGGCAGCGGGGCCCGGCGCGGCAGCGCGGACAGCTCGGTTGGCGGGCGGTCGATCAGGGCCGGCCGCCGTGCGGTTCTCATGGCTGTTTCACGGTCTCTTTCTGGCGCCGGACGTACCCGAGCGCCGGTTCCGGGCATGCCGAAGGCGCCCGTGGCGGTGGTGCGGTGACGGGGTGCGGGGCACTGAAGCCCATGACGGGAAGGGCCGCGGCTCAGGCGGCGCCCTCGACGGGCAGGGCCGCTCAGGCGGCCGCGCCCCTGACGTATGGCCGCTCAGGCGGCTACTCGGTGGCCGATGCGGAAGGCTCCTGCGTCTCCTCCAGGGGGGACGGCGGAGCCGTCGTGGGCGTCGGGGAAGGGGGCGGCGTGGGGGGTGCCGACGTGGTCCGGGTCTCGGAGGGCGTGGCGGTCGGCGTGGGGCTGATCGTCGTACTCGGGTCCCCGGGAAGCGTGCTGACGCCGGTCGTGGTCGCCGGCGCGGACGGCTCCGGCTCGGTCGGAGTCGTGGTGGGGTCCGGGGAGTCGAATGTGGGCCCGCCGTCCTGCGAGGGGGTCGGGCTCGTCGCGGGTTGCGGCCGGTGATCGGCGGGCTGGGCCCTGGTGAGCATGTTCGGCAGCAGGGCGAGTCCGACGCTGAGACCGGCCACGGCCACGGCGGAGCCGCCCGCCTTCCACAGCAGCCGCGCCCTGCGGCGGGAGCGGATGCCCGCGTGCAGCCGCTGCCGGTGTTCGGGCTCGTAGGGGGTGTGCTGCTGGGTGTCGCGCAGCAGCCGCGACAGGTCCCGCTCGAAGTCGTCCATCGCTTCTCCCTTCACCCCACAGGCCTGACGGCTTCGGACAGGATCTGGCGGAGCCGCGCGACTCCGCGTGACGCGTGGGACCGTGCCGTTCCCACCGGGCAGCCCAGCGCCTGGGCGACCTGGGCCTCGGGCAGGTCCTCGTAGTAGCGCAGCACCACCGCGGCCCGCTGCTTGGCGGACAGCAGGGCCAACGCGGCCTCCAGCCGCGAGCGTTCCGCCACGGTGGACGACACATCCCCCGGATCGGCCCGGTCGGGCAGCTGCTCCACCGGACGCTCACCCCACCAGCGCCGCTTCGCCGAGCGCGCCGCCATCCGCACCAGCACCGTGCGGACGTACGCCTCCGGAGCCTGCTCGGCGACCTTCGGCCAGGCGAACCACAGCTTCACCAGCGCTTCCTGCACCAGGTCCTCGGCGCGCTGCCGGTCGCCGCCCGTCAGTAGCCGCGCGACATGGAGCAGCGCCGACCAACGGGCGGCCACGAACTCGTCGAAGCCGTCCGCCCGAACCCGCTCCATCCCCACCGTCCCGCGTCTCAGTGACCCCCTACACCACTGGAAAGACGCTGGGCCCCACATCACGCTGCACTTACAGGCTGTGATCCACCTCACTCCCAGTCGTGCGAGCCTGGGCGCGCGTGCAGTGCGTGCACGTCGGGGCGCGCCGGACGCGTGCGTGAAGAAGGGCCCGTGCACAGGCACGGGCCCTTCTGTTCTGTCCGGTGGTGACGCCTACGTGCGGTCGCCCTTCGGCTTGCCCCGCTGGTCGGGGGTGCCGTGCGGCGGCGGGCTGAAGGGCTGCGGCGACGTGGCGGGCGACACCGGAGAGCCTCCGTGCCCCTCGCCCGACTCGGGACGCAGGGCGCCCGGGTCGCCGGACGTCGGCTCCGCGCCCTCGCGCAGCTGCTCGAGACGGGTCCCCAGCAGCTCGGTCACGGGCAGCCGGTCGGCGTGCGACCGCTCGTACGCCAGCAGTTCCTCCACCTCGTCCGCGGACAGCGACCGCACCCGGCTCTCCAGGCCGCCGATCGGCAGGTGGTCGTAGTCCGGCAGCGGCAGGGTGTTGCGGGCGGGATCGGCCATGGTTCTCACTTCCCTGTGTACGGCGTGTACGACGTGCACGTATGACGGTTCACGTACGACATGGGGTACGGAGCGGAGTGCCGCGGGGAGCGGGGATCAGCGGCCGCCCGGACCGCCGCTGCCGAACGAGCCGCTGCTGCCCTCGTTCCAGCGGGGACGCTCCTGGGTGGGGCTCCTCCGGTCGCTCTGGTTGCCGTGTGTCTTCAGCTCGTGCGGCGTCAGGCGACCCTGGCCCCGGGGCACCTCGTCGGGCTCCCTTCGCTCCCTCGTCTCCCGGACGGGACCCCCGTCGGGCAGCCTGGGCTGCTCGTCGGGCCGCGGCGGACGCCGACGCTTGTGCCGGAGGCCCAGGATGAAGGCGCCCAGCAGCAGAGCCACGACCACCAGACCCGTCACGACGAACCCGAAGCCGGGGGCGTCCCCGCCCGCGGCCATCTCCATCCATGCGGTATTCATGGCTCGCGAGTACCCCTGGTCGTCCCCGTGAACCTGCTCACCCCGACCGTGCGGCCCGGGTCTTCGACCGGTTCTCCTTGCGGACGGCGTCCAGCAGCTCCGTTTTCGACATCCGCGACCGCCCCTCGACGCCCAGCCGCTTCGCGAGGTCGTACAGGTGCTCCTTCGAGGCCCGCTCGTCGACGCCCTCGCCGCTGCGGCCGCCCTGCTGCCGGGGCCGGGCCGACCGCGGGTCCGACGGGGCCTTGCGGCCGCCCTCCTTGCGCTCCCAGTGGTCGCCGACCTTCTCATGGGTGTGCTTCAGCGCCCCGAAGGCCACGCGGTGCGCGCGCTCGCCCTCGCCGTACTGTTCCACGGCCGAGTCGTGCGCCTTGATCCACGTGCGCTGTGCCTCCTCGGCGGAGCGCTCCAGGGTCGACGGAAGTTCCTGTCGACCGGGCATGTGACTCACCTCCGTGCGTCGTCGTTCCCGGGCCTGCCGGGTGCCCGGCCGACGAGGCCGAAAAACCGTACGGAACCCTTGGCGACACCGGGTTTGACCGCCATCGGCGGGGCTACCCGCGCGGTGTGACGACATCCCAGCAGGAGCTGTTCCGGTTCCTGGAGGACCGCTTCGCCTGTGCCCAGGCGTGCACCGAGTGCGCCCGGGCGTGCGCGTTGCGCGCGAGCCTCGTGGATCCCGACGGCACCGAGAACCAGGAACTCGTACGACGCAAGGGCATCATGTGCGCGGAGGTCTGCGACGCGACCTGCCGTGTGCTGTCCGAACAGAACCAGGTGGACGAGACCAGCATCCGTGTCCAGGTGGAGTGGTGCCGGACCGTGTGTCTGGAGGCCGCGCACGCCTTCGACCGGCAGCCGGGGGCGGAGGACTCGGCGGCGGCGTGCCGTGCCTGCGCACGGGCGTGCACGGACTTCCTCGCCACGCTGAACTGAGGAGCCGACGCTGAACTGAGGAGCCGACGCCGAACTGAGGAGCCGTTCCCCCTCCCTCGCCATTCCCAATTTCTGTAACACGTTCTACGGTGTGCGCCGACAGGACCGGCCTTGGGAGCCTGGAGGCGCCGTGCACCTCGAATACACGCCCGAGCAGCAGCGTCTGCGCGTCGAACTGCGCGCCTACTTCGCCGAACTGGTCCCGGACCACGCGTACGCCCGGCACGGCGACCCGGCCGCCCAGAAGCGGTTCTACCGCGAGACCATCCGGCGGCTCGGCGCGGACGGCTGGCTGGGTGTGGGCTGGCCGAAGGAGTACGGCGGGCGCGGCCTGAGCGCGATGGAGCAGTTCATCTTCTTCGACGAGGCCGCCCAGGCCGGCGTCCCGTTGCCGCTCATGGCGCTGAACACCGTCGGCCCGACGATCATGCGGTACGGCACCGACGAGCAGAAGGCGTACTTCCTGCCGAGGATCCTCTCCGGCGAGACCGACTTCGCCATCGGCTACAGCGAGCCCGGCGCGGGCACCGACCTCGCGTCACTGCGGACCCGTGCGGTGTTGGACGGCGACGAGTACGTCGTCAACGGCCAGAAGATCTGGACGACCAACGGCGACACGGCGGACTGGGTGTGGCTGGCGGTCCGCACGGATCCGGCCGCACCGCCGCACAAGGGCATCACCATGCTCCTGGTGCCGACCACCGCCCCCGGCTACTCCTGCACCCTGATCAACACCCTCGCCTCGCACGACACCACGGCCAGCTACTACGAGAACGTCCGCGTCCCCGTCTCCCACCGGGTCGGCGCCGAGAACCAGGGCTGGCGGCTGATCACCAACCAGCTCAACCACGAACGCGTGACCCTGGCCGCCCACGGCACCATGGCGATCCGCGCCCTGCACGACGTGCAGCGCTGGGCGATGGAGACCAAGCTCGCCGACGGCCGCCGCGTCGTCGATCTGCCCTGGGTCCGCCGCCTCCTGGCCCGGACCCACGCCCGGCTGGACGCGCTGAAGCTGCTCAACTGGCGGATGGTCGGTGCCGTCCAGGACGGCACCCTCACCCCACAGGACGCCTCCGCCGTCAAGGTGTACGGCTCCGAGGCCCGACGCGACGCCTACGCCTGGCTCATGGAGATCGTCGCCGCCCCCGGCGCCCTGAAGGAGGGGTCGGCGGGCGCGGTCCTGCACGGCGAACTGGAACGCGGCTACCGTTCGGCGGTCATCTTCACCTTCGGCGGCGGCAACAACGAGATCCAGCGGGAGATCATCTCGTGGATCGGGCTGGGGATGCCGCGGGTGCGGCGCTGACCGATTTCATCATTCCCCTTCACAGATGCCCTCGACAGCGAACCTCTGGTACAGGTGCGGGTAGGCGACGGTGCCGGCAGGGTAGCGCTCCAGGTGCGAGGCGAACTCCGGCGTGCCGAGCGCTGCACGGAGGTGCTCGGTGGATTTCCAGACCGCGACGTTGGTGAACAGCCGGCTGCCGCCGATGCCCCGGTACAGCTGCACCGAGAGAAGGCTCCCCGACTTCTTCATGTATTCCGCGTCGTCCGCCCAGGCGGCCACCACCTCGTCCTCCTTGCCTTCCGGGGCGACGAACGTGTTGATGACAGTGACCGGGCCGGCCTTCTCCTTCTGCTGGGCGCGGAAGGGCGTGGACTCGTCGAGGTTGCCGAACTTGAGCATGATTCCTCCATGAACAGGGGAAGTGGGTGGGATCCGGGTGAGGGGCTACGCCGCTGCTCGCTGCGTGGCCCCACCTGGTGCGCTTTCAGGTGTGGTGCTTGCCGAGGAAGTCGGTGAGGAGCCGCAGCCACTCGTCCGTCCGCTCCAGCATCGGCAGGTGGCCGGTGGCGATCTCTGCGAGTTGGGCGCCGGGGATGGTCTCGGCGAGGTGGCGGTGCAGGGCGGTGGAGGTGAGCCGGTCGTCGGTGGTCGAGATGACCAGGGTGGGGACCTTGACGCCGGCGAGGTCGTCCCGGACGTCGACCTGGCCGACGAGGTCGGTCTGCTCGGAGCTGCCGTCGGCCGCGGTGGCGGCGGTGTAGCCGAGGGTCTGCCGCAGTTGCTCGGCCGGCATGGACTCCAGCGCCTGGGTGCCGAGGGCCATCAGGAGCAGGAATTGGGCGAGCAGCTCGCGGTCGCCGGACGCGGCGATCTTGCTCCAGACCGAGGAGGCGAGAGCGAGCCGGTTGTCGCGGTGCGGGAAGGCGGCCGTCAGGACGAGTGCGGTGACGCGCTCGGGGTGGCGGGCGGCGGCTCGGATGGCGACCGGGCCGCCGAGGGAGAAGCCCGACACGGCGAAGTGGTCGAGGCCCTCCGCGTCGGCGGCGGCGACGAGCTGGTCGGCGAGGTCGTCGACGGACAGCGGGGCGGTGGAGCGGGGGGTGTCGCCACTGCCGGGGTAGTCGATGCCGACGACGGTGTGGCGGGCGGCGAGAGCTTCCAGGACGGGGCCGTAGGTGCCCGCCAGGCTGCTGCCGGCGCCGTGGGCGAGGAGCAGGCCGGGGCCGGAGCCGAGGCGAGTGCGGGAGAACGTGGGTGTGAGCAGGTCGCGAGGTGACATGGTCGTCCGCCTTTCGAATGCGGGTTGCGCATCGTCACGCAAGAATCATCCAGTGCGTGTGATTACCGTTCAAGGTGTATCACACGCCATGTATGATTCGGCGCGAACTGTGACCTCAATCACACTTGATGTATGATTTGCCGGTAGGGTGGCGGCATGAAGCAGCCGCTCCATCGTCGTCAGCCGACCCCGGGCAACCCGCGCGTGCAGCGCACCCGCAACCGCGTGCTGGCCGTCGCCCGAGAACTGCTGCCTCAGGTCGGACCGGCCGGGCTGACCTATGCCCTGCTGGCCGAGCGGGCAGAGGTCACCCGTCAGACCCTCTACCGGCACTGGCCCACTCGAGCCGCACTGCTCTTCGACCTCGTCCTCGAAGGCCCCGACCTCGGCACCTACCCCGAACCGGGCAGCGACGTGGGTGCCGTGGCCACCGCGTGGCTGAAGAGCCTGCGCGCCGGGGTCAGCGTGCCGGCCGTGCGCACCGCGGCTCTGGCCGTCACCGCCCAGGCTGACCACGATCCCGACAGCGCCCGGGCACTCGTCCGCATCGGCGAAGACCGCTACGCCGGTTTCAACAGGTTGCTGGAGCCTTCGGGCGTCCAGATCAGCGAAGACGAGTTCACCCTGCTGTACGGGCCCGTCCTCGCCCGGCTCTTCCTCGACCGCGGCCAGGTCACCGACGCCTTCATCGACGCCGTCGTGGCTCAGTGGCTCAGCATGCTGCGGCGTGCCGACGCACTGCGGGACGCCCAGTAGCAGTCGCCGCCACCTCCTGACCGAGGCCAACCGGAACACGCGCTTCCGTACCGGCGATTGGCTTCATGGAAGCTTCATGCGCTCAGTCGTACGTGCTTTATGAGGCGGCTGTTGTCTAACGGTCATGCACGTACTCCTCGTCCCGCCGGTGGACAGATGAGCAGGCGGTCGGCGATGAGGCGCTGCATGAAGGAACCGCCTGCTGGTTCACCTCCGTCCTGCGCAGGCCCTGCCCGGCCTGGCGACGGCGCCGTGACGCACGCACATACGACCTGACTCGCACTCAGAATGAAGAGGGGCACTGGAAATGAACCTGCGACGGAACATGTCGCGTCGAAGGATGATCGAAGGGGCATCGGCCGCGGCGCTTGTCACGGCGGCGGCGGCCACGGTGCCGGCTGCCATGGCCACTCCGGAGGCGGCGCCGTCCGGTCCGGGGCTGCCGAAGGGCAACTGGCGTATCGATACCCACGCGCACTACAGCCCCGACGTGTACAACGACTACCTGAAGCGCTACGGCCTGCTCGGGGCCATCACCGGGGCGTACGGTCCGTGGTCGGTCGATCGGCACCTGGCCTTCATGGACCAGTACCGGATCCAGGCCAGCGTCCTTTCGTTCGGCGACCTCCAGGTCACCGTCGGCCCGGTCGACGACCGGCGCGCCACCGCTCGCGCGGTCAACGACTACGCCCGCGACCTCGTGCAGACCCGTGGTGACCGGTTCGGTATCTTCGCGGTCACGCCGATGCCCGACATCGAGGGCTCGGTGGCCGAGGTGGACCGTGCCCTCGGCGAACTGGATCTCGACGGCATCTGCCTGCTCACCAACTACAAAGGCACCTACCTCGGGGATCCTTCGTTCGCGCCTCTGTACGAGATCCTCAACGACCGCGGTGCGTACGTCTACGTCCACCCGACGGGTCCGGAGGTGAACCCGGCTCCGAAGCTATGCTTCGGTCCCGACATCCCGGCCGGGAACAACGTCTTCGAGTACACCTTCGACGCGACCCGTGCGATGACGAGCCTGATCTACAACGGTGTCCTGCGGGACTACCCGAACATCCGCTGGCACTTCACGCACTGCGGCGGGGCACTGCCCTTCCTGGCCTACCGACTGGCGACCCGGCACTCGGCCTTCCCGCCCTTCAACGAGGTGCTGCCGGAAGGCCCCCTCACGTACCTCTCACGGATGTACTTCGACGACGCACAGGCGTTCACCGCCGCGCAGTTGCAGCCGCTGTCGTCGCTGGTGCCCGCCGACCACATCATGTTCGGCAGCGACTGGCCGGCGACCCGCCACCTCTACGCGGCCGACAACGTCGAGACGATGCCCTTCCTCAAGGGAAGCCTGCCGAATCTCAAGGCAGGCGACCCGGAACCGACCGTCGACGAGGTCTACAACCGGCGCCAGCGGATCGCTCTGGAGCGGACCAACGCCCTCGAGCAGTTCCCGAAGCTGAAGGCGCGCATACGCCGCTCCGGCTCGCGCTGAGCCGGGCTGCGCAGGTCCATTTCGCACGAGGTACCGCAGGTGGAGTGCGGCGGCACGCTCACCGGTGAGGCCGCCGACCAGTACGAGCGGCGGGTGTGGTGCGGCTGTCGATGCCGGGATCGCGTACGGCCACCTCTTCCCGCCCGGTGACGTGCGCGCCCTCGCCGGCCGCCTCATGGAGCTGCTCGACGACCCGGCGGCCCGGCGCCGGACGGGCGAGGCCGGCCGGGAGATCGTCACCGACCACGAAACCCACCGTACGCTGGCCGCATTCGAGGCCTTTCCACCTCCGTTGCCGCCGGTCACCCCGCGGCCGCGACGGCCCTCCCCTTCCCACTTCGGCGATGGAAAGCGAGCACGATGAGTACGCAGCGCGTTCTGGTCGTCGACGACGAGCCCAAGATCCGGATGACCGTGCGCGGCTACCTGGAGGCGGACGGGTTCCATGTCGTCGAAGCCGCGGACGGGCCGTCCGCCCTTCAGGCGGTGACCCGCGACCGGCCGGACCTCGTGGTACTCGATGTGATGCTCCCCGGGCTGGACGGATTCCAGGTCCTGCGCCGCATCCGGGAGGCGAGTCAGATCCCGGTGATCATGCTCACCGCCCGGGACGAGGAGGTCGACCGGCTGATCGGCTTCACGACCGGCAGCGACGACTACGTCACCAAGCCGTTCAGCCCCCGCGAACTGGCACTACGGGTGCGCGCCATCCTGCGGCGCACCGACAGCCGCCCCGAGGCGGCCCACGAGGACGACGTGCTGCGCTTCGGCGGACTGACTGTCGATCCCGGGACACGGACCGTCCTCGTCGACGCCGACCGCACGGTGGAGCTGTCCGCCCTCGACTTCGACCTGCTGCTCGCGCTGGCCCGGGCCCCTGGGCGGGTCTTCACCCGGCGCGGACTGCTGACCCAAGTTTGGGGTGAGGACTTCTTCGGCGACGAGCGCGTCGTGGACGTGCACATCCGCACGCTGCGGCGCGCGTTGGGCGACGACGCGAACGCACCCCGGTTCGTGGGCACCGTCCGCACCATCGGCTACCGGTTCGTCGGGCGACCCGCCTAGCGGCCAGTAAGGACACCCCGCCCATGCTTCCCTCCGGCTTCCCGGCCTACCACAGGTGCCGTGCGCGGCTGCGCCGAATCCAGGAGAGGCTGTCGCTCCGCAACCGGCTGGTGCTCTCGCACGTGATGGTGCTCCTCCTGGCCCTGCTGGCCATGGCGGCGATCAGCGCGCTGATCGAGGTGTGGCTCGGGTTTGCCGACATCGAAGCCGACGTGGTCCTGCAGATCGGCCTCTTGTTCGGAGTGGCCGCGGCCTTCCCGGCGTCCGTCGCCCTGTCCCGGTTTCTGCTGCGTCCGCTCGACCGGGTGCGCGCCGCCACGCGCCGGCTCGCCGAGGGCCACTACGACGACATCCTCGAAGTCCCCAGCGAACCGGGCCTGGCAGCGCTGGTCGAAGACGTCAACACGCTGGCGGCAGCCCTCGCCGACACCCAACGCCGCCGCGCCCGCCTGATCTCCGAGGTCGCCCACGAGATGCGCACCCCCATCACCCTCCTGCGCGGCCAGATCGAGGGCATGGCCGACGGCATCTTCGTCCCCGATGAGGCGATGTTCGCCTCACTCGCCGACGACCTTCACCGGCTGCAGCGCCTGGCGGGCGACCTCTCCAGCCTGTCCCGGTCGGAGGAGGCCGCCTTCGATCTCCACCGCAAGCCCACCGACGTGGCCACGCTGGCGCGGGCCACGGCCGAGCGACTGCGCCCCCAGTACGACGACCAGATGGTGACTCTCGTCGTGGACGCGGGCACCCCTGTCGGCGCCCTCTGCGACCCGGACCGGATCACCCAGGTCCTGGTGAACCTCCTCGGCAACGCACTGGCCGCATGCGATCGGCACGGGCATGTGGCGCTGTCCGTGCACGCCGAACCGTCTCCCGTGCCCCACGTGATCGTCCGTGTCACGGACGACGGCATCGGCATCGCCGAACACGACCTCGAACGCATCTTCCATCGCTTCGAACGCCTTGATCATCCCGGCCGGCCCGCTGCCGCCGGCGGCAGCGGCATCGGCCTGACCATCGCCCGGGGCATCGCCCGAGCCCACGGCGGAGACATCACCGCGCAATCCGCTGGGCTGGGCAAGGGAGCGACGTTCACCTTGCGTCTACCGCAGGAACCCGCCCCCGAGGGCGGCACGTCCGGGCCTCAGGTCTCCCGCTGACGCCATCGTGCGCGGCTCCGAGGTCCGCCCGCGCACGTTCTGACCGGGGTGGGCGAAGCGCAGACGGCTCCATGAAGCCCTGCATGAACCCTGTAACGATCTGAAGGACTTGAAAGTGGAACAGACCATGATGGCGGTCCGCCTGTTCGAGCATGGCGGGCCCGAGGTGCTCAAGTACATCGAGGCGCCGATTCCCGAAGTCGGCCCCGACGACATCCTGATGCGCGTGCACGCCACAGCCGTCAACAGCTGGGATCTGCGGTACCGCGCGGGCAACCTGCCACAGCCTCTCCCGGGACGGCCGCCGTGGCCTGTGCCGTTCCAGCTCGGCCGGGACGCGGCCGGTGAAATCGTCGCCACCGGCGAGAACGTCACCCGGTGGCACCCCGGCGACAGGGCGGTGCAGCTTACGCACCCGCCGTGCCGCAACTGCGCCCTGTGCGTACGCGGCCTCGAAAACCTGTGCATCGACACCGCCTACCCCGGACACCAGGTCTTCGGCGGATACGCCCAGTACGTCGTGCGCCGCGAGGACGCGATCCTGCCCATCCCCGACGGCGTCGGCTTCGAGACAGCCGCGGCCACCATGTGGACCTACAGCACCCCGCTCAACTGTGCGCGGCAAGCACCCGTCGGTCTCGGCGACACCGTCGTCATCACCGGCGCCAGCGGCGGGATGGCCATCGCCTGCGCTCAACTGGCGAAGCTGAGCGGAGCAACCGTCATCGGCACCACCACCAAGCCCGACCGCGACGAAGCCCTCATCAAGCTCGGCTACGACCACATCGTGCACTCCACCGATCCCCGACTGCCGGCACAGGTCAGGGAGCTGACGCACGGTCTGGGCGCCGATGCCGTCTGGGACTGTGTCGGAGGCAACGACTTCTTCCAGCTCTCCCTTTCCTGCATCCGGCTCGGCGGCACGGTCATCGTCCTGGGCACACCGACCGACCAGGGATCCCAGCTCGAACTGGACGCACTCGCCCTCATCGGCGGGGAGGTGAAAATCGCCAGTGTGCGCGGTGCGACCCTGCGGGACCAGCAGCTGTGCCTGGAACTGCTGGCGGCCGCAAAGATCAACCCGACCATCGACCGGGCCTACCCTCTGGCAGAGGCAGCCCAGGCCCACGCATATCTGGAAAGCCGACGACAGACCGGCAAAGTCCTCCTCCTGCCCTGAAGACCCGGCGGCCATGTGCTGTCGCGTCACGCCGGTTGCCAGATCCGGGCGAGCGTCGAGACGGTGAGCAACTGCTCGGGGTCCCCCTGTCCTGCCAGGTGACCGTCGCGGAGCAGGAGGCAGGCGTCCGCCGAGCGTGCGGCTTCCAGGTCGTGCGTGGCCTGGACGACCGTCACTCCGTCGGCGACCAGCTCCGTCAGCAGCACTCCGATCCGCTCCCTCGCCTCGGGGTCGAGGCCAGTGGTCGGTTCGTCCAGCAGCAGGAGATCCGACTCCTGGGCGAGCCCTTGGGCGATCAGGGCGCGCTGTCTCTGCCCGCCGGACAGCTCCCCGAGTTGACGCGTGGCGAGATCGGCGATGCCCAGTCGTTCCATGGCCGTGTCCACGGTGGCGCGGTCCTGCCGGGTCAGCCGGCGCCACGGTCCGCGTTCGCCCCAGCGCCCCATCTCCACCGTCTGTCTGACCGTCAGCGGCAGTGTGTCACCGACGGCGCCGCGCTGCGGGACGAACGCCGGTGGCCGGTTGCCGTCGTGGTGGAGCTCGCCTGATGTGGGTTGGATCACTCCGGCCAGCACTCCGAGCAGGGTGGACTTCCCGCTTCCGTTCGGGCCGACGAGCGCCGTAGTGGCCAACGCGGGTATCTCCGCGTCCAGTTGATGGAGGACCGGACGGCCCGGGTAACCGGCGGAGAGCTTGGCGAGGCGAACGCGGGACGTCCTGTCCTCGGCTTGGGCGAGAGAGGGGGATTTCTTGAACATGATTTTCATTGTAATGTCCACCGCATGGAGTGGTTGGCGGGTCCCTTCGAGGTGACCTTTGTGCAACGGGCCCTGTGGGGCGGAATGCTGGTGTCGGCGATCTGCGCCCTGGCCGGTACCTGGGTCGTGCTCAGGGGGATGGCCTTCCTGGGTGACGCCATGTCCCACGGGCTGCTGCCCGGGGTCGCGCTCGCCGCGCTGCTCGGTGGCAACCTGCTGGTCGGGGCGGTGCTGAGCGCGGTCGTCATGACCGCCGGTGTCACCGCCCTCGGCCGCACTCCGAGGCTGTCCCAGGACACCGGTATCGGCCTGCTCTTCGTGGGGATGCTGTCCCTCGGCGTCATCATCGTGTCGCGCTCGCAGTCCTTCGCGGTCGACCTGACCGGGTTCCTGTTCGGTGACGTCCTCGCCGTCCGTGAGCGGGATCTGGTGCTGCTGGGTGTGGCGCTTCTGCTGGCACTGGTCGTCTCGGTCCTCGGCCACCGGGCCTTCCTCGCCCTGGCCTTCGACCCGCGCAAGGCCCGGACGCTCGGCCTGCGTCCCCGCCTGGCACACGCCGTGCTGCTCGGTCTGCTGGCGCTGGCCATCGTCGCCTCGTTCCACATCGTGGGGACGCTGCTGGTGCTGGGCCTGCTCATCGCGCCGCCGGCGGCCGCGCTTCCCTGGGCGCGCAGTGTGCGAGGTGTCATGGCCCTCGCGGCGCTGCTCGGGATCACCGCCACCTTCTGCGGTCTGCTGTTGTCCTGGCATCTGAGCACCGCGGCCGGCGCGACCGTCTCGGCCCTCGCGGTGAGCCTGTTCTTCCTCTCCCACCTGGCATCCGGTCTCCGCCACCACCGGCGTGCGCGCTTCGTCGGCGTTCACGCCACGGCAACCGACTGAAAAGAACCCGAGGCGATCCCCTTGCTCGTCCGAAGAAACGTCATTCCCTGGGCACCCGCCGCGCTCGTGGCCGTCTCCCTGCTCACCACGAGTTGCGCGGGCCAGAACGACGACGCGTCCACCGCGAAACCCACCGCCTCCGCATCCGCTCCGCACGGATACGTCGAGGGAGCACAGGAGAAGGCCGAGCAGCAGTCGCGGCTGCTGCTCAACGACCCGGGCACAGGAGACACCCGGGTACTCGACCTGATCACCGGAAAGGCGCAGGAGGTGTCCCGGAGGGCAGGCACCGCCGAGCTCACCACGGACGGCCGGTTCGGCTACTTCCACACTTCAGGCGGCACGCAGGTCCTCGACGGCGGCGCCTGGACGGTGGATCACGGCGACCACGTCCACTACTACCGTGCGGCCATACGCGATGTGGGCCGACTGCCCGGAGGTTCCGGCACTCGCGTCCGCAGCGACGCCGCCGTGACCGCGGTGACCGACGAGGACGGCCGCGCCAGGATCTACCGCCGGGCCGAACTGGAGAAGGCCAAGGTCGGCTCACCCCGCACACTCCCCGGGACACACATGGGCGTTGTCGTGCCGTACGAGGAACACCTGCTCAGCCTCACCGACAACGGGCAGGACGCCGCGCGGCTCGCGGTGTACGACCGCGAAGGCAAGCGCGTCGCGTCGCCGGACGCGGCGTGCGAGGACCCGAGGGGCGATGCCGTCACCCGGCGCGGAGTCGTCCTGGGCTGCGCGGACGGTGCCCTGCTCGTCCGCGAGAGCGACGGTGGGTTCACGGCCAGCAAGATCCCGTACGGCGACGACATACCCGACAAGGATCGCGCCACGGCCTTCCGGTACCGGCCGGGCAGCGACACGCTCACGGCGCCGGCCGGTGACCGGGCCGTGTGGATTCTGGACGTCACCGAGCGCACGTGGACTCGGGTGCGAACCGGTCCCGTGGTCTCGGCCAACACAGCGGGCGAGGGTTCGGTCCTGATCGTCCTCCAGACCGACGGGTCGCTCCACGGCTACGACATCGCCACCGGCAAGCAGGTCACCCGGACCAACGCGCTCCTGACGGGCGCCTCCGCCGCCGGCACCGACGGGAACGCGGGACCGGTCATCGAGGTCGACCGCAGCCGTGCCTACCTCAACGACCCCAGGGGCAGACGCGTGTACGAGATCGACTACAACGACAATCTGCGCGTCGCGCGCACCTTCGACCTGGACATCGAGCCGGCCCTGATGGTGGAGACCGGACGATGACGAGACAGACGCAAGAGGCGCGTCGGCTGCGCACCTTCCTGCCGGCCCTGATCGCCCTCACCCTGGCCGGTGCCGGCACCGGCTGTGCGAGCAGCGACGACCGGCCCCGGGTGGTCGTGACGACCAACATCCTGGGTGACGTCACCCGGGAGATCGTCGGCGACGAGGCCGACGTCACCGTGCTGATGAAGCCGAACGCCGACCCGCACTCCTTCGGCCTGTCGGCCGTGCAGGCCGCCGAACTGGAGCGTGCGGACCTCGTGGTGTTCAACGGGCTGGGCCTGGAGGAGAACGTGCTGCGGCACGTCGAGTCCGCCCGCGAGTCCGGGGTGGCCACCTTCGAGGCCGGCAAGGAGGTGGACCCCCTCACCTTCCAGGCGCAGGACGACGGGGGGCCCGAGGACGAGGCCGGGCAGCCCGATCCGCACTTCTGGACCGACCCCGACCGCGTGCGCAAGGCCGTCGGCCTGATCGCCGACCAGGTGGTCGAGCACGTGGACGGCGTCGACGAGAACGCGATCCGCGACAACGCCGAGCGCTACGACGGCCGACTCGCCGACCTGACCACCTCGATGGAGAAGTCCTTCGGCAGCATCCCCGAACAACGGCGTGCGTTGGTGACCAACCACCACGTCTTCGGCTACCTCGCCGAACGCTTCGGCTTCCGGGTGGTCGGCGCGGTGATCCCGAGCGGTACGACGCTGGCCTCGCCCAGTTCCTCCGACCTGCGCTCGCTCACCGAGGCCATGCGCAAGGCGGGCGTACGCACCGTCTTCGCCGACTCCTCCCAGCCCAAGCGGCTGGCCGAGGTCCTGCGCACGGAGCTGGGCGGCCGGACGCGTGTCGTCGAGCTCTACTCCGAATCCCTGACCGAAAAGGGCGAGGGCGCAGGCACTTACCTGCAGATGATGCGCGCCAACACCACCGCCATGACCGACGGACTGACCGGCGCCTGAACCCGCCCCCTCCACATGGCTCCCGGCCGACCGGCCGACCAGCAGCAGCACCCGCACCTCACCTGACGCCGCGCCCGCGCGGCCGGAAAGGAACACCTCGGTGAACAAGTCGATCCGCAACAGAGCCTTCACGGGCACGGCCCTCGCCCTGGCGGCCTCCGCCGTCCTGACCGCCTGCGGAGGAGAGGACAGCTCCTCCACCGACACGAAGGCCAAGAACGCGGCGGGCACCAAGGCCGTCGCGGTCAAGGACCCGCTGGTCGCCACGTTCGACGGGGGGCTGTACGTCCTGGACGGCGAGAGCCTGAAGCTGGCCGACACGATCGACCTGCCGGGCTTCAACCGCCTCAGCCCCGCGGGCGACGACGACCACGTCATCGTCTCCACCGACTCCGGTTTCCGCGTCCTGAACGCCGCCCGACAGGCCTTCACCGGTGTCGAGTACAAGGGCGCCAAGCCCGGCCACGTCGTACGGCACGCCGGCAAGACGGTCCTGTTCACCGATGGCACCGGCGAGGTCGACGTCTTCGACCCCGACGACCTCTCGGGAGGCAAGAAGCCGCAAGGCCGCAGCTACACCTCCGCCGAGCCGCACCACGGCGTCGCCATCGAGCTCAGCAACGGCGAACTCCTCAGCACCCTCGGCACCGAGGAGAAGCGCACCGGCGCCCTCGTCCTGGACAAGAACAACAAGGAGATCAAGCGCGACGAGAACTGCCCCGGCGTCCACGGCGAGGCCGCGGCCAAGGGCGAGGCCGTAGGCATCGGCTGCGAGGACGGCATTTTGATCTACAAGGACGGCGAGTTCACCAAGGTCGACGCTCCCGACGAGTACGGCCGCATAGGAAACCAGAGCGGCAGCGATGCGTCGCCCATCCTCCTGGGCGACTACAAGACCGACCCCGAGGCCGAACTGGAGCGGCCGACCCGCATCTCCCTCATCGACACCGAGACCGCGAAGCTGCGCCTGGTCGACCTGGGCACCAGCTACTCCTTCCGCTCGCTCGGCCGCGGAGCCCAGGGCGAGGCACTCCTCCTGGGCACGAACGGCAGCCTCCACGTCATCGACCCGGAAACGGGCAAGGTGGAGAAGAAGATCCCCGTCGTGGACGAGTGGCAGGAGCCGCTGGACTGGCAGCAGCCCCGGCCCACCCTCTTCGTCCGCGACCACACCGCTTACGTCTCCGAGCCGGGCAAGCGCAAGCTGCACGCCGTCGACATCGAAACGGGCAAGAAGGTCGCGTCCGTGACCCTGCCGAAGAGCACGAACGAACTGTCCGGTGTCGTCGCCGGCCACTGAACCTCGTCCTCACGTCGACCAGGCCTCGTCCCACTGGTCCAGCAGGGTGTCGGCCGTGGCTCCGTCGTCGTCGGATGCCGGGCCGTGGAGCGACTGCTCCGTCCAGATCACCTTGCCGCGGGCCATGTAGCGGGTGCCCCACCGCTGGGAGAACTGGGCGACGAGGAACAGCCCTCGTCCGCCCTCGTCGGTGGTGGCGGCCCGACGCAGGTGGGGTGAGGTGCTGCTGCCGTCGGCGATCTCGCAGATCAGGCTGTCGCGGTCGTGCAGCACCCGCAGCCGAATCGGCTCGGTGCCGTAGCGGATGGCGTTGGTGACCAACTCGCTGATCACCAGCTCGGTGGTGAAGGCCATCTCGTCCAGCCCCCAGGCTCCGAGCCGACGGGTCACGTCCGCCCGGATCCCGGCGACGACCGCGGGATCGACCGGCACGTTCCATTCGGCGACCTGGGAGGGATCGAGCCGGTGGGTGCGGGCGACGAGCAGGGCGACGTCGTCGCCCGGATGGGCCGGAAGCAGGGTGCCGAAGACGTCCCGGCAGGTCTCCTCCGGAGTCCGGCCCGGGCGTGCCAGGGCATCGCGCAGCGCTTCCAGTCCGATGTCGATGCCCCGTCCCCGGTCCTCGACCAGCCCGTCGGTGTACAGGACCAGCCTGGACCCCTCGGGCAAGGTGACTTCGGCGGTTTCGAAGGGCTCCCCGCCGCCCAGCCCGAGCGGCGGGGCGCCCGGCACCCGCAGGTACTCCACGGTGCCGTCGGGGTGCACCAGGGCCGGCTCCGGATGCCCGGACCGGGCCAGCGAGCACTGCCCGGAGGACGGGTCGTAGACCGCGTAGAGGCAGGTGGCTCCCGTGACGCCCTTGTCGTCCCGCTCAGCGCTCTCCTCGCCGTCGATCCGGGCGACCAGCTCGTCCAGGTGGCCGAGGAGCTCGTCCGGGGACAGGTCCAGGGCGGAGAAGGTGTGCACCGCCGCGCGCAGCTGGCCCATGGTGGCCGCGGCGTGGAGGCCGTGCCCGACCACGTCGCCGACGACCAGCGCGACGCGGGCGCCGGGCAGGGGGATGACGTCGAACCAGTCGCCGCCGACTCCGTCCAGAGCCGGCAGGTAGCGGTGGGCGACCTCCACGGCCGAGTGGTCGGGCAGGGAGCCGGGCAGCAGACTGCGCTGGAGTGTCTCGGCCAGGGCGTGCTCGCGGGTGTAGCGACGGGCGTTGTCGATGGCCACCGCGGCCCGGGCGACGAGTTCCTCGGCGAAGGCCAGATCCTCCTCCTCGAAGGGAGGGGCCTCCGAGCGCCAGAAACTCGCCATGCCCAGCACGACGCCGCGAGCCTGGAGCGGCACGGTGATCAGCGAGTGGAAACCGTGGTCCAGCACGCGCCGGGCGCGGTCGGGGTCCTGGGCGGCCATCCAGTTTCCGGAGGCGGCCAGGTCGGCTTCCAGGACGGCGTGGCCGCGCTCGACGCCGACGGCCATGGGCGAGGTGGGGACAAAACGGATCAGCTCCCCGACGGCGTGAAGCGTCCGTGCCCCCTCGACGCCGTGCACCGCCGCGCGGCGCATCTCGGAGCCGGGCCCGGCCGGCTCCTCACCCCGCAGGACCGGGTCCAGCAGGTCGACGGTGGCGGCGTCCGCGAACCGGGGGACGGCCACCTCGGTCAGCTCCTGCGCGGTGCTCGTCACCTCCAGCGTGGTGCCGATCCGCACCCCCGCCTCGTACAGCAGCCGCAGCCGCTCCCGGGCCACTTCCGCCCGGCCCGCCAAGGCCCGCAGCTCCGTCGTGTCGCGCAATGTGACCACGCTGCCCGCCGGGCCGCCGTCGGGGCCGACCGGCCGCATGTTGACCGCCAGCAGCCGGTCGCCGGCCAGGTGCACCTCGTCGGTGGCCATCCGGCCCGATCCCAGCAGCCGGGCGGTGCCCGCCTCCAGTCCCAGGTCGGTGACAGGGCGTTCCTCGGCATCCGGGGGCAGCGCCAGCAGCCGCCGCGCCTCGTCGTTGGCCAGCAGGAGCCGTCCGTCAACCCCGATGATCAGCACCCCTTCCCGCACCGCGTGCAGCACCGCGTCGTGGTGCTCGTACATGCGGGTCATCTCGGACGGGTCCAGGCCGTGGGTCTGCCGCCGCAAGCGCCGGGAGACCAGCGCCGTCCCACCGGCCGAAACGACCAGCGCGCCGCCGGCGAAACCGAGCAGCTGCGGAAGTTGGCCCTGCACCACCTCGTCCACGCTGTCGACCGTGATGCCGGCCGACACGAAGCCGACGATGGTCTTCCCCGCGGTGTCGTAGACGGGGACCGTCGAGTCCACGGAGAGGCCGAGACTGCCCTCGAAGGTCTGGGTGAAGGGTCTGTCGGCCGCAGCGCCTTCGCGCAGCGCGAAGATGTGCTTCCCGATCAGTGCCGGGTCCGGATGCGTCCAGCGGAAGCCGTTCGGATCGAACGCGACGACGTAGTCGACCCCGGACTCCTCACGGGCTTCCTCCGCACGCGGTTGCATCACTGCACGTGGGTTGTCGGACTTCATGGCCTCCAACGTCCCCGGGGCGTGCGCGAAGGCCTGGGCGACTCCGAAGGCCAGCTGCCGGGCCTCCTGCATGCTCGCGTTCCGGGCCTGGAACACGAGGGCCACGCCCGCGGCCGCGGCGAACAGAACCATGATCGCCAGCTGGAGCAGGAACACCTGGCCCGCGACGCTGCGTACCCGGGGCAGGGCGGTCGAGCGCGGTCCGCTGTGCCCGCTGTACGGGCGGAACCGAGACACCCGGAGCCGACCAGAACGAGTGGCCATATCCCTTTCCCTGTCTTTCATCGCCCCCTGTGCCTCGGGCTCAGGTGCGTGCCCACGCCTGCCAGCGCTTGGTCAGGGCATCTCCGTTCTCGACCCACCACTCGACGTCCAGGTCGAAACCGGACCGCAGGTGTCCCGGAGAGCTCGCCAGGTGCGCGGCGGCGGTCTCGGAGAGATGCGCGTAGGCGGCCGGTACGACAGGGCCCTCGGGGTGGATCCGTGCGAAGTGGGCCTGTACCTCGGGCCGCAGGGCGAAGTCGATGAGCCGGTAGGCGGCCTCCGGGTTCGCTGCGCCTTTGGGGATGCCGTAGCCGTTGCTCTGCCTGCGGGCACCGTTCCACGCGTACGCGAGCGGGGAACCGTCCTTGACCAGACTCTGGACGCGGCCGTTCCAGACGCTGGAGGCCACGACTTCCTTACGGTCCAGCAGCTCACCCGGTACGGCGCCGCTCTCCCAGAACCTCGGCACGGAGTCCCTGATGGTGTCGAGGGCCGCGAAGGCACGGTCCACGTCGAGGGGATACAGCTTGTCGAGCGGCACGCCGTCGGCAAGGAGGGCGAACTCCAGCTCCGGCCAGTCCACCGAGCCCTGCAACGCGCGCCTGCCCGGGAATTGCCCGGTGCTCCAGAAGTCCGCCCAGGACTCGGGCTTTTTCCGGCCGAAGGCGTCGGCACGGTATGCCAGGACGCTGGCCCAATAGTTCTTTCCCACGCCATGAGAGGTCAACAGGGACTCGGCGATGCCGGCATTCCTCGCGCTCTTCAGCCGGCCGTAGTCGAGCTCCTCTGAAAGTCCCTCCCGCTTGAAGAGCGCCAAGTGGGTCATGTTGATGTCCATGACATCAAACCCGGGGCGGCCTTCCTTGATCTGGGCGATCATCCGCTCGTGCAGGATGTTCACCACCTTGATCTGGATCCCGGTCTCCCTGGTGAAGGGGTCGTAGACGGCCTTTCGGTTCGCCGCTCCGTACGTGCCGCCGATGTCGCGGACGACGAGTGGTCCGCTGCTCTTGGTCCTGGTGGTGCCCTGGTCGGAGCGGGGCCGGCACGCGGTGAGCGCGAGGGTGGCGGCGCCTGCCGCGGCTCCGCCCCTCAGGAATGCCCTGCGATCGATTCCGTGTTCTCTCACCCTCTTCCTCCTGTGGATCTGGGCGCGGGGCGGTAGGGGAGGGCGGATTCACGCGGAATGCGCTTCCCTGCTTCGTGTCCCGTCTATTCGCTACGGGATCGTCATTTCGGCAGGGATCTTCCTCCGTGAGGGTTGTGCAAGTATGCAGGCAATGTCATTCCTTTGCCAGGGCCCGGGTGAGCCTTTCGCCCCGGTCGTGGAGGCGCTCCACGTAATGCTCGGACTCCGGCTTCATGAGGACGCTGCGGAGAATGCGAGCGTCCTCGGCGTCCGCGGTGACCTTCGGGTGGCGGGCGGTGAAGGCCTCGCTGTCGGCCTTGGAGGTGCTGAGGAACACCGGATCGGGGCCGGACTTGCCGTCGGCCAGGACGCGGGCCGACGCCATGTCCACGGCGGTGAGGGTGGCCGGGTCCACCGCGGGAAGGTAGGTGACGATGTCGAGCTCGGGCTGCTTATACAGCTCAAGGGCGTCGCCTCGTCACGTGCCGGGCGCCGCCGCTCCCCGCGCGTCCAGCACCAGTACCGCGACGTGCAGGGACGTGCACTGAAGGCCCGACTCCAGATCGCAGCCGAGGAGCCGCTCGATGGTGTGGAGGCGCTGGTAGTACGCCTGGCGGGACATGCCGGCCTGTTTCGCCGCGACCGACTTGTTCCCGGCCGCCGTCAGATAGGCGCGCAGCGCCGGGAGCAGGTCGCCGCCGTTGCGGTCGTCGTGCTCGATGAGACGCGTGAGCTGCCGTTCCGCGTACCGCTGGAGGCGGATGTCCTCCCGCAGCACGCCCAGGAGCTCCGGCAGCCGGACATCGGCGGGGACGTAGAACCAGCGGTCGGGTGAGGCGGGCGTGATGGCCTCGGCCGTCTGCTCGGCCTCCTGCCACGACCGGGCGATCCCGGAGAGGTCGGTCACGCCGGGGCCGACGGCGACGACGGCTTCCGGGCCGAGCTCCTCGCGGCAGAGACGGCCGATCCGCTCGGCGACCGGCTGCCAGGCGCTGGCCTGTGCCAGGGCGAGGAGGACGCCGATCCGGCCCGGGGCCGTCTCGCCGACCAGGGCGCGGATCCCGGTCTGCGCCATCGCCTTCGCGATCCGCTCGTCGAGGTGTTCCCCGGTGCCGGTGTGCGTATGGCGGATGACCACGGCGAAGAGGCGGTGCCCGAGGGTCGGCAGCCCCAGTGCCTCGGCGCGTGCGCGGGCGTCCGCGGGGGAGCGGAAACGCCGTTCGTACAGGTCCCGCAGCACCGAGCGGTGGGCCCGGCGCTCCCACCAGGCCGGCCCGGCCAGCCGAGCCATGCTCAGGGCGACCGCCGCATGCTCCAGGACCAGGACGTGTTCCGGGTCGGGCTCCGGGTTCAGCCGGCCCTCCAGCAGGACCAGCCGCCCCCACGGCCCCTGGTGGTCCTGCACGGGCGCGATCAGCCACCCCTCCGGGCCGCTCGGTGTGATCTTCTCCGGGGTCGGGGTGGCCCGGGAACGCCGGGACCAGGCCGACACCACCGGCTCGTACGGCCGGCCGAGCAGTTCACACATCAGGACCCGGTGGGTGAGGTCCTCCAGCACCACGGGGGCCCCGGTGAGCTCGGCGGTGGTGTGCACCAGTTCCTCGGGGCCCGCACCCCGCAGCGTCAGGGCGGTGAAGATGTCCTGGATGTCCCTGCCGCGACGCAGCAGTGCCCCCTGGGCGTCGAGGATGAGCGCGTGCACCTTCTGCGTGACGTCGATGAACCGGACGCCGCGGGCCAGCTCGACCAGCGGCACCTCACGGGCACGGCAGGCCGCCACCAGCTCGTCGGGCACCTTCCGGTACCGGTAGCCGAGCTCCACGATCAGGCCGGCCGCGCCGACGTCGGCGAGCTGGTCGACGTAGCCACGCAGCTCGGAGGCGTCCTCGGGATAGGGCATGCCGGTCGTCAGGACCAGTTCGCCGCCCTCGAGGAAATCGGCGGGGTTGAGCAGTTCGGTGACGTGCACCCAGCGCACCCCACGGTCCAGCTGTGACTCACCGGCCAGCACGCGCGGCATCCCCTCGGCCAGCACGGGGAGGCTCAGAACCTCCGTGATGGTCGGGAAGCGCCCGGTTGCGGGACGTCTGGGCGGCATAAGGACTGCTTTCGTCCGAGGGATGGGGGTCACCTTCGCACCGGCACATCACCCTGACAAGAGGGGCAGGGCACTTTCCGTGGCCGGCCCACTCGCCATGACACATCGTCTCGATAAGGCCCCGAGGCGGAACAGAGTGTGGGTTGACCTGCGTGTTCGCCGGGGTCGAGAGTGAACGCCATCCCCAAGGGACCCGAATCGCAAGGGTCCGCACGGTGTACCCGCCGTGCCGGGGCACCACTGACACTCAGGCCGCACCCCGCGGAAGGAGCGACCTCATGCGCAACCCGAAGCGCGTCGCCGTGATCGGTGCCGGCAGCATGGGCAGCCAGGCCATGTGGCGGCTTGCCGCCCGCGGAGCCGAGGTCATCGGCTACGACCGGTACGCGCCGGGTCACGACCGTGGCGCGGCGGGAGGCGAGAGCCGCATCTTCCGCGCAGTGCACCTCGGGGACCCCGGGTACATTCCGCTGCTGCGGCTCGCCGACCGGATGTGGGACCGGCTCCAGCGCGAAACGGGCTCCTCGCTGCGCCGACGCAGCGGATGCCTGGTGATGGGCGAGACCGCCTCGCCGTCGATGCGTCTCCTTCTCTCCGCCAGCTCCACCCACCGGCTGGACCACGAGGTACTGGAGCGGGAAGAACTCGCCCGCCGCTACCCCCAGCACCGCCTCCCGGACGGGCACACCGCCGTCCTCGACCGGATGGGCGCCATCATCAGGCCTGAGGCGTCGATCCAGGCCGCCGCCGCCCGCGCCGAGCAACTCGGCGCCAGGCTGCACCGCTACACCCCGGTGCGGGAGATCGCCCCCGCGGCGGGCGGCGGGGTGCACATCGTCACCGACCAGGGCACGGACCACGTCGACACCGCCGTGGTGACCGTGGGCCCCTGGATCAACACCCTGCTCCCGGACCTGCCGAAGACCGTCGACATCCGCCGGCTGATCAGCTCCTGGCACATTCCCACCCGCCACGACTGGTTCGCGGGCGGCGCCCCTGCCTTCGTACGCAGCGCACCCCATGACTGCTACGGGCTCCCGTCACCCGACGGCATCTCCGTCAAGCTGGGCCTCTCCTTCGCCCGTTATCTGCCGGTACCCGACCCCGAACGGCTCGACCGCACGGTCCGCCCGGAGGAACTCGCCACCTTCCGCGAGCTCATCGGCGAACTGATGCCCGATCTGAACCCCGACCCCATCAGGCTGTCGGTCTACATGGAGGGCTACACCGCGTCCGGGAACCCGCTCGTGGGTCATCTCCCCGGCGAGGACGACATCATCGTCATGGCCGGGTTCTCCGGCAGCGGCTTCAAACTCTCGCCCGCCATGGGGGAGATCGCCGCCGATCTGGCACTCGACGGCACCACGGACCATCCCGTCGGCTTCCTCGCACCGGCCGGAGCCGGCGCCGCCGCCTGATCCCCATCGATGCTGACGGCATCGCCCCCCACCCGACATCTCTGTCATGGGCATGCCTGAAGAGGCGTGCGCCGGCCGTAACCAGTTCCCCTAAGCCAAGACAGGAGACCCTCATGCCCATTCCCTCGCTTCAGTTCCGCCCGAAGTACGTCTCGTTCGACTGTTACGGCACGTTGATCGAGTACCCGATCACCCCCATCACCCGAGAGCTCGTCGGCGACCAGATCCCCGCCGAGCAGTGGGACCAGTTCGTCCGGGAGTTCCGCGGCTACCGCTACGACCAGGTCCGCGGCGAGTACTACTCCTACGAGCAGGTACTGCACGACTCCTTCGAGCGGGTCTGCCGCAAGTGGGGTGTGAAGGCCGCCCCGGACGCGGGCAAGCGGTTCGCCGACGGCGTCCGCAGCTGGGGCCCGCACGCCGACGTGCCGGAACCGCTGAAGAAGATGAGCGAGAACTACAAGCTGGTCATCTTCTCCAACGCCGACGACTCCTTCCTCGCGGAGAGCGTGCCCCGGCTCGGGGCGGACTTCCACGCGGTCTACACCGCGGAGCAGGCCGGCTTCTACAAGCCCCGCTACGCCGCGTTCGAGTACATGCTCGACCAGCTCGACGCCTCCCCCGAGGACTTCGTGCACGTCTCCTCGCACACCCGCTACGACCTGATGCCGATGCACGACATGGGCTTCCGCAACCTGATCCTGCTGGACCGCGGCTATGACCCGGTGACCCACGGCTACGACTACGTGCCGGTGAAGTCCCTGGACGACCTCAACACCATGCTCGGCATCTGACGCGCGACGCACATCGTCCCCGCACGGACACCCCCGAAGAACCCCGCTGAGCTGGTCGTCGACGCCCGCGTAGAACTCGAAGTACCGGTCCGAGGGGGCGGTGATCCGCCGCATCATCGACCCGGTCGGCGGCGGGTAGCACACGGTCCCCGCCCCGCCCGACGGTCGGATCTTCTACGGCATGCACGGCCTCACCATCGTCCCCGGCGCGGCCCGACCCCCGGCGCGGGCCTCGGATCCGACGAAGCGGACCCCCACTCGAAGACCATCCCCAGCCGTCCCTGTTTCCCCTTCGCACCACCCCAGGAGGCAAACCATGAGAGACGCCCGTATAGACCGCAGACTCTTCCTGCGCGGCGTCGGCGGAGCCACGGCGGGTCTCGCCGCCGCGACCGCCCTCAGCGCCTGCGGCACCGGCACCAGCCGCAGCGCTTCCACCGGCACCGGTGGGAAGGGCGGCAAGACGGTGGTCGTCCGCGACAGTGGCGGTTCCTACGGCGCGGCCCTGCAGAAGGCGATCTACACGCCGTTCACGCAGGAGACCGGGATCGGCGTGAAGGTGCTGAACCTGGACGACGCCCCGCTGCTGGCGCAGATCAAGCAGGGCCGCCCGCAGTGCGACCTCATCAACAACTCGATGATGTCCCACCTGAAGTATGTGAAGCAGGATGCCCTGGAGACGCTGGACCCCGGCCGGCTCAAGAGCCTGAAGAGCGCGAAGGTCCCCGAGAACCAGATCACCGAGCACGCCATCGGGCACAGCTTCTACGGCCAGTGCATCGCGTACCGCACGGACGCCTTCGACGGCCGCAAGCCGGAGTCGTGGGCGGACTTCTGGGACACCAAGGCGTTCCAGGGCGGCCGCGCGATGGTCAGCCCGGACGGCGACCTGCCGGAGCTGGAGTTCGCGCTGCTGGCCGACGGTGTGCCGATGGACAAGCTGTACCCGCTGGATGTGGACCGCGCCTTCAAGGTGCTGACCCGGCTGCGGGGTGACATCAAGAAGTTCTGGGACAGCGGTCCCCTCCCGGGTGTGCTCCTGAGCCGCCAGGAGGTGA
>NZ_BAAASE010000015.1:0-217524 GCF_039532725.1 Streptomyces coeruleofuscus
AACCGGATCTACGGTCTGACCAAGGGCCAGTACTCCCCGACCTCCGAGGTCGGCAAGATCACCAAGTCGACGCCGATGGGCTCGCTGGACGCGCCCTTCAACCCCGTGTCGCTGGCGATCGGCGCGGAGGCGTCGTTCGTGGCGCGGACGGTCGACTCCGACCGCAAGCACCTGACGGAGGTGCTGCGCCAGGCCTCCGCCCACCAGGGCACGGCCCTGATCGAGATCTACCAGAACTGCAACATCTTCAACGACGGCGCCTTCGACGCCCTGAAGGACAAGCAGCAGGCCGAGGAGGCCGTGATCCGGCTGGAGCACGGCAAGCCGATCCGCTTCGGCAGCGACCTGGCCAAGGGTGTCGTACGGGACCAGGTGACCGGTGATCTGAAGGTGGTGGCGGTGACGCCGGACAACGAGGACCAGGTGCTCGTCCACGACGCGCACGCCGAGTCCCCGACCACGGCGTTCGCGCTGTCCCGCCTCGCCGACCCGGACACCCTGCACCACACCCCGATCGGTGTGCTGCGCTCCGTCGACCGGCCCGTCTACGACACACAGATGGCCGACCAGCTGGACAACGCGATCGAGCAGCACGGCAAGGGCGACCTGGCCGCGCTGCTGGCGGGCGGCGACACCTGGACGGTCGTCGGCTGAGCACGACCCGCCGTACGGCTACGAGGCCCGGGACTGCTGGGAAGCGGCCCGGGCCTCGTCGTACGCCCGGCGGGCCTTCTCCACGTCGTCCATGCGCCGGTCCGTCCACTGCGAGAGCGCCCGCACCTGCTCGGCGGCCTCGCGGCCCAGGTCGGTGAGGGAGTAGTCGACGCGGGGCGGGATCACGGGCTTGGCGTCGCGGTGGACGAGGCCGTCGCGCTCCAGGGTCTGGAGCGTCTGCGTGAGCATCTTCTCGCTGACGCCCCGGCCTCCGTAACCACTGATCGCCCGGCGCAGCTCGCTGAACCGGTACGGGCGGTCCAGAAGCTCGATCAGCACGAGCACGCCCCAGCGGCTGGTGACGTGCTCCAGCACCAGCCGGTTCGGGCACAGGGCCTCAGCCTCGCCATTACTTACTGCCATGCCAGTACCTTACTTCAAAGTGGGTACTATCCAAAAGTTAGCGCTCCTCTTAGGGTTAGTGCCATCGCACCCCACAAGGAGAGCCATCACCATGAGCATCGTCGTCACCGGAGCCACCGGAAACCTCGGCCGTCACGTCGTGGAGCAGCTGCTGGAGAAGGTCCCCGCCGAGCAGATCACCGCGGTCGTCCGCAACGCGGAGAAGGCCGCCGACTTCGCGGAGCGCGGTGTGAAGATCGCGCTGGCCGACTACAACGCGCCCGCGTCCTTCGACGGCCTCTTCTCCGCCGGCGACAAGGTGCTGCTGGTCTCAGGCAACGAGTTCGACAAGGGCCGTGTGCAGCAGCACAAGGTCGTCATCGACGCCGCCAAGGCGGCCGGTGTGGCCCTGCTCGCCTACACCAGCGCCCCGGGCACGCTGACCGCCGCGCTCGCCGACGACCACCGTGGCACCGAGGAGCTGCTGCTGGACTCCGGCGTGCCCTACGCCCTGCTGCGCAACGGCTGGTACCACGAGAACTACACCGAGAACCTCGCCCCGGTGCTGGAGCACAACGCGGTCGTGGCCGCCGCCGGTGAGGGCAAGGTCTCCTCCGCCGCCCGCGCCGACTACGCCGCTGCCGCCGTCGCCGTGCTGACCGGCGAGGGGCACGAGAACAAGACGTACGAGCTGGGTGGCGACACCGCGTGGAGCTTCGCCGAGTACGCGGCCGAGCTGAGCCGCCGGACCGGCAAGGAGATCACCTACAACCCGGTCTCGACCGACGTGCTCACCGGGATCCTGACCGGCGCCGGCCTGCCCGAGCCGCTGGCGCAGACGCTCGCGGGCGTGGACGCCTCCATCGAGAAGGGTGAGCTGGTCGTCTCCACCGGCGATCTGTCCCGGCTGACCGGCCGTCCGACCACCCCGTTCGCCGACGCCATCGCCGCGGCGCTCAAGGGCTGAACTCCCCCGGCGGACACGCCCTTGAGCCGCCCCACCCCCGACTGTCATGACCGTATACCGATACGGGCATGACAGCCGGGGGCGCTCGGCGTTACCGTCGTGAACGCGGAACACACGTACGGAGGAGGGGCCCGTGAGCGGCAAGCCGAGGGGTGAGCGGCACATAGGACTGCTGAACGGCTTCGCGGCCTACGGGATGTGGGGCCTCGTCCCGCTGTTCTGGCCCCTGCTGAAACCCTCCGGGGCGCTGGAGATCCTGGCCCACCGGATGGTGTGGTCGCTGGTCTTCGTGGGAGCCGCCCTGCTCGTGCTGCGCCGCTGGGCCTGGGCCGGAGAGCTGCTGCGCCAGCCGCGCAGGCTGGGCCTCGTCGCGGTCGCCGCGACCTTCATCACCCTCAACTGGGGCCTGTACATCTGGTCCGTGAACTCCGGGCACGTCGTCGAGGCCTCGCTCGGGTACTTCATCAACCCGCTGGTCACCATCGCGATGGGTGTGCTGCTGCTGAAGGAGCGGCTGCGGCCGGTGCAGTGGCTGGCGGTCGGGACCGGCGGCGCGGCGGTCGTCGTACTGACCGTCGGCTACGGCCGGCCCCCGTGGATCTCCCTCGGCCTCGCCTTCTCCTTCGCCACGTACGGGCTGGTGAAGAAGAAGCTGAACCTCGGCGGCGTGGAGTCGCTGGCCGCCGAGACCGTGGTCCAGTTCCTGCCCGCGCTCGGCTTCCTGGTGTGGCTGACCGCGCGGGGCGACTCCACGTTCACCACCGAGGGCGCGGGGCACGCGGCGCTGCTCGCCTCGGCCGGGATCGTCACCGCGCTGCCCCTGGTCTGCTTCGGCGCGGCCGCCATCCGCGTGCCCCTGTCCACGATCGGCCTGTTGCAGTACCTGACGCCGGTCTTCCAGTTCCTGCTCGGCGTCTTCTACTTCGGCGAGGCGATGCCGCCGGAGCGCTGGGCCGGGTTCGCGCTGGTGTGGCTGGCACTGACACTGCTCACCTGGGACGCCCTGCGCACCGCCCGCCGGGCCTCCCGCGCGCTCACCAGCGAGATCAGCGCGCCCAGCACCACCAGGACCAACGGCACGATCAGCGCCACCCGGAACGCCGACAGCGTGGCCTCGGGGCCGGACCCGGTGGACGCCAGGCCGTAGACCGCGGTTACCGCCGAGATGCCGATCGCGGAGCCGAACTGCGTCGCCGTGGTCAGCAGCCCGCCCGCCAGGCCCTGCTCCGACTCGTCGACCCCGTCCGTCGCGGCGATCGTCAGCGGCCCGTAGGCCAGGGCGAACGCGAGGCCGGACAGCAGCAGCGTCGGGAACATCATCGCGTAGGACCAGTCCATGCCCACCGGCAGGAACAGGGCGTAGGCGGCCACCGCCAGGAGGAATCCGCCGAGGATCACCCGGGCGTTGCCGAAGCGGGCGACCAGTCTCGGGGTGAGCGTCGGTGCGAGGACCGCGTCGATGCCCATGACGATCAGGGCGACGGCGGTCTGGAAGGACGACCAGCCGCGCAGTTCCTGGAGGTAGAGCGTGACGACGAACTGGAAGCCGAAGAAGGCGCCGAGGAAGAGCAACGCCCCCAGGTCGGCGCGCACGACCGGGCCGTGGCGCAGGATCCCGAGGCGGACGAGCGGGTCCGGGCAGCGACGTTCGAGCGCGACGAAGGCACCGGCCACGAGCAGAGCCGCGAGCCCCGAGACCACGGTGAGCGGCCAGTCGTGCAGGCCGTGTTCCAGGCGTACGACGGTGTAGGCGGCCAGCAGCATGGCGCCGGCGGCGGTGATCGCGCCGGGCAGGTCGAAGGTGCGCCCCCGCGCGGGTGGGGCGTCCTGCCGGGGTACCAGGCGCACGGCCGCGACGAGCAGGGCGGCGGTCAGCAGTACGGGCGCGAAGAACACCCAGCGCCAGCCGAGCTCGGTGAGCAGGCCGCCGATGACCAGGCCGAGGGAGAAGCCGGCCGCGCCGGTCCCCGCGAAGACCAGCAGGGCCTTGTTGCGCTTCGGCCCCTCCTCGTAGGACGTGGTGATCAGGGAGAGCGCGGCCGGGGTCATGAACGCGGCGGCGACGCCGGTGACGAACCGGGCGACGACCAGCATCCAGCCGTCCGTCGCGAGGCCGCCGAGTCCGGAGAAGGCGAGGAAGACGGTCAGCCAGAGCAGGAACATCCGCCGTCGGCCGAGCAGGTCGGCTGCCCGGCCGCCGAGGAGGGTGAAGCCGGCGTACCCGAGCACGTAGGCGCTCAGCACCCAGGCCGCCGTACCGGTGGCAAGGCCCAGATCGGAGCGGATGGCCGGGATCGCCACCGCCATCATCGCGACGTCGGCGCCCTCAAGGAAGATCGTCCCGCACAGGACGAGCAGCAACGCCCAGGCACGCGTGCCCATGAGTCAACACTCCTCTGGTCAAGGTCGGTTACGCAAGCGAGGGTCGGTTCCCTCTTGTAACCACGACCACCCTGCGGCAGCATCGACAGACATGGAAGTAGGCACTTCGAAGTCACCGAGTAACTGCGAGAGCACCATGGATTACGGCGACGCCGATCCCTTCCAGTGGGACACCCGCGAGGACTGCCAGGTCCGGCAGATCCTCGACCGGATCGCCGACAAGTGGTCGCTGCTCGTCATCGCGCTGCTGGACAACCGGCGGCTGCGCTTCACCGAACTGCGCCGGGAGATCGACGGGGTCAGCCAGCGGATGCTGACGGTGACCCTGCGGTCGCTGGAGCGGGACGGCCTGGTGAAGCGGACGGTGCACCCGGTGGTGCCGCCGCGGGTCGAGTACGAACTGACCTCCCTCGGCAGGACGCTGCACACCACCATCCAGTCCCTGGTCACCTGGACGGAGCGGCACCAGGACGAGATCGCGGCGGCCCGCAGCGCGTACGACGCCCGCGAGGCGAAGGCTCGGGGCGAGGAGGCTACGGCGTCCTAGCGGGCCCTGGCAGGCACGGGGTCCTGGCGGGCCCTGGGGGGCACGGCGTCCTGGCCGGCCCCGGAGGTCACGGCGTCCTGGCCGGCCCCGGAGGTCACGGCGTCCTGGCCGGCCCCGGACGTCACGGCGTCCTGGCCGGCCCCGGACGTCATGGCGTCCTGGCCGGCCCCGGACGTCATGGCGTCCTGGCGGACCGCGCGGGCTACGGCGTCCCAGGAGCCCGGCGCGACCGGTGTGCCCGGGCCTTCTCGCGGTTGCCGCAGTGCTCCATCGCGCACCAGCGGCGGCGGCCCGGGCGGGAGGTGTCGACGAAGAGCAGGTAGCAGTTGTGGGCGCCGCACTCGCGGACGCGGTGTGCGTAGGGGCCGGTGAACAGGTCGATCGCGTCCCGGGCGATCGTGGAGAGCAGGTGGGATCCGGTGGCGCCCGGGGCCCAGGCGCGCGTGCCGTCCGGCTCGATGCGGGCGACGAGCGGGGGCCCGGCCGCGGCGCTGTTGACGACGTCCAGGTGGGCGGCTCGCAGCGGGCGGCCGTGGGCGCGGTCGGCGGCGAGGGGGAACACGGCGTCGCGCAGCGTGCGGACGCGCTCCAGCTCGTCCTCCGTGACGGTGATGTCCAGGCCGTCCGGGAGGCGGCTGCGCGCGGTCCAGGCGACGAGGTCGGCGGGCTCGTGCAGCACCTCGTAGCGCGCGAACTGACCGGGGCCGCCCGCCGTCAGCAGCTCCAGGCACAGGGCGCCGGGATCGAAGCGGTAGGCCTTCCCCTGGTGCGAGACCAGTGTCAGGCCGGGTGTCCGGTCCGGCGTTTCCCCTGCGCGCCCACTCATGTAACCAGTATAACTGGTTACATGACTCAGACCCCGGCATCACCCGCCCCCCTGCACTGGAAGATCGCCATCGACGCGAACGACCCGCACGCGCAGGCCGACTTCTGGGCCGCCGCCCTCCGGTACGAGGTCGAGGACAACAGCGCCCTCATCGAGAAGCTGCTCGGCTTCGGCGCCCTGCCCGAAGAGGCCACGGTCGAGTTCCACGGCCGCCGCGCCTTCCGGGACCTGATCGCCGTGCGGCACCCCGAGGACCCGTTCGAGGAGGAGAGCGGGACCGGGCTGGGGCGGCGGCTGCTGTTCCAGCGGGTGCCGGAGGCCAAGACGGTCAAGAACCGGCTCCACCTCGATCTGCACCCGGGCGAGGGGCGGCGCGAGGAGGAGGTCGCACGACTGGAGGGACTCGGTGCGCGTGCGCTGCGGCGGGTGGCCGAGCAGGGGGGCGAGTGGGTCGTGATGGCGGACCCGGAGGGGAACGAGTTCTGCGTGCAGTGACCTTCCCGTGAGCACCGGCGGCCCGGTCCACCTCAACGCCGTGGCCAGATACGTCCCTTGACGGAGAGTCAGTACCAGCTTCACCATCCAGGCACCCCATTCACCGTGGGCTGCCTGTGGCCACCCCACGGGCTTCCCGAAGGAAGTCGGAGCCCCCACATGAAGCTCTCCGTTTCCGCGCGTGCCGTGGCGGCCGGTGCCGTGGCCACCGCCATGCTCCTGACCGGCGGGGCCGTGGCGGACGCCGCGTCCGCTCCCCCGAGACCGGCCGCCGCGCCCGACATACCCCTGGCGGGCGTCAAGGCCCACCTGTCCCAGCTCCAGTCCATCGCCACCGCCAACGGCGGCAACCGCGCGCACGGCCGCCCCGGCTACAAGGCCTCCCTCGACCACATCAGGGCCAAGCTGGACGCGGCCGGATACACCACCGCGATCCAGCAGTTCACCGCCTCCGGCCGCACCGGCTACAACCTGATCGCCGACTGGCCCGGCGGCGACGCGAACCAGGTCGTGATGGCCGGCTCGCACCTCGACAGCGTCTCCGGCGGACCCGGCATCAACGACAACGGCTCCGGCTCGGCCGCCGTCCTGGAGACCGCGCTCGCCGTGTCCCGGGCGCAGTACAAGCCCGCCAAGCACCTGCGCTTCGCCTGGTGGGGCGCGGAGGAAGTCGGCCTGGTCGGCTCCCGCCACTACGTCAGCCGGCTGGCCACCGGGGACCGTTCGAGGATCAGCGCCTACCTGAACTTCGACATGATCGGCTCCCCGAACCCCGGCTACTTCGTCTACGACGACGACCCGGCGATCGAGAAGACCTTCAAGGAGTACTTCGCCGGCCTCGGGGTACCGACCGAGATCGAGACCGAGGGCGACGGCCGCTCCGACCACGCGCCCTTCAAGAGCGCGGGTGTGCCGGTGGGCGGCCTGTTCACCGGGGCGAGCCGGGCGAAGACGGCGGCGCAGGCGGCCAAGTGGGGCGGTACGGCCGGGCGGGCCTTCGACCGCTGCTACCACTCCTCCTGCGACACCACCGCCAACATCGACGACACCGCCCTCGACCGCAACAGCGACGCCGTGGCGCACGCGGTGTGGGAGCTGTCGCGGTAACGGCGCCTACTGGTTGCGGGCGCGTTCGGTCAGGCGGCCCATGCGGGCGCGGGCCGACTCCAGTTGCTCGATCTCCTCGGCGGCGGGGCCTTCCTCGGCGGCGAGTTCGGTCCACAGCCCGATCAGGTCCCGGCCCAGCTCCAGTCCCACCGCCGGGTCACGCACCGCGCGCCAGGCGGTGGCCGCGCTCTGCACGTTGCCGTAGGCGGCCTCCGCGTCGCCCGTGCGGCGGTGGGCACCGGCCAGGTCGAGGGACAGCCGGAAGGCACGGAGCGGGTCGCCCGCCAAGTAGGCGATGTACGCGGTGAGTTCGCGCAGCCGGAGCACCTCGGGGTGCTCCGGCCCGAGCGTCCCCGACGCGTCCGCGACGGTCTGGTCCGCCAGCCCGGCCGCCGCATCGATCCGGCCCTCCTTGACGGCCTCGTTGATCCGCGCGACCGGCTCCGCGAGGAGGGCGGGAGCGCCCGGGGCGCCGATGGGTTCGTCGCCGAGCATGGCCTCCGCGACGGCGTCGAAGCCCCGGACGGGAGTCGGCTTGGCGTCGGCTTCGGCCGCGAGCAGCTCCGCTTCGGACATCGGCAGGGGTTCCCGTGTGCGGTTCGGACCCGGGCCGGTTCCGGGGACGGGGAGCGGCCTGACGTCCATGAGCGGAGGCGGCCCGAACTCGCCGGTCGGGGGTGCGACGGTGCCGGGGGGCGCGGCCGGGCTCGGAGGTGTGTCCTCCGGCTCGGGGTGCGGCGCCTCCGGTACGGCTCGCGACTCGAACGCCGGTGGGGGCTGATCGGCCGGCTGCGGCTCGGGGACCGCCCGCAGCGGGAACGTCGGGGCCGTGCCACGGCCGGGCTCCGGTACGGGGCGCAGGACGTGCGTGGCCCTGTCGTCCTGTGGGTCCTGTCGCTCCGGCGCGGGCGGCGGCGGGGCGGGCGGCTGCGTCGCGGCACCCGCCGCGGGCGTTTCCGCGGCGACGGCGCCCTCCGGCGGGGCGGTGCGGACCGGCTCGGCGGTGAAGCGGCTGGAGCCGTCCGGGTCGACCTGGAGCGGCACGACGTAGCCGATGCGCTCGTCGTGGACCGTGGCGAGGACGGGGTGGCCGGTGGCCTGGGCGATGTGGTGAAGGCGGTTCAGGACGGCCTGCTGGATCTCCTCGCCGGGGGCCGCGAAGACGGGGACACCGCCGACCGACGCACCGTCGGAGACGGCCCCCGCGCCGGCTCCCACCGGGTCCGTTCCGGCCCCGGGGACACGGACGTCGATCGGCGCCGCCGGGGTCGCCGCGTGTGCGGCCTGCTTCTGTTCCCGCTTCTTCTCGCGGCTGAGTCGAGCCATCGTCCCCTCATTCGGCGTCGTACACCTAGTGTCGAGTGTGTCCGCTCGCTCCGGTTTCTCACGTCACCGCGGTGTCACAGGCTCGTCCCAAGGGTTCCTGGGCCCGGCATGGATCGTTCCGGATGGCATGAGGATCGAGAGTACGAGGGAGGAGAGGGGCATGCAGACAGGCATGCGACAGGGGCCGGAGATCTGGATCCGCGGCCCGGTGACCAGCCAGGAGCCAGGGGCGCCGGGGCCCGCTCGCGCCCATGCCGCGGCACGGCGTTTCTCCTGGGTCGGCACACACGGCGGCGCGGGCGTCTCCACCCTCGCCGCGGTCTACGGCGGTCATGACAGCGGCCGCGCCTGGCCCGGGCCGGGCGACCCGGCGTCGGTGCTGCTGGTCTCGCGGACGCACGCGGCCGGGCTGGACACGGTCGCCGGGGCGGTGGAGATCTTCCGGCGGGGTCAGGCCCCGCCCGGGCTGGACCTCGACGCCGTCGTCCTCGTGGCGGACGCTCCGGGCCGGCTGCCGCGTCCGCTCGCCCAGCGGGTCAGGTCCCTGGAGTCGGTCATCGACGTGTACCGCGTGCCGTGGGTGGCGGCCTGGCGGCTGGGCGAGCTGGGGCATCCGCCGCGTGAGACCTCGGCCCTGGTCCGGCTGACGGGAGCGGCGCGCTGACCCCGGTGCCCCTGCCGGCCGGGGAGATCGCGGCGGGCGTACGGGCCCGGGAGCTGCGCGCGGTCGACGTGGTCGCCGCGGCGCTGGAGCGGATCGAGCGGGCCGATCCGGAGCTGTGCGCGTTCGTCGAGGTGTGGCACGAGGAGGCGCTGCGGCGGGCGGGCGAGCTGGACGCGCGCCTCGGCCGACGGGCCGGGAATGTCCCCCGAAAGGAGGACGCGCTGCCGCTCGCCGGGGTGCCGATCGCCGTGAAGGGGCGGCACGGGCTGCGTGCGGCGGAGCCGCTGCTCGCGGCCGGTTGTGTCGCCGTGGGCGCGACCTCCGTGCCCGGGCCGGGAACGCCCTGGCAGACCTGGGGGCTCGGCGCTCGTGGCCGGACGGTCAATCCGTGGCGGGCGGACCGTACGCCGGGCGGCTCGTCGGCCGGGGCCGCGGTGGCGGTGGCGGCCGGGCTGGTGCCGCTGGCGACGGGCAGCGACGGGGCCGGTTCGGTGCGGATCCCGGCGGCGTGGTGCGGGGTCACCGGCCTCAAGACCACGGCCGGACGGCTGCCCTCCGGCGACCGTACGGGGCTCGCCGTGCAAGGCGTGCTCGCCCGCTCGGCGTCGGACGCGGCGAGCTGGTGGCGGGTGGTGTCACAGGAGCCGGTGCCGGCCGGCACGCCTCTGCCCGTCACCGCCGCCTGGTCGTCCGACCTGGGCTTCGCCGGGCCCGACCCGGAGCCCGTCGCCCTCGCCCGGGCGGCGGTCGAACGGCTCGCGGCGGCGGGTGTCGTACGGCTCGTACGGCCGCGGGCGCCGCTGCGGCTGATGGATCCCGGGCCCGCCTGGCTCGCCCTGCGCACGCGCGGTGCCGATCCGGGCGAAGCCCACCGCGTCCGGGCGGAGAACGACCGGCGCCTGGCCGGACTGTTCGCCGACGCGGAGCTGCTGCTGACGCCGACCACGCCCACCGCACCGCACGGGCACGACGGCCCGGGCGATCGCTACTCCACCTCTCTCACCTGGGCGTTCAACCTCAGCGGGCATCCGGCGCTGAGCGTCCCGGCGGGCTTCGGCGGCGACGGCTGCCCGGCGGGACTGCACCTCGTGGCGCCGCACGGCCGGGAGGCGCTGCTGCTGGCCGTGGCGCGGGAGGCGGAGGTGCGTACCGGGAGCTGACGGGCGGCCTTCGCAGGCGACGGGTGACCCTGGCGGATTTGGATGCACGCGCATATGATGCATGCGCGTGCAATTGATGTGCGCCTACCTTCTGAGGGGATACCCATGACCCGTCGCTTCCTCTTCGTCCTGGGCAGCGCCCGTGCCGACGGCAACACCGAGCTGCTCGCCCGCCGGGCCGCCGAGCAGTTGCCCCCGGACGTCGAACAGCAGTGGATCGACCTCGCCGAGCATCCGGTGCCCGACTTCGAGGACCTGCGGCACGACAGCGACCACGTCCGCCCGACCGAGGGCAACCTGGCGCTGCTGCTCGACGCCACCCTCGCGGCGACGGACATCGTGATCGCCTCGCCCCTGTACTGGTACTCGCTCTCCGCACAGACCAAGCGCTACCTGGACTACTGGTCGGGCTGGCTGCGCACCCCCGGCCTCGACTTCAAGGCGACCCTGGCCGACCGCACCCTGTGGGGCGTCACCGCGCTCGCGCACAGCCAGCCGGAGGTGGCCGACCCGCTGGTCGGGACGCTCAACAACTCGGCCGCGTACATGGGGATGCGGTTCGGCGGGGTGCTGCTCGGCAACGGCAGCAAGCCGGGTGACGTGCTGAACGACACCGAGGCACTCGCCCGCGCGAAGACGTTCTTCGCGCAGGAGGCGCCACCGGCCCGGTTCGTGTACGAGGACTGAGCGCTACGCGGTGATGTCCTTCGTCGTGAAGCGCGCCCAGGCCGCCGAGCCGAACACCACCGCGTACAGGGCCTGGAGGCCGAGGTTCTTCATCAGGTCGTCCCAGTACACGGGCTCGCGCATGAGGTCGGCGAAGGACAGCCAGTAGTGCGAGAAGAAGTACGGCTGGAGGGCGTGCAGTTGCGGGATCTGGTCGAGGATCTGGACCGTGATCAGCAGGCCGACGGTGGTCGCCATCGCCGCGATGCCGCTGCCCGTGAGCGTCGAGACGAACAGTCCGAGCGCGGCGACGCCGATCAGTGACGCGGCGACGGCCAGGGCGATCAGCAGGGCTCTGCCCAGGCCCTCGGCGAAGCTGATCTGCGTGCCGGAGATGGTCGTCAGGTCGCCGAGCGGGAACAGCAGCGCGCCGACCGTCAGCGCCGAGACGGCCACGACGAGGGTGGCGGCCAGGCAGAAGATGACGACGGTCGCGTACTTGGTGAGCAGCAGACGGCTCCGGCCGGCCGGGGCGACCAGCAGGTAGCGCAGCGTGCCGGCGTTCGACTCGCCGGCGATCGCGTCGCCCGCGACGACACCGATCGCCATCGGCAGGAAGAACGGGAGGGTCGCGGCCAGCGCGGTGAAGACCAGGAACAGGCCGTTGTTGGTGATCTGCGAGATGAAGGCCGGTCCTCCGCCGCCGCCACCGCCGGGCGACGAACCGTCGCTCGTCTCCATCTTGACGGCGATGCCGACCAGGACGGGAACGGCCGCCAGCACGGCGAGCAGCGCGAGGGTGCGCCAGCGCCGGAAGGTGGTGGTGAGCTCGCTGCGCAGCAGCCCGAAGGTCCACAGCGGGCTCACCGGCCGTACGCTCTCCACGACTTCAGCCCGCGACATCGAAGCCCTCCCCGGTCAGCGCCACGAACGCGTCCTCCAGCGAGGCGCGTTCGACCGTGAAGCCGCGCACGCGCACACCGGCCGTCACCAGCGCGCTGTTCACGTCGGCGAGGTCGCTCTCCGGTGGTTCGCCGGTCACCCGGTCGTCCGTGACGACGACGTCGCCGACGCCCTGCTCCTTCAGCACCCGGGCCGCCTCCGCCGGATCCGGCGTGGTCACCACCAGCCGGCCGCGCGCCCCGGCGGACAGCTCGGCGACCGGGCCCTGGGTGATCAGGCGGCCCTGCGTCATCACGGCCGCGTGCGTGCAGACCTGCTCGATCTCGTCGAGCAGGTGGGAGGAGAGGAAGACGGTCGTGCCGTCCGAGGCCAGCTCCCGTATCAGGGTGCGGATCTCGCGCATGCCCTGCGGGTCGAGGCCGTTGGTCGGCTCGTCGAGCACGAGCAGCCGGCGCGGCTGGAGCAGCGCGGCCGCGAGGCCCAGGCGCTGTTTCATGCCCAGCGAGTAGGCCTTGGCCTTCTTGCCCGCGGCGGCCGTCAGGCCCACCCGGTCCAGCGCGGCGGCGACCCGGGCCTTGCGGGTGCGCGGATCGGCGGCCGGGTCGGCGGAGTCGTACCGGATCAGGTTGTCGCGGCCGGAGAGGAAGCCGTACAGGGCCGGGCCCTCGATGAGGGCGCCGACGTGCGGCAGCACTGCGCGGGTGGACCGGGGCATGGGCCGCCCGAGCACCCGTGCCGTGCCGGCGGTGGGATCGATGAGGCCCATCAGCATGCGGATGGTGGTGGTCTTGCCGGAGCCGTTGGGGCCGAGGAAGCCGAAGACGCTGCCCGCCGGGACGGTCAGGTCGAGGCCGTCGACGGCGAGCTGTCCGCCGCGGTAGCGCTTGGTGAGCGAGCGGGTGGCGATGACCGGTTCCCCGGCCTCGGCCCGCACCTCGCGGTGCTCCGGCTCCGCGGCGGACAGTTCGCCCATCGGCTTCCTCGTTCTCTTGAGAGGACTTACTTCCCGGCGTCGGCCGCCTTCACGAGCGCGTCCTTGGTGACGGCGCCCACGTAGACCTTGCCGTCGTCGGTGATCAGGGCGTTGATCAGGCGGGTCGAGAAGACCGTGCCCGAGCCGAACTTGCCGGTGACCTTGTCGCCGAGCGAGTCGATGAAGCCGCCGAACTCGCCGCCGGCCTTGCCCGAGGGCACGCCCTCGCCGCCGGTGTCGAAGGTGGCTATGGAGCTCCAGCCCTCGCCGATGGTCTTCATGCCGTCGAGGCCCTTGCCGAGGTCCTCCCCGGCCTTGGGGGCGTGCTCGCGCGGTCCGCCCTTCTCGAAGCCCTTGCCGAAGTCCTTGTCGGAGCCCTTGCCGGCGTCCTTCTCCTCGGTGACCTTCGCGCCCTTGGGCGGGGTGAAGTCGAAGGTGGACGCGGCCGGCTTGGCGAAGCTGACCTGGGTGAAGCCCGCGTCGACGACGGCGGCGCCGCCGCTCGCCGGTGTCAGCGTGAACTTCAGCGGCATGCCGGTCTCGGCGTCCACGGCCACGCTGACCGCGCCGACCGTCGAGCCGGACTGCTTCGGCTTGACGACCAGCTTGTAGGCGTCCCGGCCGGCGACCTGGGCGGTGCCGTCCACGCTCACGGATGTCGTGTCGTCGACGGCCTTCAGGGCCTCCTCGGCGAAGTCCTTCGGCGTGGCCGGCGGCTGCTCCTTCTCGTGCTCCGGGCTCTCGGAGGCGGTGCCGTGGTAGACCTCGTTCGACTTGCTGTCGTAGCCCCAGACGTCCTTGCCGTTGTGGACGAGGCTGTACTCGGCGGCGTTCTCCAGCAGGGACAGCTTCTGCTTGTCCGGGCCGTCGGCCGCGATGCGCAGGGTGTGCGTGCCGGAGGCCAGTTCCGTGAGCTTGGCCGTCGGGTCGGCGGAGGAGCCGCCCTCGCCCTGGCCCGCGGCGCCGGACATCAGGCTGCTCTCCAGGCCGCCGAGGTCCGGCAGGCCGAGGTCCGTGCTGATCTTCACCGTGCCGGACAGCTGCTGGACGTCCGACTTGGCGATCTTCTCGATGAGCTGCTGGGCGGTGATCTTCGGGAGGTCGGGGTCACCGGAGTCGGCGAGTGCGGGGACCAGCCCGATCGTCGCGGCCGCCACCCCCATCACCGTGACCGGGACGACGTACCGCGCGGCTTTGCGCCGCCCGGAGCGCCGCTCGTCGGCCTCCCCGCCGGTCGTGCTGTCGTCGGATGCGTACGGTGCCATGTGTGCCCTACCTCCGTGATCGGCGGCGGCTGTCCGTGTCGTCCACGCACTCGTCCCTGAGCCGCCATTCTCACCCGAACTGGTGAGGAGTGGTGTTTTCCGTGGTGTCCATCTGACCAAATCGGCCAGGGAGATACGTCAGACCCCGGGCTCAACTCCACGTACTGCTGCGGTATGACACGACAGGGCTGCTTCTCCCCCGACCCGTAGGGGTCGTGCAGGGAAGAAGGGCTAGCCGGCCCGGTGCACCACCGCGTCGGACAGCTCCACCAGCGCCGTCTTCGCGGTGCACTCGGGCAGCGGCGCCAGCGCCGAGCGGGCGTCCTGCGCGTAGCGGATCGTGTCCTGGCGGGCCTGTTCCAGCGCCGGGTGGGCGCGCAGCAGGCGCAGGGCCTCGGCGTGCCGGTCGTCGTCGGTGAGGTCGGAGTCCAGCAGCTCGCACAGGGCGACGTCGTCCGCGAGTCCGAGCCGGGCGGCGCGCTCGCGCAGCCGCAGCACCGGCAGCGTGGGGATGCCCTCGCGCAGGTCGGTGCCGGGGGTCTTGCCGGACTCGTGGGAGTCGGAGGCGATGTCCAGGACGTCGTCCGCGAGCTGGAAGGCGACACCGAGCCGCTCGCCGTACTGGGTGAGCACGTCCACGACCGTCTCGTCGGCGCCGGACATCATCGCGCCGAACCGGCACGACACCGCCACCAGGGAACCGGTCTTGCCGCCCAGCACGTCCAGGTAGTGCTCGACGGGGTCGCGGCCGTCCTGAGGGCCGGCCGTCTCCAGGATCTGCCCGGTCACCAGCCGCTCGAACGCCTCGGCCTGTACCCGCACCGCCTCCGGGCCGAGGTCGGCCAGGATGTGCGAGGCGCGGGCGAAGAGGAAGTCGCCGGTGAGGACCGCGACGGAGTTGCCCCAGCGGGCGTTCGCGCTCGCCACCCCGCGGCGCACGGCGGCCTCGTCCATCACGTCGTCGTGGTACAGCGTGGCAAGGTGGGTCAGCTCCACGACGACGGCCGACGGCACGATCCCGGGCGCGTACCGGTCGCCGAACTGGGCGGAGAGCATCACGAGCAGCGGACGGAACCGCTTGCCGCCGGCCCGGACCAGGTGCTGGGCGGCCTCCGTGATGAAGGGCACCTCACTCTTGGTGGCCTCGAGCAAGCCTTCCTCGACAGCCGCCATCCCGGCCTGGACATCGGCTTCCAGAGCCTGGTCCCGCACGCTCAGCCCGAACGGCCCGACGTCGGTCACGAGGGGTCTCCTGTCTGCTGGTGTCTGCCGGTGTGTCTGCTGGTGTGTGCCGGTGATTACGCGGTTTGTCGATAGGTCGCTGCCATCACTCGAGTCAGCGTATCCGGTCACGTTTCGATCACCGCCAGCACCCATGGTTACAGGCCGGGCGGTATCCGATCACGACCGCAATATTTTCGATCAGCTCATAAGAGCAGACATTTATCGACTTACCAGGAAGTACTGGGCTATGTGCGATTTGCCGTATTGAGTAAGCAAATTCCTCTTGGCGTGCATTGCCCCATGGACTTGTGATCAGTGAGTTGAATCACGTTATCCCCTGTGACGCCCCACTCCGGCACCAACCCGTACCTCCTTCCGCCGAACGTCAGTTGAGCCTTGGCTCCCGCAAAGGATCAAGCGGCTCATATCCCCCTGACCAAGGTCGACCGGCGCGACGTGTGACTCAGGTGCTTGTTCCCGACATGTGCTCTCGCATACGTTCCGGGCCTGTCCGGCGGACGCCGAATCCTGCCACCGCCCGGACTCCCCACACGAACCCACTCACTCACGCATGGCAGGAGCGGGGGACCCAGGTAAGTCGCCGGTCCGCACAGCGGAACGGCTCGGGGTGAAGCCGCCCACGGCATACAGCACCGTGGGCGGCCGGGCACCTCCCGGCCCGAACCCGACAGCTCACCTCGCAGGCGTCGGAGAGGAATATCGCCATGCCCCGAGGCAAGCACCGTCGCCCCAGAAACAACCAGCTCACCCGCCGTGCCGTGGCCGTCGGCACCGGCGGAGCGGCACTCACGCTCCCGCTGCTCGGCGCGACGCAGGCCAGCGCCGCCCAGCCGAGCCAGAGCGCACCCGCCGCCGCACAGTCCGTGCCGCAGGCGGCCCAGCCCGCCAAGTCCCTCACCTACACCGTGGCCAAGGGCGACTCGCTCTACCGCATCGCGGACAAGTACGACGTGTCGGGCGGCTGGAAGCAGCTCTACAAGGACAACCGCTCCACCGTCGGCGACGACCCGAAGCTGATCCACCCGGGTCTGAAGCTGAAGGTGAAGACGGCCGAGGCGGGCGCCGCGAAGAAGTCGGCGACCAAGTCCTCCGCCCCCGCCAAGCCCGCCGGTGGCGTCGCGAAGGCCACCCAGGCCTCCGCGAAGACCTACGCCGACAACCTGGACGGCTGGATCCGCGAGGCGCTGGACATCATGGCGCAGAAGGGGATCCCGGGTTCGTACGACGGCATCTACCGCAACGTCATGCGCGAGTCGTCGGGCAACCCCCAGGCCATCAACAACTGGGACTCGAACGCCGCCAAGGGCACCCCGTCCAAGGGTCTGCTCCAGACCATCGACCCGACCTTCCAGGCCTACCACGTGGACGGCACGTCGTGGGACCCGTACGACCCGGTCGCCAACATCACCGCGGCCTGCAACTACGCGGCCGCCCGCTACGGCTCGATCGACAACGTCAACGGCCCGTACTGAGCCGTCCGAGCCGTCCCGCCCAGCAGTCGTTCGAGGACGACGGCGATGCCGTCGTCCTCGTTCGACAGGGTGACCTCGTCGGCCACGGCCTTGAGTTCGGGATGGGCGTTGGCCATCGCCACCCCGTGAGCGGCCCAGTCGAACATCGGGATGTCGTTGGGCATGTCGCCGAAGGCGACGGTGTCCGCCGGCCGCAGCCCCAGGTGCTCGGCCGCCAGCGCCAGACCCGTCGCCTTGGTGACGCCGCACGGCTGGAGCTCGACCGTGCCGGGCCCCGACATCGTCACCGTCGCGAGTGAACCGACCACCGAGCGGGCCGTCGCCGCCAACTCGTCGTCCGTCAGGTACGGGTGGCGCAGCAGCACCTTGCTGATGGGCTCGCCCCACAGCTCGTCGCGCCGGTCGACCCGTACCGCGGGCAGGGTCGGGTGCGGCATGAGATAGCCCGGCTCGATGAGCGTGAGCCCGTCGACCCCGTCCTGGTCGACCGCGGCGTACACCTGCCCCACCTCGGCCTCGATCTTGCCGAGGGCGGTCTCGGCCAGTTCCCGGTCCAGCGTGATGGACCACAGCAGCCGGTCCGCGCCGGCGTCGTACACCTGCGCGCCCTGCCCGCACACCGCGAGCCCCGTACAGCCGAGGTCGTCCAGGAGCGGCCGTACTCTCGGCGCCGGCCGGCCCGTCACCACGAGGTGCTGGGCACCGGCGTCCGCCACCCGCGCGAGCGCGGCGAGGGACCGGTCGGACAGGGTGTCGTCGCCGCGCAGCAGCGTCCCGTCCAGGTCGGTGGCGATGAGTGAATATGCGATGGGTGCGGCCATGATCAGAGAATACGGACAGCGCGCCCCTTCGTTTCATCGCGCGTCGGACGCCGATTGCCCGGTTGAAGGCCTCTGCACCAGTTGCAACAACATGGTCCGCTACCTACCGTCAGGGCCGTCTCGGGCGGTACCTTCCAAGTGTCCAGGGGGGACTTGATCGGGGGGTCAGGTTGAGCAGTGGGCGCATACGTGTGGCTCGGCCCGGAGAGCTCGGCGAGGGGGAGAGGGAGCGCTGGCGCGCGCTGCGCGCTGCGTCGGAAGCGCCGCGCAACCCCTTCATGGAACCGGAGTTCAGCGATGCCGTCGGTCTGGTGAGGCCGCGGGCGCGGGTCGCGGTGGTGTACGAGGGGCTGGAGCCGGTCGGCTTCCTGCCCCATGAGCGGGGCCCGTTGGGGCAGGGCCGGGCGATCGGACTCGGCGTCTCGGACGCGCAGGGCGCGATCCTGCGGCCCGGCCTGGACCTGGACACGGGTGAACTGCTGCGGGCCTGCGCGCTGTCGAGCTTCGCCTTCGACAACCTGGAGGCCGAGCAGCGGCTGTTCGTCCGGTACGCGGCCGAGGAGCACGCCACCTACGTCATCGACGTGGAGAAGGGCTACGAGACGTACGAGTCGGTGCTGCGCGCCCAGTCGCCGAAGTTCCTGAAGACGACTTTGGCCAAGGAGCGCAGGCTGGGCCGGCAGGTCGGCGACCTGCGGTTCGTCTTCGACGAGCGCGACCCGGCCGGGCTGCGCACCCTCATGGAGTGGAAGTCGGCGCAGTACCGCAGGACGGGCCGCCGGGACCGGTTCGCCCGGGAGTGGATCACCCGGCTCGTGGGGCGGCTGGCCCGGACCCGGGCGCCGGAGTGCAGCGGCACGCTGTCCGTGCTGTACGCCGGGGACCGGCCGCTGGCCGCGCACTTCGGGCTGCGCTCGGCCTCGGTCCTGGCCTGCTGGTTCCCGGCCTACGACCCGGAGTTCGCGAAGTACTCGCCGGGTCTGGTGCTGCACCTGCGCATGGCCGAGGCGGCGGCCGCCGAGGGCATCGGCATGCTCGATCTGGGGCGGGGTGCGGCCGAGTACAAGGACGCGCTGAAGACGGGCGAACTGCCCGTGTACGAGGGCGCGGTGACGCGTCCGGGGGCGGGCGCGGCGCTGCACTGGCTGAGCCGCGAGCCGGCGCGCCGCGTGCACAGTTTCGTCCGCGGCAGGCCACAGCTCGCGTCGCTGGCCGCGCGGACCCTGAAGGGCGTGGCTCGGCTGCGCCGTACCTGACGACGAGGGGGTGGGCGCATGGCGCGTTCGGCACGTGCGCAGGAGGAGATACGGCGGTTCCTGGACATCGGGGCGGTGCAGGTCGCCGAGCTGGACCTCGACGGCGACGAGGCGGTGCTCAGACCGGGCCCGGGGAGTCCACCGGTGACGCACGGCGAGGTGTTCGTGCTGGTCAGGCGAGGTGGGCGGCCCGTGGGGACGCTGCTCGCGCGAGTACCGGAGGGGGCGGACGCGAAGTCCGTGCTCACGGCGCGGGCGCGGGCGGAGTGTGCGCCGGCGCCCGCGCCCGCTCGTGGACCCGGGGCAGCCGGCGACCCCGGGGAAGCCGGCGAGTCCGGGGCAGCCGGCGAGTCCGGGGAGCCGCCGTACGCGAGTGTCGTCATCGCGACCCGGGAACGGGCCGGGCAGCTGGCCCGGGCGCTGGACTCGCTGCTGGCGCAGGACCATCCGCGGTTCGAGATCGTGGTCGTGGACAACGCTCCCGTGACGAGCGAGACGCGGGAGCTGGTCGAGCGGAAGTACGCCGAGCGCGTGCGGTACGTCCGCGAGCCGGTGCCCGGCCTCGCGGTCGCGCACAACACGGGGCTCGCGGCCGTGCGGGGCGAGGTGGTCGCCTTCACGGACGACGACGTCGTCGCCGATCCGCGCTGGCTGACCGAGCTGACCGCGCCCTTCGCCGCCGACCCCGGACTGGGGTGCAGCACCGGGCTCATCCTGCCCGCGCGGCTGACCACCCCGGCCCAGGTACTGCTGGAGAGCCACGGCGGCTTCGCGAAAGGCTTCACTCCAAGGACGTACGACCCGGCGCGTCCCCCGGGCGACGAGCCGCTGTTCCCGTTCACGGCGGGGCGGTTCGGCTCGGGCGCCAACATGGCCTTCCGGACGGCCGCCCTGCGGTCCGTCGGCGGTTTCGACCCGGCCACCGGTGCCGGCACGGCCGCCCGGGGCGGCGACGACCTCTACGGCTTCGTCCGCGTCCTCGCCCAGGGCCACCGGCTGCGCTACACCCCGTACGCACTGGTGTGGCACCACCACCGGGAGACCTGGCGGGACCTGGAGACCCAGGCGTACGGCTACGGCGCCGGACTCACCGCCTATCTCACCGCGGTGCTCGTGAACCGCCCGGCGCTGCTGCCGGCGTTCCTCGCGCGGCTGCCCCGGGGCCTCGCCCACGCCCGCACGCTGACCGCCGTACGCGAGACGGAGGGCGGCGGGGCGCCGGGCGACCACGACGTGCGGACGCACCCGTGGCCGCGGCGGCTGTCGCGGTTGCAGCGCAGGGGGATGGTGTACGGGCCTGTCGGCTATCTGCGCGCGCGGCGGGCGCTGCGCGCGCGTGTTGAGGGGGCGAGATGAGGGCGTCTGCACGCACGCGTGGTGAGAGGCGAGGGGACGGCAGAGGCCGGGCGGAGCGGGGTGCGCAGGACGGTGAGGGGCCGATATCGCCACCGGGTGCGGCCGGCTCCCCGGCCATCCCGGTCTTCCTGTACCACTCCGTGACGGACGACCCGCCCGACTGGATCGCCGAGTTCACGGTCACGCCGAAGCAGTTCGCCGCACATCTCGACGCCGTGGTCCGCAGCGGCCGTACGCCCGTCACGATCAGCGCGATCGCCGACCACCTGGCCGGGCGCGCACCCCTGCCGCCCCGGCCCGTGCTGCTCACCTTCGACGACGGCTTCGCCGATCTGCCCGGCCCCACCGCCGAGGCGCTGGCCGAGCGGGCGCTGCCCGCCACCGCCTATCTCACCACCGGCGCCATCGCCCCGGGCGGCCGCAGTCTGCTGCCGCCCGCGCCGATGATGACCCTGGACCGGGCGGCGGAGCTGGAACGTTACGGCATGGAGATCGGCAGCCACACGGTCACGCACGCACAGCTCGACACCCTGTCCGGCAAGGAACTGGCGTACGAACTGCGCTCGTCGAAGGCCGTGCTGGAGGACGCCCTCGGGCACGAGGTCCGCCATCTCGCCTATCCGCACGGCTACAACAGCCCGCGCGTGCGGGCGATGTCGGCCCGGGCCGGCTACGAGACGGCGACCGCCGTGCGGCACGCGCTCAGCTCCGACCGCGACGAGCGCTACCGCATCGCCCGGCTCATCGTCCGGCGCACCCACACCGTCGCCGACGTCGAGGGCTGGCTGGCGGGTGCGGGCGCCCGGGTCGCGCCGTACCGGGACGGGCCGAAGACGATCGCGTGGCGTTGGTACCGGCGGGCCCGCGCGGTGGTGCGCGGGCCCGAGTTCGCGGGCTGATCCCCGCCCGGGTTACTTGAGCGGCTGGTTGAAGTAGGGGTCGGCGACGGTCTCGCGCAGGCTGTCCCAGGCCGCGTCGTTCGCCAGGGCCAGGTTGCAGTGCGGTCCGGGGTCGCGGTAGTTCCACTGGAGGGCGGCCTTGACGCCCTCCAGGCCCTTCAGCACCCCGGGCACCTGCGCGTACCACTCGGCCTGCCGCTGCGGGCGGGCCGAGTCCGCGGCGGTGCCGAACTCGGAGAGCATCAGCGGCTTGTCGTCGGAGATGTTCTTACGGATCCACTCGTGCGCGGCGTGCTGCGTCTGCGCGAAGCTGAGCCAGCCGGTCTTGTGGCAGCGGTAGTAGTTGTACTGGTTGTAGCCGACCCAGTCGACGTACTCGTCGCCGGGATACATCGCCTTCATCTCGTCGGCGTTCTCGAGGTAGCCGGTGGTGATCCACGTCCACACCACGTTGTCGACGCCCAGTTCGCGGAACCGGTCGTGGATGTGCCGGTACGCCTTCACGTACTCGGCGGGGGTGCCGTTGTCCGGGGTGCGGGTGTCCATCTCCAGGTCGAAGGAGAGGAACACCTTCTTGCCGTAGTCCTTGATGCGCTCGGCCTGGACGTCGATGACGGTCCTGTCCAGCTCGCCGGAGGCGATCTGCTTCCAGGTCGGCTGCTGCTTCTTCGTGCCGCCCCACCACTTGCTCTCCCAGGACAGCAGCAGCAGGCGGTCCTCGCCGACGCGCTGTTCCTCCGGGGTGAGCAGCTGGCCCTCCCGGCGGGTGCCCTCGGGCAGGGACATGTCGTGGTACGTGTACACGATGTCGAGCTCACGGCCGACGCGCTTCTCGTAGGCGCGGACCTTCTCCGGCAGGTCGTTCCTCTCGTGCGGCACGAACGCCCCGAACCAGGCGCCGCAGGGCGGTTCCAGGAGCGCCGTGGGGCGGCAGTCCGCCTTGGAACCGGCGGCTCCCGGGTCCGGCCCGGAGGCGTTCCGCAGGGCGAGTGCGCCGACCAGGACCGCGCTGACGATCGTGGCGGACGTGATCAGCAGACGGCGCCGGCTCGATGTGAACGGGCCGGCGGACGGCTGCTCCTCGTGCGGCTGGGGCCTCCTGCGGTGCTGTCCGGTCGTGGTCGGCTTGCGGCGGAAGGGACGGTGGGGACGGTTGAACCTCACGGAGCAGAACCCTTCGGTGTCCTCGGTGTCGTCCTCGGCGGCGGGGAGGCGCGCAGCGGCGGGCAGAACGCGGCGAGTGTGGTCAGCAGCGTCAGCGTCAGCAGCAGCCGTTGGGCGCTGAAGGTGTGGGTGGCGATCAGCACGGTCGCGACGAGCATCACGGCGCCGATGCTCAGGAACAGCACCAGCATCAGCCGCTCCAGCAGGTCGGAGTGGCGGGTGAAGTCCGGGTCCCGGCGCTCGACGGGCCCTTCGGCCGGCCGCGCCCCCAGCGCGGGGGCGCAGACTCTGACCACGACCGCGCCCGGGCCCGCCGCCAGGAAGAGGACGACGGCGGCGCCCCGCAGCGGCGATCCGCCCGGCAGCGCGAGCGCGGCGAGCGCGAGCCAGCCGCCGAACGGCGGCAGCATCCGGACCACGAGTTCCTGCGGTGTCATCGCTCCGCTCCCCCGCCCTGCTTCAGTACGTAGAGCCATCCGGCGCTGTTCTCCGCCACGAGCCGGAACCGTGGTGAGGCGGCGACGGACTTCTGTATCCGGTCCAGCTGCGCCTCGTCGAGCTGTCCGTTCATCTCGGAGTTGGCCAGCTGCCCCTGGGTGAGCAGGAAGTAGGCCCGGGCCGGCCGCTCCACCCCGGCCATGTCACTGGCGAGGGTGCCGGCCGGGTCCTCGACGATCCGGTCGACGTGGCTGCGGGCGTCGTCGAGGAACCAGTAGTGGTCGACGCTCCAGTAGGAGGCGTACGCGAGCGGGTAGTTGCGGTTGGCGGCCACGACGAGCGAGCCGTCGGGCGCCTGGTCGAAGAGCTGCCGTACGAGGGCCACTTCCTGCGGCGGGAAGTAGTTGATCCGGTCCTTGCCCGAGTAGGCCGGGACGAACGCCAGGGTTCCGCCGAGCAGTGCGGCCAGGCCCACCCATGTGCCGGTCCCCCGTCCGCGGCCCCTCACGGGGGCGGCCTGCCGGCCGGCGGCCTCCTTCGCCGCGGCGTCGGCGGCCAGCGTACGGACCTTGGGCAGCAGCGCGGCGGCGGCGAAGAACGCGGCGCCGGGCAGCATGAACAGCAGCACCCGGAAGATCATCTCGCTGCCGTAGCTGCTCGCCGCGAACATCGGCAGCGGGGCCGCCGCGATCAGCAGCAGGGGCCGGGCCCGGTGCCGCAGCACCCGTTGGCGCAGGACGCCGAGGGCCGCGAGCAGCAGGACGGAGCCGGACAGCAGCCGGGCCGCCCAGGAGGTCGCGATCGCTCCGGTGCCGGTCGGGGTGGCGCCGTACCCCGTCTCCACGTTGGCGCCGACGTCGCCGACGGAGCGGATCATGTCCGGCATCGCCGCGGACAGGAAGGGCAGCGCGGCCGTGAGACACCAGGCCAGGAAGATCACGACGGTGGTGACCACCGGGACCCAGTCGCGGTAGCGGCGGCTGAGGCACAGGGCGAGCAGGCAGACGACCAGCATGCCCGGGGTGAGCTGGTGGGAGATGACGATCGCCGTGATCATGACGGTGAGCACCAGCGTCCACACGGCCGGCCGGGGCCGTCCGCGCTGCCCGGCGGACCGGCCGAAGCGGCGCAGGACCACGGCCAGGACGCCGACGTGCAGCGCGTAGGCCACGGACTGGGGGGAGAAGTAGTCCTGCCCGACCCAGTTGGCGACGTAGAAGAGCCAGACCGCGGTCCAGATCAGCCGCCGGTCCTCGGTGAAGGTGCGGTAGATCAGCAGCAGCGGGACCAGCAGCATCAGGCTGGAGACCAGGGGCCACCAGGCCATGAACATCGCCGCCGAGTCCACGCCCAGCAGCCGCATCAGGGCGGCCTGCGCGGCGAAGAAGCCGGGCCACTGGTCGTACACCGCCATGTCGCCGACCTGGTCGGCGGTTTGCAGACCGCCCGCCGTCAGCAGGTGGTCGATGACCGCCTCGTGCTTCCACGCCCAGGCGTACAGCGGGGTCGGGTAGACCACGGCCTGCGTCACCCGCTCCATCACCAGCAGCCCGAGGACGTACGCCGCCGCCCAGGCACCCGGCCGGCGCGGATCACGGACCGTGAACCAGAACCCGGTCGTGAGCACCACGAGACCGGCCCAGAAGGTGGGGTGCAGCGCGGTGACCAACCCGTAGTCGTCGAGCCGCGAGACGTCTGTGTGCCGCATGGCGTACGCCCACAGGGCGAGCGCGACGAGCAGCGGTACGCCGGGCCAGGCCGGAGCACGCCGCCCGGACCGGGCAGGGGGCAGGTCGGACAGGTCCGTCACGGGCTCATGGGCGGGGCTCGACGACTCCGAGGAGGAGGGGCTGGAGGACTGGCTGGAGACTTCGGGGCTGCTGCCGGGGGTGCTCGCGCCGTCCCGTGCGGGTGTGGGTTCCGGCGTGGATCTCTCCCTCGGAGTTACTGGCGGACGCACGGTGGTTCCCCCCTGGCGGTTCGGCTCTGTTCGGCTCTGGAGCTTGATCAGTCGCTGGGTCGGCCGTTCGGCCTATTGCGGTGCGGTAGCCCCATGGCCGACGCGACGCGGCGACAGACCGGCAGGAGCAGGACGAGTACGGCGAGTACGGCGAGCAGGGGCGGCGCGACCGGTGCGAGCGCCTCACGCCACACCCAGCCGCCGACCGCGACGAGATACAGAACCCCCCAGCGCCCCGGCCACGGCAGCCGCCCGCCCGCGCTCGCGAGCAGCAGCCACAGCGGTACGAGGCACAGCAGCTGGCAGACCGGCGGCGCCCAGCGAAGCAGCGGCTCGGGCCCGTCGAGCCCGAACGCCTCCGCGAGGAAGCCGGCCGTCTTCCCGTACAACGCCCCGTCCACAGGCCGCGGTTCCCGCCCGAGCGCGACCGGTGCGGCGTACAGGGAGAGCAGGGCGGCGTACAGCGCCGTGCCGGGCAGCCACGGGTCGCGGCGGGTGCACAGCGTGACGGCGGCGACGAACACCACGAGCAGCAGGCCTCCCGCGGTGAGCGACGGCAGCGGCAGGCCCTCCAGCAGCTGACGTCCCGTCAGTGCCGCTTCGGTGGCACGGTCGAGCCAGGGCAGGTCGCGCAACGGCGCCCAGAAGAAGACGGTGGCGACGGCGAGCAGGCTCCAGAGGGCGCCTCTCAGCCGCCGCTCCCGGGTGTCGTCCTCGGCACCGGCGGTTGCCTCGTACCCGGGGGTGTCCTCGTAGTCGGCGGATTCCTCACGCTGAGGTGCTCTCGGCTCCCCGTGACTGCCGCGGTCCTCGCCCGCGTCCGCCGGCTCGACGGCCTCGGCGCTCGCCCCCTTCTCCGCGGCGACCGGATGGTGCGGCCCGTCCGGATGCTGCGGCCGCACGATCAGCGCCAGCGTGTCCGCCTGGAGCGCCTCACGCTCATATCCGGGGCGCCCTATGAACAACGTGACCGTGTCCTCGTCGCCCTCCTTGGGCTGGTACGCGGCCCGGCGGGCCCAGGTCGTGCCGTACCCGGCGGTGGCGTTCAGTTTCGCCCAGCGGGTGCCGTAGGAGGGATGGGAGGGATCGGCGGGCGTACGGACCGCGGGGGCGCTGTCGTTGCGCCGCAGTGCCGCGCGCAGCCCGGCCGTGGAGACGACGGCGATCAGCGTCATGCTCAGCAGCACCGCCCAGCCGGCACCCGCGATCCCGGCCGGGGTGAACAGCACGGCCGCGCTGCCCAGCACCAGGACGCACATGGCGCCCTGGAGCGCGGCGAGCACACCCGTGCGCCCCTGCACGCGCAGTACGCCGATGTACAGCTCCACCACCACCCGCGGCAGCGCGCCGAGGGCGAGCAGCCGCAGCACGGTCGAGCCGTGCTCGGCGTAGTCCGGGCTGAAGGGCGTGAGGATGTAGGGGGCGAAGAGGACCAGCACCAGCACGACCGGGACCAGCAGCAGCGTCATGCGCCGCAGGGCACCCCGGACTCCGTCGGCGAGCTGTCGCGGGTCGTGGGAGGCGTGCGCGGTGAGGGACGAGGCCATGTTGATGGCCATGAACTCCATCGTGCCGCCGACGGTGTACGCCACGTAGAAGTAGCCGTTCTCCGCGGCGCTGAAGCGGACCGCGACCATCACCGGCAGCAGGTTGATCATCGCCAGGCTGAACAGCGCGCCCAGCGAGTCCCCGGCCAGGAAGCGGCCCATGTCGCGGAATTTCGGGGGCTCTTTGTCGCGCTCGAGTTCGGCCTGGCGGGGGATGAGCCGACGGAAGATCAGCCAGCCCAGCGGCAGTGTGGAGAAGGCGATCGCGACGGCCCAGGAGACGAAGATGCCGAGGACGGGCAGCGTGCCGGCGAAGACGGCCAGCAGGACCAGCTTCCCGACCGAGAACACCGCGTTCCCGGCCGGCACCCACTCCGCCTTGCGCAGCCCGGTGAGCACCCCGTCCTGGAGCGTGAGCAGCGCCCAGGCCACGCACGCCGCGACGAACACCGCGCCCGCCATGGGCGTGCCCAGGGGGGCGTACGACGCTCCCCACGCGTCGAGGGTGAGCAGGAAGACGGCGGCGGCCAGCGCCACGATCAGGGAACTGGCCGCGTACGTGCCCCACACCAGCCGCCCGGTCTCCCGTCCCGCGCGCGGGACGAAGCGGACCACGGCGCCGATCATCGTCGTCGCCGTGATGCTGGCGAGCAGCCGCATCGCGGCGATGGCGGCGGAACCCTGGCCGACGGCCTCCTCGGAGTAGTAGCGGGCGGCCACCAGCCAGAACCCCAGGCCCAGTACGGCGGACACGCCGGTGCTGAGCATGAGGAAGTACGCGTTCTTGAACAGCGAGTCGTGCGTGTGCTCGTCGACGGCGGGCTTCGGACCGCCGCCGTCGGCGCGCGTGGTGGCGGGCTCGTGCACCTGGATCTCAGCCACGGGACTGATCCAGCCTCCCCGGGGCCGGCCTGCCGCGGGGCGGTTCACCCGGAGCCTCGACCGGCCGTGCCCCGGACCGCTCCAGCACCTCGACGACCGTCCGGGCCCGCAGCGGGTCCACGGGCAGCGCGTGCCGCGCGAACCAGCGGGCCGCCTCGGGGGCCGGTGAGGGGTCGGTGAACTCCGCGCCGGCGTAGTCGTCCAGGGGCGGGTCGTAGAGGTAGCCGACGACGACGCCTTGCCGTGCCAGCGCGGCGATCGCCGCGTCCCGGTCCGCCACGAACAGCGGGACGCGGAACAACGGCTGGGTGCCGTACGCGTCACGCGGCTTGGCCCAGGGCGTGGACAGCAGCAGCTCCGTGCCCGCCCGGCAGGCGTCCAGCACGTCGTCCAGCCGGTCGAGCTTGTGCCCGATGCGCCGCAGCCGCAGCCGGCCGGACTCCTGGCGGTAGTCGTGCATGTCGACGCGTACCCAGGGGTGGTGGGCGTCGAGCCCGGGCGCCCGGCGGGCGGCGCGCGCGAGTTCGTCCGGGCGCAGCGGCATCCGGATCTCCTCCCGGTCCGCCAGTCCCAGCAGCCGGATCGCGGCCCAGGCGGCGCGCCGCAGCCGCAGCCCGCGCACCGCCCCCTCCGCGTACGGCCGGATCGCATAGGCGAGTTCGGAGCTCAAACGGCGCGGTGCGAGCAGTCCCGCGCAGGTCTTCCCCACCGCCTCCCGCAGCCCCGGGTCGGCGAGGGAGAGCATGCCTCCGGCCTTGGCTCCGACGTGCTTGGACAGGCTGAACGCGGAGGCGTCGCCCCACGCCCCGACCGGCCGGTCCCCCACCCGGCTGCCGATGGCGTGTGCCGCGTCCTCGAACAGCGGGATGCCCAGCGCGTCGCACTTCTGCCTGAGGCGGGGCGCCGGGTCCGGGTTCCCGTACAGGTTCGTCGTGAGCACGGCCGACACCGATCTCCACGTCCCGTCCGGCACGGCATCGATGTCGATGGACGCGTCGAGCGGGTTCAACGGCGCCTGCACGGGGCGCAGTCCGGCCGCGAGCACGACGAAGAAGATGACGTCGTCGTTGACCGGCGACATCAGCACCCGCCCGCCGGGCGGGCACCAGTGGCGCAGCGCCACGTACAGCCCGAAACGACATGACGGTACATACACACATTCCCGGCCGAGCCGCACGCGCATGGTCTCTTCCAGCCGTTTGAGCTGCGAACCATGCCGTACCGAGCCCGGACCGGCCTCCCCAATGGCCATCCGCCCCCCTGGTGTGCCGTCGGAACGCCCCCTCCCCGAGGCCTTCCGGCACCCGCCCAGAGTCGCCCCGTTCGCACCGCTCCGTCAAGATTGCGTCGCGTCCTGTGGATAACTTCCGGCACGTACGAATGGGGCGTCCCGTCCGCCGCGCCGGAGTCGCACCGTCCGGTCCCACCCGGGCCCACCTGCCCCGTTCGTCCGTGTCCGCCTCCTCGGACACTGCCCAGGACCGGTGTGCCACCCGTAACGTGTGGCACGACCACGAACACGTGGCGACGACATGGCACACCCGAAAGCGAGGCAGCACCCGATGCCCCCCTTCGATGTCCCCGAGGGCGACCCCTTCGGTCCGCACAACCTGCCGTACGGCGTGTTCTCCCTGCCCGGTTCCTCCCACCGGACCGTGGGCGTCCGGCTCGGCGACCACGTGCTGGACGCCGGCGCGGCGGCCCACGCCCTCGGCTCCCCGTACGCCTCCCTGCTCGCGCGGCCGACCCTCAACCCGCTGCTGGCCGCGGGCCGCACCGCCTGGTCGGACGTGCGCCGGGCGCTGACGGCCTGGGTGTCCGTGCCGTCCCACCGCGAGACCGTCGAGCCGATGTTCCACCCCCTGTCCTCGGTGACCCTGCACCTCCCCTTCGAGGTCGCGGACTACGTCGACTTCTACGCCTCCGAGAACCACGCCCGGAACGTCGGCCGGATCTTCCGCCCCGACGCCGAGGACTCCCTGACCCCCAACTGGAAGCACCTGCCGATCGGCTACCACGGCCGCTCCGGCACGGTCGTCGTCTCGGGCACGGACGTCGTACGCCCCTCGGGGCAGCGCAAGGCGCCCGCGGACCCGGCTCCCGTCTTCGGTCCGTCCGTCCGCCTGGACATCGAGGCGGAGGTCGGCTTCGTGGTCGGCGTGCCGTCCCGGATGGGCGAGCCGGTGTCCCTCGACGACTTCCGCGAGCACGTCTTCGGCCTGTGCCTCCTCAACGACTGGTCGGCGCGCGACATCCAGGCCTGGGAGTACGTCCCGCTCGGCCCGTTCCTCGGCAAGTCCTTCGCCACGTCGGTGTCGGCGTGGATCACCCCGCTGGACGCCCTGGAGGAGGCCCGGGTGGCCCCGCCGGCCCGGACGCACGAGCTGCTGCCCTACCTGGACGACAGCGGCGAGGAACCCGGCGGCTACGACCTGCGGATCACCGTCGCCGTGAACGGCCACGTCGTCTCCGAGCCGCCCTTCTCCACCATGTACTGGACGGCCGCCCAGCAGCTGGCCCACATGACCGTCAACGGCGCCTCCCTGCGCACCGGCGACCTGTACGGCTCGGGCACGGTCAGCGGCCCGGCGGACCGTGAGCGCGGCTCCCTCCTCGAACTGACCTGGAACGGCCGCGACCCGCTCGAACTCCCCGACGGCAAGCGGACGTTCCTGGAGGACGGCGACGTGGTGACCCTGTCGGCCTGGGCCCCGGGGCCGGACGGTGTGCGGGTGGGGCTGGGCGAGGTGACGGGGCGGGTGGTGCAGGCCTGACGGCGCTCCAGACTCCCCATAGGGCTCCGGGTCTGGCCGACAGTCGCCCCTCCCGGCGCTTCTGATGCCGCTCGACTCCTGACTCACACCGCCCGGCACCGTCATACTGGGCGTCGGGCGGTGTGCCCGCACGTACGCGGTGCACGGCACGTTCGAGGCGCTCGCCGGTGTGCACTTCAGCCGCGTCACCGGTGCGCTCGGCAGCCGCCCTCCCCCGCACGACCCGTAGCCGCCCCTCTTCCGACCGACCGGAGCCCGTGGCCATGACTGTCTGCCTGCTCCTGCTGAGCGTTGTCGCCGTGACGGCCGCCGTACCCGTTCCCCGGGCGCTGACCCGGGCCGACTGGCCCGAGCGGGAACCGGTGGTCGCGCTGTGGGTGTGGCAGTGCCTGGTCGCCACCGTCCTGCTGTGCTGCGTGACGGCACTCGCCCTGGGTGCCGCCGCCGTCTTCGGCACCGTCCGCGCCCAGCTCTTCGCCCCGGCGCCGCCCGCGGTAACGGCGGCGTACGACCTGTCCACCGCCCCGCCCGGGGCGGCCGCCCTCACCCTGCTGCTGGCCTGCGGTGCCGCCTGGACGACCGCGCTGCTCGCGCGTGAACTCGTCGAGGCGCGCCGGCGCCGCGCCCAGGCCCGCGCCCACCTCCGCGAACGCGCCCCCGACCTGCCGGCCGGACTGCCCGCCGCCCGCGGCCCCCTCCTGGTCCTGGAGGACGAATACCCCGACGCCTGGTGGATGCCCGGCAGTCCGCCCCAGCTGATCGTCACCACGGGCGCCCTGCACCGCCTCACGGACCACCAGCTCGACGCCGTCCTCACCCACGAGCGCGGCCACGCCCACGCCCGCCACGACTGGCTGCTGCACCTGTCCACCGCCCTGGCCACCGGTTTCCCCCGAGTCCCGCTGTTCGCCCACTTCTGCGACCAGACGCACCGCCTGGTCGAACTGGCCGCCGACGACACGGCGTCCCGCCGCTGCGGCCACCTGACCACGGCCCTGGCGCTGATCGAGCTCAACCAGCACCGCGGCGTCCTGTCCTGCGCCTCCAGCCACCGCCTGCTGGGCGAGCGGGTCGACCGGCTCCTGGAACCGCCGCCCCGGCTGGGCCGTCGGCACCGGGCCCTGACGACCACCACGGCCGCACTGGTACCGCTGCTTCCCCTGCTGATCGCGTTCGCGCCGGGTCTGACCGCCCTGTCGTAACCGGGCGGGACCAGAGGCCGGTGGCGAGTCTCTGTCACAGCCGTGCCGGACCGGCGGCCGGTGGCGGATCTCCTCACCGGCCCGCCGAAAACCCAGCTCAACGACCGAACCGGTCGCACTCCCGATGGCGCAACATTCCCGCAACACCACTTTTCCTATCGGATAGGTATGGTCCGAGCCATGCCCAGTGACCGCATCCGAGACCACGCCGGACAGGGAGCCGCGACCACCGTCGCCGCCCACCGCGCGCGGCGCCGGCTGCGCGCCGACCGGGCCCGGCAACTGGCCGACCTGCTCCGCCGGCAGTTGCTCGCCGGCGCCTTCCCCGAGGGCACGCTCCCCCACGAGTCGACCCTCGCCGCCGACTACGGCACCAGCCGCAACACGGTCCGCGAGGCTCTCGACCTGCTGCGGGCCGAGGGCCTGGTGGAACGCCAGCCCGGCGTCGGAACCGTGGTCGTGGCCCACAAGTACCCCCACGGCCTCGACCGTCTGATGGGCCTCGCGGAAACCCTCCGCGAACACGGCCGGGTCACCAACGAGGTCCGCACGATGGGCCCCGCCCCGGCACCCGCGCCGGTCGCCGAACGCCTTCACCTCGCGCCCGGCACCGACGTCCTCTGCATCGAGCGCCTGCGCCGCCTCAACGGCCTGCCCCTGTCCCTCGACCTCACCTACCTCCCCCTTGACATCGGCACCGGACTGCTCGGCGCCGACCTGGAGAACACCGACGTCTTCCGCCTTCTGGAAGCCGTCACCGGACAAGCCCTCGGCCACGCCGAGATCACCCTGGAAGCGGTCAGCGCGGATCCCCACTCGGCAACCGTGCTCGAGGCCCCGCGCGGCGCCGCCGTCCTCATGCTGGAACGCCTCACCCACCTCGCGGACGGCCGGCCGGTCGACCTGGAGTTCATCCGCTTCCGCGGCGACCGCATCACCATGAGCGGCCTGCTGCACCGGTCCCGGTAACCAACCCGCTCGCGCAGATTCCTGGAGACAGCCATGACCTTGGCGCCCCAGCGGGCCGACGTGCCCGTGACCATCGACGAGTCGAAGTGCATCGACGGCTGCACGCTCTGCGTGGACATGTGCCCGCTGGACTCCCTCGCCACCGACGAGCGCAACGGCAAGGCCTACATGCATGTCGACGAGTGCTGGTACTGCGGCCCGTGCGCGGCCCGCTGCCCCACCGGAGCCGTCACGGTCAACATGCCCTATCTGCTCCGGTGAGAGGCCCGAACTCCCATGTCCCGAACCTCCCTGAAACGCACAGCGGTCACCGTCTCCGCGATCGTCCTCCTGCTCCCGTTGAGCGCCTGCGGCGGTGACGCCGAGGCCGGCAGCGGCTCCACGGTCACCGTCACCGTCGGCTACCAGTCCCGGACGATCAACACCGTCACGGCGGGCACCCTCCTCCGCTCCCTCGGCTCCTTCGAGAAGCAGCTCAACGCCCTGCACGACGGCGTCCGCTACAAAGTGGACTGGCAGGACTACGCCACCGGCGCGCCCATCACCGCCCAGATGACCGCCGGGAAGATCGACATCGGCTCGATGGGCGACTTCCCGCTGCTCATCAACGCGGCCCGCGGCAAGCAGCTGAACAGTCCGACCCGGCTGGTCTCGGTCACCGGCTACAACCTGCGCGGTGGCCTCAACACGGTCGTCACCGCGCCCGGTTCGAAGCTGACCTCCCTGAAGGACCTGAAGGGCAAGAAGGTCTCCACCAGCGTCGGCTCGGCCGCCGACGGCACCCTCGTGCGGGCGCTCCAGCGCGCCGGCATCGACCCGGACAGCGGCATCGAGAAGCTCAACCAGCAGCCGTCCGTCGGCGCGTCCGCCCTCGCGGCGGGCAGCACGGACGCGCTGTCGCAGTTCGTCGCCTGGCCCGGCCTGCTCGCCTACCAGGGCAAGGCGAAGGCGATCTACGACGGCGCCCGGCTGAACCTGCCCACGTTCCACGGCGTCACCGCACGCGAGGAGTTCGCGAAAGAGCGGCCGGCCGTGCTGGAGGCGTTCCTGAAGGCCCAGGCGGAGGCGACCGACTACCTGAACGAGCACCCGGTGGACGCCGCCGAGAAGGTCGCGAAGGCGACCGGCCTGCCCGCCGAGGTCGTCTACCTCTACAACGGCGCTCACGGCATCGCCACCTTCGACCCGGCGATCAAGCCGCAGCTCGTCTCCGCGCTGAAGCAGGACGTCTCGGTCCTCAAATCGGCGAAACTCACCGGCGACGTGGACGTCGACTCCTTCGTCGACGACCAGTACGTGAAGAAGGCCCTCGGAGCGAAGGCGTACGCCGAGCGTCTCGCCACGAAGCCGGCACCGGCCGCGAGCGAGGCCTGGCCCAAGGGCGCCTCCAAGACCGTCACCTTCACATCCCCCTCCGAACTGCTGCGTTACGTCGCCGGGCACCGCGACGGTCTCCGGGCCGCCTACGTCCCCGACACCACCACCGGCACCCTCTGGTTCGCCGACAAGGCCGTGTGGGTGGCCGACGGCGGCAAGCTGCTGCCCTTCGTCGCCCCCGACACGGCGCAGGCGTACGCCGCCGGGCACGGCGGGGCGCGTGTCGTCTCCTACGCCGACGCTCTGGAGCGGGCCTCGTGAAGCGGTATGTGCTCCGGGTGATCTCGTTGGCCGCCGCCCTCGCCCTGTGGCAGGCACTGACCAGCCTGAATGTCGACCTGTGGCTGCGCTTCTCGCAGTTCCCGACGGTCACCGAGGTGGCCCGGGCCTTCGCCGCCCGGATGTCCGGGCCGGACTACTGGACGGACCTCACCGACAGCCTCATCCGGATCCTCACCGGCTTCCTGCTGGCCGCCGTCCTGGGCGTGGCCACGGGCGTGCTCGTGGCCCGCTCGCGTCTCGCCGAGGACCTGCTCGGCCCGGTGCTGGAGGTGATCCGCCCGATCCCGGCCATCGCGCTCGTCCCCGTCGCGATCCTGCTGTTCCCCTCCAACGAACAGGGCATCGTCTTCATCACCTGCACCGCCGCCTTCTTCCCTGTCCTGGTCTCCACCCGGCACGCGGTGCGCGCCCTGACCCCCATGTGGGAGGAGGCCGTGCGCACCATGGGCGGCGGCCGATGGCGGATCCTCGGCTCCGTCGTCCTGCCGGGCGCGCTGCCCGGCGTGTTCGGCGGCCTGTCCGTCGGCATCGGCGTGTCGTGGATCTGTGTGATCTCCGCCGAGATGATCTCCGGCCAGTACGGGGTCGGTTACCGGACCTGGCAGGACTACACCGTCGTCGACTACCCGGGGGTGTTCGTCGGCATGGTCACCATCGGCGTGCTCGGCTGGGTCACCTCCACGGCCGTGGAACTGCTGGGCCGCCGCCTCACCCGCTGGCTGCCCCGCACCGCGTACGCCCCGGGCGCCCGGCCCTCCGGGCCCGTCCGGTCCCCGAAGCCCGCGCCGACCGCCCCCGCCGCCGTACCCGGCGGGTCCGCATCCGAGGAGGCACGCGATGAGCACCTCGTCTGAGACCGTCCTGAGCACCTCGCCCGAGGCCATCGCCGCCGGCGCCCCGGTCCACGGCACCCGGCTCGCCCTGTCCGGCGCCTCCCTCGGCCGCCCCGGCGCGCCCGCCCTGGACGGCGTCGACCTGGACATCGCCCCCGGCGAGATCCTCACCGTCGTCGGCCCCTCCGGCTGCGGCAAGTCGACCCTCCTGCGCACCCTGGCCGGCCTGCTGCCGCCGCTCGCCGGGGAGGTCACCCAGGAGGGGAGCCCGCTGACCGGTCCCTCGGCCGACCGCGCCCTGGTCTTCCAGGAGGACGCCCTGCTTCCCTGGCGCAGCCTGCGCGCCAACGTCGAACTCCCCCTCGCCATCCGCGGCGTGCCCCGCACCGAGCGCCGGGAACAGGCCCAGGCCTGGCTGGAGCGGGTCGGACTCGGCGCGCAGACACGGCAGTTGCCGCACCGGGTCTCCGGCGGCCAGCGCCAGCGCGTCCAGCTGGCCCGCGCCCTGGCCGCACGCCCCCGCGCCGTCCTGATGGACGAGCCGTTCGGCGCGCTCGACGCGCAGACCCGCGCGGGCATGCAGGCACTGCTGGTCGAGGTGCTGCGCGGCACCGGCGCGACCGTCGTCTTCGTCACCCACGACGTGGACGAGGCGCTCTTCCTCGGCGACCGCGTCGCCCTGCTCGGCGCGGGCGGCCTCATCGCCGTACGGGACGTGCCCCGCCCGCGCGACCGGGGCGCGCACGACGACCCTGCGCGCCTGGCCCTGCGGCGCGACGTCCTCACCTCGCTCGGTACGTGAAAGGCACCCCGGTGACCACCTCCGTGAACCGCCCTGCGGACACCCCCCTGGCCGTCCCGTCCCTCAGCGACGCCGAGGAACTGACCTGTGACGTCCTCGTCGTCGGCGGCGGCACCGCCGGCACCATGGCGGCCCTGACCGCCGCCGAGCACGGCGCGAACGTGCTGCTCCTGGAGAAAGCCCACGTCCGCCACTCCGGCGCGCTCGCCATGGGCATGGACGGCGTCAACAACGCGGTCATCCCGGGCCGCGCCGAACCCGACGACTACGTCGCCGAGATCACCCGCGCCAACGACGGCATCGTCGACCAGTCCACCGTCCGCCAGACCGCCACCCGCGGCTTCGCCATGGTGCAGCGGCTCGAGTCGTACGGCGTGAAGTTCGAGAAGGACGAGCACGGTGACTACGCGGTCCGCCAGGTCCACCGCTCCGGCTCCTACGTCCTGCCGATGCCGGAGGGCAAGGACGTCAAGAAAGTCCTGTACCGGCAGCTGCGACGGCGCGAGATGCGGGAGAAAATCCGCATCGAGAACCGGGTGATGCCGGTGCGTGTGCTCACGTCCGGGGGTCGGGCCGTGGGGGCGGCCGGCTTCAACACGCGCACAGGGCGGTTCGTCCAGGTCCGCGCCGGTGCGGTGATCCTCGCGACGGGCGCCTGCGGCCGCCTCGGCCTGCCCGCCTCCGGCTACCTCTACGGCACCTACGAGAACCCCACCAACGCGGGCGACGGCTACGCCATGGCCTACCACGCGGGCGCCGAGCTCACCGGCATCGAGTGCTTCCAGATCAACCCGCTGATCAAGGACTACAACGGCCCGGCCTGCGCCTACGTCGCCAACCCCTTCGGCGGCTACCAGGTCAACCGGCACGGTGAACGCTTCGTCGACTCCGACTACTGGTCCGGCCAGATGATGGCCGAGTTCGCGGCGGAGGTGGCGTCCGACCGGGGCCCGGTCTACCTGAAGCTGAGCCATCTCCCCGAGGAGTCGGTCTCCGCCCTGGAGACGATCCTCCACTCGACCGAACGCCCGACCCGCGGCACCTTCCACTCCGGCCGCGGCCACGACTACCGCACCCACGACGTCGAGATGCACATCTCCGAGATCGGCCTCTGCGGCGGCCACTCCGCTTCCGGCGTCCGAGTGGACGACCATGCCCGCACGACCGTCCCCCGCCTGTACGCGGCGGGCGACCTGGCCTGCGTGCCGCACAACTACATGATCGGCGCGTTCGTCTTCGGCGACCTGGCCGGCGCGGACGCGTCCCAGTACTCGGCGTACGAAGGGGAGTTGCCCGGCGAGCAGCTCCGGGAGGCGCACGAGCTGATCTACCGTCCGCTGCGCAACCCCGACGGCCCGCCGCAGCCCCAGGTCGAGTACAAGCTGCGCCGCTTCGTGAACGACTACGTGGCTCCGCCGAAGTCCGGTGCCCGGCTGTCGCTGGCCCTGGAGGCGTTCGAGCGGATGCGCGCCGACATCGCCGCGATGGGCGCCCGCACCGCGCACGAGCTGATGCGCTGCGCGGAGGTGACCTTCATCCGCGACTGCGCGGAGATGGCCGCGCGGTCCTCCCTGGCCCGCACGGAGTCCCGCTGGGGCCTCTACCACGACCGTCTCGACCATCCCGCTCGCGACGACGCGTCCTGGTTCCACCATCTCGATCTGCACAAGTCCCCCTCTGGTGCGATGGAGTTCACGGCCCGTCCCGTGGCTCCCTATCTCGTTCCGGTCGAAGGCTTCACGCCCGTCGGCGGCCTGTCCCGTTCCCTCGGCGAGGTCCACGCCGAGGACGTGGCGACGGCGGGGTCGCGGGTTGTGGCGCCGGTGGCGGCCGGGGCCGGAGCGGAAGACTCCGAGCAGGGGCCAACTCCCGGTGAGCGGTACGAGCCCTCCGCTCCCGCCCCGGAGCAGTCCTCCGCCCGCCTGCTCGAACTCGTCGCGCTCGCCGATGAGGAGCCCGAACTCGCCGCCCTCCAGCCGTACCTGAGCGACCCCGTGCCCGCGGTCCGGCGCGAGGCGGTCGCCGTGCTCACCGAGACGCTGCCGCCGGGAACCGGCTCCGCCCTCGCCGCCGCCCTGTGCGACACCGCCGCCGAGGTCCGAGCCACCGCCGCCGCCTCACTGCGCGAGCTCGTCGAGACACTCCCGCCGGAGCCCGAACTGCGCGACGGCCTCGCCGCCGCCCTGGCCGAGCCCGACCCGGTCGTCCGCACCGCCGCGCTGGACGTCCTGCGGGCCCTGCGCCTGGGCGACGTCGACCTGTTCGCGGACGCCCTGGCCGACTCCGACACAGCTGTCCGTATCGAGGCCGTGCGCGCGCTGGTGTCGGTCGACGCCGCCGGCGAACTGGCCCGAGCGGCCGTCACCGACCCGTCCCGCGAGGTCCGGGTGACGATCGCCAAGGGGCTGGCCACGGTGGGTGCGGAACGGCTTGCGGATGACCTCCCGCCGGGCACCGACCCTGCCGCCGGCCTGATCGCCGCGGCCCTCACCGCCCTCCTCGACGACCCCGACGCCCTGGTACGCGCCGCGGCCTACGGAGCACTGGGCACCACCGGCTGCCCGGCAACCCTCACCGAGCGCGCCGTGGCCGCCCTGTCCGAGCAGGCCTGGCAGGTGCGGGCCGGAGCCGCCACGGCCCTGTCCGTCGTCGGCCCCGAGGTGGCCGTCCCCGCCCTCGCCAAGGCCCTCGCGGACGCCAACGGCGATGTCCGCAAGGCCGCCGTCCTGGCACTGACCCGGCACCGCGCCACCGAGGAGGCCCGCGCGGCCCTCGCGACGGCGACGTCGGACTCCGACGCGGATGTCAGGGCGTACGCGGCACGGGCGTTGTGACCGGCCCGGCTCGCCACTCCCCGTGACTGGCCGGAGCCCGGCTCTATATCCAGTCGTCGGGCTCCGGCTCCGCGTCCATCTCCGGCCAGTGGTCCGGCTCCCCCGCGTCCTGACCGGCGGCGGCGTGAGCCGGAGCCTGGCCGGACGCCTGGGCCGAGGGTGAGCCGCCCGCAGGAGCAGAGTCTGAGGGCCCACCCAGCGACGCGAGGACCTCTAGCACGCCCTCCCCGTACGTCGTGAGCTTCTTCTCCCCCACCCCGCTGATCCCGCCGAGCTCGGCCACGGAGCTCGGCCACACCGTGGCGATCTCCCGCAGCGTGGCGTCGTGGAAGATGACGTACGCCGGGACGCCCTGCTCGCGAGCCTGCTCGGCCCGCCAGGCGCGCAGTGCCTCGAAGGCCGGCAGCAGTTCCTCGGGCAGCTCGGCGGCGGCCGTTCTGCTCTTGCGCTCGCCCCGCCCGGAGCCCGAGGACCCCGACGCTCCCGACCGGGAGGTCAGCGGCTTCTTCGGCTCCTTCCGCAGCGGCACCTCCCGCTCCCGCCGCAGCACCTCACCGCTGGCCTCGGTCAGTACCAGCGTGCCGTACTCGCCCTCCACCGCGAGCAGCCCCTGGGCCAGCAACTGCCGGATCACACCGCGCCATTCGACCTCGGTCAGCTCCTCGCCGATGCCGAACACCGACAGCTGGTCGTGGTCGAACTGGATCACCTTGGCGGTCCGCTTGCCCAGCAGGATGTCGACGATCTGCACCGCGCCGAACTTCTGCCCGCGCTCCCGCTGGAGCCGCACTACCGTCGAGAGCACCTTCTGCGCCGCGACCGTACCGTCCCAGGTCTCCGGCGGGGTCAGGCAGGTGTCGCAGTTGCCGCAGGCAGGCTGGTCCGGGTCCTGGCCGAAGTAGGCGAGGAGCTGGCCCCGGCGGCACTGGGCCGTCTCGCACAGCGCCAGCATCGAGTCCAGGTGGGCCTGGGCCCGCCGCCGGAACGCCTCGTCTCCCTCGCCCGACTGGATCAGCTTGCGCTGCTGTATGACGTCGTTCAGCCCGTAGGCCATCCAGGCCGTCGACGGCAGCCCGTCACGCCCCGCACGGCCCGTCTCCTGGTAGTAGCCCTCGACCGACTTGGGCAGGTCGAGGTGGGCGACGAAGCGTACGTCCGGCTTGTCGATGCCCATGCCGAAGGCGATGGTCGCCACCACGACCAGGCCGTCCTCCCGCAGGAAGCGTGACTGGTGGGCCGCGCGCGTACCCGCGTCCAGCCCCGCGTGGTACGGCACCGCCTCGATGCCGTTGCGGCTGAGGAACTCGGCGGTCTTCTCGACCGAGTTGCGCGAGAGGCAGTAGACGATGCCCGCGTCGCCCGCGTGCTCCTCGCGCAGGAAGCTCAGCAGCTGCTTCTTCGGGTCTGCCTTCGGCACGATCCGGTACTGGATGTTGGGCCGGTCGAAGCTCGCCACGAAGTGCCGGGCCGACGGCATGTTCAGCCGCTCGGTGATCTCCTGGTGCGTCGCGTGCGTGGCCGTCGCCGTGAGCGCGATCCGCGGCACGTCCGGCCAGCGCTCGCCGAGCAGCGACAGCGACAGGTAGTCCGGCCGGAAGTCGTGTCCCCACTGGGACACGCAGTGCGCCTCGTCGATCGCGAAGACGGAGATCTTCCCGCGGGAGAGCAGGTCGAGGGTGTTCTCCAGCCGCAGCCGCTCCGGCGCCAGGTAGACCAGGTCCAGCTCACCGGCGAGGAACTCCGCCTCCACCACCCTCCGCTCGTCGAAGTCCTGCGTGGAGTTCATGAACCCGGCCCGCACGCCCAGCGCCCGCAGCGCGTTCACCTGGTCCTGCATCAAGGCGATGAGCGGGGAGACCACCACACCCGTACCGGGCCTGACCAGGGCCGGGACCTGATAGCAGAGGGACTTGCCGGCGCCGGTCGGCATGAGCACCACCGCGTCGCCGCCCGCGACCACGTGCTCGATGACCGCTTCCTGTTCGCCGCGGAAGGCCTCGTATCCGAAGACCCGGTGCAGCGTGGCCAGCGCCTCGCTCGCCTCGGCGCCGAGGGGCCCGGCGGGGCCCCTGCCCGCACCGGTCCCGCTCGCGGTCACCGCGTCCAGTTCCGTCATCACACCCGTCCCGCCTGTAGCGACCATCGTTCCGTCCCCCGTGCGTCGCGCCTCGACCACTGCGTCCACCATAGGCGCCCGCACCGACAGCCCCGGAGTTATCCACAGGCCGCTCCGAACGCCTGCGTCAAGGACACGACAGTCGTTCACACGTTCGCGGGAGGCCCCGCCCGTTTCCGCCCGGTAGCCACCGGCGCGTACACCGGCACCGGGATCTTCCGTGAGCGGATGAAGGTCAGCGTCCCGTTCCCCGTGGATCTGGATCTCACCGGCATCAAACCGCGCCGCCAGAGCGGCGAGTAACCGCCACGACGCACAGGACAGCGGCCCGGCACCCCCTGAGGGGAACCGGGCCGCTGTCTCGCAGCAAGCGGAGCGTCAGCGCACGAACACCCCCGCCTGCCCCGCCAGATCCAGGAAGTACTGCGGTGCCACGCCGAGCACCAGCGTGACCGCCACACCGACGCCGATCGCCGTCATGGTCAGCGGCGACGGCACGGCCACCGTCGGGCCCTCGGGCCGCGGCTCGCTGAAGAACATCAGCACGATGACGCGGATGTAGAAGAACGCCGCGATCGCCGACGAGATCACACCGATCACGACGAGCGGGGCGGCCCCGCCCTCCGCCGCCGCCTTGAAAACGGCGAACTTCCCGGCGAAGCCGGAGGTCAGCGGGATGCCCGCGAAGGCCAGCAGGAACACCGCGAACACGGCCGCCACCAGCGGCGAACGCCGGCCCAGCCCCGCCCACTTCGACAGGTGCGTCGCCTCGCCGCCAGCGTCGCGCACGAGCGTGACCACCGCGAAGGCGCCGATCGTCACGAACGAGTACGCGGCCAGGTAGAACAGCACCGAGGAGACACCGTCGGGCGTGGTCGCGATGACACCCGCGAGGATGAACCCGGCGTGCGCGATCGACGAGTACGCCAGCAGTCGCTTGATGTCGGTCTGGGTGATCGCGACGATGGCGCCGCCCAGCATGGTGACGATGGCGACGGCCCACATCACCGGCCGCCAGTCCCAGCGCAGGCCCGGCAGGACGACGTACAGCAACCGCAGCAGCGCACCGAACGCCGCCACCTTCGTCGCCGCCGCCATGAAACCGGTCACCGGCGTCGGCGCGCCCTGGTACACGTCCGGCGTCCACATGTGGAACGGCACCGCGCCCACCTTGAACAGCAGGCCCATCACCACCAGCGCGGCACCGATCAGCAGCAGCGCGTCGTTGCCCATGGTGTCCGCGAGCGCCGGGTTGACGTCCGCGACCGTACCGTCGACGACCTGCGCGATCGTCGCGTACGACATGGAGCCCGCGTAGCCGTACAGCAGGGCGATGCCGAACAGGGTGAACGCGGAGGCGAACGCGCCGAGCAGGAAGTACTTGACCGCCGCCTCCTGCGACATCATCCGCTTGCGGCGGGCCAGCGCGCACAGCAGGTACAGCGGGAGGGAGAAGACCTCCAGTGCCACGAAGAGCGTCAGCAGGTCGTTGGCCGCCGGGAAGATCAGCATGCCGGCGACGGCGAACAGCAGCAGCGGGAACACCTCGGTGGTGGTGAATCCGGCCTTGACCGCCGCCTTCTCGCTCTCGCTGCCCGGCACGGACGCGGCCTGCGCGGCGAAGGAGTCGACGCGGTTGCCGTGCACCAGCGGGTCGAGCCGCCGCTCGGCGAAGGTGAACAGGCCGACCAGGGCCGCCAGCAGGATCGTGCCCTGGAGGAAGAGGGCCGGTCCGTCGACGGCGATCGCGCCCATCGCCGCGATGCGCGCCTTGGTCGTGCCGTAGCCGTCGGCCGCGAGGGCGACGACCGCGGCGAAGGCGGCCGCGAGCGCGACGACGGACACGAACATCTGGACGTAATAACGCGATTTGCGCGGTACGAACGCCTCGACGAGGATCCCGACGATCGCCGCTCCGACGACGATCAGGGTGGGCGCCAACTGTCCGTACTCGAACTTCGGCGCGTCGATCTTGGTGATCGGTTCGGCCGCGGTTGTCCACAGGCTGTGGACGGCTGTTGCGCTCACTTGGCCGCCTCCACCTCGGGCTGGGGGTCCTTCTTCTGTACGTCGGACATGGTCTGTTTCACCGCAGGGTTGACGATGTCCGTGACGGGCTTCGGGTAGACGCCCAGGAAGATCAGCAGTACGACCAGCGGGGCGACGACCACGACTTCACGCACCCTGAGGTCCGGCATCGCGCTGACCTCGGGTTTCACCGGCCCGGTCATCGTCCGCTGATAGAGGACGAGGGTGTAGAGCGCGGCGAGGACGATGCCGAAGGTGGCGATGATGCCGATCACCGGATAGCGCGTGAACGTGCCGACCAGGACCAGGAACTCACTCACGAACGGTGCGAGACCCGGCAGGGAGAGAGTCGCGAGGCTGCCGATCAGGAACGTGCCGGCGAGCACCGGGGCGACCTTCTGCACTCCGCCGTAGTCGGCGATGAGCCGCGAGCCGCGCCGGGAGATCAGGAAGCCCGCCACCAGCATCAGCGCGGCGGTCGAGATGCCGTGGTTGATCATGTAGAGCGTCGCGCCGGACTGGCCCTGGCTGGTCATCGCGAAGATGCCCATGATGATGAAGCCGAAGTGGGAGATCGACGCGTAGGCGATCAGCCGCTTGATGTCCCGCTGGCCGACCGCGAGCAGCGCCCCGTAGATGATGCTGATCAGGGCCAGCACGAGGATGGCGGGCGTCGCCCACTTGCTGGCCTCCGGGAACAACTGGAGGCAGAAGCGGAGCATCGCGAAGGTGCCCACCTTGTCGACGACCGCCGTGATCAGCACGGCGACCGGGGCGGTCGACTCCTGCATCGCGTTGGGCAGCCAGGTGTGCAGCGGCCACAGCGGCGCCTTCACCGCGAAGGCGAAGAAGAAACCGAGGAACAGCCAGCGTTCGGTGCTGGTCGCCATGTCGAGGGAGCCGTTTGCGCGGGCCTCGGCGATCTCCGTGAGCGAGAAGTTCCCGGCGACCACGTACAGGCCGATCACCGCGGCCAGCATGATCAGACCGCCGGCCAGGTTGTAGAGGAGGAACTTCACCGCCGCGTACGACCGTTGCGTCGCCGCCGTCTTCTCGCCGTGCTCGTGGGCACGGTCCCCGAAGCCGCCGATGAGGAAGTACATCGGGATCAGCATGGCTTCGAAGAAGATGTAGAAGAGGAAGACGTCGGTGGCCTCGAAGGAGAGGATCACCATCGCCTCGACGGCCAGGATCAGGGCGAAGAAGCCCTGCGTCGGCCGCCACCGGGTGCTGCCGGTCTCCAGCGGGTCGGCGTCGTGCCAGCCCGCGAGGATGATGAACGGGATCAGCAGCGCGGTCAGCGCGATCAGCGCCACCGCGATGCCGTCCACGCCCAGTTCGTAACGGACACCGAAGTCCGCGATCCAGGCGTGGGACTCGGTGAGCTGGTAACGCTCGCCGTCCGGGTCGAAGCGCACCAGGACGGTGATCGCCAGGACGAGCGTGGCGAGCGAGAAGAGCAGCGCCAGCCACTTGGCGGCGGTGCGTTTGGCGGCCGGTACGGCGGCCGTGGCGATCGCCCCGACGGCCGGGAGCGCCGCTGTCACTGTCAGCAGAGGAAAGGACATCGGTATCAGACCGCCCTCATCAGCAGGGTCGCGGCGACGATGACCGCCGCGCCGCCGAACATCGAGACCGCGTAGGAGCGGGCGAAGCCGTTCTGCAGCTTGCGCATCCGCCCGGAGAGGCCGCCGACCGAGGCCGCCGTGCCGTTGACGACGCCGTCGACCAGGGTGTGGTCGACATACACGAGGGACCGCGTGAGGTGCTCGCCGCCGCGGACCAGGACGACGTGGTTGAAGTCGTCCTGGAGCAGGTCGCGCCGGGCGGCGCGGGTGAGCAGCGAGCCGCGCGGGGCGACGGCCGGGACCGGGCGGCGGCCGTACTGCGCCCAGGCGACGGCGACGCCGAGGACCATCACGGCGACCGTGGCCAGCGTGACCGTGAGGGCGCTGATGGGCGGGTTGCCGTGGTCGTGTCCGGTGATGGGCTCCAGCCAGTGCATGAAGCGGTCGCCGATGCTGAAGAACGCACCGCCGCCCACCGACCCGACGGCCAGCACGATCATCGGGATCGTCATGACCTTGGGCGACTCGTGCGGGTGCGGCGGGGTGTACTCGCCGCGGGTCTCGGCGGCGGGCTCCACGTCCGGTTCGGCCGGGGACGGAGTCGGGGCGTTGCGCCAGCGCTCCTCGCCGAAGAACGTCATCAGCATCACCCGCGTCATGTAGTACGCGGTGATGGCCGCGCCGAGCAGGGCGCAGGCGCCGAGGATCCAGCCCTCGGTGCCGCCCTTGGCGAACGCCGCCTCGATGATCTTGTCCTTGGAGAAGAAGCCGGACAGGCCAGGGAATCCGATGATGGCCAGATAGCCGAGGCCGAAGGTGACGAAGGTGACCGGCATGTACTTCCTCAGGCCGCCGTACCTCCTCATGTCCACCTCGTCGTTCATGCCGTGCATGACCGAACCGGCGCCGAGGAACAGCCCGGCCTTGAAGAAGCCGTGCGTCACCAGGTGCATGATCGCGAAGACGTAGCCGATGGGGCCGAGGCCCGCGGCGAGGATCATGTAGCCGATCTGCGACATGGTCGAGCCGGCCAGGGCCTTCTTGATGTCGTCCTTCGCGCAACCGACGATCGCACCGAACAGGAGCGTGACGGCACCGACGATGGTGACGACGAGCTGCGCGTCGGGGGCGCCGTTGAAAACGGCTCCGGAGCGAACGATCAGGTACACGCCCGCCGTCACCATGGTCGCGGCGTGGATGAGGGCCGAGACCGGGGTCGGGCCCTCCATCGCGTCCCCGAGCCAGGACTGGAGCGGCACCTGGGCGGACTTGCCGCAGGCGGCGAGCAGCAGCATCAGTGCGATCGCGGTGAGCTTGTCCTCACCGGCGGCTCCGGCGAGCCCGGCCTCCTCGTGACTGCCGAGCACCGGCCCGAAGGCGAAGGTGCCGAACCAGAGGAACATCAGCATGATCGCGATGGACAGGCCCATGTCGCCGACGCGGTTGACCAGGAAGGCCTTCTTCGCGGCCGTGGCGGCGCTGGGCTTGTGCTGCCAGAAGCCGATCAGCAGGTAGGAGGCGAGACCGACGCCCTCCCAGCCCACGTACAGCAGCAGGTAGTTGTCGGCGAGGACGAGGATCAGCATCGCCGCGAGGAACAGGTTCAGGTAGCCGAAGAAGCGGCGGCGCCGCTCGTCGTGCTCCATGTACCCGACGGAGTAGAGGTGGATCAGCGATCCGACGCCCGTGATCAGCAGCACGAACGTCATGGACAGCTGGTCGAGCTGGAAGGCGACGTCCGCCTGGAAGCCCTCCACCGGGATCCAGCTGAACAGGTGCTGGGACATGACCCGGTGTTCGGCGTCCTGGCCGAGCATGTCGGTGAACAGCACCAGGCCGAGCACGAAGGAGGCGGCCGCGAGCAGCGTGCCGATCCAGTGGCCCACGGCGTCCAGCCGGCGTCCGCCGCACAGCAGGACCGCAGCTCCGAGCAGGGGCGCCGCCACCAGCAGCGCAATGAGGTTCTCCACGATTCTTCCGACCCCTTACAGCTTCATCAGGCTGGCGTCGTCGACCGAGGCCGAGTGGCGGGCGCGGAACAGGGACACGATGATCGCGAGCCCGACCACGACCTCCGCGGCGGCGACGACCATCGTGAAGAAGGCGATGATCTGGCCGTCGAGGTTGCCGTGCATCCGGGAGAAGGCGACGAACGCGAGGTTGCAGGCGTTGAGCATGAGCTCGATGCACATGAACACGACGATCGCGTTGCGCCTGATCAGCACGCCGGTGGCACCGATCGTGAACAGCAGGGCCGCGAGGTACAGATAGTTGACCGGGTTCACTTCGACGCCTCCTCGGGCCGCTTGAACGTGGTCGGCTCGATGGCCTTCCGCTCCAGGCGCTCCTCGGCACGCTGCTCCAGGGCTCGCAGGTCGTTGAGCGCCTCCTGCGACACGTCCCGGATCTGGCCCCGCTCCCGCAGCGTCTTGCTGACGGTGAGGTCGGAGGGCGTGCCGTCGGGCAGCAGGCCCGCGATGTCGACCGCGTTGTGCCGGGCGTAGACACCAGGGGCCGGCAGGGGCGGCAGTTGCCTGCCTTCGCGGACGCGCTCCTCGGAGAGCTCGCGCTGGGTCTTGGCGCGCTCGGTGCGCTCGCGGTGCGTGAGCACCATCGCGCCGACGGCGGCCGTGATGAGCAGGGCGCCGGTGATCTCGAACGCGAAGACGTACCTGGTGAACAGGAGGGCAGCGATGCCCTCCACGTTGCCGCCGGCGTTCGCCTGGCCGATGCCGTTGAACTCGCTGAGGGAGGCGTTGCCGATGCCGGCGATCAGCAGGACGCCGAAGCCGAGCCCGCACAGCAGGGCCAGCCAGCGCTGGCCCTTGATGGTCTCCTTCAGGGAGTCCGCCGCGGTGACGCCGACGAGCATCACCACGAACAGGAACAGCATCATGATCGCGCCGGTGTAGACGACGATCTGGACGACGCCCAGGAAGTAGGCGCCGTTGGCGAGGTAGAACACCGCCAGGATGATCATGGTACCGGCGAGGCAGAGCGCGCTGTGCACGGCTCTCTTCATGAGGATGGTGCACAGGGCGCCGATCACCGCGATGGTGCCGAGGATCCAGAACTGGACGGCCTCTCCGGTGGAGGTGGAGTAGGCGGCGAGCTGGGTGGTCATCGGTCGATCACCTTCTCCGACGCCGGTTCCGTCCCGCCGAAGGTCGAGTCGCCCTCCTGGACGACCTCGCCCTTGGAGTGGGCGACCTGCCGCTCCGTACCGGGTGCGGCCTCGGTGACCAGGCCCCGGTAGTAGTCCTGCTCGTCCGTCCCCGGGTAGATGGCGTGGGGCGAGTCGACCATGCCCTCCTCGAGACCGGCGAGCAGCTGCTCCTTGGTGTAGATGAGGTTGGCCCGGCTGGAGTCGGCCAGCTCGAACTCGTTCGTCATCGTGAGCGCGCGCGTGGGGCACGCCTCGATGCACAGGCCGCACAGGATGCAGCGGGCGTAGTTGATCTGGTAGACGCGGCCGTACCGCTCGCCCGGCGAGTAGCGCTCCTCGTCGGTGTTGTCCGCGCCCTCCACGTAGATGGCGTCGGCGGGGCAGGCCCACGCGCACAGTTCGCAGCCGACGCACTTCTCCAGGCCGTCGGGATGGCGGTTGAGCTGGTGCCGTCCGTGGAAGCGCGGAGCCGTGGTCTTCTGCTGCTCCGGGTACTGCTCGGTCAGCCGCTTCTTGAACATGGCCTTGAAGGTCACGCCGAAGCCGGCCACCGGGTTCTGGAACCCGGGCTTGGTGTCCTTCGGTTCCTCAGCCATCGGACGCCTCCTTTCCATCCGTAGTTCCGCCCAGAGATCCGTCACTCTGAGTATCGGGCCCACCACTGACAATCAGCTCCCGCTCACTGCGCGAGCGGCGTCGCGGGACCGGTGGAAGTTCCTGTCCCGGCAGTGGCGGTACGGGGAATCCGCCCGCCATCGGGTCGAAGGCGGCCGGGGTCTCGGCCGGCGGCTCGGCCTGCTTCGCCTTCTCGCGGAACATGTCGACGACGAAGGAGAGCACCAGCAGGGCCAGGACGCCGCCGCCGACGTAGAGGGCGATGTCGGCGAAGTCGTAACCCTCGTTCCTGAAGGCACGCACGGTCGCGACGAGCATCAGCCACACCAGCGAGACCGGGATGAGGACCTTCCAGCCGAGCTTCATCAGCTGGTCGTAGCGGACGCGTGGGAGCGTGCCGCGGATCCAGATGAACATGAACAGCAGCAACTGGACCTTGACCGTGAACCAGAGCATCGGCCACCAGCCGTGGTTCGCGCCCTCCCAGAAGGTGCTGATCGGCCAGGGGGCCCGCCAGCCGCCGAGGAACAGCGTCGTGGCGACGGCCGAGACGGTCACCATGTTGACGTACTCGGCGAGCATGAACATCGCGAACTTGATCGACGAGTACTCGGTGTTGAAGCCGCCGACCAGGTCGCCCTCGGACTCCGGCATGTCGAAGGGGGCGCGGTTGGTCTCGCCGACCATCGTCACGATGTAGAGGACGAAGGAGAGCGGCAGCAGCAGGATGTACCAGCGGTCGGTCTGCTGCTCCACGATCGTCGAGGTCGACATCGACCCGGAGTAGAGGAACACGGAGGCGAAGGCGGCACCCATCGCGATCTCGTAGGAGATCATCTGCGCGCAGGAGCGCAGGCCGCCCAGCAGCGGGTAGGTCGATCCGGAGCTCCAGCCGGCGAGGACGATGCCGTAGATGCCGACCGAGGCGACCGCGAGGATGTAGAGCATCGCGATCGGCAGGTCGGTGAGCTGCATCGTGGTGCGCTGGCCGAAGATCGAGACCTCGTTGCCGGCCGGGCCGAAGGGGATCACGGCGATCGCCATGAAGGCCGGGATGGCCGCGATGATGGGCGCGAGGACGTACACCGCCTTGTCCGCGCGCTTGACGATGACGTCTTCCTTGAGCATCAGCTTGATGCCGTCGGCGAGCGACTGGAGCATGCCCCAGGGGCCGTGCCGGTTGGGGCCGATGCGCAGCTGCATCCAGGCGACGACCTTGCGCTCCATGACGATGGAGATCAGCACGGTCACCATCAGGAAGGCGAAGCAGAACACCGCCTTGATGACGACCAGCCACCAGGGGTCGTGGCCGAACATCGAGAGGTCTTCAGCGGCGAGGTACGGGCTCATGCCTCCACCTCCTTGGGGGCCTCGCCGGCGAGGGCCGCCGGGCCGATGCGGACGAGGGAGCCGGGCCGCGCCCCGGTGTCGGAGGCGACGCCGGCACCGGTGGAGTTCAGCGGGAGCCACACCACCCGGTCCGGCATCTCACTGATCTGGAGGGGGAGTTCGACAACTCCCTGGGGGCCGGTCACCGCGAGGAGGCCGCCCTCCGCGACGCCCGCCTCGGCGGCCGTCGCGGGCGACACACGCGCGCGTGCGGCGTGCCGGGTGCCGGCTAGTGCCTCGTCACCCTGCTGGAGGACGCCCTGGTCGAGCAGCAGCCGGTGTCCGGCGAGCACCGCCTCACCGGCGGCCGGACGGGGCAGGACGCCCGCCGTCTCCAGGGGTTCGGTGGCCCGCGGGCCGTCCCAGGCGCCGAGCCGGTCGATCTCCGCGCGTACGGTGCGCAGATCGGGCAGTCCGAGGTGGACGTCCATGGCGTCGGCCACCATCTGGAGCACGCGCGCGTCGGTGGGCGCGAGGCGTCGGGTCATGTGGTCGGGCTTGAGCGCGGCCTCGAAGAATCGGACCCGGCCTTCCCAGTTGAGGAAGGTCCCGGCCTTCTCGGCGACCGCGGCGACAGGCAGCACCACGTCGGCCTTGCGGGTGATCTCGCTGGGCCGCAGTTCGAGCGAGACCAGGAAGCCGACCTCGTCGAGTGCCGCACGCGCGCGTGCCGGGTCGGGCAGGTCGGCGATTTCGACGCCCGCCACCAGCAGCGCCTGGAGTTCGCCGGTCGCGGCGGCCTCCACGATCTGGCCGGTGTCGCGGCCGTAGCGGTGCGGGAGACCGGCGACGCCCCAGACGCCGGCGACCTCGTCACGCGCGCCTGGGTCGGTTGCCGGACGTCCGCCGGGCAGCAGCGACGGCAGCGCGCCCGCCTCGACGGCGCCACGCTCCCCGGCCCGGCGCGGGATCCACGCCAGCCGCGCTCCGGTCGCGGAGGAGGTGCGTACGGCGGCGGTCAGGCCGCCGGCCACCGCGGCCAGCCGCTCACCGACGACGATCACGGCCCCCTCGGCGCGCAGCGCCTCGGCGGCGAGAGCGCCGTCGTCCTCCAGGCCGACGTTGCTCGCGAGCGCGTCCAGCCACTCGGTCTCCGTGCCGGGGGCCGCCGGCAGCAGCGTCCCGCCGGCCTTCTCCAGACCGCGCGTGGAGTGCGTGGCCAGGGAGAACACCTTCTGCCCGTGCTTGCGCCAGGCCTTGCGCAGCCGCAGGAAGACGCCGGGCGCCTCCTCCTCCGCCTCGAAACCGACCAGCAGGACGGCGGGTGCCTTCTCCAGTGCGGTGTACGTGACGCCCGTACCGTCGAGGTCCCGGCCGCGCCCGGCGACCTGGGCGGCGAGGAAGTCGGCCTCCTCGCCGCTGTGCACGCGCGCGCGGAAGTCGATGTCGTTGGTGTCGAGCGCCACGCGCGCGAACTTGCTGTACGCGTAGGCGTCCTCGATGGTGAGCCGGCCGCCGGTCAGGACGCCGGTGCGGCCCCGTGAGGCCAGCAGCCCCTGGGCCGCGATCTGGAGGGCCTCCGGCCAGGAGGCCGGTTCCAGCTCACCCTCGGCGTTGCGCACGAGCGGCGTCTCCAGCCGGTCCCGCTGCTGCGCGTACCGGAAGGCGAACCGCCCCTTGTCGCAGATCCACTCCTCGTTGACCTCGGGGTCGTGGGCGGCGAGCCGCCGCATGACCTTGCCGCGCCGGTGGTCGGTGCGCGTGGCGCAGCCGCCGGAGCAGTGCTCGCACACCGACGGGGACGAGACGAGGTCGAAGGGGCGGGAGCGGAATCGGTACGCCGCCGAGGTCAGAGCGCCGACCGGGCAGATCTGGATGGTGTTGCCGGAGAAGTACGACTCGAACGGGTCGCCCTCGCCGGTGCCGACCTGCTGGAGCGCGCCCCGCTCGATCAGCTCGATCATCGGGTCGCCCGCGACCTGGTTGGAGAACCGGGTGCAGCGGGCGCACAGCACGCACCGCTCGCGGTCGAGCAGCACCTGCGTGGAGATCGGGACGGGCTTCTCGTAGGTCCGCTTGCGGCCGTCGAAGCGGGACTCGGCGTCACCGTGCGACATCGCCTGGTTCTGGAGCGGGCACTCGCCGCCCTTGTCGCAGACCGGGCAGTCCAGCGGGTGGTTGATGAGCAGGAGCTCCATCACACCCTTCTGGGCCTTCTCGGCGACCGGCGAGGTGAGGTGGGTCTTGACCACCATCCCGTCGGTGCAGGTGATGGTGCAGGACGCCATGGGCTTGCGCTGGCCCTCGACTTCGACGATGCACTGGCGGCAGGCGCCGGCCGGGTCGAGGAGGGGGTGGTCGCAGAACCGGGGGATCTCGATGCCGAGCTGTTCGGCGGCCCGGATGACCAGGGTGCCCTTGGGCACGCTGATCTCGACGCCGTCGATCGTCAGCGACACGAGGTCCTCCGGCGGGACCGCCGCCTCTCCCCCGCCTGAGGGAGCGTTGGTGGTCACGGTCATGCGGTCACCTCCGTGCGGTCGGCCCAGGCCGTCGACTTGGCCGGGTCGAAGGGGCAGCCCCGGCCCGTGATGTGCTGCTCGTACTCCTCGCGGAAGTACTTGAGCGAGGAGAAGATCGGCGAGGCGGCGCCGTCGCCGAGAGCGCAGAAGGACTTGCCGTTGATGTTGTCGGCGATGTCGTTCAGCTTGTCGAGGTCGGACATCTGTCCCTTGCCGGCTTCGATGTCGCGCAGCAGCTGCACGAGCCAGTACGTCCCTTCGCGGCAGGGCGTGCACTTGCCGCAGGACTCGTGGGCGTAGAACTCGGTCCAGCGCGTCACGGCCCGCACCACGCAGGTCGTCTCGTCGAAGCACTGGAGAGCTTTCGTGCCGAGCATGGAACCCGCGGCGCCCACTCCTTCGTAATCAAGAGGGACGTCGAGGTGCTCGTCGGTGAACATCGGGGTCGAGGAGCCGCCCGGCGTCCAGAACTTGAGGCGGTGCCCGGGGCGCATCCCGCCGCTCATGTCGAGGAGCTGGCGGAGGGTGATCCCGAGCGGCGCTTCGTACTGGCCGGGGCTGGCGACGTGGCCGGACAGGGAGTAGAGCGTGAAGCCGGGCGACTTCTCGCTCCCCATCGACCGGAACCATTCCTTGCCCCGGTTCATGATCGCGGGAACCGACGCGATCGATTCGACGTTGTTCACCACAGTCGGGCACGCGTAGAGGCCCGCGACGGCAGGGAAGGGGGGACGAAGCCGCGGTTGACCCCGGCGGCCTTCGAGCGAGTCCAGCAGTGCTGTTTCCTCACCGCAGATGTACGCGCCCGCGCCCGCGTGCACGGTGATGTCGAGGTCGAGTCCGCTGCCCTGGATGTTCTCGCCGAGGAAGCCGGCCTCGTAGGCCTCGCGGACGGCCGAGTGCAACCGCCGCAGCACCGGGACGACTTCACCACGCAGATAGATGAAGGCGTGCGAAGACCTGATGGCGTAACACGCGATGATCATGCCCTCGATGAGGCTGTGCGGGTTCGCGAAGAGGAGCGGGATGTCCTTGCACGTCCCGGGCTCCGACTCGTCGGCGTTGACAACCAGATAGTGCGGCTTTCCATCCCCCTGGGGAATGAACTGCCACTTCATGCCCGTGGGGAAGCCCGCGCCGCCGCGCCCGCGCAGACCGGATTCCTTGACGTACGCGATCACGTCGTCCGGCGACATGGCGAGCGCCTTGCGAAGCCCTTCGTACCCGTCGTGCCGCCGGTAGACGTCGAGCGTCCAGGACCTGTCCTCGTCCCAGAAGGCCGACAGCACCGGTGCGAGCAGCTTCTCGGGGCTCATGTCTTTCAGCTCGGGTGCCAAGGTCATCACTCCCCCTCCTCGGCGGTGGGCCCGGCCGGGTGGGCCGGGTCGGAGGCCGACGTGTCCTGCGGCGCGTCGTGCGAGCTCAAGTGCTCCGTCGGTGACGGCTCGTGCGGCTTGTCGTCCCGGGGCGCCTCGCCGCGCGGGTGCACCACGCGCGCGGGAGCGGACTCGCCCTTGGCGAGCTTCAGGCCGATCAGGGAGGCGGGTCCCGCGCTCCCCCCGGACTCGACGGCTCCGTCCCGCTCGTCGGGGAAACCGGCCAGGACCCGGGCGGTCTCCTTGAAGGTGCACATCGGTGCCCCGCGGGTGGGGGTGACCGGCCGTCCCGCGCGCAGGTCGTCGACGAGGCGCTTGGCGCTCGCCGGGGTCTGGTTGTCGAAGAACTCCCAGTTGACCATCACGACCGGCGCGAAGTCGCAGGCGGCGTTGCACTCGATGTGCTCCAGGGTGACCTTGCCGTCGTCGGTGGTCTCGCGGTTGCCGACGCCCAGGTGCTCCTGGAGCTCCTCGAAGATCGCGTCCCCGCCCATGACGGCGCACAGGGTGTTGGTGCACACCCCCACCTGGTAGTCACCGCTCGGCCGGCGGCGGTACATGGTGTAGAAGGTGGCGACCGCGGTGACCTCGGCCGTGGTCAGGCCGAGCATGTCCGCGCAGAACCGCATCCCGGTGCGCGTGACGTGGCCTTCCTCGGCCTGCACGAGGTGCAGCAGCGGCAGCAGGGCGGACCGGGAGTCCGGGTAGCGGGCGATGACCTCGCGCGCGTCGGTCTCCAGGCGGGCCCGGACGTCGTCCGGGTAGGCGGGTGCGGGCAGTTCGGGCATGCCCAGGCTGACGCCCCGCTCGGAAGAAGAGGTGGTCACCGGTCGACGCCTCCCATCACGGGGTCGATGGACGCGACGGCGACGATGACGTCGGCGACCTGGCCGCCCTCGCACATCGCCGCCATGGCCTGAAGGTTGGTGAAGGACGGGTCGCGGAAGTGGACCCGGTAGGGGCGGGTGCCGCCGTCGGACACGACGTGCACCCCGAGTTCGCCCTTGGGCGACTCGACCGCCGCGTACGTCTGTCCCGGCGGGACGCGGAAGCCCTCGGTGACCAGCTTGAAGTGGTGGATCAGGGCCTCCATGGAGGTGCCCATGATCTTCTTGATGTGGTCGAGGGAGTTGCCGAGGCCGTCAGGGCCCAGGGCGAGCTGGGCCGGCCAGGCGATCTTCTTGTCGGCGACCATGACCGGGCCGGGCTGGAGCCGGTCCAGGCACTGCTCGATGATCCTGAGCGACTGGCGCATCTCCTCCAGCCGGATCAGGAAGCGGCCGTAGGAGTCGCAGGTGTCGGCGGTCGGGATCTCGAAGTCGTAGGTCTCGTAGCCGCAGTACGGCTGGGCCTTGCGCAGGTCGTGCGGCAGGCCGGTGGAGCGCAGGATCGGTCCCGTCGCGCCGAGGGCCATGCAGCCGGCCAGGTCGAGGTAGCCGACGTCCTGCATACGGGCCTTGAAGATGGGGTTCCCGGTGGCGAGCTTGTCGTACTCCGGGAGGTTCTTCTTCATCTTCTTCACGAACTCGCGGATCTGGTCCACCGCGCCGGGCGGCAGGTCCTGGGCGAGTCCGCCGGGGCGGATGTACGCGTGGTTCATCCGCAGGCCGGTGATCAGCTCGTAGATATCGAGAATGAGTTCACGATCACGGAATCCGTAGATCATGATCGTGGTGGCGCCGAGCTCCATGCCGCCGGTGGCGATGCAGACCAGGTGCGACGACAGCCGGTTCAGCTCCATCAGGAGCACGCGGATGATCGAGGCGCGGTCCGGGATCTGGTCCTCGATGCCGAGGAGCTTCTCGACCCCGAGGCAGTACGCCGTCTCGTTGAAGAACGGCGTCAGGTAGTCCATGCGCGTCACGAACGTGGTGCCCTGCGTCCACGTCCGGTACTCGAGGTTCTTCTCGATGCCGGTGTGCAGGTAGCCGATGCCGCAGCGGGCCTCGGTGACGGTCTCGCCGTCGATCTCCAGGATCAGGCGGAGCACGCCGTGCGTGGACGGGTGCTGCGGGCCCATGTTGACGACGATGCGCTCGTCGTCGGCGCGGGCCGCGGACTGGACGACCTCGTCCCAGTCGCCACCGGTGACCGTGTAGACGGTGCCCTCTGTGGTCTCCCGAGGGGAGGCGTGCGAAGTGCTCATGAGTACGACCTCCGCTGGTCCGGAGCCGGGATCTGGGCGCCCTTGTACTCGACGGGGATGCCGCCGAGGGGGTAGTCCTTGCGCTGCGGAAAGCCCTGCCAGTCGTCCGGCATCATGATCCGCGTCAGGGCGGGGTGGCCGTCGAAGACGATGCCGAAGAAGTCGTACGTCTCGCGCTCGTGCCAGTCGTTCGTCGGATAGACCGAGAACAGCGACGGGATGTGCGGGTCGCTGTCGGGGCAGCTGACCTCCAGGCGGATCACCCGGTTGTGGGTGATCGAGCGCAGGTGGTAGACGGCGTGCAGCTCGCGGCCCTTGTCGTTCGGGTAGTGGACGCCGCTGACGCCGGTGCACAGCTCGAAGCGCAGGGCCGGGTCGTCGCGCAGGGTCCTGGCGACCCTCACCAGGTGCTCGCGCTCGATGTGGAAGGTCAGCTCGTCGCGGTCGACGACCGTCTTCTCGATGGCGTTGCCGGGGAGCAGGCCCTGTTCCTCCAGGGCTCCCTCCAGCTCGTCGGCGACCTCGTCGAACCAGCCGCCGTAGGGCCTGCTCGCCGGTCCCGGGAGCCGGACCGAGCGGACCAGGCCGCCGTAGCCGGAGGTGTCGCCGCCGTTGTTCGCGCCGAACATGCCGCGCTGGACGCGGATCTCCTCGCCGCCCTGGCCGCGCTGGCCCGGGAGGTTCGAGGCGCTGAGGTCCTTCTCGGGGTTGACCCCGTTGTCGTTCGCGTCGCTCACCGCAGCAGCCCCTTCATCTCGATCGTGGGTAGGGCCTTGAGCGCCGCCTCCTCCGCCTCGCGGGCCGCCTCCTCGGCGTTCACGCCGAGCTTGGAGCTCTGGATCTTCTGGTGGAGCTTGAGGATGGCGTCCATCAGCATCTCCGGCCGTGGCGGGCAGCCGGGGAGATAGATGTCGACCGGCACGATGTGGTCGACGCCCTGGACGATGGCGTAGTTGTTGAACATGCCGCCCGAGGAGGCGCAGACCCCCATGGAGATCACCCACTTGGGGTTCGGCATCTGGTCGTAGACCTGCCGCAGCACCGGCGCCATCTTCTGGCTCACCCGGCCGGCGACGATCATCAGGTCCGCCTGGCGCGGCGAGCCCCGGAAGACCTCCATGCCGAAGCGCGCCAGGTCGTAGCGGCCGGCGCCGGTGGTCATCATCTCGATGGCACAGCAGGCGAGGCCGAACGTGGCGGGGAAGACGGACGACTTGCGCACCCAGCCCGCGGCCTGCTCGACGGTGGTCAGCAGGAAGCCGCTCGGCAGCTTTTCTTCGAGTCCCATGACTTGTGGCCCCTCAGTCCCATTCCAGGCCGCCGCGCCGCCATACGTACGCGTACGCGACGAAGACGGTGAGCACGAAGAGCAGCATCTCCACGAGCCCGAAGATCCCCAGGGCGTCGAAGGTGACGGCCCAGGGGTAGAGGAAGACGATCTCGATATCGAAAATGATGAAGAGCATCGCCGTCAGGTAGTACTTGATCGGGAAGCGCCCGCCGCCGGCCGGCGTGGGGGTCGGCTCGATACCGCACTCGTAGGCCTCGAGCTTGGCGCGGTTGTACCGCTTGGGACCGATCAACGTGGCCATGACCACGGAGAAGATCGCAAAGCCTGCCCCGAGGGCTCCCAGTACGAGGATGGGCGCATAAGCGTTCACCGCTCCTCGCTCCTCTCAGTCGGCACTGACTGCTGGCGGTTTGCGTCGGGCTCACTTCGGCCCCACCTGTCCCTCGAACCCCGCCTGCCCCGGCGAAGATCGGGAACATGTGAAGCAGGTCACAAGCCCAACCGCGTGCATCTTATGCCCGACCCTCTGTGATCTGCGACACGGGGTATTGCACAAGCTTTGTGATCTCCACCACCTGACGATCGATCATGAAGTCGGATGAGCGGTGATCTTCACACTCGAAGCGTCCGAGTGATCACCAGAGGTGACATTTTGCCTCGTCAGCGCAGGCCGGAGGGGGCGTCTCAATATCAAGAGGGTTCCCTTGCATGCAAATTGGCGAAGGAGTCGATCTCTTGATAGAGGCGCGTTCACACATCGGTGGGCGCGTGAAGCGGGGTGTGGACGCGTGCATTCGTTCACGATCTTCGCGAGGCCGTGATCCGGCCGTGATCTACGGCGCCGGACGCGCCCGCTTCGGCAACCGTTCCGTGACCTCCGTCACATGCATGAGAGGCGCATGAGAACGGGGCTTGGCCAATCAACCCAACCGATGGTAGGTGCGGGGCAATTCGGGCGTATTGATCAAAGACCGTGATCACAGGCTGGTCACGGGGGGCCCGCAATGTCCGTTACGGCGTCAATAAAGGGCCTCGTGCGGGGTTTTTGAGGGCCCGATTGAACAACTGTGGCGCAGCCCACGTTTCTTGAAGATATGAAGGAGCCCCTGGTACCGGTTGTTCCCATGTCCCACACCGCTCACATACGCAGCCACCGGAAGCCCCGCCGCAGCGCGACCTCTTCGATCGCCCTGCGTGCCGGAGTTGCCGGTGGCGTTCTCAGCATGGCAGCGGCGGGTGCGTCGGCCTCGGCGAACGCCGCCGAGCCGGTCACCCAGACCATCGAACTGCCCACCCTGACGGCCGACATGTCCGCCCAGGTCGCCCAGTCCGCCGCCGCCACCCAGCAGGCGGCCGCGAATTACGAACTGCGCGCCGAGCGTGACGCCGCCGCCGCCAAGGCAGCCGCCGAGGCCAAGAAGGACCTCGCCGAGGCGAAGAAGAAGGCGGAGGCCAAGAAGAAGGCCGCCGAGGCCGCCCGCAAGGCCGCCGCCGAGCGCGCCGCGCGCAGCGCCGAGCGCGCCACGCTCTCCACCGCCTCCGCCTCCGCGTCCGCGTCGGCCTCCACGTCGGTCTCGGCGCCCTCCAGCGGCAGCGTCGCGACCGTCATCGCCTTCCTGAAGGCCCAGGTGGGCGACGCCTACGTCATGGGCGCCACCGGTCCCAACGCCTGGGACTGCTCCTCCCTCGTGCAGGCCGCGTACAAGCAGGTTGGTGTGGACCTGCCGCGCGTCTCGCAGGACCAGTCGATGGCCGGCACGGACGTCTCGCTGTCCAACCTCCAGGTCGGCGACATCCTCTACTGGGGTGGCAAGGGCTCCGCGTACCACGTGGGTGTCTACATCGGAGACGGCCAGTACCTGGACGCGGCCAACCCGTCCAAGGGCGTCGTCATCCAGGACCTGTCGGGTTACCCGGCGGACGGCGCGGTGCGCGTCCTCTGAGGCCGCGCCCGCACCGAATTCACGCATAACGGGTCAGAGGGCCGTTGCCGAACGAGGCAACGGCCCTCCCGGACCGTCCGGAACACCCCCCGTGGGCCGTCAAGGCCCTCCATGGCCCCTCAGGGCGCCTATCCGAGGTCGAAGGTGTTCGGCAGTCCCAGCCGGTACCGCAGTTCGTCCACGCGCTTCAGAGGCTCCAGCTCCGGCGGCCGGTACAGCTCCCAGACCCGGCAGCGCGCGGCGTCCGAATTGTCCGCCTCCAGCAGGGCGTTGACGGCGTGCCGCGCGGACTCGTTGGCGCCCTCCATGGAGGCGAGGTCGACGTCCGTACGGACGTAGTCGCCCGCGAGGAAGAGGTTCGGCACCTTCGTGCGGGCGGTCGGGCGGTTGCCGAGCGTGCCCGTGGGGTGGACGAGGAGCTGTTCGCGGTTCCGCGGGTCGGGGCCGCCCAGGCCCGTCACCGCCGGGTCCATGAACCAGCCCAGCCGGTCCTCGTCCCGCAGGGTCGTCTCGCCGGCGTCGTTCAGCCCGTCCTTCAGCTGCGCCCAGAGCTCGGCGACGACCTCCTCCCTCGTGCACTCCTTGGCCGTCTTGCCGTACAGGATGCCGGGCTTGTCCCACTCCGAGATGATCGCGGAGAGACAGTCGCGGGCCCGGCCGTCGCCGTAGTCGCGCGAGAAGTCCCGTACGTCCCAGAACTGGGCCTGGCCGATGGCGGTCACCGACCAGGGCGAGTCGAGGCAGTTGACGTGACCGTGCACGACCGGGGTCGGGGTGCGCAGGTAGAACATCACGCCGGTCATCCAGTCCGTCCGGAGCGCGTCGCACCGGGCGAGCTGCGGGTCGGCCGCGCGCAGGGCCCGGCCCCAGGTGAGGCGGGCGTGCTCGACGGGCAGCGCGCTGACGTAGTGGTCGGCGGTGACCGTGCGCTCCCCGCCGCCGTCGCGGTCGGAGACGCGGACGCCGGTCACGCGGCCACCGTCGTAGAGGACCTCGTGGACCTGCGTGCCGAGGACGAACTCCACGCCGAGTGAGCGCAGGTGGGTCTCCCAGGGATCGATCCAGGCCTCGCTCGTCGGGGCGTTCAGGACGCGGTCGACGTCGGCGTCGGGGCCGTCCATGCCGCGGCCGAGCAGGCCCCACAGCAGCAGGGCCTCGATGATGACGCGACCGACGGTCCTGGTGGACGCCACCTCCGCGCGCGTGGCGACGAGATTGCGGGTCTGGCCGATACCGAGGAGCGTGCGGTACTCCTGGCTCATCTCCTCGGCGCGGATGAAGTCCCACCAGGCGACCTGCTCCCACTGGCCCTCGCGGCGGGCCTCGCAGCTGGTGAGGTGGACGAGGAGACGGTTGGCGAAGTAGGCGGCCTCGTGGGCGGGCAGGCGGGTGCCGAGGTCGAGGACGGACAGGATCTGGTCGCGGATCCAGGACGGCGTGAGGTCGCCGGGGCGCGGCGGGGTGGTGGCGCGGCGGAGCGGGAAGTGCAGGTCCGGCCGTCCCGAGCCGCGGGCGAACAGCGCCTCGGTGCCGGAGCGGAGGTTGCCGCGGACGCCGTCGGCGTTGCCGGCGAAAGGGATGCGGCGCATGGTGTCCGGCAGGTTCCGGTAGAAGCCGGGGAAGAAGCGGAAGCCGTGCTCGCCGGGGAGCGGCCGGCGGCCACCGGTGCCCGTGCCCGGGACGTCCATCGAGCGGGCCTTGCCGCCGAGGGCGTCGTAGTACTCGTAGACGGTGACGGCGTAGCCGCGCTCGGCGAGTTCGTGGGCGGCGCTGAGGCCGGAGACGCCACCACCGAGGACGGCGACGCGTCCGCCGCCGCCGGGGGCCGGTGCGGCACCGGCGATGCCGGACCCCAGGGCGACGGCCCCGGCGGCTCCCCCGGTGGCCGTGAGGAAGCGTCTGCGGGTGTGGCCGGACTGCTCCTGGGACTGCTGCGCGTGTTCTGTTGTCATGATTCCCGGAGGGTAGGCAGGGGCGTCCGGTGCCGGAAGCCCGGTTCCCGCCACTCACAGCATCCTCACCATCACAGGGAGACAGCAGATGCCCAGCGTTTTCGTGCAGGGACGGCCCGTCGACTCCTACCCTCGGCTCGCGCCCGAGGCCGGGAACGGGAGGGTACGGCGGATCACCGAGGTCGGCGAGGAGGTTCTGCACAAGCCGTGCCGGGACGTCACCGAGTTCGGTCCGGACCTCGCCGCGCTGATCGACGACATGTTCCTGACCATGTACATCGCGGACGGAGCCGGACTCGCCGCGAACCAGGTCGGGGTCGATCTGCGGCTCTTCGTGTACGACTGCCCGGACGACGACGGGGTGCGGCACGTCGGGCACATCGTCAATCCGGTGCTGGAACCGCTCGACCCGGCGGGCCGGCGGCTGCTCGACGACGGCGAGGGGTGCCTGTCGGTGCCGGGCGCCGCGATGGACGTACCTCGTCCGGACCGGGCCGTGGTGCACGGGTACGACCGGGACGGCGAACCGCTCGTCATCGAGGGCACGGGCTACTTCGCCCGCTGCCTGGCGCACGAGACCGACCATGTGAACGGGCAGGTGTACCTGGACCGGCTGTCCGGGCGGGAACGCAAGGACGCGCTGCGGCAGATGGCGGACCGGCGGGACGAGGTGCTCGCGCGCCGGGCCGCCAACGTCGCGGCCCTGAGCGGCTGACCGGGCCTTCGGCGCCGAAGGCCCGGGGCCTGGGCCTGGGCCTGGGCCTGGTCAAACCTTCGGCGCCGAAGGCCCGGGGCCTGGGCCTGGTCAGGCCTTCGGCGCCACCTTGCTCAGGCCGTTGATGATGCGGTCCATCGCGTCGCCCCCGGTCGGGTCGGTGAGGTTCGCGAGGAGCTTCAGCGTGAACTTCATCAGCAGCGGGTGCGTGAGGCCGCGCTGGGCGGCGATCTGCATGACCTTCGGGTTGCCGATGAGCTTCACGAAGGCCCGACCGAGCGTGTAGTAGCCGCCGTAGGTGTCCTTCAGGACGCGCGGGTAGCGCTGGAGGGCCAGTTCACGCCCCGCGGGGGTCGAGCGCGCGTGGGCCTGGACGATGACGTCGGCGGCGATCTGGCCGGACTCCATGGCGTAGGCGATGCCCTCGCCGTTGAAGGGGTTCACCAGACCGCCGGCGTCGCCCACCAGCAACAGCCCCTTGGTGTAGTGGGGCTGGCGGTTGAAGGCCATGGGGAGGGCGGCGCCGCGGATGGGCCCGGTCATGTTGTCGGGGGTGTAGCCCCAGTCCTCCGGCATGGACGCGCACCAGGCCTTCAGGACCTCGCGCCAGTCCAGCTCCTTGAAGGAGTCGGAGGTGTTCAGCACGCCCAGGCCGACGTTCGAGGTGCCGTCGCCCATGCCGAAGATCCAGCCGTAGCCGGGCAGGAGACGGTCCTGCGCGCCGCGGCGGTCCCACAGCTCCAGCCAGGACTCCAGGTAGTCGTCCTCGTGGCGCGGGCTCGTGAAGTACGTCCGCACGGCCACGCCCATCGGGCGGTCCTCGCGGCGGTGCAGGCCCATCGCGAGGGACAAGCGCGTGGAGTTGCCGTCGGCGGCCACGACCAGCGGGGCACGGAAGGTGACCTCGCGCTTCTCCTCCCCCAGCTTGGCGTGCACGCCGGTGATACGGCCCGTGCGCTCGTCCAGGATCGGCGCGCCGACGTTGCAGCGCTCGAACAGCCGGGCGCCCGCCTTCTGGGCCTGCCGGGCGAGCTGCTCGTCGAAGTCGTCACGCTTGCGGACGAGGCCGTAGTCGGGGAAGGAGGCGAGATCCGGCCAGTCGAGCTGGAGCCGCACGCCGCCGCCGATGATCCTCAGGCCCTTGTTGCGCAGCCAGCCGGCCTCTTCCGAGATGTCGATGCCCATGGCCACCAGCTGTTTGACGGCGCGTGGGGTGAGGCCGTCGCCGCAGACCTTCTCGCGCGGGAACTCGGTCTTCTCCAGCAGTAGGACGTCGAGTCCCGCCTTGGCGAGGTGGTAGGCGGTCGTGGAGCCGGCCGGCCCCGCGCCCACGACGATCACATCGGCGGTGTTCTCGGAGAGCGGCTCGGTCACGACGGTCACGGCGGGATCTCCCCAAGTTCGAAATCTGCGTGCCGACCGGCACAGGACATGGGCAGTCTATGCAGCGGCGATCGTCACCTGCTGAAGGGCTGCCTCCATGAACCGAGCTCTCCCCGCCGTGCGGCTGCGCGTCCCCACCCACGAGGACGCGTTCGTCTGGCACCGGCTCTTCGACGACCCGGACGTCATGGAGTTCCACGGCGGCAGGGCCGCCGAGCTGTCGGTCTACGAGGAGCTCACCGCCCGCCAGCGCCGGCACGACGCCGAGCTCGGTTTCTGCCTGTGGAGCATGCTCGACGAGTCCGGGCACGTCATCGGCTTCACGGGCGCCCAGCCCTGGGAGCGGGACTGGGGGCCGGCGGGCCAGATCGAGATCGGCTGGAGGCTGGGCCGGGAGCACTGGGGCAAGGGCTATGTCACCGCGGCCGCCCGGCAGACGCTGGAGCGGACGCGGGCGGCCGGCGTCCCGGGCGTGGTGGCGATGGTCGACGCCCGCAACACCCGGTCCATCGCGGTCGCGCGGCGGCTGGGGATGCGCCTCGCGCAGACGTTCACGACACCGGCCTCGGAGCGGTCGGGACACTGCTACCGGCTCGACCTCCGGCCACCGCCCGTTGACGCTGCGTAGTCGACTGTCACAGAAAGACATCTGTCGCTTCCGGCCGGTGTGGGGCGGGAGTTACCCTGCCTGTACCGCTGGGGGTGACATCTGTGCACATATCCCGCAAAACACCCGATGTGCGTGTACCGCGTCTTGTGGGCCTGATGGCCGTGGACGCGCGGGAGACGGCCCGGGCGCAGGGCCTGCTCCTCAACGCACCGGACCGGCCCGACTTCCATCTCGCCGTCGTCGACTACGTCGTGCGCCAGTATCCGCGGCCCGGTGCGGCGGTGCCGCGGGAGTCGATGGTCTACGTGTGGTTCGACTTCGGCCCCGGCGAGGGCGGCGGGGGCGTGCACGAGCCGCGGATCCCGAAGCCGCCCAGGGGTGGTCTCCAGCGGGAGCTGGACGAGCCCGGCGACCCGTACATGGTCCTCAGCTCCCCTTAGCGCCTTGCGGTCAGCTCTTCTTGAAGCCCCGGTGCAGGGCGACGATCCCGCCGCTCAGGTTGCGCCAGGCCACCCGCGACCAGCCGGCCTCGCCCAGCCGCCCGGCCAGCGCGGGCTGGTCGGGCCAGGCCCGGATGGACTCGGCGAGGTAGACGTAGGCGTCGGGGTTGGAGGACACGGCTCGCGCCACCGGCGGCAGGGCGCGCATCAGGTACTCGGTGTAGACGGTGCGGAACGGCGCCCAGGTGGGGTGCGAGAACTCGCAGATCACGACCCGTCCGCCGGGCCGGGTCACCCGGTACATCTCCCGCAGGGCGGCATCCGTGTCCTGCACGTTGCGCAGCCCGAAGGAGATGGTGACGGCGTCGAAGGTGTCGTCCTTGAAGGGGAGCCGCGTCGCGTCACCGGCGGTGTAGGGCAGCCAGGGCTGCCGCTGCTTGCCGACCCGGAGCATGCCCTGGGAGAAGTCGCAGGGGACGACGTACGCGCCGGTCCGGGCGAAGGGCAGCGAGGACGTGCCCGTGCCCGCCGCCAGGTCGAGGACCTTCTGCGCGGGGCGCGCGTCGACCGCCTTGGCGACCTCCTTGCGCCATCGCCGGTCCTGGCCGAGGGACAGCACGTCGTTGGTCAGGTCGTACCGTTCCGCCACGTCGTCGAACATCGAGGCGACTTCGTGCGGCTGCTTGTCCAGGGATGCGCGGGTCACGGGCCCATTGTTGCAGTACGCCCACCCGGGAGAAGCCGCGGCTTCCGCCGTGACACGGCGTTCCATGCCGCCTCGGGAGACGTTCGCGGCCGGGAAACGTACTTGGTGTGTACCCCTGAGGTCTCACGAGAACGGGAGCACGTGTCATGAGGAGTCACCGGAAGCCGGCGGCGGTCGCACTGGGCTGCCTGGTCGCCCTGGTCGCCACGGCGTGCTCCGAACAGGGCGAGGCGGCTCGCCCGGCGCCCTCGCTGCCGGCCGCGCCCGGCACCTCGCCACCCGCCTCCTCCTCACCCCCTGCCGGGGCCGGCACCGCGTACGCCCCGTACGTGAGCGCCGCGGAGGCCGCCGGCACCGAGTCCGCCGGCTCCCCGACGACGTACAACCTCGCCTTCGTCCTGGCCGACGGCGACGACTGCACCCCGCGCTGGGACGGCACCCAAGCCATCGGCGACCCTGCGGTGAAGTCCCGTATCGCCCGGCTGGTGAAGGACGGCGGCCAGGTCCGGGTCTCGTTCGGCGGCGCCTCCGGCAAGGAGCTCGCGGCGGCCTGCGACAGCGCGACGGAACTGGCGGCGGCGTACGGCAAGGCCCTCGACGCGGCCGGTGCCACCCGGGCCGACTTCGACGTCGAGGGCGACGAACTGGCCGACTCCGGCTCCGTCGCCCTGCGTTCGGAGGCGATCGCGCTGCTCCAGAAGGAGCGTACGGATCTGGAGGTCTCCTTCACGCTCCCGGTCATGCCCTCCGGCCTCGGCAAGGACAGCCTGGCGCTGCTCGGCTCCGCCAACGACAACGGCGTCCAGGTCGCCACGGTCAACCTGATGACGATGAACTACGGCACCTCGTACGACGGTGACATGGGCGGCTACGCGATCACGGCCGCCAAGGCCGCGCACTCCCAGCTGAAGAAGGTCTTCGGCACTTCGGACGCGGCCGCCTGGCAGGGCATGGCGCTCACCTCGATGATCGGCGTCAACGACGTCGACGGCGAGACCTTCACGCTCGCCGACGCGGCCGAGGTCCGGGCCTTCGCCGAGGAGAAGGGCATCGGGTGGGTGTCGATGTGGTCGGCCGCGCGGGACCGGCAGTGCGCGAACGGCTCCACGCCGGGCCAGCCGGCGACCGATTGCAGTGGGGTGAGGCAGGCGCCGGGGGCGTTCGGGGAGGCGTTCGCGGGCTGAAGGATCAAAAGGGTGCTGCAGAAGGCCCGCCTCAAAGCCCTTCACGACGACGCCGTCAGCGCCGCCTGTGCACCAGCCGCCCCGCGCACACCGTCGCGACGCACTCCCCCGCCTCGTCGAAGACGGCGAGGTCGGCGCGGCCGGTCGGGACGATCGCGGTGCGGCGCGCACTCGGCAGGACGACGACGTCGTTGCGGTCGGCCGCGGACCGGAGTTCCGGCGAGTCGACGTACTCCTCCAGGACCGCGACCGCGCCGAGCTTCAGCACCTCGTGGACGCGTTCGCGCGGGCTCGGGGCGTCCGGGAGCGGGCCCTCGTGGACTCGGGCGGGACCGAGGGTCCCGGGCCACCTGCGGACCCTGGCCCGGGGGAACGCCTCGCGGACGTCGTCGAGCTTTCCGACGGCACCGATCCGGTCCCGTCCGACGGCAACGGCACCGCCCTTGACGGGCTCGGAGTCCCAGGTGACGCGGACGGCGTCGGCCGTGTGAATGGTTTCCAACTGCCTCTCCGTGCCGACTCAGTTGGAGGCGAGCAGCTTCAGCTCGGGGTGAGCCGTGCCGCCCTCGATGGCCGTGGAGGAGATGTGCGAGACCACGCGGTCGTCGACGGGGTCGTTCGCCGGGTCGTCGTGCACGACGAGGTGCTCGTACGTGGTCGCCCGCTGCGCGGGCACCCGCCCGGCCTTCCGGATCAGGTCGATGATCTCCATCCGGTTGGAGCGGTGCTTGGCGCCCGCGGAGGAGACGACGTTCTCCTCCAGCATGATCGAGCCGAGGTCGTCGGCGCCGTAGTGCAGGGAGAGCTGCCCGACCTCCTTGCCCGTGGTCAGCCACGAGCCCTGGATGTGGGCGATGTTGTCCATGAACAGCCGGGCGACCGCGATCATCCGCAGGTACTCGAAGAGGGTCGCCTGCGTCCGGCCCTTCAGGTGGTTGTTCTCGGGCTGGTAGGTGTAGGGGATGAAGGCGCGGAAGCCGCCCGTGCGGTCCTGGACGTCCCGGATCATCCGCAGGTGCTCGATGCGCTCGGCGTTGGTCTCGCCGGTGCCCATCAGCATGGTGGAGGTGGATTCGACGCCCAGGTTGTGCGCGATCTCCATGATCTCCAGCCAGCGCTCGCCGGACTCCTTCAGCGGGGCGATGGCCTTGCGGGGCCGCTCGGGCAGCAGCTCGGCACCGGCACCGGCGAAGGAGTCGAGCCCGGCGGCGTGGATGCGCTGGATCGCCTCCTCGACGCCGACCTTGGAGATCCGGGCCATGTGCTCGACCTCGGACGCCCCCAGGCTGTGGATGACCAGCTGCGGGAAGGCCTGCTTGATGGCGGAGAAGTGCTTCTCGTAGTACTCGACGCCGTAGTCCGGGTGGTGTCCGCCCTGGAACATGATCTGGGTGCCGCCCAGCTCGACCGTCTCGGCGCACCGGCGCAGGATGTCGTCCAGGTCGCGGGTCCAGCCCTTGGCGGTGTCCTTGGGGGCGGCGTAGAAGGCGCAGAAGCGGCACGCCGTGACGCAGACGTTCGTGTAGTTGATGTTGCGCTCGATGATGTACGTCGCGATGTGCTCGGTGCCGGCGTACCTGCGGCGGCGTACGGCGTCGGCGGCGGCGCCCAGCGCGTGCAGCGGTGCGTCCCGGTACAGCAGGAGCGCCTCGTCGGGGGTGATCCGCCCACCGGCGGCAGCACGGTCGAGGATGGGCTGAAGGTCGGCCTTCTCGGTCACCGGGCGTCCCTTTCGTAAGGGTTGTGGACGGACCAGCCCAGCGTACGCCAGCCGTTCGGGGCGCTGGACGCCAGGCCTTGGGGCCCTGAGGACGTCAGGCCTGGGGCCCTGAGGCACGTCGGACCTTGGGGACCTGAGGCACGTCGGGCCTTGCGGCGCTGAGGCACGTCGGACCTTGGGGCCCTGAAGACGTCAGGCCGCGTAGGCCCCGGCCAGCAGTCCGAGGAGGGCGCCGGAGATCAGGAACGGCCCGAAGGGGATGGCCGTCTTGCGCCCGGCCCGCCGCGCGACGACGAGGGCACCGCCGTACAGCGCCCCGAGCAGGAACCCGGCGAACGTGCCGAGCATCACCGTCGGCCAGCCGTACCAGCCGAGTACCGCCCCCGCGCCCAGGGCGAGCTTGACGTCGCCGAAGCCCATCCCCGCGGGGTTGATGAGGAACAGCACGAAGTAGCCGCCGCCCAGCGCGAGCGAGCCGAGCAGGGCGGTCGTCCACTCCCCCGCGTGTTCGGGCACGAGCGCGGTGAGGCCGAGCAGGACGAGCGCGGCCGCGGCGAACGGGAGCGTGAGCGGGTCGGGCAGCCTCCGCACCCGGAAGTCGACGGCCGTGAGCAGCACCCCGACGGGCGCGAGCAGCAGCCACACCCCGAGCTCGGGCCGGGTGCCGGTGGCGGCGGCGAGGGCGGCGCAGACGAGGGCGGTGGCGATCACCAGTGGTGTCGTACGGGGCCCGTATCCGGCCTCTTCGCGCTCCGCGCCCTCTGCACCCGCCGCGCCCTCTGGGCCCTGCGCGCACTCCGGGCAGGAGGCCCGTCCCAGCCAGCCCTTGAGGGCGTGCCCGCCGGGGCACCGCTCCCGCCAGGGCTCCCCCGAGGGGGCCGAGAACCGGTAGGCCGCGCGCGGCAGAAACGCACCCGCCGCCGCGCCCCACAGCGCGGCGGCGATGACCAGGATCCCGGTGTTCATCCCACCGCGGCGATCGCGTCGCGCCACGTCGGCAGCAGCTCGTCGAGCAGTGCCTCGGTGCGCGGCGGCAGGCCTCGGGCCCCGCTGCGGCCGATGAGATCGGTGGCGAGCGCGGTCAGCCGGGAGGTGTCGCCGGTGGCGTGGGCGGCGCGCAGCAGCTCGTGCCACAGGCGCTCGTCGGCCGGGGCGGTGCGCAGGGCGGCGTTGAGGGCCTCGATGGCCTTCTCGGCGCGGTTCTTCTCCATGTGGAACTCGCACAGCGCGAGCCCCGTGTCCGCGACGAGCAGCGGCAGCTGGGCGTCGACGATCTCGTGGGTGAGCCACCGGTAGCGGCCCTCGGGCCGGTCGGCGAGCAGCGGCCCGCGCACCAGCACGAGCGCGTCGGTGAGCAGCCGCCCGCGCACGGCCCGGCTGTCGACGCCCTTGCCCTGCGTGGCCTCGTGGTAGAGCGACCGCAGGACGTCCAGGTCGGAGACGACGGACTTGGCGAGCGTGAGCCGGCCGCTGCTGTCGGTGCCGAGGCGAGGGGTGCCGTCGGGGTCGGCGCCGAGCCAGTCGCGCAGCCGGTCCAGCAGCGCGCCCCGTACGTCGTCGGTGACGCCGCGCGGCCACAGCGCCGAGGACAGCACGCGCGGGTGCACACCCTCGCGGTGCAGGAGCAGCAGGGCGAGCGCCTCGTGGAGGAGGGCGCTGCGGTCCCCGTCCGGGGTGTCGAGGCCGATGATCTCGTACGGCCCGACGAGCCGGGCGTAGACGGCCGGCCGCCCCTGCTCGCTGATGTCGACGAGGAACGGCGGCCTGTTGGCCGGGCCGCCGTCGGGCCGGTTCTCGGGGTCGGCGTCGACGAACAGCTCGACGACGGCCCGCTGCTGGGCGGCGGGCAGCAGCTGGGCGTCGAGTTCCAGCCCGAGGAGGGGCGCGAGCAGCTTGCCCTGGCCGGTGATCTCCATCTCCCACGCGGCGCCCGGCAGGTCACCGGTCTCGGTGCCGACGAGGTAGCCGATGCCGAGGCGGCCGGCGTCGGCGGCGAGTTCGGCGAGCTTGACGGCGTCCTCGGCGGACGGCTGGGCGGCGAGCAGGACGAGGTGCGGGGCCCAGCGGGTGTGCTGGGCGGGCCCGGTGCGCCCGGTGAGGACGGAGTCGTGCCCGGCCGCGCCCAGGGCGCCCCGCCGCTGCCGCGTCTCGGCCTCCATGGTCTCGACGAGCGCCTCGACGTCCTCGAGGTGCCGGATCCGGTTCGGGGCGAGAGGCGTCAGGTCCTGCCCGAAGCCGACGAGCGTGATGGTCATGCGGTCGGACCACCCGTTGGTCGCCAACTCGGCGGCGACGGACGCGAAGACGGCGGCCCGGTCGGCCTCCCGGCCGGAGAGGGAGACGATGCCGGGCACGGCCTCCAGGTTGAGCAGCAGCCGCGAGTCGTCCATGGTGCCGAGGCTGACGAGCCCCGGGTAGGGCGCGGCCGTGTCGACGTCCTCGTAGCGCTCGGCGTCCGTCCGGGCCAGCATCCAGAAGGTCTGGTCCTGCCCCTGCTGCCAGGGGGCGGGCGGCTTCCCGGCGGGCTGGGCGAGCTGGAGGTGCAGGTCGCCGTTGCTGAGCCAGGCGGCGTACACGACCGGCAGGGGCCGCGACTCCTCGGCGAGGGAGGCGGCGAGACCGCGCAGGCTCCGGTCGAGCAGCCGCACGCCCTCGGGGTCGGCGCCGACGAGCAGCGCGTCCTGGACGTCCTGCGCGTCGCCGCTCGGCGTGGGCGGCTCCATACCGCGCCGCCCGCCGACGGCCCCGAACGCCGACTGCCAGAGCGCCTGCCGGCGCCGCCGCCCCAGGGCACCGAGGAGACCGGCGGCGAGGAGGGGTGCGGTGAGCAGCGCCTCGGGCAGACCGAAGGAGCTGTCGGACTCGGCTCCGACCCCGGTGGCCTGCTGGTGGCCGGTGTCGGGAGCGGGCCGCTGCTCGGGCAGGGAGACCTGGGAGGTGGAAGGACCACCACCGGCGTGCTCGTGCCCGCCGCCCTGGGCACCACTGCCGCCGCCTTGGGCGTGGTCCCCCGTCTGGGCGTAATCGGCGATCTGCTGCTGCACGTCCGGCGACACGTTGGGAGCCTCGTCGGGCATCTCGACGAGCTCGCCACCGCGCGCGTCGCCCGGCATCTCCATGATCCATCCGGGCCGGATGAGACTGGCCTCGGAGAGCTTGGACCCGTCCGGCTGGACGCGGTCCTTGTTGAGCTCGAAGATCTCCTTGTAGCGACGCCCGTCACCGAGGTGCCGTTCCGCTATCTCCCACAGGGAGTCGTGGTGACGCCCCTCGGGCGGCTGGATCCGGTAGTACTTCGTGTCGCCCTGCTTGGCGGTGCTGCCACCGGCGTCGGCGTGCGAGGCGGCGTGCGAGGCCTGCTCGGCGAGGGCGGCCGCGGTGTCGGCGGCCTGCTCCTGCTGCTGGGCGAAGAGACCCGGGGTCTGCTGGGCCGCGGCGGAGGCGGGCTTGTGGTTGGCGTCGTAGCCGCTCTGCCCGAGCTGCGACAGACCGGGCGCGAAGCTGGCGGCGGTGGCGCCGACGAGCAGCAGCGCGGCGACGAGCTGCCGGGCGAGCAACTGACTGGGCCCGGCACCCGGCACCCGCCCCGGCACACCGACACCGGACAGCGCGGCCTTCATCTCCACCAGCACGCAGGCGGTGAACTGGGCCCACGCCAGCCACACCACGACGGTGAGGATGTTCAGGAACGTGTCGACGGTGATCTCTTGCTGAAGCCAGTCGAGGCTCGGCACCCCGTTCGGCAACGGCCACCCGATCTGCGTGGCCAGCGCGCCCGGCACACCGACGAGGAGAACGGCCAGGGCGACGAACGCGAAGAACGCCTTGACGAAGTCCCCGAACGACCGCCGCCGGATCCTCACCGGCTGCGGCGTCCGATTCCTCGGAGCCGTCGTTCCCGTCGTTCCCGACGTACTTCCCGTCGAGCTTGACGAGCTTGAGGTGCGGCGTCGCGGCATGGCGGGTGTCCTGGGGTCGTGTGTGGAGTGCGGTGAGGCGAACTGTGGGCCTAGAGGTGTGCTGAGCCTACAGAGATCTTATTGACTCTTATTGAGGTCGTCGAAGTGCGTAGGAACCGAAGGTCGTTGACGTCCGATTTGCCCTCGTAGGTGGCTGCGCTCGCGCCTGCGACCGAGCGGCAGGGTTCGCTACCTTCGCGATTGCCACGCACGCTCCTCACATTCCCCACGCATCCGCTGCGACCCCGACGGGGCGTGACGAACCCCTGATGGTTTCACTGCCGCACACACCGAACTTCGGGGGAGGAAACGTGGCCCGCCGCGCCCTGACCACCACTGCGACCGAGCTGAAGGGTTACCGGAAGGTGACGCGTTCCCCGAGGCGCTCCAGCGTTCGCAACTGCCACGCCATGCTCCCCACATTCCCCACACATTCCGTCACTGCTCCCCAAGGTCCCATTACCCGCCCCTGATAGCTTCGTTCTCTGCCGCACACATCAGACGATGATCCAACACCGGGGGAGAACGCCCGTGGCCCGCCGCGCTCTGAAAACGACAGCCGTGACGCTCACCGCGACAGCGGCACTGCTGCTCACCGCATGCGGCGGTGGCGGCGACGACTCCTCGGACGACATCAAGGGAGCGGACAAGGGAGCAAGCAGTCCTACCGCTTCGGCCCCCGGCTCGGCGTCGACGGACGTCGACCGGCCTGACGTGAGTCTTCCGAAGGACCTCGACTTGGTCTTCGACTTCGAGAAGCCGTCGGACCAGGACAGCGCGGCAGCCCTCGCGGACGCCGCCAACTACATCCGAGCGCTGAACCACGGCATCACGGAGCAGGATCCGGGCGACCCCGCCTTCCAGTTCTACTCCTCGGGCCAGGCTGCCCAGTACGCGCACTCGCAGATCAAGGAGTACGTGGACGGCGGCTGGACGCTCACGGGCGAGGACCGGTACTACCAGGCCGAAATCAGCCCGGGCGACGAGTCGGAGAAGGTCAAGACGGTCAGCGTCACGTTCTGTGAGGACCAGTCCAAGGTCTACGGCAAGGAAGTCAAGTCCGAGAAGGTCCACCGCACGAAGGAAAGCCTGGCCAGTTTCCAGAAGTTCACCATCCTCATGACGTCCGTGAAGGGCAATCCGGTGTGGCGCGCCCAGCAGGTCACCGTCGAGGGGAAGGCGGAGGCATGTCGAGGCTGACCACATCCAGGCGAACGCAGCTCATCGTGGCCTTGGCGGCGGGATCCCTCGTCTGCACCGCCGGCCCGGCTTACGCCAACAAGCCGGTCTCCGGCGAGGCGACGCCCCCCGGCGCACAGGGCGGAGCTGACGGCAAGGGAAGCCTCTCCGCCTCCGTCTCCAACATCCAGGTCACGTATCCGAGCGGTGGGGGTGGCGACGGCAAGGAAGGAAACCTCGGCACAGTCGATCCCAACTGGAAGCCGCCTGCCTGCTGGTACGAGCCCGCCTTCACTCCGGAGCAGCTCAAGCACTTCGTGGACACGGACAGCGGCGGCGACGTCGGAATCCACGAGTCCTGGTGGGGCAAGGGGCTCTGGACCGATCACTACCGGGACGGCAAGCCGGCGGACAACTTCGATCTGCAGGCGCCGACGAACAGCACCGCCGAGGGCTACAAGAACTACAACCTCGGCAAGGACGGCTACTTCTGGCGCGGCGTCGCCCCCGACCCCAACGACTCGGAGTCCTGGGACTGCGGCCGCATCATGTTTTGGGTCGACGCCGGCGAGGTCCCGGACGACCCGAACACGCCCACCCCGAAGACACTCGCCGAGTACGCCTACAACAAGGTCAAGGTCCCGGACACGAAGGTCGACCTGAAGCCGGCGGGCAAGTCCACGGTCAATCTGCCGACCTGGGTCTGGCTGGACAAGGGCACCTTCAAGGAGGTCAAGGTCCGCGCCGAGCTCCCGAACACGGGCCTGTGGGCGGAGACCACCGCCAAGCCGGTCGCCCTGCACCTGGAGCCGGGCACCGAGGACGCCGAGGTCTTCCCCGCCTCCGGCGACTGCGAGATCAACGAGGACGGTTCGATCGGTACCCCGTACACCAAGGGCGACGCCGAGAAGACCCCGCCCTGCGGCATCCGCTACCTCCGCGCCACCAACGGCACCCCGTACCAGCTCTCCGCCAGCGTCACCTGGCAGATCACCTGGGAGGGCTCCGACGGCACCGGCGGCGCCCTCCCCGACGGCACCTTCGAGACCACCCAGGACATGAACGTCCAGGAGATCCAGTCGATCAACCGCTGACGCGATGGGAGCGCTGCGTGGGGTCGCGGGGAGCGGGCGGCTGCGTTCCCTGCCGCACACACCGAACATCATGGGAGACGAACCGTGGCACGCCGCGCTCTGAGCACCACCGCCGCCACGCTGACCGCGACGGCGGCACTGCTGCTCACCGCCTGCGGTGGAGGTGGTGACGACAAGTCGTCGGACGGCATCAAGGGCACGGATTCAGGGCCGAGCCCGTCGGCATCGTCACCGCCCGGCCCCGAGCGCCCTGAGATCACCATCCCGAGCAGCTTCCGGTTGACCTTCGAGAACTGGACAAGCGGCGATCCCGTCGAGCAGGCCGTGCTCAACGACGGCAAGGAGGAAATCCGGGCCGGGTACGCGGCGATCATCGAAAACGACCCCGACAGCGAGGCCGTCGCCTTCTACGACACAGAAGGGGTTCGCGGGCTGACCAAGGAATGGATCAAGTCCTACACGGACAAGAACGTCACCGTCATCGGCAAGCTGCCCGCCTTCAATCCCAAGGTCAACCTAGCAGGGAACGGCAAGGGAGCATCGCTCAGTTACTGCACGGACGAAAGCGCGGCGAAGACCAGGAACCGCAAGACCAGCGAGGTCGAGGGGAACCCGGCAGGCACGGACCCCTACGTCCGCTACTCGGTCTCCCTGGCGAAGAACGAGCAGGGCGTGTGGCAGAACGCGTCGGTGCACTCCGAGCGAGGGGCATGCTCCAGGTGAGGATGCAGTACTGGCTTCGAGAGCACCCAGGGCATGAACGGTGGCCACCCTGCGGTCAGACGGACGGGTTCTCGTTCGAGACCAGGGCCGCCGTGAAATACAGCGGCAGACCGTCTTCGGGGTCCACGGGGACCTCCTGGGATGTCCAGCGGTTGAAGGCGATCGTCAGGTCGAGCACGACGGGTTCCTCGGGGTTGGAGTCGTCGATTCGGTATCCCGCCTCGGAGAACGCCTGGAGCAACTGACGAGCAGGAGTCCGGAAGACGTCGAATCCGCGCCACATGACACGCAGGTCTGAGTCCTCCTCCTCGGGAGCCGAGACATCGACGGCATTGACCGTTTTCTGATCCTTGAGGACGACGACGACGTCGAAGTCGTCCCCCATAGCCTGAATCTGCACCGTGGGATCATGATCGAAGGGCCCCATCACGCGCACTTCGCCCCAGGAAGCAGCAGCTGTGACGGCCTCCTCGAACGGCATCCCCATGGTCACCGGCGGAACACCATTCGGAGGGTCCAGGATGATTTCCATTGTCTTGCCTCACTTCAGCAGGTCGTAATTGATCGCCCAGCCGTTGTCGGACAGCATCTTCTGCAGACCGGCGTTGTCCTTCAAGCTGGCGACCATATCGGCTATATGCTGGTCATATTTCGTACCGAAACGCGCACGGATGTCGTCGATGTCCATCTTCATGGCCTCGTCGAACTTGCCCTGATCGATCAGGTCACGCTGCGCATTGCGCCATGGAGTGGCCGAGTAGCCGCGCGAATCCGTACTCGAGACGAGCCGGTGGTCACGCCGCTCCATGCGAATGGCAGGACCCATATGGTCGGTCAGGCTGAGATGAGCGTAAGCCGCCTTGGCCGGTATGTGGTTGATCTCATTGCCCTTACGCGCGGGCGAAAGCCTCCCGTACCAGCCACCGAGGTCTGTACAGACCAGGCCGAAGGGGTCGCTCCATGTGAACGGGTTGGGGACATAGGAATAGTTGTTGGGGGCCGCGTCCAGTCCGAGTGGGTCCGGTGCTATGTATCGGGCGTTCTCCGCGTCGTAGTAGCGCCGGACGTTGTAATCCAGCCCGGACTCGATGTCGTGATACTGGCCCGGAAAGCCCAGCGGACACGCTGGTTCATTCCCCGCGGTCTCGAACGGCACGCCCCAGACCGAGGTATGGCGCCTCCAGTGAATGCTTCCGTCACCATCGACGAGTTCGGTCGGTGTGCCGACCAGATCGGTGACGATCGCGTAGAATCTGGCGTCGATCTCCTCCTGGCCGCCCGCATCTCCGCCGGACGCCGTGAAGACCCGCTCGGTCTGCGCGAGTGGCCTGTGCTCGCCCGGCTGCCAGTGCCATGTGGTCGCCCTCGACGCGCCGTCGCCCTGGGGCTGGATCCGTTCCGCGAGGCGGGTTCCCTCCCAGGCAAAGTCGGTCTGCTCGATGACCGTGCCGTCCTGCGCCAGCAACTGCTTGGCGATGCGGCGACCGTGCGGGTCGTACAGGTAGTGCCAGTGGCGGTCGTCAGGAGTGACGACATCGGTCAGGCGGTCGAAGGCATCCCAGCGGTACTGCCACGTCCGGGATCCACCCGACAGCAGGCGCCGCGTGACGGACACGACTCGGCCTTGACCGTCGTATGCGTAACGGGTGCGCCCGCTGCGGCGCAGCAGCAGTCCCTGATACTCCCGGTCCACGACAGGCGCGCCGGCCTGGCCTCCCGGCTCGGGTACTCCCCCGCTGTGTGCGAGGTTGCCGGCGGCGTCGTACGCGTAGTGCTCCCGCCGGCGCGGAGAGTTCGCCGCGAGGACCCTGCCGTGGGCGTCGAGGTCGAACCGGTCATGCCCCTGGACGCTGTCGTCGTTGTCCGTCAGGAAGTTGTCGGGACGGTAGCCATAGGTTCGCCGCCAGACCTCGACGCCTCGGCCTTGGCTGCCGAGAGCACGTCCCGTGGCGTACAGGACCTGACCGGTGGTCCGGCCGACGGCGTCCCACGACTGGCTGAGCGAGGCTCCCGCGCCCAGCCTGCGTTCGGTCTCGCGCCCCATGGAGTCGTAGCCGAGCTGAACACTGATGCCCTTGGTGTGCAGCGCTGTCAGACGGTGGCCCGCATCGTACTCCCATGCGGTCACGGCCCCGGAAGAGGTGCGGCGGCGTATTCGGCGCCCCATGAGGTCGTAGTCGAGTTCCAGTGACCGGCCGTTGCACGTCTCCCGCAGAACTGCGCCGAGTTCGTCCCGCTCGTAGGTGACCACGGCGTCCGGCCCTGCTGCCTCCATGAGGCGGCCGACCCGGTCGTATCGATAGTGGATCACTCCGTCGTCCGTCGCCTGGCTCAGGAGGTTCCCCCGGGAGTCGAAGGCGCAGACGAGCCGCTGCCCAGCGCCGTTGGTGCGCTCGACGGGTTGCCCTGCCGCGTCGTACCCGTACGTTGTCTCTCTGCCGCTGAAATCACGTTCGCGCGACAGATGCCCGGCCGCGTCATAGCTGTACGACCAGGTGTGGCCGAGGGCGTTGGTGACAGCCGCGAGGCGGAGCTCCGTGTCGTAGGCATACTCGATGCGTGATCCGTCCGGGCACGTCACGGCGACGGGGAGTCCGAAGGGCCCCTGCTCGTAACGCGTGACGGCGCCTGCGGCGCTCGTGAAGGAGACCGGGTTGCCTGCCGCGTCGTGCTGCCAGAACTCGGCCGAGCCGTCCGCCAGCCGACGTTCCAGCAGTCTGCCCTCCGGCGTCCATGCGAGCGAGGTGACCGCCCCCATGGCATCGGTGATGCGGACCACCTGCCCCAGTGCGTTCCGTTCGTAGCATGTGGTGTGTCCGAGTGCATCGGTGACGGTGTGAGGCAGACCCGCTGCGTCATTGGCAATCCGGTACGAAGCGCCCAGTGGATCGGTGATCTGTGACCTTGCGCCCCTCTCGTCGTACGAGAAGCGCGTCGAGGCACCGACCGGGTTCACCATCCCTGACAGACGGCCCCGTTCGTCATAGCTGCGCTCCCAGCGGGCGCCGTCGGCTTCGACGAGGGCGATGGGCCGGCGTTCCTCGTCGTACTCGGCCCGCACGGTGGAGTTGTCGGGAAGGCGTACCTCGACGAGGTCACCCCGGCCGTCGTAGGTGTAGCGGGTGGTGCGGCCCAAGGGGTCGGTCTCGGACAGCAGTCGGTCGTACCTGTCCCACTCACGCACAATCGTTCCACCCACGGGGTCGATCTCCCGGACCACTTGAAGGTGATCGTTGAGTTCGTACGTGGTGGAATGCCCGAGCGAGTCGGTGTACACCGTCCGCCCGGCCGCTTCGTCGTACTGGAACGTGCTGCTGAGCAGGCCGTCCGGGCCGGTCGTCCGCACGCAGCGGCCTTGGGCGTCGTATGTGTAGCGAAACACCGTACCGATGCGGTCTTCCCAGCCGCTGATGCGGTCCTCGTCGTCATGGAAGAGCTTCTCCGCGTGACCGGAGGCGTCACGGACATGCGTGAGTCGCCCCTTGCGGTCGTACCCGTATCGGCACAGCGTCGGAGTATCGGGTGCACTCGCGAGGGAGAACTCGGTGATCCGGCCGGACACGACGGACACGTCGATGCGGTACCCACCGCTGTGCGAGACGCCGAGGGGCATACCCTCCTCGTCGTAGAAGACCTCGATCGAGTTTCCGTGATCGTCTGTCATGGCGACGAGGGACAGCTCTGCCGGCCGGTGCGGGGTGACCTGAGCGAAGTGGAGTTCCTGGCCGATCTCCCGCTGGCTGACAACCATCGGGCTGGCGGCCGTACCGTCCCAGGAAAGCTCCCAGCGCGGCCCCTCGACCGGCATGACCGTCAAGTACCGCTCAGGCGTCGGGTATTCCAGCACCATGCCGTCCTCGGTGACCAGACGGACACCGAACTGTTCCAGAAGCAACCGCTGGTCCAACGTCGAGGTCCATGAACGCCCGAACCAGCGGCCGGCGCGCTGATCCGTGACGTAGTGCCGCCGGAGAATCAGCGGAAGCACGCCCGGCAGGAAGACGTCGTCCTCGGACATGACCATCTCACCGGTGGCGACGTCGATCGGATCGTTCTTGCACGTGCGCTTCAACATGCTCAGTGCGCTCTTGCGCAGGTTGCCGCCGAGCCCCTTGGCCATGCCCCTGAGGCCGACCTTGCCAAGGCCCTTCAGGCCCTTGGCGAGGCCGCCGAGGGTGGTCAGCCCCTTCATGCCGGGTATGCAATCCAGGGCAGCGAGCCCCACGTCCCATAGGGATGCCTGTCCCTTGGAGTATTTGTAGAGCGTGTCGGCCAGGACGACCGCCGCGGCGATCAGCACGATCGCACCCAGGATCGGGCCACCGATGATCATCGCGACGATCCCGACCACCGCCACGACGACCTTGCACACCGCGACGATCGTGTCCCAGTTGTCGACGAACCAGTCGCCGACCTCCTCCCACCACGACCGGTTCTGAATACCGGCATCCGAGGCCTCGTCGATCTTCGACTTCGCCTCCCGGGCGGCCTCCTCGCGCATCTTGCGCGCGTCCTCGGCCATCTTCTTCGCCGCCGCCAGCGCATCCTGAGCATCGGACACGTCCGACTGCGCCTTGGACTGATCCGACTTGGCATGCTGCACATCCCGCGTCGCGGCACGCACCTTCGCCTCGTCCGGCTTCTCAGCGCTCTTGCTGCCGGTCGGGTCGTCCTTGTACTTGTCCGCCTCCTTGCCGGCCCGCGTCACCCACGAATCAGCCGAGGCGAGACGGGACTGGGCCGAGGAGAGGTTGTCCCGCGCCTCACGCCCCTTGACCAGAGCCTTGTCCGCCAGCGACTGCGCCCGCTCCAGCTTCGGCCAGAAGTCCGCCAGCGCGTCCCCGCACATCTCGTAGGACTTCTTCAGCTTCTTGAGGTTCTTCGGGACGTCGGCGAAGTCCTCCTTGAAGACGTCCGCCGACTTGCCCGCCCACTCAAGCAGCGTGCCCTCCCCCGCCATGCCCTTGACCAGACGCAGCGCCTCGGAGACGTCATCGGCGAAGTCGTGAAGATGCTTCGCAAGCGTGCGCACCCGCTGCGGATCACCAGGCGTCGGATCCTTGTCCAAGTCCAGGACATGCCAGTCCGCAGGCCTGTGCCCCGCCATACCGCAACCCCCGTCACGTGCACACCAACGTCAACAACCGTATGCACACGTGAACTTACAGGGCACAGCCGTTCGACGGGAAGATCGGCTCGGGGTACGGTGCAGGTGGGATCAGAGCGTTGGACGTTGGGGGGCTGCCATATGGGCAACGGCAAGAGCGACCTCGCGCTCCCACTGACCGAGTTGGAGAGCTACGGGCGCCGGCTGCGTTCCATCAAGACACGTCTGAATCACACGAAGAAGCTCTTCGAGTCTTACAAGGACGACATCGGCGACGGCAGTGTCAATGACGCGCTCGGGGATTTCGAGTCCAACTGGGAGGACGGACGCGAGGACATCACGCAGCAGCTCGATGCGCTGGCGAGTATGTCCGATGCCGTTGTCCGTGAGTTCAAGAAGCTTGATGACGAACTCGCCAAGCAGGTCAACGATGCGATGAAGACCGAGGACAAGCGAGGCGGGAAGGGCGGCAAGGGGAAAGCCGGCGGCGGCAAGTAAAGCCGCGCCCTTGACGTGAAAAGGCCCCGGATACGGAGATCCGGGGCTTTTCGCGCGGCTGGAGTCAGGAAGCGACCGCGGCGTTGAGGTGCAGGTCCGCCGCGATGCCCGCGGGCGAGACGGCGAGGCCCACGCCGCCGCCGAGACCGGCGTTGACGCCGGCGGCCGACGTCTCGACGTAGAGACCGGCCGCGGCGCCGGCACCCGCGGTGCCGCCCGCCTGGCCGCCGGCGATGGTGTCCAGCTCGGCGTCGGACATGTGGGCGGTCTGGATCTGCGGGGTGAAGGCCATGGAGGGCGGTTCCCTTCGTTCAATAATTCGAAGTGCTCGAGCGCGACCGATCAAAGCACGTCGGGTGAAGAGTCGGCCAGTCAGCGGTTATGAGGGTGCGATGGATTCCGGTGACCGAATTCATGTGTGTGACCATTCGGTCACCGAAATGCTCGTCGCCTTCACAAGTTCGACTCCTGCGCGGTATCAGACTGCAATGCACGGCGGGGTAAGTGAGTGGTGCTCAGTTCGTGCCCTGGTTTGTCACGACCTCACCGTGAACGGTGTGCAGATCCGTCGAATGTTCGGGATCACCGGTTCACCGGCTGGATCTTCTGCACCGTCACGCCCTGGCGCGGTCCGGACGCAAGGGCGATGGTCATACTCCGGCCGCACCACCGACCGCTCCCACCCCTTCCGTAACATGGCGTAGCCCCCACAAGCTCCGGAAGGACTCCCCCATGGACGCACTGTCGCCCGACGACGCCCAAGAGATAGCCGGTTACCGTCTCAGGGCACGGCTGGGCGAGGGCGGCATGGGCATGGTCTACCTGTCGCACACCCGGGGCGGACAGCCGGTCGCACTCAAGGTCGTCCGGCGGGAGTACGCGCAGGATCCGGAGTTCCGCAAGCGTTTCGCCCAGGAGGTCACAGCAGCACGTCGGGTGCAGGGGCCGTACACCGCACCCGTCCTCGACAGCTTCACCGACGGTCCCGAGCCGTGGCTCGCGATCGGATACGTTCCCGGTCCCTCTCTCGCGTCCGCCGTGTACCAGCACGGGACGCTGCCGCTGCGTACGGTGTTGCAGTTGACTGCCGGTATCGCGGAGGCACTTCAGACGATCCACGGGGCCGGCGTCATTCACCGGGATCTCAAGCCCTCCAATGTCCTGTTGGCCTCCGACGGCCCACGTGTCATCGATTTCGGCATCGCCCGCGCCGCCGACACGACAGCGTTGACTGGTACGGACGTACGGCTCGGGACGCCTGCGTACATGGCGCCAGAGCAGGCCATGGGCGGTGACGTCACGCCTGCTCTGGACGTCTTCGCGCTCGGTCTTGTCGCATACTTCGCGGCGACCGGTCGGCACCCCTTCGGCGAGGGTGCCTCGCACGCGCTGCTGTACCGGATCGTCTCGAACGAACCTGATCTCGATGCGTGTCCGGAAGAACTGCGTGGCGTCGTCGTCGGCTGCCTGGCCAAGGATCCGGCCGCCCGGCCCACTCCTGGGCAGATCATCGAGGCGTGCAACACCCTGGCCGGTACAGAGGGGTTGATCCGGCATGAGGGCTGGTGGCTGCCACCGGCCGTGCAGGAGCAGATCAGCCTGCAGGAGGAGACACTTCGCCTGCATTCCTCTCCCGCGCCGACCGCAACGAGCTCCTCGCCGACACCTCCGGTCCCCACCCAGCCGGGGCTGCCTCCTCAGGCCGCCTTCGCGGCCGCCGCGCCGACACGGCCGGCACACTCCCCGGGGGATGCGTTCGTGGCCGCGGCTCCCACCGCCCCTTCGTACCCTCCGCAGTCGGCACCGGCCGCTGGAGCCGAAGCGCCGGCCCGTCCCGCCAAACCCCGTCCTAAGGCACTGATCACCGTGATCGCCGTCGTTGCGGCGCTGGCGGTGGGTGGGGGTTCCGTCGCCGCTTACCAGGTGATGACGGACGACTCGAGGGACATCACCGCTTCCGGCGACGCCCAGGACCTTTCCGGAGGAGCCGACCCCGCTGCCGGCACGGCCACCTCCCCCAGCGCCTCGCCCACGATCACGGACGCCCCGAAGTCGGAAGCCGGCTGGCAGATCAGCGCACGGGACAAAAACCTCGTGTTGCGGGCGCCGAAGTACATCCCCACCGCCGAGGACATCGGATCGGGGACGATGTGCAGGCCCTCCGACGCGACGATCCTCGACATCAACGACCTGAGCGTGGAGACCGGAGCCGGCTACATACCGTCCTCCGGCGGCTGGCTCACCTACACGGACTGCCCTGACCCCATCAAGACGAACGGGATCCGGCTCGCCGACGACGAAGGCTCCTACGGCACCACCGCCGAGCGGCGCCCCACGCCCACCGCCTGCCGCGGCTCAGCCCTTGAGGGCTCGCTCCCCAACCCCATCCCGCTCAGCCGGATCAGGGACGACTCGCTTCTCAAGGCAGGCACCGGTCTCTGCGTCGTGTCCGGCGAGGGCGCCGTCACTCACCTCTGGATCACCAAGGTCAACGCGGGGACCGCCGACAACGACCAGCTTCGCACCTACGTGGCCACTGCCACCCAGTGGAAGCCCGAGTAGCCGTCCGATGCGAGGCACACACCTCCCGCGTCGGCATGGTCAGTTCACGCGTACGCACGTCGTGGGGATCTGACCGCCCCGGACGACGTACCAGTCCCTCCCGTACCGTCCGCAGGCGCGGTACTGCGGGCCCCCGCGGTTGAACGTCATGACGCAGCTGTGAAGTCGGTCCCCTCGGTGGACGTAGTGATCCACGGGGCTGTTCGGCCGGGCTGAGAATTCGTCCTTCGCCGGTCGGCGTACGGCGACCTTCTTCCCCGTCACCGTCAGCCATACGCACTTGCCCCGCGGTGCAGCCGAGCTGGCCACCGCGTCGGCGGCAGGCACGGCCGTCAGCATCAGTGATCCCGCGAACGCGGTCACAAGGGCCGAGTTGATCCACCGTTTCATGCCCGGACCAACGGCGAACGGCGTTGACAGCAACGGCACCTGGTCGGGGTTCACCCGCAGTAGTGGCCGCTCACCCGACTTCGTTCTCCGCCACCGCCTGCCCGTGGACGACCACGTCACCGCCGTAGAACATCCCGGTGAAGACCGGGGAGTAGGTGAGCTGCACCTCGACCTGTACCTCCTCGGCGTTCGCCGCCACGCAGTGGGTCGCCGCGATGTCCGGGCCCGTCATGTCCATCTCGCGGGCGAAGGTCTTCACGCGGGCGTTGCAGTTCTCGAAGTTGATCGGGGCCGGGCCGCCCTCGTTCTCGTAGAGGGCCTCGCGGTCGATGTCCTGGGCGGCATAGCGGGCGGCCTGTTCGGCGATGTCCGCGGCGCGTTCCCGCTTGGAGATGGACAGGCCGCCGTCGATGACGAAGGCCGAGAGCGAGATGAAGACGAGCGCGAAGATGATGACCGCGCCGGCGCCGGAGCCTCGGTCGTCCAGCCGCTCGTGGCGGGACGACAGCCAGGTACGGAGGGCGGTGGTCTTGAAGGACATGGTCAACTCCCTCAGCCCGCCTTCCTCTTGAACGGGTCCAGCGGTGCCGTGAAGGATCCGGACATCCGGGTCTTGATGTCCAGGCCGACCATCGCGAGACCACGGACCTGACAGCTCACCTCGACGGTGAACAGGTCGGCGTCGGCGAAGCCCGCGCTGGTCTTGGTGACGGTCACCGGGCCCGTGCAGACGTCCGTGAGATTGGCCTGGGCCGCCTTGCGCGCTTCCGCCATGGCGTTGCCGACGTCCCACTGGAGCGATCCGGCCCGGGCCGCGTCCCGTGCGGCGCCGTCGATCGCTCCGCGTCCCTCGACCATCTGACCGAAGGCCACCAGGACGAGGATGAAGAGGATCATCACCGGCGCGAGGATCACGACCTCGACCGTGGACAGGCCCCGGTCGTCCCGGGCCACCGACAGCCCCTCCTCGCCCCGCAAGGCCTCGACCGGGGACCGACGGTCCCGCAGGGAAGAGACGTTCACCTAGTTCCCCTCATCCCGCACGAACCGCTCCACCGGTCCCACCGACTGGGCGTGCACGGTCATATCGAGCCCGGGGAACACCGTCGGGACCCGTGCCGTGATCTCCACGCCCACCGTGTTCTGCTCCGGCTGGAGCAGCTCCACGTCGGGTGACAGCACCAACTTGGGGCCCAGTTGTCTGATGTAGCTGTCCACCACGTCCCGTGCCTCGCCCCGCCAGGCACCCGGCTGTTCGTCGGCCGTGGCGCGGGCCTTCCGGGCACCTGCCTGGGCCGCCGCCTGGGCCACGTGGTCGGCGAAGAAATACAGCGCGAACTGCACCGTGGCGAAGATCATGAAGAAGAGCACCGGGGTGAGCAGCACGAACTCGATCGCGGTCATGCCGGAGTCGCCGCGGGATGCCGCCGACTTCCGTACGGCTTCCACCCTGCGGCGCACCCATCTGCCCACGCTCACGTGCAACCCCGTCAACCCCGTTGTCCGTACGACGCTCAGCAGGTGCCGCTCTGGTTGGCGCCGTTGATGCAGTTCTCGACCTTCTCGGCACCACCCTCCAGCGCGCGGTTGATGATCGCGGCGACGACGCCGACGATCGCCACCACCACGGCGGAGATGATGACCCACTCGACCGCGGAGGCGCCGCGGTCGAGTTCGCCGGACCGGGCACGCTCCACGCGGCCCTGCAGGAAGACGACCAGGAAGTCCACCGCCGGGATGCCCGTGTGGAAGTTGCGTCCGTTCATAGGGGTTGTCCTCTCAACTCAGCTGATTCTGTGGGCGGTCGGATGGGCGAGCAGCTTTCACACCTGGAACACCCGCATCGCCGCCGGGTAGATCAGGAACACCAGGAAGCCGGCGCACAGCAGCAGCTGGGCGACGAGCATCGACTGGGACTTCTCGCCCGCGCTGCCCTCGATCTCGGCGAGTTCGCGGTGCCGCATGGTCTCGGCCCGGGAGGCGAGGGACTCGCGCACCTTGGCACCGTCGTCCGCGACCAGGGCCAGGGATGCGGAGAGGTCCTTGAGCTCCTCGACGCCCAGTTCCTCGCCGAGCTGGCCGAGTGCCTGCCACTGGCTGACGCCGGTGATGCGGGCGTCGGACAGGGCGTTGCGGATGCGCTGGTTGGCCCAGCCTTCGGAGATCTCGGCCGCCGCCATCAGCGCCTCCGGCAGGCCGCGTCCGCCGGCGAGGCTCATCGACACCAGGTCGAGGTACGCGCCGATCACACGCCGCAGGTCGCGCCGCTTCTTGGCCGCGTCACGCCGGATCTCCAGGTCGGGCAGGAAGAAGAAGACCGCCGCGCACAGCAGCGCCAGCCACACCGGGATGATCGGGCTGTCGGCGATGGCCAGCGTCCAGACGATGGCGAAGAGGAACGGACCGAAGAACAGGCCCGCCACCCCCAGCAGCACCTTCGTCGCCAGGAACTTCTCCCAGCTGCGGTCCAGGACCGCCAGGTCCGCCCGCAGCGAGCGCTGCTCCCAGCCCTGCTGGAGGTAGAACTCGGCGACCCGCTGCCCGACTTCGGCCCGCAGCGAGCCGAACCGGCTGGTGTCCGCCTGCCGCCGCGCGGACTCGTAGGCCGAGCCGCGCGCCCGCATCGCGTCGATCCGCGCGACCTGGGAGATCGCGCTGCGCTTCGACGGCATCAGGGCACGCACGAGGACGTAGATGCCCAGGCCGATGACCGCGCCGACCGTGATCGGCATCGTCAGGTCGTTCACCGTCGTACCCCCTCTTCCGGCTGGAGCGTCTGCTGCGCGGGCGTGCGGGGCCGTACGAACTGGATCGACGACTCGTCCCGGACGAGGAAGCGCTCGGGCGTCTCGATGGCCGACAGCTTGCGCAGCCACCAGAAGCCCATGGCGAACAGGGCGCAGACGCCGGCGAGCACGACCTGGCCGAGGGGGGAGCCGTACGGCTCGACGAACTCACGGTTGAAGATCGACAGGCCGAGGACGAAGGCCACCGAGACGGCGACCACGATCTGCACCGATCGCCGCGTGGACGCCCGCTGCGCCATCACCCGCTGCCGCATGTCCACTTCCTCGCGCGCCGACTTCGCCAGCGCGCCCAGCACCTGGCGCAGACCGGGCCCGCGCAGGCGGGCGTTGAGGATCAGGGCCGCGACGATGATGTCGGCGGAGGCGTCGTCGATCTCGTCGGCGAGGTGCTGGAGCGCCTCCGGCAGCGGGGTGCGGGCGCGCAGGCGGTCGACGAGGGCGTCGAGGTGGGGGCGCAGGACCGGGGCGGCGGCGCGGGCCGAGGCCGGGATGGCCTGCTCCAGGCCCACCGCGCCGGCGATGGTGTCGCGCAGCGACTCGGTCCAGGAGGCCAGGGCCTCCACGCGCTTCATGGCGGCCCGCTCCTCGCCGGCGCCGCCGAACAGGCGGTCCCAGAAGAAGACGAGGACGCCGGCCGCGATGCCCGCGACCGCCCAGCGGGTGAGGAGCAGGACGACCAGGCCGACGATGGCGGCGAGCGAGCCGCGCTGGCCGGCGAAGCGGATGAGTTCGCTCGCCCGCTCGGCGGCCTTCTGCTTCTCGTGGTCGGGCTTGACGGGCAGTCCGCGTACGGCGACGAGGAAGAGCGCGAGGCCGCCGCCGACGGCGACGCCGCTTCCTATCGAGTACAGGACGGTGGTGGAGAACAGGCCGCCCATGGAGCCGAGCGAGCCGATTGCTGCGAGAGTCGTGTTCATCCCCGGCTCACCCCCAGGTCCCGGACGGCCGGTAGCCGTGTGCCATCAGTTCCTCCAGGCAGGCCAGTGGGGCGTGGGGCACGATCCGGCCGTCGGGGGCCTCCGCGAACACCTCGCTGGACAGGACGCGTCCGTCGACGCCGTTGACCTCGCGGACGGAGGTGACCATGCGCTGGAGGCGGCCGCCGTTGCCGAAGTCGTTGCGCCGCTGGATGAAGACGACGAAGTTCACCGCGCCCGCGATCAGCAACTGGCTGGCCTCGATGGGCAGCCGCTCGGAGGCCTGCAACGCGTAGGTGGAAATACGGTTGAAGACCTCGCTGGAGCTGTTGGCGTGGATCGTGGACAGCGAGCCGTCGTTGCCCTGCGACATCGCGTTGAGCATGGTGACGATCTCGTCGCCGAGGACCTCACCGACGATGACGCGGGAGGGGTTCATACGCAGCGAGCGTCGCACCAGTTCCGCCATCGAGATGGCGCCCTGGCCCTCGGAGTTGGGCAGGCGCTCCTCGAAGGCGACGACGTTGGGGTGCAGGTCGGGGAAGGTGTCGAGCCCGAGCTCCAGGGCCCGCTCGACGGTGATGAGGCGCTCGTGCGGCGGGATCTCGTTGGCGAGGGCGCGCAGGAGCGTCGTCTTACCGGCGTTGGTGGCACCGGCGATCATGATGTTCTTGCGGGCGCGGACCGCGCAGGCCAGGAAGTGGGCGACCTCGGGGGTCAGCGTGCCGTTGCCGACGAGGTCCGAGATGAACACCTTGCCCATGCGCGCGCGGCGGATGGACAGCGCGGGTCGCCGGGCGACGTCCATGACGGCGGACAGCCGCGAACCGTCCGGAAGCCGCAGGTCGAGCTGCGGGTTGGCCGAGTCGAAGGGGCGGGAGGACAGACCCGAGTAGGCGCCGAGGACCTGGATGAGCTCGATGAGCTCCTCGTCGGTCTCGGCGACGGGGTCGCCCTTCACCTCGCGCCCGTCGGCGTAGCCGACGAAGACCTGGTCGCACCCGTTGATGTCGATGTTCTCGACCTCGGGGTTGTCCAGCAGCGGCTGGAGCCGGCCGACGCCGAACAGCGCCGCGTGCACGGCGGCCGCGTACTGCTCCTCGGTCTCGGCGTCCAGCGGCGTACGGCCCGCGTTGATCTCGGCGCGGGCGTACTCCTCCAGGATCTGGGCTATGACGGCGCGGGCGTACTGCCGTTCGTCCTCCGTGGACATCGGAGTGACGTTGTTGATCTGGTCCTGTCGGCGCTGCTCGGCGATGCGGTCGCCGGCGTCCTGGCGGAACCGCTTGACCAACTGGTGGTCGACAGCGGTCATGTGCCGGCCCCCGCGTGGCCCTGCATCTGGCCCGGGTGGTTGTGCTGGACGTGGTGGGCCTGCTGAACCTGGTGGGCCTGGTTCGCCTGGGCGGAGGCGGCCCAGGCGGCGCCGTACTGCTGGTACAGGTCGGCGGCGACCTTGCGGGCCGAGCGGATCAGCAGCGACTTGTCGAGACGGCCGCGCCTGCGGCCGGCCAGCTGGTCGGCACCGGCCGGGTCGTCGGCGATGGTGCCGACCACGCGGGCGCCGGTCTGGGCGTGCACGAGCATGTCGTTGACCTGCGAGGCGAGCTTGCCGGCGTTGCCCGTGTCGGCGATCAGGACGACCCCGATCACCGGGTTGGCCAGGCTCGCGGCACCGCGCGGGCCGCCGTGCAGCTTGCCGGCCAGCGTGGCGGCACGGTCACGCACCCGCGCGATCGCCTCGGGCTCGGTGCGGGAGAGCAGCAGCACGAGCGAGGCGTGCGGGAACAGCTCGACGGCAGGGGTGTCCCCGCTGATGCGTCCGCAGTCGGCGATGACGTCGGCGGCGGCGTTCGGGGAGTCGGCGAGGGAGGCGAAGGCGTGCCCGAGGGTGGGCCACAGCCCGGCGAGCCCGGCGGCCTGCTCGGCGATACCGAGCCCGACGAGCACCTCCAGTCCCCCGCTCAACGGCTGTACGTGGTCCCAGAGCTGGTCCGGCACCAGGCCGCGGCGCGCGGTCGCGGCGATGGACAGCATGCCGGTGTTGGGGTTGAGCGGTCCGCCGTGCGCGGCGGCACTGCGGTAGACGAGGTCACCGCCCGCCGGGTCCGTCTCGGCGAGCAGGACGCGCCGCGGCCAGACCGCCGCGAGGGCGACGGCCGCGGTGGTGACGCCGGGGGAACCCTTGTCGGCGGCGAGAGCGATGAGCGCCATGGGTTGGGTGCCGCCTTCTAGTTGCCGGACTTACCGGAGACGAGAACGAGAGCGACCTCGCCGTTGGAGGCGGCCTGGGCCAGGTCGGCGGCCTTGTCGCTGTCGACGGTCAGGGTGACCGCCAGGTTGGTGCTGCTGACGAGTTCGTCGCCGGAGCTCTTCGCGCCCGGGACGTAGGTGACCTGGGCCTGGTCGACGATGACGGAGTTACCGGCAGCCGACGAGGACGAGCCGCTGTTGCTGTTACCGGCCCCCGAGTCGGCGCTGACGCGGTAGGCGGCGACGGTGTCGCCCCGCTGGAGCCCGGTCGGGTACTGCCCCGCCTTGAGCGAGAGTCCGACGGTGGACTTGCCGGCGGCGACGCCGCCCTCCTCGCCGAACATCTGGCCCATGACGACGGTGTCCTTGTAGATCGTCGTCCGTGCCTTGAGGTTCTTGAGGGCGCTCAGCTGGTTCCACTTGACGTAGTTGATGCTGTCGTCGGCCGCCACGAGCGCGGAGGTCACGTCGTCAGCGGTGACGGACTCGCCCTGCTGGATGTCCCGCGTCACCTTGACGACCTCGACCCGGTCCCCGACCTGGAGCACGAGCATCGTCGCCCCCAACGCCCCCACCAGAATGAGCAGCACCGCAAGCGCGGCCAGTGCCGGTTTGCGCTCGCGAGGTGGTGTGGGAAGCCGGTCTCCGACCGACGGCTGAGCCGGAGCGGCGGAACGACCGGCGCCCGCCCCCGTACGCTCTTGGATCTTCACGCAACCGCTCCCCGTACACCCAAGATTATGTCTGTCAATTTGCCTTCAAAAGTGGACACTTCACCCGCACCCTCCCACGCGAAAAAATGCGGGATGGGCCGGACGTACCCGCCCCACCTGGGCGAATAGCCAGCACTGGGGGGGAGTGTCAAGCCATCGCACCGTATCAGCCGCACATAAGCCCCTCAAGGCGCGTCCGGCGTCACGCACCTCACCACGCGCACCGTTACTCATCTGCAACTTCAAGGCTGGACAAACCCGTTGATGGCGGCACGCGGACAGGCCCATTGCTGTGCGGCAGCGAATTCGGCACGGGGGGACGCCTGGTGGGCGGGCGTCCGGCCGCCGGGGTCTTCGTCACATACCGGCCATGAGGCCCACACCATTCACTCACGTGATACCGGCGTGGCCGTGCCATGATCTTCGCTTTGTCCCCCACGAGGAGTGCCCCATGAAGCGAGCCGCGCTCGCCGTCTCCACCCTGTCCCTGCTGTCCCTCACGGCGTGCGGCGGAAGCGCCGACTCGGACACGGCGACCGGGGAGCCCCGGCCCACCGCGACCCGGGCGAAGCAGGCGACCCCGGCCGAACGGCTCGCGAAGCTCATGATCACGAAGGCCGACGTGCCGGGGCTGGACGTGAAGGCCACCTCCAGGGACAAGGGGGACGACAAGTACGTCTTCGCCAAGTCGCCGGAAGACGTCACGGTCGACAAGCCGGCCTGCGCCCAGCCCGCCTACGCGACGAACCAGCTGCCTGTCGGCGAGCCGCAGGGCGACCTGACCCACTATGTCCCGCAGGGCAACGAGTTCACGTACATCACGCTCACGACGTACGCGCCCGGCAAGGCGGAGGCCGCGTTCGCCGGGCTGGCCAAGGGCGTCGAGTCATGCGGCGACGGCTTCACGGCGAAGGCGAACGGCTCAGTCACGTACGACTCCGTCACCGCCGAGGAGCCGGTGGCGAAGGCCGGTGACGAGTCACTCGCCTTCCGCGCCACGATGCCCTTCCAGGGCATCACCCACACCCTGCACGCCCAGGCCGTCCGCAAGGGCGATGTCATGGCCGTCTACGTCTCCGTGGACGGCATGGCCATGGTCCAGGACAGGCCGGGCGACGCGAAGCTCCCGGCGACGGTGGTGAAGGCCCAGAACGCGAAGCTGGGCTGAACCGCCGGGTACCGGATTCGCAACCGGCGGCGATCTGTAGCACTCGCGAAGCCCCGAGTAAAGTGCGGCCCGGACAGCGATCGGACCGTCGGGGGCACACCGGTGAGAACAGTCAGGGCGAGCGAACACGCAGTAGGGATAGGGACATTGGGGGCATTGAGCCCCCATCGGACCCGCGTCCTCCCCCTGCTCCTCCTCGCCCTCTGCTCGCTGACGGCTCTCTTCGCAACCGCCACGCCGGCCCGGGCAGCGGACAGCGCTCCCGTCACCCAAGCCGCGTACTTCGCCGACCGCCTCCGCCAGGACCCGGTCTACGTCACCGACCAACTCCCCCGCGAGATCCCCCGGTCCACGGCCCCCGACTTCGCGAGGCTGGCGAAGAAGACCGGCGTCCCGACCTACGTCCTGGTCCTGCCCGGCGAGAGCGGCGTCGACGGCAGGCAGTTGCTCGGCGCGGTGCACGACCGGCTCGGGCGGGACGGGTTGTACGTACTGGTCGACGACATGCAGGTCGCGGAGGCCACCGCCTACGGGGTGCGCGCGCCTGCCGACGCCGCCTCGACCGTCGCGCAGTACGAGCTTCCCTTCGACGCGGGGCCGTTGCGCAGTTTCGAACGCTTCGTCGACGTCGTCGCCCTGGGCGGGGAGAAGGCCGCGGCCCGTGCCGAGGCAGCGCGTGAGAAGTACCCGGACGACGGACCCGCCGACATGTACATCGGCCCGTCCGACCGCAAGAACCAGTCGTTCCTCACGGGGATCCTGCTCACCGGCGTACCCCTGCTGATCCTGCTGACGGCCGGGTACGCCAGGCGCCGCCGCCGGCGTTCCGGGGCCGAGCGGCGCATCCCCCGTTGGGTCGTCCCCGGCGCGGCCGTCCTCACCGCCACCGCCATCGCCCTCACCGCCCCCGCCGTCTTCGACCAGACCAGGTCGAGCGCGGCACCCCCGCCCACCCCCGCCGACCTGTCCGCCCGCGTCGAACGAGTGGCGGCGGGCCTCAAGCAGGACCCCGTCTACGCCGATCCGGAGAGCCCGCGGGTGCTCGACGCCCGCCAACTGGACCGGCTGCACGACCGGATCCGGGACTTCCGGCGCTCCGCAGGAGGTGGCCCGGTGTTCGTCTCGGTGGTGCCGCAGACCCCCGAGAGCGAGTCGGCCGGTGACTCGATGCTGTTCGCCGCGGCGGTGCACGCCAAGGTGCGCGAGGACGGGCTGTACGTGGTCGCCGATCCCGACGACGGCACGATCGACTTCTACAACCACGGCCTGCGCCGGGACACCGACCACCTGTCCTTCAACCTGCCGGACTCCGTCACGTTCGGCGACAGCAGGGCGGACGAGGCCGACGACCACCTCCTCGGGGAGCGCCTCGACCGGCTGATGGACTTCCTCGACGAGACCCCGCGCACGGACCGGCCCGGATCGGAACCCGCACCGGCCCCCGCCCCGAGGGCCGCCGACGAGGACGCCCTTCCGCCTCTCTTCGCCACCGACTTCACGCCCGGCCTGTTCGTGGGCGCCTTCCTGGCACTCCTGCTGTCCGGGATCGCGGCCGGGGCGGTGTGGATCGTGACCGCCCTGCGACGGCGGCGTTCACCCGAACCCGAGCCGGCCGGCCTCCTGCCCGTCACCTCCCCGACCGAACCGTCGGCGTCCTACCTCCGCCGCACCGCCTATGCGGAAATCAGCGCACTGACCAGGGAGTTCACCGGCTCCGAGGGGCAAGCCCGCGCCTGGGACTGCCTCGACGCGGCGATGCTCCTCCTGGACGGCGACCCGGACCGCGCCCGGAGGCCGGGCACGGATCCCGCGACCCTCACGGCCGTCGTCGTACTCGCCCGGGCGGGCCGGGCCGCGCTCACCGGCGACACCAACGACCTGTGCTGCGGCGTCAACCCCCTGCACGGGCCCGCCGTCAGCCGCCACCACGTACGCGTATCGGCGGAGGCGGCGGAGGGCAACCGCAGGCGCCTGCTCCCCGTCTGCGAGCCCTGCCGCGACACGGCCATCGCCCAACCGAGCGGCATCCCGGGCAGGTTGCTGAGGCTGCCCGGCTCCGCGTCCGGTGACGGCGGCCGACCGCCCTACTACGACGCGACCGACGGCCCGCTGACCGCCGTACCCGGCGGCATCGCCCGGCTCATCGACAAGGTGAGGGAGACCGCAGGTGTCCACTGACGTCAAGCGCGTTGTCACCGTCCTCGCGGCGCTGCTGCTGGCCGCGCTGACCACCGCCCCGGCCCGTGCGGCGGACGGCGACGCCCCGAGCGCCGGGCAGCGCATCGCCGAGGCCCTGCGCACCTCGCCCGTCTACGTCGACGAGGCGTACGCCGAAGCCGTACCGCCCTCCCGGCAGCGGGAGTTGGCGGAACGGATCCGCCGGACGGGCCTGCCGATCAAGGTCGTTCTCACGCCGCTCACCAAGGGCGACGCCTTCGACGGCGACTCCGACGACCTGGCCGGAGTCGTCCGCGACCGGCTCCCGGACCAGCGCGAACTCATCCTCATCACGACGGACGGCGACTTCCCGGACTCCCTGAACGGCTACGAGTGGCCCGCCGACACCCACCAGGCCCGGGACGCCGTGACCGCCGCCGGTTTCCTGGACGAGACGCGGGACGCGGGGCTGGCCGACCTGACCGCCAAGGCGGTGGAGTTGGTGGCGGAGGGAAAGGGCACAGAGCGGTACGAGGAGGCGATGAAGGACCTGGACGACGCCGCCCCCGCACGGAAGCGGGAACACGGGGAGCCCGGCGACTCGCGGTGGTGGCTGTGGCCCCTGGTCGCCGTACCGGCCCTGATCCTGGCGGCGCTCGCGACCCGCGCCCTGGTCCGCTCCCGCTCTCGCAGGGCCCCTCATGCCGTTCCCCAGCTGGTGTTCGCCACGGCCCGCGCGGCCGACGAGGCGGAGCTGCGGCGCCGGGGGGAAGCGGAGGTGCTGGCCCTCGGCGAGGCGACCCAGGCGGCCGGTGTCGCCACGACACCCGGTCTCCAGCGCGCCCTCGACGCGTACGCCGCCGCGGGCAGGGTCCTCGACGAGGCCCGGGGCGTGCCGGACCTGGCGGGCGTCCTGGCCCTGGCGCAGGAGGGCCGCGACGCCCTCGCCGGCTCCCCCGGTCTGCCCCTCTGCTTCTTCGACCCCCTGCACGGCCGTGCCGCCCTCCGCACCGGCTGGCGACCGCTGGGCCGGCGGGACCGGCTCGACGTGGCGGTGTGCCAGGACTGCGCGGACGCGCTGCGGGACCGCCGCGCCCCGGAGGTGCTCACGGACAGGACCGGGGACGGCCGTACCGTCCCCTACTTCGAGATCCCGGCCGGGCGGAGCGTGTGGTCGGCGACGGGATACGGGTCGCTGATGCAGCCACTGGACGGCTTCAACTCCCGCAGAACCAAGACTGGTTGATCAGCCGGGGGGCCGGTCCTCGCGCAGTGCCGCGAACAGGGCGCGGGCCCGCCGGTCGTCCCACTTCACCGCGCTGCCCTGGGGCGTACGCAGGTCCGGGTCGGCCACGGGCACGTTGAGCTGTCTGCCCCCGCCCGACGCGGCCTTCCGCATGGCCTCGAACAGCGACATGAGGTCGGGCAGCTCCGTGCTCTCGTCGACGATGAGCGTGTCGAGGCCGGCGCGCAGGGTCGGGAAGGTCTTGGACGGGTCGGCGAGGGTGGACGGGGTGGCGGCCTTGCGGGCGAGGGCGGCGAGGAACTTCTGCTGGTTGCGGCTGCGGCCCAGGTCCCCCTGCGCCTCCTGCTTGCGCTGCCGTACGAAGGCCAGCGCCTCGGCGCCGTCGAGGGTCTGGCAGCCGGCGGGCAGGTCAGCGCCGGAGTCCTCGTCCCGTACGGGCTTGTCCAGGCACAGGTCCACGCCGCCGACCGCGTCCACCACCCCCACGAAACCGGCGAAGCCGATCTCCGCGTAGTGGTCGATGTGCACGCCGGTGTTGCGTTCCACGGTCCGCACGAGCAGGTCGGGGCCGCCCAGCGAGAACGCCGCGTTCAGTTTGTTCGGCGCGGCCCGGTAGCTCCGGCCGGTGTCGGGATCGACGTACGGCGGGAGGGTCACCCAGGAGTCGCGCGGCAGACTGAGCATCGTGGTGCCGTTCGCCCCGGTGTGCAGCAGGATCACCGAGTCGGTACGGCGGCCCTCGGTCGAGCCGGTGTTCAGCTCCTTGCGGTCCTGCTGCGACAGTCCCTCGCGGCTGTCGGAGCCCACGACCAGGTAGTTGGTGCCCTCGCCGCGCGGCACCCGGCCGGAGAGCGTGCCGAGGTCGACCTGCTGGTTGAGCCGGGTGTCGGCCCAGACGTACGTACCGGCACCGGCGAGCAGCAGGACGGACGACAGCACGGCCGCGGTACGCAGGAACCGGCGGCGCCGGCTGGGGCGGCGCCGGTTCCTGCTGCCGCGGCCGTCGCGTCCGTGAGGCCCGCTGTCGTAGCGTCCGGGTGCGGCGGGCGAGGGCATGCCCGGCAGGGGGGCGGTGCGGGTCGAGGGCGGTGGCGCCAGAGAGGGCGCGGGAGGTTCCCGCCGTGGGGTCCACTCCGGAGGGGGTTGTCGCGGACGGTCGGTCCAGTCGCTCATCGACGCCTCGAAGGTGCTGTGGGGGGTCTCTCGGGTCAGCGCATTGGCACGCTCCTATACGGAACGGGCCCGCCGATCTGTTCAGCGGCCGTCCCGGAGCGCTTCATCCGCTGCCACCTCAGCCGACTGCCGAGCAGCAGCGCGACGAGCGACTGGATGACGACGAGATACATCAACTGCCGGTAGACGACGATCTGGAACGGCATCGACCACAGGGCCCGGACCGGCTCGCCGTCGAGTCTCAGCGCGTAACCGGAGCAGACGATCTGCACGCCGAGGAACGCGAACCACACCGCGGCCGACTCCCACGGGTCGCGGAACAGCACCCCGTACAGGGCGTAGACGTCGATGACGGGCGCGAGCAGCGGCAGGGCGACCTGGAAGAGCGCGAGGTAGGTCAGCCCGCGCCGCCCGAACCGCCCGGCGGGCCCCATGCCGAAGAGAGCCCCGCGATGCTTCCACATCGCCTGCAACGTGCCGTAACACCACCGATAGCGCTGCCGCCACAACTGCCGGAGCGTGGTGGGCACTTCGGTCCAGGCGACGGCGGACTCCTCGTACAGCACCCGCCAGCCGGCCCGCCACAGGGCCATCGTCAGGTCGGTGTCCTCGGCGAGCGTGTCCTCGCTGACCCCGCCGACGCCGATCACCGCGTCCCGGCGGAACGCCCCGATGGCACCCGGCACGGTCGGCATGCACTCCAGCACCTCGAACATGCGCCGGTCGAGGTTGAACCCGAACACGTACTCCAGATGCTGCCAACGGGCCAGCAGACTGCGCCGGTTGCCGACCTTGGTGTTGCCGCTGACGGCCCCCACGGCGGGATGCGCGAGCGGCTGCACGATCCGCTCGATGGCATCGGGCTCGAAGACGGTGTCGGCGTCGACCATCACGACGATGTCGTACCGCGCTTGGGCGAGCCCGGTGTTGAGGGCGGCGGCCTTGCCGGAGTTGGGCTGCCGTACGACCTCCACCCGCGGATCCCCCATGTTCTCGGCGATGTCGGCGGTCCGGTCGCTCGACCCGTCGTCGATCACGATGACCTGGAGTTCCCGATGGGTGGAGTCGAGCAGCGAGCGCAGGGTCGACCCGATCCCGGCCTCCTCGTTGTACGCCGGGACGAGCACGGTCACCGGCCCGGACCCCTCACGCATCCAGGGCGCCCCGGTCCGGAACCGCTCCAGCCGTCGCACATGGGCCCGGGCGAACAGGGCGAGCAGCAACAGCCGCAGCACGCCGAGCCCACCGGCGACGCCGAGGATCCAGATCATGGCGGTGGAGAAGACCTGCCCGAGACGCGTGACCTGGATCAGCCCTGTCCCCAGCCACTTTTCGACGAGGGACGGGGGCGCGTACGGAATCAGCCCGAGCCCTTGGGACACGGTGGTGAACCGGTCGACACTCCGGTCCCCCAGCAGCCTGCGCGCCTCCAGATAGGCGCTCTCCGTCTGGCTGAGCTGCCGCACGATCCCCTGCGCCGGCTTGCGCGACCCCTTGTCGGCGGCGACGAGCACGTACCCGTACCCGGTGGCCCGCCGCGCCGCCTGCCACTCAGAACCGCACAGGGTGTCGGGGGTGGTGGTCCGCGGCATGCGCAGCAGATTGGTACGCACTCCGGTGGCTCCGGCCAGTGCGCTCTGGGTCAGTTCGAGCTCGGACCGGAAGCGGGGCGCGGACGACTCGCCCAGGACGGCTCCGGTGTAGGTGTTGGATCCGATCTCGTGCCCCTCGGTCCGGATCCGACGGACGAGTTCCGGGTGCCGGGCTGCCTCTGCACCATGCAGGAAGAAGGTGGCGCGAGCCCCGTTCCGCTTGAGGAGTTCGAGCAGCCGAGGGGTCCAGACGGGGTCGGGCCCGCCGTCGAAGGTGAGGGCGACGGTCCGGGCGGGCATCGAACCGGACCGGATCCCGTCCCGGTTGATCCCGATCACGGGCCCGCCCTTCGCGACGGCCTCCGGCACGGGCGAGGCACAGGGCGTCCGCTCCTTCGCGGCGTCGACCTCGTGCTGGGTCCAGCCCTCGAAGAGCAGGAGGGCGAAGACGAGGGGGAGGGTGAGGGCGAGTAACAGCCAGTGGGCTCGGGGGTCTCGGGACTGTTTGTGACGGGCCTTGCTGCGGCGGGTCGGGGTGTGGGGGGACTCGGCGGCGGTCAGGGGGCGTCACCGCCCCCGGGCCCGGACCGGGCACCGACTCCCGCGGGCCGTCTTCTCCACGCGCTTCCGTAGAACTCACCGGGTGAAGCGGGCGCCTTCTTGCTGCGGGAGTTACGCATGGGGCGCGAGTGTAGTTTCGGAGGTCTGGCTGTAGGGGCGGAACGGTGAGCTTCACAGGGTTCATGGGGTTCATAAGGTTTACAGGGAGGCAACGGCATGACCGCGCCGATGGGCGTCACGGAGGCGCTGGCCGATGCGGGCGTACCGGTGACGACTGCTTAGCCACGCCTTCGCCCGCCGGGCAATGCAGCCGGCGAAGGCTGGCGTTCCCGGGCCTGGGGCGTTCCGTGACGGATCCTGGCTGCGCGTCGAGAGGGAAGAGCGCCGCAGCGAACTCCACATGTGCGTGCTGCAGGGCCCCTCCTCCGCATGACTAACGTGCCTCGGCCTAGCGAACCGTCCCCGGGAACACCAGGGCGCCGGACGCCGGACACGGCGGCACCCGGCGCCGTTCCTGCTTGAGCACAATCAAGACACAGCCAGTCCCGCGAGGGGCCCTTACATCCCGGATTGCCCCTGTCCACGCGGAAGTTCGCTCTGGTGAAACCGGAAACCTCACCGGTAGCGTCAGAGCCCTAACTGAACTTCTGTTTCTCACGGGGAGCCACTGTGAAGCGCCGCCCATTGCCCGTTGCTGCCGCGCTGGCGGCAACGGCGGCCCTGCTGTTGACGGCCTGCGGTAGCGGGGACGACAAGTCCAGCGGAAACGACAAGATCGCCGGAGCCGACCAGGGATCGGAGACGCCGAAGGAGTCGGCATCGCCCTCGGGGGCACCGGCCGGCGACAAGCCGGACGGCGTGGACGTGTCCCTGCCCAAGGACATGAACCTGGTCTTCGACTGGGACAAGCCGAAGGACAAGAACGAGGCGGCTGCGATGGATGACGCGGCGAACTTCCTCCGTGCGATCTACCGGGGCGTCGACAAGCGCACCACCAAGGACGCAGCCGTGACCGCCTATGCCACCGGAGAGGGACTCCACTACGCGCAGGTGCAGATCAACGAATGGATCAAGGGCGGTTGGACCGCGACCGGAACCCGTCGCCACTACGACGCCACGACCCGGTCCGCCCCCAACGGCAAGTCCGTCGAGGTCGCGTTCTGCGCTGACACCGGGAAGTTCTACGGCAAAGAGGTCAAGACCGGGAAGGTCCTGAAGACCGAGTCGAGCCTCAAGGACTTCGGCTACTACAAGATCGTGATGGTCAAGGTCCCCACGGCCGAGAGCCTGTGGCAGGCGTCCAAGGTGTTCGTCGAGACGAGCGCGGAGAAGTGCCGGTGAACAAGTGCCGAGGTCCGGTCCTGAGAACCGGCACCGCTGCCCTGGCCCTCGCCTTCAGCGCTCTTCTCCTCGCCGCACCCGATGCCGCGGCGGAGCCGGTGGACTTCGGCAAGGGCGGTGGCACGGAACAGAAGGGCGGCGGCGACGCGACTGGCATCTACGCCGCCGCCCGCATCCAGTACTCCGGATCCGTCACCAAGGACGGCAGCACCGGGAATGTGGCGCCGGCGGACGTCAACTGGACGCCTCCGCCCTGCTGGTACGCCCCCTACCTCGGCGCCAAGGACTTCAAGAAGAAGATGTCCGAGGACCTTGAGCGCCAGCTGAACACACCCGGCATGGGCGGCACCGCGGGTTCGGCCCTGGGCCAGACCAAGCGGCACTACGAGGACGAGTTCGGCTGGGACGGAAGCCCCGGCTACAAGGACTACAACGTCGAGAACGACGGCAAGGGCATGTTCTGGGCCGGCGTCGAGAACCCCAACGAGCCGGACTACCTCAAGCGGACCTCGTGCACCGACCTGCCCTTCTGGGTGGAAAACGGGGAGGCCCCGCCGGCCCGTTACGAAGAGGCCATCAAGCCGGAGATGCTCGCCGCGCTCGCCTACCAGCACATGCAGCTGCCCGACACGAAGGTCACCCTCGCGCCCGAGGCGGAGACCAAGGTGAACCTGCCGACCTGGGCCTGGCTCGACAAGGCCGTCTTCGACGAGGTCCAGGCCACCGCCGCCATCAACGTCCCCGGCTTCAACATCCAGGCCACCACCACCGCCAAGCCGGTGGCCCTCAAACTGGAGCCGGGCACCAAGGACGCCGAGACCTACCCGGCCTCCGGCGAGTGCGTCATCAACGCCGACGGCTCCATCGGCGAGCCGTACGCCAAGGGCAAGGCCGACGAGACCCCGCCCTGTGGGCTCAAGTACCTGCGCTCCTCCGGCAACGGAACGTACAAACTCCAGGCCACCATCACCTGGGACATCGCCTGGACAGGCACCGGCGGCACGGGCGGCGACCTCCCGAACGGCACGTTCGGCAGCGAACAGGCGGTCACCGTCCAGGAGATCCAGGCCGTCAACCGGTAATCCGACAGCAGCGCGTACACACACGGGGGGAGGGTCATCCATGAGCGACTCGGACCTGACGGTCGACTACGAGTTCCTCGCGGACTGCGAGCGCAAGCTCGGGCAGCTCAAGAAGACCTTCGAGGACATCGAGAACCGTCGCGACGACATGAACAAGCACTGGGGCTCCGGTGCCATAGCCGACGTCATGGAGGAGTTCGTCGACAACTGGGACGACTACCGCACCCGGCTCGTCGAGTCACTCAAGTCGGTGGGCGAGATGGTGGCCGGAACCAAAAAGGCGTTCGAGGACCTGGACGAGCAGTTGGCCAAGCAGGGCAAGAAGAAGCAGAAAAAGTGACACCTACATCCAAGCGCCGTCCGGTCGACTGGCAGCCGCTGTGCGACTCCGACCCAGTGCCTGGTGATCCGGAGGAGATCCGCGCCGAGGTCAAGCACATGGTCTCGGTTGCCAAGAAACTCCGGGACCAGGCAAAGAACCTCAAGGCGATCAGCGACGAGGACACCCTCAAGGGCAAGTACGTCAAACGCCTGCGCGAGGAGTCCGGCACGCTGGAGAAGCACATGCGGGAGGTGGCCAGCCGGTACGAGCGTGTGCACGGCCATCTGACCAAGTGGTCGAACGAGCTGGAGGACTTCCAGAGCGACGCCGACAAACTCCTGCGCGAGACCAAGGAAAAGCAGGAGGAGGTCGAGGCCGACAAGGCCAAGAAGGCCGCCTCGGAGGACAAGGACATCCCGCACCCGTCCACCAGCGGCACCAGTCCCGCCGACGATCCCCTGCAGCCGTACCGGACCCGTCTGCACACTCTCACCGGCGAACGGAGCACTCGCGCCAACCACTACGCGGGGAAGATCCGCGCCGAGATCGAAGACGTGATCGAGGACTCATGGTGGGACGACGTCAAAGGCTGGGTCCATGACAACGCCGACCTGATCAAGGCCTTCATCGACGCTTTCGGCTGGATCGCGACGGTTGCGGGCTTTGTGGCGCTCGCCATTCCCGGCTTGAACATGCTCGTGCTCGGCATCGCGGGCCTCACCATCGCCCTCAGACTCCTGCTCGTCGCATCCGGCGACGCCACCTGGACGGATGTCATCTTCGACGTCGTGGGTGGGCTGCTCGTCGTGGGCGGTCTCGGGGCCGCCGCGAAGCTCGCCAGCGGCGCCAAGGCGACCGTGGGCGCCGCTCAGGCGGCCCGAACCGCCGGCCTGAGCAAAGGGCTCAGGGGTGTCAAGAGCATCATGGACGACACCGGGCGGTTGATGACCAAAGTGCCGCAGGGACCGGGGCAGCAGGCCCTCGGGGCGGCTCGTAACTCGATGCGCAAGTCCATCTCACAGAACGTCGGCCTGGTCGCCAAGAGTCCGCTAAGGGTCAGCCCGTTGTCGACGCTGGTACACCTCGGCGACAAGGAGATGGCCGGCATGGCGAAGATGCTGCAGGCGAACAAGGCTGCCTTTCCGGAGGCCGCTGGGGCCGCCGCGGACAAGGCGTACAAGTCCTATCAAGTGGGCCTCGGCATCGCCTGGACAGGCATGGGGATGGACGTCATGGACAAGGCGCTGGGGAAGAGCGACCTGACAAGCTTGACCAACGAAGAGTTCGGAAGCGGCGAAAAGCCGTACAACGCGGCGTACTCGGACTGGAAGGACAACACGTTGAAGCCCGCCCCCGACACCCACTGGTAAGGAATGACCATGGACCTGTACTCGGCGCAACGCATTGTCGAGGCCGAAGCCGCCCGCACTGGCATCGGCACCGGCCCCAACCGGCGGCTTCGACTGACGTTGTTCATCGGAATGCCGCTCTTCCTGCCGGTCTTGGGAATCATGATCCTGGTACCGAAATCCCTGATGAATGACGTGCTCTACGTCTATGAGGCCGGGATCGTCGGCTGCCTCCTACACTACGTCTGGGTGTTCGCGAAGTACCCGCGTCATGCGAGCCGTCCCCCCTACCTCACCAGAGATCTAGCCATGGGGGGCGGTTTCTTCCTGCCCTCGCTGTTCTTCGGGTTCTGGCCGGGCATGATCGCCGCCCCGGCGTGGGCGCTTTTCGTAGGCATTGCCTACGCCGTGGAATTGACACGGGGGCGCAATGACCACCGTTGAGCACCGCCGGGCCCCGAACGGCTTCAACCTGGTACCGCCGCCCGGCTGGGAGGTGATTCCGCTGCACTCGGGTACCCGGGAAGCGATGGACCGCATCGTCCGGAAGGCCGTGGCGCAACTGCCTGTCGGCTTCCCCAAGGACGACATTCCGCAGGCCCGGCTGAAGCTCACCCAGGAGCTGAAAAAGGTCGTCCGCCGGGCCAGCGCCAAGGGGGGAATGACCCTCTACCTCCCCACCGAACGTCTCCACGGCATCGCGCTGCCCGTCTCGATCGTGGCCTCCGAGCCGATCGAGATTCCGCGGGTCAGACCCGAAAGCGGCCCGGAAGCGGTCCTGGCCGCGCTCGCCTCCGAGATCCCCGGAGCCGAGGTCCGCGAGCTCGACGACACCGCGGCCCTGCGATCGGAGCGAGAGGTGCCCGCCGATCCGGAACAGGGCGTCGAGGTCGCTCACCGGCGGGTCGAGTACCTCGTGCCGATTCCCGACAGCGCGCCTGACAAATACCTCACCTTCTCCTACAGCGCGCTGATCGCGCCCGGCTCGGATCCCGCCTTCTACGACACCCTCGTGGAGCTGTTCGACGCCGTCATGAGCACCTTCCGCTGGAGCTACTCCTAGGGACCCGCCCCCACTGCCCACGCCTCGACGAAAGAGACCGCTCATGTCAGACGGCACCCTATGGAGCGCCGACCTCGGTGCCCCGCTCCACATCGACACAGATGCCGACCCGGGCCTCTGGGGCTATCTCCATCTACAGATCGACAGACGAACCTTCAAGGAATGGCTGGACCAGCACCTGATCGGCCTGGCCACCATTCACGACATCGAACTCACCCGCAAGCTTCGCCGCTTCCACAAGAACTTCTACGAGCAGACAATCGTCATCCTGCGGGACAAGCTCCAGGCCGACGAGGCGTTCATCTACCACCCCGTTCCCCTCACCTACATGCCCCTGGTGGTGCACGCCACCCGCATCCACTGCGAAGTCCCCGACGCGGCCTCCTGTGAAGGGCTCAGCGCGCCGACCGTGCCGCACCCGGACATCCCCGAGTGGCAGCAACGCACCGGCAGCATCGCTTTCGCCTCCCCGCATCTGGGCGAGGACGGAGCCCGGGTCACTCGCTCGTACCCGGCGGACAGCACGATCATGATGACCTCGGTGACCTACCACTGGCACACCCCGCCCGGCGTCCCCGACGTGTGCCTGCGCGGGCACCACGACGATCCCGAAGTGATGGCTGCGGCCATGGAGGCACTGGACGACTTCGCGCGGACACTCCGACTTCCCGGCACGGCCCATTGACCGGCGTTGCCTGGGGCGAATTCAAGCGGCGAGCGTTGCTGAGCGGCATTCCGCATGCCTGTCCAGGACGCCAAGTACTACAGCTTCAGGTCCTGTGACTGCTTTGACGACGGTGAGGTCCGCCTACTTGTTCTGGAGCCGGGCCAGCTGTTCTTGGACACGGCGACACCCGCAACAGCGCATCTTTCGTCGGGACGCCAGAGCGAACGGACGCCGGAGGCGGCGGCATCCGACGCCGTCCCCTGCATGAGCACGATCAGGACACAACCCAGCCCTGCGAGAGACCCATACTTCCCGAATTGCCCCTGCACTCTCGGAAGTTCGCACTGGTGAAACCAAGAACCTCAGCGATACCGTCGGTGCTCTTGACTGAACTTCTGTCTCACGGGGAGTCCCTGTTAAGCGCCGCGCTTTGCCAGTTGCCGCGCTGGCGGTGACGGCGGCCCTGCTGTTGACGGCCTGCGGTAGCGGGGACGACAAGTCCAGCGACAACGACAAAACCGCAGGCGCCGGCCAGGCAGTGGAGTCCCCGAAGGAGTCCGCGGAACAATCGGGGACACCGGCAGGGAACAAGCCGGACGGCGTCGACCTGTCCCTGCCCAAGGACATGAACCTGGTCTTCAACTGGGACAAGCCGAAGGACAAGAACGAAGCGGCGGCGATGGACGACGCCGCGAGCTATCTCCGTGCCATCTACCGGGGCGTCGACAAGCGCACCACCAAGGACGCGGCTGTGACCACCTACGCCACCGGTGATGGGCTGCGCTATGCGAATACTCAGATCGACGCCTGGATCGACGGCGGCTGGACTGCCACCGGAACACTGCGCCACTACGACGCCACCACGCGGTCCACTACGAACGGCAAGTCGGTAGAGGTCGCGTTCTGCACGGACTCAGGGAAGTTCTACGGCAAGGAAATCAAGACCAAGAAGGTTTCCTCAAGACCAAGCCCAGCCTAGAGGACTTCGACTACTTCGAGATCGTGATGGTCAAGTTCCCCACAAGTACGGACCTGTGGCAGGCATCCAAGGTGTTCGTCGAGACGGCGGCGGAGAAGTGCCGGTGAGCAGATCACGACTGTCCGTCAACAGGTGACCGGGCGAGAAGGAGACGGAAAGCATGGGAGGCACGGCCAAACCCCGACGCCGCAAAGCAGCTGCCCCTTCGCTGCAGTACGAGCGACATGCGGGCAAGCGGCGTACCAGCGGCAAGGACGCGAGGAAGGGCGAGTTCGTCTTCGGCTGCCTCATCTTTCTCTGCATCACAGGCGGCATCGTCCTCCTGGCAGTCGTCGACATGCTGTGGGGCGACGACACCTGGCAGTGGGCAGCAGAGGCGTGGCCGGGCGGGGCCTACGCCTTCGCCGCATGCCTGGGGGCCCTGGCCCCGTTCCTGGTGCTTCTCTCGGTATGGTCGCTGAGCAGCATGAAATGGAAGTCCTGGAAGGCCCACCCCGCCCGCACGCTGGTCCGCACGGGCCTCGGTGTCACATCCGCAGCCGCGCTCGTGCCCTACGTGAGCCTCGTATTCAACGCCCAGGACACCGGCGAGTGGGGCCGCGGCCGCGACACCGCACCAAGCTGGGTGTTCAGCAACTATCCGTGGCTCTGGGCAGTGGGACTGCTCTCCACGATCGTCACGATCACAGCACTCGTCCGCGCGGCCTTCGTCATCAACGACCGCCGACGCCCGGAAGCCGAAGAGGCCACTCAGCCGACGGAGCCCTGACGGTCTACTGAGGCACACGATGAGCTGGCCCGACTCAGCCGCTGCGTCGAAACCGCGGACATTTCCGCATGAGCACGCGATTCCGCGCTATCCCTGACGCGCCGCCCGGCTCCTCCCCTTCCCCTTCTTCCGAAGCCTCCGCACCCGTTCCCGCTCCAACACCGCCCGCTCCGCAGCCCGCGCACTGGTCCAGCGGTGGACGGACCAGCCCACCAGACCTGCACTGAGGACATAGGCCAGCAACGCGCTGCCGGTCCCGGGGATGTACGCACAGCTCTCCGACCGGCAGTTCCTGCCGGGCAATCCGCTCAAGAGAAGGAAGAACGGCCCGAACGCCGCCGCACAGCAGACCGCCGTCCCCACGGCGTGCAGCCCTCGCGCCATGCGGGTCCCGTCCGAGGCCCCGGAGGCACAGCGCAGCCAGCCGGCCACCCCGAGCACGGTGACCACACCGAGGCCACCACCGACCATCCAGGCACCCCCGGGCAGGTCCACCAACCCCGGAACGGCCACACGGGCGAATCGCTTCCCCAGGCCCATGACCAGCAGGATCACGCCCGCGCCGACGACCAGCCCGAGAATCACCCCGACCACCCCCAGGCCGCCTCGCAGACCTCCTGCCCGCGTCATACGACCCACCGCAGAGACCCCGCAATGGCATCGCACAACTGCTCCATCGGGCCCGACATCCCAGTGAGCGGAGCCGAGAAGGAGAGCGTCAGGTAACCCACCCCGCCGGGCATCAGGGCATGAACACTCAACGTCGTGGCGCCAAGAACGCGCACCGCGGCACCCGCCGGGAGATCCACCACCGACACCTGCCGCCGTCCTGGGCCTTCAGGCTCCCGCAGTTCGAGCCAGGCCGCGTACTTTTCCGGATCAGCGGGGGTGTTCCCCAGCGGCATCATGGACACGAGGAGCGAGGCCGGGAGGCCGCCGTTCCGCGTGGTCGTGAGGAGGAAGAACTCCATGGCACCGCGCGCACGGCCGGCTTCGGCGGTGTTGCGCAGCGTGGCCCACACGTCTTGTTGCAGCTCCGCGGGCACGCGTCGGCCCTCTGCCTGCCGGTCCACATAGGTCTTCAGCTGAGCGCGCCAGCGATCCTGCATGAGGTCGATGCGGAACCACTCCCGCGGAACCAGCAGCCGGTAGTCCCTGGGCACCCCCGCCCTTGATGAGGCATCGCCAGGTGCTGTCTCCTTCACCCCGGCATCACCAACGGATCCCCGTCGACGTCGAAGAAGCGGACGCTCTTCACGATGCCGGCGAACATCGAGGAGAAGACGTCCCACCCTTCGACCGTCGGCGTTCCCATTTCCAGCAGCAGTACCGTCCCGTTGTTCAGGGGTATCTGAACCTGTATGAACGACGTCCAGATCGGCTCGTCCTGCCCCGACTGCGTCAGGCTGCCGTCGATGCTGGAGGAGCGGTTGCCGACGCATGTCACCGCCGGGCCGCAGGGCAGCTGCACTTCGCCGATCTGTCCGAGCTCCAGGTGCCGCATCGTGGTGGCGATGAAGCCCACCGGATTGCTGCCGGCTCGCTCATCGAGGTCCAGGAGGCTGACGTTCACCGTCGCTGTGCAGCGGACACCGTCGACCTCCGTGGTGACGAAGCCCGCGTACTGCACGCCCGCCTCGATGAACTCGTCGTAGTGCGCCACGCACATCGCGGCGTACTGCACCTGCACTTCCTCGTCGGCACCGGGCAGCGCCTGCTTGGCCAACTCGACCAGTTGCTCACCCAGCTCTTCCAAGTCATCAGCCTCGAAAGGCAGCTCGAGGAAGCCCTCCGGCATGATCCAGCGAACCTCTATGCCGCCGCTTTCTGTGAGGCTGCGCTGGGCTTCGTCAACGGTGTCCGTGGTCATCTGCGCCTTTGCTCTCGGACTCTTCGCGATCAGCCACTTCGGGACGGAATCTCGCGGCGAAGGGGTAGGGCCCGTAGTGCGGGTAGTGAGCGGGGATGTCAGCTCCTCCCCGACGAGCGACGTGGGCGATCTGCCGGTACTTTGCCGCCCGGGCCCGCAGGTTCTGCCGGACCGGATCGCCCCATTGTGAAATCGCACTTCGCACGAAGAAGAAGATCTCAAGCGCCAGGACGGCTCCGGCGACGGCCAGATAGGCGTTGCGGGCTGCTGCGGTCTCCCAGTACTGAGCCACGCCGGCCCAATAGGTCACGGCCCCGAAGCCGACGAGCGCCAGCGGCACTCCGTGCTTGAACCCCGCGTTGAACATGTCCTCTTCGTCGACATGACGCCGGCGCAGCAGTTCGAGCACCGCTCGGTCGTCCAGGAAGTCGAACCGAAGCTCTCGTCGAGCTTCCTCCGCGGCCCGCTTCGCCTCGGGCACGGCAGCGATCACCGAGCTCTCGACCAACGTAGCCACGTCACCGCCCCGCCGGCCGATGAACTCCCGCGGCCCGAGGTTCCGATTGTCCTCGCTCATGACTTCTGTCCTCCTTGAACGGATTGCCAAGCCTTAGGCCGCCAGGGCCGCATTGAACGGCTTGGGCGAAACGTTCGGGGCAGGACCGGGTGAGGGAGACGGCGCAGGTGTGGGCGTAGGTGTGGGTGTACTGGCGGCAGGCTCCTGGTAACCGGTCCTCTCTCCGTTCTCGCCGCTGAGCATCCTGTGCAGGGCGCTGCCGAGACCGGCCCCCTTGATCACCCCCGTGATCTTCCTGCCCTCTATCGCGCTGCGGCCTGCCTTGCCCAGAACCCAGTTGACGCCCTTGACGGCGATCCCGTTCATGAAGTTGTCTCCCACACCGCGGAGTGCGGCGGAGCCTCCCACCTTGAGCTTCGCCAGTCCCTTGACACCCTTGAGAGCTTTGATCCCCTTCAGGGCGCCAAGTCCGGGGAACACTCCCAGCGCATCGGCTCCCAGCTTCATCCAATCGACCTTCCCGCCACGCACAGTCATGTCGTAGGCATGGCCGGCGAGCGCAGCCGCGCTGGTCACCACGGCAAGGGCCGCGAATATGGGAGCCAGGAACTGAAGGGGCGGGACGAATGCGCAGATCACCGCAAGCACGGACAGGACGGCCGAGATGTTCGACAACATATCCGCCCAGTCCGCCAGCAGGTTCATGAAACCACCCGGATCCCGGACCGCATCATGGTGCACGACGTTCCTGATATGACGGGCCGCCTTGTCCCCCGCGTCGTCGTAGATTTCCCTGGCATCCTTCACGGCCCTGCGCGCATCACCGATGCGATGCAGGGCCTCATCACGCTTCTTGACCCAGCGCTCGTACTCTTCCTTGTCCGCGGCGGGGATGTTCTGCGCGGGATACTTTTCGGTGAACTTCTTCACCTCGTCGTCCGCGAGGTCATGGTCGGCCTTGGCCTCGCGATAGTCAGCAAGTGCCTTGTCCGCCTTCCGTTGCGCGCGGCGCATTTCACTGGCGAACTGGTCCGAGCTGCCTTCGCGCACATCCTCCCCGATGGCCTTGGCCGCCTCGTCATAGCGCTCGAAGGACTTCTTCAGCTTGTCCGCCGTGCCACCAGCCAGTTCATGGAAGCCCTTTCCGGCCTCACTGTCCCAACCCTCCACCGAGGCGAGCGCCTTGATGACCCGGGACTGCTCTTCGATCATGTCGGCCATCTTGCGCAACTTGCGACCCAGTTCAGCGACTTCCTCCGGGTCACCCGGTGTCGGGTCGTCATCCCACAGAGGCGGCCAGTCGGCGTCCGTCCTGCTCACTTCTTCCCCTTGCTCTGCGCCTTGGCATCCCGGATGGCCTTGGCCAGCTCCTGATCGATGTCGTCGTACGCCTTGGCGGCGGTCCGGGTGAACTCGGCCAGTTGCTCAAGTTCCTTCATCAGTTTCTTCCGGGTCTTCTTCCAGGTGTCCCCGAATTCCGAGAAGGCGTCCTTGAGGCCACCGTGGCCTACCGCCTGGCCGTACTCGTCCGCAGGATTACCGTTCCGCTCGAACTCGCCATGGATCTTGGTCAGATCGCGTGAACACTGTTTGATGGCGGCGAGATCCGCCTTTATGTGGTCCCCCATCAGCGATGCCTCTCTATGGCTCTACAACTTTTCTCGGTGCGAATCTGACGAGCGCGGGCACGATTGCGGACTCCCTCACTCCTCCTGGCGCCCCGTACGAGATACGCTCTCGATACATCAATCCTGTTCCGCGTCGGCGAGGAGAGTCTTGACGTGACATCTACGGACAAGCAGCGCGTGGCAATGGACCGCCTAGGCATCCATGCCGAAGCCGGCGACTGGTGCTGGATCGGCAAGATCCCGCAGCCCCCCGCCGATGTACTCCAGGCCGCAGGCAACCCCCGTCTCCGCCCTGCCAGATTGCCTCCGCTGAGCATGATCGGCGCGGTGCTCGCTGCACCGTTCATACCTCTCCTCATGCTGTTGCGCCTTCTGTCCGACGCGGAAGAAGCCGTCAAGCGATCCCTCGACAGGAAGGAAGAGAAGGAGCAGCGGCGTGCCAAGGAGGAAGAGGACAAGCGCCGGGACGCCGCCATCGCCCAACAAGACCTAGACAACGTCTTCGACGGAAACTGGCACGGCAACGCCGGGCAGTTCCTGCTGCGTTGGTACAGCCACTCCACCCACCACGAGCGCATGCTGCTCGCGACCCAGGAGGGGATCGTCCTGGCGGCTCCGCCGAAGCGCGTCAGCGTGGGGCGGGAGAAGCACATGCAGATCGTCGCCCGGCTTCCCGCCTCCGAGGCAACCCTCGTCGACCCCTTCTCCGGCGAGTTCGAGACGAGGATCCTGCTCATACGTTTCCGCGACGGATCCTGGCTGCGCGTCGACACGGAAGAACTCCGCAGCGATCTTCACATGTACGTGCTCCGGCAGCCCCTGCCCGACAGCTGACGGGCGTCGGCCGGACGCCCGCCCGGTGCGTTCGGCATCCCTGCCGCACCGGGCAGGCGTCTCACGCCTACTTGCGAGCCTGCTTCGCCAGCTCCTCGTCGATCTGCTCGAACTTGTCGGCAGCCATGGTCAGGTAGTCACCCATGCCGTCAAGGCCGTCCAGCGTGGTCTTCGTGCCCTGCACGAACTCGTCGAAGTTCTCGTCGAACGCCTTGGACGAGCTCTTCGTGACGTAGCCGGACTGCACGAGGTTGTTGATGTACTTGCGGAGGCCCTCGAGCTTCTCCTGGAGCTTTTCCTTCTCCTTCACGACATGCTTGGCAGCTTCCCGCATGTCCTGATATGTGATGTCAAGGTCCTTGGCCATGAAGCCGCTTCCTCTCACAACGCCGCAGGGCCAACCCCCGTGGCTCCCTGTTTGCGGACTCATCGGCCTCCCGGCCGAGTTACCGGGTCGCATGTGGCAACCGGTGTGATCGTCCGCTCTTGCGTCAGCAGCTTACGGGTGTGGCCTGGGGTGCCACATCCCTGGCTTGTGAACGAGCCGTCACGAAGTCGTGCACGTCGTTGCCATCGGGAACGTCACGGCACCTCCCCACTGCCCCGCCCCGGCCTGGAACGGATATCGTCGCTACGACTGTGGCCCGCGTTGCGGAAGCGGCCATGGCGACCACAGAGGCCACACCGGCCCAGTGGCACGGGGAGGACTAGTCGTGCGCCTGACTCTGACCGTCGTCGACCCGTACGGCGGTGGTACCGCCGACGTCGTGCTCGATGCCGATCCTGAGTCCACCGTGGGGGACATCGCCCAGGAGCTCGCCAAGCAGGTCGGGCACAGCGGCGCGCAGATCATCCCGCTGGGACAGCACCGCCAGGCGCCGGCCAACAACGCGCCCCTCGTGTACGTCGACGGGTACGCCGTCGACCCGAACGCCACCGTCGTCGGATCCCCCCTGCGCGATGGCGCCGTCGTCAGCCTCCAGGACCCTTCAGGGTGTCTGCCCGGTGAGCCCACCGGACTCGTCGAGCTCCGGGTCGTGGGCGGGCCCGCGGCCGGGTTCGTGCACCGGCTCGGCGTCGGGCGCTACGACATCGGCAGCGGGGCCGCCTCGTACGTCCGTATCGACGATCCCGAGGTCGACGCCCGGGCCCTCACCCTCTCCGTCGCCACGGACGGAACCTGCCAAGTCGCCGTCCACATGGACAAAGAGGTCGTCACCCTCGACGGCAAGTCCCTCGCCGAGGACGAGACGGATGACCAGGGCGAGAAGAAGGGCGAGAAGAAGAGCGGCAAGAAGAAGGGGCAGGACAAGAAGGACGAGAAGAAGAGCGGGCCCACCGACTGGCCCCTCGGTGCTCAGATCGGCATCGGCAACACCCTCCTCGAACTCACCCGCTACACACCCCCCAACGCCGCCCTGAAGTGGTCCGACGACGGCATCGGGCTCGACTACAACCGGCCCCCGCGGCTGCGTCCGCCCGAGCGGCAGACCAACTTCCGGCTGCCGTCGGCGCCCCGTGAGTACGAGGCCCGCCCGCTGCCGTGGCTGATGGCGCTGACGCCGCTCGTCGGTGCCGTCGTGTCCGTGATGATCTTCCAGCGCTGGTACTACCTGATCATGGCCGCGCTGAGCCCGTTCCTGCTCTTCGCGAACTACTACAACGACAAGAAGCACGGGCGTAAGTCGCACGCCAAGCAGGTCCAGGAGTACGAGGAGCAGAAGGAGCGGATCGAGAAGGACGCCCAGGACGCGCTCGTCGTCGAGCGGAATGACCGGCGGCATGCGATACCCGACCCGGCCACCGTGCTCGCCCTCGGGACCGGGCCGCGTACCCGTCTCTGGGAGCGGCGGCGCACGGACCGGGATCATCTCCTTCTCCGCGTCGGGACGGGGCAGTTGCCGTCCGAAGTCGTGCTCGACGACCCCGAGCAGGACGATCACCGTCGCCAGGTGACCTGGAAGATCGAGGACGCCCCGGTCGCGCTGCACCTGCGCACCCTCGGCGTCATCGGCATGGCCGGGCCCGGGGATTCCGCCCGTGCTCTCGGGCGGTGGGCCGTCGCGCAGGCCGCGGCGCTGCACAGCCCGATGGACGTGCAGTTCTACGTGCTGAGCGAGAACACCGCGCAGGAGTCCTGGGACTGGGTGCGCTGGCTGCCGCACGCCCGGCCGTCCGGCGGGCAGGACGTCAACGTGCTCATCGGGACCGACGCCGAGACCGTCGGCGCCCGCATCGGCGAGCTGACGCAGATCCTCGACGCGCGCAAGAAGGCCGCCGAGCAGAACAAGTCGCAGGGTGGTTCGAGCTTCAGTGACCCCGACATCGTCGTCGTGTGGGACGGGTCGCGGCGGCTGCGGTCCCTCCCCGGCGTCGTACGGCTGCTGCGCGAAGGGCCCTCGGTCTCCATGTTCGCCCTCTGCCTCGACGCCGAGGAGCGGTTCCTGCCCGGCGAGTGCCAGGCGTACGTCGTCGCCGAACCGAAGGCCGAGGAATACGAGCAGGCCCAGCAGGTGCAGCAGCAGGCCCAGCAGGTCGCCGGTGCCTTCCCCTCCTTCCAGGCCTGGCACACCACCGACCCGCAGCCCGAACAGGGCGGCCGCGTCGAGAGGTTGCGGCTGCGTGTGGAGGAGGCCGGTGCGGAGCGGCTGAAGGACGTACGGCCCGACTTCGTCTCCCCCGCCTGGTGTCTGCGGCTCGCCCGGTCGCTGTCGCCGCTGCGGGACATCAGCGGCGAGACCGAGGACTCGGCCCTCCCGGGCTCGAGCCGGCTGCTCGACGTGCTCCAGCTGGAGCCGCCGACGAGCGACGCGATCACGGCGCGGTGGCGGATGGGCGGGCAGTCGACGCTCGCCGTCATCGGTGAGTCGTACGACGGGCCGTTCGGGATCGACATCCGCAAGGACGGCCCGCACGGTCTCATCGCCGGTACGACCGGTTCGGGTAAGTCGGAGCTGCTCCAGACCATCGTGGCGGCGCTGGCCGTGGCGAACACCCCCGAGAACATGACGTTCGTGCTGGTCGACTACAAGGGTGGCGCGGCCTTCAAGGACTGTGTGCATCTGCCGCACACCGTCGGCATGGTGACCGACCTCGACGCCCACCTGGTGGAGCGGGCCCTGGAGTCGCTGGGGGCCGAGCTGCACCGGCGCGAGCACATCCTGGCGGCCGCCGACGCCAAGGACATCGAGGACTACCAGGACCTGGTGCGCCGGGACCCGTCGCACCAGCCGGTGCCCCGGCTCCTCATCGTCATCGACGAGTTCGCGTCGATGGTGCGTGACCTGCCCGACTTCGTGACGGGCCTCGTGAACATCGCCCAGCGAGGGCGGTCCCTCGGCATTCATCTGCTGCTGGCCACGCAGCGGCCCAGTGGTGTCGTGTCGCCCGAGATCCGCGCCAACACCAACCTCCGTATCGCGCTGCGCGTGACGGACGGCGGCGAGTCGACCGACGTCATCGACTCGCCGGAGGCCGGGCACATCTCCAAGAACACCCCGGGCCGCGCCTACGCCCGGCTCGGGCACGCCTCGCTGGTCCCCTTCCAGTCCGGACGCGTGGGAGGACGGCGGCCCGGTGCTGCCGACCCTGCCGTGCTCATGCCCTGGGTGGGCCCGCTGACCTGGGAGGATCTCGGGCGGGCGGCGCTGGCCAAGCCGAAGGCCGAGGCCCGTGAGGACGAGGAGATCACCGACCTGAAGGTCCTCGTGGACACCATCCGCGACGCCAACCGCTCGCTCGGCATCCCACCCCAGCACAGCCCGTGGCTGCCCGCCCTCGACGAGACGCTGCTGCTGGACGAGATCGAGGTGCCCGCGTTCGCCGGCGGCCCCGGCAAGCTGCCGCCGGCTCCCTACGGCATCGAGGACCTGCCGGCCAGCCAGTCCCGCCGCCCGGTCGTCGTGGACTTCTCGTCCTTCGGCCATCTGATGATCGGCGGTGCCCCCCGCAGCGGCCGCTCCCAGGTGCTGCGCACCCTGGCGGGCTCCATCGCCCGCACCCACTCCGTGGCCGACGTGCACCTCTACGGCATCGACTGCGGCAACGGCGCGCTCAACGCGCTGACCCGGCTGCCGCACTGCGGCGCGGTCGTCGGCCGTAACCAGACCGAGCGGGTCGTGCGGCTCGTCAACCGGCTCAAGGGCGAGATGGGCCGCCGCCAGGACCTGCTGTCGGACAAGGGCTTCGCGGACATCGGGGAGCAGCGGGCCTCGGTGTCCGAGGACGAGCGGCTGCCGCACATCGTGGTGCTGCTGGACCGCTGGGAGGGCTGGGTGCCCACCCTCGGCGAGATCGACCACGGCTCGCTCACGGACGAGTTGCAGACGATGATGCGCGAGGGCGCGAGCGTCGGCATCCACCTGGTCCTGACGGGTGACCGGACCCTGCTGGTCGGCCGTATCGCGACCCTCACCGAGGACAAGTACGGTCTGCGTCTGGCCGACCGCAGCGACTTCTCGGCGCTCGGCATCCCGGTCCGCAAGGTGCCTGAGGAGATCCCGCCGGGCCGTGCGTTCCGCAACGAGTTCGGTACGGAGACGCAGTTCGCGCTGCTGGCCGAGGACACCAGTGGTCAGGGCCAGGCCGCGGCGCTGGCGTCGATCGGTGAGGCGGCCACCGCCCGTTACGCCGAAGTACCGCGCTCGCGCCGCCCGTTCCGCGTGGACAGCCTGCCCAGCCGTATCTCCTTCCCGGAGGCCTGGGAACTGCGCGACCCGGAGGCGTCCCGCTCGCGTCTGTGGGGTCTGGTCGGTATCGGCGGCGACGAGATCGTAGGCTTCGGCCCCGATCTGGCGGAGGGCGTACCGGCGTTCGTCGTCGCGGGTCCGGCCAAGTCGGGCCGCTCGACGGTCCTGCTGAACTTCGCGCACTCCTTCCTGGCCCAGGGCACGCGCCTGGTCATCGCGGCACCTCGCCAGTCGCCGCTGCGGCAGCTCGACGGTACGGAAGGCGTCCTGAAGGTCTTCACCGGCGACGACATCGACGAGGACGAGTTCGAGGAGCTCGTCGACCAGGCGTCCCTGGAGGAGCCGATCGCGGTGCTCATCGACGACGGGGAGATCCTGGAGGACTGCGACGCCGAGAGCCAGCTGAAGAAGCTGGTCTCCCGGGGTGCCGAGCGTGGCCTCGCCCTCGTCATCGCCGGTGACGAGGAGGACGTGTGCAGCGGCTTCTCCGGCTGGCAGGTCGACGCGAAGAAGGCCCGCCGCGGCATCCTCCTCTCCCCGCAGGAGTCCTCCAGCGGCGACCTCGTCGGCGTCCGCCTGTCGCGCAGCATGGTGGGCGGTCAGGTCGCGCCCGGCAAGGGGATGCTGCACCTCGGTGACGGTGAGCTGCGTACGGTCGTGGTTCCGGGCTGACGGCGTTGTCCAGGGGATCGGCGAAGCCGAAGCGGAAGAAGGCGGCCGGGGCCGCGCTGCGGTACGAGCACCGGCCGGGGCGGGCCGCCGCCGAACAGCCCAGGAAACGGGACTGGAGTTGTCTGGGGGGCTGTGCGATTCTCGTCGGTTTCGCCGCTCTGATCACGCCGCTGGTGCTCTTCGATACGTACTGGGGCCATGACGTCTGGGGCGGCCTCGCGCCCGGGTGGCCCGGCGGGGCGTACGCCTTCGCCGCGAGTGTCGGTGTCCTGGTGCCGCTGGTGTTCCTCGCCTGGGTCTGGCCCCTGACCCGGATGAACTGGAAGAAGAGCAAGCCTCGTTCGCTGGCCTGGGCTGCCGCCTCGCTGCCCGGGCTGGCGGCGGGGTACCTCGTCGCCGGTGTGATCATGACGACCACACGGCCCAAGCGGCGCCGCGACTGGGACTACGACTGCTACCGCGAGGGCGGGCCCTGTTGGGTGCATGTGCACCATCCGTACCTGTGGGTCGTCGGTCTCGTCGCCACCCTCGCCGCGGCCGCGCTGCTGATCACCCTGTTCTTCAAGTACGGCGGCCGGTCCTCCGCTACCGCACCTTCGACATCCGAGCCCGAGGACGCCCCGACTCCTCGCTCTCCGACCGGTACTGGAGATCGTCACCCACCGTCGTGAGGCGCACGGTCGTGGGGGCCGGGTTGCAGCCTCTGTGGTTGGTCTTCGCGCCGACCGACGTCGCGACGAGCTCCTTCTTCGTCACCTCTTTCAGGGTCAGCACGTCGACGCAGACGCCGCCGATCTGGTCGGTCTGGCGCAGGCGGCCCAACTCCTGGCCGACGGTGACCCGTTCGACAGTGATCCGGAACGTGCCGAGGGGCAGCCTGCCGTCGAGGGCGCTGCCCTGGCCCTCCCAGGTGCCGAGGTAGGCGGCGGGTACCGCCCCGGAAGGCGCGGAGCTCGCGGTCGCCGCGGGTGGGGAGCTCGCGTTCGCCGCGGGTGGGGAGCCGGGGCCCGCGCCGGAGTCGCTCGTGTCGTCGTCGGAGGTCCGGTCCGGCAGCAGGTCGAAGACGAACACCGAGCCGATCGTCACGGCCGCCATCGCCCCCGCGACCGCCAGCGCCACGGTGCAGCTCAGCCTCCGCACCCGCCCGCCGTCCTCCGGCGCGGACGTGGCCGCCACGGAGACGGAGACCTTGCCGGGGCGGCGGCCGGCGGGCGCGGTGGTGTTCCCCGGGTCGCCGTCCCGGGGTTCGGGTACGGCGGCGGAGGGGTCCGTGGGCGCGGGCATCACCGGCGGTGGCCCGAACACGCCGGCGCTCGCGGCCCCTGCCGTACCCGTAGCCGCCGGCTCCACTGCCTGCGCCGGATCCTCCGCCTCGGCCGCGGCCGCGGCCACGGCCAGGCTGCTGAAACCGACCGGCCCCGACAGCCCCACGCCCTCCGCACCCGTCGCCTCCAGGTTCAGCAACCGCACGGCGCTCCGGCTGACCTGTTCCACCAGGGCCCCCGGCAGCCACCCGCCCGCCACCAGCCGGGCCGCGCCGTCGGGAGCCAGTTGCCGGGCCACCTCGGCGGGGGCCGGCCGTGCGCCCGGGTCCTTCGTCAGGCAGGCCGCCGTGAGCTCGCGCAACTGCCCGTCCAGGCCGCCGAGTTCCGGCTCCTCGTGGACGACCTTGTAGAGCAGGGACGCCGAGGAGTCCCCGGGGAAGGGCGGTTCGCCGGTCGCCGCGTACGCCAGGACCGCGCCGAGTGAGAAGACGTCCGCGGCGCCTGTGACGCCCTTGCCGAGGATCTGCTCGGGTGACATGTAGCCGGGCGAGCCGATCGACACGCCGGTGGACGTCAGGGACGCCGTACCGTCCGTGGCCCGCGCGATCCCGAAGTCGATCAGCAGCGGCCCGTCGAGCGTGAGCAGTACGTTCGACGGCTTCACGTCCCGGTGGACCAGGCCCAGTTCGTGCACCGCCGCCAGCGCCTCGGCCAGCCCCGCCCCCAGCACCCGGACGGTGTGGGCCGGCAGCGCGCCGCCCCCGGCGACCGCGGCCGACAGCGAGGGGCCCGCCGCGTACCCCGTCGCCACCCAGGGCACCCGCGCGTCCGGGTCGGCGTCCAGGACGGGTGCCGTCCAGGCGCCGCCGACCCGGCGGGCGGCGTCGACCTCGCGGCGGAAGCGGGCCCGGAACTCCTCGTCCAGGGCGAAGTGCGGATGGACGATCTTCACGGCGACCGTACGGCCGCCGGCGCTGCGCCCCAGGTAGACCCGGCCCATGCCGCCGGAGCCCAGCCGGCCGAGCAGCCGGTAGGGCCCCACGACGGTGGGTTCGTCGACTTCGAGCGGCCGCATGGCGTCACCCCTCCCCCGTAGGCGCCCGCAGGCCTCGCCGGCCCCCGTACGCGCGCTCCCCCCAGCAGAGTAGTGCGGGAGCGCCGGGCCGCTCATGGCTGGAGCAGGTCCACCTTCACGTCCGCGGGGAAGCCGGTCGTCGGGCCGACGCGCCGGGCGAACTCGGCGACCGCCTCCAGCTGCGGGCCGCCGAAGCGGAAGTCGAGCGTCGTGAAGTACTGGGCGAGGGTCTTCTCGTCGAAGTCCTCCCAGCGGGCGGCCTGCTCGGCGACCTTGTCGACCTCTTCCAGGGAGAGGTTGCGGGAGGCGAGGAAGGCCTCGTGGACCTTGCGCGTGAGGACCGGCTCGCGCTCCAGGTAGTCGCGGCGTGCCGCCCAGACCGCGAAGACGAACGGCAGCCCGGTCCACTCCTTCCACAGCCGGCCCAGGTCGTGCACGTCCAGGCCGAAGCGCGGGCCGTCGAGCATGTTCGCGCGCAGCGCCGCGTCGCCGATGAGGACGGCCGCCTCGGCCTCCCGCATCATCAGGCTGAGGTCGGGCGGGCACGTGTAGTAGTCGGGCCGTACGCCGTAGCGCTCGGCGAGGAGCAGCTGGGCGAGGCGGACGGAGGTGCGGGAGGTCGAGCCGAGGGCCACGCGGGCGCCGTCCAGCCGGTCCAGCGGGACCTGCGAGACGATCACGCAGGACATGACCGGGCCGTCGCAGCCGACGGCGATGTCGGGGAAGGCGACCAGCTGGTCGGCGTGCTTGAGGAACTCGACCAGGGTGATCGGGGCGATGTCGAGGTCGCCCTGCACCAGCTTCTCGCTGAGCTTCTCCGGGGTGTCCTTCGTGAGCTCGAAGTCGAGGAGCGTGCCCGTTCTGGCGAGCCCCCAGTACAGGGGCAGGCAGTTCAGGAACTGGATGTGGCCGACGCGCGGCCGGGTGCGAGGATTGTCCACATCGTGAGGCTAGCCCTCTTGGAGTACGGGCCCGCGCCCGGCCCCGCGGTGGGCCCGTGACCGGCGGCCGGCGCCTTCACCGCCAGTCGGCGGAGGATGTTCAAACATTCGGGTGACGTGATCTTGACCCCTATTGCATTCCGGGGGCTGCGTGCTAGGCTCATCGCAAGTTGCAGTTTGGTTTCCCTTGCAGTACAGAGCCTGCGGAGCATGTGACCGCGGGCTCTCGTCATTCTCAGACGTATGCAGTTGTGCAGAATTCATCTTCACACTTGCTGGTTCTGGAGCAGGGCAACCCTTTTGGGCCCAAGGAGGGCTTATGGCTACCGGAACCGTGAAGTGGTTCAACGCCGAAAAGGGCTTTGGTTTCATCGCCCAGGAGGGCGGCGGCCCCGACGTCTTCGTCCACTACTCCGCGATCAACGCGAGCGGCTTCCGCTCTCTCGAGGAGAACCAGCAGGTGTCTTTCGACGTCACGCAGGGCCCGAAGGGCCCGCAGGCTGAGAACGTCACGCCGGTCTGATCAGTAGTACCCAAGGAGCCCCGCGCCGTCAGGCGGCGGGGCTCCTGCCTTTTCTCCCCACACGTGTCTCCCTATGCCCTTCCTTACGCCCCGGTGAATTCCCGGCGAATTCCTCCCGTGGGGCGTGGGAGGATGCCCGGATGGAGAGAGACCCGGAGAACGACGGGGAGACCGGCGACACCCCCACCCCTGCGGACAAGCGCCTGGCATCGGGTGTGTCCCTCGGCCTGTCCATCGGCACGGCGGTAGGAATCGTCCTCGGCCTGACCGTCTTCGACAACCTCGGCCTGGGCCTGGCCCTGGGCCTCTGCCTGGGCACGGCGATCGGCGCGGGGGCAGGGGTCGGGGGACGGCGTGCGGGCGAGGACCGCGGGGACGGGCCTGCGCAGTAGGGCCGGGGTGACAGACCTGTGCAGGCAGTAGGGCCGGGGCGACAGACCTGCGCAGGCAGTAGGACTGGGGCGACAGACCTGCGCAGGCAGTAGGGCCGGGGCGACAGACCTGCGCAGGCAGTAGGGCCGGGGCGACAGACCTGCGCAGGCAGTAGGACTGGGGCGCCACGCCTGCGCAGGCAGCAGGGCCGGGGCGACGGGCCCTCGCGGTGCGGACCGGCGGTGTCAGTCCCTCGCAATATGGTCGGGCCATGACCGAAGCCGACTTCCTGACCGAGACCCGTGTCTTCTACGACGCCGTGGCGGAGGACTACGCCGTCCACTTCAGTGACCCGCCCGTGGCCATGCCGTTGGACCTCGGACTGCTGTACGGCTTCGCGGAGCTCGTGGGCGCGGGGGGCGAGGTCGCCGACCTCGGGTGCGGGCCCGGGCGGGTGACGGGGTACCTGGCGTCACGAGGCCTGTCCGTGTTCGGGCTGGACCTGTCGGAGTCGATGCTCGCGATCGCCCGGCGCGAGAATCCCGGGCTGCGGTTCGAGCAGGGGTCGATGCTGGAGCTGGACCTGCCCGACGGCTCGCTCGACGGGGTCGTGTCCTGGTACTCGACCATCCACACGCCGTTCGACCGGCTGCCGGACGTGTTCGCCGAGTTCGTCCGCGTCCTGCGGCCCGGAGGGCATCTGCTGCTCGGCTTCCAGGTCGGTGACGAGCCCCGCCGCTACGAGGAGGCCTTCGGGCACCAGGTGGCGCTGGACTTCCGGCGGCGGCAGCCGGAGCGGATCGCCGCCCTGCTGGAAGCCGCCGGTTTCGTCCTGCGCTCCCGTACCGTCCGGGAGCCCGACGAGGCACTCGGGGAGCCGGTCCGCCAGGCGTGCCTGGTGGCCCGCAAGCCGCCGGAGCCGATTTCCTAGCCGCCCCCTACAACACCCCTGCGGCATCCCTCGCCGCGATGTACCCGAAGGTCATCGCCGGCCCGATGGTCGAGCCCGCGCCCGCGTAGCTGCGGCCCATCACCGCCGCGCTGGCGTTGCCCGCCGCGTACAGGCCTCGGATCACCGAGCCGTCGGGGCGCAGCACGCGGGCCCGGGCGTCCGTCCGCATGCCGCCCTTCGTGCCGAGGTCGCCGGGGACGATGCGGAAGGCGTGGAACGGGGGGAGCCGGAGGGGTGCCAGACAGGGGTTCGGGAGGACCGACGGGTCCGTGTAGTAGTGGTCGTAGGCGCTGTCGCCGCGGTGGAAGTCGGGGTCCTCGCCCCGCCGTGCCTGGGAGTTGAAGCGGTCGACCGTCGTACGCAGGGCCGCCGGCGGGACGCCGATCGACGTGGCCAGGGCGTCCAGGGTCCAGGCCTTGTGCGCGGCGCCCGAGTCGTACCAGTCGTCGGGGAAGGGCAGGGCCGGCAGGACGTCCTTGAAGAGGTACCGGTTGCGGTAGTTCTGGTCGACGATCAGCCAGGACGGGATGGCCGGATCCGTGTCGTGGACGTCGTACATGGTGTGGACGACGTCGCTGTAGGGCGCGGCCTCGTTGACGAAGCGCCTGCCGGCCCCGTTCACCAGCAGGCCGCCGGGGAGGGTGCGTTCGGCGAGGCAGAAGTACGGCTGGCCCGGGACCGGGATCGCCGGGCCAAACCAGGCGTCGTCCATCAGGTCGAGCGCCGCGCCGAGCCGCTCCCCCGCCCGGATCCCGTCGCCGGTGTTCTCCTTGGCGCCGACCGTCCAGTCCGTGCCGATGGGCTGTCGCTGGTAGCGGTCGCGCATCGCCGAGTTGTGCTCGAAGCCGCCGGAGCCGACGATCACGCCCCGGCGGGCGCGGATCAGGCCGGCGGCGCCGTCGCGGGTGACCACGGCTCCGGTGACCGTGCCGTTCTCGACGTGCAGATCCGTCAGGGGCGTGTTCAGCCACACCGAAACCCCGGCCGACCGCAGTCCCGCGCGCAGGCCGGCCGCCAGCGACTGGCCCATGGTCAGCGGCTTCTCACCCCGCAGGGCCGCCGCCGTCCCCCGCGCCAGGCACTGTGCCGCCACGGCCGCCCCCTTGGCGTTCACCGCGGCCAGAGCCAGCCACTTGTAGTCCGCGCTGAAGACCACCATGCCGGCGGGAACGTCCATGTACGGCGGGTTGAGACGGGCCAGTTCGGCGCCGAGGATCCTGCCGTCGAGCTGGTCGGGCTCGATGGAGCGGCCGTTCGCCAGACCGCCGGGCAGTTCGGGGTAGTAGTCGCTGTAGCCCTCCATCCAGCGGAAGCGCAGGGGGCTGTGGGCCATGACGTAGGAGATCGCCGCCGGGCCGTGGGTGAGGAAGGCCCGCTGCCGGTCGGCGGGGACCTCCGGGCCGACGACGGCGGCGAGGTAGGCGGCGGCCTTGGCCGGGGTGTCGGGGACACCGGCCGCGAGGATCACCGGGTTGTTCGGGATCCAGATCCCGGCACCGGAGCGGGCGGTGGAGCCGCCGAAGGTCGGGGCCTTCTCCACGACGACGCAGCTCAGCCCCTGCCCGGCGGCGGTCAGCGCGGCGGTCATCCCGGCCGCGCCGGAGCCGATGACGACGACGTCGTACGTGCCGAGCGGGGGTAAGTCGGCGGCGTGGGCACCCCGTTGCACTCCGGCGGCGGCCGCGAGGCCGGCCCCCGCGGCACCGGCCAGCACTCGTCTTCGGGAAGGGGTGCCGGCGGGTGGTGCGGAGTTCGTGTAAGTGGTCATGGACGCTCCAGCCCGAAGAGGAACGCGAAGGAGTGGGGAATGTCGCCCGGGGGCCTTGCAAAGTCAAGAGCCATGCGGGCAGGGCGAGTTCAGATCCGGTCCCGGAGGGTGGGCCCTGCGCAGGCCGGATGCCGTGGGGGGCGGGTCGACGCGGTGGGCGTTCCTGACCGCCGGAGGGTGATTTCGGGCAGCAGCGTCGTCAGCCCGAGGACGGCCATACCGGCACCGAGCCAGAGGGCGGCGCGCAGGCCCCAGGCGTCGATCGCGACGGCGCCGAGCGAGGAGCCGAGGATGACACCGAGGGTGATGAAGGAGGAGTGGACGGTGTTGACCAGTGGGCCGGCGTTTCCGGTCCGCTGGACGCGGGTGACCATCGCCGGGTTCATGGTGACGCCGACCAGCCCGATGCCGAGCATGCAGACGACGGCGGATACGGGCGCGTCGGCGAGGAGCGCGAACCCGGTGAGGAACAACGCGTTGAGCAGGAGGCCGACGGCGAGGACGGCCACGGTCCGACGGTCGGCGAGACGGCCGACGACGGTGTTGCCGACGACGGTTGCGGCGCCGTAGGCGATCAGCAGGGCGGGGACGGTGCCGGTGGAGAAGCCGGTGACCTCGGTGAGGATCGGGTTGAGGTAGCTGAAGGCGGAGAATGTCGCGCCGATGATCAGCGTGCTGGTGGAGAGCACCAGCCAGAGCTTCGGATTCCGGAAGACGCCGAGTTCCTCGCGGAGTGAGCCGCCGCTGCCCGCGCGCTCCAGCGGGGGTATTCCGGCGAGAGTCACGGCTGCGGCGACGAGTGCCAGCGCCGAGATCGCCCAGAACGCCGCACGCCAGCCGAACCGCTCACCCACCAGGGTGGACAGCGGCAGGCCGAGCAGCGTGCCGAGCATCAGCCCGTTCATGACGACCGCGATCGCCCGGCCGCGCACCTCCGGGCGGGTGAGCTGGACGCACAGCGAGACGGCGACACCGAAGAAGGCCTGGGACGCCACGCCGGTGATGATGCGGGCGGCTGTCATCACCGCGTAGCCGGGTGCGGTCGCGGCGATGACGTTGCCCGCCAGGAAGACGGCGAACAGCGTCATCAGCGCCGTACGTGGCGCGAGCTTGGCCACCGTCATGGTCAGGAAGGGGCCGCCGGCCGCCATGGCCACGGCGAAGGCGGTGATCAGGTATCCGATCTGCGGGACGGTGACGTGCAGGCCCTCCGCCATCTGGGGCATCAGCCCGGCGACCACGAACTCGCTGGTCACCATGGCGAAGATGCCGAGCGCCAGTATGTACACGGCACGGGGCACGGTGAGACTCCTTTGCGGAAGCGTTATGGATCGAACAGTTCAAAACCTGGCCACGAAAAAGCCCGAGATCCGCCGGGCGGGCTGGATTCAGGGCGCCAGCGCGCCTACTGCTGTTTCGGCGATCGCCTCCAGGTCGGCCCGGTCGGCGCCGCCCTGACTGGAGACGCGCAGACCGGCGACCACCGCGTTGAGAAATCGGGCCAGCGCCTCCGGGTCGCGCGAGGCGGTGATGCTGCCGTCGCGCCGACCGGCCTCCATCACGGCGCGGAAGAGGGCGAGGCGCCGCATGGTGTCGCGCTCCAGCACCGCGGCCGCCTCGTGATCGCGCGCGGCCAGCTCCACGACGGTGTTGACCCCCAGGCAGCCCAGGGCCCGTCCGGAGCCGGCCTGGCACTCCGCCTCGCTCTCGACGACCTGGGCGAGCAGGGCACGCACCCGGTCGATAGCAGGCCGCTCCACGTCGTCCAGGACTGCCGTCTGAGCCGCCGTCATGGTGTCCAGGTAGCGGGCGAGGGCCCGCCCGAACAGGTCGCGCTTGCTCTGGAAGGTGTTGTAGATGCTGCTGCGCCCCAGACCGGTGGCGTCGCACAGATCCTGGGTGGAGGTGGCCTCGTAGCCCCTCTCCCAGAAAACGCGCATCGCCGCGCCCAGGGCCCGCTCCTCGTCGAACTTCCTCGGCCGGGCCATGGCAGGACGCTAACAGTTTTGGATTGATGATTCCAATACGTCGGACCCGCGTCGGCTACTCGAGGCCGATCGCCGCGCAGTCCGCCTTGTACTTGGCTGTGCAGATGTCCTTGACGGTGTAGACCCCGTCCGTGATCACCGTCTCCTTGATGTTGTCCTTGGTGAGGGCGACCACCGGCACCAGCATCGCCGGGATGTCCTTCGCCGTGGGGCTGTCGACCGTCTCCCGGGTCAGCGCGGCGAACTCGATCGTGCGGCCCTGGACCTTGGCCACCGCGATCTTCGCGGCGTTCGTCGCCTCCAGCAGGAACGACTTGTACACGGTCATGTACTGCTCCCCCGACACGATGCGCTGCACCGCGTCCAGGTTGGCGTCCTGCCCGGTCACCGGCGGGATCCTGGAGGCGCCCGCCTCCTTCATCGCCTCGATGACGGCGCCCGCCATGCCGTCGTTGGCGGAGTAGACGGCGGCGATGTTGTCCAGCCCGACGGTCCGGATCGCCTTCTCCATGTTCGCCTTGGCGATCGAGGGCTTCCACTCCTTGGTGTCGTACTGCTGGACGATGTCGACCGCGCCCTGGAGCTCGCTGAGCGCGCCGTCCTTGAACCGTGCCGTGTTCGGGTCGGCGGGGTCGCCGTTCATCATGACGACCTTGCTCTTCTCGGCCTCCTCACCGAGCTCCCCGACGATGGCGCGGCCCTGCACCTGTCCGACGAGTTCGTTGTCGTGGGAGACGTACGCGTCGATCGGGCCCTCGGCCAGCCGGTCGTAGGCGATGACCGGGATGCCGGCGTCCTTGGCCTTCTTCACGTCCGAGGCGATCGTCTTGGAGTTCAGCGCGTCCACCAGGATGACGTCGACCTTGTCGTCGATCATCTGCTGGAACTGCTCGCTCTGTCTGGACACGCTCGCCCCGGCGTTGGCGTACTTCACCTTGCCCTGGTCATCGGTGAGGGAGGCGACCTCCTCCTTGATCAGGGGGTAGTCGAACTTCTCGAAGCGTGCCGTGTCCCGGTCGGGCAGCAGCAGGCCCACCGTGATGTCGTTGCCCTTCTTCACGCTCGTGGAGTCGTCACTCCCGCCGCCGCAGGCGGTGAGGGACAGGGCCGACACGGTGACCGCCAGGGCTATGGACAGGGGCCGCACAGCGGGCCGACGGGTGGTACGCGCTTTCACTGGTGGTGCCTTCCGATGGGGGGAGCATCGCGACGAGGTGGCTAGAAAGCCAACGTGCAGACGCCTTGTGGCGTCAAGAACCCCGTGTGAAGAGATCGCAAAGGTGCCTCACCGCGTGTACAGAGCCTCCACTTCCGCCGCGAAGGAGCGCATCACCGCCTCGCGGCGGAGCTTCATCGACGGGGTGAGGTGGCCGGCCTCCTCGGTGAAGTCCTCGGGGAGGATCGCGAAGCGGCGGATGGACTCCGGGCGGGAGACCATCTTGTTGGCCTCGTCGACGGCGCGCTGGATGACGGAGCGGAGTTCCTCGTCGTCGACGAGGAGTTTGGGCGGTACGGGGTGTTTGCCGTTCATCTGGCGCCAGTGGGTGATGCCGTCCGGGTCGAGGGTGATCAGGGCCGAGACGAAGGGACGGCCGTCGCCCAGGATGATGCACTGGGAGATCAGCGGGTGGGAGCGCAGCCAGTTCTCCAGTGGCGCCGGGGCGACGCTCTTGCCGCCCGCGGTGATCAGCAGTTCCTTCTTGCGGCCGGTGATCGTCAGGTAGCCCTCGTCGTCCAGTTCGCCGATGTCGCCGGTGGCGAGCCAGCCGTCGGGGGCGGCGGGTACGACACCGCCCGCCTGGGGATCCCAGTAGCCGCGCAGGACGTGGTCACCTGCGAGGAGGATCTCGCCGTCGGCGGCGATGCGGACGCGGGTGCCGGGCAGGGGCCAGCCGACCGTGCCCAGGCGGGGTTTCAGGGGCGGGGTGACGGTCGACGCGCCCGTGGTCTCCGTCAGGCCGTAGCCCTCGAAGATCTCGATGCCGGCTCCGGCGTAGAACGCGGCGAGGCGGCGGCCCAGGGGGGAGCCGCCGCAGATGGCGTAGCGGACCCTGCCGCCCATGGCGTTGCGGATACGGCGGTAGACCAGGGGGTCGTAGAAGACCCGGGCGGTCCTCAAGGCGCGGGAGGGGCCGGGTCCGGTGCCCGTCTGCTGGGCCTCCAGCGCCTCGCCGTAGCGCTGCGCCACCGCCGCCGCGCGGTCGAAGGACGTCACCCGGCCGGCCGCCTCGGCCTTGGCGCGGGCCGAGTTGAAGACCTTCTCCAGCATGTACGGGATGGCGAGCAGGCAGGTCGGCCGGAAGCTCGCCAGATCGGGGAGCAGGTTGTCCGCCTTGATGCTCGGCGCGTGGCCCAGCCGTACGCGGGCGCGGACGCAGGCGATCGCCACCATGCGCCCGAAGACGTGGGACATGGGCAGGAACAGCAGGACCGAGGCCTCTTCGCTGGTCTTGGCCCGGAAGACGGGATAGAGGAGCTCGATCGCGTTGTCGACCTCGGCGAAGAAGTTGCCGTGGGTGAGCGCGCAGCCCTTGGGGCGGCCGGTGGTGCCCGAGGTGTAGACGAGGGTGGCGAGGGTGTCGGGGCCGAGCATGCCGCGCCGCACCTCCACCTCCTGGTCGGAGAGGTGGGCGCCGGCTTCGGCCAGCCGGTCCACGTGGCCCTTCTCCACGACCCACATGTGCTTCAGGTCGGGCAGGCGTTCGCGCTCCGGGCCGAGTGCGGCGGCCTGCCCGGCGAACTCGGTGACCAGGGCGACCGCACCGGAGTCCTGGAGGATCCAGCGGGCCTGGAAGACGGAGGAGGTGGGATAGACGGGGACGGTGACCAGACCGGCCGCCCAGGCCGCGAAGTCCAGGACCGTCCACTCGTAGATGGTGCGGGCCATCACGGCGATCCGGTCGCCGGGCGTCAGCCCTTCGGCTATCAGCCCTTTCGCGACGGCCAGCACCTGGTCGGCGAACTGCGCCGCCGTGACGTCGCTCCAGCGCCCGTCGGCGTCCTTGCGGCTGAGCGCCACGCCGTCCGGGTCGGCGCTCGCGTTGTCGAACGGCAGGTCGGCGAGCGACCCATGGGTCCACGGCGGCGCCAGCGGCGGTACGGACGCCTCCCGCACCGCCCCGTCGAGCCGCCGCGTCTCGGGCTCGACCAGGACCGGTCCGCCGTACATGTCACCGTAGGCGGAGGAGGGATGGACAGTGGACACGGGCGGCTCCTGGGGCGCGCAGCGAAGGAACTGCTTGCTGCGATACGTACGTGCCTCGCACGCCGAGGCGCTCAACCGGCTGAATCCCCAGAAAGGGGTTACTGCCGGTAGGAACGGGATCGTACGGGCCTCACGTGGCGGGTTTGTGCGGGTTCGGGGATGGTCCGGAGCCAGGCCTGTGCATTCTCGGGGGTTACGTGAGGGTCCTTCAGGTTCGCCTCGCCGTCGCCCTCAGGCCCGCTCCAGGATCGCCGTCACCCCCTGTCCGCCCGCCGCGCAGATGGAGATCAACCCGCGGGCGGGCGCGTCCCGTTCGGCGAGCAGCTTGGCCAGGGTCGCCACGATCCGGGCGCCGGTGGCGGCGAAGGGATGGCCGGTGGCGAGGGACGAGCCGGCCACGTTCAGCCGGGCCCGGTCCACCGTGCCCAGGCCCCGCTTCTCCCAGGCCGCGAGCGTCGCCAGCACCTGGGAGGCGAAGGCCTCGTGGATCTCCACCAGGTCGAAGTCGGCCAGTCCGAGTCCGGCCCGCTCCAGCATGCGCGGGACCGCGTACGCGGGCGCCATGAGCAGCCCGTCCTCGCCGCCGGCGACGTCTCCGCCGACGAAGTCGACGGCCGCCGTCTCGTACGCGGTGAGATACGCCAGCGGCTCCAGGCCGCGCTCGCGGGCCCACTCCTCGCTCGCCAGCAGTACGGTCGCCGCCCCGTCCGTCAGCGGGGTCGAGTTGCCGGCCGTCATGGTCGGGTCGGGGTGGTCGAGGCCGAACACCGGCTTCAGGGAGGCGAGTTTCTCCGCGGTCGAGCCGGGGCGCAGGTTCTGGTCGCGGGCCAGGCCGCGGAAGGGGATCACCAGGTCCTGGAAGAAGCCTCGTTCGTACGCCGCCGCCAGCCGCTGGTGACTGGCCGCCGCCAGTTCGTCCTGCGCCGCGCGGCCGATGCCCCGGGCGCGGGCGGTGACGGCGGCGTGTTCTCCCATGGACAGGCCGGTGCGCGGCTCGGCGTTGCGCGGGATGTCGGGGACGAGGTGGCCCGGGCGCACCTTCGCGAGGGCCTTCACGCGGCCGCCCAGCGACTTCGCCCGGCGGGCCTCCAGCAGGATGCGGCGCAGGGAGTCGTTGACGCCCAGGGGCGCGTCGCTCGCCGTGTCGGCGCCGCCCGCGACCGCCGACTCGGCCTGGCCGAGGGCGATCTTGTTGGCGGCGGCGATGACGGCCTGGAGTCCGGTGCCGCAGGCCTGCTGGATGTCGTAGGCGGGGGTGGCCGGGTGCAGCTTCGAGCCGAGGACCGTCTCGCGGGCGAGGTTGAAGTCGCGGCTGTGCTTGAGGACCGCGCCGGCCACGAACTCGCCGACCGCGCCCGGCCCCTGGAGCCCATATCGCTCGACCAGGCCGTCGAGGGCGGCGGTGAGCATCTGCTGGTTGGAGGCGGTGGCGTACGGGCCGTCGGAGCGGGCGAACGGGATGCGCGCTCCGCCGACGACCGCCACGCGCCGCACCGACATCTTCTGGGGGCTCATCTCGACCGCTCCTCGCCTGTGACGTAGCCTTACCTGCGGTAACCTTACTCCAGAGTAAGCAAGTGGCAGTCATCCGAGCTGGGAGTCGCCATGGCCGACCGCTATCTGAGCTTCACCGCTACCGGGCCCGGCCGCTTCCTCACCCGCCGGCTCGGCCTGCCCCAGCCGGCCGCGCTGACCCGCTGGTCCCCCGAGCGGCCCGCCCTCGACGGCGGCCTGCGCCACCTCACCGCCGGCAGGTCCGGCCTCGACCTGGCGCCGGTTCTCGCCCGCACGGGGATCGGCCCGGCCGGCTCCGGCCGCGCGGCGGCCGTCGTGCTGGACGCGAGCGGGGTGCGGGACGTCGAGGGGCTCGCCGAGGTGCACGCGGCCCTGCACCCCGTCGTACGGTCGGTCGCCGCGAGCGGGAGGGTGGTCCTGCTCGGCGCGCCGCTCGACCCCGCCGACCATCACCAGGCCGCCGCCCAGCAGGCCCTGGAGGGCTTCACGCGCTCCCTGGGCAAGGAGATCGGCCGGGGCAGGACCGTGAACCTGGTCCGGCTCACGGACGCACCGGCCGCGGAATCCACCCTCCGCTTCCTGCTGTCGCCCAAGTCGGCGTATGTGAGCGGCCAGGTGATCGAGGTCGGGGCGGGCGAGGAACCCGCCACGCCCGTCGACCGGGACCGCCCCCTGGCCGGCCGCACCGCCCTGGTCACCGGCGGCGCGCGCGGCATCGGCGAGGCCGTCGCCGAGACACTCGCCCGGGACGGGGCCCGGGTCGTCGTCCTCGACGTACCGCAGGCCGAGCAGGACGCCCGGCGCGTCGCCGACCGGCTCGGCGGCACCGCGCTGCTCCTCGACATCACGGCCGCCGACGCGGGCTCGCGGATCGCCGAGGCCCTGCCGGACGGCCTGGACCTGCTGATCCACAACGCGGGCATCACGCGCGACCGGCGACTGGTGAACATGCCCGCCGAGCGCTGGATGCCGGTGCTGGAAGTGAACCTGGCGAGCGTGCTGCGCACGACGGACGCGCTGCTGAAGGCGGGGACGCTGAACCGGGGCGGCCGGATCGTGGCGACCGCCTCGATCGCGGGCATCGCCGGCAACGCGGGCCAGACCAACTACGGGGCGAGCAAGGCGGGCATCGTCGGCCTGGTCCGCTCCCTCGCGCCGCGCGCGGTCGCCGAGCACGGGGTGACGGTCAACGCGGTCGCGCCGGGCTTCATCGAGACGAAGATGACGGCCGCCGTCCCGCTGTTCATCCGCGAGGCGGGCCGCCGCATGAACTCCCTCGCGCAGGGCGGTCTGCCGGCCGATGTCGCGGAGACCACCGCCTGGCTCGCGCACCCGGCCTCGGGAGCGGTCAACGGGCAGGTCGTACGCGTATGCGGCCAGAGCCTGCTGGGGGCGTGATGGCCGACGCCGCTCTCGTCCTCACCGGGTCCCCCTCCCTCGCCCCGCTCCTCGCGCGCGGTGCCCTGCTGTCCCCCTTCAAACGCCCGGCCCCCGACGCGGAGTTCCCGCGCATCCGGCTCGTCCTGCCCGGCCTGCGCGTCGACCTCGCGCGGCTGGCGGCGTACGAGCGGGTCTGCGGGTTCCCGACCGGGGACGACGCGCTGCCGCCGACGTATCCGCACGTGCTGGGTTTCCCCCTGGCCATGCGGCTGATGAGCGGCCGGGACTTCCCCCTGCCGCTGCTGGGACTCGTGCACACGTCGATCACGATCACCCGGCACCGGGCGATGCCGGCCACCGGCGCGTACGAACTCACGGTGTACGTCGAAGGGTTGGCGCCCCACCGCCGCGGCACCGAGGCGACCGTCGTCACCGAGGTGCGGGAGGGCGGGGAGGTCGTATGGGAGTCGAGGAGCACGTACCTCGCCCGGCACCGCACGCGACGGACCGCCGGGGCTCCCCGGGAGGAGGTGCGCAAGCCGCTGCCGGCCGTGGCCGAGTGGCGGCTCGCCGAGGACGTCGGACGGCGGTACGCGGCGGCGTCCGGCGACCGCAACCCGATCCACCTCCACCCGCTCACCGCCCGTCTGTTCGGCTTCCCCCGGGCCATCGCCCACGGCATGTGGACCGTCGCCCGCTGCCTCGCCGCACAGGGCACGCCGGACTCCTGCCACGTCCGCGCGCGGTTCCGGGCACCGGTCCTGCTGCCCGGGACGGTGACGTACGCGGCGCAGGACGGCCGGTTCGAACTGCGGGGCCGGGAGGACCGCCTCCACTTGACGGGGGACCTCTACTCCACCTGAGTGCCCGCCTGCTCCTCCGCCTGAGTCCCTGCCCGCTCCTCCGACGGTGACCAGGGCCGCCCCGCCATGAGGTCGCCCAGCCCCGCCCAGGCGAAGTTCATCATCGTGGCCGCGGCCTGGCGGGCCGTGACGCCCGGGGTGGCGTTGGCCCAGGCGGCGAGCGACTCGGCGGCGCCGACCAGGGCCTCGGCGAGACCGGCGACCTCGCGTTCCGGGAGGTCGGGGTCGCGGTGGGCCTCGCGCGCGGCGGCGAGGATCAGCTGGGTCACGAACGCGACGATCTCCTCGCGCATCGCGGCGACTTCGGAGGCGAAGGGCTCGCCGTGCGTGCGGGCCTGGAGGTGCAGGACCGCCCAGGCGTCCGGGGTGCGCGCGGTGTGCGCGAAGAACGCGCCGAGCCCTTCCCATAGTTGCCGGTCGGCGGGCAGATCGGGCCGGACACCGGCCCGCACGGCCTCGACGAGTGCCTTGGCCTCGCGGCGGATGCAGGCGGTGAAAAGATCTTCCTTGGAGTTCAGGTACAGGTAGACCAACGGCTTGGACACGCCCGCGAGTTCGGCTATCTCGTCCATCGACGCGGCCATGTACCCCCGTTGTCCGAAGATCTGCACGGCGGCGTCCAGCATCTGCTGTTCACGGACCGCACGCGGCATCCGCTTGGTCTTCACGGCACCCATACCGCTTAGCGTACGGTCCCCCCGGCCGGCCCCCGGCCGGGAAACCGGAGGAGGGCCGACCGGGGGGGGCGTCGGCGCGTCAGGCCGCGGCAGGGACCTGCTCGGGCCGCGCCTCGCGCGGCTCGTCCAGGGAGGAGCCGTCGGCCGTGGCGTAGGCCGTGCGGTCGAGCAGGTTCTCGCGGGCGGAGACCAGGACCGGGATCAGGGCCTGACCGGCGACGTTGGTCGCGGTGCGGATCATGTCGAGGATCGGGTCGATCGCGAGGAGCAGGCCCACGCCCTCCATCGGCAGGCCGAGGGTGGAGAGGGTGAGGGTCAGCATGACCGTCGCGCCGGTGAGACCGGCGGTGGCCGCGGAGCCGACCACCGAGACGAACGCGATCAGCAGGTAGTCGCCGACGCCCAGCTGGATGTCGAAGATCTGGGCGACGAAGATCGCGGCGATGGCCGGGTAGATCGCGGCGCAGCCGTCCATCTTGGTCGTCGCGCCGAACGGCACCGCGAAGGACGCGTACTCCTTCGGCACGCCGAGCCGCTCGGTGACCTTCTGGGTGAGCGGCATCGTGCCCACGGACGAGCGGGAGACGAAGGCGAGCTGGATCGCGGGCCAGGCGCCCTTGAAGAACTGGACCGGGTTGACCTTGGCGACGGTCGCGAGCAGCGTCGGGTAGACGCCGAACAGCACGATCAGGCAGCCGACGTAGATGTCGGCGGTGAACGTCGCGTACTTGCCGATCAGGTCCCAGCCATAGGTGGCGATGGCGTTGCCGATGAGGCCGACGGTGCCGAGCGGCGCGAGCCGGATGACCCACCACAGCGCCTTCTGGAGCAGTTCGAGGACGGACTCGCTGAGGGCGAGGATCGGCTGGGCCCTCTCACCGAGCTGGAGGGCGGCGATACCGGCGACGGCGGCCATGAAGACGATCTGCAACACGTTCAGCTCGGTGAACGGCGTGATGACGTCGGTCGGCACGATGCCGGTCAGGAAGTCGATCCAGGAGCCGGTGTCCTCGGGCTTCCCACCGTCCTTGGGGGTGAGGCCGGTGCCGGCGCCCGGGTTGGTGAGCAGGCCGATGACCAGGCCGATGCTCACCGCGATCAACGACGTGACCATGAACCACAGGAGGGTGCGCGAGGCCAGGCGGGCCGCGTTGTTGACCTTCCGCAGGTTGGTGATCGAGACCAGGATCGCGAAGAAGACGAGCGGGGCGACGGCGAGCTTCAGCAGGCCGATGAACGTGTCACCGACCTTCTCCAGGGTGGTGACCAGCCAGGACAGGTCCTGGCTGCGGGCGAGCCAGCCGAGCAGCACACCCAGGACGAGACCGGCGATTATCTGGGCCCAGAAGGGCAGCTTGAAGGATTTCGTGTGTGAGGACACGGAATGGCTCCGTAGAGGGACGCGTAGGGACTGACGTGGGAGACGACGGGGGTTGCGTTACGTCAGGGACGACAGGTAGCGGACGCGCACCGACAGAGATCCACGTGCAGGCGCGCCACGAGCGGAACGCTCAGGGGCATGGGGGGCGCGACTGCTGACTTCATGACATCGACCTTAACACCTGAAGTTTGAGGACCTCAAAGCCTGCCTTTGACAGGCTGAAACGCGACCCCACCCACACATGACAAAGCGCCCCGTTTCCGAGCAAGTACGGAAACGGGGCGCTGTACGCCTGTACGGGACTCTTACGAGGTCTGGGTCTGGCCCTGCGCCCGGGAGGTGTCGTCGACGTCGTCCTCCTGGCTGCGGTTGGCCTCCATGCTGGCCTTCATCCGGTCCACCCGCTGCACGATCTGCACGGACGCCCGGTCCCGCTCCTTGCGCAGCACCACGAAACTGATCGGCGCGGAGAGCAGCAGGGCGAGCATGACGATCCACAGGCCGTTGCTGGCGCCGAGGCCGCGGGGGGCGAGGCCGGAGTAGACGAGGCCCCAGACGACCACGAGGCAGCCTGCGAAGATCCCGAGGCGCATCAGCGTGTAGCGGAGCATCTCAATCCACTCTTCCGGTTCGAACGGCCAGAACGCACCCAAAGGGGCACCGTCCAGTGAAGCACGCCGGGGCGTCGATCTTGCAGGGGGGTGCGAGGCGGGAGTCAGCCGAGCGGCAGCAGCATGATGACGTCGTCCCGGTCGTCGCCGGGCGCCACGCGGATCGCGCCGGGGACGCGGCCGACCTCCTTGTAGCCGCAGGACTCGTAGAAGCGCTCCAGGCCGAGACCGCCCCGGCAGGTGAGGCGGATCGTCTCGATGCCGTCGAGGCCACGGGCCGCGTCCGCCGCGGCGGCCAGCAGATCACGACCGTAACCCTTGCCCTGATGACGCGGGTGCACCATCACCGTGTACAGCCACAGCCAGTGCGTCATCAGGTGGTGCGTGTTGAGGGTGAGGAACGCGGTCGCCGCGACGCGCCCCTCCTCGTCGTGCCCGACGAGCAGCCTGACCCGCCCCTCCGCCATCAGCGCGAAGTGCTGCACCAGCGAGGGACGGATGTCCTCGCGTGTCACCGGCGGTACGAAGCCGACGGCCCCGCCGGCGTTGGAGACGTCGGCCCACAGGTCGAGGATGCCGTCGCGCAGGTCGGGCGTGACGGCGGAATCCAAGGTGAACGTAAGGGGCATGGCGCGATTGTAGCCATTACGCCAGTACTCGCGCCGCCACTTTCAGGTCCGACAGCAGCCCCCGGTACGCCGCCTCCCGGTCGTCCGCCCGCAGCACCGACGACGGGTGCACCGTCGGCACCAGCCGCTCCGGCCGGCCGTGGATCTCCTCCTCCAGCACCGTGCCGCGCACCTGCGTGACCCGGAAGGAGGACCCGAGCAGCGCCTTCCCGGCGGTGGCGCCCAGGACGACGATCAGCTCCGGCTCCACGACCGCGAGCTCCGCGGCCAGCCAGGGCCCGCACGCGGTCATCTCCCGCAGGGTGGGCGCCTTGTGGATCCGGCGCTTGCGCGGCTCGGCCTGGGTGAACTTGAAGTGCTTGACCGCGTTGGTGACGTAGGCCTCGGAGGGATCTATCCCCGCCTCCTCCAGCGCACGGTCCAGGAGCCGCCCGGCAGGCCCGACGAACGGCTTCCCCTGCCGGTCCTCCTGATCCCCGGGCTGCTCCCCCACGAGCATGACGCGAGCGTCCTTGTTCCCGTCCCCGAACACCGTCTGGGTGGCGTCCCGGTGCAAGGGACACCCCCGGCACTCGGCAGCGGCCCGCCGCAGAGCGGGCAGCCCACCGCGCTCAGGAACGAACGGTTCAGCGGTATAGGCGTCCTCAGGCGCCTTGGTGGCAACCATGCCCTCCGGGTACCCCACCCAGGGGCGCGGGGAACTGCGCGACCAGCCCCGACGCACCCGCACCCGAAAACGGTCACACACGCATCGGCTGCGGCGACTCCCGACGCTCAGGGTCAGGCCCTTCATACTCGCGAATGATCTCGTACCGCGTGTTCCGCTCCACCGGCCGGAATCCGGCATCGCGAATGAGATCCAGCAGGTCCTCACGGGTCAGCTTGTTCGGCGTACCGAAGTTGTCCGCGTCATGCGTGATCTTGTACTCGACGACCGAACCGTCCATGTCATCGGCGCCGTGCTGAAGCGCGAGCTGCGCGGTCTGGACGCCATGCATGACCCAGAAGACCTTGACGTGCGGCACGTTGTCGAACAGCAGCCGCGACACGGCGAAGGTCTTCAGCGCCTCCGCCCCCGTCGCCATCTGCGTCCGCGCCTGGAGGCGGTTCCGCACCTTGCCGTCCTGCACGTCCACGAAGTCGTGCTGGTAGCGCAGCGGGATGAAGACCTGGAAGCCCCCGGTCTCGTCCTGGAGCTCACGCAGCCGCAGCACATGATCCACCCGGTGCCGGGGCTCCTCGATGTGGCCGTACAGCATCGTGCACGGGGTCTTCAGACCCTTCTCGTGCGCGAGCCGGTGGATACGGGACCAGTCCTCCCAGTGGGTGCGGTGGTCCACGATGTGCTGCCGGACCTCCCAGTCGAAGATCTCCGCACCGCCGCCGGTCAGCGACTCCAGCCCCGCGTCGATCAGCTCGTCCAGGATCTCGGACGCGCTCATCCCGGAGATGGTCTCGAAGTGGTGGATCTCCGTCGCCGTGAAGGCCTTCAGCGAGACGTGCGGCAGCGCGGCCTTCAACTCCCGCAGCGAGCGCGGGTAGTAGCGCCACGGCAGGTTCGGGTGCAGCCCGTTGACGATGTGCAGCTCGGTGAGGTTCTCGCCCTCCATCGCCTTCGCGAGCTTGACGGCCTCCTCGATGCGCATCGTGTACGCGTCCTTCTCCCCCGGCTTGCGCTGGAAGGAGCAGTACGCGCAGGAGGCCGTGCACACGTTGGTCATGTTGAGGTGACGGTTGACGTTGAAGTGCACGACGTCGCCGTTCTTGCGCGTGCGCACCTCGTGTGCGAGGCCGCCGAGCCAGGCCAGGTCGTCCGACTCGTAGAGGGCGATGCCGTCCTCACGGGTCAGCCGCTCACCGGAGCGGACCTTCTCCTCCAGCTCACGCTTGAGCCCGACGTCCATTTGCACACCTTTCTCCGACAGCCCGACCAACCGTACGCCTACGCCTCTTCCGGCAACTCCCCGACCCGGTTCTCCCACTTGGTGGAGAGCACGATCGTCGTACGCGTCCGGGACACGCCCTTCGTGCCGCTGAGCCGCCGGATGATCTTCTCCAGGCCGTCCACGTTCTCCGCCCGCACCTTGAGCATGTACGAGTCGTCGCCCGCGATGAACCAGCAGTCCTCGATCTCCGAGAGATCCCTCAGTCGCTGCGCCACGTCCTCGTGGTCGGTGGCGTCGGAGAGCGAGATGCCGATCAGGGCGGTGACACCGAGGCCGAGCGAAGCGGCGTCGACGGTGGCCCGGTAGCCGGTGATGACACCGGCCGCCTCCAGCCGGTTGATGCGGTCGGTGACGCTCGGTCCCGACAGTCCGACGAGGCGTCCCAGCTCCGCGTAGGAGGCCCGGCCGTTCTCCCTCAGGGCCTGGATGAGCTGCCTGTCCACCGCGTCCATTGCGATCGAAGCCTTCCGCTGAAGTTGTCTGAAAAGTCTGTGGTTGTGATGACGTACAGGTGCCGTGCAGGGGGTGTGGCTCAGCCGGCGCGGTGTGATCCGCCGCCGAGCTCACCTTGCCAACGGCGGTAGAGCCCGTGCGGCACGCCCGCCGAGTCGAGTACGCGTCCGGCGACGAAGTCCACCAGGTCCTGGATGTGCGTCGCGCCCGCGTAGAAGGCGGGTGAGGCGGGTACGACGGTCGCGCCCGCGTCGTCGAGGGTGACCAGGTGCCGCAGGGTCTGACCGTTCAGCGGGGTCTCGCGCACGGCCACGATCAGCTTGCGTCCCTCCTTCAGGGTCACGCTCGCCGCCCGCTGCAACAGGTCCTTCGACAGCCCGAGCGCGACCCCGGCCACGCTCGCGGTCGAGGCGGGCACGATCAGCATGCCCTTGGTGGGGTACGACCCCGAGGAGGGCCCGGCGGCCAGGTCGCCGGCGCTCCAGTGCCGTACGGCGTCGATGTCGACGGAGAAGGTGTCCGGCTTGCCGTCGGCGCCCCGGGACAGCCATTCCCGCAGGTCGTCCCGCCAGTGGGCGTCCCGGAAGGAGATCCCGGTCTCGTCGAGCAGGGTGAGCCGGGAGGCCCGGGACACCACGAGGTCGACGCTCTCACCGGCGGCGAGGAGCGCCCGCAGCACGGCAGCGGCATACGGGGTGCCGGAGGCACCGGACACCCCTACGATCCAAGGCGTACGCGGTGTCTCGCCTGGCTTGACTGGGTTCACAACACCGAGCCTATCCGGCGTCGCAGGGTGGGAACCGGCCAAGGGGGGCCGGGCGTTCCCCGGAGGGGACGAGCGAGCGCTGGGGGTCGCCATGTCGGGTGTCGGAGCCGGTTGGTCACGCGGCGACCGTGCGATGGCCGCGGGCAAGCTGGTGCTGGCCTGGATCGCGCTGCTGTGGCTGCTGGAAGTGGTGGACGTGGTGAGCGGCCACGCGCTGGACGGCCTCGGCGTCACCCCGCGCACCCCGTCCGAGCTGGCCGATGTCGTCCCGTCGGCCTTCATCCACTTCGGTTTCGCCCATCTGGCCGCGAACACGGTGCCGCTGCTGGTCCTCGGCTTCCTCGCCGCGCTGGCGGGGCTGCGCCGTTTCCTGCTGGTCTGCGCGCTGATCGTGCTCGTCGACGGCCTGGGCGTCTGGCTCATAGCCCCGGCCCACACCAACACCGCGGGCGCCTCCGGCCTGATCTTCGGCCTGTTCGGCTTCCTGCTGGTCAGCGGTTTCGTCGAGCGCCGCCCCTGGGGAGTCCTGGTCGGCATCCTGATCGCGGCGATCTGGGGCGGCTCCATCCTGGCGGGCCTCGCCCCCACCCAGACGGGCGTCAGCTGGCAGGGCCACCTGCTGGGCCTGCTGGCGGGCGTGGCGGCGGCGTTCGTGTTCCGCCGCCGGGCCACGCCGCCGGCGCTCACACCGTGAGGCCACGCACCAGCAGATCCAGCAGCGCGCACACGAACAGGGCAATGCCGATGAAGCCGTTGACGCTGAAGAACGCCCTGTTGACCCGGGACAGGTCGTGGGGGCGGACGATGGTGTGCTCGTAGAGGAACGCGGCGGCGACGATCAGGAGGCCCAGCCAGAAGAACGCGCCGGCGTCGGTGGCCAGGGCGTACCAGACGAACAGGGCCGTCGTGAGGGTGTGGCAGACCCGGGCGCCCCAGATCGCCGCCGGGATGCCGAAGCGGGCCGGGACGGACATGACGCCGATCTCGCGGTCCGTCTCGACGTCCTGGCAGGCGTAGATCAGGTCGAAGCCGCCGATCCAGATGCCGACGGCGAGACCGAGGATCACCGCGTCCCAGGACCAGGACCCCGTGACCGCCAGCCAGCCGCCGACCGGGCCCATCGCCTGCGCGAGGCCCAGGATGGCCTGCGGGAAGTTCGTGAACCGCTTGCCGTACGGGTAGACCACCATCGGGATCACCGCGATGGGCGCCAGCGCCAGGCACAGCGGGTTGAGCAGGGCCGCCGCGCCGAGGAAGACGACGAGGGCGATCAGGGCCCCCGTCCACGCGTGCCGGACCGACATCGCGCCGGTCACCAGTTCGCGGTGCGCCGTGCGCGGGTTCCGCGCGTCGATCTCGCGGTCGATGATCCGGTTGACCGCCATCGCGAAGGTGCGCAGGCCGACCATGCAGACGGTGACCAGCAGCAGCCGGCCCCAGTGGACGTTCTTGTCCCACTGGTACATCGCCGTGAGCGTGGCGATGTAGGCGAAGGGCAGCGCGAAGACCGAGTGCTCGATCATCACCAGCCGGAGGAAGGCCTTCGTGCGTCCCGGCTGGGGGATCGCGGCGGATGCGGAGGTCACAGGCCGTACTCCTTCCAGCGGCGGTCCACCTTCGCCGCGGTCTCCGGATCGGACTCCACCATGTCGGGCCAGCCGCCGTCGCGCGTGTAGCCCTCCTCGGGCCACTTCTTCGTCGCGTCGATACCGGCCTTGCCGCCCCAGAACTGCTGGTAAGAGGCGTGGTCGAGGTGGTCGACGGGTCCCTCGACGACGCTGAGGTCGCGGGCGTAGTCCGTGTTGCCGAGCGCCCGCCAGGCGACCTCGTGCAGGTCGTGGACGTCGCAGTCGGAGTCGACGACCACGATGAGCTTGGTCAGCGACATCATGTGCGCGCCCCAGACGGCGTGCATGACCTTCTGCGCGTGCTTCGGGTACTTCTTGTCGATCGAGACGATCGCGCAGTTGTGGAAGCCGCCCGCCTCCGGCAGGTGGTAGTCCACGATGTCCGGCACGATGATCTTCAGCAGCGGCAGGAAGAAGCGTTCCGTCGCACGACCGAGCGGTCCGTCCTCCGTGGGAGGCCTGCCTACGACGATCGACTGAAGCAGCGGCCGCTTCCGCATCGTCACGCAGTCGATCTTCAGGGCGGGGAAGGGCTCCTGCGGGGTGTAGAAGCCGGTGTGGTCGCCGAAGGGGCCCTCCGGCAGCATCTCGCCCGGCTCCAGCCAGCCCTCGATGACGACCTCGGCCTGCGCGGGCACCTGGAGCGGCACGGTCTTGCAGTCGACCATCTCGATCCGCTTGCCCGCGAGGAACCCGGCGAACAGGTACTCGTCGATGTCGCCGGGCAGCGGGGCCGTGGAGGCGTACGTGACGGCGGGCGGGCACCCGAAGGCGATGGCGACGGGCAGCCGCTCCCCGCGCCTGGCCGCCACCTGGTAGTGGTTCCGGCTGTCCTTGTGGATCTGCCAGTGCATGCCGATCGTGCGCTTGTCGTGGCGCTGGAGGCGGTACAGCCCGAGGTTGCGGATGCCCGTCTCCGGGTCCTTGGTGTGCGTGAGCCCCAGGTTGAAGAAGGAGCCGCCGTCCTTCGGCCACGTGAACAGGGCGGGCAGCTGCTCCAGGTCCACGTCGTCCCCGGTGAGGACGACCTCCTGCACCGGACCGTCCTTCACCTTCTTCGGCGGGACGTGCGTCATCGCGCCGAGCTTCCCGAAGGCCTCGCGCACGCCGACGAACCCGTGCGGCAGCTCGGGCTTCAGCAGCCCGCCGATCCGCTCCGAGATCTCGGCGTACGACTTCAGGCCCAGCGCCTTCAGCAGGCGCCGGTCCGTGCCGTACACGTTCATCGCGAGCGGCATGCCCGACCCGCGTACGTTCTCGAAGAGCAGCGCGGGACCGCCGGCCTTCTGCACCCGGTCGACGATCTCCCCGACCTCCAGATACGGGTCCACCTCGGCCTTGATGCGCTTGAGGTCGCCCTCGCGCTCCAGAGCCCTGAGCAGCGAGCGAAGATCGTCGTAAGCCATGCGGTCCAGTATCCCCGAGCGGCTACCCTGGCCCTGAACCGCCCACCGCTTTGCTGAGAGGCCGCGCATGCTCCGGGTACTGATGTTCCTCGTGCCGCTGGCGCTGAGCGTGTACGCGTTCATCGACTGCATCAGCACGAAGGACGACGACATCCGTCACATGCCCAAGCCGCTGTGGGCGATCCTCGTGCTGCTGTTTCCGCTCGTCGGCTCGATCTCCTGGCTCATCGCCGGGAAGAAGCGGAGCGCGGTCGCCGGCGGCGGCCGTCCCCGTCCCCGGCAGTGGGTCGCGCCCGACGACAACCCCGACTTCCTGAAGTCCCTGGACGAGGAGAAGCGGGACGACGATCCCAAGCGGGACGAGTCCTGAGCGACGCCGGCGTCCAGCCCGGCCGAACAGCCCCCTGGGCCAAGGTCTTCGGAGCGTTCGTCCTCGCCCTGATCACGGCAATCGTCGCCGCCTACGGCATCGGCGCCTACCGCGAGGCGGAGAGGGAACGCTCCGCCTTCGAGGCCACCCGTGAAGACGCTCGACGCTTCGCGGACACCCTCTCCCGGAGCGTCACCGGTCGGGCCATCGATCGGCGGGACGCGCAGCAGGCCTTGAACAAGGCGGTGGCGAAGGAACACGGCCTGCTCCTCTCTGTGACCCCTACCAGGGACGGCACGCGCGTCATCGTGCAACTCAGCCGCTTCTACCGGCGCTCTCTGCCCCTCTTCGGCCCGGCCGACACCGTGACCCGCCGCTGCTTCGCCATCGACTTCGACAGTTCGGCCCAGCACACGCGGATCACTTCGCAAACGACTTGCTCTCGGGCAACGCATGGTCGTCAATAGTGATCAGACAGTTACGGCTGTCACTCAGAACCCGTCGGCCCTCAGAAGGACTTCATGGAGACCCAGCAGCCGCCTGGGCAGTGGGACGTCCCGCCGCCGCCCGCCACTCCGCCCCAGGCCATGACCGACATCGAACTGCGCGTCAGCAAGCGGCTGTTATGGGTCGGCGGCGCGGCCTATCCGCTGCGGAACATCGCGCGGGTGTACACCTTCACCCTCCACCCGAGACGCAAGGAGGCGGTCATCCGCTTCCTGACACGCACCGTGATCACCCTTGCCGTGGCCATCGGTCTGTCGATCATCGGCAGCGTGACCTTCCTCGCGAGCGAGTCCACGGGCAGCGGACTGCTCACCTTCGTGTGGCTCGGCTCCGGCGCGGCGCTGATCTACTTCCTCGTGGACATGCTCTCCGTCGTCACCGCCCAGTCGCACTACGTCCTCGCCATCGAGACGGCCGGCCCCTCCACCGCGGTGGTGACCAGCCGGAACCCGCAGCACCTGGACCAGCTCGTGGGCTACGTCGCCGGCGCGCTGGAGAACCCGGAGACCGAGTTCCATGTGACGGTCGAGCGTCTCACCATCAGCTCGCCCAACAACTACTACTTCGGCGACAGCGTGAACATGTACGGCGGCAACGGCAACGTGGGGATGGCGAAATGAGCGGCAACAACTACTACTACGGCGACAACGTCAGCATGCACGGCGGCAGCGGCAACACGGGCATCGTGAAGAACGGGGCGACCGGCGACGCCATGGATCCCACCCTGCGGCTGGCCATCGCCGAACTGCTCCAGGGTGTCCGCGAGTTGCGCGAGCAGCTTCCGCAGCCCAGCGCGCAGCTCATCGACGAGTCCCTGCCGGTGCTGTCGGCTGAAGCCGCGCCTCCCGAGGAACGGCACCGTGCGCTGATGGCTGTCGCCGCGATCGCCGCGGCCGTCGGGGCCGTGGGCCAGCCGGTGGCGGAGGCGGCCAACCGGATCCTCCAGATGCTGAGCGGGCAGTAGTTCAGCGCACGCCGGAGAGGAAAGCGGACCAGGCGGACCGGGTGACGAGCAGGACCGGTCCGTCAGGGGTTTTGCTGTCGCGGATGGGGACGGCGCCGGGGGTATCGGGGGCTATTTCGATGCAGTTGCCGCCGTTGCCGTCGCTGTAGCTGCTCTTGACCCAGGTCACAGTGCCGAGCTCGTTCCGGTCCATAGTGCTCGTACCTCTCCATCGCCTCGTGGATCAGAGCGGCGGACTGGGGAGCTGACAGGGCGTCCGCCCTGAGCACATCATAGAACTGGTTATAGCGCTCGTAGATGGCCGGATCGTTGGTGAAGTGGCCGCGGTTGAGGGACTCCGAATAGAGCCACTGGCGCCCTTCGGGCAGGGTGATCAGGGACATGGAGCCACTGGGGCGGACGATTTCGAGGGGGCCTGCGGGCGCGACCTGGATGCGGATGTTGGGGCGCTGCGCGACGCTCAGCAAGTGCGCGCACTGGTCCCGCATGACAGTCGGCCCACCGACCACGTTGCGCAGGCAGCTCTCGTCAAGGACGACGATGTACAGCGGACCGCCATCGGCGAGGAAGCGCTGCTGTCGGCTCATCCTGGCTCGGACGCGCTCCTCCAGCTCCACCCCGCTCACGTAGCGCGAGGCGAGCGTCCGGGCGTAGTCCGACGTCTGCAACAAGCCCGGGATGACCCGCTCCTGGTACTCCCGCAAAGTGACGGCCACCTCATCCATCTCAGCCCGCCGTCGAAACCAGTCAGGATGCTCCACCTGCGGATACCAGTCGATCCGCCCCCACAACCGCAGCAACACCCCACCCGTGCCAAGAAGTTCGTCGCACTTCTTCGCGAAAGCCTCCTGCGGAACCCTCGTGCCCGCCTCCACCCGCGCCACGTGCGACCGGTCGCACGGGATCTGCCTCGCCAGGCCCTCCTGCGTGAGCAGCGCCGCCTCGCGGAAATGCCGCAGCACCTCGCCGAACACGGCCGCCGTGCTCGCCCCCGACTCCGCCCCGCCGTTCCGTCGGCTCACGGCCTCCCCCTCCGTGACAGTGCACCGGTGTCACACGCCAAGCATTGAACCGGACTGTTCCCCTGCGCAACGCTCGATACACCCAGAGTTACGGAGGTGCACGGGATGGAACCGGGAACGCTCGTCTACGACCCTGCGACGGGCAAGGTCGGCGAGTATCAGGACAACACCGGCCCGTATGTGATGCTGCGCCCGGTCGGCGGCGGCCGGGAGTGGCAGGCGGACCCGGCGCGGATCCGGGTGGCCACCCTGGAGGAACGGCTCAGCGCGGGCGTACGCGCGGCCAACGCCCGTTCCAGGGAAGGGCTGTCGCCCGATCCGAACCGGCCCCCCGTACCCGTGCCCGGGTGCGCGGTGTGCGAGGAGCTGGCCGTCCGCCGGGACCAGGCACGGGCCGCGTTCGACGGGAGTGCCGTGACGGACGCGAACGTGCTGCTGCGCCAGCACCAGCGCAAGGAGCACGGTGGGGAACCGGCGGGGCGCCGGATCTTCCGGTACGTCCCGTACTCGATCGTGCAGGACGCGTCGGCCCTCCCGGAGTACCAGGCGTACTGCGTCTCGGGAGAGGACGAGGACTGCGGGGCGAGCTCGGGCCCGCGCCCGTCCCCGGCCGAGGTGGAGGAGTGGCAGCGCAGGCACACCCAGGAGACGCGGCACCTGCGCTACCGCCGCAGCTTCGCCGACTACGCGGTGCTGGAGAGGCAGGGCTGACGGGGCACGACGCCGCCGAGGAAGCGGGCGAACCCGAGAGCCCGGCGCAGGTCACCCTGCCAGAAACCCGCCTGTCCGAGAGGCCCGCACGGCCGCCACCTCCCGCGGGGTCCCCTCGGCCACCACCCGGCCCCCGCCGGCCCCGCCGACCGGCCCGAGGTCGATCAGCCAGTCCGACGCCCGCATGACGTCGACGTTGTGCTCGATGGTGATGACGGAGTGCCCCGCGGCCACCAGCCGCTGGAGCACGTCCAACAGCCGTGCCGAGTCCGCCGCGTGCAGGCCGGTCGTCGGCTCGTCGAGGACGTAGAGCGTGCGGTCGGCCGCCCGGCGTCCCAGTTCCTTCGCGAGTTTCAGGCGTTGCGCCTCACCTCCGGACAGCGTGGGCGCGGGCTGGCCCAGCGGGAGGTAGCCGAGGCCGACGTCCGCCATGCGCCGCAACCGGCCGGCCACGGCGGGCACGTCCCGGAACACCCCGAGCGCCTCGTCCACCGTCGCCTCCAGCACCTCCGCGATGTCGTGCCCCTGGTACCGCACCGCCAGCACCTCCGGCCGGAAGCGGCGGCCCCGGCACCCCGGGCAGCGCACCTCCACGGCCGGGAGGAAGTGCATGCGTACCGTGAGCACGCCCGCGCCCTCACAGCGTTCGCAGCGTCCGCCCGGCACGTTGAAGGAGAACCGGCCCGCCGTCAGGCGTCCTTCGCTGCTCGCGGCGAAGACCTCGCGGATCGGTGTGAAGACGTCCGAGTACGTCGCCGCGTTGGAGCGCGGGACGCGGCTGATCGGCTCCTGGTCGATGAGGACCACCTTGGACAGGTGCTCCCAGCCGTCGATGCCGTCGTGTTCGGCGGGGAGTTCCCCCGCCCCGTGGAAGTGGCGGCGGGCGGCGCGGCCCAGGATGTCCAGCATCAGCGTCGACTTGCCCGAGCCGGACGGGCCCGTGACCGTCACCAGGCGGTTCAGCGGGATCCGTACGGTCACGTCCTTGAGATTGTGGGCCCGGGCCCCGCGGATCACGACCGCCGTGCCGTTGCCGCCGCGGTCACGGGACTCGGGGGCGGGCAGCCGGCCCGACAGATACGCGCCGGTCACCGAGCCTTCGGCCCGGCCCACCTCCTGCGGCGTCCCGGCCGCCACGATCCGTCCGCCGTCCCGGCCCGCCCCCGGGCCGACGTCCACCACGTGGTCCGCCGCCCGCAGCACGTCCAGGTCGTGCTCGACGACCAGCACGGTGTTGCCCAGGTCGCGCAGGCGGCGCAGGACGCCGATCAGGCGGGCGGTGTCCGAGGGGTGCAGGCCGATGGTCGGCTCGTCGAGGACGTAGAGCACGCCGGTCAGGCCGGAGCCGAGCAGGGCGGCCAGCCGCAGCCGCTGGGTCTCCCCGGCGGAGAGGCTCGGCGTGGACTGCTCCAGGCTGAGGTAGCCGACCCCGACGTCCACCAGGCGCCGTACCCGCTCCTCCAGGTCGGCGACGACCGGCTCCACGAGCAGCCACTCGTCCCCGGCCGAACGTTCCTTCAGGGCGGCCAGCCAGCCGTCGAGTTCGGTGAGCGGCAGCCGTGCCGCCTCGACGATCGTCAGTCCGTGCACGGTCACCGCCCGGCTCTCCGGCCGCAGCCGGGTGCCCTCGCACTCCCCGCAGGGCTGCTTCACCAGGCCCTGTTTCTCGGCCCGTTCGCGGTACTCGGGGTCGTCGGCCCGCTCGGTGTACCGCCGCAGCAGCGCGGTGGCGACCCCTTCGAAGCGGCCCGCCGCCACGGTCGTCGGCGCCTCGATCTCCGGGAAGTGCCGCCGGAACTCCGGGCTTTCGACGCCGTGCACCAGCAGGTCCCGCTGCGGATCGCCCAGTTCGTCGACCGGGAGGTCCGGGTCGAAGGTGAAGCCGTAGTGGCGGGCGGCGGCCCGCAGCGCGGTGAGGTTCCACTCGGTGAGCTTCGGGTTCCAGCCCCGTACCGCGCCCTGGGCCAGTGAGCGGGAGCCGTCGACCAGGCGCCGCACGTCGGGCCGGATCACCTCGCCCAGGCCGGTGCAGGACGGGCAGGCGCCCGCGGGCTTGTTGAAGGAGAACGAGCCCATCACCAGTTCGGGCACGAGGGTGCCGCAGTGCGGGCAGGGGGTCTGCTCCCCCTCGGCGTCGTCGTCGGCCGTGGTGCCGGCCTCCGCCTCGTTGGCGTACGACGGCGGGATGCTCTTGCCGCACCCGGGGCAGGGACGGGTCCCGATCCGCGACCACAGCAGCCGCAGGTACGTGAACACCTCGGTGACCGTGCCGACCGTGGAGCGCGGGCTGCGGTTGGTGAGGTGCTGGTCGACGCTGATGGACGGGGACAGACCGCTGATCGAGTCGACGGCGGGTTTGCTCACGAAGCCGGTGACCATGCCCAGCGACTCCAGGTACTGCCGCTGGCCCTCCCGGTGGAGGGTGTCGAATGCGAGCGTGGACTTGCCGGAGCCGGACAGGCCGGTCAGGACGACCAGCTTGTTCTTCGGGAGGGAGAGGGAGACGTTCCTGAGGTTGTGGAGGCGGGCGCCGGTGACACGGATACTGTTGTCCATTCCTTCAAGTCTTCCATTGAAGTGCGGTGTTGAGACTTTCCAGGCATCAGCGGTGGTTCTCCTGCCGTAACCTTCAATTCGATGACCAACGAACGCCGTCTCCGCCCCGTCGACCTCGCCCGGCTGGCCGGTGTCTCGACGCAGCAGATCCGCAACTACGAGGACGCCGGGGTGCTGCCGCCCGCCGCGCGGACCGCGTCCGGCTACCGCGTCTTCGGAGACGTGCACCGCGCCGCGCTGCTGGCGTACCGGGCCCTGATGCGGGGGTACGGGCCGGTGAAGGCGACGGAGATCATGCGGTCCCTGCACGACGGGGACGTCCCGGGCGCGCTCGCGCTGGTCGACGCCGCGCACGCCGCCCTGCACGAGGAGCGGGTCTCCCTGCGGGCCGCGAGCGAGGCCCTGGAGCTGCTGGCGCTGGAGCCGCCCGCGCTGCCACGGTCCGGCGGGCTGCGCATCGGGGAGGTGGCCGCACTGCTGGGCGTACGGACGTCCGCGCTGCGGGTGTGGGAAGGGGCCGGGCTGCTCACGCCGGGGCGCGAGCGCGGCACGGGGTACCGGGTCTACGAGCCCGCCGATGTGCGCGACGCCCGGCTCGTGCACACGCTGCGCCGCAGTCACTATCTCTTCGACCAGATCCGTCCGGTGCTGGAGGGCCTGAGGCGGGAGGGCAGCAGCGAGGCGCTGCGGGCGGCCGTCGCGGCGCGCGGGGAGGCGCTGACGGCTCGGAGCAGGGCCATGACCGGGGGCGCGGCCGCCCTCCACGCCTATCTGGAGGTCAGCGCGGGTGGGCCGGGACCATCAGCCAGGTGATGACGGCCACCCGGCGTCAACCGAGCGCACCGGCCAGGGCTCGCATCGCAGTTCGAGATGCCATCCGATCCATTGAAAAAACGCCGACACCGGGTGTCGCCGGTAGCGGGTTCGCCATTCCTTTGGTCGGGTCTATCCCACCTGCGAACGGAGACCCCCTGTGCGAATGACTGATATCCAGCGCTGCGAGGTCCGACCTGGGCGACTCTTCGAATGGACACTCAGTCCGGCGACTGTCGCAACGGCGAAGGCTTTGCCCGAGGACTCCAGGCCGCCGGCGTACATCCAGGAGTCGCACATCCGGACCGCGCGGTCCGTCCGGGAGGACGGACTGTTCGTGCCGACCTGGCTGGGCGCGGCGTTCGACATCCCGGGACGGGCCGACCTGGACGCGCTGGGCGAGGCGCTGCGCAGCTGGACGCTGCGGCACGAGACCCTGCGCAGCGGTTTCCGCTGGGCGGGTGGGCCCGGCGACTCGATCCGCCGCTTCACGCTGGACCCCTCCTCCGTGTCCCTGCACCGCGAGGACGTCGGCGACTTCGACGACGCGGCGGCCCTGGCCCAGCACCTCCAGGACCGCTTCGACACCACGGCGGACGCCCTGCGCTGGCCCAACCTCATCTACACGGCGGTCGTCCGGGACGACTGCACCAGCGTGTACATGGCCTTCGACCACAGCAACGTCGACGCCTACTCCATCCACCGCATCCCCGCCGAGATCCACGAGCTGTACGAGGCCGGGGTCGCGGGCCGTGCCGAGGGGCCGGAGCCGGTGAGCAGTTACGTCGACTTCTGCGAGGCCGAGCGGGCGGACGCCGACCGCATCGACGCGGACCACGACATCGTCGCCCGCTGGCGGGAGTTCATCCGGCGTTGCGGAGGACGGCTGCCGAGCTTCCCCGTGGACCTCGGCGTGGAGCCCGGGGGCGAACTGCCCACGCAGAAGTTCATGCGCGAGATGATGGTGGACGCGGATGCCGCCGCCGCGTTCGAGTCGTACTGCCGCCCGTACGGCGGGAGCCTGGTCGGCGTCCTCGCGGCCACCGCCCTGATCGTCCACGAGATCGGCGGCGAGCCCGTCTACCGCACGGTCGTGCCGTTCCACACGCGGGTGAAGTCCCAGTGGTCGCAGTCGGTCGGCTGGTACGTGGGCGGCGCCCCGATCGAGATCCCCATGTCCGAAGCCACCGACTTCCCGAGCGCCCTGCGCACCGTGCGCGCCGCCCTCCAGGCCAACCGCCGGCTGGCCCGCATCCCCCTCGCCCGTGTACTCCACCTCCTCGGCACCGACTTCCGCCCGACGTCCCCCGACCTGTACTCGATCGTCTCGTTCGTCGACACGCGCGGTATCCCCGGCTCCGAGAACTGGGCGGACCGCAAGGCGTACGGGCTGCTCAGGGTGTCCTACGGCGACCAGGTCTGCGCCTGGATCACCCGCCTCCACGAGGGCCTGTGGTTCGCCGGCCGCTACCCGGACACGGACATCGCACACAAGAACATGCGGCTGTACGCCGAGCGGCTGGGGGATCTGATCACCTCGGTCGCCGTCACGCCCTGAGCGTGGCCGGGCTGAGGCCGCTCATGGCTGCTCGCCGGGTCATTCATCGTCTCCGCCGTGCTGGACGCGCAGGAGCAGGAAACCGATGGCCGTCATGGTCCCGGCGAGCCCGCAGCCGAGCCAAAGGGTGTCGCTGCCGAAGCGGTCGTAGGTGTATCCGCCCGCAGCTGCGGCGAACGTGCCGCCCAGCGCCCAGGCGAGGGCTGTGACACCTTGGTAGCGGCCTTGGGAGGCCTTCCCCGCGAAGCGGGCGGTGAGTTCCATGCTGATGGGGCCGCTGATGATCTCGCCCGCTGTCCAGACGGTGACCGTGAGGGCGAGGAAGGCGGCAGAGGCCGCCCAGGCTGTCACGCCGAACCCCAGGCCGATCAGGGCCGCCCCGAGCGCGAGCATGACGAGCGGAGGGAAACGGGACAACAGGGGGCCCGCGGGCACCTGGAAGAGGCAGATCAGCAGGCCGTTCAGAGCGATGAGCACCCCGCAGGTGGCCGGGCTGAGGCCGATCTCCGACATGGCGACCGGCAAGGTGACCGTCATCTGCTGCAGGACAGCGCTGATCACGGCGAAGAGGGCAGCGCACAGCAAAAACGGCTTGTCGGCCAGAAGGCTTCGGAACCCTTCACCCCGGCCCGCGGTCGCCTCGCGTGATGTGCGGGCCGGTTCGGGGACTTTCCTGTACAGGATCAACGCGCACAGCGCGGTGGCGCCCGCGTCGGCCAGGAACAGCAGGCGGTAGCCGACCTCGGCCGCCACCCCGGCGAAGATGACCGAGACGGCGAAACCGAGGTTCATCGCCCAGTGGTTCAGGGAGAAGGCACGGACGCGGTCCCGCTCGGCCAGTATGTCGTTGATCAATGCGCTGGTGGCGGGACGGGATGTCGCGGCGAAGAACCCGATCAGGAAGGCCGATCCCACCAGGGCCTCGTCGCTCGTGCTGAGCCCCAGGGCCACGGTGGCGGTCGCCGTGGCGGCATGGGACACCAGCAACACACGACGGCGGCCTACGTGATCGGCGGCGGACCCGCCTGCCACGGAACCCGCCATGCCGCCCATGCCGACCACCGCCGCTGTCAACCCCGCGAACCCGACGGATCTGCCCTGGGAGGTGGTCAGGTACAGCGTCAAGAAGGGTACGACGAAGGTCCCCAGCCGATTGATCAGCGTGCTGCCCCAGAGCCACCAGAACGCCTCGGGCAACCCGCACAGCGCACGGGCCGAGGAGGCTTGGATCGAACGCGCCGACAGCATGGACCACCTCAGGCCGGACGATCGCCCAGACTGTCCAGCAGGTTTTTGACGTGCAGGGTTTGCGGGGCCTCGGATCCGACAATCTCAGAGACTTCGGGCAGCAGGTTCTCAAGGAGTCGCCGAGCCTGGGCAGTATCTCCCGTCCGGGCGGTCCAGAGGGCGAATTCGGCCCGACAGGACAGGAAGACGGGGTGCTCCGGAGGCAGGACCGCGGCGATGTCGACCAGCAGGTTACGCATCCTTTCGAGTGCGGTCTCCGGGTTTCCCAGTACCCCAGTCCAATGGGCGATCCGCTGCCGGACCGCGTATGGATACGAGTGTGCGGGCCCGAGGGCGCTATAGAGCCCGGGCAGCGCCTGCTCCAGTCGAACGACCGCGGTGGCGGGTTCTCCCGCCAGCGCGGTCCAGTGAGCGAGTTCGGCCTCAGTGATCGGGCGAAGCTTGTGTTCCGGCGGCGCGATCCGCTCGACGTCGCGCAACAACCGCTCACACATCTCACGGGCCTCCAAGACCCGCCCGCTCTGCCCGGTCCAGGAAACGATGTTCGCCCGGGTGTTGAGGGTGGCCAGGTCGTCGGGGCCGAGCAGCCGCTCCTGCCGGCTCAACAGCTCGAGATGACGGCTCACCGCCTCTTCTGCGAGTCCGGCAACAGCGGTCCAGTAGCTCATCAGACGGCGAGTTTCCAGACAATCCAGGTTGTCGGGGCCGAGCAACCGCTCCTGTGTCTCGAGAAGTGTGGCCATTTCCTGCATCGCCTGTCGGGGCCGCCCGGCCGTTCCCGTCCAGTCGGCAGCCAGCCTCGCGACGCCGAGCACCCGCAGGTCGTCCGGTCCTAGCAGGTGCTCCAGTTCCGTCCGCAGTTGACGAAGCAGACGCGCGGCCGACTGCGGGGCTCCGGCCAGGCCGATCCACTCCGCGAGATCGCGGCGGCCGGCATACACGGGGAAGGTCTCCGCACCGTGTGCGCGGACGAGTTCCTCCAAGAGGACTTCTCCACGCGAGACGGCGCCGTGCCAGTCACCGGCGGCGACGAGAGCCGCGAGTTCGGGGTCTTGGCTCGTAAGGGATGTCATAGGGGTGCCGTCGCCCGAGAAAAGCTGCCCCTCAGCAGGTGCCATCGGACCAACGCCGGGGCCCGGTTCCTCCGCCACCAGCCCGAAGTGGTGCATCAGCGGTGTCGCCGTCACGGCGAAAGCGCCCGCTCCCGGTGGAAGGCGAAGGGAACCGGAGAGGTCGGAGCGGAGGGCCGGGAAAGTACGTGTACCAGATGCGGGAGCCCGCAATGCCTCGCTGACAAGGCGCCCGGTGGCCAGGAGCTCACTCGACGGGACGGTCTCCAGCAAGAGGTCACGCAGGCCGGGGCGGAAGTCGTAACAGGCGAGGGCCGGGCGGGCGGGGTCGCGGCGCTGCCTCAGCAGCCCACCGAGCAGCACCTCCGCCAGGACTGCCGGGTCGCACCGGCCGAGGACGGCGCGCTGCACCGTACGCATGAGGCCGAGCGTAAGCGGGCGGATCGCCGCCAGGTGACCGGCCAGGCGGAAGGCCTCCGGGGAGGCCGCCCGGCGAAAGCCTTGGAGTCGGCCCCGCAGATCCGCGCGTTCACCGCCGCGCCGGACCGGTGCTGCGGCGTCCTGCGTGTTCCGATCTCGCCAGGAGTGGCGCCCGGCGAGGATCACCGGCAGCGTGGTGCGGGTTCCGTTCGCCACGAGTGCCGCCCACTCGACGAGCACCCTGGGGTGGATCTCCAGGACCGGCACCGGGATCCCTGTGGGTGCCGCGAGGCCAAGCGGCAGCCAGGGATCTTCGACGACGAGCGCGGTGTTCGCTGCACCCGGGCGGCGGCCACTGAGCACCTTCGGCTCCGGGCGCAGCGGAATGCCGGCCCACAGGCGACGAGGTAGGGGTTGCAGGATGGCAGTAGGGCAGTGTTCGGCGCACTGCGTCAGCAGTGGGTCGACATCGCCCAAGTGCCATCCCTCCCCGACGGCGTCGGACATGACGAGGATGGCTGTGCGGCGGTCGGCGGCGCACAGGGCCTTGGGGGTGACCCGCGGACTGCCAGGGCGGAAGGGAACACTGTGCAGGACCGGGCCGCCCGGTGTCCTGGTGTCAAGCCCGTAAGCACGGACCCTGCGGAAGGCTCCCGCGCGGTCGAGAACGGCTCGCAGCTCCCTGAAGGTCTCCTCCCACACACGCATTGACACTCCGTCGTCGACGACGAGAGCGACGTCCAGCCACTTTTCGTGTTTTGGCTTGAGGACCACGTCGAGGACGCCGGTCTCCGCGATGAGATCCACCGTGCGGGCGTCGTCGATCTCGTCGGAGCCCTCCGTGTGCACGGGACGTCCAAGGCGTTTCAGGGCGCGTCCGATGGCCAGACCGGCAGGCAGGGCCCGCCGGTCCGGAAGGTTCACTAGGTTTCCCGTCGTTCCGGGCACGCCGTCGCCGCCGTAGCCGAAAAGGTCGGTCCCCTCGCCTCCCGCACCGTGCGTCCGGCGACCGGGGAAGGCCGATGGTGAGTCGTCTGCGAAGACGTCGAGTCGACGGGGTGGTACGGCGCTGTCGGGCGGGTCCTCGGAGCCGAACCGGCCGTCGGAGGGGAGACGCATGGCGAGCCAGAGGATGTCCACCAGTTCCGCAGGTCCGAGGGACACGCCCGCCCGCGTCAGCACGTCGTGCAGCCGCTCGATGATGCCCGCACTGGCGTCCGTCATTCCGTGACCGGTCCCGCCTCCTCGAGCGGTCTGAACACGGCGGAAACCAGGCTTTCCCTGCTCATGTCCACGCCGGTGATCCGGAGATGGACAGCGTTGAGTAACTGGTCTGTCGCGAGGGCTGTTTGGTCTCGGTCCCGGCGGTCGAGAAAGGTTTCAATCAAATCCTCGGCCGCGCGCAGTCCGTCGTCGCCGAGGTGAGCGCGGACGATCTCCTTGAGCTGATCCTCCGTCGGCTCCCGCAGGTCCAGGCGTACACAACGCCTCAGGAAGGCGGCGGGGAAGTCCCTCTCTCCGTTGCTGGTCATCACCACCACGGGGAAGTCCTCACAGGCTACGACCCCCTGATGGACGGGCCGGCGTTCCCTGGTCCCGGTCAGCATGACGGGGATATCGGGACCGTCGTCCGGGAGACGGACGAGTTCGGGGATCTCGAAGGAGCCCTCCTCGAGCACCACCAGGAGGTCGTTGGGCAGGTCGATGTCGCCCTTGTCGATCTCGTCCACAAGAAGGACACGAGGTGCGCCGGGCCGGCTGACGGCGAGGGCTGTTCCCAGGGGGCCCAGCCTGATGTAGTCGCCGACGTCCGGTTCCGGGGAACTCATCTCGTGAGCACGGCCGGTGTCGCGCAACCGACCGATCGCGTCGTACCGGTAGAGCCCGTCGACCAGAGTGGTCCTGCTGTTCACGGGCCACGTGAGCAGATTGCCAAGACCGAGTTCCGAGGCGATGGACGCGGCGAGTGACGACTTGCCCGTGCCCGGCTTGCCCGTGACCAGGAGCGGGCGTCTCAAATGCAGCGCGGCATTGACGACGTCCGCCTCCTCAGCACCGATGCGGTACCTGAGGGCAGGCCGATCGGCCGCACCGACCCGCCTCGAGAACCTGCGCCAGGGAGGCGCGGGCGGCAGGGTGGGCGGCTGCTGCCCCACCTCGTTCGTGCCGCGGTAGAGCTGCCAACTGTCCATGTCCTGTGACATGCGGTGGATATCTCCTCACGTTCCGGCGGAAGCACGTCAAGGCGAGGGGTCGCTCAGCCGCAGGGCTTCTGGGAGATTGTCGGGTCCGTCCCACACTAAGGCCAGCCTTGTGCCGATGCTGCCGGGTTCGGCCGCAACTCTCGCTTCGTATACCCGTCTTGGCAGCTCGTTGGGCGCAGCCCCCTGTGCCAGTTCGATCAATGCCTGGCCGAGTTCCGTGCGCGTCGAGGGTCTGGCCCAGACCACCCCCGGGACCCCGACCGCCAGTGCGATCACGCGGAGTCTGACCAGTTCTGTGTCGGGGCTGATCAGGGCGACCGCGCACACGGGGCTGGCGGCGCCACGCTCCTGTATCACGGGGTCGTGCCGCTCCAGTAGTACCAACCTGCCCGACAACAGCGCCTGCCACCGGTACCGCAATTCGGACGCGAACGTCCTGCGGCGGAGTTCGGGGCAGCGCAGCACGCACAGGAAGTCCTTGCCGAGCACGGCTGGGAAGAGATCGTCCTCGTGGTAGATCCACTGGTCGAAGGGGAGGTCCAGTTCGTCAGGGGTCACGAAGCACTCGACCGTGGGCAGGGCACCGGGAGCGCTGTGCGGCGCGATGTCCTCCAGTAAGGTGCGCAGTTCGGCCAGAAGGCCGGTGAGTGGCACCGGCCGGTCCTGGGTCCGATGATGTGTCACCCCGCCGAGGGCGTCTGTGGCCCGCAGAACGTAGCTGAAAGCGTCGGAGTTCCCGGCCCGCCACAGCTGGACTTGCACCACTGGTGCGTCGATGGCGGCGTCGAGAGATTCGATGGCCTGCGCGCGGTGTTCCAGCAGGCTTTCGCTGACGTCCAGACGCCGTGCGACTGCATCGTTCCATGCACGCAGTGCGTGCTGGGTTTCCTCGGCTGTGGTGTGCGCGGCGGCGAACTCGACGAGCCGAAGCAGCCGGGGCACTCTGCCGCGACGGGATTGGTAGGCCTCCAGAACGGCGACGGCCTCGGGCCATTCCAGGCCGGTCAGTGAGGGACCGAGCTGCAACGCCCTGGCGGCCGCGTCCTGCGGGCCGGGCAGGGATGCGGAGTCGGAGTCGGGTTCCGTCCCGATGAGCAGCTCCAGCAGTTCCCGGTGTTCCAGGGCGGTGAGGAACTGGTCCGGGGCGGTGGACAGGGCGGTCCGCCGGACCCAGCGCCGATCGTCCTCGCTCACAGTGCGGGAGTGCACAAGCGCCAGCAGCGTGGGGATACCTCTGGGCCGAGAGAGCGCCATGCGAGCGATCCACTCGTGTGAGGCATCAGCTCCGGGCCCCTGGCCGGGGAGTCCCAGTTCCCGTACCAGCCGGTCCGCGCACTCGGCCCGGTCCGCAGGGGAGACGAGACAGGCGCGCAGGGGGCCGAGCAGTTGCAGGATCAGCGAGGTACGGCGGCGGTCGTCCCTGGCGGGGCGGGCAGACGCCGGCCAGGTTCCGTCGCCGCCGGCTTCGAACCGCGTGTGGACATCCCAGACGGGGACTGCGAAAGCGCGCTGTCCGCGTCGGCCCACCACCAACCCGACGACCTGCTGCAGTTCCCGATCCCACAGTGGAGATCCGCTGTATCCTCCGACGATCCCCTGCGCCGACGCGGGGCAGTCCAGCACGATCCAGTGGTCTGTGACGCCCTGCGCCGTGGCGGCTGCGATGGTGCTCGGCGCACCACTGCCGAACCAGACGTAGCTGACGGTGCCGACTCGGCAGCGGCCGATGTCCGGAGGCCGGACATCCGGTAATCGTGTGGCGCTCAGGACCGACAGCGATCGATCTTCCGAACAGACCGGCGCGTCCTCGATGCGTAGCAAGGCGAGGTCCCCTGCCCATTCGGCGTCACCGTCGCGCGCCGGCTGACCGTCGGGACGACCGGCGGGGAGCCAGCCCTCCAGCTTCGCTCGGAAACGGTGTTTCGCAAAGGCACCGGGCAGCGCTACGGACAGGGTCGCGAGAACGTCGTCCGGTCCGGCGGGCCGCTCCTGCGCCAAGGACGGACGACCCAGGATCTGGTTGACGACATGAGCACATGTCAGGACCAGGTCAGGCGCGATCAGAACACCTCCCCCGAACGCCCGGGGGTCCTGGTCCCGGTAGAGCGCGGCGTGCGCGACTTTCACAGCGTAGTCGGGGTCCTCCACGGGTGGCTGCTCCGCGTTACCCGGCCTCAAGCCGTGGCTTCCAGGTGGCCGAGACCGTGAAGGCCGCCTCGCCCAGGGTGTTCGTGATCCCCAGCTTGAGATCCTGCGACAGCCGGAAGCCGAGCTCGACCGACACCTCGTCCGGCGGATGAGCCGCGGACGACACGGCCTGTTGTACCGCGTCCAGGACCGAACCGAGCGGCTGCAGTACTTCGTTGAGCGCCCGACCGGCATACGCGACCACCCGCTCACCGCGCCCCACGGGTACCACGGCTTCCGTGCCCTCGGGCAGATCGGGAAGGTCCGGGTGATCAGGATGCCCCGGTTCGGCCGACTGGGGGCTGCGCACCTCCAGGAGAACGCCGGTTCCGTCGGTCAATGTCAGCTCGACCAAGTCTGGCATTCGTTCATCCTGACACAGAAAGTCACCGTCGGGTACCCGTGAGTGTTCAGCACGGATACGGGCGCGTGGTTACCCGCGCGCAAAAGGCCGGTTCCCGTGACTCACGTCGCGGGAACCGGCCTTTTCGCCGGTACGGGCTAGACGCCCGCGTACGAGTGCTTGCCGGAGACGAAGATGTTCACGCCGTAGTAGTTGAACAGCCAGCAGCCGAAGGCGACGAGGGCCAGGTAGGCGGCCTTGCGGCCCTTCCAGCCGGCGGTGGCGCGGGCGTGCAGGTAGCAGGCGTAGGCGACCCAGGTGATGAAGGACCAGGTCTCCTTCGGGTCCCAGCCCCAGTAGCGGCCCCAGGCGTCGCCGGCCCAGATGGCGCCCGCGATGATCGTGAACGTCCACAGCGGGAAGACGGCCGCGTTGACGCGGTAGGAGAACTTGTCGAGCGAGGCGGAGGACGGCAGCCGCTCCAGGACGGACGTCGCGAAGGTGCCGGGCGTGCCGCCGCTCGCGAGCTTGTTCTCGTAGGAGTCCTTGAAGAGGTACAGGATCGTGCCGACCGCGCCGACGTAGAAGACCGCGCCGCAGAAGATCGCCGTGGAGACGTGGATGTACAGCCAGTACGAGTGCAGGGCCGGGACCAGCTGGTCGCTGGCGGTGTAGAGGACCGTGACCGCGAGGCCCAGGTCCAGCAGAACCGAGGTGATCAGGAACAGGCCGAGCCAGCGCACGTTCTTCTTCAGCGCCAGCAGTCCGAGGTACACGCCGACGGCGACCGTGGAGAACGTGATGTTGAACTCGTACATGTTGCCCCACGGCGCCCGCTCCACCGAGGCCGCGCGGGCGACGACGCCGCCCAGCTCGATCAGGAAGGCGAGCACGGTGAGGGAGATGGCGATGCGGCCGTACAGGTCGCCCTGTTCGTCACCGCCGTGCGCCCCGGGCCCGTCCGGCACGTCCCGCTGACCGGTCGCGGCCCGCACGGTGACCTTCGGCCGCTCCAGGACGGCGGTGCCGCCCGCCTTGTTCACGGTGACGGCGGGCGCCTTCTTCGCCTCCGGCTCGCTGGTGAGCGCGGCGGCGGTCCGGGCGACCTTGCTGCGGCTGCCGAAGAGCCATTCGGCGATGTACGCGAAGAACGCCAGGGTGTAGACGGCCATCGCGGAGTAGATCAGCGTGTTGCTGATGTTCGCGAGGTTTTCGTTGGTGGCGGCGGCGAGAGTCACTTCTCAGCCCCTTCGGCAGGTACGGGGGTTTCGGTACCCGGCTCCTGGTCGGTGTCGGGGGAATCTGCGGGGTCGTCGGGGCCGGGCGCGGCCGGTGCCTCGTCGTAGAGGATCCCGGCGAGGTCGCCCAGCTCCTCGGGGACCTTGGCGGACTCGCTGCGGCCGAGGCCGGCCATCTCCACGACGGTGACGCCGTCGGCGCCCTTGACCGCGCGCACCCAGACGCGGCGGCGCTGGATGAACAGGGAGGCGGCGAGGCCGCCGATGGCCGCGAGGGCTCCGGCGAGGGCCCAGCCGCCGCCGGGTTCCTGAACGACCTGGAAGCCGGCCCACTCCTTGATGTCCTTGCCGAAGGTGACCGAACCGGCGCCGTTGGGGAGCTCCATGGTCTCGCCGGGCTTCAGCAGCTTCTTGAACAGCTTGCCCTGGGAGTCCTTGAACTCCTTCATGTTGCTCTTGTCCATCTGGTACACGCTCTGCGGGATGCCGGAGTCGGCCCCCAGGTCGCCGTGGTAGGCGGACAGCGCGAGCACCGGGGAGTCCAGCGCGGGGAACTGCGACAGCATCGTGCCGCTGGCGGAGCCGCCGAAGGTCGGCACGAAGAACGCGTTGAAGCCGAGCTGTTCCTTCTTGCCCTCGGGGTTGCGGTAGCCGTCGAGGACCTTGACGACGCCGGAGGAGGTGACGTTGGCGTCGAGCGGGAGCAGGGGTACGGCGTCGTCGAAGACGACGTTGCCCTTGGCGTCGCGGACGGTGATGACCGGGGCGTAGCCGTGGCTGACGAGGTAGACCTTGGAGTCGCCGATCTCCAGGGGGTGGTTGACCTTGACGGTGGTCTTCTCGTCCTTGCCGTAGGGACCGTCGCTGTAGGTGAGGTCGGCCTGGTAGACGCGCGGGGTGCCCTTGTTGGGGCCGCTGCGCTCGTAGGTGCCGGTGAACTTCTTCAGGTTGAAGCTGAACGGCACCAGGTCGTCCGACGTGAAGAGGTTGCCGGACTTGAAGTCGTCGTACTGGGTGAGGGTGTTGGAGAAGCCGTCGCCCTCGACGATCAGCTTGTTGCCCTCGGACTTGTACAGCTGGCCCCAGGCGAAGGCGACCAGCAGCACGATGAGGGCGATGTGGAAGACGAGGTTGCCCACCTCGCGCAGGTAGCCCTTCTCGGCGGCGACGGCGTCACCGGCGAGGTGGGCGCGGAAGCGGCGCTTCTTCAGCAGGGCCAGGGCGGCGGTGTGGATCTGCTCGGGTTCGGCCGTGGTGCGCCAGGTGGTGTGGGCGGGCAGCCGGTTCAGCCGGCTGGGGGCGCGCGGCGGGCGGCCGCGAAGCTGGCCCACGAACTGCCAGGTGCGGGGGACGATGCAGCCGATGAGCGAGACGAACAGCAGGATGTAGATCGCGGAGAACCACACCGAGCTGTAGACGTGGAACAGGCCGAGCTTGTCGTAGACGTCCCCGAGGGTCGGGTTGGCCTTGCGGAAGTCGGCGACCTTCGTCTCGTCCTGGCCGGACTGCGGGATGAGCGAGCCGGGGATCGCGCCGAGGGAGAGCAGCAGGAGCAGCAGCAGCGCGACCCGCATGGAGGTGAGCTGCCGCCAGAACCAGCGGGCCCAGCCGATGACGCCCAGGGAGGGCAGGTTGGGCGCGTCCTCCGTGGGGGCGGTGGACAGCTGGGAGCCGGCGTCGCCCAGCTCCTGGGTTTCGGCGGCGGTCGGGGCCGGGTCGGAGGCGGTGGTCTTGCTCATCGATCAGATCCCCACAGTGAAGCCGTCGGACCAGACCTGCATCTCCTGCACGATGCGGTCCCACGCGCCGGTCAGCAGCAGCAGACCGGTCACGATCATCATGGTGCCGCCGATCCGCATCACCCAGACGTAGTGGCGCTTGATCCAGCCGAAGGCGCCGAGGGCCTTGCGGAAGGCGACCGCGGCGAGCACGAAGGGCACGCCCAGGCCCAGACAGTACGCGACGGTGAGGGCGGCACCGCGTCCGGCGCTCCCCTGGTCGGAGGAGAGGGCCAGCACGGAGGCGAGGGTGGGGCCGATGCAGGGCGTCCAGCCGATCCCGAACAGCGCTCCGAGCAGGGGCGCGCCGACCAGCCCGGCCACCGGCTTGCGGTGGAGCCGGAACTCGCGCTGGGTGAACCAGGGCATCAGGCCCATGAAGAAGACGCCCATGAGGATCATGAGCACGCCGAGCACCTTGGACAGGACGCCCTTGTGCGCCTGGAGCGTGTCGCCGAAGTAACCGAACAGCGCCCCGGAGGAGACGAACACGGCGGTGAAGCCGAGCACGAACAGGGAGGCGCCCGCGACCATCCGGCCGCGCCGCGCCTCGGCGAGATCGGTGCCGGCGACCCCGGTGACGTACGAGAGGTAGCCGGGCACGAGCGGCAGCACGCAGGGCGAGAAGAAGGAGACGAGTCCGCCGAGCAGCGCGATGGGCAGGGCCACCAGCAGGGCGCCGTTGAGCACCGTGCCGTTGGGGTCCGCGACCGCGGCGAGGGTGAGCGCGCTCACGTCACTACTCCGCTCACTTCTCGGCGACGACCGGCTTGAGCATCTTCAGCAGCCGTTCCTCGCTGAGCGCGGACAGCGAACGGGCCGCGATCTTCCCGTCCCGGTCGAGGATCAGGGTGGAGGGGATCGCCTGCGGGTTGAGGGTGCCCCTGCCGAAGCGCAGCAGCAGCTTGCCGGTCGGGTCGTAGAGGCTGGGGTAGGTGATGTCCCAGTCCTTCTCGAAGGCGAGCGCGGCGCCGGTGGAGGTGTCGCGGGTGTTGATGCCGACGAACTGCACGCCCTTGCCGGCGTACTCCTTGGACACCTTCGCGAAGTACTTGGCCTCGGCGCGGCAGGGGTTGCACCAGGAACCCCACACGTTGAGGACGACGACCTTGCCCTTGTAGTCGGCGACGTCGAGGGTCTTGCCGGCGATGGTCTTGCCGGACAGGTCGGGTGCCGGGGTGCGCTCACCCTTGGCGACGGTCGCGGTGCCGTCGGTGCCGGTGACGAAGTTGGTGTTGCCGCCCCCGCCGGAGGTGCCGCCGGAGCCGCACGCGGTGACGAGCAGCGCGGCCACGGCGGCACCGGCGGTCAGGGCGGCGCGGCGACGGACCCGGGTCGAGCGGGTCGTGCGGGTCGAGCGGTTCGAGCGCAGGGGGGCGCGGCTGGCGGCACTCATGTGAAAAGTTTCGCATGTCCGTTCCGGGGCTCTCGCCCACCCCCCTTGCGGGTGGAAAACCGCATTTCAGGCGGCGTTCCGGGAGGGGGTACCGGCACCTCCCGGGGTCTCCTCGGCGAACCCCTTCCAGCCACCGGCCGGTTGCTGCCCGACGTCGAGCGTGCGGAGCTTGTCGAGCACCTCGGGCTTCTGCACGTCCAGCCAGTCGACGAACTGCCGGAAGGAGACGAGGCGCACATCCGCGCCCTTCTCCTTCTCGCGCGCGATGTGCTTGAAGGCCTCCTCCACGGCGTCCATGTAGATGCCGCCGTTCCACTGCTCGAAGTGGTTGCCGATGAAGAGAGGTGCCCGATTTGTCTCGTATGCCCGCTTGAATCCCTGGATGTACGCCTGCGCCGACTGTTCCCGCCAGCCCGGGTAGTTGTGCGCCGGAGCCTTCGTGGTGCTGATGGACTGGTTCGCCAGCATGTTGTAGTCCATGGAGAGGACCTCGAAGCCACGGCCGGGGAAAGGTATCTGCTGCAACGGCAGGTCCCAGAGACCCTGCCGCTTCACCGGCCAGACCTGACGGCCGCCGGGCGAGGAGGCGTCGTAGCGCCAGCCCAGCTCGCGGGCGGTGGGCAGCAGGTTGTCCCGGCCGAGCAGGCAGGGCGTACGGCCGCCGATGAGTTCCTTGTCGTAGTCGAACGGCAGCGGGGGCAGATCCCTCCAGCCGGTGTTGGTGCGCCACTGCTTCACGAAGGACTTCGCCTGGTCGATCTCGCTGCGCCACTGCCGCGGCGTCCAGTTCTTGACCGAGCCGTGGACCTCACCGCAGAAGTGCCCGTTGAAGTGGGTGCCGATCTCGTGACCCTCCAGCCACGCCCGGCGGACGTTCTTCAGCGTGTCCTTGATGTGCGCGTCGGTGAGGTAGCCGATGTCGGAGGCGCCGCGCGGGTTGTTCGGCGGGTCGTAGAGGCGCTTCTTCGACTCGGGCAGCAGATACAGCCCGGACAGGAAGAAGGTCATGCTCGCGCCGTGCTCCTTGGCCAGGTCCAGGAAGCGCGGGAAGAGTCCGTTGCCGACCTCGCCGGCGCCGTCCCAGGAGAACACGACGAACTGCGGCGGGGTCTGACCCGGCTCCAGCGGCTCGGGCTTGCCGGGCTGGTGGGGCTGCTTGCCGGTGTAGGCGGTGGAGCCGTCACCGATGGGCCGGGCGGCCGGCTTCGGCTTCGACCCGCCTTGTGCGGAGTCTCCGGAACCGTCGGCATGGCTGGAGTCATCTGACCCGGTGAGTCCGCCGCACCCGGCGAGCGAGACGGCGGCCGCGGCCCCCGCGCCGATTCCGAGCATTCCCCTGCGGGAGTAAGGGCGCATTGCATCCCCGTTCATCACGTTCTCTGGTGGTCACCCAGTCAGAGGACGTGACGAACGGGGAGGTTCCGCTGATATTTGCAGATTCCGTAACGAGACGGTCAGAAGCGAACAGAAAGGGCCTACGCCCCGAACGCCTTGTCCTTCCCCTTCACCGGCTTGGCGCCCGCGAGGAGATGGGCCGGGACGAGATCGCGGGCCGGCTCGGTGTAGCCGACAGAAACGATCCTGTCGCCCCGGTACGTGAAGCTCGTCAGCGAGGCGAGCGTGCACTGCCGCTTGCGCGGGTCGTGCCAGAGCCGCCGCCGCTCGACGTACGACCGCACGATCCAGATCGGCAGCTGGTGGCTGACCACGACGGCCTCGTGTCCCCGGGCCCGGTCCTTCGCGGTGCTCAGCGCGTTCATCATCCGCACGACCTGGTCGACGTACGGCTCGCCCCAGGACGGCCGGAACGGGTTGATCAGGTGCCTCCAGTTGCCGGGCTTGCGCAGCGCCCCGTCCCCGACGCCGAACGTCTTGCCCTGGAAGATGTTGCCGGCCTCGATCAGCCGCTCGTCGGTGGCGAGGTCCAGCCCGTGTGCCTTGGCGATCGGCTCCGCCGTCTCCTGCGCCCGCTCCAGCGGGGAGGCGACGACGTACGTCACATCGCGGGACGCGAGGTGCTCGGCGACCCGGTCGGCCATGCGCCGGCCCAGCTCGGACAGGTGGTAGCCGGGCAGCCGCCCGTAGAGGATGCCGTCCGGGTTGGCGACCTCGCCGTGCCGCATGACGTGGACGACGGTGAGGTCGTCGTCCGTCTCATGGGTCGTCTCGTTGCTCATGCCGTGGCCTCCGCGGCGGCTCGGGCCGCCGCCGGGAGGGCGTCGGCGATCCGCTGCACGGCCCGCTCGTCGTGCGCGGTGGAGACGAACCAGGACTCGAAGGACGACGGCGGCAGGTAGACGCCGCTCGCGAGCAGCGAGTGGAAGAACGCGGTGAAGCGGAAGGACTCCTGCGCCTTGGCGTCCTCGTAGTTCCGCACGGGCCGGTCCGTGAAGAACACGGAGAACATGTTGGAGGCGTTCTGGAGCGTGTGCGCGACGCCCTCCTTGGTCAGCGCCCCGCTGACGAGCTCCTGGATCTGCTTCGACACCGCGTCGACCTTGTCGTAGGCGGCGTCGTCGAGGAGGCGCAGCTGGGCGAGCCCGGCCGCGGTGGCGACGGGGTTCCCGGAGAGGGTGCCGGCCTGGTAGACGGGCCCGGCCGGGGCGAGATGAGCCATCACATCCGCACGCCCGCCGAAGGCCGCCGCCGGGAACCCGCCGCCCATGACCTTGCCGAAGGTCATGAGGTCGGGGCGGACCCCGTCGACCCCGTACCAACCGGCCCGGCTGGTACGGAACCCGGTCATGACCTCGTCGGAGACGTAAAGGGCGCCGTTCTCGGCGCAGAGGTCCTTGAGGCCCTGGTTGAAGCCGTCCGCGGGCGGTACGACGCCCATGTTGCCCGGGGAGGCCTCGGTGATCACGCAGGCGATCTCGCCGGGGTGGGCGGCGAAGGCGGCGCGTACGGCGTCGAGGTCGTTGTAGGGCAGGACGATCGTGTCGCCGGCCTGGGCACCGGTGACGCCCGGGGTGTCGGGCAGCGCGAACGTCGCGACGCCGCTGCCGGCGGCGGCGAGCAGCGAGTCGACGTGCCCGTGGTAGCACCCGGCGAACTTGACCACCTTGCTGCGCTGCGTGAACCCGCGCGCGAGCCGGATCGCGGACATGGTCGCCTCGGTCCCGCTGGACACGAGCCGCACCTGCTCGACCGGCTCCACCCGGGCGACGATCTCCTCGGCGAGCGCGACCTCGCCCTCACCCGGCGTGCCGAAGGACGTACCGCGGGCGACGGCGTCCTGCACGGCGGCGATCACCTCGGGGTGCGAGTGCCCCAGGATCATGGGCCCCCAGGAGCACACGAGGTCGACGTACTCCCGCCCGTCGGCATCGGTCAGATACGGCCCCTTGCCGGACACCATGAACCGCGGTGTGCCGCCGACGGCGCGGAAGGCCCGCACCGGCGAGTTCACGCCACCGGGTGTGACGGCCGCCGCACGGTCGAACAGAGCCTGCGAGGCCGGTGCTTCATACGGATATGCCAGTTCGCTCATGACCTGCGACTTCTCCGACCTTCTCCGACGACGTCGGACTCCGGGTGTGAGTGACCTGTTCAGGGTAGGACAGTGCCCGGCAACCGGTCCCCGAACCTCCGTCGTCTGCGAGACTGGGACGTGATACACACAGCTCAAACGGCCGAGGGTGGTCGGAGGCTGCGTAGATCCCGCGGGCAGATGTTTCAGCGCACGTTTCGGCGAGCGGCCGCGGGGGAGGTCACTGACACGATGATCGGGTTGCGCGGCGGGGGCGACGCGTCCTAGAAAAGCAGTCGGGTGGAGATATGCATCGCGGTGGCGGACTGGGCGAGGGGACTGATGACCTGGGTCCTCGACGTGCCCGGCGGGGAAGGCACCGGCGCGAGGCGGAGGAAACGCAGGAAGCACGTCGGACTCAGGATCTGCCGAGTGAACCGGAGCGGCTCGACGGACGTACAGAACGCCGAGTGGACGATCTTCGGGCCGGGAGCAGCGGGAATGGTGGTCGGGTGGGGGTGACGTACAAGTACTTCGGCGCGCCGGACGGCGCGACCGCGGCCCGCGTCCCGATCTCGATGCGCCCCGAGGAACTCGGCGGCGACGAACTCGGCATGAACGGCATGTTCACGAAGATCAAGCCGGAGACCATGGCGGCGATGGTCCTGACGGGCATCGAGGGCATTCCCCTGCACAAGGTGCCGCCCCTGGAACTGGTCGTCCTGCACCCCGACTACGCGGTCGTGAAACTCCCGATGACCGTCGTCGACCCCCTGCGGGGCATCGGCGAGGAGTCGGTGGGCGCGGCGGCCTTCATCTGGTCGACGGTCCCGGACCGGGGCGGGCCCCGGGACGCGTTCAACGTGTACCAACTGCTGCACGAGTGGCAGGACTTCTCGCATCGGCTGCATGAGGCGGGGCACCAGCCGTATTGCCTCGTCTGGCCCTGAGCTGGGGTTTCGTGGTGTTCGGGCGGGGCTTTCGGGCTCCGCCCTCGTCATGTGCCGGTGATGCGGGGATCGGCCGGATGATCGTCGGTGGCGCGAGCGGCTCGGCTCACCGGCGGCGCGAGGAGGGGCTGATCCGGCACCTCGGCCTCAGCAATGTCGACGCTGCGACCGGCCCCACTGGTCGTCATGTCGTCGACCTGGCCCTGCGCTCGGGGGACCAGGTCACCGCCCTGGTCCGTCACCCGGCGGCGCTGGGCGACCTGGCGGACCAGGTCACTCTGCTCGCCGGAGACGCGACCTCCCGCCGCGACGTATCCACCGCCCTGGCCGGTCAGGACGCCGTCGTCGCCGCCCTCGGCAGAGGCAATTCGGTGGTCGCGGACGACCTCTTCGCACACTCCTCGGCCGCCCTGATCGCCGCGGCCGGGGAAACTGACGTTTCCCGGCTGGTGTGGCTGTCGTCGTTCGGGGTCGGCCACACGTTCGCGTGGGCGAGCGGCCCTCAGAAGGTGATCTACCGCACGCTCCTGCGGGCGATCTACGCGAACAAGGAGATCGCCGACGACAGCATCCGCTCCAGCGGACTGGACTGGACCGTGGTCTACCCGACGAGGCTGACCCACGGCCCGTCCAAGGGTGCGTACCGCGCGGCCGACCGGCTGCCGATGAAGGTCAACCCGACGATCAGCCGGGCGGACGCCGCCGCCTTCATGCACCGGGCGGCACACGGGAGCGAGTGGATCCGCCGCTCGGCTGTCATCTCCGACTGAGCATCCGCCTCCCCGTCGATGACAGTCGTCGTCGTTCATGACAGCCGCAGTTTATGACAGTCGTTATAGGCGGGTGTAGCCTGACGCCGTCTATAACGACTGTCATAGGAGGATGCCATGACGATCATCACGGTGAACGCCCCGAAGGGCCGTCTCAGTCAGGAGCAGCGCCGGAAGCTGGCCGGGACGCTGACGGACGCGGTGCTCGTGCCGGAGGTCGGGCAGGTCGCGCCGGCCGCGCGGGTCGAGTTCCAGGTGCACTTCACCGAGCGTGAGGCCGACATGATGGCCATCGGCGGGCGGCTCCTCGCGGATACCGGACCGGACGCCGACGTCATGGCGATCGACGTGACGGTGATGGACGGGGACTGGCGGCAGGAGGTCCGGGCCGAGGTCATCGAACGCGTCCTGGCCGCGATGGCCGACGCCTGCGGCCTCCCCGAGCCGTCGCCGGCCTGGTGGGTGACCTTCCGGGTGATCGACGAGGGCAGCTGGGGGTCGCGCGGCGGCGTGCTGTCCGTCCTCTCCCTCCTGGACAGCGGCGTGTTCACCGAGGAGAAGGCCGAGGCCGTGCGTGCCGCGCTCGGCGCGTGACGCGGATCCGTCCCACCGGTCCCACCGCCTTGGCGGGCGTCAGTGCTTGATCGCGCCGACGACGAGCGCCTGCAACTGCTCGGCGGTGTCGTCGAGCGGCTGCGCGCTGCGCTTGGCGCGGCACATGGCGACCGTGCCCTCGACGGCCGCCACGACGAGCGTCGCGAGTTGCGCGGCCTGTTCGGCCTCGGCCCCGTGCTCCCGCAGTGAGGCGGCCAGCAGGCTCTCCCACTGGGCGAACACGTCTGCCGCGGCGGCCAGAGCGGGCGGGACCTCGTCAGCCGGAGGCTCCTCGACGGCCACGGCCAGCACAGGGCAGCCGGCGTGGAAGTCGCTCTCGACGACGATCTTGCGCCACAGGGCGAGGAACGCCCGCAGCCCTTCGACCGGCCCCGACTCCAACTCCTTGCGCAGGCTGCGGGCGACCCACTCGCCCGTGTACCGGACGGCTTCGGTGGCCAGCTGCTGCTTGCCCTCCGGGAAGTAGTGGTACGTCGAGCCGAGCGGCGCCTTGGCGTGCTTGGCCATCTCCCGGATGCTCGTGGCGCTCAGACCACGCCGACTGATCATGTCGGCGGCCCCGGCCACGATCCGCTCGCGCGACGGCGTTCTGCGCTCGGCCACCTGTGCACATCCCCTCTGGCTATAACGGCCGTCATAGTCTACCGTGACCTCTCGTTATAACGACTGTCATAGAAAATGGCTGTCGACGAACAGTGGCTGTCGACGATTCGAGGAGCTGCCATGCCGATGATCAGGCTGACCGTCCCGACCGGTGCGCTCACCGCTCAGGGGCGCACGACCGTCCAGCGCGGCCTGGCCGCCGTGCTGCTGCGCTGGGAGGGCGCGCCCGACACCTCCTTCTTCCGCGCTCAGGCGTGGAGTTACCTCGTCGAACTGCCCGAGGGTGCCCAGACCACCGCCGGGGACGACGAACCGCGCTTCCTGGTGGAGGTCACCGTTCCGCAGGGCGCCCTGTCCGAGCGCCGCAAGGCGGGCCTGGTCGAGGAGGCCACGAGGACCGTCCTGGGCGCCGCCGGCCTCGGCCCGGACGACACGCTGCGGGTGTGGGTGCTGGTGCACGAGCAGCCCGACGGCACCTGGGGCGCGGGTGGCTCCGTCGTCCGGTACGCCGATCTGATGGCACTGGCGAAGGGGCAGCGCACCGATGCGTGAACTGACCTACGTCGCCAAGCGCACCGTCGAGTGGCGGGAAGCACCCGACCCCAGGATCCAGTCGGACGGTGAGGCGATCGTCGCGCCGGTGGCCGCCACCCCGTGTGACGTCGACTCCTCGATCCTCGCCGGGCACGGCTTCATCGAGCCGCCCTTCGCCCTCGGCCACGAGTGCGTCGCCCGGGTCGTGGAGACCGGCGACGCCGTCACCACCGTCTCCCCCGGCGATCTCGTGGTCGTCCCGTGGTCCGTCAACTGCGGCGGCTGCGACCGCTGCCGGGCCGGGCTGACCGCGCACTGCACCGCCGTGCCCTACATGGCGATGTACGGCGCACCGATCGGCGGCGACTGGGGCGGGCTCTTCTCCGACCTGGTCCGCGTGCCCTACGCCGACGCCATGCTGGTCCCGCTGCCCACCGGCCTCGACCCGGTCGCCATGGCCTCCGCCAGCGACAACTGGTCCCTGGCCTGGCGCCTGGTCGCACCCCACCTCAAGGCCCGCCCCGGAGCACGGGTACTCGTCGTCGCCCGCGGCAGCATCGGCCTGTACGTGTGCGACATCTCCCGCGCGCTCGGCGCCTCCGACGTGCTCTACGTCGACCCCGACCCCGAACACCGCGAGCTGGCCCGCGCGTTCGGCGCCGCCACCACCGAGACACTGGAGCCCCTCCCGCAGGGCTACGACATCGCCGTCGAGGCCACCGGCCGCGTCGACCAGCTCGGCCTGGCCGTCAAGTGCCTCACCCCGGAGGGGATCTGCGAGAGCGCGGGCAACCACTTCCGCCCCGGCGAGCTGCCCCTGCTCGACATGTACCTCAACGGCGTCACCCTGCGCATCGCCCGCGACAACGTGCGCGCCCACATCCCCGACGCCCTGCGACTCGCCGCCTCCGGCAAGGTCGCCCCCCAACGGGTCGTCTCCCACGTCATCGACTGGGAGGACCTTCCGGCCGCGCTGCCGGAGAAACACCTCAAGCCGGTCTTCGTCCGGGCAGATGTCTGACCGCCCCCGGCTTCCGCGCACCGGCACCGGCACCGGCACCGGCACCGAGGAACTGGAGCGCCGGAAGGCGGCCATCACCCGCCTCGGTCACGAACTGCGTGCTCTGGTGGAAGCCACCGTCCGCACCGACGCCTCCCCGGACACCCTCCACCGCGTGGCGGACGGCGTCCGCACCGTCACCGGCCGGCTCACGGGGCGACGTCGCGCACGAGGCGAGATCCCCGAGGTGGACGAATTCCCCGCGGGGCCGCGGTTCTACAGCCCCGTCACGGGAGCCGGCAGCCCGCTCGCCCCGCCGATGCGGGTCACGGCCGCCGACGACGGCCTGATCGGTGAGTGCACCCTCGCCGGCACCCACGAAGGCCCGCCCGGCTACGGCCACGGCGGGGTGAGCGCCATGCTCCTGGACGAACTGATGGGCCGCGCCTGCGCGGCAGCAGGGACGCCCGGCCTGACCGTCTCCCTCCAGATGCGCTACCACCGCCCGGTCCTGCTGGAAACACCCCTGCGGATCACCGCGCGCGTCACCGGCACGGACGACCGCAAGATCTTCGTGAACGGTTCGATCACCAGCCGGACGGCCCCGGACACCGACCTCGTCACGGCCGAGGGAGTCTTCGTCCCCCCCGACCCCGACCGCACCCGCGCCCTGTTCCCGGGGCTGCAACGGGTGATGGCCGAAGAGCTGCGCGGCTGAGTCGGTCCCTGCGTCATGATCGGCGCATGACCGAGATCGTGCTGATGTCAGACGCCAGAATCGCGGCGATCCCCGTGGCCGACTGCGGGGAAAGGCTGCTCGACGTCAGGGTGCGGGAGTCCATCGCCGTCGACCCTCGCAAGGAAGACGGGTCGGGCGCTTTCGCGCACCTGCGGGAGGGTGTCCTGGCACGCCTGCTGAAGGCTCAGGAGCTGCTGCCGGACGGCGTTCGTCTGCTGTTCGTCGAGGGGTACCGGCCGCCCGCCCTCCAGCGTTCCTACTTCGAGCAGTACTCCGACGTCCTGCGGGCGGACCATCCGGGCTGGTCGGCGGAACAGGTGCGGGAGGCCGCGAGCCGCTACGTGTCACCGCCCGAGATCGCCCCCCACAGTGCCGGAGCGGCGGTCGATCTCACCCTCATGTCCGCCGACGGGCAGGAACTCGACATGGGGACGCGGGTGAACGCCAGTCCGGAGGAGAGCGACGGCGCCTGCTACACGAACGCCCCCGGCATCCCACCCCGGGCACGCGACAACCGGCGGCTGCTCGGCGACGCACTGACGGCCGCGGGCCTGGTCAACTACCCGACCGAGTGGTGGCACTGGTCGTACGGCGACCGGTACTGGGCCCTGGCCACCGGTGCGGAGCACGCGCTCTACGGGGCGCGTGAGCGGGCTTGAGTGTCACGTCGTCATCGGAGGCGGGGCGGTCCGGCGCGGCGGGCAGGTCGCTCGTGACGGACCGGTTGCCAAGGCGGCCGCGGTGCTCAGGCCAGGAACTCCGCCAGCAGGCGGTTGAGTTCGGCAGGACGCTCGGTGGGGAGGGAGTGGTGGGAGGCGTCCCGCAGGGTGATGACTCTCGCTTTGGGCAGGAGCCGGCGTGCGGCGGCCGCTGTGCGCGGCACGTCGTGAACCCGGCTGTGTTCGGCCAGGAGCACCAGGGCCGGGACGGTGCAGGCCCTCAACTGCTGTGTCCTGGGGCGTCGCATGGCGACGACCTTCGACCGCCGGGCGGTGGCGGTACTGTCCAGGAACGCCCGCCACACCGGGTCCGCAGGGGTACGGCCGGTCTCCCACCGGTGGAAGGCCCGCACGCGCTCCGCGGTGGGCTTCAGCAACACCGGCAGCCCGTGCATGAGGTAGCGCGGGCTCATGCCGGCAAAGCAGTTGGTCGGGTCGAGCAGCGCGAGTCTGCCGAGCCGGTGGGGCGCGTGCAGCGCGTGGTTCAGGGCGATCCAGGCGCCGTAGGAGTGGCCGCACAGGTGTGCCCCGTCCAGGTCCAGCTCGTCGAAGAGCGCGTCGAGCCAGGCCACCAGGTCGCCGACGCCGCGCAGTGGCGCCCCGTCGTGCACGCTGCGACCGATGTCGCCCATCAGGTCGACGGCGTACACCCGATGGGTGGAGGCCAGGGCTTTGACGTTGGCGAACCAGACCATCGAGGTTGATCCACCGCCGGGCAGGAGCACGACCGGAGCGCCGTCCTCCGGGCCGCAGATGTGGACCCGCGTGCTGCCGTACGGGGACGGAACGTCGACGCTGTGGACCTCGACGGGCCACTGTCGCAGGACGGCGTCGTACGCCGCGAAGAAGACCGCCTCGTCACCCATGGCCCCGCCTTATGATTACTCGGTCATCAATAATCTCGACTATCGAGATAGTACGGGAGTGAGAGCGTGGACGACCAGGACCCCGGCCTTCAACTGGTCCACCTGCTGCGAGCCGTCACGGTCGAACTGGACCTTCTCGCCGCCGAGTTCGCCGGCCGTGAAGGGCTGCATCCCACGGATGTGCGCGCACTGATCCACCTGCTCGACGCCGGCCGGGAGGGCGTGCGGGCCACCCCTGGATGGCTCGGAGCGCAGTTGGGTGTGAACTCCGCCTCGACCACTGCCCTGGTCGACCGGCTGGAGCGGCTGGGGCTCGTGCGCCGGGAACGGGACACGCGCGACCGCCGGCGGGTGCTGCTGGTCGTCCAGGACGAGGCCGTCACCCTGGGCTGGTCGTTCTTCGGGCCGCTGATCCACGAGATGGTCGCCGAGATGCGGTCCTTCGAGGAGCAGGAGCTGGCCACGGTGCGGCGTTTCCTGCTGGCCATGCGCGATGTCGCCGCCGCACGGCGACGGGCCCAGCAGGACAGCTCCGCCCGAGGGTGAGCACATGAGCGGGATGAGGCACCCCCGCGAGGGGCAGGACGAGTACGGGGCACGGCCGACGCCCGTGCTCCGTCGCCGACCTGGGGGGATTTTCATGCGCGATCTCACGGACTCGATCGAATCGATGGAGCAGCTCGCCGCGGTGTGGCGGGTCATGGTGCTCGACCGGGATCCGCGGGCGGACGTCCGCGATCTGCCGGGGATCGCCGTCCGCTGGGCCGACTGCCGGTTCGCCTTCTGGGACTGCGTCACCCTGACCGAGCACGGCACCACCGCCGGGCTGCTGAAGCAGCGGCTGAACGAGGTCGCGGAGATCATGCGGTCGAAGAAGTGCCCCGGTTTCCTGTGGGTCTTCGAGGATCTCCTCGGCGACGAGGCACGCGCGGGGCTCGGGGACGCCGCCGAGCGAGCCGGGCTCGTGCACGCCTTTCCCGGCACGGGGATGGCGGGGGACTTACTGCCCGTTCCCGATCCCGCCCACCCCGACCTGACGTTCGTACGCGTGACCACCGATGAGCAACTGCGCGCCTTCGCCGACCTCAACTCGCGTGCCTACGGGTTTCCGTTGGAGGACGGCCGTGACGGTCTCGGCCGCTCCTCGCTGTGGAAGAACCAGGTGTACGCCTACCTGGGCGTGCGCGACGACGACGGCACTCCCGTGACCTGCGCCGCCACCGTCGAGGCCGACGGCCGTCTCTTCGTGCTGCTCGTCGCCACCGATCCGGCGTGGGAGCGCCGGGGATACGGGGAAGCGGTGACGCGCAAGGCCCTGCACGAGGGCGGCCGGGCCACCGGGCTGACCCGGGCGACCCTGCACGCCACCGCCGCCGGAGCGCCCGTGTATCCGCGCATCGGGTTCGAGGCGAACTCACCGATGAGCTTCTTCGCCCTCGCGGGGGACTGACACCGGCCCTCGGCAGCGGCGCGTGCCCTCAAGCGCCCCCGCCCCGCGTCTCCTCGCCCCCCGCGTGTCGCTCGCCCTCGTCCCGGGGCCGGGCCACCGGCGCGGTCGTGGCCCGCGGGAGCACATGCGTCGGGAGCACGACATGCCGCTGGTGGTCAGCCCCGGGGTCGTCGATGAGCTTCAGCGCGAGCTCGCCGGCCTCGCGGCCCATGTCCGACGGTGACTGGGCGACCGTGGACAGGTCGAACCAGTCGGCCAGCGGCTGGTCGTCGAAGCCGAGGACGGAGATGCGTTCGGGTACGGCGATCCGCGTCCTGCGCAGGTTCCAGATGAGGGCGACGGCGACCTCGTCCTGCTCGGCGAAGACGGCGGTGGGCGGCTCGCGCAGGCTCAGCAGCATGCCGAGCACCTCGGCGGCGGCGCGCTTGTCGCCGACCCGCGTGGACACCACCAGGTCGTCGTCGAGCGGGACCCCCGCCTCGGTGAGCGCCTGCTGGTAGCCCAGCAGCCGTTCGTTGGAGCTGAAGGAGAAGCCGCTCGCGCCCGCGGTCTGGACGAACGCGATCCGGCGGTGGCCGAGGTTGAGCAGGTGCCGGGTGCCGTGCAGGGCGCCGGCCACGTCGTCGACGTAGACGCTGGGCCGTCCGGCGACATGCTGGCTGACGTAGATCACCGGCATGCCCAGGTCGTCCAGCCGCGCGGTCTCCTCGTCGGTGAGGTCGAAGGAGAACACCAGGAGCGCGTCGGCGTTGCGGCGTGCCGGGAGGTGCTCGAAGAACGCGGTGCGCTCGGCCAGGTCGGGGATCTCGTAGACGTTCAGCTGCATGCCCGCCGCCCGCAGCAGCGGGGCCAGGCTGGAGAGGGCGGATCCCATGAACCAGGAGTCGAGCGTCGGGACCAGCACGGCCACCGTCCCGGTCCTGCCCGTGACGAGGCTCGCGGCCTGCCGGGACACGGCGAAGTTCAGCTCCCGCGCGGCCTGCTCGACGCGGGCCCGCACCTCCGGGGAGACCGTGGACAGGCCGCGCAGCGTGCGCGAGACGGTGGATGTGGAGACCCCGGCCCGTTCGGCGACGTCGGCCATCGTGGGGTGCCGTTGAGCTGGAGGCATGAGCGGACGGTAGCAGCCGTCGGACCGGGCCGGACCGAGCGTCGGGTCCCGACGCCCAGCGACGTAAAGCAGTTGACGACTCCCTGCCACGCCGGGGCACGATCACGGTTCCGCTCCCTTCACGAAGGAGTTCCGTCCGGTGCCCTCAGCCCCCTTCCCGGACCTGACCGTGCCCGGCACATGGGTGATCGGCACGCGGTACGCCGACGGCCCGGAGCAGCAACAGGCCGTCGTGGAAGCCGAGTCGGACGCACTGGCGACCCCGCCCGCCGGGCTCGCCGCCGTCAGCTGGTTCCTCGGTACGGACGGGGAGACGGTGCTGACGCTCGCGCAGTGGACCGACGACACCGCGGTCCCGCCGGCCGGCCCGCCCCGCTACCGGCTGTACCGCAGCCTCGCCGAGGAGCACGAGACGCGCGTCCCGGGGTGTCTCATCACCGCCGCCTTCGACGTCGACGGGCCCGAGCGGCAGCGCGCCTTCACCGACGCGGTGATCGAGGCCCAGCCACGCGAAGGCGGCCACCCCGGGGCGATCTCCGCCCACTTCCTGCACAGCGTCGACGGCAGCCGGGTGCTGCTCTACACCGAGTGGACCAGCGCGGAGGCGCACCAGGAGGCCGCCGAGGCCGGGGACCACGACAAGGGGCACGAGCTCTTCTCCGGGACGGCCGGGGTGCGGCTCACACGCGGTGGGCGGTTTCAGCTGTGTCGCGCCTTGCGGCGGGATCCTGCGAGCTGAGCCTCACGCGGAGGTCCGCCAAGGCAGACGATGTCAGTCGAGCCCCCCGCCCACCGTGAACCCGATCACCGTCCCGCCCCCCTCCCGCCGGAACGCGAACGGCGCTCCCCCGTGCGCGAGTGCCACCTCGCGGACGATGGACAGGCCCAGGCCGGAACCCGGCAGGGAGCGGGCGTCGGCGGCGCGGTAGAAGCGGTCGAAGACGCGGTCGAGGTCCTTGTCGGATATGCCGGGGCCGCGGTCGAGGACCTCGACCCGGATGGTGCCGGGCCGGGCGGGCCCGGCGACGACGATCTCGACGGGGCCCGAGCCGCCCTGGTCGAACTTCACCGCGTTCTCGACGAGGTTGGACAGCGCCCGGGTCAGCATCCCGGGCCGTCCGTCGGTCGTGGTGTCGCCGCTCGCGCGGAGCAGGATCCGCCGGCCGCTGCGGCGCCGGGCGAGGCCCGCCACCTCCTCCGCGATGTCGGCGACGTTCACCCGCCGCGGCGGCTCGGTGTCGGACTGGCCGGCCGCGAGGTCGACGAGCTCGTTGACCAGGTCGGTCAGCTCGCGGGCCTCCTGCCCCAGGTCGGCGACCAGCTCCTCGCGGGTCGCGGGCGGGAGCTCGTCGATCCGGCGGAGCAGGGAGATGTTCGTACGCAGGGAGGTCAGCGGCGTACGGAGCTCGTGGCCCGCGTCCTGGACCAGGCGGCGCTGGTCCTCCTCGGACTGGGCGAGCCGCCCCAGCATGCGGTCGAAGGCCCGGCCGAGCCGGCCCACCTCGTCGTGCCCGGCGACGGGCACCTGGATGCCGAGCCGGCGGGTGCGGGCGACGTCCTCGGCGGCGTCGGTGAGGACGACCAGGCGGCGCGTGATCCGCCGGGCCAGCCACCAGCCGAACAGGCCGGCGGCGATCACGACGGCGGCCATCAGCAGCAGCGTCCGCCGCTGGAGCGCCCGCAGCAGGTCCTCGACGTCGCTGAACTCCTGCGCGACCTGCACCGCGCCCCGGCCCCCGCCGAGGGAGACGGTGGCGACACGGTAGACGTCGTCGCCGACGTCGACGTCCTTGTGCTGGGCCACCCGCCCGGACACGGCCGCCGCGGCGATCCGCACATCGGCGCCGATGACCGGCAGCCCCGGACTGCCCCGGTCGACGACCTGCCCGTCCGGGCCGAGCACCTGCACGTCCGTCCGGGCGGGCCGGACCAGGTCGTGGCCCGGCGCGGCGGACGAGAAGTCGCCGGGCGTCATGCGGTTCTCCCGCACCTCGTCGCGCAGGTCCTGCACGACCTCGTCGAACACGGTCTGCTGGTCCACCCGCACCAGCCGGGCCGCCGCGCTGTACGACAGGATGCCGACCAGGATCGTCACGGCCGCCGTCACCGCCGCGAACGACACCGCGAAGGTGGTGCGCAGCGAGACCAGCTTCGGCCGCCGCCCGTCCAGCAGCCGGCCGAGGCGGCCCACTCAGTCCTCCCGCAGCACGTAACCCACGCCACGCACCGTGTGGATGAGCTGCGGCGCGTCCGGCTCGTCGAGCTTGCGGCGCAGATAGCCGACGTAGACGGCGAGGTTCTTCGAGCCGGGGCCGAAGTCGTACCCCCAGATGCGGTCGTAGATCGTCGAGTGGTCGAGGACGATGCCCGCGTTGCGGACCAGCAGCTCCAGCAGTTCGAACTCGGTGCGGGTCAGCTCCAGCTCGCGGGCGCCGCGCCAGACCCGGCGCGCCTGCGGGTCCATGCGGATGCCGGCCGCCTCAATGAACCGTTCGGGGACTGCCCGGGGCGCCTCGGCCACGGGCGCGCCGCCGACGCCCACCGGGCTGGTGCGGCGCAGCAGCGCGCGCAGCCGGGCGAAGACCTCCTCCACGTCGAAGGGCTTCACCACGTAGTCGTCGGCGCCCGCGTCCAGGCCGGCGATCCGGTCGGCGGTCTCCACGAGGGCGGTCAGCATCAGGATCGGCGTCCGGTCGCCCTCGGCGCGCAGCACGCGGCACACCTGGAGCCCGTCGATGCCGGGCATCATCACGTCCAGGACGAGGACGTCCGGACGGTTGCGGTGGGCCTGCGCCAGTGCCTCGACACCGTCGGCGACCGCCATGACCCGGTAACCCTCCAACGTCAGGGCACGCTCCAGGGCGTTGCGGATGGCGCGGTCGTCTTCGGCGAGCAGCACTGTTTGGGACACGCGTCCAGTGTGCCCCGCCGCCACGGTTCCGGGACCGGACGAGCTGCGCCGGAGCGTCCTTCTTACTGCCCTCTCACCAGGGGACACGCAACCACAGGCCGGGTGCCTACCGTCCTCTCACCCTCGGGCCTGCGCGAGCCGGGCCGCGTGCGTCGGGGCGTCCGGCACGTCCGCCGGGCGGCCCACGGCGAACTCCTTGCGCAGCACCGGCACGACCTCCTCGCCCAGCAGGTCGATCTGCTCCAGCACGGTCTTCAGCGGCAGCCCGGCGTGGTCGACCAGGAACAACTGGCGCTGGTAGTCACCGGCGTACTCGCGGAAGGCCAGCGTCTTCTCGATGACCTGCTGCGGCGAGCCGACGGTCAGCGGCGTCTGCGCCATGAAGTCCTCCAGCGACGGCCCGTGCCCGTAGACCGGCGCGACGTCGAAGTAGGGCCGGAACTCGCGCACGGCGTCCTGCGAGTTCCGCCGCATGAACACATGCCCGCCGAGCCCGACGATCGCCTGCTCAGGCGTGCCGTGCCCGTGGTGCGCGTACCGCGTCCGGTACAGCTCGACCATCCTCTTGGTGTGGTCGGCCGGCCAGAAGATGTTGTTGTGGAAGAAGCCGTCGCCGTAGTACGCGGCCTGCTCGGCGATCTCCGGCGAGCGGATCGAGCCGTGCCAGACGAACGGCGGTACGCCGTCCAGCGGACGGGGCGTGGCGGTGAAGCCCTGCAACGGCGTACGGAACTTCCCCTCCCAGTCGACGGCCTCCTCGCGCCACAGCCGGTGCAGGAGGGCGTAGTTCTCGATCGCGAGCGGGATGCCCTGCCGGATGTCCTGCCCGAACCAGGGGTAGACGGGGGCGGTGTTGCCGCGCCCCAGCATGAGATCCACCCGGCCGTCGGCCAGGTGCTGGAGCATCGCGAAGTCCTCGGCGATCTTCACCGGGTCGCTGGTGGTGATGAGGGTGGTGGCCGTGGAGAGGATCAGCCGCTCGGTGCGGGCGGCGACGTAGCCGAGCATCGTGGTCGGGGACGACGGCACGAACGGCGGGTTGTGGTGCTCACCGGTGGCGAAGACGTCGAGCCCGGCCTCCTCGGCCTTCAGCGCGATGGCGACCATGGCCTTGATGCGCTCGCGTTCGGTCGGCGTCCGGCCGGTGGTCGGGTCGGGCGTGACGTCGCCGACGCTGAAGATCCCGAACTGCATGGTCGCTCACCCTCCAGGTTGTTTACACTTCAACCATACCTCCGGGTGTCGGAAGTGGTAGGGGTCCCCCGTGTCCAGGACGAACAAACGGCTCCGACCACCGCAACCAAACCGTCGCGTCTGCGACGGCGGCGGGACCGTGGTTACGCGGAGGCCGGCGCGGCCGCCCCCGTCACCAGCCCGGCCACGGCAGCGACCCACGCGGAGCGCCCCGCAGGCGCCCTCCACCAGGTGACACCTCAGCCCAGGAACCCCGCCCCGGCGTGCGAAGCTGCCCGTATGCAGATCGCGCGTTCCGCCGCCCTCTTCGTCCTCGCCGCCCTGCTGGAGATCGGCGGCGCGTGGCTGGTCTGGCAGGGTGTGCGCGAGAACAAGGGCTGGCTGTGGGCGGCCGGCGGCGTCCTCGCGCTCGGCGCCTACGGCTTCGTCGCGACGTTCCAGCCCGACGCCCACTTCGGCCGCGTCCTCGCCGCGTACGGCGGGATCTTCGTCGCCGGATCGATCCTGTGGGGCGTGATCGCGGACGGCTACCGCCCGGACCGCTGGGACATCACGGGCGCAGTGATCTGCCTCGCGGGCATGGCAGTGATCATGTACGCCCCGCGGGGAAACTGACCGGCGTTCCGGCCCGGGGCTCAGGGCCGGGTGCTCAGAACGGCTCGTCGGGCAGCAGCCCCAGCTGCCCCAGGAAGTCCATCTCGTCGAAGTACAGGCGGTAGTCGACGATCCGGCCGTCCTTCACGGTGGCGATGTCCACCCCGCGGATCCTGATCTCCTTCTGGGTCGGGGGCAGCGTCTCACCATTGGGCAGTTGCAGCGGCCCGGTGTTCCGTCCGCTGAAGATCCCTTCGTCGATGGCGGTGTCGCCGACCTCGTAGGAGTGCAACGTCTGGAACGTCGCCTCGGGGAGCGCCTCCTTCATCGTCCGCCAGTACTCGACGATGTTGTCGCGCCCGTGCAGCTCGCCCTCGTCGGGAGTGAAGGCGACCGCGTCCTCGGCGTACAGCTCGCTGACGACGTTCAGATCGGCGTGCGTGGTGACCGCGTCCGTGAGCCGGTCCATGACCTGGCGTGCCTCTCCCATGACCAACCTCCAGAGGGAACAGGAGGATCACCCGCCCCCATTCTCCCACCGCGGGGCCCACCTATCCTGGCCGGAGGCCTTCGCACAGAAGTCGGCCCGTCCGCCACGCCCGAGGAGCTCCCATGGCCACCGCCGCCCCGTCCGCAGCCTCCCGCATCGCCGTCGTCACCGGTGCGAGCAGCGGAATCGGCGCCGCCACGGCCCGGCAGCTCGCCGCCGCGGGCTACCGCGTCGTCCTCACCGCCCGCCGCAAGGACCGCATCGAGGCGCTGGCGGAGGAGATCACCAAGGCCGGCCACCAGGCCACGGCGTACGCCCTCGACGTCACCGACCGCGCGGCGGTCGACGAGTTCGCCACGGCCTTCAAGACGATCGGCGTGCTGGTCAACAACGCGGGCGGCGCGCTCGGCGCCGACCCGGTCGCGACCGGTGATCCCGCCGACTGGCGCCAGATGTACGAGACGAACGTCATCGGCACGCTCAACCTCACCCAGGCCCTGCTGCCCAAGCTGGTCGCGAGCGGCGACGGCACGGTCGTGGTCGTCTCCTCCACCGCGGGCCACGGCACCTACGAGGGCGGCGGGGGCTACGTCGCCGCCAAGCACGGCGCGCACGTCCTCGCCGAGACCCTGCGCCTGGAGATCGTCGGCCAGCCGGTCCGCGTCATCGAGATCGCCCCCGGCATGGTCAAGACGGACGAGTTCGCCCTCACCCGCTTCTCCGGCGACAAGGAGAAGGCGGAGAAGGTGTACGAGGGCGTCGCCGAACCCCTCACCGCCGACGACGTCGCCGGCACCATCACCTGGGCGATCACCCGCCCCAGCCACGTCAACGTCGACCTCCTGGTCCTCCGCCCCCGCGCCCAGGCCTCCAACACGAAGGTCCACCGGGACCTGTGATGCCGGACGCCGAACGGGACCAGGACCTCGAACGGCGGCGCCTCGCCCAGGAGACGAAGAACGAACGCCGGATGTGGTGGTGGCTCGCCTACTTCCTCTTCGGCATCCACATCGTGGCGTTCGTCATGATCTACGCGGTGATGCACGCCCCGAAGTGAAGGGGCAGCCGCTCACCAAGAGCGGCTCAGCCCTTCACGCACACGACCTGCTTCAGCTTCGCCACGACCTCCACCAGGTCCCGCTGCTGGTCGATGACCTGCTCGATCGGCTTGTAGGCGCCCGGGATCTCGTCCACGACGCCGGAGTCCTTACGGCACTCCACGCCCCGCGTCTGCTCCTCCAGGTCCTTCGTGGAGAACCGGCGCTTCGCCGCGTTACGACTCATGCGCCGGCCCGCGCCGTGCGAGGCCGAGTTGAAGGACTTGTCGTTGCCGAGTCCCTTCACGATGTACGAACCCGTGCCCATGGAGCCGGGGATGATCCCGTACTCGCCCGAGCCGGCCCGGATCGCGCCCTTGCGGGTCACGAGCAGGTCCATCCCGTCGTAGCGCTCCTCGGCCACGTAGTTGTGGTGCGCGCTGATCTCCGGCTCGAAGGTCGGCTTCGCCTTCTTGAACTCCTTGCGGATCACGTCCTTCAGGAGCGCCATCATGATCGAGCGGTTGTACTTCGCGTACTCCTGCGCCCAGAACAGATCGTTGCGGTACGCCGCCATCTGCGGGGTGTCCGCGACGAACACGGCGAGGTCGCGGTCGACCAGGCCCTGGTTGTGCGGGAGTTTCTGGGCCACGCCGATGTGGTGCTCGGCCAGCTCCTTGCCGATGTTGCGGGAACCGGAGTGGAGCATCAGCCAGACAGAGCCGGTCGTATCCGTGCAGATTTCGACAAAGTGGTTACCCCCGCCGAGCGTTCCCATCTGCTTGGTGGCGCGTTCCGCACGGAACTTGACCGCCTCCGCAACCCCGTCGAACCGCCCCCAGAAGTCCTCCCACCCGGCAGTGGCCAACCCGTGGAACCGCCCGGGGTCGACGGGATCGTCATGCATCCCCCGCCCCACCGGGATCACCTGCTCGACCCGCGACCGCAGCCGCGACAGATCCCCGGGCAGGTCGTTCGCCGTCAGGGACGTCTTCACGGCCGACATTCCGCAGCCGATGTCGACACCCACCGCCGCCGGGCACACCGCACCCTGCATGGCGATGACCGAACCGACCGTCGCACCCTTGCCGTAGTGCACGTCGGGCATGACGGCCAGGCCCTTGATCCAGGGCAGCGTGGCGACGTTCTGGAGCTGCTGGAGCGCGGACCCCTCGACCGTGGACGGGTCGGTCCACATCCGGATCGGTACTTTCGCACCAGGTATCTCTACATACGACATAGCTTCCTCAATCCCCCGTATACGAACAGAAGTATTCAACAGCAAATACCGGAGCCAAGGTCTACGAAAGGGATTCCGGACCGGCGTCCACGGCAGTGCGTGCGATAGACATTGTGTTCATCGGCCGCCCCGCGGCGGCAAGCCGATTTCCGCGTCGAGAGGGGCCACCACGTGCAACGGAAGGCGTACGCACCCGGTATCGCCGCGCTCCTCGCGGCCCTGCTGGCCGGCTGCACCGGCAGTTCGGGCGACGGCGGCCCGACGGACGACTCCAACCCGGGCGACACGGGCACGGCCTCGGCCGCCGCCGAGCCGGGCCGGTACCGCACGCTGCCCGAGCCTTGCGGCGCCGTCGGCCCGAGTTCCCTCGACGAACTCCTGCCCGGCATCCGGCAGATCACCGACAAGGAGCAGCGCGAGAAGGCGTACGAGGGCGAGGCTACGGTCACGTACGACACCGACCGCAAGGTCGGCTGCCAGTGGAAGGTGGATTCGCAGCAGGCCACCGACCATCTGCTCGTCGACTTCGAACGGGTCGTCTCCTACGACAACGCGGTCAGCGACGACAGCCAGGCCGAGCAGCTCTTCGCGGAGAAGGAGGCGGCGGCCCACCTTCCCGAGCCGACCGCCACCGAGTCGGCGACCGTCGGCAGCACCCCGGCCGGCGGTTCCTCCGCCGCTCCGAGCGGCTCCCCGTCCCCGTCGGGCAGCACGTCCCCGTCGGGCTCCCCGTCCCCGTCGGGCAGCACGTCACCGTCGGCGTCCGCCTCCGCCGCCCCGACCGATCTCCAGCCCCGCGTCCTGGAGGAGGTCGGCGACGAGGCCTTCCTCGACGACGAGCTGAGCAGCTCCGGTTCGACGGCCAAGCAGCGGACGGTGACTGTGGCATTCCGCACGTCCAACGTCATCGTGACCATCGAGTACACCGAGCAGCCGACCACCATCGGCGTCGTCCCGGACAGCAAGGAAATGCAGGACAGGGCCCGGAAACTGGCCTCGCAGCTGGCCGATTCGCTGAGCGACTGAGGCCCCTTCACGCCCCCTTCACGCGCACCCGCAAAGCAGCCGAAGGAAGAACACACAGCGGCCTCACCGCGTACCGTGACCACTCGGACCCGTTCCGACCGCAGGAACCACGAGCGTCATGAGTGAAGGAACCATGCAGCGACGAGCACAGCGTGAACAGCGAGACCAGCGAGCGAAGCGACTCCACCGCGTCCTTGTCTGCGCGGCCGCCGTCCCCGTGATGCTGGTCGCCGCCGGCTGCTCCTCGGACTCCGGCTCCGGCGACAGCACGGACAAGGCGGCGAATGCCGCCGCCTCGGCGTCCGCGAGCCCGTCGCCGACCGTGGAGGCGGCGGCGTACGGCAAGCTTCCGGAGCCCTGCAAGGTGCTGTCGAAGAAGACGCTGAAGGACCTCGTGCCGGAGAGCAAGTCCGGCAAGGAGGGCAAGTCGGACGACATCTCGACCCGCGGCAACTGCTCCTGGAACAGCCTCGACAACAACGGCGTCAAGGGCTCGCAGTTCCGCTGGCTGAACGTGTCGATGCTGCGCTTCGAGTCGGACGTCGCCCGCGGCCCGGCCGACAAGCTGGCCCAGGAGTACCTGGAGAAGCAGGTCCAGGACGCCCAGGCCACGGAGGGCGCCAAGAGCACCAAGTCGGAGCCGGTGCCCGGGACGGGCGACGAGGCGACGGCCGTGCGCTACGAGCTGAAGAAGAAGGAAGGCACCTTCAAGCAGCAGACGGTCGTGGCACGCGTCGAGAACGTCGTCGTCACCATCGACTACAACGGCGCGGGTCTGGCCGGCGACAAGAGCCCGAGCGCCGACGACCTGGCGAAGGACGCCAAGAAGGCCGCCAAGGAGGCGGTGGCGGCGGTGTCCGAGGCGAACGGCGCGGGCGGCGGCAAGGCGAGCGGAGCCCCGTCCAAGTCCGCGTCCAAGTCCCCGTCGAAGTCCCCCTCGCAGTCGGCCTCCAAGGACGCCTCGGACGAGCCGTCGGGTGGCGCGTCGAAGTCGCCGTCCAAGAAGCCCGCGTCGAAGAGCTGAACAAGCCCGACGGGAACCGGCCACCCGTCCTCCGCACACATGTGCCACCCTGTTGCGCGCAACAACACGCAAGGGGAGGGGAGTACGGGTGGCCGCGCCACAGCTGACTCGGATGCACCGCGTTCTCATCGGTGTGGTCGTGGCCGGTGCCGTGATCATCGCCGGCATCGGCTTCGCCGGTTCGTACGCGGCGGTCCGCGAACTGGCCCTCAAGAAGGGCTTCGGGAACTTCTCCTACGTCTTCCCGATCGGCATCGACGCGGGCATCTGCGTCCTGCTGGCCCTGGATCTGCTCCTCACCTGGATCAGGATTCCCTTCCCGCTCCTGCGCCAGACGGCCTGGCTCCTGACAGCGGCGACGATCGCCTTCAACGGCGCGGCGGCCTGGCCGGATCCGCTCGGTGTCGGCATGCACGCGGTGATCCCGATCCTGTTCGTGGTCGCCGTCGAGGCGGCCCGCCACGCGATCGGCCGGATCGCGGACATCACGGCCGACAAGCACATGGAGGGCGTCCGCCTCACCCGCTGGCTGCTCTCCCCCCTGCCGACGTTCCTCCTCTGGCGCCGTATGAAGCTCTGGGAGCTCCGCTCCTACGACCAGGTCATCAAGCTGGAGCAGGAACGTCTCGTCTACCAGGCCCGGCTGCGTTCACGTTTCGGACGGGCGTGGCGCCGGAAGGCCCCGGTGGAGTCGTTGATGCCGCTACGGCTGGCGCGCTACGGCGTGCCCCTGGCGGAGACGGCCCCGGCGGGGCTGGCGGCGGCGGGCATAGAGCCCGCGCTGATCCCCCCGCCGCCGCAAGCCGATCCGGCTGCGGTCAGCCGTGCCCCCGGGCCGGCACCCGTCCCTCAGAACGCGGCGCCTCCGGGCGAGCAGCGCCGGCAGCTCGAGAGCCACCGCGACACCGAGCAGCCGGACGACATCCCGGGGCCGGACCAGAGCCCCTGGTTCAGCGCCCCGCGCGAGGTCGAGTACCAGGGCGGCTACGACCCGGCCTACGACCCCGAGCAGTACGCCCAGTGGATCGCGGAACAGCAGCAGGCCGAGCAGTACCTCGACCAGCCTCACGAGGAACCCAGCCCGGAGGACACCGGCAGCTTCCCCATCCCGGTGGGCCCCAACCGCACCCGGGAACTGGGCGACGGCGGCGGTCACCCGGAACCGGACGAGGACGCGTTCTACCAGGTCTTCCGTGAGTCGATAAAGAGCGGGAACGGAGCGCCCACCCCCCGCGGCTTCATCGCCGACGTCGAGGCGACGTACGGCATCGCACTCCCCGAGGCCGAGTCCAAGCGCATGGTGAATCGCTTCTCCAACCGCCTCAACGCGGAACTGGCAGAAGAGCACATCGCCTGAAGGGCATGAGAGAAGGGGCCCTCCTCACGAGGGCCCCTTCTTTTATGCCGCTTACTCCCCGAGCAGGGACCGAACCCGCTCCTGCCCCACCGCCAGCAACAGCGTCGGCAGCCGCGGCCCCGTGTCCCGCCCGACCAGCAGGTGGTACAGCAGGGCGAAGAAGGACCGCTGCGCGGTCTTGATCTCCGGCGGCAGCTCCTTGGGCGTCGCGTCCGCGGAGAACCCGGCCTGCACCTTGGGCACGCCGTACACCAGGTGGGTCAGCCCGTCGAGGGACCAGTGCTCGGCGAGTCCGTCGAGCAGGAGCCGCAGCGACTGCTGGGACGCCTCGTCCAGCGACTTCAGCAGTTCCGCGTCGGGCTCGTCCCGCACGATGGTCCGCTGTTCGGCCGGCACATGCGTGTTGATCCAGGCCTCGGCCTTGTCGTACCGCGGCCGCACCTCGTCGAGCGAGGTCAGCGGCTGCTCCGGGTCCAGCTCGCTGAGGATCCGCAGTGCCTGGTCCTCGTGCCCGGCGGTGATGTCCGCGACGGACGCCAGCGTCCGGTACGGCAGGGGCCGGGCGGTCCGCGGCAGCTCACCGGCGGCCGTACGCACCGCGCGCGAGTGCGCGGCGGCGTCGGCCGGCAGGACGCTGCCGTCGGCGACCTTGGCGTCGAGCCGGTCCCACTCGTCGTAGAGCCGCTGGATCTCCTGGTCGAAGGCGACCTTGAAGGACTGGTTGGGGCGGCGGCGGGCGTAGAGCCAGCGCAGGAGCTGCGGCTCCATGATCTTCAGGGCGTCGGCCGGGGTGGGCACGCCGCCCTTCGAGGAGGACATCTTCGCCATGCCGGAGATGCCGACGAAGGCGTACATCGGGCCGATCGGCTGCTTGCCGCCGAAGATCCCGACGATCTGCCCGCCCACCTGGAAGGAGGACCCCGGGGAGGAGTGGTCGACACCTGAGGGCTCGAACACGACCCCCTCGTACGCCCACCGCATCGGCCAGTCGACCTTCCAGACCAGCTTGCCGCGGTTGAACTCGCTGAGCCGGACCGTCTCGGAGAAGCCGCAGGCGGTGCAGGCGTACGTCAGCTCGGTGGAGTCGTCGTCGTAGGACGTGACGGTCGTGAGGTCCTTCTCGCAGTTGCCGCAGTACGGCTTGTACGGGAAGTACCCGGCGGAGGCGGAACTGCCGTCGTCCTCACCGGCCGCGCCGGAGCCCTCGGCGGCCTCCAGCTCGGCCTCGTCGACCGGCTTCTGCCCCTGCTGCTTCTTGGCCGGGGCCTTCTTCGTCCGGTACTGGTCGAGGATCGCGTCGATGTCGCCGCGGTGCTTGATGGCGTGCAGGATCTGCTCGCGGTACACGCCGGAGGTGTACTGCGCGGTCTGGCTGATCCCGTCGAACTCCACGCCCAGCTCGGCCAGCGACTCGATCATCGCGGCCTTGAAGTGCTCGGCCCAGTTGGCGTGCGCCGAGCCCTCGGGCGCCGGGACGGACGTCAGCGGCTTGCCGATGTGCTCGGCCCACGACTCGTCGACGCCCGGGACACCGGCCGGCACCTTGCGGTAGCGGTCGTAGTCGTCCCAGGAGATCAGGTGCCGCACCTGGTACCCCCGGCGGCGGATCTCGTCGGCGACGAGATGCGGGGTCATGACCTCGCGCAGGTTCCCGAGGTGGATGGGGCCGGACGGCGAGAGGCCGGACGCGACGACGACGGGTTTGCCCGGGGCCCGACGCTCCGACTCCTCGATGACCTCATCCGCGAAACGGGAGACCCAGTCGGTGGTCTCGGTGCTCTGAGCCACGATCGGCACGTCCTTCTTTCTGCATCGGGCAGCCGGTACGGTCGCACGGCTGACCGCACCATTGTCCCAGACCATGTCGCGCCCGGAAAAACGGCTTTACCCGCATGGAATACTGGCCGTGTCTATCGATTCCCTCGAGGAGAACGGCACCCCTTCCTATGGCCTCGGTCACGTCCCTCAGCGACTCCGTCCACCAGCGCCTCGCGGCGGCCCTGTCGGCGGCTCTGCCGCAGGCCGGCTCCGCGGACCCGCTGCTGCGACGAAGCGACCGGGCCGACTTCCAGGCCAACGGGATCCTGGCCCTCGCGAAGAAGGAGAAGGCGAACCCGCGGGAGCTGGCGGCGCAGGTCGTCTCCCGGGTCGAGTCGGGTGACGTGATCAAGGACATCGAGGTCTCCGGCCCCGGCTTCCTGAACATCACGATCACGGACCGGGCGATCACGGAGACTCTCGCCGCGCGCTATGCGGACGACACCGGCCGCCTCGGCGTGCCGCACGCCGAGCAGCCCGGCACCACGGTCATCGACTACGCCCAGCCGAACGTGGCGAAGGAGATGCACGTCGGTCACCTGCGCTCCGCGGTGATCGGCGACTCGGTGACGCAGCTGCTGGAGTTCACCGGCGAGAGCGTGGTCCGGCGTCACCACATCGGCGACTGGGGCACCCAGTTCGGCATGCTCATCCAGTACCTGGAGGAGCACCCGCACGAGCTGGACCACAAGGCCGACGAGGTCTCCGGCGAGGAGGCGATGTCGAATCTGGACCGCATCTACAAGGCCGCCCGCAAGCTCTTCGACGCGGACGAGGCGTTCAAGACGCGGGCCCGCCGCCGGGTGGTCGACCTCCAGGCGGGCGAGCCGCGGACCCTCGCCATGTGGCAGAAGTTCGTGGACGAGTCGAAGATCTACTTCTTCTCCGTCTTCGAGAAGCTGGACATGGAGATCCGGGACCCGGACATCGTCGGCGAGTCCGGCTACAACGACATGCTCGCGGAGACCTGCCGCCTGCTGGAGGAGTCGGGCGTCGCGGTCCGCTCCGAGGGCGCGCTGTGTGTCTTCTTCGACGACATCAAGGGCCCGGACGGCAAGCCGGTCCCGCTGATCGTGCAGAAGTCGGACGGCGGCTACGGCTACGCGGCGACCGACCTGTCGGCGATCCGCGACCGCGTCTTCAACATCAAGGCGAACACGCTGCTGTACGTGGTGGACGCCCGCCAGTCGCTGCACTTCAAGATGGTCTTCGAGACGGCCCGCCGGGCGGGCTGGCTGAACGAGGACGTCAAGGCGGTGCAGCTCGCCTTCGGCACGGTCCTCGGCAAGGACGGCAAGCCGTTCAAGACCCGTGAGGGCGAGACGGTCCGCCTGGTCGACCTGCTGGACGAGGCGATCGACCGTGCCTCGGCGGTGGTCCGGGAGAAGGCGCAGGACCTCTCCGAGGAGGAGATCGCCGAGCGGGGCACCCAGGTCGGCATCGGCGCGGTGAAGTACGCGGACCTGTCGACGTCGGCGAACCGCGACTACAAGTTCGACCTGGACCAGATGGTCTCGCTGAACGGCGACACGTCCGTCTACCTCCAGTACGCCTACGCCCGTATCCAGTCGATCCTGCGCAAGGCCGGCGAGGCCCGCCCCGTCGCGCACCCCGAGCTGGAGCTGCATGAGGCGGAGCGTGCGCTCGGCCTGCACGCGGACTCGTTCGCGGCGACGGTGGCGGAGGCGGCGGCGGAGTACGCCCCGCACAAGATGACGGCGTACCTGTACCAGCTGGCGTCCCACTACACGACGTTCTACGACAAGTGCCCGGTCCTGAAGGCCGAGTCGCCCGAGCAGATCGAGAACCGCCTGTTCCTCTGCGACATCACGGCCCGCACCCTCCACCGGGGCATGGCCCTGCTGGGCATCCGGACGCCCGAGCGGCTCTGAGCCCGGCTCCTTTCCGTGACAGGCCGAGGGCGGCACTCCCCCGTGAGTGCCGCCCTCGGCGTATCAGGAGCCGTGGATCACTTGCAGTTGACCCACGAGTTGGACTTCATGTAGCGGCTCACGCTGCCGGTCTCCTTGTAGCCCCTCGGGACGACGCCGCTGGACCCGCCGTGGTTCTTCTCCGAGAACCACTTGAAGTCGCAGGACGCGCCGTGGTTGTACCAGGACTTGAAGCTCTGGAACACGGCGTACTGGGTCAGGTCCTTGTTGGTCCCGGCGACCTTCTGCATGCGGCCGGTGTAGTTCTGCCCGGCCCAGACGCAGAACCAGCCGGACGGACAGTCCGAGGCGGCCTGCGGCGCGGCCTGTGCGGCACCGGCCGTTCCCGCGCCGCCGGCCAGCAGACCCCCGGTCAGCGCGAGGCCCCCGGTCATGACAGCGAGCTTCCTGGTCATACGCATGCTGTGTCCCCCTTCGTGGGCGGGCCGACCGCACCGGCCGGCTCGTGAACGAGACTGCGGCCCGGGGACCCGGCTGCGCCACCGTCGCCTCCGAAGTGACGTACTCGCGGGACGTCCCACACGCTGACCTGCGGTGACACCGCCCGCCGGGACGGTACGGCGGGACGGTGCGGCGGGACGGTCGCGGCGGGCGTGGCCGAATCGGTAGGGGGCGGCGCGGGGAAGGGAACCGATGTATGGGGCACCTCGTGGATGCTGATGCAGAATGCGGCGGTGACGGGACCGCTGACCACGGTCCAGGAACGCGAGTGGGGGGAACATGTCGCGTTGGAAAGGGCTGCCCGAAGAACTGGATCCGCGCGTACGGCGGTTGGTGGTGCGCTTACGCCGGGTGAAGGACCACAGCGGACTGAGCCTGCGCCGGCTCGCGGCCCAGACGGGTTACAGCACGTCGTCCTGGGAGCGTTACCTGGCCGGCAGGTCGCTCCCGCCCAGGGAGGCCGTGGAGGCGATGGCCCGGCTCGGCGATGACGACCCGGTCCGCCTGCTCGCGCTGCACGAGGTCGCCGCGGAGGCGTGGGGCAAGGGGGCGGACCGGCAGAGCGAGCCGGCCGGGGCCGGGCCGGGAACCGAGCCCGTGACCGACCTCGGAACCGAGCTGGGGACCGAGCTGGAAACCGGCGCGCCCCGGCCCCACGGCCGGGCCCTGCGCGTCACGCTCATCGCCGGGTCCGTGGCCCTGGTGCTGGCCGTCGCCGCCGCGGTCCTGCTGGCCGTACGGCTCACGGACGGCGAGGGCGGAGCATCCGCGGCCGACCTCACCGCCTCCGCCGCGACGGCACCGGGATCACCCGGGGAGTCGGAGCCGCCCAGGTACACCTGCCGGGCGGAGCGGATCGACGGCCGCTGGTACGCGGGCAACAGCCGCACCCAGAAGGCCATCCTGGCGAACGGCCACGCCGGACCGGAGGTGGCCGAGGCCCAGTGCCTGCTGCGCGAGGCGGGACTGTCCCCGGGGGCCGTGGACGGCATCTTCGGTCCGCACACGGAACGCGCGGTCAGGTCCCTTCAGAAGCGGGCGAACCTGGTCGTGGACGGCATCATCGGCCCGCACACCTGGAAGGCCCTGCGGGAATGACACGGACCCCGCCGGGCCCGCTGCCGCCGGAACGCGCCCGCCTCGCCTCCGTGCTGACGGAGTTGAAGGCGGGCACGGGCCTGAGCCTGGCGGCCCTCGCGGCGAAGACGACCTTCAGCAAGTCGTCCTGGGAGCGCTACCTCAACGGCAAGACACTCCCGCCGCGCCAGGCGGTACAGGAGCTGTGCCGCCTCGCGGGCGAACCGGAGGGCCGGTGTCTCGCGCTGTGGGAGCTCACGGAGTCGGAGTGGAGCGGCCGCGCGGCGCCGACCACGCCCACGCAGAAGGCCACGCCCCCACAGAAGGCCATGCCTACGCAGAAGCCCACGCCCCCGCCCACGCCAGCACCGACCCAGATGCCAGCGCCCGCGGAGACGCACGCGCCCCCGGCGGCGGAGGTCAGCCCCGCCGTCGGCGGCAAGGTCCCGGTCCTGGCGCTGCTCGCGTCGGTGTGCGCGATCGCGGCCGGCGGCCTGTCCGTGGCCCTGGTCCTCCTCGCGGGCCAGTCCGCCGACCCCCGGCCGTCCCCGCCGCCGTCCCCTTCCGCCCCGGCGCCCCGCTGCCGTGCGGCCGCCTGCGAGGGCCGGAGCCCGATGCACATGAGATGCGGCACCGCCCCGCTCACCCTCGCCTCGCACCGCACGTCCACCGGAGCCCACCTCGAACTGCGCTACAGCGAGAAGTGCGAGGCCGGCTGGGCCCGGATGTGGAGCACGCGGATCGGCGACCGCCTGGAGCTGAACCGGGCCGGCGCAGGCCGCCGTCCGCACGCCGCCGAGGTCACGGACGACATCGCCGCACAGTCCTACGTCTACACGCCCATGACCGAATCCCGCCCCGGCACGACCGTCCGGGCCTGCTTCCGCCCGGCGGCGGGAGGCAACCGCGAGTGCTTCGACGCCCGCGTCGTCTGACGGGCCGCCGGGTCAGCGCCGGGCCGTGGTGTTCGCGCCGTCCAGGGCCTCCCGGACGATGTCGGCGTGCCCGGCGTGCTGGGCCGTCTCCCTGATCAGGTGCAACAGGATCCGGCGCGCCGACCAGTACTCGGGTTCCGGCGGCGACCACGGAGTGGTCGGCAGAAGCACACTCCGCCCCAGGTCCGGCAGCCCGGCCACGGCCTCGTCGGTCGCCCGGGCGGCCGCCGCGTACCGCTCCAGCAGCGCGGGGAGCGTCTCGCCCTCGGCCATGCGGTACTGGCCCATGTCGAGCATGCCGTCGGGGAGTTCACCGTCGCCCTCGGTCATGATCTGCGTCCACGCCTCTTCTCCCTGGGCGAGATGCTTCACGATCCCGCCCAGGGTCAGTTCACTGGCGGTCGTACGCCGCGCGGCCTGCGCGTCGGTGAGTCCGCGCACGGTGATGAGCAGCAACTCCCGCTGTTCCGCGAGCGCCTGCGACAGGTCCGTCTTCTCCGGGGAAGTGGTCATGGGAGGACCGTAGGGAGCGATTAGGTCAGACGGTGTCCTCCATGGGACCGGTCCGATTGTCAGTGGTCGCCTCTAGAGTCACGACCATGGCGACTCTTCCCAATCCCCTGCCGAAGCTGGCGGCAGACCCGAGCGGCAGCGCACTCGGACTCCGGCTCCCCGCCGGGTCACTCGTCGACACCACGGACGAGGGCCCCTGGCGCGAGCCGCTGTTGTGGTACGCGGACGAGCGGGCCCTCCCGGGTGGCTGGGCGGCGCTGGAGCCGGCCCGTCGTACGGGACTGCTGCCGGTCGTGCTCGACGTGGGGGACGGGCATGACGGGCCGGACCGCTGGGAGTTGCTGCCCGGTGAGGTGTCGTACCCCGGGGACCACGAGGCCGAGGAGGTCCTGGAGGAGTACTGGGAGGAGTACGCCGCGGAGGGCCACGCATGGCCCGGGCCGGCCGGTCCGTTCCCCCACGCGCAGGACCCCGACGCGGCCGCCGCCGGGGCCGCGGACGCGCTGCTCGACGGCGGAGGCCCGCTGAAGGACCCCCGCCTCGCCCTCGTACCGGCCCGCCGCAGCGCCGACATCCCCACGGCGATCGGCTGGACGGGCCCGGCGAACCACGAGGGCGACACGGCCCGGCTCAGCGCGGTGCTGCGCTCCTGGGAGGACCGCTTCGGCATACGGGTCGTGGCGCTCGGCTTCGATCACCTGCTGGTGTCGGTCGCCGCCCCGCCCGTCAGCTTGGCCGACGCGGAGGCCGTGGCCGCCGAGCACTTCGCGTTCTGCCCGGACAACGTCCGGCAGGGCGCCGACCCGACGCTGCGGTCCTACGCGGAGCACCAGGTGCTCGACCAGCGGGTCTGGCACTTCTGGTGGGACTGACGCGCCCCGTCAGCCGGTCAGCAGCGTCACCCCCTCCGGCGCGGTGATGCCGAACTCCTCCTCCAGGAGCCGTCGCGCCTCCGCCTCATCGGTGACCTCCCGCTCGGTGACCGTCCCGTCGGCGCGGGTCTGCGTGAGGAGCCGGCCGTCGAGGAGGAGGTGCCGCGTGGCGCCGATGTGCTGGGCGTAGAGGCGCTGGGCGAACGGCGAGCGCGGGTTGGTGGCGATGTGCCAGTTGATGACGTCGTAGTCGGGCTTCTCGAAGTGCTCCAGGGTGAAGGCGTACTGCCCGGTCCAGTCGTCCTTCTCCTGGTCGTGGACCTGGAGCAGCCACATCTCCAGCGGACCGTCGTGCGGCACGTGCACCAGGCGGTGCCGCCGCCCGGCCCCGGTGAACTCGACGTCCGCGATCAGCGGCACCGGCTCCAGGAGCGCCCCGATCGCCCCGAAGCCGACGTCCGCGAGGTACGGCTGTGATTCGCCGGGGACGTGGGCCAGCAACGCCATGTGGGTGCGCGGCCGGCTCGCGATGGTGTCGGCGCCGACGACGACCCGCGCGGCCAGCCGGGTCACCCGGAAGCCCAGCGCCTCCAGGGCGCAGGCGAACAGCGTGTTGTGCTCGTAGCAGTAGCCGCCGCGCCGGCTGTGGACCAGCTTGGCCACGAGGTCGGCCGGATCGAGGGAGGGGGCTGTGCCGCGCAGTGCGTCGAGATTCTCGAACGGGATGGCCCGCATGTGCGCCAGATGCACACCGCGCAGGGTGGCCGCGTCGGCCCGCCGCTCCCCCTCCCATCCGATCCGCCGGAAATACGCGTCGAGGTCGAACTGTATGGAGTCCAGCATGGCGTCACCGTAACGACACCGGTCCCACCCCGTCCGCGGTCCGCAGCAGGAATCGCCGCTCCGCCGTTGGTCCTAGGCCGGCGGTCTCAGGGGGTGTCAGCCCGCAGTCCCTCCCCCAGCCTCCGCAGCCCTTCCTCGATCTCCTCCGGCGTCTGCGTCACGAAGCAGAGCCGCAGGGTCGTGCGGTCGGGTGTGCCGGCGTGGAAGGGGGCGCCGGGGACGTATGCCACGTCGTGCCGCACGACCTGCGGCAGCAGGGCCGTCGTGTCGTACGGCTCGGGCAGGCGCGCCCAGAGGAACATGCCGCCCTCGGGCCGGGTCCAGACCGACCCCTCGGGCAGCGCGCCGGGCAGGCCCGCGAGCATGGCGTCCCGGCGTTCCCGGTACACGCCGGCGACGCGCGTGACGTGGGCGTCCAGGTCGTGGTCGGCGAGGTACCGGGCCGCGGCGAGCTGGTTGACGGTCGGCGTGTGCAGGTCGGCGGCCTGCTTGGCGACGGCACAGGCGCGCCGCAGCTCACCGGGCGCGCGCAGCCAGCCCAGCCGCAGGCCGGGCGCCATGACCTTGGAGAAGCTGCCGAGCAGGACCGTACGGTCCTCGGCGCCCGGGTGGGAGGCGATCCACGGCAGGCGTGCGCCCTCGTAGCGGAGCTCCCCGTAGGGATCGTCCTCGACGATCCACAGCCCGCGCCGGGCGGCGACGGCGGCCACGGCGGCGCGCCGCTCGGCGGGCAGCGTGCGGCCGGTGGGGTTCTGGAAGGTGGGCACGGTGTAGAGCAGCTTGGGCCGCTCGCGCGCCACGAGGTCCTCCAGCGCCTCGGGGTCGACTCCGTGCTCGTCGCCGGGCACGGCCACGATCCGTGCTCCGGCCAGGCCGAAGGCCTGAAGGGCCGCCAGATAGCAGGGGTTCTCGACGAGGACGGTGTCCCCGGGTTCGAGCAGTGCGGTGGTGAGGAGCGAGAGGGCCTGCTGGGAGCCGGTGGTGACGAGGAGATCGTCGGGAGCGGTCGGCAGTCCGCGTGCCGTGGTGCGGTCGGCGAGCGCGGTCCGCAGCGTGGGCTCGCCCTCGGTCGTGGAGTACTGCAACGCCCGTGCGGGTTCCTCGGCGAGGACGGCCCGGTACGCGGCCGCGATGCCCTCCGCGTCGAACAGCTCCGGTGCCGGAAGCCCGCCCGCGAAGTTGATCACCTCGGGGCGGGCGGTGACGGCGAGGATGTCCCGCACGGGAGACCCGCCGACCGATCGCGCCCGCGCGGCGAGCGGCGGCACGGGAGAGTGGGCGGGCGCGGGTGCGGGCTCGGTGACGGTCATGACGCGGCTCCTTGGACTGCGGTGGCGGTCGTGCGCCGCAGCCTAGGGAAGTACGTGCCGCCTACAAGCACATTTCCGCGATCCGGACGCACGCCCGGCTCAGCCCTTGGCGGCCGTCCCCGCGTAGACGTTGATGTCCGCGTCCGTGACGTCGTTGATGTCGTGGTAGCGGACCTTCTCGATGTCGTCGAGCCCGGCGAGGTACGACTCGTCCGGCCGCTCGGGGACGGGAGCGGCGTGGTCGGGCCGCCAGCGGTGGGCGGGGACGATCCCCGGGTCGGCGATCTCCAGGGAGTTCTCCGTGAAGAACCGCTCCACCTCCGCCCGGGACCGCAGCACGAAGGTGAACCCCCGCTCGGTGTACGTCCGCTGGACCGCGCGGATCTTCTCGGGGTTGAGGTCCTCGGTGAGGTGACTGAGCACCAGCCGGCTGCCGACGGGCAGCGCGTCCAGCAGCTCGCGCACCAGCGGGTACGCCTCCTCGTCCGCGACGAAGTGCAGGATGGCGACCAGGCAGAGCGCGATCGGCTGGTCGAAGTCCAGCGTCTTGGCGGCCTGTTCCAGGATGCGGGCCGGATCCCGCAGATCGGCGTCGATGTAGTCCGTACGCCCCTCGGGCCCGCTCGTCAGCAGGGCACGCGCGTGCGCGAGCACGACCGGGTCGTTGTCGACGTACACGACCCGCGAGTCGGGCGTGATGCGCTGCGCGATCTGGTGCACGTTCTCGGCGGTCGGCAGTCCCGTGCCGATGTCGAGGAACTGCCGGATGCCGTCCTGCTCCACCAGCGTGGTCACCGCTCGGCGCAGGAAGTCGCGGTTGTGCCGTACGTCGAGGTACCCGCGCGGATTGGCGGCGAGCGCGGCGGCGGCCGCGTCCCGGTCGGCCGGGTAGTGATCCTTGCCCCCGAGGAAGACGTCGTAGACGCGGGCCGGATGGGCCTTGCTGCTGTCGATCCTCCCCTGCAGCTCGGCGGGATCCTGGCTGAGGGCGTCACCGGTCATGGACGTCTCCCTGAAGAGTAGGTGGTTCAATCAGCAACCACTTCGGCGGTCAACAACCTAACGGTTCAGGTGATTTGATGGTGCCCATGCAGCCCGACCAGCCGCCGACGACGACCCTGTGGCGCCCCACCGGACCCAAGGAGCTGGAACTGGTACGGGAGCTCGACTGGCGCGCCTGGCCGCCCCGGCTTCCGGAGCAGCCGATCTTCTACCCGGTCCTCAACGAGGACTACGCCATCAGGATCGCGCGCGACTGGAACGTCAAGCACGACGGCGCCGGCTTCGTCACCCGGTTCGAGGTCGACTCCGGCTTCCTGCGCAGGTACCCGGTCCGGCAGGCGGGCGGGGAGACGATCCTCGAACTGTGGGTACCGGCAGAGGAACTCGACGAGTTCAACGCCCACATCGTCGGCAGGATCGAGCTGGTTCACGAGTTCCGCTGAGTGCAGTCCCGAGCGCCGGCCTTCAGGAGTCGGTGGTCCCGGCCTCGACCCACTTGTCGCCGCCCAGCGGGAACTCGTACGCCGGCCGCCCGTTGTTGCCGCTCGTGCGGAAGGGCCGGCCCCGGTCGTCCACCCTCAGCGTGCCGCTCCGGTCGCCGCTGGACCAGCTCAGCTCCAGGTACCAGCTGACGTCGTACGCGGAGGCGTCGGCCCGGATGTAGTAGACCTCCGGGTCGGACTCGCTCACCGAGAACGGGAAGTCGTCGTGCCCCGCCTCCGGGACGACGGCGGGACGCGCGGCGTCGAGAGCGACCGTGAAGGAGCGGGTCGGGACGTTGCCGCCGCAGCCGACGCCCGGGTAGCCCATGGCGTAGTCGTTCCAGGCGAGCGGTGCTCGCTTGCCGGCCATACGGACCGTCAGCCCGTCGACGACCACCGTCTCCTTCCCGGTGCCCTGCACGGTGACCTTCAGATACTGCTCCCCCGACGGCACGGCGCCCATCGCCCCCACCCAGGCGGGCGCGTCCTGCTCCGGCGGCGGCGGCCCCACCTGACCCGGAGGCCGGTTCACCAGGTAGCGCTGGGCACAGGGGCTCTCCCAGACGTTCGGGTCGGTGTTCACGGTGAGGGGGGCGGGGCCGGCCGGGGCGGTGGCGTCCCGCCCGGGGCGGTCGGCGCCCGCGCCGGTGCCGGAACCGGTGCCGCTGCCACTGCCACTGCCGGTGGCAGAGGCGGAGGAACTGGGTGCCGCGGAGGCGGCTTTCTTTCCGCCGCCCTTCTTCTTGCCGCTGCCGGGGGAGGAACTGCCCGAGGGCGACACCGATGCGGCCGAGCCGCCGTCCGGCTGCTGCCGGTGCCCGCCGGAGACCGCCGCCGAACCACGATTCCCGTCGTCGTCCGCCCCGCCGTAGGGAATCGCCACGGCGAGCCCGACCCCGGCCAGGACGACGGCCACGGCGGCAGCGGCGAGCAGGGCGGGACGTGGACGGCGCGGGCGCCGGTCCACCGGCCCCGCTGAGACCACCTCGCCCGGCTCCTCACGGACGTCCTCGCCCGACTCCTCCGGAAGGCCTGCTTCCGAAGAAGCCTCCACCGCGGACACGGTCTCCGCGGTCACGGTCTCCGCGGACACGGTCTCCGCGGTCACTGCCTCCGGGGTCACTGCCTCCGGGGTCACCAACTCGGGTTTTTCGGTCTCCGCGGCCGGAGCGGCGACGGCCCCTTTGCGCCTTCGGTCGGCATCCGCCAGCACCCACCGCCGATGCAGCTCGACAAGCTCCCCGGGCGACGCCTTGCACAGCCGGGCGAGTCTCTCCACGGGCGCGTAGTCGGTGGGTACGGCATCCCCGTTGCAGTACCGGTGCAGCGTCGACGTACTCATGTGGAGCCGCTTGGCGAGCACCCCGTAGCTCAGCCCGGACCGCTCCTTCAATTCCCCCAGCAACGCGGCGAAGTCCGCCGCGGCCGTGCCTTCCGACACCTTTCCTCCATCCCCCATGTCCCGTTCCCCCGTTCCAGGGGAGGGTCGTTTCCCCTGGTCAAAGCCTGTGCGGGCGTTCCAGCGTCCCGGATCGTCCGCCGGCCGTGGCGGCCGGGACGGATCACCGCACAAGCTCTGGTCATCCAAGCACGCCGCTCCCGGCCGACCGGTAGAGCGGCTCGCTCAGGCCTTCTCGCCAACAACGTTTGTCCGAAAGGGAACCACCTCATGCGCAAGTACCACGCTCTCCCCGTCGCCCTCCTGGCCGCCCTCGCTCTCACTGCGTGCCAGGACGGCACGGGCACTCAGGACGAGGGCGCGGCCAAGCCGCAGCTGACGGCGACGGCGAACACCGCGCCCACCGACGCGGCCTCCGACAAGGCGGGTGACACGGCTGCCGACACGGCCACGGTCGCGAAGACAACGAAGGCCACGCAGGCAACGAAGGCCGCGAAGGCCAAGGGCACGAGCGCGAAGGGCACGAAGCCCGGAACGGCCGCCGCCCCCGCCGCCCGTGTCTCCTGCAACGGCACCAACACCACCGTCACGGCCAAGCCGGTCCGCCGCCCCATCAACCACATGCTGATCACGGTCAAGAACACCGGCTCGAAGGCGTGCGACCTCACCTACTACCCGGTGCTGCGCTTCGACGAGATGCAGTGGGTCCCGCAGCCGATCGAGGAGTCCAAGCCGCAGGCCGTGACGACCCTCGCACCCGGCGAGTCCGGCTACGCGGGAGTAGCGCTGTCGGCGGCCGACGGCAGCGGCTCCGGTGGCACCACCGGCCGCAAGCTCACGGTCGGCTTCCAGGGCCGCACGCCGCACAGCAGCGGCGGCCCCTCGGCGATCCCGCAGCTGCCCTCCGAGGGCGTGTACTACGACAGCTCGCTGACCGTCACGTACTGGCTGCACGACATGGAGCAGGCCCTGGCCTACTGATCCTTGAGCCGCTGGGCCACTTCGGTGGCCCAGTAGGTGAGGATGTTCCGGGCGCCCGCCCGCCGGATACCGGTCAGGCTCTCCATGATCGCGCGGTCCCGGTCGATCCAGCCCTTCTCGGCGGCGGCCTCGATCATCGAGTACTCACCGGAGATCTGGTAGGCGGCGACGGGCACGTCCACGGCGTCCGCGACCCGGGCGACGATGTCCAGGTAGGGCCCCGCGGGCTTCACCATGACCATGTCGGCGCCCTCCTCGAGATCGAGGGCGAGTTCCCGCATGGAGTCCCGCACGTTCGCGGGGTCCTGCTGGTAGGTCTTCCGGTCCCCCTTCAGGGACGAGCCGACGGCCTCCCGGAACGGCCCGTAGAAGGCGGAGGCGTACTTGGCGGTGTAGGCGAGGATGGCGACGTCCTCCCGCCCGATCTGGTCGAGGGCGTCACGGACGACGCCGATCTGCCCGTCCATCATCCCGCTGGGGCCGACCACATGGGCCCCGGCGTCGGCCTGCACCTGGGCCATTTCGGCGTACCGCTCCAGGGTCGCGTCGTTGTCGACCCGCCCCTGGTCGTCCAGCACCCCGCAGTGCCCGTGATCGGTGGTCTCGTCGAGACACAGATCGGACATGACGAGCAGGTCGTCACCGACTTCGGCCCGTACGTCCCGGAGGGCGACCTGGAGAATCCCGTCCGGGTCGGTCCCCGGCGTCCCGAGCGCGTCCTTCTTCGACTCCTCCGGCACGCCGAACAGCATGATCCCGGAGATCCCCGCCGCGACGGCCTCCGCGGCGGCCTTCTTCAGACTGTCCCGGGTGTGCTGCACGACCCCCGGCATGGCCGAGATCGGCACCGGCTCGCTGACACCCTCCCGCACGAAGGCCGGAAGAATGAGATCGGCAGGGTGCAACCGGGTCTCGGCGACCATCCGACGCATGACGGGAAGGCTCCGCAAACGCCGCGGCCGCGTACCAGGAAAAGATCCGTACGTCGTCATGCCACCTACGCTACGCCCGCCCAAAACCCCCCGATGCCGACGCGATGTCGGCAGCAACCCCGCAAACCCGAGTCCGCAACCCGCGGGCATTCGTGCCGCCCAGGGCGGCACGGGTGGGCGCGGGCGGCACCCCGCGGCGCCGGGTTGCGCACCCCACCTGCCCCCAGCCCCGACGCCGAGCACCCCGAACCCACCGCCCCCGCATGCGGCCCCCCACCCCCCAGGTCCATCCTGAAAAAACAAGGACAAGGACCCCGACGGCCAACACAACCCCCGCCGCCGCCGTCCCTCCGTACGCCACCCACGGAGGACGCGATGACCACCCGCCACGACACGCCCGACATCTTCGCCCTCTCGGAAATCCACGGCCCGGTCCTGCGCCCCGGCGACCCCGCCTACGCCGACGAAGTCACCGGCTTCAACCTGGCAGCCCTCCACACCCCCGACGTGGTCATCGGAGCATCAGCCCCCGACGACATCGTCACCGCCATGCGCTGGGCCAAGGCCACCGACACCCCCGTCGCCGTCCAGGCCACCGGCCACGGCGCCAACTTCCCCATCGAGCAGGGCCTCCTGATCAACACGGCCCGCATGACCGACGTACGGATAGACCCCACCACCCGCACGGCCACCATCTCCGCGGGCGCGAAGTGGAGCCACGTCATGGCTGCGGCCGCCCCGCACGGCCTCGCGGGCCTCTCCGGCACCTCCACGGACGCGGGCGTCATCGGCTACACCCTCGGCGGCGGACTCCCCGTCCTCGGCCGTGCCTACGGCTACGCCGCCGACCTGGTCCGCTCCTTCCAGGTCGTCACCCCGGACGGCCGGCTGCGCGAAACGGACCCCCAGCACGAACCGGAACTGTTCTGGGCCCTGCGCGGCGGCAAGGGCAACGTGGGCGTCGTCACCTCACTCGTGACCGAACTGCTCCCGCTCCCCCGCCTCTACGGTGGCGGCATCTACTGCCCGGGCGAACACACCGAGGCCCTGCTCCGGGCCTGGGCGGAATGGACCCGCACCGTCCCGGACGAGATGTGCAGCGCGTTCACGATCCTGCGCCTGCCGCCCATCCCCCAGATCCCGGAGCCCCTGCGCGGCGGTTTCTGGGCACGCGTGGCGATCGCCTGGCCCGGCCTGCCGGCCGAGGGCGAGGCACTGATCGCGCCTCTCCGCCAAGCCGCCCCCGTGGCCGTCGACACGGTGGAGGTGATGGACCACGCGGCCCTGGACCGCATCCACATGGAACCGCAGGACCCGCTCCCCGCGAGGGAGTCGTGCCTGCTCCTGCGCGACCTGACCCCCGACGCCATGAGCACGTTCCTGGAGCAGGTCGGCCCCGCCGCCGGCGCCGACCACCCCCTGCTGATGGTCGAGATACGCCACATGGGCGGCGCGATGTCCCGCCCCTCCCCCGTCGAGGACGCCGTCTGCTCCCGCGACGCCCTGTACTTCATCGACTCCGTCGGCATCCTGGCCGCGCCCCCCGCCGCCGAGGCCATCGAACAGGCGACGCAGCAGCTCTACACGGCCATGGCCCCCTACGGCACGGGCCACACCATGGTCAACATCCACGGCACCCCGGGCGACGAACAGGACCGCGCCCGCGCCTGGACCCCGGAGGTCTACGAACGCCTACGCCACGACAAGGCCACCTACGACCCGTCCAACCTGCTCCGCTACGGCCACGCGGTGACCCCCGCGTAGCCGCAGCCGGCGCAGTCGATACGCCTACGTCGTCGAACGCCGCCGCCGGGCCCCCGGCCGCCTCTCACTCGGCCGCGTCACCGGATCCCCGGCCTCGAGAGCGGCAGCTCTCCGCTTCGCGCCGAAGTCGGCCAGCGCCTCCGCCAGCTTGTGCACGGACGGCTCCGGAGCCATCACGTCCACGCGGAGCCCGTGCTCCTCGGCGGTCTTCGCCGTGGCCGGCCCGATACAGGCGATGACGGTGACGTTGTGCGGCTTGCCGGCGATACCGACCAGGTTCCGCACGGTCGACGACGACGTGAACAGCACGGCGTCGAACCCGCCGCCCTTGATCGCCTCCCGCGTCTCCGCCGGCGGCGGCGAGGCCCGCACGGTCCGGTAGGCCGTGACGTCGTCGACCTCCCAGCCCAGCTCGATCAGCCCGGCGACCAGCGTCTCCGTGGCGATGTCGGCACGCGGCAGGAACACCCGGTCGATGGGGTCGAAGACCGGGTCGTAGGGGGGCCAGTCCTCCAGCAGCCCCGCCGCGGACTGCTCCCCGCTCGGCACCAGGTCCGGCTTCACGCCGAAGGCGATCAGCGCCTTGGCCGTCTGCTCGCCCACGGCCGCGACCTTGATGCCCGCGAAGGCACGCGCGTCGAGCCCGTACTCCTCGAACTTCTCCCGCACGGCCTTGACCGCGTTCACCGAGGTGAAGGCGATCCACTCGTAGCGGCCCGTCACCAGGCCCTTGACCGCCCGCTCCATCTGCTGGGGCGTGCGCGGCGGCTCGACGGCGATGGTCGGCACCTCGTGCGGCACGGCCCCGTACGACCGCAGCTGGTCGGAGAGCGACACCGCCTGCTCCTTGGTGCGCGGCACGAGCACCTTCCAGCCGAACAGCGGCTTGGACTCGAACCACGCGAGCTGGTCGCGCTGGGCGGCGGAGGAACGCTCCCCGACCACGGCTATCACCGGCCGGCCGCCCTCGGGCGAGGGCAGCACCTTGGCCTGCTTCAGCGTCTGCGCGATCGTGCCGAGCGTGGCGGTCCAGGTGCGCTGCCGGGTGGTCGTACCGGCGACGGTGACCGTCATCGGGGTGTCCGGCTTGCGGCCCGCGGAGACGAGCTCGCCGGCCGCCGCGGAGACGGAGTCCAGGGTGGTGGACACGACGACCGTGCCGTCCGACGCCCCGACCTCCGTCCAGCACCGGTCCGACGCCGTCCGCGCGTCCACGAACCGCACGTCCGCGCCCTGCGCGTCCCGCAGCGGCACACCGGCGTACGCGGGCACACCGACGGCGCTCGCGATACCGGGGACGACCTCGAAGGGCACCCCGGCGGCGGCGCACGCCAGCATCTCCTCGGCGGCGTACGTGTCGAGTCCGGGGTCCCCGGACACCGCACGCACGACCCGCCTGCCGCCCCGTGCGGCCTCCATGACAAGATGTGCGGCATCCCGCACCGCGGGGGCGGCGACGGCGGTTGACGTGCCGTCAACTACCGTCAGCTGGGGCGCTCCTGTGCCCGGACCCGGCTCCTGGGAAGGATCCGAGTCCGTGTTCACTTCGGAGACGCCCTGCCTGGCGTGCTGACGTACGACGTCGAGCACTTCGTGCTCGGCGACGAGGACGTCCGCGTGCGCCAGCGCCTCGACGGCGCGCAGAGTAAGCAGTCCCGGATCTCCGGGTCCGGCACCCAGGAAGGTGACGTGCCCGTGTTCAGGACCGGCGGAAAGGGTGGTGGGGCTCAATGTGCTCGCTCCCCCATCAGACCGGCCGCGCCCTGGGCGAGCATCTCGGCCGCGAGTTCGCGACCGAGCGCCATTGCCCCGTCGTGCGTCTCGGGCACGGGACCGGTGGTGGACAGCTGCACCATCCGCGTGCCGTCGGTGGTCCCGACGACGCCGCGCAGGCGCATTTCCTTGACAATCTGCCCGTCGGCCAGAAGGTCGGCCAGCGCGCCCACAGGGGCGCTGCAACCGGCCTCCAGGGCGGCGAGCAGTGACCGCTCGGCCGTCACGGCGACCCGCGTGAACGGGTCGTCGAGTTCGGCGAGCGCAGCGACGAGGTCCGCGTTGCCCGCGGCACACTCGATCGCCAGTGCCCCCTGGCCGGGGGCGGGCAAAACCGTGTCGACCGACAGGAAGTCGGTCACTTCGTCACCCCGGCCGATCCGGTTCAGTCCGGCGGCGGCCAGCACGACGGCGTCGAGCTCACCGGACCGTACGTATCCGATCCGGGTGTCGACGTTGCCGCGGATCGGGACCGTCGCTATGTCCAGGCCGTGGCTGCGCGCGTACGCGTTGAGCTGGGCCATGCGGCGCGGCGAACCGGTACCGATGCGGGCCCCGCTCGGCAGGTCGGTGAACTTCAGCGCGTCCCGGGCGACGATCACGTCCCGCGGGTCCTCCCGCGCGGGTACGGCGGCCACCACCAGCTCGTCGGGCTGCGTGGTCGGCAGGTCCTTCAGCGAGTGCACCGCGAAGTCGACCTCGCCCTTGAGCAGCGCGTCGCGCAGGGCGGTCACGAACACACCCGTGCCGCCGATCTGGGCGAGCGCCTCACGCGAGACATCGCCGTACGTGGTGATCTCGACGAGCTCCACGGGCCGCCCGGTCACCCGGCTCACGGCCTCGGCCACCTGCCCGGACTGGGCCATGGCGAGCCTGCTCCGCCGGGTGCCGAGCCTCAGCGCCTTGTCGTTCATGCCGGCCCTCGGTCTTTCTCTGTGCTGTCCTCGGCCCGGGAGACGGCGGCAACCGTCTCCGGGTCGAGGTCGAACAGGGTCCGCAGCGCGTCCGCGTACCCGGCGCCGCCGGGCTCGGCCGCGAGTTGCTTGACCCGTACGGTCGGCGCGTGCAGCAGCTTGTCCACCACGCGCCGCACGGTCTGGGTGATCTCCGCGCGGTGCTTGTCGTCGAGGCCGGGAAGCCGTCCGTCCAGGCGGGCGATCTCACTGGCCACGACATCGGCGGCCATGGTGCGCAGGGCGACCACGGTCGGCGTGATGTGCGCGGCCCGCAGTGCTGCCCCGAAGGCCGCGACCTCGTCGGAGACGATACGCCGGACCTGGTCCACATCGGCAGCCATCGGAGCGCCCGCGGATGCTTCCGCCAGCGACTCGATGTCCACCAGCCGCACTCCGGTCAGCCGGTGTGCGGCCGCGTCTATGTCGCGCGGCATCGCCAGGTCGAGCAGGAAGAGCACGGGTTCGGGCCGCGGCGGCTCGTCGGCCGGCGCGGGCCTGCGCCGCTCGGGGATGCGCCCGACGGTGGCCACGGTCGCGGCGAGCGCGGCGATGGCGTCGGCGTCCGGCGTGGGGTCGAGCGGACCGGCCGTCCCCGGCCTGGCCGCGCGCTGGGCGCCGCCCACCGTGCCGTTGTCCACCCACGCCGCGTGCTGCTCCAGGTCGGCGGCGGCCATACCGGCCACGGCCGCCTCGCCCAGCACGGAGAACCCGGCGGTGCCCTGTACCGCGGGCAGGTCCAGCGGGCAGCCGTCCTCGCCGCCGAGGCCGGTGGCGGGCAGGTTGCCCCGCCCGGCGCCCGTGGCCGCCGTCCCTCCCGGCTCACCGTCCGGGGCGGGCGTTCCGTCGCCCACGGCCGACGGCGCGGCCGTACGGCCCTCCACCGCGGCGGCGACCGACTCGGCCGTCATGACGAGGCCCGTCGCGCCGGTGCAGGAGACGGCGACGTCGGCACGTGTCAGCTCGAACGGCACCGACTCCATCGGGACCGCGCGGGCCAGCACGTCCGTGTCGTCGCCCTCGGCGAGGATCTGCGCGAGGCGCTCGGCGCGGTCGAAGGTGCGGTTGGCGACGACGACCTCGGCGACCCCGGCCCGCGCGAGCGTCGCGGCGGCCAGGGAGGACATCGACCCGGCGCCGATGACCAGGGCCTTCTTGCCCCGGGCCCAGGTCTCCACATCGCCGCCCGCGGCCAGTTGCTCCAGGCCGAAGGTGACCAGGGACTGGCCGGCGCGGTCGATGCCGGTCTCGGAGTGGGCGCGCTTGCCGACCCTCAGGGCCTGCTGGAACAGGTCATTCAGCAGCCGGCCCGCGGAGTTCAGCTCCTGCGCGCGGGCCAGGGAGTCCTTGATCTGGCCGAGGATCTGCCCCTCGCCCACGACCATCGAGTCCAGCCCGCAGGCCACCGAGAACAGGTGGTGGACGGCCCGGTCCTCGTAGTGCACGTAGAGATAGGGAGTGAGCTCCTCCAGGCCGACCCCGCTGTGCTGGGCGAGCAGCGTGGACAGCTCGGCGACACCGGCGTGGAACTTGTCCACGTCGGCGTAGAGCTCGATGCGGTTGCAGGTGGCGAGCACCGCGGCCTCGGCGGCCGGTTCGGCGGCGACCGTGTCCTGGAGCAGCTTGACCTGCGCGTCCGCGTTGAGCGAGGCCCGCTCCAGGACGCTGACCGGGGCGCTGCGGTGGCTGAGTCCGACGACGAGGAGGCTCATGCCGGCATCACGGCGGGCATGTCCCCGTCGGGTCCCTGGTCGGCGGAGTCGCTGCGCGCGGCGGCGGCCGGGACGCCACCGTCGGAGGCGGCGGCCTCCTCGCCGGCCTTGCGCTGCTCGTGGAAGGCGAGGATCTGCAGCTCGATGGAGAGGTCGACCTTGCGCACGTCGACGCCGTCGGGGACGGACAGCACGGTCGGCGCGAAGTTCAGGATGGAGGTGACCCCGGCGGCCACGAGCCGGTCGCAGACGGCCTGCGCGGCACCGGCGGGGGTGGCGATGACCCCGATCGACACGCCGTTGTCCTGGATGATCTTCTCCAGGTCGTCGGAGTGCTGCACGGGGATCCCGGCGACGGGCTTGCCCGCCATGGCCGGGTCGGCGTCGATCAGCGCGGCGACCCGGAAGCCGCGGGAGGCGAACCCGCCGTAGTTGGCGAGGGCGGCGCCGAGGTTACCGATACCGACGATCACGACGGGCCAGTCCTGGGTGAGGCCCAGCTCGCGGGAGATCTGGTAGACGAGGTACTCGACGTCGTAGCCGACGCCCCGGGTCCCGTAGGAGCCGAGGTAGGAGAAGTCCTTGCGCAGCTTCGCGGAGTTGACCCCCGCCGCGGCCGCGAGCTCCTCGGAGGAGACCGTGGGCACCGAGCGTTCCGACAGCGCGGTCAGAGCGCGGAGGTACAGAGGAAGCCGGGCGACGGTGGCCTCGGGAATCCCTCGGCTGCGGGTCGCCGGTCGGTGAGTTCGGCCAGTTGCCACGGTGCTCCTGCGGGTAGAGCGGGGCTGTAGGCGGTCATACGTCCCTACATGACCGCCCCGTCGAAAGCAGGCTATGTCTTTGTGAACGCGTGCACAAAGATGGTGTCCGATTTGCCCGGCCAACGTGACCGGGGTCACGCGCCCCCGGCGCACTCGTGGGGAACCGGCGCGCTCGCACCACTGTTCCTCTACTTCTGGGGGCAAAACCGCACACACTCCTCTGTGTATCCCGCCCCCGAGACCAGCCGCCGTCGATCCTAAGCGACGTTCCGGCCTCTTTGGACTACTCGGTCAGTTGCTGGACCGGCCGGGATCAGTCGGTCAGCGCCTTGCGCAGGCGGTCCTCGTTCACACGCCAGAACGTGTGCTGCCTGCCGTCCACCAGCACGACCGGGATCTGTTCCCAGTACTGGTCGTGCAGTTCCCGGTCCTCGGTGATGTCCTTCTGCTCCCAGGGGACACCCAGATCACCGCACACCTTTTCCACAACGACCTGTGCGTCATCACACAGATGACAGCCGGGCTTGCGGATGAGGGTGACGAGCCGGTCCCGAGGGGGCCTGCGACGGAAGAGGGGACTCATGTCGGCCATTGTCGCGCGCCGGCGAACAAGGGGAACCCTCGCGGACGCGTCGGCGGACAGGCCCGCCACGCCCGTCCGGGCGACATCTGTAACGACACACTCGCCGAGAGTTCACACGCTCCAAACCTCTCGACTCCGGAACCCCCGAACAAACTGGCTATGCTCACGCCATGGCCGCTCTCGGATGGCTCACTCCCCGTAGGCGCTCCGCCACGGCGAGGAGCGTTTTGGCAGGCGAGGCCTCGGCGGAGGCTGCCCGCAAGTCCTCACAGGAGGCCGCCGGCACGACCGAGGAACCGCAGTTCCCGGTCCACGGCGACGACCAGGCCGCCGCCTTCTTCGACCTGGACAACACCGTCATGCAGGGCGCCGCCCTCTTCCACTTCGGCCGGGGCCTGTACAAACGGAAGTTCTTCGAGACGCGCGAGCTGGCCCGGTTCGCCTGGCAGCAGGCGTGGTTCCGGCTGGCCGGGGTCGAGGACCCCGAACACATGCAGGAGGCCCGCGACTCGGCCCTGTCGATCGTCAAGGGCCACCGCGTCGCCGAGCTCCAGTCGATCGGCGAGGAGATCTACGACGAGTACATGGCCGAGCGCATCTGGCCCGGCACCCGCGCCCTGGCCCAGGCCCACCTGGACGCGGGCCAGAAGGTCTGGCTCGTCACGGCGGCCCCCGTCGAGATCGCCCAGGTCATCGCCCGCCGCCTGGGCCTGACCGGCGCCCTGGGCACGGTCGCCGAGTCGGTCGACGGCGTCTACACGGGCAAGCTCGTCGGCGAACCGCTGCACGGCCCCGCGAAGGCCGAGGCGGTCCGCGCGCTGGCCGCGGCCGAGGGCCTGGACCTGACCCGCTGCGCCGCCTACAGCGACTCGCACAACGACATCCCGATGCTGTCCCTGGTCGGCCACCCCTACGCCATCAACCCGGACTCCAAGCTGCGCAAGCACGCCCGCCAGCTCGACTGGCGGCTGCGTGACTACCGCACCGGTCGCAAGGCGGCCAAGGTCGGCATCCCGGCCGCGGCCGGCGTGGGCGCGGTGGCCGGCGGCACGGCGGCGGCGATCGCCCTGCACCGCCGTCGCCGCTGACGACCGATCAGCCCACGGCCGATCAATCCGCGACACCTTCGTTTTCTGGATGACAAACGCCGTAAATCCAACTGGCGTACCCCCACAACCTCGCATCCAGTCCTCTTGGCTGCACACGGCCACAACACGCCCTGGACCCGGCCTCAATTCGAACCGTTCCGATCAACAACCGCTCACGTTGCGGCACTTGATGCGGCGTCAATCGGTTACCGAAGCGACGTAATCGATGATTTGAGCAACTCGGTGTAGCAGGGCCTACACGAAGCGTTATTCTCCTCAGACGCAATCCGGTACCCCTCCGTCGCTACGACGGGTGAAAGGTCCCGCACTGCACGTGATGGAAGCTCTGCCTCTGGGAGTCCCGTGTACCCACACGTCGGGGTTGACGCCTCGGGCCTGGCTACGCTGCGCGCAACGGTCCTCGACCTGTTGCGCGGCTTCGTCCCCACCGCGTACGCCGGCCCCGCATTCGCCACCGCCGCACCCGTAGGCCCGTGCTATGCACTGGCCGACGGCAGCGCCGCGGTCGGCAGACGAGGGCGCCCGTCCGGCGCGGCCACCGCCCGACGGCCGGCGGCGGACAGCGACAGCGCCCGCATGATGGACCTCGTGGAGCGCGCCCAGGCCGGCGAGTCCGACGCCTTCGGCCGCCTCTACGACCAATACAGCGACACCGTCTACCGGTACATCTACTACCGGGTCGGAGGAAAGGCGACTGCCGAGGACCTCACGAGTGAGACCTTTCTGCGCGCCCTGCGGCGCATCGGGACCTTCACCTGGCAGGGGCGAGACTTCGGCGCCTGGCTGGTGACGATCGCCCGGAACCTCGTGGCGGACCACTTCAAGTCCAGCCGCTTCCGCCTCGAGGTCACCACCGGCGAGATGCTCGACGCCAACGAGGTCGAGCGCTCCCCCGAGGACTCCGTCCTGGAGTCCCTCTCCAACGCCGCCCTGCTCGACGCGGTGCGGCGACTCAACCCCCAGCAGCAGGAGTGCGTGACACTCCGCTTCCTCCAGGGCCTCTCCGTCGCCGAGACCGCCCGCGTCATGGGCAAGAACGAGGGCGCCATCAAGACCCTCCAGTACCGGGCCGTCCGCACCCTCGCCCGACTCCTCCCGGAAGACGCCCGCTGACCGGACCGTACGCTCGGCGACGGTCAACTCACTGTCCGTGAAAGTCCGTTGACTTCGGCATCCGATCATCCGGCGTCCGTAACCCAAGTGCCGCGCCACTCGTTGTGCGGGATGCAGGCTCCCTGTGGTCACCCCCTGACCGGCTCCGATCACTCGATCGTGTGGTCGTGGTCAGGGTGTGCAACCCTCAGGACCCCCTGGGGAGTCGACCGTCATGACGAGAGGAGGTGCCGCCAGTGATCGCGAACGTATCGGCGCACCGGCGGGCGAACGCCTTCGCCCAGGCCCTTCAGGAGCAGTCCGAGCAGGGTACGGCGGCCGAGCAGTCCGAAGGATCGGCACCGACCCCGGCCGCCGCGGAGCGGACCGAACAGGCACGCCTGCTGGCGCTGGCCTCCGGTCTCGACGCGCTGCCCAAGCCGGAGCTCGACCCGGAGGTCAAGGTCGTCCAGCGGGCCCAGCTGGTGGCCGCGTTCGAGGCCATGCTCCAGGAGGGCACCGCGGGAGGCGGGGCGACGGACAACGCAGTCCCCGAACAGCGCTCCTCCCGGGCCCGCGGCGCCCACCGCGCGAGCCCGCTGAAGAAGCTCCGGCCGCGGTCCCGCCTCGCCAAGGGCCTCACCGCGGGCGGCCTCAGCGTCGGCGTGGCCGCGAGCGCCTTCGGCGGAGTCGCCGCAGCCAGTTCCGACGCCCTGCCCGGCGATTCGCTCTACGGCCTCAAGCGCGGCATCGAGGACGTCAAACTCGGCCTCGCCGACGGAGTCGACGAGCGCGGCCGGGTCTATCTCGACCACGCCTCCACCCGGCTCAGCGAAGCCCGCCGCCTGATGGAGCGGGGCCGCAGCGGCCCGCTGGACCACGAGTCCCTGGGCGAGATCCGCCGTGCCCTGTCCGGCATGCGGCACGACGCGTCGGAAGGCCACCGGCTGCTGAGCGAGGCGTACGAGCGCGACCCGGACTCCCTGGAGCCCATCCAGGCCCTGTCCGCGTTCTCCCGCTCCCACCGCCAGGCCTGGGGCGAACTGCGCGAGAGGCTCCCCGTCCAGCTCGGGGACGTCAGCGAGCAGGTGTCGTCGGTGTTCGACGCCATAGAGGAGGACGTCGCCCCGCTGCGGTCCCTGCTGCCCGAGCCCCCGGCCCGCAGCGGCGGCGAAGGCAAGCGGCAGGGCGCCTCCGAGTCGGCCTCCACCGGCTCCTCGGCCACCGACCGGTCGGCCCGTCCCAGCGACAGTGGCCGCGGCCACTCCGACGAGGGCGGCACCGGCTCCGGCAGCCCCAGCCGCTCGGCCGGCTCCGGCAGCGACAGCGACGGCCTGCTCGGCGGCAACACCGGCGGCCTGCTCGACCCGCCGCAGGACAGCGACGCGAGCACCTCACCGTCGGCGGAAGGCAAGACGCCCGTCCCCGAGCCGGACGTGACGCTCCCGCCGCTCCTGCCCGACCTGCTGCCCGGGCTGGGCATCGACGGCGAGGACGCGAACTAGCCGGAGGCAAGACAGTGGGGGCGCCCCTCCCGAGGGGCGCCCCCATCGTCATGGGCACTGTCTCAGTCCTGCACTGCCTCAGAAGAAGACCGACCGGCGCTGCACCAGCAGCTTGTACAGGGTGTGCTGGATCTGCTCCCTGACCTGGTCGGTCAGGTTGAACATCAGCATCGGGTCCTCGGCGGCCTCCGGCGGATAGCCGTCCGTGGGGATCGGCTCGCCGAACTGGATCGTCCACTTGGTCGGCAGCGGAACCGCCCCGAGCGGCCCGAGCCACGGGAACGTGGGCGTGATCGGGAAGTACGGGAAGCCCAGCAGCCGGGCGACCGTCTTGGCGTTGCCGATCATCGGGTAGATCTCCTCGGCCCCGACGATCGAGCAGGGCACGATCGGCGTCCCGGCACGCAGGGCGGTCGAGACGAAACCGCCGCGGCCGAAGCGCTGGAGCTTGTAGCGGTCCGCGAAGGGCTTCCCGAGGCCCTTGAAGCCCTCCGGCATCACCCCGACCAGCTCACCCTGCTCCAGCAGCCGGGACGCGTCCTCGGCACAGGCCAGGGTGTGACCGAGCTTGCGGGCCAGCTCGTTGACCACCGGCAGCATGAAGACCAGGTCCGCGGCGAGCAGCCGCAGATGCCGGCCCGCCGGGTGGTTGTCGTGCACGGCGACCTGCAACATCAGGCCGTCCATCGGCAGGGTCCCGGAGTGGTTGGCGACGATCAGGGCGCCACCCTCGGACGGGATGTTCTCGACGCCCTTCACCTCCACCCGGAAGTACTTCTCGTACAGCGGGCGCAGCAGGGACATCAGGACCTGGTCGGTCAGTTCCTCGTCGTAGCCGAAGTCGTCGACCTCGTAGTCCCCGGTGAGGCGGCGGCGCAGGAAGGCCAGGCCGCCCGCGATACGCCGCTCCAGGCCGCCCTCGCCGCCCTGGGGGCCTTCCGGCGGTTGTTCCTCAGACGTCACAGGAACATCATCCTGCGGAACAGCCCTGGTGGGCAGGGGCTGCACCTCACGGACCGGCGCCGACTCCGTGCCCGGGCGCCGGTTCCCGGTGCTCCGGCGCCGCTGCGGACGCTGCACGGCGCCCCCGCGGGACCGGTCGTCGTCGAACGGAATGACCTTGGCATCCGCCATCGTTGATGCGCTCCTCAGTTGGCGCTCTGCGTCGGGGGGTGACCGCCGCCCGCGAGGGGCAGCGCGGCGATCCGGTCGACGGCCCCCGCAAGGGCCTCCGGCGGAAGAAGTCCGGGACCTTGGCTGCGTGCGAAGTCCGCGAACGTCTCCGCGGTCGTGTACTTGGGCTGGAATCCCAGCGTCTCGCGCATCTGGCCCGTGGCCACGACCCGGCCGTGGGTGAGCAGCCGGATCTGCTCGGGCGAGAAGTCCGACATGCCCAGCGTACGCACCAGCGAGCCCGCCCAGGTGACGGCCGGGAGCAGCAGGGGCACGGTGGGACGCCCTAGGCGCCGGGAGCACTGGGAGAGCAGCAGCACGCCGTCGCCGGCGATGTTGAAAGTGCCGCTGTTGAGCGTGCCCCGCCGCGGCTCGTGCGAGGCGATCCGCAGCACCTCGATCACGTCGTCCTCGTGGACGAACTGAAGCCGCGGGTCGTAGCCGAACACGGTCGGCAGGACCGGCAGCGAGAAGTACGAGGCGAGCGGCGTGTCCGCGGTCGGGCCGAGGATGTTGGCGAACCGCAGCACGCAGACCGCCACGTCGGGCCGGCGGCGCGCGAAGCCCCGCACGTACCCTTCGACCTCCACCGTGTCCTTGGCGAAGCCGCCGCTGGGCAGGGACTTGGGCGGGGTCGTCTCGGTGAAGACGGCCGGGTCGCGGGGCGCGGAGCCGTAGACGTTCGTGCTGGACTTCACGACCAGCCGCCGCACGTTCGGGGACTTCTGGCAGGCACCGAGCAGCTGCATGGTGCCGATGACGTTGGTCTCCTTCAGGGAGGCCCGGTTGCCGCTGCCCAGCGGCGTGCCCGTCACGTCCAGGTGGACGATCGTGTCGGCGCCCGTCTCGGCGAGCACCCGCGCGATTCCGGGCTGCCGGATGTCGGCCTGGACGAAGTCCGCGCCGCCCAGATGGTGCTCGGGCGGCACCGCGTCCACGGCGACGACCCTGTCCACCTCGGGGTCACGCTGGATCCGCCGTACGAACCGGCCCCCCAGCGGGCGGGCCACTCCGGTCACGAGCACGACCTTGCCCAAGATCAGCGCCTTCCTTCCAGAAAACCTCTTGCCCCGCCGCGTTCCCCCGTGGGGCCAACTTAGCGGGTCGGCGTTGCGCTGTGATGACCGCCTGATGCGCGAAGTGACGGAAGCAGCCGGACGTACGAGCCGGAACACGTGTGGCCCCCCACCGGTGGGTGGGGGGCCACAGCAACGCTCTCGCGGCGTCCGCGTCGCGAACTTACTTCTTGTTGCGACGCTGAACGCGCGTGCGCTTGAGCAGCTTGCGGTGCTTCTTCTTGGCCATCCGCTTGCGCCGCTTCTTGATAACAGAGCCCACGACTACCCTCGCTCACTTCTCATCACTCGGTTGTTTGGGCGCCATGGGCCCACACGACCTACGAGGGGCTAGCCTACCCGCCCGAGCGCTGAGGTCGTAATCGAGGAGGCCAGGGTGATCCCGAGTGCCCTGTGAGGGACCACCCCGCCCCAGCCGTCAGGCGGTTTCCACCCCCACATAACTCTCGCGGAGGTACTCGTGAACCGCTTGCTCCGGGACGCGGAAGGACCGCCCCACACGGATCGCGGGCAGATGACCGCTGTGCACCAACCGGTACACGGTCATCTTCGACACTCGCATCACCGAGGCGACTTCCGCCACGGTAAGGAACTGAACCTCGTTCAGAGGCCTCTCGCCAGCTGCAGCCATGACACACCTGAACCTTCCGCACTCGACGGCCACCGGCTTCCCCTTCCGGTGACTCTTCGTCGCTGCGTGCTCACTCCCCAATGTAGGGGCGGGTGATGCGAGTGGGGAAGAGGTGCACCCATCGGCGGCCTACTGTGACAGACACGCCCGATTGAGTACGTAGCGGGTAAGCGGCAGGTAGTAATCAGACCGCACTCCGTCATCAAGTGGAACGACGACGGAGACGGACCCCTCGGCCTCACCGACGAACAGGGCAGGATCGTTCGTATCCGCCGGCCCGATGGCCTCGAACCCCAGCTGACCTGCTCCGCAGACCCACCCGTGGTCCCCGATGACCAGCTCGGGAAGGGGCCCGTCGGCCTCTGCGGCAGCGGCCAACACGGTACGAACCGGGAGAGGTGAGTGCGTATGTGCGCCGGGCTCACAACCGGGGCGTTCGGTGCCGGATCCCCGCACCAGCGCGACTCCTCGTACGTAGTCGAGGTTGTGCGTACGTAGGCCGAACCGGGTCGTTATGTCGACACAGCGACCCTGCGCGGGGGTGAGAACCTCACACCCCGCCGCCGACAGCGCGTCTGCCAGAGCGGCGTAGAAACCGAGCAGCCGGTGGGGGTGCCCGGTGCCGAGGAGCACGGGTGCGCCCCGCCGGGCGGCCTCGGCGAGGCGCTCCGCGAAGGCGTCCAGCGCGGCCAGGGTGCGCTCCGGATCGATCACGTCCTGGCCGGAAATCCGACGGGAATCGGCCGAAACACCGCACCTGTCCGCCATCAGCTCGACCAAATCCCGCTGGCTCCAGACCCCTTCGGGATCGAGACCGAGGAGCACCCGGGGATCCCGGGCGGCGAACAGCCGGTAACTCCGCAGGCTCTCCTCACGAGGCGTGGCCACGGTCCCGGCGAGGCGTGCGCCCACCAGGTGCGCACGAAGGGCTTCGGGGGTCAGCACGAGGCGATCGTGCGCGACGGGCGCCGCACGTGTCCCGGGAACCGGCGAACACAGCACGGTCGGCCTACCAGGAGGCCCACCCGGTCAGGCCAGCAGCCCCCGCAGCGGGAACACCGCCCGCCGAGCCGCCAGCACCGCCTGGTCCAGCCGGTCCGCGGGGTCGTAGCCCTCCTCCCAGCCGGGGAAGGCCACGGGCCAGCGTCCGTCCGTCATCCGCGCCGGGGCCAACTGCCGGGTCCGGGCGAACGCTTCCTGCCGCCAGCCCTCGGGGATCATCGCCTCGGGCTCCACGGCCCGGCCCGCCGCGATCCCGACCAGATGCGTCCACGACCGCGGCACCACGTCCACCACGGCGTAGCCGCCCCCGCCCAGCGCCACCCACCGCCCGTCGGCGTAGTCGTGCGCCAGGTCGTGACAGGCCACCTGCACCGCCCGCTGCGCGTCCAGAGACACCGCCAGATGCGCCAGCGGATCCTCGAAGTGCGTGTCGGCCCCGTGCTGCGTCACCAGCACCTGCGGCCGGAAGTCCGCGATCAGCTCGGGCACGACCGCGTGGAACGCCCGCAGCCACCCGGCGTCCCCGGTCCCGGCCGGCAGCGCGACGTTCACCGCCGAGCCCTCCGCGGAGTCCGCCCCGGTCTCCTCCGGCCAACCGGTCTGCGGGAACAGCGTCCGGGGATGCTCGTGCAGCGAGATCGTCAGCACCCGCGGGTCCTCCCAGAACGCCGCCTGCACCCCGTCCCCGTGATGCACGTCGACGTCGATGTACGCCACCCGCTCGGCCCCGAGCTCCAGCAGCCGGGCGATCGCCAGCGACGCGTCGTTGTAGATGCAGAAACCGGACGCCCCGCCCGGCATCGCGTGGTGCAGCCCGCCCGCGAAGTTCACCGCGTGCAGCGCGTCACCGCGCCACACGGCCTCCGCCGCCCCCACCGACTGCCCGGCGATCAGCGCCGACACCTCGTGCATCCCGGTGAACGCCGGATCGTCCATCGTCCCCAGCCCGTACGACTGGTCCGCCGCCCCCGGCTCCGCCGACGCGGCCTTCACCGCCTCGATGTAGTCCTCCCGGTGGACGAGTCGCAGCGTCGACTCCCCGGCCGCCTTCGCGGCGACCACCTCCACCTCACGGTCCAGCCCGAAGGCATCGACCAGTCCCCGGGTCAGGGCGAGCCGGACCGGGTCCATCGGATGCCCGGGACCAAAGTCATAGCCCGTTACTGCCTCGTCCCACATCAGCTGTGCGCGGCCGCTCATGTCCGCCACCGTATCGGTCCGGTTGAGGCGCGAACGACCGGGCGTACACCAGCGTCACCAGCACCAACACCATCGGCACAACCATGGCCCCGCGGTAGCTCCACGCGTCCCCGAGCGCCCCGACCAACGGCGAACCGATCAAAAACCCCACATAGTTGAAGACATTCAACCGCGCCACGGCCGCATCCGAAGCCCCGGGGAACAGCCTGCCGGCCGCCGCGAACGTCTGCGGCACCAGCACACACAGCCCGAGCCCCAGCAGCGTGAACCCCAGCATCCCCACCCACGCCCCGGGTGCCACCGCCACCACGGCGAACCCGCACGCCGCCACGAGCGCCCCGCCCCGCACGACCGAGACGGCCCCGAACCGCCGCACCCCGAGGTCCCCGATCGCCCGCCCCAGCAGCGTGGTGACCATGTACACGTTGTAGGGCACGGTCGCCATCTGCTCCGAAGACCCGAGCACGTCCTTCAGGTACTTCGCGCTCCAATTGGACACCGTGGAGTCCCCGATGTACGCCACGGTCATCACCAGACACAACGGCAACAGCCACTTGAAGACGACGACCTGGCCCTCGCCCGCCTTCTCCGCCACCGCCGACGCCGCCTCGTCGTCGACGTACCACCGGCTCCCCACCAGCATCGCCGGGAGCAGTACCGCCACGACCGGCAGGTACGACACCCACAGGGCCAGATCCCAGTGCGCCCCCACCCACGCCAGCGACGCCCCCGCGATGCCGCCCAGGCTGTAGGCCGCGTGGAAGCTGAGCATGATGCTGCGCCCGTACGACCGCTGAAGGCTCACCCCGAGCATGTTCATCGACGCGTCCAGCACCCCGACGGCGAGCCCGAACGCCGCGAGCGCGACGCCCAGTTCCACCATCCGCTCCCCGGCCCCGACCCCGAGCAGCGCCAGCAGCACCACGGGCTGCGACCACCGCAGCAGCAGGCTCGGCCGCACCCGCTTCACCAGCCGCTCGGTGGTCACGCTCCCGACCCCGGCGAGGATCGGCACGGCGGCCAGGAAGGCGGGCAGCAGCGCGTCGGAGACCCCGTACCGGTCCTGGATGGCGGGAATCCGCGTCACGAGCAGAGCGAAGGCGACCCCCTGCACCAAGAAGCTGAACGCCAATGAGGCCCTGCCGCGCCGCAGCACATCAGTCATGGCGGCGAGCGTAGGGCCCCGGCCTACCCGTGGGTAGATCCAGCCAAAGATGAATTTTACTCAGCTTCTAAGCCCTCACATGAGCAGCTCAGTCAGCTCCCGCATGTCGGAGAAGAACCGCCGGGCTCCGATGAGCCTCTCCGCCGGAGTCATGGCGGTGAACCCGTACACGTCCATCCCTGCCGCAACCGCAGCCCGCACCCCCAGCGGACTGTCCTCGACGACGGCACAGCGCTCCGGCGCGACCCCCATCCGCTCGGCTGCGTACAGGAACAGATCGGGAGCCGGCTTTCCCCTTCCCACATCCTGCGAGCTGAAGATCCGCTCCTCGTCGAACCACCGATCGAGACCGGTGGTCCGATGCCCCACCCGGATCCGCTCATGACTCCCGGACGACGCCACGCAGTACGGCACGGAGTCGGCGGCAAGCTTCTGCAGGACCTCCTCGACGCCGGCCACCGCCTTCAGGTCCCGCTCGAAGGCCGCGAAGACCCGACCGTGGAACACGTCGTCGAAGTCCACCGGCAACCGCCGCCCGGTCCGCTCCTCCACCAGGTCGTGCACCCGGTGCATGGCGGAACCCATGTAATCCCGGACGGAGTCCTCGTACGACGTCGGATGACCCAGCTCGGTGAGGTAGGCGGCCAGGAGCCGGTTGGAGATGGGTTCACTGTCGACGAGGACACCGTCATTGTCGAAGATCACGAGGTCATAGCGCATCACTCGACCCTAAACGCAGAAAACCCCCGCATCCGAAGATGCGGGGGTTTTCCCAAGAATTGTTCGGCGGCGTCCTACTCTCCCACAGGGTCCCCCCTGCAGTACCATCGGCGCTGTAAGGCTTAGCTTCCGGGTTCGGAATGTAACCGGGCGTTTCCCCTACGCTATAACCACCGAAAC
>NZ_BAAASE010000016.1:0-205553 GCF_039532725.1 Streptomyces coeruleofuscus
TCACCTCCTGGCGGCTCAGGAGCACACCCGGGAGGGGACCGCTGTCCCAGAACTTCTTGATGTCACCCCGCAGCCGGGTCAGCACCTTGAAGGCGCGGTCCACATCCAGCGGGTACAGCTTGTCCATGGGGACGCCGTCGGCCAGCAGCGCGAACTCCAGTTCGGGCAGGTCGCCGTCCGGGCTGACCATCGCGCGGCCGCCCTGGAACGCCTTGGTGTCCCAGAAGTCCGCCCACGACTCCGGCTTGCGGCCGTCGAAGGCGTCGGTGCGGTACGCGATGCACTGGCCGTAGAAGGAGTTTCCGATGGCGTGCTCGGTGATCTGATTGTCGGGGATCTTCGCGCTCTTCAGGCTCTTGACCCGGTCGGGGTCCAGCGTCTCCAAGGCGTCCTGCTTCACGTACTTGAGGTGGGACATCATCGCGTTGTTGATGAGGTCGCACTGCGGGCGGCCCTGCTTGATCTGGGCCAGCAGCGGGGCATCGTCCAGGTTGAGCACCTTGACGCTGATGCCGGTCTCCTGCGTGAACGGCGTGTAGATCGCCTTCTGCAGGGCCGCGCCGTAGGAACCGCCACTGTCGCGGACGACCACCGTCTTGCCGCCGCCCTTGGCGCTGCCGGACGGGGTGCGGCTGGTGCCGGTGCCGCAGGCGGCGAGAGAGGGCAGGGCGGCGAGGGCGGCCAGACCGCCTGCTCCGCGCAGGAGCGTTCTACGACCGATCACGGGATCACTCATGACAAATCTCCTGGAAGTAGCGCATTGAGGGCCAGCTCAGCGGGATAGGGGGAATCAGGGGAGTCGAGGGGGTATGCAGCGCGTCAGTCGCGGGGGACGGCGATCTCGGCGAGCAGCATGCCGAGGCGGACAGAGAGCCCGTTCATGCCGTAGATGACCGTTCCGGTGGCCGGGGCGACGACCTTGTGCTCGGTGCCGTCAGCCGGGTCGATGACGCGGCCGATGGTCTGTCCTTCGGTCACCTCGTCGCCTGCGATCGCGTCCGGGTACCACAGGCCGGCGACCGGGGAGACGATCTCGCCCGTCCAGACCCACTCGCGGGGCTGCACGGTGACCGGTGCGAGGTTCTGCGGGGCCTCGATGACACCGAGGTGGTGCAGCAGCCGGTACAGGCCGTCGAGGAGCCTGCGCACGGTGGCGGGGTCCCGGTCGCCGAGCTGCCCGGTCTCGATGAGGATCCCGGGGATGCCCTGGCGGTTCGCCGCGGCGTGGCTGTTGCCGCCGTCCGGGAGGGGGCGGGGCATGACCCGTTCGTAGCCGACGGCGTGGGCCATTGCCTTGATCTTCGCGGCCAGCTCGGCATCGGAGGTCACGCGGTAGCCGACGAAGTCGAGCAGGTGCTGGTCGATGCCGCCGCTGTGCAGGTCCACGTAGGCGTCGGCGCCGTTGACCACGTACTCGAAGAGCCAGGCCGCCATCCGCTCGGTGGGGCCGCCCTCCTTGTCGCCGGGGAAGATGCGATTGATGTTGACGCCGTCGAGTGGGGAGACGTTGAGCCTGCCCCCGTAGACGGCCGGCGGGTTGGCCACGGGGCAGATCACCAGCTGGCCGGTGATGTCGTCCGGTTCCAGCAGCCCGGCCAGATGGGTGGCGGCGTCGATGCCGATGAATTCGCCGCCGTGGACACCACCGGTGATCACGACCCTGGGTCCGGGACGGGAGCCGTTGACGAGGATCAGGGGAACGTCCGCTGTGGTGGTGCCCAGGTCGGCGGCCAGGCTCCCGCGGGTCTTCTGGCCGGGCTCGGCCCGCAGGGGGCCGATGGTCAAGGTCATGTCTTACCTCGTAGTGAACTCAGGCCTCGGTGCGGCCGTTTGTGGTGATGAATTCGATCGGCTGGGAGGTGCGGCCCTCCAGTGCGAGGTCAGCGGCGACGTCGCCCATGGCGGGCGAGATCTTGAAGCCCTGACCGGAGAAGCCGGCCAGCAGGACGATGTCGTCGCAGCCCGGCAGGGAACCGACCAGCGGCCGGGTGCTGCCGGTGTAGCCCTCCATGAAGACGGACAGCCGCACCGGGTCGGGGTTCAGGCCGGGCAGATAGCGCCCCACCACCGTGGTGAAGGCCTGCAGTTCCTCCGGTGCGACGGTCCGGTCCAGCCGGTTCGGGTCCTCCACGGGCTTGTGGTGGGCCTGGGGCAGGCCGAGCTTGACAGTCAGGCCGCCCGGGGACGGGATGCCGTAGAAGGGGAACTCGCCGCAGCGGATGAAGGCGGGACGCTCGGCGTCCGCCGGGTGGTCCTGGTGGGGCAGGAACCAGGCGCTGATCGCGCGGTAGATGCTCACCTCCCACGGCAGGTCGGGCAGCAGGTCGCCCACCCAGGGCCCGGGGGTGACGACCGCGGCGTCGAAGCGCTCCGTGTCGGTGTCGGTGCGGATCTCCACGCCTCCCCCGGTGACGGGGGTGACGTCCCGCACCGGGGTGTAGCGGCGGATCCGGGCACCGAGCTCCTCCGCGCGCCGGGCCGCGGTCTGGACCGTCAGCTCGGGGCGGACGAAGCCCGCGTGGGAGTCGAGGACCACCAAGTCGCCGTCGCCGACGCGGAACTGCGGGAAACGCTTGGCCATGGCCTCGGTGTCGATCACCTCGTGGTCGAGGCCGTGCTCGGCGATGCCGTCCATGACGGTACGCATCTCGGGGTCGTCGGCCGGTCCCATGACCAGGGCTCCGGTCAGGCGGCGCAGTTCCCGCCCGGTCTCCGCCTGCAACTGCTGCCAAAGGGCCTCGGCGTGCCGGACGAGCGGAACGTAGCGGCCGTCGTGGGTCTGCACGCTGCGGAAGACCCTGGTCTCACCGCCTGCGGCGCTGCGGTCGTGACCGGGGGCGAAGCGGTCGTAGGCGACGACCTCGGCGCCCCGGGCCGCCAGCCGCCAGGCGGCCTGACTGCCCATGGTGCCGGTCCCGACGACAGCGACGCGCTTTCTGGTGGCCATGTGGTGCTCCCTGTGCATGTACCGGATGGTGGCCGGGTGGGGTTCAGGCCTCGGTGCGGCCGACGGTCGACATGAAGTCGATGGGCTGGGAGGAGGAGCCCTCCAGCGCCAGGTCCGCGGCGATGTCGCCGAAGGCCGGGGAGAGCTTGAAGCCGTGGCCGGAGAACCCGGCGAGCAGGATCACGTTCTCGTTGCCGGCCCCGGGCAGCGGACCGACCAGCGGGCGGGTGCTGTCCGTGTAGCCCTCCATGAAGACGGACACGCGGGTCGGGTCCGGGTGCAGGTCCGGCATGTGACGGCGGATCAGCTCGGCGTAGATCTCCAGCTCCGCCGGCTGGACGGTGCGATCCAGGGTGTTGGGGTCATCGGCCAGGCGGTGCAGGTCCTTGCTGAGCCCGAGCTTGACGGAGATGCCGTCCGGGGAGGGCAGGCCGTAGCAGTGGGTGGGGGTGGTGCGGATGAACGCGGGACGCTCCTCGCCGAACCAGGCGCCGGTCGTGGGCACGAACCAGGCGCTGATCACGCGGCGGATCTGCACGTCCCACGGCAGGCCGGGAAGCAAGTCGTTGACCCACGGGCCGACGGTGACGACGACCGCGTCGAAGTGCTCGCTTCCGGAGTCGGTGTGGATCTCCACCCCGCCGTTCACCGGCGTGATCTCCCGCACCGTCGTGTAGCGGTGGATCGTGGCACCCAGCTGCTCCGCGCGGCGTGCGGCGGTCTGGACGGTCAGCTCGGGACGGATGACACCGGCCCGGCGGTCGAGGACGACGGCGTCGCCGTCTTCGAGCCGGTACTGGGGGAACCGTTTGGCCAAGGACTCGGCGTCGAGCACTTCGTGGTCGAGGCCATGCTCGGCGATGGACTCGAGGACGGTGGCCATCTGCTGTTCCTCGGTGGACCCCATGAGAAGGCATCCGGTCAGGGTGCGCAGTTCGCGGCCGGTTTCCTGCTGGAGCTGCTCCCAGAGGACGTCGGCGTGCCTGAGCAGCGGAACCCACCGGGAGTCCTCGAAGTGGGCGCTGCGGAAGATGCGGGTCTCGCCGCCGGCAGCGCCGCGGTCGTGGCCGGGGGCGAACCGGTCGTAGCCGACGACCTTGGCGCCCCGGGACGCGAGCCGCCAGGCGGCCTGGCTGCCCACTGTTCCGACTCCGACGACGGCGACGCGCTTCCTGGCTGCTGGCACAGGGCTTTCCTTTCGTACCGCCGGGCCGCATGCTGGGCCCCGAGCGTGAAGATGGTCGATTTGCGGCGGCTTGGAGGGGCGGGCCCTGGAGGCCTCGATCGCTCACATCCGTCCGGGTTCGGGGGTCCCCCTCAACCTCGGAGCCTGTGAAGCCGTGCCACATTGTGGAATGTTGTGCTAGGATCTGGCACAGAGAATGACAGCGGCTCCGAGGGGAGTCAAGAGGGTGTCCAGCACAATCTCTGAGGATCAACAGGGGGCAAACGGATGGAGATGAAGAGCGTCACCAGGTCGCTGCGCATCCTGGAGGCGGTCGCCCAGCATCAGCCGGTCACCGTCGGGGAACTGACGAAGATCTTCGGTCTTCCGAAGTCGACGGTGCAGCGCACGCTGGTCACACTGGCTGAAGCCGGCTGGCTGCGGGCCAACCGCAGGGACACCACCCGCTGGGAGATCGGCGCCCGGGTCCTCGCCGTGCGGCCCGCCGCCCTGCAGGGCTCCAGCCTGCTCACCGCCGCCCACGAGCCGATGGTCCGCCTGCGCGACGCCCTGAACGAGACGATCCACCTGTCGGTGCCGGACGCCCTCCAGTGCATGGTCGTGGTGGACCGCGTCGACTCCGACCATCCGGTACGCACGTTCCACACCATCGGCGACACCTCGCCACTGCACGCCACCGCGGTGGGGCGGGCGGTTCTCGCCCACCTGCCGAAACAGGACGTCGAGGAGCTCATCGCGCAGGGGCTCGAGCGCTTCACCGACACCACGCCCGCCGATCCCGACGAACTGCGCGCCGAACTGGACCGGATCCGCACCGACGGTTATGCGGTCAACCGCAATCAGTACCGGCCCGGTGTCTGCGCCATCGCCGCGCCCGTTCTGGACGAGGACGGCGCCCCGCTCGCCTCCGTCGCCGTCTCCATGCCGGACTCCCGCTTCGACGCCGAACGGCTGCCCGAGTGGAGCCGCATGGTCGCCGAGACGGCCGCGGAGATCACGGGCCGTCGACGCGGCTGAATGTCAGACGGAAGCACTTGACAGCCGCACGGCGACATCGGCCCCTCACGCACGAGCGTGGGGGGCCGACTCGTATGACACGCGACCGTCACCGCTCTGTGCCCGACTGGGGGGCCGGGCACAGAGCGGCTGTATCGCGCGGCTCGGTAGGCGAGTCAGGGCACTACCGCTGTCCGTCGCCGCGCGGACGGGGGATGTGGCACCTCCACGGCGCCGGCCCGATGTCTGGTCCGATCACGCGTGCCGCATTGTGGAATGTTGTGCTAACATCCGGCACGAGCTTGCCTGAGGCTCCGGAGAGAGTCAAGAGGCGAGACCGAGCCGTTTACCCGTACCGCGAGGCCCCAGATGGAGATGAAGAGCGTCACCAGGTCGCTGCGCATCCTGGAGGCGGTCGCCCGGCATCAGCCGGTCACCGTCGGGGAACTCACGAAGATCTTCGGTCTTCCGAAGTCGACGGTGCAGCGCACGCTGGTCACACTGGCCGAAGCCGGCTGGCTGCGGGCCAACCGCAGAGACACGACCCGCTGGGAGATCGGCGCCCGCGTACTGTCCGTGCGGCCCGCCGCGCTGCAGGGCTCGAGCTTGTTCGCCGCCGCCCGCGAGCCGATGGTCCGCCTGCGCGACGCCTTGAACGAGACGGTGCACCTGGCGGTGCCGGACGCCCTTCAGTGCATGGTCGTGGTGGACCGCGTCGACTGCGATCACCCCGTGCGCACGTTCCACACCATCGGCGACACCTCACCCCTGCACGCCACCGCGGCCGGACGCGCCGTCCTGGCCCATCTGCCACATTCCGAGATCGACCAGTTCTCGGCGGGCGTGCTGGAGGGGTACGGCAAGGAGACCATCACCGACCCGTCGGAACTGCGTGCGGAACTGCGTCGCGTCAGGCACCGCGGTTACGCCGTCAACCGCAACCAGTACCGGCCTGACGTGTGCGCCGTGGCCGCGCCCGTCCTGGACGCCGGCGGCTCCCCCCTGGCCGCCGTCGCCGCCTCCATGCCCGAGTCCCGCTTCGATCCCGCCGGCACGGCCGAGCTGGGACGTATGGTCGTAGACACCGCATCGGAGATCACCACCCGCTACCTGGGCTGACGGCGGTAGGGCCCGGACCGGCAGCCCGCAACGCAGGTGCCTGCGCCACCGAGTCGCTGTGAAGACTCTGGGTGTTGGCGCCGGAGGTGCTTACTGAGGTGGTTTTCTGTCCCCCATGGCTCCAAACGCCATCGAGAGCCTGGCCTCCCTCATCGCGGCGCGCGTCGACACCCCTCCGACTCACGGGAACTGGGAACCACCTGCGCGGTGGGAAACGATCACTCCGAGCGCGGGAAGCGATCTTGGGAGTCCCTGCATCGGCGCTGATCAGCGCATTCCGTCGGTGCCCCACACCGGGCATCGAATACGCGCCGCCTCGCCCGGTCGGCCCGTGGTCAGTGCGTTGACTGTGCCGATCGCGCGCAGGTTGACGCCGTCGCGCCCGAGTTCCAGCCCGAGGCGCCCCCGGTGCCATAGCCGACGGCGGCGATCCGGTCGGGGTCGGTCCGCGGTTCGGTGCGCAACACGTCGAGCGCTGCATGGCCGATGCTCCGCATCCGGTCGGGATCAGCGAGCAGTGGCATGCAACGGGCCAACATCTCCTCGGGGTCGCTCAAATAGCGCCCGCCCTGAAGGTCGAAGGCCAGCGCTATTTATCCCAGCTCGGCGAGAGCATCGGCCCTGCGGCGCTCGACGTCGCTGAGCCCCGTGCCCTCTGGTCCGAGCAGCACTGCGGGCCGGCGGTCGACACCGGCCGGGAGCGCGAGGTGCCCGATCATCGTCAGACCGTCGGCCGGGTACTCGACCGTACGCGTCGTAATCGTCGTCATGAGACTGGACTGTAGTGATCGTCGAGCCAGGTCCGGCGGCTGTTCTGCCGCTGGCAGAGCAGCGCGGACATCCCCCTGAAATACTCGCGAGAGCTCACAAGAACCGTCACAAACCTCGTCCCCACGGCAGCTATCCATCCCATTGCCCCTTCGACCCGTATCTCGGTCAGGCCTCTCACCGGTTTGAAGATGGGATCCCAGGCAGTTGAGCAGGGCAGTAATTCCGAGTCCGCGCTATTGGGGGATGGTGACCAGGATGCGGCCGTGGCCACCGCCGGCGTCGACGTGGTCGTGGGCCTTGGCGATGTCGTCCAGCCGGTAACGGTCGCCGACGGCGACGGTAAGGGCGCCGACGGCGGCGGCGGAGGTGAGGTCGCGGGCGGCCTGGCGCTTGGCCTCGGCGGGGAAGTCGTCGCTGCCGAGCAGCCGCAGGGTGACGTTATTGAACAGCAAGGGCCAGAAGGGGATCGCAGTGCGGTCCGTGCGGGTGGCGTAGGCGGCGATGACGGCTCCCTGGGCGGCGACGGCGTTGTCGAGGTCGGCGTTGTCGGACAGCGCGACCTCGATGATCCGGTCGACGCCCCGCGGCGCGTACGAGCGGATGGCTGTGGCGGGGTCACCGGTGTCCAGGGCGACGGCGTGGGCGACAACGGCCGGGTCGACGTGGTCGAGGTCCGTGGCTCGGCGGACGGTGGCGATCACGGTGGCGCCGGCCCAGTGGGCGAGCTGGGCGGCCAGTGAGCCGACGCCGCCGAGAACCCCGTGGACCAGGACCAGTTGGCCGTCGACCGGGCCGTCGGCGAAGACGGTGCGGTGGGCGGTGATGCCAGGGATGCCGAGGCTCGCGCCCAGCTCGTCACTGAGGTGGTCGGGCAGGGGTGCGGCCTGGTGGTCGGGTACGACGGTGTACTGGGCGGCGGTGCCGAAGGGGCGGTAGGACTGCGCGCCGTATACCCAGACCCGTTGTCCGACGCGGTGGGCGTCGACTTGGGCGCCCACGGCGTCGATGACTCCGGCGGCGTCGCTGTGCGGGATCACTTGCGGGTAGGGCATGGACGAGCCGAGCCAGCCGCGCCGTTTCTTGGTGTCGCCGGGGTTGACGCCCGAGACGGTGACGCGGACGCGGACCTCGCCGGGGCCGGGGACGGGATCAGGGAGTTCGCCGACGTGCAGGACATGGGCGGCGGGGCCCTGGTCGTCGTACCAGGAAGCAAGCATGGGGGTACCTCCGTGGGCCGTCAGCTCGCGGGAGCGGCGGGCGCCTGTGGATCGCTGTCGGTGCATGCGGTGCCGAATGCGGGCGGCTTCTCCCCGAGGGTCTCGCGCAGCCAAGTCCGTTCGGCGCGGCTGGTGGCGCGGGCGGTGAGCAGCATGCCCCGTCGGTAGGGGTCGGCGATCTCCTCGGCACGCAGGGGCCGCTCGTTGTCGTAGAAGAAGCTCGCCGGTTCTTCCAGGAACTCCAGCCGTCTGCGCAGCACCGCGTGCTGTTCGGCCACGTCAGGCAAGTGAGAAAGGAATGCCAGAACGACGTAGAACCGGGTGAAGTCGGTGATCTCATGGTCGGCGGGCTTGCGCAGGCGCTGAAGCATTTCGGCCCGTCCGGCCGCGGTCAGGCTGAGCACGTACCGGGCCGCCCCGGCGGCCGGGTCGGCGCGCCGCTCGATCAAGCCCGCCTTGGTCAGACGGTTGATTGCCGGATACAGGCTGCCGTCACTGACCGGCCGCGTGTAGCCGGTCAGCTGTGAGAGGCGGCGGCGCAGTTCGTGTCCGGGCAGGGGGGTCTCAGCCAGGAAGCCGAGTATCGCGAGTTCCAGCATGAGTCCATCTTTGCACGCAACATCGAATCGATGTGAACATCGAAGCGATGTTACGCTCGCAGGTACCCGCTCAAACGTCTCTGGAGAGGCACAGCAAGATGCCGTCGCAGTCCACCGAGTCAGTGATGAACCGCTTCGTCGAGTTCATCAACACGGGCAACGAGGATCTCGCCCGCGAGGTCATTTCTCCGGACGCGGTGTTCCACGCACCCAGTCACCCGGAACCACTGCGGGGGCCCGATGGGTACATGGAAGTCCTCGGGATGATGCGCGGCGGCTTCTCGGATGTGGAGTGGACGCTGGAGGAGACGGTCACCGAAGGCGACACAGTGGCCGCGCGGTTCACCATGCGAGGAACCCACGACGGTGAATTCTTCGGGATCCCGGCGAGCGGCAACAAGATCTCGGTGCAGGCCATGAACTTCTACTACCTGGCCGACGGCCGGATCGTCGGCGAACAGGCTCAGCCCGACCTCCTCGGGGTGATGCAGCAGATCGGTGCCGTACCGGCGTCGTGAACCTCGTAGCGCCGCATGAGGTCGGTCTTCTTCTTGATCCGGCGTCTTCGCGCAGGCAGCACCCGTTGCGGTGATAGCTGCATGTGGTGTCTTGTCATCGCTGACGTGACCGGGCCGGGTGTGGGAGTACTCGCCGCCCTGCGGGCGAATACTGCAATCCTCGAATACCGACACTCCACCAGTGGGTGCGCGAGACGACCGAGGCGATCGTCGGCGCGATCACCGGCCCCTTGGCCGCTCCCAGCAGTCTGCTGCTCGGCAGGTACGACGACGATGGCCACCTTGAGTACACCGGCAGCACCACCACTCTCGTCCAGGCGGCGAGCAGCACGGTCGCCGGGCTACTCGCTTCGGCCCGGCGTGGTCATCCGTGGATGGGCTGGTCGTTCTCCGCCGGGTGGGGCAGCCGGGAGACGCTGGACGTCACGCTGGTGGAACCCAAGCTGGTGGTGGAAGTAGGCGTCGACGTCGCACGCGATGCCTCCGGCCGGTAGCGCCACCCCGCTCGCCTGCACCGAGCCCGCCCCCGACCTCTCCCCCGACGACGTCCCCCGCTGGTCCTGAGGGCCGCCTTACGGTGAACCGGGCGCGCGGCCCCGCGTCGGGCCAGGACACCAGCGGGCGCTTGATCCCCTGGGCCCAGTTCCCGGTCTGCGGCCATGGTCTCTGCGTATTTGCGAGTGTTGGGGGCCTTGCCCTGCTGGTCGGTGTAGTGCTGGCTTCCGTCGACCTCAAGTACGACGCGTTTACGGGCATGGCCTGCAGGATGCACTGTGGCAGGGCAGCGACTGCGTAGAGGTTCCCGGCAGGACCAGACGTGAGCTCTCGGCGTCATTGCCGCTCGGCGATGGTGCCCGGGTCAGTGTCGAGGACGGTCAGGACGGGGTGGCCGGCGTCGAGGATGCGCCAGTAGGTCCCGCGGTACTCGCCGTTGCCGTCCGCGATCAGCGCGGCGGCTCCCGGGGACTTGGCCGCGGCGGCGCACTCCTCGGCCCCGTTCCCGTATAGCTACGGCCAATGGAGATGTAGCGCTGCGTGACGGGGTGCCGGTGAGAACCGCGTCACCAGCCGCAAACGGCGGTGATCAGCCCTTGGATGGTGATCTTCCTGGGCTGGGCGGCTCGTACACTGCCGAGAATGGAGGACCACACGGCCACCGGAGTCGGTGCACGTCCGGCGCCCGGCCTGCGGCAGTACGTCGACTCGTATGTCGGCTTCGACCTCCGCGGGCTCCCGACGGGGGTGCACTGCGGCCCGCCGAGTCGCGCGCTCACTGCGGTGATCAGCCTGTCAGATCCCTTGGAGGTGGCGGCGGGCGTTGACGACGGGTCACCGGTCACCCGATTCGGCAGCGTGGCCGGCGGTCTGATGCGCCGGTCCGTCGCGATTCACCACGACGGACGCCAGCAAGGTGTTCAGGTAGCGCTGACACCGCTCGGGGCCCGGGCCATCTACGGCATGCCCGCCGCCGAGCTCGCCCACCGACTGGTCCCACTTGACGAGCTTCTCGGAGCGCTTGCCGTCGAGCTGGTCGACCGGCTCCGATCGGCGACGACATGGGCGGCGCGGTTCACCGCGCTGGACGAATTGCTCCTCCGAGCTGTCGGCCGTGGCGCCTGCGGCGACCATGTGCGCTGGGTGCGCCCCGAGGTAGCCGAGGCATGGCGCCGCCTCGTCGCCGCGCGGGGTTGCGTCCAGGTTGGTGCGGTCGCCGCGGAACTCGGCTGGAGCCGTCGGTACCTCACCGAGCGGTTTCGCGGTGAGGTGGGCCTGTCGCCGAAGACCTTCGCCCGAGTCTTGCGCTTCGAGCACGCGCACGAACTGGCGGCGGCGCAGGACCCGCTCCCGTGGGGCGATGTCGCAACCGTCTCTGGCTACGCCGACCAGGCCCATCTCGTTCGGGACTGGCGCGAGTTCACGGGCCGATCGCCGACGGCCTGGCGTCGCAGCGAAGTCCTCCTCGGAGCCGGGTAGCCGCCGACCGTCTGCCCGTCGCGTCGGCTTCTCTTCCCTTTTCTTCAAGACCGCCCGATCGCTGGCGTGGACGATCGTCGGCATGAGACTCGTCAACCACGAATGCAATGCCATGGACCTGCGGATCACCCCCGTGCACCTCGGACTGGGATCGAGAGCCAAACCCGTCGAGGGCTTCACCTGGGACCCGAAGGTGCTCCAGGCCTACAGCGCCGCGGTCGCGGCAGACGGCGCCGAGGGCCGGATGGTGATGATCTTCGACGGCGACGGGCTCGGCGACCATTGGGAGAGCCACCCTGCAGGCGACGAACTGGTCGTTTGCCTCAGCGGGTCCGTGACGGTCACCCGCGACATGGACGGGGTCCCCGACCGCGTTCTGCTCGGGCCGGGCGAGGCCACCATCAACCCGGCCGGGGTATGGCACGTGGTCGACATGGAGGGGCCGACGTCCATCCTGGCCATCACTGCGACCCTCGGCACCGACCACCGTCCTCGGACCGACACCCGCCCGACCGAACGCGTCGGCACGTCCAGCCAGGAGGAAGCGCCGTGACGACACGCATCGCGTGCCTCGGCGACAGCCTCACCCGCGCGCAGTTCAGCGTCGACTACCTGGATCTTCTCGGACGACGCCGCCCTCCCGGTGACGTGCAGCTTGCCCGTTTCGGCGCCAACGGCGACTTCGCCTACAACCTCTTGCAGCGCCTCGATACTGTCGTCACGAACCCACCCGATGTGATCACCGTGTTGATCGGGACCAACGACGCCCGAGCGAGCCTTGCCGGCTACCCCGTCGAGCAAGCCATGAAGCGCAAACAGCTCCCCGATCGCCCGTCGGCCGGCTGGTTCCAACAGTGCCTGGGAGCCGTCGTCGCACGGCTGCGAGCGGAGACCGACGCGACGATCGGTCTGCTGTCGATACCGGTACTCGGCCAACAACTCGACGGAGCAGCGGCACAGGCATCGCAGGCGTACAGCCGGATGATCGCCGAGATCGCCGCCACCAACGAGGTGGCCTACCTTCCGCTCCACGAACGCCAGATCGAGGAACTGCGCCAAGCGGACCCACCGCCGATTTCATACCGGGAGGTGACGCCCGCAGCGGCCGTCGGCGTCCTCGTCCAGCAGGCAGTGCTGCGCCGCAACCTCGACACGATCTCGCGACGGCGAGGTCTCGTACTCACGACCGACCACATCCACCAGAACAGCCGCGGCGCCACCCTTATCGCTGAGGTCATCGACGCCGGTCTGCTGCCCCAGAGCGCGTAGCCGGTTCCGGCGCCCGGCCGCAGAACAGACTGCCTGCCCGGCTGGTTGGCGAACGGCTCGACGGCGTCCCCCTGCGGCGTTCCGATGCGCCTGGCGACTACATTCCGTACCTGCCGCCGCGCGAGGAGCTGCCGCCCGAGACGGCCGACGCCATGCTTGGGTTTCTGGGCCAGTTTCCGGCCGGACGCCTTGGCGTCACACCTTCCCGTCTGGAAGGCGCGCGGGTTCCCCTCGTGCTCAAGGAACCCCAGGAGGGGCCCGTGCCGCTCCCGTTCGGCACGTCGAAGCTGCTGGACGGGAGCCATCATCCGCTCTACTGGGCTCTGCCCGCAGGCCTTCGGCCTCCCGCAGTTCTGCCCGTGTGCGGACTGTCGGCACTCTCCCTGTAGGGCCGCCGTGAGGGGTCACGAGACCGGCGGCGCTCCCCCGAGACGCCTCCAAGCCGGTGGCCAGTCGGTTCGTATGCTGACCGCATGGGCGTATGCATGGAGGTCCTGATCGTTGACTGGGCCCATCTGGAGTCGGTGCCTGCTGGACAGCGGGAGGACCTGGTCGGGGAGGCCGCGTTCGGCCCGGACGATGCTTACGACTACATCCAACCGCCGGGGTGGACATGGCCCTACCCCACGGAGGCCCGGTGGTGGGCGCGCTACGAGTTCCTCGACACCATGACCTCGCACAAAGCGCACTTCTGGGCTGGCGAACGCTGGGACGAACTGCGCGCCTTCGTCGATGCGCCGCTGCGGGACGCTCTTGACCAGTTCAGTGCCCCGCTGTTCTGGGATGGCTACACCTACGCCTCCGAGGCGTCAGACTTCTCTCCGGCCGTGGAGCCGGGCGCCTGCGACTGGACCTCTCGGCTCGACGTCATGCTCCGGCTGCTGCCGGAGGAGGTAGCAGCGCTGCATCACTTCTGGGGACAGGTCGAGCCGCACCTCGGCTCACTGCGCGAGCCTTTCGACCGCCACCTCACCGAACCCATCGGCTGGATCAAGGACTTCCCTTCGTTCTCCCGACTCGTCACCGAATGGGGTGACGTCGTCAGCCAGGCCGCCCGCCGCGACTGGGCCGTCATCGGCCTGCGGAGCTAAGCACTTACGGTCGGCAGCCTGCTCGGGACCACTGCACCGAACTAAGACCGGGTCCTACGTGGTGAGGCGTCGTTGACCTCGATATGGGGCGGGGTACGTGGAGTTGGGTTGTTCCGGATGGGCTGTGGAAGATTGCGAAGCCGTTGATCCCGCCCCCGAGGGTGCGGCCGCAGGGCGGCGGAACGCAGGACACCCTGATGAGACGCTGTTCGCGGCCATCATCTACGTTCTGGTCAGCGGATGTGCCTGGCGCCAACTGCCGCCGTGCTTCGGCAGCCGCGAGCGCGATCCCCGCAACTACCTGGCCTTCCTCGGCCTCGCCGCCGCCCTCTGCTGCTACAAACGACTCATCCGCCTCACCACGTAGGACACGGTCTTATGAAGCGGATTTCGGCGGGCTATCGGCCGCCTGTGCTGGTCGGACTCAGAGTCGGAGCACGCCGTCGTGCTTCAAAGCCGTTCCGGGAGCTCAGCATGTTGAGTTACCGTCACTCCGAATAGGGCACCCTGAGCTTGGCCCAGGACTTTGCTCCCGGCCAGCCGTCCGCGTCCGCACCCTGGTACCCGAGCTTCCGCTGCCACCTGGCGTAGGAGTCACGGTGGTGCGTCGTCCACCGACGTCCACTGAGAGGGTGGGCCGAGGGTGGGCCGGCCGGACCAAATTCGGTGCATCCCTCTTCGGCCAGGCGCATCGCCATCATCCTGATGATCGGGCTACTCGGCTCGCTTTTGAACCACTCGGAACCTGGAAAGGGAACGTAGCCGTCTTCTGTACTCATGCTTGCATGTTAGGCGTATCCACCGTTGCCAGCATGTTCACGCTTTTGCGACTAGGTAAGTTCATGCGATTGGCGGATGTCTGATCCAACTCGGCCGACAAGATGGGCTACTGGTACGGCGCAACCCCGGTTCCACAGATCGCACTTGCAGCACCTCCCGCGAAGATTCCCATGCCCTTCGAGAAGGCCTTCCGGTATTCCCCATCTCCGATGGCCTGCATCATTTCCAATCCGTCTTGGACGTCATTGACGCGGCCGTACCACTTGCCGACCTCGTCCAAGCTGAGCAACCCGCTCGGGTCGGTTCGGTTGACGGGGTCGCCACCGGCGTAGAGGTAGGTGCTGTTCTCCTGCTCCGACGGGCCGAGCTGGGTGAAACGGCCGAGGGACAGGTCGTAGTAGCGCGAGCATGTCGTGGTTGTCCGGCTGTCGACGGCTCAGACCATGCTACGAACGTATTGCCCGCAACTACCTGGCTCGGCCCCGCCGCCGCATCTGCTGCTACAAACGAGTTGTCCGCCTCACCACGTAGGACACGGTCTAAGAACCCCTAACGAAATGATCTGGGAGGTGGTTGGATCACCATCTGTGTCGGCGAAGCAGGGGAAGGCCAGAGGGGCTGGTCCGGGGAGGGGCTGGGCGTGACATCACTGACGTTTCCGGTGGGGGGCTGGAAGACGCGCACTGTCGCCATACCTCGACCGCTCGGGAAGCCAGCGTTGTTGAGGTTGAGGTCGCGGGGGCCGATCACCACTTACTTCGCGAAACCCTGGATCGACACGGCGCAGGAGCGGTCGTCGTTTGCCAGCCTCTTCCAGACGTGGGGACGATCGTGGCATCCGTTCGTGCTGCCCGGCAGGTATACGCACTTGGAGGTGTGCAAGGTGAGGGGGAACGGCGTGGCTCGCTGGCAACTCGACAGGATGCGGTCTGAGGATGTGCCCCCTCTGCGGACCACCGTCGCAGGTCACGGCACCGAACTCTTCAGCTGGGAGGGAGAGCATCTGGAGATGCGGTACGAGTACGCTGCCCGTTCAGGTGGCCTGCGGTTCACGCATCATGCGTTCGACACCGGTGAATCACTCGAGATGGACAGGACGGGAACCCAGAGAGGGACAGTTCGCATGGTTGGCCCCGGCTACCTGTGGGTTCATTCCGCACCGGCAAGCGATTGGACACTCCAGTCCGTCTGAGACGGCTGCGCACAGTCTCAAGGCGTCGCCAGCAGATGAGTGCGCCTCCGAGGGCGAGGAACGCTTCGTGGATGTCGTCACGGATCTCCAACGAATGCGCAGGCGGCGGAACCAGTGCAGATGGGCGAATGCGCGCTCCACGACCCAACGTTGGGTACCCAGGCCGGAGCCGTGCTCGGTGGCGCGGCGGGCTATCACCGGCTTCACGCCGAGGCCCACACCAGGCGGTGGTACTTATCGTGATCGTAGCCACGGTCCGCCAGCACCACATCCGGGCGGCGCCGGGGCCGACAGCGCTAGCCCCGCACGAGCGGCACGGCTTGGAGCAGTGGGATCAGCTGGGTGACATCGTTGCGGTTACCTACGCTCAGGATGACGGCAAGCGGGATCCCGGAGGCGTGATCAGGTGATGCTTGCTGCCCGTCCTGCCTCGATCAACGGGGCTTCGTCCGGTCTTGGATCCCCCGTTAACGCCCGGATGTGGGAGCCGTCGACCACAGCCCGGGAGAAGTCCAGGGCGTTCGCGCTGCGCAGTTGCGTCATCATCACCAGGCTGACCGGCAGCTGGACCGCGACCAGGTGGTGGCGGTGTCCGCCCGCGGCTTCTGCGGCCAGGGCGAGCAGCTGCGCCACCGTGAACGCTTCAGGGTCCGGGTGGTGGGTAGTTGCACATGCCGTAGCGGCATGTGGTGTCGTCGAGGGCACCACAGCACGAAAGGCCCTGTCTGCGATGTACCCCTTCGTCACTCCTCCCCGCGAGGTCAAGATCGGCGATGCCGCCGCCTTCGCCGGAACCACCCCGCGCGCCATTCGTCACTACCACCAGATCGGTCTGCTGCCGGAGCCCGAGCGAGGCGGAGACGGACGCCGCCGCTACGGCTACGACGACATGATCCGCCTGCTGTGGATCCGCAAGATGTCCGAGGCCGGCATCAGCCTGGACGACATGCGGGCCGCGTTCGACGAAGCCCGGGACGTTGAGGACGTCCTGGGCCGGCTGGAGGAGACCCTGGCCGCCCAGGAGGCCGACATCAAGCGTCAGCGCGCCGCAGTCGAGCGCCTGCGAGCCGTGGGCAGCCCACTGGGCCTGCTTTCCTCGTTGGTCACGGACCGGCTCAGCCACCTGCCCTCTGGCGCACTGCGCCCCTCCGACCTGGACGCCCTGCTGGTCACGGAACGGATCTTCGGGCCGCTGGGAGCCGCGATTCAGGCCAGTGTGTTCATCACCCTGGCGACCCATCCCGGCCTACGGGCCGAGGCAGACCGCCTCGACGCGGCCGACGCCGCCCTCGATGACACCGTCGACCCCCACGACCCGCAGGTCGAGGAACTCGCCGCGCAGCACTGCGCCCACCACAAGGCCCTGGAGCAGGCCATGGAAGCGGCCGGAATGGACGAGGCCGAGGAGAAGCTCTTCGAGATCGACGAGGCCGACCTGACGGGCGACGAGGAGGACACCCAGATGAGTGCCTTCAAAGCGATAACCAAGATGCCCTATGGCTTCTCCGCGGCCCGGACGCGGTGCATTGAACTCACGGGCCGCCTACTTTACGGGGACCTCTCTGCAGGCAGCTGATCGCTGGTGTGGCCGTGCGTGAGAATCCCGGATTGGCCACCGACACGAAGCCAGGGTCTCGACGTCTCGACACGGCCGGCACACTCCACGAGCAGGAAACCCAAGCCGACGACCCGGGCCACGCTCCTTGAAACTCCCCACTTCGTTGAAACCAGAGCGAGTGATGCGAGGAGCATCCCTGGCCGTTTTCAAGGCTCTGTCCGCCGTTCCGTGAATCCCCAGGTCGCGGAGTGAGCGAGGGATCGTTTCGGCAGAGTATGGCCCGGCATGGCCAGCAAGACGGTCGAAGCCGTGCTGTTTCCCGGGATCGATGTGCAAGTGGGACGCGTCAGCGACTCCTCCGACGTCCTCATCGTGGAGTTCGGGCGTTCGCCGACCTGGCCCGTCACCAGCGCGGATACCTGCTGCTGGAGTGGATCCGGCAGGCCGAGCAGGACGCACCGCGCTGGTGCGGGATTTGTGCGGGTGCGCGGACACCTTTGCAAGGTGTGAGTCCGAGAACCGCGTCACCGCCCGCCAGGCTGCTACAGCCGAGCCACAATTGATCCCAGGTGCAGGTATCAGCGAGCAGGTGCTCGGGAACGCTCGTGCAAGGGAGCCGCCGCCGGAACACGGAAGGATCGCGGGTGCTCGGATGCGGCTTGAGCTCGTCCCGACTGGTCAGCGTTGGCGCTCGACTGGTACCGGCTCGGTATCCGGCCCGAGGGTGGAGTGTGCATCCTTGAAGTGGTCGTACGCCACCTGTGCCGCTGCGAGGACCGCGTCGTAGATCTGGTCCATGTGCGGACCGGCGCAGACGGTCGAGGACCAGTGGTGGTGGTAGAAGAGGTTGCTCCTGCTGGGGCGTTCGCCGATCACCTCGGCGAAGTTCCAGCCCGCGAGACGTGCGGCGTTCTTCCAGGTGGCCTCGCCGACCGTCCAGTTGGGCGCGAGCGTTGCGTTCGCCATTTCGATGCTGATCGAGCTCTGGTTGCCGGCCGTGTTGCCGACGGCCCAGGCGTACTCGTTCACCTTGACGTACTGAGCGACGGCGCCGGCGGCGTCCACGTCGAAGTGGGCCGAAGCCGGACGTACCTTCCAGACGTCGAGTATGCCTTGGTGCGAAAGCCGGCCAGCGTTGTGGTGCAGCGTGACCGACGTCTTCCTGTACGAAATGTGGGTGACGTGGCCCGTCGCGCTGAGCTCGTCGATGAAGTTCGCGACGGGACAGTCGTAAGGGATGGTGGCGGTCGCTTGGGGACCGGCCTCCGCATCATCCTCGGCAAAGCCGACGAAGTCGCTCTCCGGAAGGTCGTCAAGGTTGTCGGTGCCGGGTCCATCGCCGGTGTCGGGCCTCTCGATGGCCGCCTTCACGTCCTCGTCGTCGACGTTCTTCTCGGGCATGACGCCGTCCTTTCAGTTGCGAACTTCGCGTGACAGATGGTCCGGGGGCCGGACGAGGAGGAGACGCGGCACGATGGCCATGAGCCGGGTCAGGTACGGCCCATCAGGCGTCGGCCTGCTCCGTGAAGTGCTCCGGCGTACTCCGGCCCTTCCACGGCAGAGGCCAGGAGGTTGGCGGCGAGTACGTCGATGCCGCGCGCCGTATCCGCGAACTGGCCCACGGGTAGCAGACGGCGGTCGAGCGGGACGGCGTCGTCGGTGACCACCTCGGTGACCAACGAACCGTCGTTGGTGAAGGCGTGGTCGATGAGCGTGAGGCCGGGGCGGTAGGTGCTGACCTTGATCATGGAGATCGGCTCGTCCCCGGTGATGGTTCGCACATGCCCATGCATGCGAGTCTCCTCTCGGGCATGGCCGGAGTCGACGAACGCAAGTCTGGTTGAAATACAGACTTCTGAGAGGCCGTTCAGGGCGTCTGATTCCAGGTTCGCCCCATGTGCAAACCCTGTCAATTTCGGTCGGGGCGTGCGTCCCCGCGCTGCGCCTCCGGCCGTGCACCACCCACTTCAGCGGGTCCGATGGCGGCCGCCCTGGCCATCTCGGCGAGGTGTTGGCTCCCGCTTTGACTTGAGCCCTACCCCATGGCACGCCGCGGCCTCGGGGGCGCCGTAGGAGATCCCGTTCGACAAGCGGATCGAGGGCTACAGCAAGGTCGTCCTCCCCCCCACAAGTGACACCGCTCCCGGTCGTCCTACCCACGACCGAGCAGCACACGTACAGCACCGGCGCCGCGGCCTGGGTCGACCGGGGTGACCATGACCATGAGTGGCAGTCCGCGGGTGTCGACGACCATGTGGCGCTTGCGGCCGTTGATCTTCTTGCCTGCGTCATAGCCGCGAGTGGCCTTGGAGACGGTCTCGGCGCCTTCACTCCCAGGGAGTCGATCACGAAGGCCTCACACGCCCTGCGTACCTCGTGCGCCTGGTCCCACTCCGCTCCGCACTCCCCCTCTGGCGTGCGCCAGTGACGCACGAGCGCCTCGGCCCCATCGGCGACGTCGCTCGGGGTAGCGAAGACGCGGTGGAACGGGGTGACGGGTGCTTCGAGGAGCACGTCACTGATGCTGGGTCGAGTTTGGCGTAGCCCCAGCCGGTCTCCTCCTCCCACGCGAGCCGGACACCTCCTCGGGCGCCAGTGCGGCTGACGTCCCAGACCAGGGAGCCCCAACCGAAGGCGTGCATGATCGCGGGTCAGGAGTAGTCGCCGCGTTCACCCCGGTGCAGGATGTCGCGTTCCCGGCCGGACGGGGTGTCCAATGAGTCCTCGTGGTCGATGACAATGGTGTCGTCGGCCTGTTGAGCTCGTACCTGGGAGCCGTAGGCGTCTGTCGCCTTCACCAGGAGAGCGTCCTGGTGGGCGGCGGGCCAGCTCTGAATCAGGTACGACTCGACGACTTCGTCCGCCGTCGTCTGGCAGCAGCAGCTCACCGCCACCACCGGGGGTTTCGCCCTGCGGATAGCTGGTGCACCGACATCCACTGGCCTTATACGTGATGCTGCCCGGCGAAGAATTCGGCGAGGGAGGAGGCGAGCGCTTCCGGGGCCTCTTCGGCGACGTGGTGTCCGGAGTCGATGCCGTGGCCGCGTACGTCAGAAGCCCATGACTGCCAGATCTTCAATGGATCCCCGTACAGGTCCTCGAGGTCGTCTCGCAGGGACCAGAGGATCAGTGCCGGGCACTGGATCCGTGCCCCGGCGGCGCGGTCGTCCTCCTCGTGCCGGCGGTCGATGGTGAGGCCCGCCCGGTAGTCCTCCAGCATTGCCCGCACCACGTCGGGATTTCGCGTGGCCGCACGCCACTCGTCGTAGTTGTCCTGGCCCATAGCCCGGGGGTCGCCTCGGTACCAGCTGTCCGGGTCGGCGTTGATGACGCGCTCGGGGATGTCCGGCTGGGCGAAGAAGAACCAGTGCCACCACTGTGTAGCGAACTCGGTCGTGATGCGGGACAGGTGCTCGGTGATAGGCAGACAGTCCATCAGCGCCACCCGCGAGACCGCCTCTGGGTGATCGAGGGCGAGGCGCAGCGCGACATAGCCTCCGCGATCGTGGCCGGCAAGCGCGAACCGGCCATGGCCGAGGGAACGCACCACCTGCACCACGTCGCCGGCGACGGCCCGCTTGGAGTATCCCGCGTGATCTGCGGTAGGTGCCGGTCCTATGGAGCGCCCGTACCCGCGAAGATCGGGACAGATGACGGTGAAACCCCGCTGGACGAGAAGCGGGGCGACGCGATGCCAGGTGGCAGAGGTGCGGGGGTGGCCATGCAGCAGCACTACCGGCGGCCCTTCCCCGCCATGGCGAACAAAGATCGATCCCTCATCGACCCCAACCCACGTTGTTTCGAAACCCTCGAACAAGGCCCGAACCTCCCGCCCTCTCACACACGCCCGTGCCGCCGATCGGCCTACACCGACGAGCGCTCAACCGGCCCAGCCTTCCTCCTGCCCCCACGTGCCCCGTAGATTCAAAGGGATCCGAGGCTGTCTCCGAGGCCACCCGCGGTTTCGACGCGGAGAAAAGATCAACGGACGCAAGAGACACATCACGGTCGCCACTCTCGGACTGCCGGTGATGATCACGATGACACCCGCCGACACCGCCGACCGCGACGCCCCCCAGAGGATAGAAGCGCAGTTTGCTGCCCGCTGCCCCCGCAGCCGGCCGAACGCCTCACCGCCTTGGCGACACCATTGACCGCAACGCAGGCGCGGCTCTGCACCACTGACCGCGGACGGCCCCTCGAAACCACCCGTCACTGCATGGCCGACTGCGCGGCCTGCTCAGTCCTCGTGCCGTCTGCCTGGACTGAGCAAGCGTACGGACCGCTGATCTCGCCGCCTGGTTGTACCACATTCATCGGATTGTCCAGGGGCGGCAGTTGGAGTTGTATCGGAGGCGCGCCGCCTGCCGCCGCGACGTCCGGTGACCACCCGGTCGACGCTGACGGCCGCCGCCGACGCCTGGCGCGCGGGGCATGCCGAGCCCGGGCGGCGTCCACGTCCGCACGAGTCAAGGGGGAACACATCCATGCGAAGCAGACTCGGAGCCACAGCCGTGGCCGTCACCGCCTGTATGTGCGCGGCGGCGCTGCTGGCGCCAACGGGGGCACAGGCTGCACCGCACGACCCGCACCGCGAGCACCACGGGAAGAAGCCGGGCACCCGGCACACTGTCCGCCTCAGCCAAGGCGCCGACGGCGCGTCGGACGCCCCGTCGCTCAGCGCCGACGGCCGCTACGCGGTCTTCACGTCGTCGGCCGCCAACCTGGTCCCCGATGACACGAACGGCGCCCCGGACGTCTTCCTGCGGGACCTGAGGACCGGCCGCACCCAGCGTGTCAGCACCGACGCCGCCGGAGGCCAGTCCGGGCTCGGCGGCACCGAGGGAGCCATCAGCGCGAACGGACGGTACGTGGTCTTCGTGTCGGCCTCGACCGACCTGATTCCGGGCGAAGTCCACGACAAGCAGTCGGTCTACTGGCGCGACCTGCGGACCGGGGAAGTGAGGTACGTCGGCAACGACCTCGGCAATTACCTGACGTGGGCGCTGCACGCGTCCGTCAGCGCCGACGGTCGGTATGTCGCGTTCGCCGTGAGCGAGACGGTCCCCCGACCGGGCGCGTCGGTCGCCGTACGCGACATGCGCACCGGGGAGCTGACGAAGCACCCGTTCGCCCTGCACCGGGCCACCAGGCCGCTGCTCAGCGACGACGGCAGCGTCATGGTGTACACGAACAGCAGCTACTGGCCGTACGACAATCCGGCCTCCGACGTCAAGGTGGCCGACCCGCTCGGCGGGACCCAGCGGTCGCTGCACACCACGCCCGACGGCGCCCGTGGCAACGGCAGGGCGTCCCAGGCCGGCATCAGCGGCAACGGCCGCTACGCCTCCTTCACCTCGACGTCCACCGACCTCGGCCCCGAGGACACCAACGGCGACGGTTCCAACGTCTTCGTCCGCGACCTGCGCACCGACGCCCTGCGCATCGTCGAGGCACCCGACCCCGCCCTGTCGACCGCCGACGGGGCGCTGAGCCGCGACGGCCGGTACCTGCTCTTCCGGGCGTTCGCGGGCACGTCGGACCCGGGCACCTGGTACCTGCGCGACCTGCGCAACGGCCGCACCAAGGTGGCGATCACCGACGCGGCCGGCACCCCGGTCCAGGCCGACACCGGGGACCGGCCGCTCGACGCCCGGGCCCGGACGGTGGCCTTCTCCTCCACGGCAGACAACCTGGCGCCGGGCCCGCGCAGCCCGAAAGCGGACGCCTATGTGCGACGGCTGCGCTGAACTTGTTCTTTACGGTCCGGCCGAACCTTGAAGTCTGGCCGTATTGAAGCTCGTCCCCGACGTCATGCGCTCACGGGACTCCTGGCCGCGCTCGTCGTATCCAGTCGGGTGCGGCGCAGTCGACCTCCTATTGGCTGCTCCTTGTGGCGCGGCTGCTGACAGCGCTCGTCCAGGCGTTGTTCGGGGCCGTGATGGGTTCGGTCGCGGTGGGCCTGTTCGCGCCAGAGTTCCGCGGGCGTGTGGTCGGGGCACTGTCCTTCGCTGGTTCGCTGGCCTTTGCTTGGTGTTCCTGCCGGAACCTGATTGGGCCACCGGAGCGACTGGCGGGAGCCCGTCGCCATGCTGGCGGCTCTGGGGCTTGGCTCTCTGGTGACGATCGCCGTTCTGCTGCCGACCGTGCGTCCGGAGGAAGAGCCCGCCGCCTACGGAACCAGCCCCGACGTCCGCCGGTTCGTGACGGTGCTTGTGGCCGGGACTCTGTCTGCCACCGGCGCGTTCACGGGATACACCTACATGCCGCCTCACCCCCGGCACCCGCGCGGACTTACTACTCCTCGATGCCCCAAGTCATGTCCACACGACCTGCCGGCCGGGCAGGTCCAGCAGCGCAACGTGCGCGAGTTCTGATCAAGCGGCCCCCGCCCGCCACCGCTGCTCGGTGCCTGCACCCGCCGACTCCAGCGACAGCCCGTCCCCAGCGCCGCCGTCCGGGGTGAGGGCCGTACGGAAGGCGATGGCGGGGCGGATCAGCCCGTCATCGTCCACCACGAACATCAGGTTCCGGCCGTTGCGGCCGTCCACCGAGTCGCAACTCCAGATCCCGACGCCCCGGTGCGTCGCTCCCCGGCTGTCCAGGCAGAAGTCGGGATCGGCGGCCGACTGGAGCACACTGCGGTCGTCATCGACGCGCCAGCGCTGGGTGCGCGATGAGGAGCAGGGGGCCGTGATCACATCGGTGCCGTTGGAGAAGTCGCCGCTCACGTCCAGGCACAGGCCCGACGCGACGTTCACGACCTGCGCGAACGAGCCGGAGAGCGGGCGTGTGGAGGAGGGCGGCGGCTTCGGGCTCGCCGACTTCGTCGGTGACGGACTCCTTGTCGGGGAGGGCGACTTCGAGGTCCGCGACGGTGAGGGTGACGGTGAGGGCGAGGCCGACGACGGTGTCGCCGACACAGTGGCCGTCACCGTCACCGCCACCGGCGGCGTACTCACCCGAGCGTTCACCGGGCCCACCGGGTCATGCGACGGCGATCGGCCCTGCGCCATCAGGAACACCGCCACCGGCAGCAAGGCAACCCCCAGCACCGCCGACACCAGCACGGTGCGCCGGCGATCCGGTGCCCCTTCCCCCTCCTCCAGATCCCGCCCGGACCCGGCAGGGCCGGGCCCGCTCCGCCACACGGCGGTACCACCGGCCCCCCGCTCGCCCGGGTCACCCGCCGCGTACGCCGTGCCGCCCCACGGCAGCAGCCCCTCCGCCAGCGCCGTGCGCGGTGCGTCCCGCAGGGCCGACAGCTCCTCGTACGCCATCGTGCAGTGCGGACAACGCACCATATGGGCGTGCAGATCGGCGCTGTCGCGGGGGCTGTCGGGCCGTATGGACTCCTCGATGAGGCGGCCGAAGTCGGGGCAGTCCGGGTCCTCGGAGGCGGTGAGGCGGGTGCGCAGGCAGGCACGGGCCAGCTGCTGCAGCGCCGCGTCTGTGCCGTAGGTGACGTCCTCCCGGGTCAGGCCGAGGAGGGTTGCCGTGTTTTCCGTGGGCTCCCGCTCCACGATCCCGTACCAGATCAGGCCCTGAGTTCGGGACGGCAGGGACTGAAACGCCGTGAGCATGGAGGGCAGGGGGCCGGAGGGGCCGGCCGTGTTCAGGACGAGCAACAGCCCCGCGTCCAGGCCGGCCGCCCTCCCGTCCTCTGCCCAGGACGCGGCCGACCGGGCGACCAGCAGGAGGAGTTGGTGGCGCCAGGGCAGTCCCGAGTCGATTCCGCGGGCGGTCTGACGGGCCGCCAGCGTGAACGCCTGGGCCGCCAGCTGCCGTGCCGTGGACTCGTTGGGAGTGCACAGCCTGGCGTAGGCGAGGACGTGCGGATGATGACGGGCGCGCAGTTCCTGGAGCGCCGGATACGCCGTGACCGTATCAGCGCGCAGCAGCTCGGTGAGCCGCGCGTCGGACGCGCCCTCGTGGATCCCGTGACCGGGCTCCGCACCGCCACGATCCTTGTCGTCGTCGGCACGAGCCATCCCGCCGCCTCCTTGCAAGCTTGTGACCCGCGCGCAGACCTGACCTACCGGCGGGTATGACGGCTCATAGTGGAGCAATGGAGGTCATGGGGAAAGGGTTTCTGCGGGTAACTCATGAGTCGGCGGCAAGAAGGACTCGATGACACAGAGGCCCTTCCCCTGCGGGACGCCTGTCTGCGGTTGCCGGGAGTGGTAGGCGTCCCAAGCGCCTGCTGTCGAGAGAACACAAGGAAAAGCACCACGAGCAGCTCGTCGGGCAGAAACTAGACGGTCGCCGATCCGGGCGGCCACGGCAGCCGACGACCCGCCATTCGTTACACCGGCGGCTCGCGCCTCCCTCGACGAGGTCGAGCGGTGCGGGGAGGGGGTGCTCTGCTGGCGACTGGCCTGCCCTACCAGTCGGCGGTCAGGGACTGGTGTCTTACCTGCATTTCCTTCGGCCCATTGGGCACAGCGACTCCGAACGAGGGCAAGGCGGGGCTGGTGTGGGAGGTGGCTGCGAGTGTCGTCCGCCGCGCAGCCGGTCATCGCGGCCGGAGGCCGGTACGTACCGGGCCGGTTCAGTACCCAGGCAGGGATGGCCAGGGCCCGCGGGGTCGGGCAGGGAGGCCCTGCCCGACCCCGCCGCCGATCTTCACCGGGGTCCCGTTCTCCTTACCCGCATAGAACCTGCAAGGAGGCAGGACATTCGAACGGCATGGCGTCGAAGCGATAGTCGGATGAGTCGTTGATCATGACTCCGCCGGCTTGCACCCATGGCACGGCTCATCACCTGGTTGCAGGTCACGAACCGCGCCTCGCTGATGCCGGACCTGACGGAAGGCCAGGTAGTGATGGGGTTCCTCTTGATGGGCAGGGTTATTGCCGGAGTCGGGGATGAATGGAGTGCTGCGGGCCTTCCCGGTGGTGCCGAGAGCACGCTACGACGGATCCGGTGGAGCGTTCCCGCCGCTTGCCGCGGCGTGTCAGGGGCTGGAGGGCGGAGCCGGCGGCGTCGGCACCTGGCCGGTGCTCTGATACTGCTTGACCACCTGCCGCATCTTCTTGTGGTCCGCCTTCGTGTACTGCCGCAGAGGAGCTGTGATCGCCCTGAACTCCAGATGGCCCTGGGCAAGCGCACGCACCACGCCTTCGACCAGCAGCACGGCGATGGCGATCGACACCAGGAAGAAGGAGCCTTCCGCCAGCTCCGCATCCTCGGGGTGAGCAGCGGACCCAGCCCAGCGCAGGATCTTGATCTGCTGCATGCCGAGGACGATGACCATGCCGGTCCAGATGACGCCGGCCGTGTAGACGGCCAGTTCTTTGTGCGGGAGACCGATCCTTTCTATGGCCGGCTCGTAGGCATCCGTCAGGTCCCGCTCCTCGGGAGCCTGCCCGTCCCTGAGGGCCTGCAGCACGCGGTGCTGCGCCTCGGCCTTTCGCCGGGCGTCTTCGTTCAGCTTCTGCCCCAGCAGCCGCATGAGCGTGTAGGTCTGGATGGTCCCCACGGCGAAGATCGCGACGATCAAAGTGGTCAGCAGGGCTGCGTAGTCGTCACTCATAGCCCACTTCATGGATCCCCCCGGATCTTGCTCGGCGTGACGGGAACCTACTATCGCAGCGCCATACCGTGCTGCCCGTTCACGGTGTTCGTGGACGGCCCGGGTGTGTGGCTGAGGATCCTGCGCGAACAGCCTCCCGCCGAGTACAGGGCACTGCTCCAGGCGCCCCAGCAGGAGCAACAGCCAGCCTGAGGACGAAACGCAAAATGGTCCGCACCTCTGCGGCATGCGCTGGGAGTACGGGCCGTCGTCGTGTTTACTGCTGGTCATGCCGTTGTTGCTGCTGGACCTCGACAACACCCTTGTCGACCGCGATGCAGCCTTCCGCACCGCCGTCGTCGACTTCCTCGCCGAACACAGCCTGCCCGCCTCCGACCTCACGTGGGTGATGGCTATCGATGCCAGCGGCTATACGGCGCGTCACGAAGTCGCCGAAGCTCTGACCGACCGGTACGGGGGCGTGGTGCCAACTACCACCATCCGTGCCCTTCTCGATACCGGCGCCGCCGATCGCGTCGTGCTGGCGCCGTCCTCCCGCGCAACGCTGGCCAAGGCACAGGCGGACGGCTGTACTTGCGTCATCGTCACCAATGGGCGCACGGTCCAGCAGGAAGCGAAGATCCGTAACACAGGACTCGACCAGCTCGTCCAGGGCTGGGTCATCTCCGAAGGCGTCGGCCACAAGAAGCCGGAACCGGAGATCTTCCAGGCGGCAGCTGCCACCGTCAGCCTGCCCCTGCAGGGCGCGTGGGTCATCGGCGATTCACCGCACGCTGACATCGCGGGCGCCCACACGCTCGGGCTTCGGAGCGTATGGGTGACGGACGGACGCGCCTGGACCCAGGCCTCCTACCGGCCCACCCATGTGGCTGACGACGTCGCTTCCGCGATCAACCACGCCATCACGGCATCGGGATAAGGCGCCGCAAACCTGCTGTGGGAGACCCCCAGACGGCCCACCATGTCGTGGGTCGGACCAGGGAAGGTGATCTCGGGGCAGGGTGTCTCAGCTGCGTCGCAGGGACGCACGGGGCCGTCGAGCCGGTCGCGCTCCCCCGTCGGCGGTGCGCACCCGGTGCGGCACTCTCCCCGTTCTGGTGCCCACGATGCAGTGGATTCCCGCATGGGCGTGCGCGTCGTCGTGCCGGGGTGCGCACCGCACCCCGTACCGGTTCACGCAGTCGAAGGACTCAAGAGCGGGTGTGGGTGGGAGAGTTCGCCCCCCGGTGCTGGGCATGGGTGGGGATCTTGGTGATGCCAGGGCGCAAGGGGGAGGCTAGCGAGATGCCGCGAGTACGTCCCGGAGCACGTTCTCGAGCGTGACGCGGGCCAGCTCGCGTCTCAGGGTCTCCTCGATGCCCTCGTAGATGCTCTGCATCGCCGGCTGGATGCCGTGACCCACCACGCATCCCTGGTCCGGGGTGGTGCGGTGCATTGCGAACAGCGGGCCGGGTTCCACTGCCTCGTACACGTCGAGCAGGGTCATCGACTCCAGCTCGCGTGCCAGCGACCAGCCCGCGCCCACGCCCCGCCGGGACTCCACGAGCCCGGCCCTGCGCAGCTCGCCGAGCAGCCGTCTGATGACCACTGGGTTGGTGTTCGCGCTGGCCGCGATCTGCTCGGAGGTGGCGACCTCATGGCCCTGGCGCTGGTAGAGGCCGATCCAGGCCAGCGCGTGGGCGGCGATGGTCAGCCTGCTGTTGGCGCTCATGGACTCCTCCTCTCAGCCGCAACGCTTCATGTTACGACAGCTCAGTCGTAACAGCGAATGTTGCAACAGCCTGTCGTAACAATTAACGTTGCGACTGCCGGGAAGGGTCAATCAACGAGGTGAGAAGAATGAGCAAGCCACTCACGGGCAAGGTCGCCCTGGTCACCGGGGGGTCGCGCGGACTGGGAGCCGCGACCGTACGGCTGCTGGCCGAGCAGGGCGCCGACGTCGCCTTCACCTACGTCAGCTCCGAGAAGCAGGCGCAGACCGTCGTCGACGAAGTACACGGCAAGGGAGCCAAGGCCGTCGCCTTCCAGTCCGACCAGGCGGACACGAGCCGGGCGCCGGCGCTGATCGACGACGTGGTCGCGCACTTCGGCGGCCTGGACATCCTCGTCAACAACGCGGCGATCTCCGTGGCCGGCACGGTGGACGACCCGGACGCCGACACCGCCGCACTGGACCGGATGCACGCCACCAACTACCTCGGCGTCATCGCCGTCATCCGGGCCGCCTCCCGAGTGCTGCGCACGGGCGGCCGCATCATCACGGTGAGTTCCGGACTGGGCTCCCGGGTCGGCGCCCCCGGCCTTGCCGACTACTCGGCGACCAAGTCCGGGATCGAGAGGTACACCATGGGCGTCGCACGCGACCTCGGGCCCCGGAACATCACGGCCAACGTCGTGGAGGCCGGGCTGATGGAGGGCGGCATGCAGCCGCCGGACACCGAGACCCTCAACGCCCTGGTCAGCTCGCTGTCCCTGCAACGCATGGGGCACCCCGACGAAATCGCCGCGGCGATCGCCTTCCTGGCGAGCCCCGCCGCGTCGTACGTCACGGGCGCGGTGCTGGACGCCCACGGCGGCTACAACGCCTGAGTCCGTACCCCTGCCGCACGCCCCGAAGGACATCGCGCCTTCGGGACGCGCACCGCCGACGACCCGCGACAGGCGGACGGCTCGAAGGCTGTGCGCGGTGAGCTGCGACGCCGCTGCATCCAGGCACTGATGTTCTGCGCTTCGTTTGCGCCTTCGAGTTGGCGGAGGCTCACTGAGCAGCACAACTCCAACGCCGGGCCCCGGGCTGCTTCTCTCCCCGTGCCATCAGCTTTGGTCTCGTGACCGTGCCGATCAACGTCCAGAGCGCCACCGAGGACCACTCGGTCAGATTCCACCAGTACCACCTGGAGGACATGGGTCGGGTGCGGGTCAGGAAGATCGGCAAGAGCCACCAGCTGACCAAGGAGCAAGTGATCCCCATCAGCGGCGACGAGCTGCGCGACCTGCTGCTGCCGACGGCCAAGGCGATCGAAATCGAAGTGTTCGTCCCGCGGAGTCCGTCGATCCGATCCGCATCGGCGAGGGCTCCTACCTCTAGCTGCTTCAGGTGCCGGAAGCTAAGCCGGGCCAGATCGTCGACCTGATGGCCACGCTGACCGAGTCCGTGCAGAAGGCCAGGGCCTCCCGCGGCGAGGACGCCTACGTGCACGAGCTGTCGCAGAAGAAAGCCGCGAAGAAGCAGCCGGCCGAGAAGACCGCCCCGGGGTACGGCCTTCGAAGGCGTTCGAGGCAGCGGTCGCAGACCCATCACCGGGTCCGGCTGGTCAGGTCTCCGGGCGTAAGCCCGTGGGGCGGCGGCCGTACTCCTGAGAGCATCCGGCCGCCGCCCCCTCCCTCCTGCGACCGGGTACTACTCGACGGTCCAGCCGACGCTGCCGACACCCGTGCTGTACCAGGCACAGGTGGCAGAGGACTGGCCCCACTGGCCCGGGTTCAGGGTCACCCAGTCACCGGAGACGTCGAGGGCTTGGCCGCAGACGACCTCGGCGCGGAACCGGACGGTGCGGTCGCTGTTGTTGGTGCAGCTGGCGATGCCCCGGTCCGTGTCGACACCGTGGACCGCGCCACGGCAGTCGACCGAGCCCGCGGCCGACGCCGGGGCGGCCATGGCGCCGACGGACAGGGCCACCGCCGAGACGGTGGTGGCCAGACCTGCGGCGAACATCTTCTTACTGCGGATCACTTTCGTTCCCCCGAGAGGTTGCGGTTTGCATGTGCTGACCTCAGTGAAGGGCACGGGGGCAGCCCCGGGCACCTGACGTCTGTCAGGGTGCCCGGCCCAGAAGGGTCTGTTGTTGGGATCAGGTCGGCTGAAAGGAACTGCGCCTTCCAGCCATCCCGCGACCTGTTTCTTGCAGACGTTGTGGTTGCCGGGCAATGGCCGGCCGACGGCGACGACGAGCCGGGTGTCGGCGACCCGACTCGCGGCGCCCACCTGAACCCGACACGCCCCTCATCGTGCCGCGCTTCCTTCTTTCACTCGGCGCGCGCCGCCGGAGGAGGACCTCTCCAGCGCGTACGGCCCGCCGCGTCGCACCGCTGATGAAGGGTGCGCCGGTATCAACTGGTGGAGTTCCTCGGCCGGGTCTCCCGCGCACTCCGGAACTTGGCCGACTCGGCTGACCACGCGGCGACGATGGTGCGGTTAAGCGGACGCGGCACGGCGAAGCGGAACCGGCACAGCCAGGCGGGCCAGCAGACTAGCTCTGCGCGCGAGCGGAGGTGAGCCGCCCCCACCGGGCGCCCCTCGCGGGTGCTCAGGGGCGGGCGCCGGGCTTGTTGACGACGCCCCAGGCGGCGCGAGCGCTGACGATCTCCCCGTCGTTCCGGGTCTCCCCGAGGTAGGCGTAGCTCTCGGGATCGAAGAAGAGCTCCTGTTTGCCCTGCCAGCCCGCGGCCGTCTTCTCGGCGTAGGTCACGCTCACGCCGATCGCCGCACGGCCGAGCGGGTCTTTCACGCCGGTCGCCACCCGGGCGCCGGGGGTCTTCGCGAGAGCCCGGAACAGGCCCGCCTGAACGTTCGGCGGGATCAGCACCGACCGGTACATGACGTCGATCTCCCGCCAGTCGCGCTGTGCGCGCGTCTCCCCCTTGATGGAGCCGATGGCGTGCTCCTCGCGGATGCGCTTCATCATGCGGTCAGGGTCGCTCGGCAGGGTGGCGAGGAAGCGGTAGAACTGCCGCTGGGAGCGGTCGTCGTAGCCCTCCTTCTTCCACTTCTCCTCCTGGTTGGGGCCGTACCAGACCTGGAGCTCGTCCGGGTCGAAGTCCGAGATGTCACCGGCCGGGGGGATGCCGGGCAGATTTGCGTGCCCGGTGCCGTCCCAGCGGGTCCACTCCTCTCTGCTTTGCGGCTTGCCCTGGACGAACTCGGTGCTCTTCTCGTACACCCACTGCTTCGGGCCGGGTTCGGTGCCGTCGTGCTTCTCGACGGTCGCGGCGGCCAGTTCGAGGGCATCGGCGGAAGCGCCTGCCGACAGCACCTGGGGGCCCTTCCTCGCGGCGGCGCGGGTGCTGTCCTCGGGCAGGGTCGCGACGATCCCGGCGGTCACGGCGAGGGCCCCTGCGGTGGCGGCGCCGACCAGGATCATCCGGCACCTGGGAAGGGCGGCGCGTTGAGGGCGGATCTCCTGCCGGAACGCCGCGGTGAGCCGGGCCCGCGGCGCGGCGAGCCGGTCGGCGTCGGGAAGGGGTGCGTCGGCGCGCAGGCCGCGGAACTCGGAGAGCTCGTTCATGCGGGGTCACCTTCGTGTATGCGAGCTTCGATGAGTGGGCCGCCGGCCGCGCCGGTCGCGGTGCGCAGCTTCCGGCGGGCGCGGTTGAGGCGGGAGCGGACGGTGCCGACGGGAATGTCGAGGGCTTCGGCGATCTCCTGGTAGCCGAGGTCGGCCCAGGCGAAGAGCAGCAGGACGTGCCGGTCGCCCGCGGAGAGACGGGCCAGCGCCCCGGCCAGTGGGCGGGCGGCGGCCTCGGCAGCGATGCGGTCGTCGGCGGAGTCGGTCCAGCTGTCGGCGACCGGGTCGAGGCCGGTGCGGGCGAGCAGCTTCAGCGCCCTGACCTCCTCCCGGCGGTGCCGGCCGATCTGCTTGGCGGCAATGCCGTACAGCCAGGGCCGGACGCCCGCGCGGGCCGGGTCGAACCGGGCCCGTATCCGAAAGGCCGTCAGGAACGTCTCGGCGGTGACGTCGTCGGCCGCGTCCAGGCCGAGCCGTCGGGCGACGTACTGGTGGATCGCCGGGGCGTGACGGTCGAAGAGCGCCGCGAAACGCTCGGGTTCCTCGAGTGAGGCCGCGATGAGCTCGGCGTCGCCGCCGGCCAGGTCGGTCATGGACAGTCCGTCCGTCGGTGGGGTCGGTGGGTGTCAGGGTTGTGGGTGTTCACACCCTGTACTTGCCGAGTCGCGGCGAACGGGTTCACACCGCCGCCTCAGGCGCCGTACGCCTCCGCGGCATCCCGCAGCGCAGCCAGCACCTTTCCCACCCCGGCCCCCTTGCGCACGGCCGCCACGATGTGCGGGACCGGGCGGCCTCGGCCCGCTCGAAGCCACTCCCGGGCGGCGCGTACATCGCCACGTGGGAGCCAAGCCGGGTACGACCCTCCGATGACGTGCGCATCTCGTCGGCTGGCTCGGTGTCGCGTTCGACGAGCTGGCCACCGGGCATTCCGCCCGGCTCGTCACCGAGCTGCGGCTGACCGAGGCGCAGGGGTCCTGGCCCTGGGCTCAACGATTTGGGATGGCGCCGGTGCGTCATCGGGCGTCCACCCACGTCGCCGGGCCGCGGGTCGTCGTACATCGCCTGGCCCCCGGGGCCGAACTGACCCAGCTCCGTGAGGAGGGAGACACCGTCGTCGATCTTCTCCGGCCTTCGGGCCGGTGATGTCGAGCAGCAATCCGTCCAGGGCCCGCCCACCAGTTCGGCGTAGCGTCGTCCCGGCTTCGGGCCCGGGTTTCGTGATCGGCTCCGTAGATCCGGCCGCGCAGCAGCTGCTCATCGTCGCTGTCCATGTCCCCCAGCCTCGCCAGCCGCCACCGACAACGAGGGCTTACCCAGGCGGCCCTGGGCAAGCCCTCCCTCTGCCGGGAGGCTCGGTCAGAAGCGTATTCCGCGCCCCGTACGCTCATCCGTCAACAGGTCGACATAGACGGAGAGAGCGGATGGCAACGGGCAGGGACATACGCGGGCTCGCGGCAGGAGCCAACCGAGCGGCCCAGCCAGCCGAGAACGCCCCTCCCCGACGCCCGCGCCGTACGGGCCCGATTCACTGGTTTCTGTTCAACAGCGGGTGCGTGGCGGCCTCGGTGGCTCTGATGTGGTTCGCTCCGGTGGTGCCCCTGCCGGGCTTCCTGCGCGGCCCGGCCTTCATCACCGCCGCACTGGCGATACCCCTGGCGCTCGTCCTGGTACCGGCCCTCTTGCTCCGCCACGTCACCCACAAGAAGCCTCCGAAACTGGCCATCGGGGCGCTCACCGTTGCCCTCACCGCCGCAGTCGTGCTGGCGGTCATCACCCGAGAGGCCGGCGAAGAGCGGGGCCTGGAGAAGAGGGGCCGCTGGACCGAGGCCGTCGTAGTCGACGTCGACAACGGCAAGACTGACAAGTGCACGCTCCGCACCGACGACGGCCGGGAGATCTCACCTCAGATGACGGACGGCTGCGACCCGGAAAGGATTGAGCCAGGCGACAGACTGCGCGTGCTGTACGACCCCAAGGGAGCAGCTGGTCCGTTCGAGGACACGGAAGTGGACCTGGACCCCGGCGCGTACAAAGGGATCATCGGCGGCCTGGCGGCGCTGATCGTCGTTGCAGGCACCTGGGGCTGCGTACGGGTGAGTCGAGGAGGGAAGTAGACGGAGACACTCCCTGGACACGGCGGTTGGCGGCAAGGCGATCGTGCGTGGCTGCGTCCGGGGTGCGTATCGGCCGGGCGTCTTGGCCGGCTAGTAGGCATCAACGAGGCGCGCTCGAGCGGGAAGACAGCACCGCCCGGCTGAGGCAGGCGCTTGGGTCATAGCGCTCGCACGGCCGCTGACCAGCATGGAAGGCATGGTGCGTGACGTGGACGCTGCCGGAGCCGATGCTCAGCGCCCCCGTGCCCGATCCCGGTCTGCGGCCCGGCTGGGCCGCACAACCTGGGTGGGACGGGTTCCGGGCTCTGGTCTCCGTCGACCGCACCGCGGGCCCGGTGGCCCGCCGCGAGCGGGGTTTGCGCCGGTGTCACGCCGGACCGATGACCTTCTTGCGCATGTGCCCATAGACCACCGACGTCCGTACGTCGGCGAGTTCCGGGCGCTTCGCCAGTTTCTCCAGGACCACTGCGTGCAGATGGTCGGTGTCCCGGACGGCGACGTGCACGAGGAAGTCGTCGTTCCCGGTGAGGACGAAGATCGAGACGACCTCGGGCATCCCCTCCAGGAAGGTCTGGAAGGCCTCGATCACAGCACGTGTCGGCGGGCGGACCCGTACGGCGATCACCGCCTGCAACCCGCGGCCGATCGCCGCGAGGTCCGCCTCCGCATGAAACCCCGTCAGGATGCCGCTCTTGCGCAGCGACCGGATTCGCTCCAGACACGTGGACGGGGCGATACCGAGTTCCTGGGCCATGTCCCGGTTGGTGCGCCGACCGTCCTCCTGGAGCATCCGCACCAACGCCGAATCTAGTTCGTCCACGCTTGCCTCACCTCGCCGGATTCCGAAGGTAATTCGGACTCTTCGCATGACCTTCGATGATCTTGTTAGCCTCCAGCCTAGTTGACCGATGTTCGTTCGGACACAGTGTGGTGGGCGGCAGTGGGTAGTGGAGAGGGGCGACTTGCTATGCGCAAACGAAGGCCCACGGTGTGGGCGGTGTGTGCGGTCATGGCGGCCGCGCTGTTCTGGAGCAGTTCGTACGCGGTGACCAAGCAGGTGCTGGAGGATGTCGGTCCGCTCAGTATCGGCGCCATCAGGTTCACCCTCGCGGCGTTACTCCTGGGCGTGATGGTACGGCTGAGCAGGCACCGCACGGCCCGTCCGGACCGCCGGCAGCGGCGGCAGCTCTACCTGAGCGGGTTCCTCGGCATCACCGTGTACTTCATCCTTGAGAACGTCGGCGTCGACCTGTCCACGGCATCCGACGCATCGCTGATCGTGGCCACGTACCCGCTGATGACGATGCTGATGGAACTGGTCGTCTTCCGCACCCGGATGCCGCTGCCGCGTGTGACGGGCGTGCTGCTGGCGACCGTCGGCGCCTTCCTCGTCGTACGCAACGGGGCCGAGATCGGCGGCAGTTCGCGCTGGCTGGGTGACATCCTGCTGCTGCTCGGCGGGCTGGCCTGGGCCGGCTACAACGTGCTCGGCAAGCGCGCGAGCGCTGGCCAGGACGCCGCGAGCGTCACCTACTACCAGACCCTGGCGGGCGCGGCCGGCTTCCTGCTCGCGTCCCTGCTGGAGGCCGACGACTGGCGAATGCCGGGCCCGACCGCCTCATCTCTGCTGGTCTACCTGGCCGTGGCGTGCTCGGTCGGCGGCTTCCTGCTCTACAACTACGGTCTGCGCAGGATGGCGTCGAGCGTCGCGGTCAACATCCTCAACCTGGTACCGGTCTTCGGCGTCATCGGCGCCGTCGTGATCAACGGGGAGTCGATCCGGCTCGCCCAGGTGACGGGCGGGGCGATCATCATCGTCGGGGTGGCGCTGGGCATGATCGAGCGGGGACAGGAGACCACAGCGAATCCGGGCGCGAGGGGAAGCGAGCCTTCCGGGACTGCGCCCGTTCGGACTACGGCAGAGGCGGGGCCCGTGCCGGACGGGCCCGGAGCGGCTGTACCGACCGCGCGCGGAGTGATCGACGGGGCTCGGTAGCCGTCAGGGGGTGTCGCTGCGACAGCCTCCGGTGATGGAGGCGGCGCCGTAGGTGATGGGCGGACGCGACGGACTCCGATCCCGCCGACGAAAAAATCGGCGGAATGCTGACCAGCCTCAAGCCGTACAGCGCCGCGTGGGCCCGGCTGGCGCCGGTCTGCTGTGTCAGATGGCGATTCGCCCACCCCCCTCCGGCAACATCATCGGCGCTTCACGAGCTCGGCAAAGTCGACGTGCTGACACTCTGCCTCTCCTGACCGTCTTGCTGATCGCCTTCCTCATGTCGCCGCCGTCGACACCGCACCCCGGCGTCTGGTTGCGCCCGGCTTTCCATCCGCCTATTGCGCGAAGAAGAGTGAGCGTCCATTATCAGGAATCCTGTTATTTTAAAGTTGTAACGAAGGGTGGCCGAGGCATGCCATTGAGTCCGCGAGTCCAGGCCAGAGGGATCCAACTGCTGCTCGGTCGGGTGATGTCGCGGGTCCACAAGGACCTGCGCTTCGCGGACATCCCGAAGCGCACCGAAACCCTCCACGTGGAGACCGGCGCCGGCCCGGTGCCGTGCACGGTCTACCGCCCGCCGTCCGACACCCGAACTCCTGCCCCCGTGTACGTCAACTTCCACGGCGGCGGCTTCGTGATCGGCCGCCCGGAGCAGGACGACCACATCTGCCGTTACATAGCCGCCGCGGCCGGCTGTGTCGTGATCAACGTGGACTACGCCGTCGCCCCGCAGCGGCACTTTCCGGTGCCCGTCACCCAGGCGTACGACGTCACCGCGTGGGTCGCCGAGAACGGTCCCACAGGCGGCTGGGACGGCTCGCGCCTTGCCGTGGGCGGACACAGCGCCGGGGCCAACCTGACTGCCGCGGTGTGCCGCATGGCCCGGGACCGCGGAACCTTCTCGCCCCGGCTCCAGATCATCGACTCCGCACCACTCGATCAGATCGCCGACCCGGCCACCAAACAGTCCCCCATCGCCAAGCCGCTGCTCAGCCCTCAGCTCATGCGGGTCTTCACGGCCGCCTACGTCCCCGACCCCGCCCACCGTGCCGATCCCCTCGTCTCACCGGCACTGGCCGATGATCTCGCCGGACTCCCTCCCGCCCTCGTCATCACCGCGGAGAACGACCGCTTGCGCGAGGAGGGCGACGCCTACGCCAAGGCTCTGGAGGCCGCCGGCGTCCCTGTCGTCCACCGTGTCTTCGAGGGAGTCGATCACTACTTCACCCACACCGGTCCCGTACCGGAGGGGAAGGCCGCCATCGACATGATGGCAACCACCTTGCGCACCGCACTCAGCATCTGATGCCAGCCGGTCAGGGCAGGCGAATTGGCCTGCTCTGGGACGGGGCCAAGGAGCAGGAGGGTGTCCGGGCGGCCGGCCGTCGCCGCTCGTCGACGCCGGCGTGCGGGGGGCATCGAAGATGCGGTCTGCCCAGCGCGGCGGCAGGGCAGGGTGATGTCACGGATCCGGGCGTCGTCGGTCGCACCCGGCGGGACGGTACACCTCAACCGTGAGCGGGTGGAGACAACCAGGCCTCGGTGCTCGCAGCCCGCTTCTTGGCCTTCGCCGGATCTGCGGCCGCCACCTGCTCTTGACCTCACGCGCTATGCGCTCGCGCAGGTCCCGGCGGGGCCGCTTGAGCTTGCCCACGACGTACGGCTCCACGGTGCGCTGGGACACCCCGAGCGCCTGAGCGGTGGCCTTGGTGCCCTTCGGCGAGGACAGGGAAGTCGAGGCACTGCAGCTGTTCACCCAGCGCGTCGAAGGCCACCGCAGCGAGCAGCGGCGCCGCCGGCAGCTTCTGACCGGCCTCGCTCTACGAGACACCACCAGCCGCGAGCAGCAGCCGCTCGCGCCGCTGGGCCTGAACTGCCAGACCAGCCGACCTACCAGCAGAGTCATCGTTCAGTTCGCCACAGCCGACGCGCCGCTGCGGCGCGGTAGGTGTGCGAGGCGCTGGACATGAAGGTCACGCCCAGCGACATCCACAACACTCGCCTCAAACTCAAGCGGCTGACGGAGCGCGGGATCCCGGTCGATACGAGCAGGGCTTCTTCGCCTTGCCGCGGCCGTAGCAGCCCGGCGACGCTGCGGCCGGCCCGCCTGCCTCTTGCGAAAGGGTGAAACAGACATCAACTCACGTAACACTCTCGGGATCTGGTCCCGCCGAGGGGAGGCTCACCGGCTGCTGGTGACCTCGCGAGAGCGGCTGGTTTCGTCGGAGCTCCAGTCGCGGATGCTGGCGCTGGATCGGCCGACTGGCTGATGCCGACCTTGAGCTCAGCCGGCCGCGGCAGCTCGCCCCAGTGCTCCGCACCGACCGTGTGAACCCGGCCCCGTCGACCTCGCCCTTGATCGCCGAAGGTTCGATTGCCCGGCCCTGGTTGACCTGCGTGGCGGCCCCGGAGGAGCAGGCACGCCGAGTCGCCTGCTTCTCGGCCGGCTGGCCAGCGCCGAGCGGGCGGGCTGGCCAGCCGTGCTGGACGCCTCGGAGTACCACAGAGCTCCAGCTAGTGCCCTACGGCAGGGTCTTGTCGTACGTCTTGTCCGTGTCCGAGTCGTAGACCAGCTTGCCGGCGGCGTCGAAGCCCTTGATGTGCGGGCTCTTCGTCACCTGCCGGTTCAGGACGCCGGAAGCGACGAACCAGCCGTGGTCCAGGGCGGCCGTGGCGCTGCCGTCGCCGTAGTCGACGGTCACCTTGGCCACGGACGGGTCGACCATGCCGATCACGCCCCAGCGGAAAGGTAGCTTCCACTTGCCCTTGTCCATCAACGACTGCTGGTACAGGTCACCCGCGTTCGCGTCGGGCACGACCAGGCCGGTGTCCGGCCCGTAGGCCTCCTTCGTGCTGGTGCTGATGCCGGCGGACACGCCCTCCTTCACGTTGCAGATCACCCGGAAGCCCTCCGGCCGCTCTGCCACGCCGACGACGTGGATGCCGTCGCCCGGGGAGTTGGAGACGCCCGTGCTCTTCGCCGCCAGGATGATCCGGTAGCTCTCGGCCTTGGCCAGGTCCCCGCTGACCGCGCTTCCCACGTGCTCCTGGTCGAGGCACTGCTCCAGCGCGTCCGACGCCTGGGCGAACGTGATCCCGTCGAGCAATTGCTCCTCCGAGACCGGCGGTTGAGGTCCGGAGCCTGTCGTCGGCCCGGAAGGCGACTCGGTCTGCGGGGCGCTGACCGACGACATCGGCGTCGCCGAGTCAGCGCCCCCTCCCCCGTTTCCCCCTACCACGGCGTACGCCCCCGCCGGCACCGTGACCAGCGCCGCCAGCGCCGCCCCGACCGCCGCGACCCGCCGCCGCCGTTCCGTCACGCCCCGCCGGCGGATCGCCGGGTACGGCGCGGGCGAAGGCTGGATGGTGTGAGCGTCGTCCGTCATCAGTTTCCTCACCAGTTCCTCGAAGTCCCGCTCGTCGTCGGCCTCGTGCGCCGTGTGCGCCTCGTCGGCCCCATCAGCTCCGTGGTGCGCCTCATGCGCTTCGTACGCTTCGTGTGCCTCGTGGTTCACCTTCCACCTCCCAGTCCGGACACCGTGCGGCCCTCGCGCACCAGCCCCGGATACACCCGCAGCTTCGCCAGCCCCTTCGAGGCCTGGCTCTTGACCGTGCCGGGCGAGCAGCCGAGCACCTCAGCCACCTCCGCCTCCGACAGGTCCTCCCAGTACCGCAGGACCACCACCGCCCGCTGTTTCGGCGGCAGCAGGGCCAGCCCGGCGAGCAGGGAGCCACGCTCCTCCACTCGGCCGACGGCCTCATCCCCGCCCGCCCTCTCGGGCGGGGCCGCGGTCAGCGCCTCCGTCACCCGCCGCTTGCGGAACCGGTCACTGTTGCAGCTGACCAGCATCCGTCGGACGTAGGCCTCCGGGTTGTCGCTGCGCGCGATGCGCCGCCACGACCGGTACGCCTTCGCCAGCGCCGTCTGCGTCAGGTCCTCCGCGTGGTGGACGTCGCCCGTGAGCAGATACGCGGTCCGGACGAGCCGTGACCACCGTGCCCTGACGAAATCATGGAACTGGCCTTCAAGTTCGGCCTGCATCAAGCACCCTCCTCGCCCTCCAGACCACCACTGGGGCGGAATCAGTTGCCCGTGACTTCGGAGACCGTTCGAATGACGGCATGGAGAGCGATGCCGAGAACAACGCCGAGACATCACGCCGAACCGGCAGACCACCAGGTCGGAGCCTCCGCCGGCGGCGCTGGCACTGCCTGCCGAGCCGCTGCAGCCTGTGAGTTCTCCGCCCGACCGACGGGGGGCGAACGCCCGGCATCCGGGGATGCCGGGCGACATGATGTACGAACGGTCGATGCGTGCTCGGCGAGAGATGTTGTCGCCGTGGCGACCGTGTCAGCGGGCGGCTTCCAGCTTGGTGCCGGGGTCCGGGGCCGCGGGCCCACAGGTGGCCGCCAGCGCGGTCACCAGGAACTCCTGGACGGCCTTCTCCACTGCGGGCGGTCCGACGACGCCAGGTACCGTCACAGTCCAGCCGAAGGTGACCTGACGGCGGCCGTCGGGGGAGCTCCAGGACTGCGAGCGGTACCCGAATCCATTGCCCATGTTGCCCCACACCCGGTCGCCCGGAGCGGCCGGGCAGATGTCGCCGCCGCCCACCACGCCGAGCCCGTAGCCGGCCTCGTTCACCGCCCGCATGTCGGCCAGGCGGGCAGGGGGCAGCAGCGTGCCGTCGGAGAGCGCCCGGAAGAAGCGGTTGACGTCACCGCTCGTGGACACCACGCCCGCCGCTGCTCCCCACACCGACGGGGTGTACACGGTGGTGTCGACGAGCCGGCCTTTTCCGTCCTGCCGGTACCCGTTGACATGCGGGCCGGCGAGAAAGGGGCTCAGGGTCGGGTAGGACGTGTCCTTCATGCCGGCGGGACGCAGGACGCGGCGGTCCAGTTCACTTGCGAGCGGGCGGCCGGTCGTACTCTCGGCGATGAGTCCAAGGAGCACATAGTTGGTGTTGGAGTAGGTGAACTGGCCGGCTGTTGCGGGTGGTTGCTCGACGGCCCTCCGGACCAACTCCTCCGGGGCCACGTACCGGAAGCGGTTCCGCTCCAGCTCGGCGTCGGTCCCGGTCGGGTACAGCACGTCGAAGTAGTTCGGGATTCCGCTGGTGTGGTCGAGCAGCTGGCTGATGGTGACCTTCTCGTGGGCGGCCGGCAGCAGACCGGGCAGGTGCCGGCCCACCGCGTCGTCCAGGCCGAGCCGACCCTCGTCGACCAGTTGCAGGACGACGGTCGCCACCATCGCTTTGGTGATGCTGGCAATGCGGTACCGGTCGCCGGGCCGGGCGGCCTGCCGGGTGTGGATGTCACGGACACCACTCGCGCCGGACCAGGCCTTGTCCCCGACGCGCACCTGGGCGAGGGCCGCGGGAGCACCTGCGGCCGTCAGTCTGTCCAGTGCCGCCTGCAGCTCCGCTGCGTCTGGGTCGACGGCGTCCGCGACAACCTCCGCCCCGGCGGCAGGAGCCGCGCCGGGCGCGGACGCCGTAGCGGCGGCCGTTCCGGTTAAGGCCGCCAACTCCGTTGCCAGGATGGTCATGATTGCTGCCGCACGAAGCCCGAAGCGCATCATCTTCCCCCGTGAGTTCGATCGATTCTCAACATCAAGATAGACGGCGATCCCATGGTTGATTGCCTTTCAGGTGTCAGCGAGGAGGAAGCCCATCTGGGTGCCGGTGCACCCCTGCCGCTGAGCGAACGCATGACATCCGGCGTGGCAGCTCACTGCAGCCCCACCTCGGCTGACCGGCCGGTACGACGACGCTTCCAGTACGCGACGGTCAGCACGGCCAGCAGCGGCCCCCAAAGGATCAGTGGCGCGTAGCAGAGGTAGAACCATGCAGCCTCCCATCCGCCGGCTCGGCTCGGGTAGCTGTCCGGCAGCTCGGCGCCTCGGATGGTGGTCCCCCTGATCTCGGCGACGCTGAACAGGAGAGTGAACAGGAGGGTGAGGGTGGTGGCCCCGATGGCGGCCGGGATGACCGCTGCCATCGTGGGGACCCGGCGGCCGCGCAGGAAGGGGACCCAGCCCGGAAACACCTCGCCCCACCGTGCGATCAGGCCGATCGCGGTGAACGCGAAAAGCTCGGACACGATCGACAGGGAGAGAATGTACGCCCGTTCACCGACCCCGATCCCGTCGTCGAACGCGGCCGGGAGCCGCCAGATACTCGATGGCAGAACGACTAACGGCACGGCATAGGCCGCGAGGCGCAACCGTCGCGACACGCCGGCAGCGGGCTGGTGGGCTGCCTGCCATGTAGCGCGGAGCCGTCCGGGGCGGGTGGTGGTGAGGTCTTCGATGTGCAGGTGCTGGTGCGGGTGCATGTTGGCTCCTCGGTTCTCCCTGGGCTGGTGGTCGGCCGCCTCAAGATGAGGCTCGCAGTCAGGGGGCCGGTGAGGGACACTCTGCGGACCGAAGTCGTCTCCGCCGGACAGCCGAGGGGACGGTGGACCACAGGATGACGGCAGACACCGTTCCCCTGCCTCTCCCTTGGAGTCGATGATGTCGCTGACCTCGCTGCCCGCGGCTCGGCTCTTCGCGCTACAGGGCCCTACACGCCAGGCTTGAGCCGCTGCTGCCGCAGGGCATCGAGCGGGGGCGACCGCAGGTGTGGACGCGACGGCAGCTGATAGACGGCATCCGCACCGGGTCCGGGCCGACGAGGCGTAGCACTCCCGCAGCAACCGCACCTCCCTGCGCAGACCGGTCCGCTACCGGCTCGAGCGCGGATCGCGCGGCGGGCGGCGGGCGGCGGGCGGCGGGCGGCGGGCGGCGGGCGGCGGGCGGCGGGCGGCGGGCGGCCATCGAAGTTCGACAAGGACGACTACAAGCAGCGACACGCCGTCGAGTGCGGCATCAACCGGCTCAAGCGCCACCGCGCCGTCGCCAGCAGGTACGACAAACTCGCCGTCCGCTTCGAAGCAACCGTGCTGGTCGCAGCCATCAACGAATGGCTGTGACGGGCACCCGCCGACGTTGCTTACGGCTCGTACAGCGGCAGGAAGTGGATGACCGCCTGCTCGTAGGGATGGGCATCGCGCACAGCCTGCTGGACGGCGCTGGACTGAGCCGCGTCACAGACCGATTCGATCCGGCACTCTTCGCTGTGCTGTACGACGCCCACCTCACCGTCGTACGGCTGCGCGCCAGGCAGGGCCTGCCAGTTGCCGGTCACCTTCCAGATGCTGGAACACCGTGCGTACTCGCCCACCCGTCCTGCGCCGGCCACGTGGAGAGCCTCGATCACAGCCTCCGCATGACTCTCGGGGACGGATATCTCGATCTTCAGGCGTGTCATGCCTGGACCCTGGCAACCTCTGCGACCAGCACTTTCGCAGCAGGCCCTAACGACCTCGTGCGCCCGTGGGCATCTCCCGGAGTCGGCGCAGCGGGCGGGGTGTAACTCTGGCGGAAGCTACCGAAGACCACGTTGCGAGCCTTCGAGGAGAACACCCGGATGCCGGCCAACCCGCTCGCCTCCCCCGAGGACATCAAGAATGCGGCGGCCGGACACTCCCCTGACGAGCGCCTTCGCGGCCTCCGCCACGCTGATGCTCGGGGCGCTCGTCACCACCATCACGGTCTCCGCACTGGTCAGCGCCCGCCCCCTGTACCTCGGCTCCCGGCGACGACTGCACCAGGCGACAGGAGACCATCGGGGTCGACGTCCTCGCCGCGCTGCCCGACCACCGTGTGCGACGCGGTGCTGGCCGGCGGCCCAGAACGCCGGAGACACAGCAGGCCACGGCCTCGGCCAGGTCGGCGTCGTCCATGACGATGACCGGGGCGTTTCGGCGCCCTCACGACCCCAGCGAAGTAGACCCGTCGTCGAGGTCCGCCGCCCGCCTGGCCGCCGCGGCCGGTTGAGCGCCGTGGCCCGCGGCGGGATGCTGGAGGCAGCACCCGTGACAGGTGACGCAGCACTGTGCCTGGGCGCGACAGGAAAACGAGGTCGGGATACTCCATGGACAACGAGCCCGACACGACCACAGGGGCAAGAGGAGTAGCCGCACCCGACGACTTCGCGGTCGTCATCGACGCCCGCGGAGCCGTCAGGATGTGGAGCGCCGGAGCCGGACGACTGCTCGGCTACGAGCGCGAGGAAGTGGTGGGTCGGCAGGCCGCCGGCCTGCTCGCCGCGAGGCTGCCCTTCGCGATGCGCCGACACCTGGCCGCCAGGGAACCATGGACGAGCGACGTGGTACTGCGGAAGCGGCACGGAGACCGGGTCACCGTGCAGATCCGGGGCACGCCGCTGGCGGACGTGTACGGCGCCACTCACTGGATCGTCACCCCGGCGGCGGTGACGTACGCCTCCGGGCCGACCGATGCGGGGATGGCGGCGCTGTGGGACCTCACGCTCGCGCAGCTTCCGTTGCCCGTGGCCGTCTACGACAGTGAGGCACGGTTCGTGACCTGCAACCAGGTGATGAGCCAGGCCATGGGACTGAAGCCGGAGGAGATGAGAGGCCTTACGTTGTGGGAGATCTATCCCACTCCGCCCATGGACGAGATCGACCGCCTTCAGCACCAGGTCGTGCGCACCGGTGAGATGATCTCCCGCGAGGGGCAGCCGTTCCGGGCCTTGGGTGAGGTCCGCGATCACGCGTGGCATCTGTTCCTCTCCCCGCTGAAGGACCGGGCGGGCGAGGTGCTGGGGATGTCGGCGCTGGTGATCGACATCACCGAGCAGTTCTGGGCCCGGCGTCGCCTCGCCGTGCTGAACGACGCAAGCGCGCGCATCGGCAGCACGCTCGATGTGACCCGGACAGCCGAGGAACTGGCCGAGGTCGCGGTGGCCGGGTTCGCCGACTTCGCCACCGTCGACCTGCTGGAGTCGGTCGTCCAGGGACACGAGCCGCGAACGGTACCCCCCGGCACGCCGGTCGTCTGCCGCCGTACCGCACAACGGTCGGTGCTCCAGGGAGATCCGGAATCCGTCGTTCCGACGGGTGGCACCGACGTCTACCCGCCCGGCTCCCCACCGGCCCAGGCGCTGATCACCCGCCGGGGCAGCCACTACAGTGCTGGCGATCCACTGCTGCGCGCATGGTCGACGGCTTCCCCGGCCCGTGCCGAGAGCATGCGGCGATTCAATATCCATTCGGTGATGATGGTGCCGCTGAGCGCGCGGGGCGTCACCCTGGGCGTGATGCAGCTCCTGAGGCACCGTACTGCGGATCCCTTCGTCCAGGACGATCTGACGCTCGCCGAGGAGATCGCCGCCAGGGCGGCGGTGAGCATCGACAACGCCCGCCGCTACACCCGCGAGCACCGCACCGCACTCACTCTGCAGCGCAGTCTGCTGCCCGAGCGGCTGACGGGAGCGGAGGCGGTGGACCTCGCCTACCGGTACCTCCCCGCCGGTTCGGGGGACGAGATCGGCGGAGACTGGTTCGACGTGATCGCCCTGTCCGGGGGACGGGTCGCGCTGGTGGTCGGGGACGTCGTGGGCCACGGCGTGCACGCCTCGGCCACGATGGGCCGCCTGCGCACCGCGGTACGAACCCTCGCCGACGCCGACTTCGCGCCCGACGAGCTGCTCACCCGGCTGGACGACCTGGTCATCCGCCTCGACCGGGAGGAAGGCCCGGACACTCGAGGGCAGGCGGAGGAGGCCTCGGGGGAGGTAGGTGCCACCTGTCTCTACGCCGTCTACGACCCGGTCACCGGCCGCTGCGACCTGGCACGGGCCGGGCACCCGCCGCCCGTACTGGTGACCTCCGACGGCACCGTCCAACTACTGGACCTGCCCGCCGGGCCACCGCTCGGCCTGGGCGGACTGCCCTTCGAGGCCGCCCGGGTCGACGTGGGCGAGGGCAGCCTGCTCGCCCTCTACACCGACGGCCTGATCGAGGCCCCCGACCGCGACATCGACGTCGGACTCGACCTGCTGTGTGAAGCGCTGCGCCGCCCGGCCGCCGACCTGGAGGAAACCTGCGACGAAGTGCTGCGCAAGGTACTGCCCGACCCCCCTGCCGACGACATCGTCCTGCTCCTGGCCCGCACCTCCACTCTCGGCGCGGACCGGGTACACACCTGGCAGCTGCCCATGGATCCCGCGGCCGTCGCCGGGGCCCGCAAGGTGGCGGCCGAGCAGCTGGACACCTGGGGGCTGGGCGAGCTCGAGTTCGCCACCGAGTTGATCGTCAGCGAGCTGGTCACCAACGCCATCCGGTACGGCAAGAGCCCCGTCGAGCTACGGCTCATCCGCGCCGACGCGCTTGTCTGCGAAGTCTCCGACGGCAGCAGCACCGCCCCGCACCTGCGGCAGGCCCGCACCTTCGACGAGGGCGGACGCGGCCTGCTCCTCGTCGCCCAGGTCGCCGAGCGCTGGGGCAGTCGTCAGACCTCCGCCGGCAAGACGATCTGGGCGGAACAGCCACTGCCGGAAGAGCGTGTGCGATAGCCGGCCCGGTGCGAGCGGCTGACGCACACCGGCGCCGCTCACCAATCACTCCGGACGATCACGGCGGTCGCCGTCTCCTCTTCGGACGCCGACGACCCGGCCCGCCCCTCCGCCAACCCCCTCCACCAGTGGATCACCGGCTTCGAGAACACCTTCCGCGACCTGGGCACCTCCAACGCCCGGGTCGCCGTCCTGCTCGACACTCCGTGGCCCAAGGGCGACCCGATCGACTGCGCCGCCAGGAACTCCCTGCGACTGCGCGCCTGCGCACACCGTTTGCCGGACGCGACCCGCTACGCGACCAGCGGCGCAGCCATCCGCACCGGCGTCTGACCTGTAGTTGTCGCCAACACCGCCGTCTACCGGGATACCAGAGGCGAACCCGCCTCCGGGGTTCCACGTCCCCGACCGCCCCGGATCCGTGCCGTCAGGAGATGCGGATGTCCGACCAGCTCGTGCTCTTGCCTACCTGGGACCGGCTGTCGAAACCGCCCTTGCCGTTGCCCCGGTTCAGCCAGGCTCGGCCGTCCTTGTCGAGTGAGAGCAGGTCGGCCCGGCCGTCGCCGGACAGGTCGGATCCGCCGACCACGTCCTTGTAGGACGTGCCCCAGTCTTTGAAGACCAGCGACCGCGGCTTGAAGGTGCCGGCGCCAGTCCCGTTGAACCGCCACAGCTCGTTCGACGCGTCGATGGCCAGCAGGTCGTTCCTGCCGTCGCCGTTGAGGTCGCCCGCGGCGATCAGCTTCTTGTAGCCGCCGAAGCCGGACCCGGCGAGCGCTCGGGCCTTGAAGCCGCCCGCGCCGTTGTTCGCGTACAGGTACAGCTTCCCGGTCGAGGCGGACCGGGTCAGCAGGTCTGCCCTGCCGTCGCCCGTCACGTCCCCGGGCGAGACGACCGCGTTGTATGCGCTCCAGTCCGAGGAGACCCTCATGGAGAGCGACTGCTGGTCGGGCAGCCCGCCGCCGCAGATCGTCGGGTGGACACGTGCCTCGCCCTTCGGGGAGCGGACGAACACGTCGTTGCAGCGGTCGCCGTCGAGGTCGCCGAAGGGCAGTACGAGCGTGCCCGTCGGCCAGCCGCTCGCGCGCTGCCCCGCGGTCAGCTTCGTCGCGTCACCCGCGTACACCTTGAGCCCGGCGCTGCCCCGGCCGAACAGGTCGGCTTTGCCGTCGTCCGTGTAGTCACGCCACTTGGGCAGCGCACGGCCGGTGGCGGTGGCCTCATACACGCCGTCCAGGACGGTGCTGTTCGTCTCGCTCCGCAGGTACTCGTCCCACAGCACGACGGGCCGGCCGAGCGCGTCGGCGGCCACCTGCGGCGCCCCGGTGAACTGGGCGCTCTTCGCGCTCAGCCGCCGCGGGGTGGACCAGGTGCCGCCCTTGAAGACGGCGGCCATCGTGTACTCCTCGTACGAGTAGCCCTCCCGCCACGTCACCGTGACCGTGCCGCCCGAGGTGGCGGCCGCGGCGACATGACGCACCTTCTGGTGGGTGGAGAAGCGCTGCGAGTACGGCAGCCAGCGGCCGGTGGCCGCCGAACGCACCGCGTACCAGGGGGTGGTGGGCCCGCCGGCCACGAAGAGGTCGCCGTTGGGCAGGTAGACGGGCGCCGTCATCCTGTACGTGCTGCCATCGCTGTCGGCGGACTGCGGGGTGCTCCACTGCGTGGCGCCGGCGGGCCGGTGGGAGTACATGAGGTGCGCGAGGTCGTCGTAGAAGACGTCGAAGCCGCCCTGCGGATCGGCGAACACCTTCGGGCGCGCGAGATCCTTGTCCGGGACCGGGAAGCCCTCGACCGCGGTCCAGGCGGACGCGCCGGGGGCCTTCTCCAGGGCGACGACGGCGTTGCTCGCCTGCCACTGCCACACCAGCAGGGCGGTTCCGTCCTTGGCGACCGCGAGGTCCATGTTGGCGATGTCGCGGCTGCCGGACGGCGGCTGCCCGTTGAGGCCGACCGGAGCGGTCCACGCGGCCTGCGGGCCGGTCTTCTCGGCGGCCCTCACGACACCGGAGACCGACCACACGGCGATCAACCGGCCGTCGGGGGCCGCCGCCAGGTGGTGGTAGCCCTTCTCGGGGACGGCGGCGACGTATTCGGGCTCGGAGAAGGCGGTCGCCCCGGGCGCGAGGGTGGCGACCTTCAGCCAGTGGTTGCCGTGGTCGTCGGCGCGTTCGGCTCGCCAGGCCAGGCGCACCGAGCCGTCGCCGAGCGAGGCCAACTCGGTGCTGTATCCGCCGGCGTCCGGCCAGGTCTGCGGGGTGAGCCAGCGGGTGCTGCCGGCAGGCCGGATCCGGGTGGAACGCCCGTCGCGGGTGAGGGAGACGAGGGCGCCGTCCCCCGCCGACACCAGGGCGTTCAGCCCGCCCGAGGCTTCACCTGGGTTGGGGGCCGGGGCGTGGAGGGCGCGGGTGCCCCACGGGCCCGGCGCACGCGTCTCGACGCCGGCCACAGCGGTGCCGGCGGCCGTGGCGGAGGTGGCCGTGGCGGTGCCAGTGGCCGCGGCGGTGGCGTGGGCGGCGGCCGGGTCGGCGGCCGCCAGAGCGAAGACGGGAGTGAGCGCGATGCCGAGCACCGCGCGGGACTGCGAAGTCATGGGAATGCCCCCCCGGGCAGGACGAATCGGTTGGCATGGATTCGCCGAACTGTTCGAACAAGTCAGACGCAGCGTATATCAACCAAGATCGTCCCGCGTGGGGGAATTCCCTTCCCTCCCCGCGCCCGGAGGGGTTCGGCCGGCGCGTCCGGTGCCGCCGTGAAGTTCGACGCCCCGGCCCGGCTCGCGGTGCCATGGCACCGCGCTGACGCACCCCTCAACCGCGGCCGGAATTGGCATAGACCTATATGTACTCACGGGCTAGGCTCTGCCGCGCACACGAGAGCGCTCTCAAGCACTGCTGTTCCACCCCCACCCTGTTGGAACAACGAAGGGTCATTCCCTTGAGACGCACCACAACACTGCGCACCGCACTGTCCGCACTCCTCCTGCTCGGCACCTGGGCGACCGCGAGCGCCCTGCCCGCTTCCGCCGCGGATGCTCCCGCGCGCTCCACCGAAGCACCGGCCTCCCCCGAGCTCCTCTCCGCGATGCAGCGCGACCTGGCGCTGACGCGGAACGAGGCCGAGGCACGCCTGGCCGCGGAGAAGACCGCGACCTCCGTCGAACGCAAGGCGCGTGGCGCGGCCGGTTCGGCCTACGGCGGCTCCTGGTTCGACGCCGACAGCGGCCGACTCACCGTGGCCGTCACCCGTGCCGCGCAGGCCGACGCCGTACGCGCGACCGGAGCGGCCGTACGCCTCGTGCGGTACGACGCGCGGCAACTCGACGCAGCGAAGAACAGCATCGACGCGCTGTCCGCGCCCGCCGGAGTCGCCAGTTGGCACGTGGATCCGAAAGCCAACAAGGTCGTCGTGAACATCGTCTCCGCACACCGGGACGACAACGATGTCCGGGCCTTCCTCGCCAGAGCCCGCGAAGCGGGCCCCGTGACGGTGCGCCAGATATCCACCGCCCCGCGTACCTTTGCCGCCGGCACCGTGGGCGGTGACCCCTACTACACCGGCAACGTCCGCTGCTCCATCGGCTTCTCCGTGCGCGGCGGCTTCGTCACCGCCGGGCACTGCGGCCAGCCGAGTGCGGCCGTGTACGGCTGGGACCGGTCCTACATCGGCAACTTCCAGGGGTCGTCGTTCCCGGGTAACGACTACGCCTGGGTGAACGTGGGCAGCGGCTGGTGGACCGTACCGGTGGTGCTCGGCTGGGGCACGGTTCCCGACCAGCTCGTCCGCGGCTCCGCCGAGGCCCCGGTGGGTGCCTCCGTCTGCCGTTCCGGCTCCACCACTCGCTGGCATTGCGGCACCGTGCTGGCGAAGAACGAGACGGTGAACTACAGCCAGGGCGCCGTCCACCAGATGACGAAGACGAGCGTGTGTGCCGAACCCGGCGACTCGGGAGGTTCGTTCATCAGCGGCGACCAGGCCCAGGGCGTCACCTCCGGCGGCTGGGGCAACTGCAGCGGCGGCGGCCAGACCTGGCACCAGCCCGTCAACGAGATCCTCAACCGGTACGGGCTGACACTGCACACGGCCTGATTGGTCATCAGCGCGGCCGAGCGGACTCCGTCACGGAACTGCCGACGGAGTCCGCTCGAACGTCACCTCTTTCACGCACCGCAGCACGGAGTGAGTAGCTCTCCATCCCGACTGGCTTCCCGCTTCGAAGTTCCGGAAGCAGAGGAGGATGTGGGGGGCCGATCAGCGGGCGGAGCGTATGCGCTAGATTTTGCCTCTCTTTGACCGCGATCACTCACGATCTCTACCCTCGGAGTCGGCAACCCCATGAGCGACATCGTCAACGGACTCGGGCGGGCCACCGCCTACGGCGGCCTGGGACTGGTCCTGTTGGTCCTCGGCATCGTCCTGGTCGACCTGCTGACGCCTGGAAAGCTCGGCCGACAGATCTGGGAGCAGCGCAATCGCAACGCCGCCATGGTGCTCAGCTCCGCACTGGTCGGTATCGGCGGCATCGTCTTCACGTCCATCTGGACGACGTACGAGGACTTCGGCAAGGGGCTGGTCTCGACCGCGGCGTTCGGGCTGCTGGGGCTGGTGATGATGGCCGTGGCGTTCCTGGTGGTGGACCTGATCACGCCGGGGCGCCTGGGTGCGACGCTGGTCGAGGCAGAGCCTCATCCCGCGGTCTGGGTGACGGCGTCCTGCAACCTCGCTGTGTCCGCCGTCATCTCGGCCTCCATCGCCTGAACCGCTGTCCCTGGGAGATGGCCCACCACCACACGCCGTGGAGGTCCCTGCTCCATCGAGAAAGCGGCCTCAGCGTCGGGACCCGCCCGCACGTCCCGCGCCACGGAGTCATCGCGGTCACATGCACGACCGCCCCTGGCGCGGGCTGACGGAGCCGTCAGCGTCAGGTGCAACCGGCTTCGCCCGGCCGAATGCGTCCGCGCCACGCTCCCGACTCACCTCCGCCGGAGCAGATGGCCCGCCCTGCCGCGTGCTCGGCGGCAGGGCCCACCACCGATCACCCCGGCCCCGCGCCGGGCCCGGAGCGGGGACTACTACGGTAGTGGTGCCTCGCCGGATACGGCGATGCCTGCCTGGCGGAAGTCGTCCACAGCCGCGGCTGTCGTGTCCGGGGCGACTCCGACCGAGTAGTCCAGGCGTACCCGTGCGCGGAAGCCGGCCTTCACGGCATCCAGCGCGGTGGCACGCACGCAGTGGTCCGTGGCGATGCCCACCACGTCGACGTCCTCGACCCCGCGGGCGCGCAACCAGTCCGCGAGGGGGGTTCCTGCTTCGTCGGCTCCTTCGAAGCCGCTCTTGGATGCGCTGTGGGCCCCCTTGTAGAAGACGGCGTCGACCTTTCCGCCGATGACGACGGGGGCGAAGTGGGGGTGGAATTCACCGCCTTCGTTTCCTGCCACGCAGTGGACGGGGAAGCTGTCCTTGAAGTCCGGGGTCTCGGAGAAGTGACCTCCCGGGTCGATGTGGTGGTCGCGGGTGGCGACGACGTACCGGTAGTCACGGCCCGCGGTCTGCTCCACCAGTTCGGCGATCTTGGTCGCGATCCGCGCGCCACCCGTCACGGGGATACTGCCTCCTTCACAGAAGTCGTTCTGGACATCCACGACGATCAAGCCTCGGCTCACCATGACCACCCTTCAGCACGACGGAACACTCCCCGCGTTCTACCGGCCCTCGCGGACCCCCGGAGACATAAGCGGCTGCGCTCACCCACACGGACCAGGATTTTCACCGCAGGAACGATTCGCACCCGCCGAAGACCATGCCGTGCAGTTCGCAAGCCGCGGTATCGCTCAAGGTATTGCCCTTCCAGACCCGCCGTGCTTAAGGTCACCCCGTTTGTCGAATCGATTCGATTGATTCGAGGAAGCCGGCGGGCCCGAGACGGGCCGGGTGGGGGGTGGGGATGACCACGATCAAGGACGTCGCCCAGCGGGCAGGCGTCGCGCCGAGCACCGTGTCGTACGTCCTGAGCGGGTCGCGCAAGATTTCCGAGGACACCCGGCGCGCGGTGCAGGCCGCGATCGACGAGCTCGGATACCACCCGCGCGCGAGTGCCCGTACGCTGCGCAGCGCACGGACCCGGGTGCTCGCGCTGGCCGCGCCGCGCGTGCCCGGGGCGTACCGGGCGATCGACGGGCGGTTCGCGATCGACGTCACCGACGCCGCCCGTGTGCACGGGTACGACGTGCTGCTGATGACGGACAGCGACGGCGTCGGCGGGCTGCGCCGGGTGGCCCGCAGCAGGCTCGCGGACGCGGCGGTGCTGATGGCGGTCGAGGACCGCGACCCCCGTGTCGAGGTCCTGCGCGAACTGGGCTTCCCCGGGGCGCTGCTCGGTCACGACGATCACGCGGCGCTGCCCTGGACCGACCTCGACTGGGAGGCCGCCGTCGCCCTCGCCGTGCGCGAGACCGCCGCTGCCGGCCACCGGCGGATCCTCTTCCTCTCGTCGGCCGAGCACGAGATCGCCGCGCGCCGCGGCTATGCCCTGCACGGCCTCGACGGCGCCCGGCGAGCGGCCGTCGGGACCGCAGCCGACGTCCGCGTGATCCCGTCCCACCGCGACCCGGACGTCCTCGCGCGGCGGCTGAGCGAGGCGCTGGCCGCGCGGCCCGTCCCGACCGCGCTGGTCGTCCAGCACCTGATCCTCCTCCCCCGTCTGCTGGACGCGGTGGCGGCGGCCGGGTTGCGGGTCCCCCACGACCTGAACGTCGTGCTCGTCGGCAGTCTCCCGGACGAGCTGGGCATCCGGCATCTGCCGCGGATCGATCTGCCCGTCGCGGAGATGTCCACGGCCGTGGCCCGGCTCGCCATCGACGCGATCGGCCCCGGCCGCGACGACCGGTCATCGACTTCGCGGGAGCCCGTCGCGGCACTTTCCTCGAGCATGCTCTCCGGCGCGCCGCACCACCTGATCCAGCCGCGGATGGCCGGGCCCGTCATCGCTCCGCCGTCGCCCGGCTGACCACTCGGACCGCCCGTACGGCACGGCCGGCGACGCTTCCATCGCCGGACCACCGCATGTCCAGAGCCGCACATGTAACGGAGGATCAACCTTGCCCTTCTTAGCAGGACGCATCGGAACAAGACGCGGACGCGTTCCCGCGCTCGCCGCCACCCTTGCCTGTGCCCTCGTCGCGCCAGGGTTGGCCGGTTGTGCCGCGGAGCCCGACCCGGGCACCGTCACCGTGCTCAACTCGGCGACCGACACCGCTGAGCACACCGCCAACCAGCGGTTCTTCGACCGCTGCGGCAAGCCGCTCGGCTTGAAGGTCGAGCAGATCAGCGTGCCCGCCGACCAGATCGCCTCCAAGGCGCTTCGGATGGCGTCGTCCGACTCGCTCACCGACATCCTGGAGCTCGACGGTTCGGAGCTGCCCCAGTTCGCGCAGACCGAGGGCCTGCGGCCGCTCGACGAGGTCGGGGTCGACACCTCCGGCCTCTCCGCGAGCGCGAAGTCCCTCGGCTCGTACGACGGCACCCAGTACGGCATCGCCCGCTCCGTCAACTCCCTCGCGCTGATCTACAACACCAAACTCCTCAAGGACGCGGGCATCTCCCCGCCCACCACCTGGAGGGAGTTGCGGACCGCCGCGAAGAAGCTGACCGCGGGCGACACGTACGGGATGGCCTTCAGCGCGAGCCCGAACGCGGACGGCGTCTACCAGTTCCTTCCGTTCTTCTGGTCCGCCGGCGGTGACGAGGCCGAGATCGACAACGGCAAAGGCGAGGCCGCGCTCCAGCTCTGGAAGGATCTGGTCGCCGACGGCTCCGCCTCCAGGTCCGTCGTCAACTGGAACCAGCAGGACGTCAACGACCAGTTCGTCGCGGGCCGTGCCGCCATGATGATCAACGGGCCGTGGCAGGTTCCGGTCCTCAGCGCCCAGAAGGACGTGGACTGGGCGGTCGCGAGCATTCCGGTGCCCGAGGCGGGAAAGCCGGCGGTGCCGCCCATCGGCGGCACCGTCATGGCCGTACCGAAGAACGACGAGGACCCGGCCCGCGAGAAGAACGCCGGCAAGGTCCTGAACTGCCTCAACTCCGAGAAGAACCAGCTCCAGTGGGGCGCATCGGTCAACAACGTGCCCACCCGCGCCACGGCCGCACGGGCGTACGCGAAGCAGAACCCGAAGCTCGCCGCCTTCGCCGAGCTCGTCACCACCGCCCGCTCCCGTACGGCGAAGGTCGGCACCGGCTGGCCGGTCGTCGGCGACGCGCTCGCGGGCGCCTTCCAGTCCGTGCTGACGGGCCGGACCAGTCCCGAACAGGCCCTGCACCGGGCCCAGCAGCAGGCTTCGGCGGGGAAGTGAGGAACCGGCCATGACCACCGTCACCTCCCCGGCACCCGCCACGGGCGCCGCCGAAACGAAGTCCGCCGCCGGTCGCGCTCCGCTGCGCCGCGGGCTGCTGCGCTGGCTCTTCGTCGCTCCCGCGCTCGCCTACATGGTGCTCTTCTTCGGCTACCCGCTCGTCCGCAACATCGTGATGAGCTTCCAGCACTACACGCCGAAGACGTACTTCACCGGCGAGGCGCCGTTCAACGGCCTCGACAACTGGCGGGCCGTCTTCGCCGACGAGCTGTTCACCGACGCCCTGTGGCACACGGCCCTGTTCACCGTCGGCTCGCTGCTCGGCCAGTTCACCCTCGGCCTGGCCCTCGCCGTGTTCTTCTCCCGCCGCTTCCGGCTCTCCGGCTTCGTGCGCGCCATCCTGCTGCTGCCGTGGCTCGTGCCCATGGTCGTCTCCGCCGTCGTCTGGCGACGCATCCTCGACCAGGACCACGGCATGCTGAACGCCGCCCTCCACGCGGTCGGCCTGGTCCCGCAGGACGGCGTGCCGTGGCTGAGCAGCCCCGGCGTGGCACTGCTGTCGGCCATCCTGGTCAACATCTGGATCGGCATCCCGTTCAACATGGTCATCCTCTACGGCGGTCTCCAGGAGATTCCGCGCGATCTCTACGAGGCCGCATCGCTCGACGGCTCCGGCCCCTGGCGGACGTTCCGCAGCATCACGCTGCCGATGCTGCGGCCGGTGATCACCGTCGTGCTCGTGCTGGGCTTCATGTCGACGGTGAAGATCCTCGACCTGATCCTGGCGCTGACCTCGGGCGGGCCGGCGGACTCCACCCAGACGCTGGGCACGGTCACGTACCAGCTCTCCTTCCTCCAGCTCGACTTCGGCCAGGGCGCCGTGGTGGGCAATGTCCTCATCCTCATCAGCGCGGTCTTCGCCGTGCTGTACCTGCGGGCCAACCGCGCCGACTTCGGCAAGGGGAAGTGACCGACGATGAACCGACCGATGAAGCGACCGGCGAACCTTCTCCGCGTTCGTTCGGTGTGGAACACCGCCGCCGCGCTGCTGATCCTCGCCGTGCTGCTCTTCCCCGTGTACTGGATGCTCAACACCGCCCTTCAGCCCGAGTCGAGCATCGCCGCCACCGAGTGGTTCCCCCTCTCGCCGTCCCTGAAGAACTTCGACACGGCGATCAGCACCCAGGGTGGCTCGCTGCTCACCAGCTTCGTCGTCGCACTCGGCGCCGTCGTCGTCTGCCTCGCGCTCGCCGCGCCCGCCGCGTACGGGCTTGCCCAGTTCGGACTCCGCGGCGGGCAGGGCATCGTCTTCGCGACGCTCATCACGCAGATGGTTCCGGGCATCGTCATCGCCAACGCCCTCTACAGCGCCTACGCGCAGCTCGACCTCGTCAACTCCTACCTGGGGCTGATCCTGGCGGACGCCTCGCTCGGACTGCCGTTCGCGGTCGTGCTGCTGCGGGCGTTCATGGTGTCGATCCCGAGCGAGGTCGTCGAGGCCGCGATGGTGGACGGCGCGAACCGCTTCACCGCGTTCGTGCGGATCGTGCTGCCCATGAGCCGCAACGCCCTGATCACCGCCGGGCTGTTCACCTTCCTCTTCGCCTGGTCGGACTTCATGTTCGCGCTCACCCTCAACACCACGGACGACGTCAAGCCGATCACGCTCGGCATTTACCAGTTCGTCGGCGCACATGTCAGCGACTGGGGCGCGGTCATGGCAACCGCGGTGCTCTCCGCCGTACCGGCCGCCATCCTGCTCGTCGTCGCCCAGAAGTACATCGCCGCCGGGATCACCGGCGGGTCGGTCAAGTAGGCAGGTGCCTTTTCCGTGAGTTCCTCAGAGTTCCCCGAGTTCCCCGCCGGCTTCTTCTTCGGTGCCGCCACGGCCAGTTACCAGATCGAGGGCGCGTACGACGAGGACGGCAGGGGCCCGTCCATCTGGGACACGTTCTGCCGTGAGCCCGGGCGCGTCGCGGACGGCGCCACCGGTGACGTCGCCTGCGACCACTACCACCGCTACCGCGAGGACGTCGCGCTGCTGCGCGAGCTGGGCGTGGACAGCTACCGCTTCTCCATCGCCTGGCCGCGCATCCAGCCGGCCGGCTCCGACCCCGTCAACGCTGCCGGGCTCGACTTCTACGACCGGCTAGTCGACGAGCTGCTGGCCTCCGGCATCTCCCCCGCCGCCACCCTCTACCACTGGGACCTCCCCCAGGCTCTGGAGGAACGGGGCGGCTGGCGGGTACGCGAGACGGCGGAGCGGTTCGCCGAGTACGCCGGGGTGGTCGCCGCCCGGCTCGGCGACCGGGTGGACCGCTGGATCACGCTCAACGAGCCCTTCTGCAGCGCCTTCGTCGGCTACGCGGCGGGCGCCCACGCGCCGGGCGCCAGGGAGGGCCGCGGCGCGCTCGCCGCCGCACACCATCTGCTCGTCGGCCACGGGCTGGCCGTGCGCGCGCTGCGCGCTGCGGGGGCACGGGAGGTCGGGATCACGCTCAACCCCGACCGGCTGCTGCCGGCCACGGACTCTCCCGCCGACCTGGCCGCCGTACGCCGGGTCGGGACGCTCCACAACGACGTGTGGTTCGAGCCGCTGTTCGCCGGGCGCTACCCGGAGCACGAAGCCGAGACCTGGGGCGAGCTGCTGCCCAGTGGCGACGGCTCGTACCGCCTCGACGGCGACCTCGATCTCATCGGCGCGCCCCTCGACTTCGTCGGCATCAACTACTACCGGCCGATCACCGTCGCCGACGCCCCGTACCGCGACGCCGACCCGGCCACCCGCACCGCGGTCGACGTCCGGGCCCAAGAGACCTGGCGCGACGACGTCCGCCACACCACCATGGGCTGGCCCGTCGTCCCGCACACCTTCACGGATCTGCTGGTGGACCTGGCCGAGCGCTACCCCGCGCTGCCACCGCTCCTGATCACTGAGAACGGCTCGGCGGAGGCGGACACCGTCGACTCCGACGGCCGGGTCCGCGACGTGGAGCGGGTCGACTACCTCCACAGCCATCTGGACGCGCTCGCCGCCGCCCTGCGCGCGGGCGTCGACGTGCGCGGCTACTACGTGTGGTCGCTGCTGGACAACTTCGAGTGGGCCCGCGGCTACGGTCAGCGCTTCGGCATCGTCCGGGTCGACTACGACACGCAAGTACGCACACCCAAGGACAGCTACCGCTGGTACCAGCGGCTGATCGCCGCCCACCGCGCCCGCACCACCCCTGGCGAGGCCCCCCGATGAAGTTCACCGACGGCTACTGGATGATGCGCGAAGGCGTCCAGGCGTCGTACGCCGCCGAGGTCGCCGACGTCCGCGTCGACGAGGACCGTTTCACGCTCCACGCGCCCGTGCGGCACGTCACGCGCCGCGGTCACACCCTCAACAGCCCGCTGCTGACCGTCGAGTGCTGGTCCCCCGCCGAGGGCGTGATCGGTATCCGCTCCACCCACCACGCGGGCGCTGCCGAGCGCGGTCCGGAGTTCGCGCTGCACACCGAGCCCGGCTACGCGGCAAGGGTCACCCGGGAGGGCTCGCTGCTGGAACTCAGGGCCGGGAAGCTGTCCTTGCGCGTGGACACCGCGGCCCCGTGGCGGCTGGACTTCACCGAGAACGGTCGCGTCCTCACCTCGGCGAAGGCGCGCGGCACCGGCTTCGCGGTCACGGACGGCGGCCGCCACTACTCACTGGCGCAACTGGCACTCGACGTCGGAGAGTTGGTGTACGGGCTCGGTGAACGGTTCACGCCGTTCGTGAAGAACGGCCAGAGCGTCGACATCTGGCAGGCCGACGGCGGCACCGCGAGCGAGCAGGCGTACAAGAACGTCCCCTTCCACCTCACCAACCGCGGCTACGGCGTCTTCGTCAACCACCCCGGCAAGGTGAGCTACGAGGTCGACTCGGAGGCCGTCGGGCAGGTGCAGTTCAGCGTCGAGGACCAGTCGCTGGAGTACTTCGTGGTGTACGGTCCGACGCCCAAGGACGTCCTGGACCGCTACACGGCGCTGACCGGCCGCCCGGCGCTGCCGCCGGCCTGGTCGTTCGGGCTGTGGCTGTCGACGTCGTTCACGACCTCGTACGACGAGGAGACGGTGAACCGGTTCGTGCGCGGGATGGCCGACCGCGACATCCCGCTGGGCGTCTTCCACTTCGACTGCTTCTGGATGCGCGAGTACCAGTGGTGCGACTTCACCTGGGACCCGGAGGTCTTCCCGGACCCGGAGGGCATGCTGCGGCGGCTGAAGGAGGAGCACGACCTGCGCGTGTCGGTGTGGATCAACCCGTACATCGCACAGAAGTCCGCGCTGTTCGCGGAGGCCAAGCGGCACGGCTATCTGGTCCGCAAGGCCAACGGCGACGTGTGGCAGTGGGACCTGTGGCAGGCCGGCATGGCCCTGGTCGACTTCACCGACCCGGACGCGCGCCGGTGGTACGCCAGCAAGCTGCGGGCTCTCACCGCGCAGGGCGTCGACTGCTTCAAGACCGACTTCGGCGAGCGGATCCCGACCGATGTGGTCTGGCACGACGGCTCCGACCCGGAGCGCATGCACAACTACTACACGCAGCTCTACAACGAGACGGTCTTCGAGGTGCTGAGCGAGGCCAGGGGCGCCGGTGAGGCCGTGCTCTTCGCCCGCTCGGCGACGGCGGGCGGACAGCGGTTCCCGGTGCACTGGGGAGGCGACTGCGAGTCGCACTTCGGCGCGATGGCCGAGTCGCTGCGCGGCGGGCTGTCCCTCGGCCTGTCCGGGTTCGGCTTCTGGAGCCATGACATCGGCGGCTTCGAGGGCACGCCGACGCCCGAGGTGTTCAAGCGGTGGGTGCAGTTCGGGCTGCTGTCGTCGCACAGCCGGCTGCACGGCAGCAAGTCGTACCGGGTGCCGTGGGACTACGACGAGGAGGCGGTCGAGGTCAGCCGCGACTTCACCCGCCTCAAGCACCGGCTCATGCCCTACCTGTTCCGAGCTGCACAACAGGCCGCCGAGCGCGGCACGCCGATGATGCGGGCGATGGTCCTGGAGTTCCCCGACGACCCGGCCTGCCACACCCTCGACCGGCAGTACATGCTCGGCGACGACCTGCTCGTCGCCCCCGTGTTCTCGGCCGACGGCGTCGTCGACTACTACGTCCCGGACGGCATCTGGACGCATCTGCTGTCGGGCGAACAGATCCATGGACCGGGCTGGCGGCGCGAACGGTACGGCTACGACAGCCTTCCCCTGCTCGCCCGGCCCGGCTCGGTCATCCCGTACGGCGCGAGCGACGACGCGGCGGAGTACGACTGGGCGCACGGGGTGACACTGCGGGTGCACGCACCCGTCGACGGTGCGACGGTCGTGACGCGGATCCCGGCCCCGGGCGCCCGGGGCGGCTCGTCGGCCGTCTTCCGGACGACTCGCGACGGCGACACGGTCACGGTCGAGGCGGAGGGGGCACCGGGGCCGTGGCAGGTGCTGCTGGTCGGAGCGCTGGCGGAACCCGGCGGCATGGGATCGTCGGCGTCGGCGTCGGCCGAGCGGACCGCGCTGGGCACTCTTCTCGCCGTATCCGCGGGCACGGCCCGCCTCACGGCGCTCCTCACCGGGAGCTGATACAGCTCTCGCAGAGAACGCAGTCAGGATGCCCCGCCTCGCCCTGTGTGGGCGAGGCTGGGCATTCCACCGGACCGCACACCGTCACCGCCGTATGCCGCGGGCGGGGCCGCTGTGTGGTGGCGGGCTCGGTCGGCATGGGCGCCAGGGTCCGCTTGCGCGCTGGTCCGCGCGCCTGCCGCTCTGGAGTCCATCGTCGCCAACGGCGCTGCGCTGCGGGCGGTTGCGGTGTTTGCACGGCCTGTCTGCCGATCGGGGAAGGAAGCTGCTCCGGGACGGTCCGGTCGGCGACCGGCCGCATCATGCCGCGGTGCGCGCGGCGTGAAGTGCGCTGTCCAGTTGCTCGAAGAGCTCGTTGCCGGAGGCCGTGAACGTACTGATGCCCTCGTCCTCCAGCACACGCACCACGTCCTCATAGGACACTCCGACAGCCTCCAGGTCATCGAGTACCTGCTGGGCTTCCCCGTAAGCGCCATGGATCGTGTCGCCCTGGATGCGGCCGTGATCCGCTACTGCGCGCAGGGTCCGTTCCGGCATGGTGTTGACCACGCCGGGAGCCACCAGTTCGTCGACGTAGCGGGTGTCGTGGTAGGCGGGGTCCTTCACCCCGGTGGATGCCCACAGCGGGCGTTGCGGGCGCATCCCGGCCGCCGCCAGGGCCCTCCATCGGTCCCCTGCGCACGCCTGCTCGAAGTGCCGGTAGGCCAGGCGTGCGTTGACGATGGCTGCCCGACCGCGCAGGTCCCGTGCCTCCGGCGTGCCGATCTTGTCCAGTCGGCTGTCGACCTCGGTGTCCACCCGGCTGACGAAGAAAGAGGCCACCGACGCGATGGACGTCAGGTCGTGGCCCGCCGCATGCGCCCTGCCCATGCCGTCCAGGAAGGCGCGGAGCACCTGGTCGTAGCGGTCCAGAGAGAAGATCAGGGTCACGTTGATGCTGATGCCCTCGCCGAGCGCCGTGCTGATCGCCTCCAGGCCCTCCTGCGTGGCGGGGATCTTCACGAACATGTTCGGTCGGTCCACCAACCACCACAGAGCCCGTGCCTCGGCGACCGTCGCCGCAGTGTCGTGGGCGACGCGCGGATCCACCTCGAGCGACACTCGCCCGTCGACACCGCCGCTTGCCTCGTACACCGGGCGCAGTACGTCGCAGGCCCAGCGCACGTCGAACGCCGTCAGCAGCCTGACGGCCTCCTCGACCCGAACCCCGCGCCGGGCGAGACCCTTTACCTGCTCGTCGTAGCGGGCACCCGAGCGGATCGCCTTGGCGAAGATCGTCGGGTTGCTGGTGATGCCGACCACCCGCTGTTCCTCCACCAGGTCGGTCAGCCGGCCCCCCGCGAGCCGCTCCCGGCTCAGATCGTCCAGCCAGACCGCTACGCCTTCGGCGCCCAGCCGGTCCAGGTTCTCACTCATGATCTTCCTCTGCCGTCAGGGAGACTCCGGCATGCTGTGGCAGCGCTGCGGACGGCATGACACCCATCCCTCTATAGACAATCCTCACTAACAATAGAATCGCGGAAACCTTCTTTAGTCAATCAGTATTGGTTTTACACTGGTGTCCGTGGACCACCGGAAGGAAGCACCCCGCACCAGCCTCTCGCCCGTCGCCGCCTTGGACGAGCGGTCCCGCAGGAGGCTCCACGAGCACGTCGTGCCCGGCCGGGACCGGTCAGCCGCGACGAAGCCGCCGAGGCTCCAGCATGCCGGCCACCGTCAGCCTGCCCGAGCAGCACTACGAGCCGGCCGGGCGGCTCCTCGCCCAGGCGCTGGAGGAATCCGAGCCACCGGCGAACCGGTCCGCTCGATACAGCACCGAATGGCCCACGAGCCAGGCACACAGCTACCCGCCCCCGCAGTTCCACATCTCACGAGGAGTACGTCATGGACACCACGGCGCCGATCACGGCCTCATCACCGGAAAGGGCTGGTGTGCCCACCCGTTTCGCCGACATCCCCGGACCCCAGACGGCGATGCCGTCCATCACCCCGCTGCGCGTCGTCCACGACACCGGCGGCATAGACCTGCCCGGCGCCGAACGCGCCGCCGCCCAGTTCCTCGAAGCGCTCGGCATCCAGACCGACACCGAGAGCCTGAACGGCACCCCCGGCCGCATGGCCCGCGCCTATGCCGAACTGTTCAGCCCGCGCCCCTTCGACCTGACGACCTTCCCCAACGACGAGGGCTACGACGAGCTGGTGCTGGCGCGCAGAATCCCCGTCCGGTCTATCTGCGAGCACCACATGCTGCCCGTCATCGGCACCGCACACGTCGGCTACCTGCCCGGCAGCCGCATCCTCGGCCTGTCGAAACTGGCCCGGGTCGTCGAACACTTCGCCTTCCGCCCTCAGGTTCAGGAACGCCTGACCAAGCAGGTCGCCGACTGGCTGCATACCCACCTGGAGCCCAAGGGCGTCGGGGTCGTGATCGAAGCCGAACACACCTGCATGACCTTGCGCGGAGTCCAGGCCACCGGCTCCAGCACCCTCACCTCCACCCTCCTCGGCACACTCCGCCACGACGCCCGGTCACGCGCCGAATTCCTCTCCCTCACCGGCATGCCCACCTGAACTCCACCGGGTTCCGGCCTTGCACGCGCCCTGACATCCCCGAGGGGGCATGGCGTCGACACCGAGGCCGATATGACGGCTCGTGCTCTGAGGGACAGATCCTGCATGAGGACATCGGCACGCCCCCTCTAGCAACCGGCCTGAGGGGACGTCAGGCCGGGCGGACCGCGCCCTTGATCGCGGACTGGCCGGCGAAGAACACCGACTCCTCACGGATGAGCGCTCCCGGCCCCGGGGCGTGAATGACCATGCCGTCGCCGCTCCAGATGCCGACGTGGCCGAGGTCGTCATGGAAGAAGACCAGGTCTCCGACCTGAACGTCACCGAGGGAGACCTGAACTCCCGCTCCCCACTGGGCCTGGGTGGTCCTGGGAAGCGTGACGCCGACAGCCTTCCACGCGGCCTGGGTGAGACCGGGGGCGTCGTACGATCCCGGCCCGACCGCACCCCATACGCAGGGCCGACCGATCTGCGCCCGGGCGAAGGCGACCACCCGCTCGACCTGGGTGCTGTGGCCGGCGTCCGGCGACGGCCAGGGTCTACCGTCAACACCGGGTGTGAAGGTGGTGAAGGGAGTTTCGCGTGCCGTGAAGGTCATCGATTCCGTCGGACCGGCAGCCCCTGTCAGTTCAGCGGAGGCGGGTGCGGTGATCGGCTCCGCGGGCACTGCCGCAACAGGGGCCGCCAGGGCAGAAGCGGGGATGCTTGGCAGACCGGCGCCATAGCTCGTGGTGGTCACGTCGGCCGGTGGACCGGAGGTGTAGTACGCGGTGGGATCGGCTGACAGAGCCGTGGCATACGGTGCTGTCGCGGCGGTCGCGCCGATCGCCGGACCGGCACCGTACGTTTCCGTCCCGCCTGTTGGAAGATCCGCATCGTGAGTACCCGCGGTGGGGTGCGGGATGGTGGGCAGCGCCGTGGCGGTCTGCGGGCTGGGCAATGGGCTGAACTCCGGAGCGGGCAGCGGACTGAACTCCGGGGCGGACGCTGGTGCGGGCTCGTGTAGCGGCCGCGCCTTCACGTCGCCGAGGACCGGCTGTGCACCGGTGCGCCAGGCGCTCTCGTCCCATCGGGACTCGCCTGCCACAGCCGGTGCGACACGCTGGTCGGAGAGCTCCGGGAGGAATCCAGTGGTCGATGCCTGAGCTGATCCGCCTGTCAGCTCCCGAAAAAAACCGGTGGGTGCTTGGGGCGCTTCGAGAGCGCGGGGTTCCGCGGGACGTTCCGCCGGGCGCTCGGGTCGTGCTGCCTGAGGCGCGCGGTCGGGACGGACCGGCAACCTCCTGTCCGGCTGCGACGCCGGCACGATCGGCCCCAGCTTGGCACGGGCGACGTCGAACCACTGCCGGGCAAGGTTTCCGACCGTGGGCTCCGCGTCCCCCCGGGACCGGCTGCCGGCTGCCTCGCCCCGCTGGCGCGGGATCGCGGCGGCACGGGTCGCGTTGAAGGTACCCGTGTCGCTCTCGGCCCGGTCGTAGAGGCTGTCGATCCACCGCCGGACCTCGTCAGGGCTCGGGCTCTCGCTCTCATTCACCAACGCGGGAACCACCAAACCGCGAAAGCCGGGCCTCGACAGTGAAGCCCTTCGGGACAAGGGAGTTGGCCAGGCCCGCGACGTCGCTCACTTCAGGGCGCGAGGTTCGATCCGACTCCATGAAAAGGGGCCCTCCTTCTGTCCGAGAGCGCACGAAACCACCTGCCTATCGGTGGAAGTCGTGCATGCAGTGGTCAACTTAGCCAACTTGTGAGCCTTCCGTGAAGATCGAAGTCCGAAAAGCCCGAAATGCACCTGTGATCTTCCCCGCTCCATTCGCGGCGGGGGGCGACGCCCGGTTCCGCAATTCACGTTGCGTGCAACGCGATTCGCCCACAGCGATCACCCGTCGCCCGACAGGCCCGTCGTCGCACCCCGCACCAACACCCGCCAAGCGCGGCCGGCGCACGCCTGGATTGCACCGGTCGGTGATCGGCGGCCCCGGGGAGGTCATGGCCGGTCCGCCGCTCGTCCACGGAGGGCGGGACAGTCCGGCTACAGCTGAGGTCACCGAACTCCCGGACCTGGTCCCGGTCAAGGCCGCGCTCGGCTTTCTGCTGTCGGTGGGTGCCGCCTTCGGTGTCCTCGTGGCCGTCTTCCAGTGGGGTGGGCGGCGGACCTGGTCGGCATCGAGCAGGCCGGACCGGTCATGTCGTTGATGCCGATTCTCATCATCGTCATCGGAATGGTCTCGGCCTCGCCATGGATGACGAGGTCTTCCTCCTCACCCGGATGCGGGAGGCCTACGTCCATGGCGCGTCCCCCGACGAGGCGATCGTCAGCGGTTTCCGGCACAGCGGACGTGTGGTGGCCGCGGCGGCGATCATCATGATCAGCGTGTTCGCCGGATTCATCGCGATGAACAGCCCGACCATCCAGACGATGGGCGTCGGTCTGGCCGCCGCCGTCGCCTTCGACGCCTTCGTCGTCCGGATGGCGATCGCACCCGCGGTCCTGGCTCTGCTCGGCCACCGGGCACGGGCATGGAGGCTGCCTCGTATCCTGAGCCGTGTGCTGCCGAATATCGACATCGAGGGTGAGGCACTGAGCAGGCGGGTCCCGGCCTCCGCGACCGGACCGGAAGCAGCGGTGCGGCGGCTCCCCGTCGGCCGGGATTGAGTCGGCCGTGACGAAGACGGGGGGCGGTGGGCCGCGACCACGCGACGCGTGGTGGCGTGAGGCGGCGGTCACGGCGACGGCGTTCGCGTTCTGTCTGCTCGGCGGGGTGATGCAGGTCGACGACACGCTGTCAGCGCCGCGTGCCACCGCCTACGTCATCGCCGTGGTGTCCTGTGCCGTGCTGCCGGTACGGCATCGTGCACCCCTCGCCGCCCTGGCGGCCACGACCGCGGTCGGCGTGCTGGTGCCGCCCTTGGGCCTCCTGCTCACCCCGCTCATCGTGGCCCCCGCCGTGATCACCGCTTACTCGTACTCGCTCGCCGCGCGCACCGAACGGCGCGCGGCGGGCGCGGTGTTGCTCACTTCCGCGGTGCTGGTCGCCTCCATCCCTTTGTTCGGGGACTTCTCGTGGAAGGACGCGAGCAGGATGGGAGTGGTCGCGGCGTTCCCGCTGGTGGCCGGCGTCCTCGGTCACTCGGTGCGCAACCGACGGGCCTACCTGGCGGCCGTGGAGGAGCGGGCCCGGCGGGCAGAGGAGAGCCGGGACAGCGAGGCGCGCCGGAGAGTGGCCGAGGAACGGCTGCGCATAGCCCGGGAACTGCACGATCTGGTGGCCCATCAGATCACCCTGGCCAACGCGCAGGCCACGGTCGCCGCCCACCTCTTCGACGCGCGCCCGGAGCAGACCCGCAAGAGCCTCGAGGAACTCGTCGGGACCACCGCCGACGCGCTCGACGACCTGCGGGCCACGGTCGGTCTGCTGCGTCAGGCCGGAGACGCGCCCGCGTCCGCCGAACCGGCGCCCGGGTTGTCCCGGCTTCCCACGCTCCTCGATTCCTTCCGCCGCGCGGGCCTGGAGGTGTCGGTGCACCAGGAGGGCACGGCCAGGCCGCTGCCTTCGGGGGTGGACCTCACCGCCTACCGCATCGTCCAGGAGGCCCTGACCAACGTGACCAAGCACGCCGGCGCCGGTAGCGCCCGGGTGCGCCTCGCCTGGAACCGCGATCGCGTGACCATCACCGTCGCCGACGACGGAGGGGACGCTCGTACGGCGCCGACCGCGTCCCCGGGACCGAGTGCGTCCACGGGACCGAGTGCCTCCACGATGCGGGAGCGTCAGCCCGGTTACGGTCTGATCGGGATGCGTGAACGTGCCACCGCGGTCGGGGGGCACCTCTTCGCGGGCAGGCGCCCGGAGGGCGGCTTCCTCGTCTCGACCCAGCTGCCCCTCCCGCCCGCCAAGGACACGGCACGAAGCACTGACGGAGCGACACCCACCGATGGGGGACGGATGGCCGACGGAGTGACAGGCGACGGACGGACGGGCGACGGTGAGGCCGGGGAGACAGCGTGACGCTCAGGGTGCTCCTCGCCGACGATCAGGCCCTGCTGCGCGGTGCCTTCCGCATGCTTCTCGACAGCGCCGACGACATCACCGTGGTCGGCGAGGCCGGCGACGGCAGGGAGGCGGTGAGACTCACGCGGGAGCTGCGCCCGGACGTGGTGGTCATGGACATCCGTATGCCCGAGGTGGACGGTCTCACCGCCACGTCGGAGATCTGCGCGGACCCGGAACTGCGCGCCAGCCGCATCCTGATCCTCACCACGTACGAGACCGACGAGTACGTCGCTCAGGCCCTGCGCGCGGGGGCCGGCGGCTTCATCGGCAAGGGCATCGGGGCCGAGGACCTGGCGGACGCCGTCCGTACGATCGCCGACGGTGACACGCTGCTGTCCCCCGCCGCGACCCGCTCCTTGGTCGCCCGTTTCCTTGCCACACCGGACAGCGCCCCGCCGCACCACGCCGAAGAACTCGCCGTGCTCACCCCGCGCGAACGCGAGATGGTGGCCCTGGTCGCGACCGGCCTGTCCAACCAGGAGATCGCCGAGCGAATGTTCCTCAGCCCTTTCACCGTCCGCGCCCACGTACAGCGCGCCATGACGAAACTGGAGGCCCGCGACCGGGCTCAACTCGTCGTCATCGCCTACCGGACGGGCCTGGCCCACGCCGCCCCCGACGGCGGCACGGACCGCTTGTCGTAGCCCGGTACCCGGGAGCCCCTTCGGTACCCTGCGAATTCAGGTAGCTCAAGGGCTGAGTGGGCCGGTCGTGCTGTGGCAGGGGGCATGGTGACGAGTTCACGCAGCGTGGTGTTGCGTTGCTCCAGGGCCCGCGCTGTGGTGGGAAAGAGCGTGGCCGCACCGCTGTCGACCAGTGCCTGATTCATGGCTACGAATTCGCGAACGTCGCGTTCGTAGGCGGCGAACGCGGCAGTGTGGTCCCCGTTCGCGGCCAGGGCGTTGGCGAGCACGTAGGCACCGACCAGGGCAAGGCTTGAGCCTTGTCCGGTGAGGAACGAGGGTGCGTACGCGGCGTCACCGACGAGCACGACGCGGCCGCTGGACCAGTGGGGCATGCGGATCTGACCGGCCGTGTCGAAGAACAGGTCTTCCGCGTCGCGCATGGCGTTGACCATGCCAGGGACCTCCCACCCCGCTCCTGCGAAGATCGTGGCGACCAGGTCCCGCTGGGCGTCGGGGTTCCGCAGGGCATCCAACGGCGGTTCTGGTTGGTGGAAGTTCAGGAAGGCGTGCACCTCGTCGTTGTCGTGGCCCCCGACGGCGTAGAGGGCCGCGGCTTTCCCCGGGGTGTTCCACACCATGACCTCGCGGGAGAGCCCGAGGGTGTTCGGCATGGTGAAGATGGCGAAGCAGTAGCCGAGATAGCGGTGGAACCGGGCTTCGGGCCCGAACAGGTACTCCCGGGTAGGTGAGTGCATACCGTCGGCGCCTACCACGAGGTCGAACGTGCGCCGTTGGCCACTGCGGAAGGTGACGTCGACCCCTTGAACGGACTGGTCGAAGGTGTCGATGGAGTCTCCGAACAGGAATTCCACGTCATCGCGAACCATCGCGTAGAGGATCGCGGCCAGATCCCCCCGGCGCACCTCGATGTCATGCCCCTCGGCACCGCCCGCAACGGCGCTCGGGGTGAGCGAGGCGACTTCACTGCCGTCGGCGTTGAGGAAAGTGCAGCGACGCAAGTCGATATGCGCGTCCTGTAATTGCGGCAGTATCCCCATCCGCCGGACCACCTCTATCGCGGTCCCGCGGACGTCGATCGGGTAACCACCTTCGCGCAGTGCGCCTGCCTTCTCCACCACGGTGACCGCGAATCCGGACCGGTGCAGCCAGTACGCCAGCGCGGGTCCGGAGATACTGGCCCCGGAGATCAGAACTTTGCGCTTCGCCGTAGTGCTCACGTCCATCGACAGACCGGTCGGTGTCATGCCTGTGCTCCTCTTTTCGTGATGCGGACAACGAGCAGTGACAACGCGGCGACGAGGCCGGCAACCGCGAACCCTGTGACGAAGGCCGATTCAGTCGGCTGACCCGTCCTCAGGTCGGCGCCGGCGTCGAGGATCGCGCCGGCGACCTGGGCGCCCAGGGCGACGCCGATCACGCGAGTGACCACGAGCAGGCTGGTGGCGATGCCGATGTCCTTGGTCTCGATGGCGGTGGCGGTGCCGGCAAGCAACGCCGTGGTACCGACGCCCGCGGCGAACGCGGTCAGCACCTTCGCGACGACGAGCTGCCATTCCGCGGTGTGCAGCGACGCCAGGGCGATCATCGTGGACGCCGTGACGACGGTGCCCACGATGACCACGGCACGCGGACCGAAACGCCGCGCCGCGATCCCGCCCACCGAATCGCTCACCGCACCGGCGATGGCGCCGGGCAGCAGGAACAGTCCGATGTCGGTGGTGCCGGCTCCAAAGCCGTATCCGTCGGCCGATACCCCGAACAGTTGCGGAAGCAGAAAGGCCACCATCCCGAAACTGGTGGTGATGACGAAGGTGAGCACGCACGCATTCCACATCGCGGGCTTCGCCAGCATGCGCAGGTCGACCATCGGCGAGGTCGCCCGGCGCTCGACGACGACCCATCCGGTCGCGAGGGTGGCCACGACCACCGCGATGGCACCGACCGCGAGTGGCGGCACGCCGCCGTCCCTCGTCACCGTCACGAGCCCGAGCATGAACGCGAGCAACGTGCCACTCAGCAGAACCGTGCCAGGCCAGTCGATCCTGTCGTCTGACGGGATCGGCGGATCGTGCGGCATCAGCCGCGCCACGGCCAACGTCGTCGCGATGATCGCGATCGTCGGCAGCGCGAACATCCACTGCCAGGACAGTCCTTCCGCGATCGGACCGGCGAACAGCGTTCCCACCGTGCTGCCGCCCGTGAACAGCGCGACGACCAGCCCGATCGCCGCCTGTGACGCTCCTGTCGGGAGATGTTTGCGCACCAGGATGAAGGAGAGGGGCAGCGCGCCCACCATGACGCCCTGCAACACCTGGCCGAGCAACAGCACCGGCAGGTTCGGCGCCAGGCCGGCCATCAGACCACCGGCCGAGACCACGGCCATCAGCCGGACCAGCACCCGCTTCCCACCGTAGCGGTCGCCGAGTTTGCCCGCGACGGGGGTGATGACCGCGCCGGTGATGAGTAATGCGTTGCCGATCAAAGCCCCTTCGGCGGGACTGACCCCCAACTCACGTTGCAGCAGCGGGAGAGCGGGCTCCACCACTGACTGCAGGGTGCCGAGGGCAAGCGCCAAGATGCCGAGGGCGCCGATCGACAGCCACCCGTTGCGGACCGGGGAGACCACGGCTTCGGATATCGACGTCGTTTTCACTGGCGCTCGTCCAGCACCAGGGCACCCAGCCACAGAACACCCACGAACCGGCGCTGCCGGAAGGCCCACCGTCCGATCCGGTAAGGAAAAGTCGCCACCTGCTGATCACTCCAGACACCGCTGGACAACGGGGAATGCGCGAAATCTCGCGCATTCCCACACTGCCCTTCGGTGTCTTCGCGGGCATCGTCCCCCGCAGCCGTTCTGGCCTGGTGCACCCGGACCAGCCACTCACCCGTCCTGGTGCCTACGCACTACAAACCGACTTGGGCGTTTGCAGGAGTGCGTCTGACCCCGAGGGGCCTCTCAGCGCAGCCGGCGCACGCGCAGCACCAGGTCGTCGGTATGGTGCGCGCCGCCGCCACCGTCGGGTGCCACGCGTGGCCGTTGTTCGTCCACCTCTACCGCCCAGTCGTCGTCGAGTGCGTCGACGACCATCGAGGGCCAGACGTAGTCAGCCGGATCAAAGCCGCTCTCGTCCGCCTGTTGGGTGTCGATCCCCGCGTGGTGTACGACCAGCAGCACGCCGCCGGGGGCGACGGCCGCGAGCAGCGCTCGCTCGGCCGCGGCGTCGGAGGTGCGCAGCAAGGCCGGGTACTGCGCGGAGACCAGGTCGAAGGAGGCCGCCGGGAGCGCCGCCTCGGTGAGTTCGGCGTGTACCCAGTGAACGGCGACGCCGGCGTCCCGCGCGTGCCCGGCCGCCCGCTCCAGCGCCACGCCCGAGACCTCGAGCGCGGTCACGTCCCAGCCGCGGCGCGCGAGCCACACGGCGTCCGCGCCCTCGCCGCAGCCGACGTCGAGTACCCGCCCGGGTGTGAGCCCGGCGGCCTCCGCCACGAGCGCACCGTTGGGCCGGCCGCTCCACAACTGTTGTCGGTCGGCGTACCGGTTGTCCCACTCCGCCCGCACCGCGGGGTCTCCGACATATCCGTCGGCGGGCGAGGGGATATCGGACGCGGGCGATGTTGCTGCGATGTTGTCGGTCACGGGCCCACCGTCACCCACTGGGTCACGGGTCTGCCACTCCTGTTGCCGGTCCGGCAAACTGGCGTCCAAAGAACGTCGGAGTCATGCCTCCGCCGTCGGCGCATTGCGGGCGAGGACCGGTCGCCGCAGTGACCGATCCGCGCACCCGGGCGACTGCCTACTGCGGCTTGGTCGCGATCTGGATCAGGTTGCCGCAGGTGTCGTCGAAGACGGCGGTGGTGACGGGACCCATCTCCAGGGGCTCCTGGGTGAAGCGGACTCCGAGGCCGTGCAGGCGCTGGTACTCCGCCTTCACGTCGTCGACGGCGAACTGGGCGAGTGGGATGCCCTCTTGGACGAGTGCGTCACGGAAGGTCTTGACGGCCGGGTGACCCGCGGGCTCCAGAAGGAGTTCGGTGCCCTCGGGCTCCTCGGGCGAGACGACGGTCAGCCACCGGTCCTTCTCGCCCACCGGGACGTCGTGCTTCTTCACGAAGCCGAGGATCTCGGTGTAGAAGTGCTCGGCCTTGGCCTGGTCGTCGACGAAAACGCTGGTCAGATGGATCTTCATGGAGTGCTCTTCTCTGGTCCGGACGTATCGGCCACCAGCCATCGCTCGGCGATCTGCCGCAGCGGGCCTGTGTTCAGCTCGTGGAACTTGTAGCGGCCCTCCCGCCGTGTCTCGACGAGCCCGGCAGCCTCCAGCACGGCGAGGTGTTGGGAGACCGCTTGGCGCGAGATGCCGAGCTGGTGCTTCATGCTCAGTCGGGAGCAGATCTCGAACAGCGTCTGTCCGGACTTCTCCGCGAGTTCATCGAGGATGGTGCGGCGGGTGGGGTCGGCCAAAGCTTTGAAAAGGTCATCGGCCACGACTCCACAATAGGCAACTGTTCACTTGCATATCAAGTCGACGGGCACCCCCAACCGTCAGACGACGTTCACGGCGTCGAGGAAGCGGGCGGCGAGCTCGGTGTCGCCGGTGACAGCGTGGTGGCTCGCCGGCTGGCGCGCCGGTACTCGGCCATCACATCGGCACGGCTCCGGTCCCGCCGTCGACCGACGGGGCCTTCATTCACCTGTTCGAGGCTGGCGGCGAAGCTCGTGCGCAGCCCGGCGGGTATGTAGAAGCTGCGCGCCGTCGCACCGATGTGGGCGACGACGTCGGCGATGCGCATCCGGCTGCGGCGCTGGGCGCGGTTCATTGGTCGTCGGTGAGACTGCCGGTGAAGTTTCAGCATCTCGGCGCGTTCGGCGCGCAGGGCGGCGACCATGTTCGGCAGGTCCGCCGCGGGCAGGCGATTGCTCACGTCGTCTTCTTCTCTGACTGTGAGGCGGGACGACGGATCGCCTCCACGGCCGCATCGTAAAGGTCGAACTGGTCGGCCTGTCCGCCCAGGCGCATCCACTCTTCTGTTGCTGCCTGGAGGCAGGTGATCGCCGCTGCCGCGATCGCGCGCGCCTGGAGGGTGCGGCGGTCGGAGTCGGGCAGTCGCGGCTCGATCAGCGGTGCGAACAGGTCCTGCCAGCGAGCCTGCTTCTCGGCGTGGCCGGGGCGCAGGGATTCATTGCCGAACAGCAGCGTGGTCATCTCGAGCCGGCGCTCGGCCGTGAGGTCGATCTCCTCGAGCACCTGGAACGCCGCGCGCAGTGACGTCCACGGGTCCTCGTCGGCCGGGCGCTCGGCGAGCCGCGCGGCGATCAATTCCCCCTGCTCGGACAGGCCGTTGAGCGCGAGGTCTTCCTTGTTGCGGAAGTAGTTGAACAGGGTCCGCTTGGAGACACCCGCCGCGGCGGCGATCTCTTCGAGCGTCGTGTCGTCGTACCCCTTGGCGACGAACAGTTCGAGGGCGGTGCGGGCGAGTAGCGAGCGAACCACCGAGCGGGTCTGCTCCCGAAGCGGTGCCGGTTTCTGAGCCATGCACCAATGGTACATCTCTACATGCGACGCACTGACTTGCACTCAGTGCAAAGCAGTGCGTAGAGTGCACGACATGAGCAAAGTCGACTATCGCCGCCAGACCGTCATCGTCACCGGAGCCAGCTCCGGGCTCGGCGCGGAGTTCGCGCGCCAGTTGGCCCGTCGCGGCTCCGATCTCGTACTCGTCGCCCGCCGGGCGGACCGGCTCAAGGACCTGGCCGACGAACTCACACGGGCCCACGGCGTCACAGTCACCGTCATCGCCCGCGACCTCGGCCTGCCCGACGCCGGCCGCACGCTGCGCGCCGAACTCGAATCCCGTGGCATCCACGCCACCGGACTGGTCAACAACGCCGGCTTCGGCACTCACGACGCCCTCGTCGACGAGGATCCGGACCGCCTGCAGAGCATGATCGCGCTGAACGTCAGCGCGCTGGTCGACCTCAGCCGCGCCTACATCGGCCCACTGACCTCCGCCGGCACCGGCGTCCTGATCAACGTCGCCAGCCTCCTGGGCTTCCAGCCGACCCCGTACCTGAGCGTCTACGGCGCCACCAAGGCCTTCGTCCTCAGCTTCACCGAATCGCTCTGGGAAGAGAGCCGCGATACCGGCCTGCGGGTCCTCGCCGTGTGCCCCGGTGCCACGAAGACCGAGTTCTTCGACGCCGCCGGCAGCCAGTCCGCCGACTACGGCACGAAGCGGGCCGCACCCGCTGACGTCGTCAGGACGGCCCTCGACACGCTCGACCGCCGCTCCGCGCCTCCGTCGGTGATCACCAACGGCCGCCCGCTCGCCCTCGCCGGCAAGATCCTGCCGCGCCGCCTGATCGTCCGGTTCATGGGCCGGATGGCCCGCCGTTAGCCGGCCCTGCTCCTCCGTCGCTCACCCCAGCAGCAGTCGCCCTCACCAGCAGCAAAGGAACAACACCATGAGTGGAGCGTGCCGCCGGGGGCGCCGTCCGGTTCGCGGAAGTCGCTCGTCCCGATCGTCTTCTCGGCCGGGGGACTCTCCGCTCCAGCTCGGCGACGATGACGTCCTTGCCCTGTGCCTGGGGTGCGCTCGCGTCGGTGTGCTGCCAGCAGAACCACAACGCGTCGATCTGCGGCCCGGCTGGTCGCGGAACCGGCAGTGGGACGGGTTCCGGACACTGGTCTCCGTCACTGCCGGGCAACTGATGGGCCGAAGAAGGAATTGGGCCGCGCAGCCGTCGGTGCGGCAGAGCTAATCTGCGCGAATGAAGCGGATTCAGCGGGCCGCTGGCGCGGTCGTCGGCTCAGCGGTGGGTGACGCCCTGGGCGGCCCCTTCGAGTTCGGTCCCCAGGGAGCGTTCTCCGCGCGGTTTCCCGCGCCCGGTACGCCCGGTGCCGGCGGCGAAATGTGTGGAGGCGGTGGCTGGGAGCCTGGGGAGGCCACTGACGACACGCAGATGGCCGTCCTGGTCGCAGAGTCGCTGCTGGAGCGGGGCGGACTGGACCTGCCGGACATCTTCACCCGCTTCCAGCGGTGGGCAGCATCAGAACCGAAGGACATCGGCTTGCAGACCGAAGACGTCCTGACCAACGGCATGCCCTGGGACCTCGCCGCCGCGATCCATTTCCAGGTCAACCAACGGGCGGCGGGAAACGGCTCCTTGATGCGGGCGTCGACCTCCGCGGTCCACTTCGCAGCCGCCGGCCAGGAAGCCACCATGGACGCGGCCCGGCGCATCGCTGCCCTCACCCACGGCGACCGCGCGGCCTGGGAAGGCACCGCGATCTTCCACGAACTCATCCGCGTCACGTTCGAGGACACCGACCCCCTCACCGCGCTTCCGGACATCCTGGCTCTCGTCCACCCGGACCACCGCGGCCGCTACGCCACCGTCCTCGCACCCGACTGGCACCCCGATCTGGCAACCGAGTTCAACGGTGCCGTCTGGCCCTGCCTGGGATCTGCCGTCTGGGCCCTGCGCACCACCACCAGCTTCGAAGGCGCGATACGCGCGGCGATCGACCTCGGCGGTGACACGGACACCGTCGCCGCGGTGACCGGGGGCCTCGCGGGGGCGTACTACGGGCTGGATGCAATCCCGGCCCACTGGACCCAGCCGCTCCATGTCCCCCTGCCCGGATTCGACGGACGGGTACTGCACCTGGCAGATCTGCTCCTTGCACAGCGCCTCGCAACCACTCACGCCGGTGATCCGCCGACCGATAGCCGCTGTTGAGGCGGCGAAGGCCACAGTACGAACTCGGCTTCGCCCGCCGACGTCCGGCTTCGCACTACACAGCGCAGGTGCCGTTGTAGCAGGCGTCTTAAGGGGGTTTCCGTGGTCGTTCGTGTTCTGGCCGGGCTGTCGCGCTCACGCCTTCCAGCGGCCGGCGCCACTGTCTGCCCTGGAAAGGCGTGGGGCTTCACAGGTTAGGTTTCCGTGTGGGTGTGCCAGAGATGACTGGGGGGTCTCGACACGCGGGGTGCGTTCCTCGATCGGTCCGCGGGCAGCCCGTGTCAACTGCGGAAGTGGCGGCCCCCGGATTCGTCCGGTCTCGGCCCGTCGGCATCAGGTGAGCCTGACGTTTGACCTTCGCGTTCCAGCTGGTCCTCCGGTGAGGGACAACATCGGCTGTTACCTCGACAGCTCGTTGTCGTCACGGTTCGGCGGCGCACCAGCGTGTAGGCGTGCTCGCGCCAGAGGCCGTGCCCATGGCGAGAAGACCACAAGTCCAGACCGGCACCACCGGCGGTTGCTTATTCAACGGGTGCATTGTCCTGTGTGTCCTTTTGCTCGTGACCGTCGTAAGCGCCTGGATCTGGCTGACAACCCAACCAGAGCGCGATGAGGCCAAGGCCCGTGCAAATCTGCGTGCCAACGTAGAAAGAAACCAGCAGCGCCTCAGCCGAGTCGCAGCTGACGGGATCTTGCAAGACGCAGAGATCGCCCAGCTTTTCCCTCCCGCGAAGCCGGCCAAGGGATTGGTCGACATCAAAAGGCAAGCGGAATCGACCACCGTCATCGCGGAAATGCTCGGCTTGGGGGCTTCCGACTTGGTGTCGCCCTGGACGCGACGTCCTTTCATCCGCTCGGGCTCGGCCCGCCGACCTCGCTACCCATGTGCCCACGCAATATCGAACGGCCTGCCGCCAACAGGCATGTCAACAGGTGGGAGGGCTATTTATTTCGACCGTCAGACGGCCAGGGGAGGCTTCAATTACAGGACCAGGCATTCACATTGCAAGGATGTGTGCCGACTGTATTCGTCCTTCCGTCGAATACTGGTCCACGCGCTGTGCCGAGGAGCCGGCTAGCCACCTCGGCGATCCGCTCGAACGAGCGGATCAGGTTGCGCGGCGCACAAGCAAGACGACGCATATGAACGCCGACTCGACCATTCCTCGCAGATGTGCAGGTGTCACCCATGACCCTTTACGCCCGCAGCGCCAGCAGAAGCCCCTTTTATATAGGGACGGCGCAGCCTCCTCAATATTTCGGAATCCGGCCATCAAGCCCGTCAAGCACGACCACGCCACCCTTCTGACGGCGTGATGCATCAATATCCCTCATCCACGTTCTCGTCTCGTCCGCTGTCGAAGCGATTGAAAGCACGCAGCATTTCGGCCACTCGCCGTACCAACTCGATTTGTTCATCAAGTAACGTGGGCGGTTTCGAGGGGCGTTCGTAAGGAGACTCCTTCATCCGGACCTGCTCGAAAGACCTTCTGTTCATGAGATCGTATCCTTCCGGACGATTTCGACGATTCTGTCCATCACGGCGTCGAGGGCATCTCGCCTCGCCCGCCACTCCGGCTCGCCATCTTTGCTGGCTCGGACGAACTCCCGAAGCCGGTGGCGCAGGTCTTCCACGTCCGAGACAACACTCGGGCTCCCAACTAAGTCTAAATGCGCCATCGCGGAGTTGACCTCGGAAAAATCGAAGTGGAGAGCGTCGCCGCCGGGACACACTCCCCCTGTTGGGCGGGAGTATTGGACCCGCACCCGCGAGACGGCGAGTTTCAAATTGATCGCGGAACGCACGCGCTCCTCTCGCAGCCACTTTTCATGATCGCCGTGGGCGGTCATCTTAGCGACAAGGACAACGGCGATCAAAGACAGCACTGCGCTGACTCCCGAAACAACGGCCGCCACCCACTCCATCAGAGAATCCCTAAGGTGTCTTCGCCCGAATCCTGCTGAGCGTCCGCTGGCGGCTCCTCATGCACGGTCTCGTCGTCGGGCGCGTTGCTGCTGCCTACGTCGTTCTCCCTGCCACCCAGGAGCGCGCTGCCCGTGAACGTACTGGCCGACTCTTTTTGGTCTTGTAGGAACGCTTCGGCTTTCCTCAATACCTCGAAGGGATCCTGGGGAGAGGGCGTTGGCGGCTCTCCGTCGAGGTCACTCGCATTGGACTCGGCCTCCTCGACCCTCACTATCTCCGGGACGCGAACCTCTGCGGCCGCTCGCTCAAGAGCCTGGTCGGCCTGAGCCAGCGCGACTGCCTCAGCAACGGCGCCAGGACGCTCTCCGGAATTGCTCATGTGCGCTGTAAAGGGGTCAAGGCGCTCGCCGTTGACAGTAAGGGCCACCACCCCCTGGTACTTGGCGATTCGGGACAGCTCGTCGGCAGTCAGCCCCACTTCCGGGGCCAGTCGTTCGGCGTCGCGCCATCCGACACCATGGATGATGATATTGCCAACGTTTCCCAGGATGGTCTGGGCCAGGGCTTCATTCGGAAAGCCCTCATGCAGGGAGAAGGTAGAGAGCTGACCCAGTGTCTGGTGAGCCAGTGTGATACCGAGGTTGAACTTCCGTGCCTCGGGGATCAGGGTGGCGAACGACGTGCCCACGAAGTTCTGGAACTCGTCAACGATCAACATCGCGGGAGTCTCGCTGCCGCGGAAGGCGCCATTCATCGTGGCGCGCATAACGCGCTTCACTATGAACGAACCCAGAAACTTGCTCGACGCGGCACCCAGCGCGATCTGCGGAACCTTGACCAGCACGGCCGCCGCACGGCGCAACATGCTGTCCAGGTTGACACTTGGCTTCCCACTGGTCGAGGAGGACAGCACTCCGGGGCGGCGGAAGTCTCCGAACTTTGAGATGAACCACTGCTCCAGCTCAGCCCGTTCGGACTCTCCCATTCTATCGTGCAGACTCCATTGTCGTACGAGGTCGGTGCGCCCGAGGCGTTTGAGCCGACCTACGACCCGGTCACGGTAATCCAAGTCCTCGACAAGCGTTGGCACGTCACCGATCCTCGCCCACTCGCCGTTGTCCTCATCCGCAGCCGCCACCAGCGAATGCAGGCACATACGCATGAGGTCGTCGAACCGCGGGCCCGACCACTGGTAGTACTGGGCGGCGACCATCATTTCGATAAGATCTTCGATATTAGCGAGGACTTCCTCCTCGTCGATCGCGTCGAGGTAAATCGGGTTGAGGCTCGGCACGCGATCTTTAGTGAAGTCGAGGGTGATCAGCGGATCACGGAGGGTGGCGTGGCGCACCGCGTAGTCGAAGAGGTCGCCGTGCGGATCCACGATGATGACGGGCCCGCCACCACCGAGATCATGTCGGACGATGTTCTTGAGCGTGTTGGTCTTCCCCACGCCGGTGCGGCCGACGAGGTAGGTGTGCAGCAGCCGGCTCCCGTCAGGAACGCACACCTCCTGCTGGTCGTCCACAAAGGGGCGGGCTGCACTGGCGGTCCCGATCTTGGCGCCTTCACCCAGAACGGCGAAGTCGTTCATGGCGAGGAAGAGAGGGCGCCGTCGGCCCAGACCGCGACCTTGGATGCGGCCGTGTGGCGGGTGCAGGATGCGGTGCGCAACCTCGACCGAATAATTGACGCCAGCCGTCATGTTCGTGTCATCTGCGTCGGTGACCTTGTAGTCCCCGCCAAACAGAGCTGCCCCCACCAGATTGGCCAGCGGTGCGTTTGGCTCGGGCGTGGTCAGCACCACTTGGACACCCAGCTTGACGTCTCCGGAGGGTTGGGCGGCGAACCAGCGCACGCCTTCGCCGCTGCCCAACTCGACGGTCGCCTCCGTCTGTTTCTCCACGGTCGGCCCGATGTCCTGTTCGCTTTCTTCCGCCCACAGGCCGCTGATTTCCAGAGCGCAGCCGCCGCCGATGGCCCGCATCACGTCGACCAGGAAGCCGTTGTCCTCACGGATCTTTGGCAGCACGGACTGCTCAGGCGTGATTACCACGCGATGCCCTGCGATGGTGGTGTACTTGGAGGTGTAGGCCTCCCAGCCGCCGAGGAACACCGATCGGGTGATCCGTTGCAGGGATTCGAAGTAGGCCCTGCTGCCCTCGTCGGAGGGGCCAAAGAAATTGACCGAGTAGCGTCCTGCGACGTTGCCGGTGGTTGGGTCCTCCTCGGTCTCCAGACGATAGGTGATCCGTGAACCGGGCGGCGCCGACCGAGCGAACGTGAGGAGCAGGTCTTGCTGGTCGGAGAGGGTCGAGACTGCGTTGTCCGAGTCGTACATGCCGAGTCCGATGGAGAAATGCCAGCGGAGCTCACCATCCGCGTCATCGCCGTCGGCCAGTACGGACCGCGGGCTTGCGTTCCCGGACTCGACGTAGTACTTCCCCGCCGCCTTGACCAGCAGTTGATACGTCTCCGGAGCGCGGTCGGTGTCTGGCGACAGCAACCTCTGGACTTGCTGCGAGATTGTTGACAGTGCACGATGCCGGTATTCGGAAACGGAGTGTGTCTCCGGTGAGAGCAAGTGCCGTGCAAGTTGCTTCGCCATGTCGGGTGTCAACAGGTCGTCGTCATTCGCTTGCTGATAGAGCTCCAGCGCGTCAGCGATCAGCGTAAGCCGCGGCTTTCCCCTGAGGTAGTCCAACCATCGCTGCTCCTCCTCGCCGCCGTCCGCGGCGGAGGCGGTGCCCTGCGCCAGCTCCTGGAACGCGCGGACGACGTCGGCGGCGCGTCCGTCGGTGCGCGACACCATGGCGCTGCGCAAGGACACACGATTCGGCTTCTTCAGCAGCGGCGTCGGCCTCTCGGACGGACCGTGCCATTCGACGGCGAGGATTCCCTCTGCTGCCGCAGGAATCGGTGTGGGTATACCATCTCTCACGAAGAGGTCCTGGCACCCCGAGGCGTGGACGGTGGAGCCCCCGAATCTGCTGTGGTTGGCGAGAATGCGTGGGAAGTCACGGGGAGCATCGGGTTTAAACGCTTGCAGGTTGCCGGTGAAGGCGGGAATGGCCAGTACGTCGGGCTTCTGCCCGTGACCTCCCAAGCTGGGCCCGGCAACTAAGTAGTCCTTGCATATTGCAACGCCCAACTGGATGACCTCGCCGCCTTTCGTGATCTCTATCACTCGCGGGCCGGAGCCCTGCTCAAGGTCCTCGTCCTCGGCTGCGTGCCGCTTGGCCACCAAGTGGCAGTTGGTGCCGTCGAATACCGCTGCCACGTTGGCGCTTTGCGGGACGTTGTCATCGGTGTAATTTGCGAGGGCTGCGAGACCGGTACTCCGGGGCACACCCAGTCCGGCGACGATGGTGAGGCGTGGCGCAAATCCCGCGAAGATGCGCAAAGTTGTGGGGTCGGTGATGAATGCGTATTCGGGGAAGACGCATAGGTCGACCGACTGCGCTTCCAGGAAAGAGAGAATCTGTTCGAGGCGGCGGTTCTGGAAGTCGATCAGACCGGACTCCATCTTCGTTCGCGTTGACTTGAACGCGCCGATGGACTTTCCGAGGTTGGCGAGGGACACCTCGGGGTCCATGAGCTCCAGGCCCCAGGCCAGCGGCTCCGCGGGGGTCCATAATTTGTGGCCGGGAATCACGGCACTCGGAACAAAGTCCATCTGGACAGCAGCCATGCTGAGCACTGGCTCTCCCCCCTCGCATGAGCACTCTCAGCAACCATAGCGGACTTACTGTGACGGCGAGAAGCCTTCCGGCTGGGTTGTGGGCCTTCCGTACCGCCCCTCCGAGAGGAGCAGCGGCGCTCCTCTGGACCAGGTCTCATCATTGATCTTGTCCTGCGCGCGGTGAGCTGACCGACGCGGCGTATGCGCGGATGGCGCTGTGCTGGCAAGTGCTGGCGGGCCATGGCGCGACCACCGGCAGGGAGCAGCGGGGGCCACGGTGAAAGCGGCCACACCCGAGACCATAGAGCAGCAGTTCGCCCAGGTTGGCGACTCAAAGGGCTCAGAATGTGCCGACTTCGCAAGCTAAGGGCTCTGAGGCGGTCGCAATGGGGCAGCCATCATGGTGCTGAACGGTGGAAAGATCTGCCGTGGCGAGCTCCCATAGGTCCGGTCGCGTCTGAGGGCGCAATTCCGCAACGACCGCAGGAGATATCGCGTTGGTGGGGGGTAGCGGGCATCGTGGCGTCAATCGTTGGCGCCGGAGAGGGGGCAGAGGTAGCCGCTCGCTTGACCGGCCGGTACGAGTCAAGAAGCCAGCATGCCCACTGGCGACGCCAAGTGCGCCGGGACGCCTACGCGGCCTTTCTGCTCTATTTCCCGGTCACGAGCTGAGACGTTGATTCTCACCAGATGGAAACTGAAGGCAGAGACCTAGTCTTGGCCTACAACAGTGCCATCAGGGACGCAACAGCAGTTGATCGTCAACTACTCCTTTATCGAAGGTGTTCCACCATAGGTTGACCTTGTCTCGGAGGCCGCCACGCACGTCCATCTTCGTGTACGAGACCACGGTGGAGGTCTGTTATGCCTTCCATATTCCCCCACCTGAACGCGGAGCCCCGCGCGTTTCCGTGCGGCAACTCCCCGACGAGACATGCACAGCCAGCACAGTCAGCACCCCTCCGAGCGCACTCAGCCGGTGACGCGCCTCGGTGCGGTGCCTCTCTCTGGTGATGGGAGAGCCGACTGTATGCCTCCCCGGTGGCGACGCGGCCCACGTCTTGGCGGATCGCCGTGCGACGATTCTTCGGTCCCGCTGGCCGTCGGTTGATTTCTTGAGAGCAGAGGGCGCGTATGGACATTCGGCAGCTGGAGTACTTCCTTGCGATTGTTGATCGCGGGGGGTTCAACCGTGCGGCCTCGGCTCTGTACGTGTCGCAGCCGTCGCTGTCGCAGGCCGTGCGGGCACTGGAGCGTGATCTCGGCTCCGAGCTGTTCCATCGGATCGGGCGTAGGGCAGTCCTGACGGAGGCCGGAAGGGCCCTGATCGAGCCTGCCCGGGAGGCCGTGCGGAGTCTGGAGACGGCGCGGGCGAGTGTCGCGGCGGTGCATGAGCTGCGTGAGGGACGCCTGGATGTGGCGTCGATGCCGTCGCAGGCGGTGGAGCCGCTGCCTTGGTGAGTGCCTTCAGCCACCGGTATCCCGGCGTCTCTGTGGCCATCAATGCGGCGTTCACCTCGCGTGATGTGATCGACATGGTGCGTACGGGTGCCGTGGAGTTGGGGCTCCTGGCGTCCGCCGGTCCGGTCTCCGACAAGGAGGTCATCTCACATGCGCTGGGGCGGCAGCGTTTTGTGCTGGTGGTGCCGGCCGACGGCCCGTTCGTTGATCGGACGGCGGTGGAGTGCCGGGAGCTTGCGTGACAGCGGCTGATCGTCGGGCAGCCGGGTACCGGGATGCGCGCCTACGTCGACGCGGTGCGGGAGCAGGGCATCGAGTTCACCGTCGCCGCCGAGACCGAGCACCGCGTGTCGCTCATGCCCCTGGTGCTGGCCGGAGTCGGGCTCGCGGTGGTCACGGATTCCTGGCGCGACGTCGCCCGGCGACTGGGCTCCCGCGTCCTGGACATCGAGCCGGAGACCACCTTGGACATCGCCCTCGTCAGCCGCCGCGGCAGCCTGTCGCCCGCAGCCGCCGCGTTCGTCTCGAGCGCGATCTCGGCCGCCGACGGCTGATAGGCACCGCTTATAAGGGAGATCCGCTTTGGGTCTTGGACGTCCCACGGACCACCTTGCTGCAATGGGCGGCATGACGACGAACCACCGCGCCCTGATCCCCGGTGACGGCATCGGCGCCGAGGTACTGCCCCCAGCACGCAGGTGCTCGATGTTCACGCGCGCCGCCACGGCTTCAGCCTGTCCTACACGTCGTACGACGACTGGTCGTGCGAGCGGTACCTGCGGGAGGGCGCCATGATGCCCGCCGACGGGATCGACCAGCTGCGTGACAAGGACGCGATCCTCCTGGGCGCGGTGGGATACCCGGGAGTGCCCGACCATGTCTCGCTGTGGGGGCTGCTGATCCCGATCCGGCGCAGCTTCCGCCAGTACGTCAACCTCCGGCCCATCCGTGTCTTCGACGGCATCGACAGTCCGGTGCGCGGCGCGCGGCCGGGCGAGGTCGATTTCGTCGTCGTGCGCGAGAACATGGAAGGCGAGTACAGCGAGGTCGGCGGCCGACTCAACAGAGGCTTCCCGGACGAGATCGCCGTGCAGGAGGGCGTGTTCACCCGGGCCGGTGTCTCACGCGTGCTGGACTACGCCTTCACGCTCGCCTCCCAGCGCGGCGGCCGTCTGACCTCCGCGACCAAGTCGAACGGCATCGTGCACACCATGCCGTTCTGGGACCAGCTCGTCACCGAGCGGGCCGCCTCGTTCCCGCAGGTCGCCTGGGACCAGGAGCACATCGACGCGCTCGCGGCCAAGTTCGTCTTCGAACCGGCCCGCTTCGACGTCGTCGTCGCCTCCAACCTCTTCGGCGACATCCTCAGCGACCTCGCGGCCGCGGTCGCCGGATCCATCGGCATCGCCCCGGCGGCCAACCTCAACCCCGAGCGGGACTTCCCCTCCATGTTCGAGCCGGTGCACGGCTCCGCGCCCGACATCGCGGGCCAGGGCACCGGCCAGCAGGTGCCAGTCCACTCGGGTCGCAATGCGGCTCCTGGATCACGTCGTGCGCTCTCAGCCGCTTGACTACCAGCTCGCTCTGATCGGCATGTTGGACAGGACATGGCTCAACGAGATCGCATCTGACCGCATACTCCCCAGGAGTCCCTCACCACCACCGATTCCCGGATGTCCTGCTCTGGCAGGCTCTATGGTGAGCCCGTGGAGATGGAGATGAGGGCCAAGAAGGCTGTCGCCCGCATATGTGAGACCTCCGATGGCTTCCGTCAACTACTGGGCGATTCCGCGCCGCTTGACGCCGTCCTTGATGTTCTGCGTTCCGGCGCCGGTGAAACCGCCGTGTTGACCGGCCTGCTCGACGGCCTGGACAGCGCCTTGCTGCAAGCCGGTGATGAGCTCGGCCTGTACGGCGAAGGCGGCAGGGGCCCGCTCACGGTGCCCTCCAACGGATTCGGGCCTGCACGTCGTACGGAGATCGTCTTCCACTGCCCTGAAGGACGCTGCGCCCGGATGGTGCGGCCTGAGGCAACCGTGGCGGCGCGTCCGCGCTGCGCGGTTTTCGATGAGGATCTTGCCTGGACAGCATCTTGACCGGCCTGCTCGCCGAGGTCGGCAAGAAGTTCGCCGAGCGCTGGCTGACACTGCTGGTGCTGCCCGGTGTGCTGTACGTGTGCGCTGTGGTTGCTGCCCATTACCTCGACGGTTTCGCTTTCGGGTCGCTGACCGGACGAGTTGAGGCGCTTGCACCACGAAACAACGCCTCCGCGCTCATGTACATGCTTGTGCTCGGGGTGGTTGCGGCCGCCGTTGGGCTCGCCGCTTCGGCTGTTGGCTCGCTGGTCGAGCGGCTGTGGCTCGCGGAGAGCTGGCAGTCCTGGCCGCGGCCCCTGCGGGGTCTGGCCCTGCGGAGGGTGTCGGCCCGGCAGCGCCGCTGGGATGCCTCCCATGAGGTCGAGTCCGCACTCAGGGAGCGGTACCTCAGCGGTCGGATCCCCGGCAGCCCGGCTTCTGGTGTCAGTGATCTGGACCTGGACCTGGCGTTGAGCAGAGTCCTGGCGACCGCTCAGGAACGTCCCCTCCGTCCGACGTGGATGGGGGACCGGATGCAGGCCGTCGTGATCCGCTACCGGCGGGAGTGCGATCTGGACCTGCCCAGTGTCTGGCCCTGTCTGTGGCTCATGCTGCCGGACCAGGCACGCGTGGAGATCAAGGAGGCCCGGGAGCGGATCACCAAGGCGACGACGCTGGCCGGCTGGGCCGTGCTCTATGTGGCGGTCGCCGTCCTCTGGTGGCCCGCCTCTGTTGTGGTCGTCGGCCTGTTCATGACGGCACGGCAGCGAGGTCGCCGGGCGGTGGAGACGTATGCCGTGCTCGTGGAGGCGGCGACCCGGTTGCACGCCCCCGAACTGGCCCGTGGCCTGGGCTTGGACCACGATGGTCCACTCGATGCCCGGACCGGCCAGGCGATGACGCTCCTCGTGCAGGGCCAGGGCCGTTTGATCCCCTTGACGGTCGGATGGCCGCAGCCCAGGCCGCCGGACTGACCGCGCGATGGCGCTCAACTCCTCGCGATAAATGGTGCTTCAGGGTTTCACAATCGGGGGTGGACACCGGTGGGACTAGACGTGCTGGCATCCATGGAAGCGCGGCTGCGGTCGTTCCACGCGGACGGCGATCCAGGGCATCTACTCGGCGAGAAGGCACAGGCCGAAGCGAGAGCGCTGGCCGCTGTGCTCGATTCCGACAGCGATCTCAGGTGCCATGTCACGCTTGGCTTGTTTCACTGGTACCGCAGTCGCGTTCTCTCCGGGCACGACACTTCGGAGGAGGGCGAGAAGGCTCAGGATCTCCTGCTGCCGTGCTATGTCGCCGGGTCGGCCCTACCTGCTCCCCTGGTGCCGATCCTGGCCGAGCGCTCTTTGCGGTTGTTCACCGAGCGGCTGGACGAGACGTTCGCCGGTTCGGCAGGCCCCCCGCCCAGCGTGTTGGTGTCCGCCTGGGCGCGCAGTCTGCGGGAAGCACCCAGCGGTCCTCGTGACGAGATCGTCGCCAGGGTGCTTCCCACCGGTGGCACCTATACGCCGGAGCAGGTCGACCTCCTGGTCGACGTGGGCCGGGCCATCGTCGCCGCGACCCCTCCCGACCACGGTGACCGAGCCCGCCGCCTGGACGCGTTGGCCAATGCCCTGTTCGGACGCTTCCTTTCCGAGGACGCCGAGGCCGACCTCAAAGCAGCCTATGAAGCGGGCCGCATCGCCCAGGAGATCACTGCGTCCGACGTTCCGCCCGCTCCTGAGCTGACGAGCCGACGGCGTATGGTGGAGCGCCTCCATCTCAGGCGTACGGCGCGGTTGCAGGAACTCGACACGGCCATCGAGGACGCCCGCCGCGCCCTGGCGGCCGCTGAGGAAGCCGGTCGGCGGGCCTGTCTCTACGCCCTGGCAACGGCCTTGGACAGCAGGTACAGAAGGACCGGGTCAGCAGCGGATCTTCAGGAGGCCGTCGACGCATACGACGAGCTGGTGCGGAGCACACCTGCCGGCTATCCCCGGGTCCTGCGGGTAGGAGAGATCAGCGACCTCGCTGAGGCAGTGTCCGAGCTCTACCAACTACACCGCCGGCGGACCGACCTCGACAAGAGCATCGACATCCTGACATTGCTGCTCCACACCACCGACGAGGCGGGCCCTCTGTACAGCGAGGTCGTCGGTGGCCTGGCCGGCATGCTGACAACCCGCCACGAAATCACCGGGATTCGGGGAGACATCGATGCCGCGGTAACGCTCCTGGAGACGAGCGCGCGTCGTCTGTCCGCCAGTGCTCCGCAGGTCGCACAGGTACTGCTGCTGCACGGCCGCGTCCTGGAGTTACGGGAGGAGCGCCTGTCGCAGCCCGCGGACCTCGACTCCGCGATCGTCCTGTATCGGCGGGCCTCGCTGGTTCCCGGGCCCGATCAGACGGTACGTCTCAACGCGCTGGCACATCTGGGCTCGGCATTGCGCAAGCGGTCACAGCGATCCGGGAGCGCGAGTGACATCGACGCGTCTGTTTCCGCGTGTCGCCAGTCCGTCGAAGAAGCGCCGCCCGGGCACCCGTTGCTCGCTTCCCTGCGAACCAACCTCGCCGCCTCACACAACGCCCGTTACCATCTGACGGGCGGCGTCACGGATCTCGATACGGAAATCGAAATCAACCGCATGCTGAAAGACTCCGCCCGCCCGGAAGACCCCGCATACCCCCTGTATTTCGCCCGCCTCGGCAATGCCCTGGCCTTCCGGTTCCATGCGACAGATGAATCCTCGGATCTGAACGAGGCGATCGACGTACTCCGCACGGGTCTGGAGCGTGCAGATGACGACAGCCCGCATGTCGCGATGCTCGAGCATGCCCTTCGGGACACCTATCGCCTGCGTGGCAACGTCACCAAGGACTGGCGAGACCTGGAAGCCGCCGCCGCGGCCACGAAGTCTCAACCGTATGTCCCCACCTCTGCCGACGTTCCTCAACGAGAGCATCTTGGCTACTACATCGACGAACACGGCGTAGTGCGCCTTGAGAACAACCGCTGGAACGGCGGACTGCTGCCGATCCTGATGAAAGTACGTGAGACGTTGGCCGACATCCCGACAACGTCTCCGGAGTGGCCCTACGCGCAGCAGCTGAAGAAGGTCCTGAGCGAACCACCGGAAACTCTCGGAGGCGTACCGGGGGTGATGAAGGCCGTCGACGACTACGGCGCCGCCCTTGTGCCGATCACCGTGAAGCAGACGACTGAGGGACATCTCGACTTCGATGCCTTTGTCGGAGAACTCAGAGCCCAGTTCGCGCACCCCGTCACGCGGCCGTACGCGGAGCTACGCATTCATACGGCGATCGACATGCACGAAGAGATGCTCCAAAATCTGGAGTCCGGCGGCCACAGATACTCCTACCTGGCACTGGCGTGTGCCAGGCTCGCCCTGTACGAGCAGTCGGGCCACCTGTCCGAACTGGACACAGCCTTGAATGCCGTGCGCTCTGCCATCGCCGCGACGCCCCCGGGGCATCACGAACAGGCTGCGCACCACTGGTTCCTGGCCGATGCCCTGCGAGAACGCTATGAGCGGACAGGGGAACCGGAAGATCTCAGGGGCCTGATCACCTCGCTGCGTCACCTGGCACGGATGCTGCCGACCGCCGGTCCAGTGCCAGGTCGGCTGTACTTCAATCTCGCGTGCGCCCATCAGCTGGCCTTCGAACGGTGGGGGGCCGAGCGGGACCGTACAGAGGCTCTACGATCACTGGAGCACGCACAGGCCTGTCTGACCGCCGAAGACCTTGATCACGAGCTGTACCGCGCGCTGCGGGTCTGGCGGTCGCACGAGGGACTGGATTCCACCAGTTCTCTCGGCTTGCTCGACGACGTGATCGTGGCGTGCCGCGCTGTACTCGGCTCTCTGCCCGATCACGATGCGGACCGGGTGGCATGCCAGTCGAGTCTCGGTGAGCTCTTGCGTCTGCGTCACGCTCGCACTGGGGACCGCCGGTCCCTCGACGAAGCCGTGGAGGTGTCCCGGTGTGCCGTCGATCCGACGGTGGTGCCGCGGGCGGCTCGTGCCGCCGATCTGGCAAGACTGGCCGTACTGCTGCACCACCGTTACCGCACGGACGAAGACGACTCCGACCGCACCGCGGCGATCGACGCCTACGTGCGCGCATCCGCGCACCTCACCGCGGCGCCGACGGTCCGGATTCACGCCGCCCGGGATGCCGCCGATCTCCTGGCGCCGGACAACCCCCGGGAAGCCGCCCGGGTTCTCAGCACAGCGGTGCGGCTGCTGCCCGACACCGCCCCGCGTCAGCAGGCGCGTGAACTGCGGCAGAGCGCCTTGTCGGCGTTCCCGGGTCTCGTCGCCGATGCGGTTGCGCTCACGCTCGCCACCGGGGAGGCGGATGGGCAGGCCCCGCTGCGGGCTCTCACCCTGCTGGAGTCGGGCCGCGCGGTACTGATCGGTCAGGCGTTGGAGGTGCGCGGTGACGTCGCACTCCTCCAACAGCATCATCCCGCTCTCGCGCGGCGCCTCGTCGACATTCGATCCGCCCTGCATCTCGCTGACAGCGACTGGGAGAGGGAGGAGGAGACTGCCGGTGGCTCGCCGGCTCCAGCCTCCCGTCACGGCCGTCACCTGGTCGAGGAACTCGCCGACGTGCTCCGGGAGATCCGTGGGCAACCGGGTTTCGCCTCCTTCGCCATGCCCCCGACCCTCAAGTCACTGACCGCCCAGGCAGCGCAGGGTCCCATCGTCGCCTTCAACATCAGCACGTACCGCAGTGATGCCCTGATCATCACGGAAGGCGGGGTGACGAACGTGGAGTTGCCCGCGCTCGATCACCAGGCCGTACGGCATCAAGTGCGGGCCTTCCATCGGGCACTGCGGCAGACCGCGGATGCGCAGTTGCAGCCCGTGCAGCGCAGAGACGCCCAGGACCGCTTGTGGGAGGGGCTCGCCTGGCTCTGGGACAACGCCGCCGGTCCCGTACTGCATCACCTCCGTATCCGCACAACGCACCGTGCGTCGACGCCGTGGCCGCGCGTGTGGTGGGTACCGGGGGGTCTGTTGGGGCAACTCCCGCTGCACGCGGCTGGTCACCACGACGACGGTCCCGATGCCGCGGACCGCCGTACGGTGATGGACCGGGTGGTCTCCTCCTATTCACCGAGTCTCCGCGCGCTGGACTTCTCCCGGGCGCGCAGCAGGAACCATCACCGGCGGCCGGACAAGGCACTCGTGGTGTCCATGCCGACAACTCCCGGGATGGACGCGCCACTTGCGGGCGCCGGCCTCGAAGCCGACCTGCTGAAGGCGTTGCTTCCCGCATCGCTTCACCTTTCGGCTCCGACCAGCGCACAGGTCATGACGCACGTGGCCGACTACCCCATCGTGCACTTCGCCTGCCATGCCCTGTGCCATCCGACGGACCCGTCGCACAGCATGCTGTTGCTCGCGGACCACGAGGGCGCGCCTATGACGGTCCGACGCCTCAATACCCTTCTCCTACAGCAGGGCCGGCTCGCCTATCTGTCCGCCTGCAGCACTGCCGCCACCGCCGCCGACTTCCTGCTCGACGAAGCCATTCATCTCACATCGGCGTTCCAGCTCGCCGGCTTCCCGCATGTCATCGGCACCCTGTGGCAGGTGAACGACGCTGCCGCCCTCCGGGTCGCCACGGCCTTCTACGGTCATCTTGCCCAAGCCGGCACCGGCCCGGACGACGTGGCACTGGCGCTGCACAAGACCGTCCGGGACCTGCGGGACCGTTACCCCAAACTGGTCAGCACTTGGGCTGCTCATCTGCACACCGGTGCCTGACCCCTGCCGGAGGCGGGGTGCCCCACCCCGCCTCCGGTCAGCGGGTGGCGAGGAACTCGAGCGTGTCGATCACGCGGTTCGAGAAGCCCCACTCGTTGTCGTACCACGCGACCACCTTGACGTGGCGGCCGTCGACGCGGGTGAGGGCCGAGTCGAAGATCGACGAGGCGGGGTTGCCCACGATGTCGGACGACACGAGCGGGTCCTCCGAGTACTCGAGGACGCCGGCGAGCGGCCCCTCCGCCGCGGCGCGGTACGCCGCCAGCACGTCGTCGCGCGTCACATCGCGCGCGACGGTCGTGTTGAGTTCGACGATCGAGCCCACCGGCACCGGTACCCGGATCGAGTCGCCCGACAGCTTGCCGTCGAGGTTCGGCAGCACCAGGCCGATCGCCTTGGCGGCGCCTGTCGTGGTCGGCACGATGTTGACGCCGGCGGCCCGGGCGCGACGGGCGTCGCGGTGCGGACCGTCCTGCAGGTTCTGCTCCTGCGTGTAGGCGTGCACCGTCGTCATGAACCCGTGCTCGATGCCTGCGAGGTCGTCGAGCACCTTGGCCAGCGGCGCGAGCGCGTTGGTGGTGCAGGAGGCGTTCGAGACGATCGTGTGCATCGCCGGGTCGTAGGCGTCGGTGTTGACCCCGAACGCGAGCGTGACGTCGGCGCCGTCCGACGGCGCGCTGACGAGCACCTTCTTCGCGCCCGCGTCGAGATGCGCCCGGGCCGCCTTGGCCGAGGTGAAGCGGCCGGTGGCTTCCAGGACGATGTCGACGCCGAGTTCGGCCCAGGGCAGCTGCGCCGGTTCGCGCTCGGCCAGCACCGTGATCCGACGGCCGTCGACGACGAGGGCGTCCCCGTCGGCGGTCACCGGGCGCCCGAGCCGGCCGGCCGTGCTGTCGTAGGCGAGGAGCCGGGCGAGAGTGGCGGGCTCGGTGAGGTCGTTGACGGCGACGATCTCCAAAGTGCTGTCGCGTTCCAGCAGGGCGCGCAGCACATTGCGTCCGATGCGGCCGAATCCGTTGATGGCGATGCGAGTCATGAGTGATGTCCCTTCCCTTCCCCACCAGGCTCGCCCGCGGTACGCACCGCTGACAGTGGCGGTATCGCCACGGTTCAAAAGGATCTCGCCACGCGGTGCCGGGCGGGTTACTCACCTCGGGTGAAGGTGCTCCGGTACTCGCTCGGTGTGGTGCCGAGGATGCGCTGGAAGTGCAGGCGCAGGTTCGCGCCGGTGCCGAGCCCGACGTCGGCGGCGATCTGTTCGACGCCGCGCTCCGAGCGTTCAAGGAGTTCGCGGGCCAGGTCGATGCGGGCGCGCATCACCCACTGCATCGGCGTGTAGCCGGTCTCCTCGACGAAGCGCCGGGAGAACGTGCGCGGCGAGACTCCCGCCTGCCGCGCCAGTATGTCGAGGGTGAGGGGCTCTCCGAGCCGGTGCAGCGCCCATTCGCGGGTGGCGGCGAACCGCTCGCCGAGCGGCTCGGGAACGCTGCGGGGCACGTACTGGGCCTGGCCGCCGCTGCGGTAGGGGGCGGCGACCAGGCGCCGGGCCGCGTGGTTGGACGCGGCCACTCCGAGGTCGCCGCGCAGGATGTGCAGGCACAGGTCGATGCCGGAGGCGGCGCCGGCCGAGGTCAGCACACTGCCCTCGTCGACGAACAGCACGTTCTCGTCCACCTGGACGAGCGGGTGCCTGGCCATGAGTGCCCGTGTGTAGTGCCAGTGCGTCGTGGCGCGCCTGCCGTCGAGCAGGCCCGTGGCGGCGAGCGCGAAGGCGCCCGTCGAGATGGCGGCGAGCCGGGCGCCCCGGTCGTGGGCGGCGATCAGTGCCTCGACGACGGCCTGCGGCGGGTCGTCGCGGTCCGGGAACCGGTAGCCGGGGACGAAGACGATGTCGGCCCACGCCAGCGCGTCGAGACCGTGGGCGACGTGGTACGCGAGGCCATCGCCGCCGGTCACGAGACCGGGTGTCGCCCCGCACACCCGCACCTCGTACGGCATGCTCGCGCGGGTCGTGAAGACCTGCGCGGGAATTCCGACATCGAGCGGCTTCGCACCCTCGAGCACAAGGACGGCGACGCGATGCAGGTGGGAGGCTGGCACAGGAAGAGGTTACGCGGGGCGTGACTTCGGTACGCCCACTGCGCGGGGACCGGCAAGCGAGCACACCGGCACGCGAGCACAGGGCGCGCCTCCTTGAATTGATGCGCCAATCGCATGGACAGATCCCGGTTTGATGCTGGACAGGGATCCGGTGGTGCTCCGAAACTCTCGCGTAACACCTCGGTCTGTCCCCGCCCAGCTTCCGCCCCCACCGCCGCCGAGGGCCGTCCCCGAGAAAGCGAGCGCCGCATGCCGGCAGCCCAGGGATCCGCCACGATCACCGTCTCAGCGGGAAGTCACCACGATGATCTTCGCGGCCGGCGCCCTCGCCGGGATCCTCAGCGGCACCAAGATGAACGGGCCGGCCGGCCGAGACGCTCGTCTCCGCCGGCCGCCGACTCCCGGCATTCGTCACCGCACATGCCGCGACACGGCCCAACGTGCGGCCCGCGCACGTGAGCTCGGAGCAAGACGACGGGATCCATACACCACGGCACCCGGTCCGGGTGCCCCACCGAGCGAGACGAGGACCGATGAGATCGATCTCCAGACGTACGGTGCTCGCCGCCACCGCAGGTGCGGTCGCGGCGCCGACGGTGAGCACGGCGACCGCGGCGGCCGCCGACGCCACGACAGCCTCGTCCGCAGGACGGCCGGCGGCCTCCGGCCCCAATCCGGTCCTGCGGACGGACCTCATCACGCAGGTGACGCCGAGGAACAACTGGCTGGTGACAGCGGTCGCCATCCAGTACGCGCATCGCATCGACCTGCGCGGCGCGACGGTCCCGCCCACTGCCTTCCAGGTGCGGGCCACCGTGGGCGGACAGACAGCGTCGCGCACGGTGACCCGGGTCTACTCCAACGCCTCCGCCGAAGTGGACGACCGCTCTCACCCCGGACGACCGGGGGACCGTCTGATCGTCGAGCTCGATCCGAACGACTCCAACGCGCGGGCGTCCGGCACCGATCCCCTTCCGCTGGACCGTGCCTACTCCGTCAGGCAGGTGGCGGACGTGCGCACCCCGGAAGGTGAACCGGTACTCAAGGCCGGTCCGTTCGCGCACCGGAACGACGACGTCATCACTCCCGTGGTCGACGACTTCGCCGCCCGCTCCTTCACCGACTCCGCAGGCTTCGAACTGGACTTCCGGCTGTACCAGCCTGCGGGATTCATACGGAACCCGCAGACCCGCAGTCGGTACCCGCTCGTCATCACCCTGCACGGCGGTGGCGAAGTCGCGGACAACAACATGACCCAGCTCACGTCCAACCGGATCGCGGTCACGTTCGCCAAACCGGAACGACAGCGCCGCAACCCCGCGTTCGTCCTCTCTCCGCAGATCCCCCTCCCCCGTCCCATGGACGGACCCGACGGCACGGACTGGACCGACGCGAAGGTCCAGGCCGCGCTCATCGAACTCATCGACACCTTCGTGCGCGAGCACGCGCGCAACGTCGACATCGACCGGCTCTATCTGGTCGGCCTGTCCTCAGGCGGCCGCGGTATCTACAGTCTGCTGGCCAAGCGACCGGAAGTGTTCGCGGCCGCCCTGCCCACGGCCGGCTGGGGCGACGCGGCCACCATGGACAGGATCACGCACATCCCGATCTGGGCCGACCACTCGGTCGACGACCCTGTCGTCCCCTACCGGGAGGGCCGGTTCGGCAATCCCGGCACCTGGACCCTGATGAACGCGCTGGAGACCGCCGGTGCACGGGTCAGTCGTGGGGAGTGGGCCAACGACCTTCCGAAGGCAGAGTTCGAGGCCCGGTCACGGGCTCTCCTACGGCAGGCCCGGGCCACGCGCAGCCACGTACTGTTCACCAGCTACACGGCCGGAACGACACCGGTGAACCCACACCTCTCATGGGCCCAGACCTACGAGAACGACGTGGTCATCGACTGGCTCTTCACACAGTCCCGGTAGCCGGCCGCTCGCAACCACCTTTTCCCTCGGCCGAGTGCGGGCCCACATCGCTGTCCGGTTGCCGCGCTCTCATCGCTCCCCGGAGGTAAAGCAATGCGTCCATGCAGTCGTTCCACCCACACCACCGCGCCGTTACGGACCCGATCCCGTCCCATGACGGCGCTGATCGCACTGGCAACCACCATCGGCCTGGCGCTGACCCTGCTGACAGCCACCGCCGCGCCGGCAGCCGCCGCCGACCTGCTGTCCCAGGGCAAACCCGTGACCTCCTCGTCCAGCGAGAACGCGTCCACCCCCGCGTCGGCGGCGGTGGACGGCAACACCGCGACGCGCTGGTCGAGCAGGTTCAGTGATCCGCAGTGGCTGACGGTGGATCTGGGCGCCACCGCCACCATCAGTCAGGTGGTGCTTCGCTGGGAAGCCGCATACGCCCGCTCCTTCCGGATCCAGACCTCCGACGACGGCACCGCCTGGACCACCATCTACTCGACCGCCACAGGCGCCGGCGGCACGCAGACCCTCGACGTGGACGGAAGCGGCCGGTACGTCCGCCTCTACGGCACCCAGCGCGGCACCGTATACGGCTACTCGCTCTGGGAGTTCCAGGTGTACGGCTCCGGTGAGGGCACACCTCCGGACAACGGCATCCCGGACCCCACGACCGCTTCACTGGAGGCCGCCAACGGGCCGCTGACCACCGCCACCTACACCGTTCCCAACCCGAGCGGGTACGGCTCGGGCACGGTCACGTATCCGACGGCCGGCGGCTCGTACCCGGGCATCGTGCTGATGCCGGGTTATCAGGGCACACAGCAGAACCTCCAGTGGCTCGCACCCCGCCTCGCTTCCTGGGGCTTCGTGGTCATCAACGTCGGAACGAACACGCTCACCGACGATCCCGAGTCGCGCGGCCGCCAGATCACCGCCGCCGGCACCCAGTTGCTCGCGCTCGGCAACGCCTCCGGAAACCCGCTGTCGGGGAAGCTCAACGGCACTCTGGGCGCGACCGGTCACTCCATGGGCGGCGGTGGCGTCATGGCGGCCCTCCGGGACGACCCGCGGTTCCGGGCGGGCGCGCCGACCGCCCCGTACCACCCCAACGGGAACTTCTCCGGAGTCACCGAGCCCACCTTCTTCATGACCTGCCAAAGCGACTCCGTCGCCCACGGCAACACTTACGCGGTGCCCTGGTACAACTCCATGTCCCAGGCCGAGAAGCTCTACATCGAAGTTCCGGGCGACCACCTGTGTCCGATGACGGGGTACGGCAACAAAGCCAAGCAGGGCAAGTGGATGGTGTCGTTCTTCAGCCTCTGGCTGCGTGCCGACACCCGCTTCAGCCCGTTCCTGTGCGGTCCTGCTCGTGACGCCGACAAGAACAACACCTCCCTGGTCACCCGCTGGATGGACACCTGCCAGTTCTGACCGTCGGAGGTGCCGTCCGGTCCCAGGGAATCCCGCGAGCCGCGACGAGGCCTGCGGCGTCGGAGTCGTACTGTCGAACGGTCACCGAGGAGGACATCTGATGCGCAGAGTGACCTATTCGATGAGCGTCTCGCTGGACGGCTACATCGTCGGGCCGGACGGAGGCTTCGACTGGGGGGTGCCCGACAAGGACGTCTTTCGCTTCTGGATCGACGAGATCCAAGAGGTCGGCGTTCACCTGCTGGGACGACGGCTGTACGAGACGATGCTGTACTGGGAGACCGCCGACCAGAATCCGTCGCTCGACGACTCCGAGCTCGAGTGGGCCGCGCTCTGGAATCCGCTCCCCAAGGTGGTGTTCTCCACCACGCTGTCGGAGGTGCAGGGCAATGCGCGCCTGGCCTCCGGCGGCCTGGCGGAAGAGATCGAGCGGTTGCGAGCCGAGCCGGGGAAGGCGACATCGCGATCGGCGGCGCGACTCTCGCCTCCGAGGCGGCCGCGTCAGGTCTGATCGACGAGTACCGGACCATGGTCTACCCGGTGCTGGTCGGCGGTGGCATTTCGTTCTTTCCCCAGCACGAGCGCCGGGTGGATCTCGAACTCGTCGAGACCCGCACCTTCAGCTCGAGAATCGTCTACCTCCGCTACCGCGTGGCGCGCTGAGGCCGGTCTGCCGGTGGCGCGGTCGCCGGGCTCGAGGACGTGCGGGTACGGGTCGTGGCGAACGCGGTCGTGTCGACCGACCCGCGCCGTGTCGAGCGCATCCTGGCCAACCTGGCCGCCAACGCCCTACGGCACGGCGCCCCGCCCGTGGAGGTGGAGGTCGACGGCCCCGTGGTGCGGGTCCGCGACCGCGGCCCCGATCGTCACCCGCCGCGAGGCTGAAGCCCGGACGCCGCGCCGGTGATCCGGGACGGCGTCCGGGCGGTGTGGCTAACGCACCCTGCGGGGTCACTGCGCCGTCTCTGCCACGTCGCAGGTGTGGCACACCACCCTGCGTGCCGGGACACGGCCGTGCGAAGAGCCCATACCGATCTGGCGGGTGACGTGTACCTGACGTACGCGGGCGTGGTTCTCGCAGGTGGCCAAGCCGCAGCGCGAGCAGACGCCGATGCCGGCGGTGTCGCTGCGCGCCTCCTGGAGGCAGTCGTAGCACCTCATGTCCAACTCCGATTCAGTAGGGGTCAGGCATGGCGGCCAACCAACACGAACAAACCCACCCAGGCCCCACACACCTGCTCAAGGAGCCTGAAACGTAGACCTCTAGATTAGACTTTGTCAATTCTAGGATCTGATCAATATTACGGGCGGTGGACGACGCTGTGAGGCAGCCGAACCAGACCGCCCCGGCGGCCAAGCAGCACGAACCCCGCCGGGTGAGTTGCCCGGCGGGGTGCGTGGGTGCCCAGTTGCCACTGCTGGTTGGCCCCGCCCCAGTCTGTGCGCCGCCGACGAGGTTGCGCTCTCCCTGCGCGACTCCAAGTGACCCACCTTTCGGACGCAAGTGCCGGATCGACACGTGTACTGGTCGACGGCCATGCGCTGGACACGCTCACGCCCTTGTCGCATTCCGTGAGCACGGGAATCTCTCAGGTACTCCCACTGGACCCGGACCGTCATGCCGGGACCGTCGATATCGGTTCGAAGCGGTTGGCTCCGCAACCACCGTCCGGCTGCGCGAAGTACGCCTGGTGCGCTGACGCGACCGTCGTCAACTCTCGCGCGTCGAGCCCGCGGTGTCGGCGGCGCCGGGCGAGCGGCGTTGCAGGGCACCGTGGCGCACAGCGTCCGTCAGTCAGTTCCGTGCTGTCGTCCCGAAGGGGTGGGTGTCGCCCGCGCGCAGGTGTTCCCTCAGCCACTGCTCGGTGTTGCTCACGTGGAGCAGCGCGGCGGCCTGGCTGAGGGCGGCGTCACGGGTGCACAGCGCGTTGAAGATCGCCTCGTGCTCGGCGAGCGTGCGGCCCGCGGCCTTGTCGTCGACCAGACCGCGCCAGATGCGGGCGCGCAGGGTGCGGCCGGAGATCCCTTCCAGGAGGCTGAGGAGGCTCTCGTTGCCCGTGGCCGAGACGACGGCGCGGTGGAATGCGGCGTCGTGGGCGTTGAGCTGTTCGACGTCGTCGCGGGCCTCGCGCATCGCGTCCAGGTGCCGCTTCACTTCGGCCAGTTGGGCGTCGGAGATCCGGGTGGCGGCCAGCGCCGTGGCCATCGGTTCGAGGAGCCGCCGTACCTCCATGAGGTCTTGCAGGGCGACCGAGTCGCCCTGAAGCAGTTCCACCGCGCCGCCCAGACCCTCCAGCAGCAGGCTCGGCTGGAGGCTGGTCACGTACGTACCGTCGCCCCGCCGGACCTCCAGAACCCGTGCGACAGCCAGCGCCTTGACCGCTTCCCGGGCGAGGTTGCGGGACAGGCCCAGCTGAACGGCCAGGTCCGGCTCCGGTGGGAGCTTCGAGCCCGGCGGCAGGGCACCGGTCCGGATCAGCTCACGGATCTGCTCGATCGCCTTGTCCGTCAGAGACACCGCTCGCCCCTCCCCCCACCGTGCCCCGTGAGCACGTCCGGCCGGACCAGTCCCTGAGTGCGGAGATCGTCCCAGAGGCCGTCCGGGACGTGCTGATCATGGAGTTCCACGTTTTGTCCGACCTGTTCCGGGGTCCGCATGCCGAGGGTGACGTTGATGATACTGGGGTGCTCGTAGAGGACACTCCGGCTCAGCTCCCCCCAGCCGCCTGCCCCCAGCCGCCTGTTCAGATGGAGCAGTGCAAGACATTCTATGTTTGCCTGGTCGAAATACATGCCCAATGGAGATGAAACAGGCAATTTGAGCAGCCTGGTTGACATATTCATCCCTGCACACTGTTGACAGCCCAGGGCGACATGACGGACCTTCATGCGTGGCCCTGCATTCCCCCTGCCCCTTCCGCATCAGGGATGTGTCATGTCGAGCTCGATCAACAGACGCCAGTTCGTGGCCTCCGCAACGTGCGTGGCCGCCGCGGCCGTTGCCGGAGATGTGTTCAGCGAGGGTGTCGCCGAAGCGGCGCCCCGCAGGTACACGCCCGACTGGGACTCGGTCGACCAGCACCCGCCGGCTCCGGAGTGGTTCCAGGACGCGAAGTTCGGGATCTACTTCCACTGGGGCGTCTTCAGCGTCCCCGCCTTCGACAACGAGTGGTACCCACGCGGCATGTACCAGGCCGGGAGCTCGCCCAACAAGCACCACATCGCGACCTACGGCCAGCCCTCGGCGTGGCCGTACCACAACTTCATCAACGGAGCGAAGGACTTGGCGGGCAACGCCGTGAAGTTCGCCCCGAAGCTGAAGTCGGCCGGCGGGAAGTTCGACCCCGACGAGTGGGTGCAGCTCTTCGTCGACGCCGGCGCCAGGTTCGCCGGCCCGGTCGCCGAGCACCATGACGGCTTCTCCATGTGGGACAGCCGGGTCAACGAGTGGAACTCGGTGGACAAGGGCCCTGGTCTCGACCTGCTGCGGCTGTTCTCCACGGCCATCCGCGCCAAGGGCCTGAAGCTGCTGGTGGCCATGCACCACGCGTACAACTTCACCGGCTTCTACGAGTTCGCCCCCGCGCAGACGGACAGCAGCCTCAAGAAGCTCTACGGGCAACTGGACTCGACCGCGGCGAACCAGCTCTGGTTCGACAAGCTGAAAGAGGTCGTCGACCGCGCCCAGCCCGACATCCTGTGGCAGGACTTCAACCTGGACGCCGTCGACGAGCGACAGCGTCTGAACTTCCTGGCGTACTACTACAACCAGGCCATCGGCTGGGGCCGTGAAGTCGTCGCCACCTACAAGGACGGCATGAACGGCAAGGGCGAGGTCTTCGACTACGAACGCGGCGGCCCGGCCGATCTCACCACCCCGTACTGGCTGACCGACGACAGCATCTCCAGCAGCAGCTGGTGCTACACCCAGGGCATCGGCTACTACACCACCCAGCAGATGCTGCACTCGTTCATCGACCGGGTCAGCAAGAACGGCAACGTGCTGCTGAACATCGCGCCGATGGCCGACGGCACCATCCCCCAAGCGCAGAAGGACATCCTGCTCGGTATCGGAGACCACCTGAAGCGCTTCGGCGAGTCGGTGTACGCGACCCGCGCCTGGACGGCCTACGGCGAAGGCCCGACGAAGATGGGCGGCGGCTCGTTCACCACCCCGCACGCCGGTACGCCCCAGGACATCCGCTTCACCCGCAACAAGGCCAACAACGTCCTGTACGCCACCGTCCTCGGCTGGCCCGGCAGCTCGCTCACGATCAAGACCCTCGGCTCGGACCGGATCAACCTCTCCCAGCTGACCTCGGTGAAGCTCCTCGGCACCACCGCCGGCACCTACATCGACCTGCCCACGCCGGCCCAGAACGCCTCCGGCCTCACGATCACCCTGCCGTCCTCCGCGCCGTACCGCGCCAACGCCTACGTCCTGAGGCTCGACTTCTCCGGCACGATCCCCGGCCTGCGGCCGCTCGCCGGCGCCGTCGCCTTCACTGACGTCAACTACACCGGCGCCTCGGCTGTCCTCGCCGTCGGCGACTACACCGCGGCTGACCTGTCCGCGGCCGGACCGGGCCCGCGCACTCTCTCCTCCCTCCGCCCGGCGCCCGGCTACCAAGTCGTCGGCTACTCCGGAGACGACTTCACCGGCACCTCCTGGACCTTCACCGCCGACAACCCCGACCTCAGGGCCACCGGCAACAACGACCGGATCACCTCACTGAAGGTCCAGTTCAACCCGGCGACGTACTTCCGGATCACCAACGCCACCAACGGCCTCGCGCTGGACAGCGGGGGGAACGTCGCCTCCGGCTCAGAGCTCAAGCAGTGGACCTGGAACGGCAGTCCGAACCTGCAGTGGCATGCGGAAGCTGTCGGCGGCGGCTACTACAGGCTGGTCAACCGCACGAACGGCATGGTCGCCGACGGCTGGGGCGCCACCGCCGACGGCTCCACGGCCAGGCAGGCCGCCTGGAACGGCGGTCCCAATCAGCAGTGGACCATCACCCACCGTGGCGGCGACCGCTATTCGATCGCCAACCGCACCACCGGCCTGGTTCTGGACGGCGGCGGCAACGTCGCCTCGGGCTCCCTCACCAAGCAGTGGACCTACGGCCAGAGCACCAACCTGCTGTGGACCTTCACCGCGCTGTAGCCGACGAAGCCCGCCCGAGAAGGACACGGATGGGGTGCTGGTCGCGGTGACCGCTTTGCTGGCGGGGCTCCTGACGGGGTTCGGTTCCGTTGGGAGGGCGCAAGCGGCCACGGTGGATACGGTGGATACGAACGCGTGGTACATGCTGGTCAACCGGGGCAGTGGCAAGGCGCTCGACGTGTCGGGTGCGAGCACGGCCGACGGTGCGGCCCTGTCGCAGTGGACCCGCCATGACGGGGCCAACCAGCGGTTCCAGCTGGCCGATCTTCTCGACCGCCGTCAACCCCGGTGAGCCGTGGACGCCCGACAGCCTCGCGGCCGCCTACCGCGGTGCCTACGGCGACTTCCTCCAGAAACCGCGGGCCCGCTACGGCGTCGCCACGACCATCGTGGCCGTCGGTACGGGTCAGTTCGCCGGCCAGGGCCAGCAGGTGGTCAGGACGCGCAACGACGCGGGCGACGGCGGGATCCGCTACTGGTTCCTCGACAGCTCGAACCTGGACTTCGTCGGCTGCCACTGGCACTACTCGGCCCACGACGACCCAGTCATCTCCGAGCGGCTCACCTCGGTCGTCGCCGGTCTGCCGATGAGCTGGTGACGGCACCGACCGCCCGGGGACTCTCAGAAGGCGCTACGGCCGGACTGCCGGCTGGACGGCGTCCAGCTCCGTTGATCGAGCAACCACTCGTAGAAGAGGACGCCTCCATGAGAAAGCCTTGGCTTCTCTCCCTGATCATGCTTGTCGCTGCCGCGCTCGGGGTGACGGCGGCCGGGGTGGCCCCTGCCTCCGCCGCCTCGAACACCCCCTTGCGGGTCATGCCGTTGGGCGACTCGATCACCTGGGGTGTGGGAAGCAGTACGGGCAACGGCTACCGGGGGCCGTTGTGGGAGAAGCTCGCGGCGGACGGTCATCCGCTGGACTTCGTCGGCACGTTGCGGGGCGGTTGGATGTCCGACCCCGACAACGAAGGACACTCCGGATACAAGATCCACCAGATCGCCGCACTCGCCGACGCCTCACTGACCCGGTACCGGCCCAACGTCGTGACGCTGATGATCGGCACCAACGACCTCAACGAGAGCTACCAGGTCGCCACCGCCACCGCCCGGCTGAGGTCACTGGTCGCCCAGATCACCGGCGCCGCCCCCGACGCCACCGTCCTCGTGGCCTCCCTGGTCGTGTCCACCAGCGGCTCGGAGGAGCAGTACCGTGCCGCGTACAACCAGGCCGTTCCTCAGATCGTGAGGGACGCACAGGCCGCGGGCAAACGCGTCGCGTACGTGGACATGAGCAGCCTGACCACGGCCGACCTGGCCGACACCCTGCATCCCAACGACGCGGGATACCAGAAGATGGCCGACGCCTTCCACCGCGGCATCCAGGCCGCGGACGGTGCCGGGTGGCTGAGGAACCCCGCCCCCGCCGCCGCACGCGTGCAGTCCGGCATCGCCGGCAAGTGCCTGGACGTCAACGGCGCCGGCACCGGCACCGGGACCGCCGTCCAAATCTGGAGCTGCGGCGACGGTGCCAACCAGCTCTGGGCCGCCTACACCGACGGCACCCTGCGCTCCATGGGCAAGTGCCTCGACGCCGCCGGCTGGGGCACCGCCAACGGCACCAAGGTGCAGACCTGGACCTGCAACGGCGGCTCCAACCAGGTGTGGCAGCCCTACAACGGCGGCTACCGCAACCCCGCCTCCGGCCGCTGCCTCGACGTTCCGGGGGCCTCCACGGCCGACGGTACACAGCTCCAGTTGTGGGACTGCAACGGCGGCTCCCACCAGAGGTGGACCACTCTGGCCGCCGGCTGACCCACGCCTGCCTCCAAAACCTGCGGTTGACGCGTCGGCCAACGCGTCAACCGCTTACAGGTCGTTCATCCCGCTCTCGGTCTCGTCGACCATGGCCGCCGACAGCGAACACAGCGTGCCCCGGGGCAGACTGTGCGTCGAAGCGCTTCAACGAAGCCAGACCCTTGTTTGCCAGGAAAATTGTCCGTTAGCTTTGCGCCTGGCAGTGAAGCGCTTCGACAGTCATCCCAGGAAGGCCGCCGCCATGACTCGTGCGTCGAACCGCCCACGATCTGGAAAGGGCCGACATGACCGAGGAACAAGGGACCTTCCACTGGGGGCATGAGGCCCTTCACCTCGAGATCGTCGTCGCTGACGACGGCAGCCCCCGCCTCACGCACCTTGGACTGCCCGGCGAAACGCAGCGAATCCCCGGTGCCTCCCTGCCTCTGGTGGAGGTGACGGCCGCGGGCCACGGCCGTGGCTGGTCGGGCAACCGCCTCGTGGGCACCGACCTCGGCGGGCGTCTGCGCCACCGGTCCCACCGGGCTTCCCACGACGGCGACTGGCACACCCTGACCGTGCACCTCCACGATCCGGAAACCGGGCTGGCCGCGGAGGTGACCTACCGATCACCGGACGGCATCCCCGTGCTCCGCAGCGAGGTGACCCTGCGCAACGAGGGGCAGGGCACGCTGCACCTGGAGTCGGTCAGCTCGCTCGCGGTGGGCTGCCTCACTCCGCAGGACCCGGCGGCCATCGACGCCGCGGACCTGCTGTGGGCGGAGAACGACTGGCTCACCGAATGCCGCTGGCAGCGGCAGCCGATGCGCCTGACCACACCGGCCCACGGCGGACGGGTGACCAACGGGCACGGCAGAGGCGGCTTCGCCCCCAATGGACAGGGCACCTGGTCCAGTTGCGGACGCCTCCCCATGGGCGGCCTGACGGACCGGATCACCGGCCGCACCTGGGTGTGGCAGATCGAGCACAACGGCGGGGGCTGGTGCTGGGCCCCGACCCTGCGCACACCCGCCACCACCTACCTCACCGCTTGGCGCCGCTCCGGAACCGACGCCACGGCGGCGCTTCACCTGCCCCACCTGCGGGACACCGCCGCCCGTGTCGACCTGCTCTACCCCTCGGCCAGCCGGGCCGTTCCCGCCTGGACGCCCGACACGACCGAGCTGAGCCTGACCCTGCCCACCGCGCCGTCCGCCGTCCTGCTCCGCATCACCCCCACGGCCCCAAGCGCTCCCTGAACCACCCACGCCCCATCACGAATCGACGAGAGGACCAATCGGGTGCCCCCTCTGCGCCAGCCGGACGGACGCTTCGCCAACCCCGTGATCCCCGGCTTCCACCCCGATCCCAGCGTCTGCCGCGTCGGCGACGACTACTACCTGGCGTGCTCCAGCTTCGAGTACTTCCCCGGAGTGCCCCTCTTCCACAGCCGTGACCTGGTGCACTGGACGCAGATCGGCAACGCTCTGGACCGGCCTGAGCAACTGCGTCTGCCCGCCTCCATGTCGTCCTCCGGCGGGATCTACGCCCCCACCCTGCGCCACCACGACGGCCGCTTCTGGCTGATCGTCACCAACTGCAGCGAAGGCGGCGGCAACCTGATCGTCACGGCCACCGACCCCGCGGGACCGTGGTCGGACCCCATCTGGGCGCCGGGTGTCCCCGGCATCGATCCCGACCTGGTCTGGGACGAGGACGGCACCTGCTGGTGCACGGTCGCCGGGGTCTCGCAGGTCCGCCTCGACCCGTCCACCGGGCGGACCTACGGAACCCCGCACAAGCTCTGGTCCGGCGGGCCCGGCGCCAAGGCCCCGGAGGCGCCGCACCTGTACCGGATCGGCGACTACTGGTACCTGCTCATCGCCGAGGGCGGCACCGAGCGCGGCCACGGTGTCTCGATCGCCCGCGGCCGTACGCCCGCCGGTCCGTTCGAGCCGTGTCCGGCCAACCCGATCCTGACCCATCGCGGCACCGACCACCCCGTCCAGAACACCGGGCACGCCGATCTCGTGCAGGCCCCCGACGGCTCGTGGTGGATGGTGCTGCTCGGCGTACGGCCGGGCGGCGGCACCCCGGGCTGGCACGTGCTCGGCCGGGAGACCTTTCTGGCTCCCGTGACCTGGGTGGACGACTGGCCGGTCGTCGGCGAGGTCGCCCTGGACCTGCCCGAGCTCCCGTGGCCGCTCTCCCCCAGCCCTGTCGAGGAGCACCGGGACGACTTCCAGCTCGCCGAACTGCGACCGCACTGGATCTCGCTGCGCGACCGGCCCGCCGAACACTGCACCACCAAGGAGCGCCCCGGATGGCTGACGCTCCGCGCGCGGGGCGGCTCCCTTGACGAGCCCGACGTGGTGTTCACCGGCCGGCGTCAGCAGCACCTGTCGTGCCGGGCGCGCACTCTGGTCGATGCCGCGGAGGGCAGCGGCGGCCTCGCCGTCCGGCTCGACGAGCGGCACCACTACGCGATCGAGGTGTCCGACACGCGGGTGCGGGTGGTCGCGCGCGTCGGCGACCTGCGCACGGTCGTGGCCGCACAGTCCGTGCCCGCCGGGCCGGTTGTCCTCGCCGTCACGATGACGGAACCGCCGTCTCCGCACGGACCGTGCACCGGACCCGACGTCGTCTCCCTCGGCGTCGAGCAGCACGACGGCACGTTCAACGAGCTCGCGACCCTCGACGGCCGCTACCTGTCGACCGAGGTCGCCGGCGGCTTCACGGGCCGGGTCGTCGGCATGTACGCCGCGGGGGGCACCGTCCACTTCGACTGGTTCGACTACGAGCCCCTCGCCGGCTGAACCAAGGCACCCCGCTGCCCCCCCGGTACCACTGACCGAGAGGCATGCGGCGTGAAGGACATACGGAGACCGTCACACCACCGCAGCCGCGGCCCCGGACGCATGCCCGGCCTGCTGGTGGCGCTGCTCGTCGTCCTGGGACTGTCCGGCGGCACCGCGATCGCCGCGCCCGACGGCACGGCCCCCCTCTCCGGCTCACTCACACCCGAGCCCCGGTAGAGGAGCTCGACGGATGGGCCCGCCGCACGAGGCGCTGGCAACGCTCCACGCCGCCCGGCAGGCCCATCTGTCAGTTCGTTGCACTCTCCGTGACGGCACAAGGGGTGCCGTTGAGCGTGTAGGAGCTCGGCGGAGCGGCGTTGCCTGTATGGCCGGCCTGGAAGCCTATGTCCACGGTCGCGCCGGGTGCGATGGTGGCGTTGTGGGAGTCGTTCCTCGCCGTCACCCGGCCGGAGGCGGGCGAGTACTCCGCGTTCCAGCCGGAGGTGATGGTCTGCCCGCCGGGCAGAGTGAACATCAAGGACCAGCCGTCGATCGCGGTGGCGCCGGTGTTGGTGACGGAGATGTTCGAGGTCAGGCCGGTGTTCCACGCACTGACGGTGCCGGTGACCCGGCAGCCGGCGGGTCCCGGTGACGGGTTGGAGGTCTGGAACTGTGTGAAGAACTTCCACACCTCTCCCGGCACCCAGGTGCGGGAGCCACTGTCACCGCCGGCCCCGTCCTGCGGAGCGGGGATGTGCCCTTCGTCGAACGCGGCCCAGGCGACCGGATACCCGGTCCTGCACCCGGAGTAGGTGGTGACCCGGTGCGTCAGACTGCCCTGCGCCGGCTCGGGCGGGTTCTGCGGGGTACAGCCGTTGTTCCTGACGAACCTGTCCCGCAGCGCCCGTCCGCCGGAGATGCCGAGCACGCTGTCCCTGAGGCCGTGCACTCCCAGGTACGCGATGGGCTGAGTGCCGCCGCTGCATCCGCTGAGCTGTCCGCCGCCCAGGACCGCGACCGCGCGGAAGACCGTCGCCCGGGAGCACGCGAGCGAGTAGGACATGGCGCCGCCGTAGCTGAATCCCAGGGCGAAGCGCTGTGCCGTGTCGACGCACAGGTCCGCCTCGATCCGCCTGATCATGTCGTCGACGAAGGTGACGTCTTCGCCGCCGGCGTTGGCCCAGCCGTTGTTGAGGCCCTGGGGTGCGACGAAAATGGTGCTGTTGTTCGCCAGTCGCTGGAGCCCGTAGTAGGCCCAGGTGCCCGTTTCCACGGTGCGGCCCGTGGCGACGTCGGTGGAGGTGCCGCCCAGCCAGTGGAACCCGAAGACCAGCCGGTGGGCACGGTTGCGGTCGTAGCCGTCCGGGACGCGCAGGATGAAGCTCCGGTTCTTTCCGCCGCTCCGGAGCGTGTGCGTACCGCTCGTCAGCGTGGGCGCCTTGCCGCATCCGGGGGTCACGGCAGCGGTGCCGACGGTTGCGGAAGCCGTGCCGGAGGCCGCGGGCGACGTGTCCGCGCGGTGGTCACCGGCCAGCGCCGTGCCTCCCAGGGTCAGGACGAGCAACACCGCGAACACGGAGGGCCATAAGTGGAATGCCGAGCCTTTCGTCATACGACTCCCCTTTCCGTTGGAGCATCGCCTTGGCCGGTCGGAGCGGGGTGTCACGCGCGGGTCCACTTCTGGTTGGCCTGGCCGTTGCAGGTCCACAGGACCAGCGGGGTTCCGTTGGCGGTGCCGGCCCGGTCGACGTCGAGGCACAGTCCGGCGTGGACGTTGCGGATCGACCCGTCGGAACCGACGGTCCACTTCTGGTTGTTCTGGCCGTTGCAGGGCCACGTGACGACACGCGTGCCGTTGGTGGTGCCCCGGTTGGAGGCGTCCAGGCACTTGTCGCCGAAGACACGGATCTCGCCGCCGGCCCACGCGGTCCACAGCTGATTGGCGGCCGTATGGCAGTCCCAGATCAAGACCGTCGCCCCGGCAGCGGTGGAGGAGTTGTCCACGTCCAGACAGCGGCCGGACGCGTTGCCGCGCAGCCGCGAGGTGGTGGCGGCCAGCGGGCTGCCCCCGCTCACCCGGAACACGGCCACGCCGTGCGCGGGGACGCTCGCCGAGATCTGCCCGGACGTGCTCGACGTGCCGCCGGTCCACAGGTCCGTGAGGGTGAACGAACCGCCGGACAGGCCGACTTGCGCCGCCGTGGTGGTGACTGTCGCCGTACCGCCTCCCCGGTTGAACAGGCCCACAGCGACCGAGCCGTCGGACAGGGGCTTGGCGAACACCTCGGTACTGCCGTCGTCGCGCACCCTGCGCCCGCCCGCTCCCAGCGGGTCCTGGTTCACCGCCAGCAGACGCGGGTTGCGCAGGATCGCGCTCACGTCGGCGGACATGGTGCGGATGTCATTGCCCGCCATGAGCGGGGCACCCAGCAGCGCCCACAGCGCGAAGTGCGAGCGGGACTCGGTCAGTGAAAGTCCGGGACGGCCGACGACCAGCATGTCGGGGTCGTTCCAGTGCCCCGGGCCCGACTGCGCCGCCAGCGGCGCGGTGACGTCCAGGACGTTGCCGACGCCCATCGGATAGCTGTTGGTGTTGCCGTTCTGCCAGATGTCGAGCAGGTCCTCGGTCGTCCGCCACAGGTCGGCGACCTCGCCCCAGTTGTATGTGGCGCCGGTGGGGGCGTGGAAGCTGTTGGGGTTGATGCTGTAGACGATCGGCCGCCCGGTGGCGCGCAGGGCGTCACGCATCAGCGTGAACCGCGCGACCTGCTCGTCACGGGTGCCGCTCGAGGAACACCAGTCGTACTTGAGGTAGTCGACGCCCCACGAGGCGAACGTGGCGGCGTCCTGGACCTCGTGCCCCTTGCTGCCCGTGGAACCCGGGTAGGTCCCCACGGTCTGCGCGCAGGTGCGCTCGCCCGGCACCTGGTAGATGCCGAACTTCAGGCCCTTGCTGTGGATGTAGTCCCCGAGTGCCTTCATCCCGCTGGGGAACTTGGCCGGATTGGCCCGCAGGTTGCCTGCCGCGTCGCGCTGCGGGTCGAACCAGCAGTCGTCGACCACCACGTACCGGTAGCCGGCGTCCCGCATGCCCGAGGACACCATCGCGTCGGCGGCCTGGCGTACCTGGGCCTCGGTGATCCCGCATCCGAAGCTGTTCCAGCTGTTCCACCCCAACGGTGGGGTGAGCGCCGGGCTGCCGGGCGCGGCCGAGGCGGTGGAGTGAGCGGAGGCCGTCACGGACGCGGTGAACGTCAGCGCGGCGGCCGCGATGAGACGGAGCAGTCGTCTGACTGATCGTCTGGGCACTGTGGGGTCCTTTCAGACAGGGGATGACTGCCGCACCGTCGCCGGTCTATGGCATGGTCATGACATGGCCGGATCGCTGGGAATTTCGAACTAGTTTCGGATCGCTGACGGCACGGATACTAGGGAGCTTCCCACGCTTGTCAACTCCATCGGCCGTTCAAGATTTCCGCCATCGGCACCTGCACGGGACAGAACAGCGAAACATTTCGGCACTCTCAACGAATCATGCGAGACATATTGACGGGAGCTCTCAACCACCTACCATCCAGAATGCTCACCAGTTGATTACTGTTCGTAATGCCGAACACCCATGGGACCCACCCTCCGAAGCGCATCACCCGCAGAGGGAGCGACACGTGGACATGTCATGCTCGCGTCAACCTGTGGGCCGTCGCCGGGCTCTGGCCGCCGGCACCGGCCTGGTCACCGGTGCCTTCCTGCCTCTTGCCGGAGCCTCGCGGACCGCCGCGGCCGCTCCCGCCCGGGAGTCGCCCCTCGCGGCCGCCCCGGCGTACACGAACCCGGTCATCTGGCAGGACTTCGCGGACATCGACGTCATCCGCGTCGGCGCCACCTACTACGCCTCCGCCTCGACGATGCACTACTCGCCGGGCGCACCCGTCCTGCGCTCGTACGACCTCGTGAACTGGGAGATCGCCGGTCACTCGGTGCCGACCCTCGACTTCGGCGCCAAGTACGACCTGAACGGCGGCCGGGGCTATGTCCGGGGCATCTGGGCGTCGTCGCTGGCCTACCGTCCGAGCAACAGGACCTTCTACTGGCTCGGCCAGATCGACTTCGCCAGGACGTACGTCTACACCGCCACCGCCGTCGAAGGACCCTGGAGCAGGCTGACGACGATCAGCACGCCGTACTACGACGCGGGGCTGCTCGTGGACAGCGACGACACCCTGTACGTGGCCTACGGCAACACCACCATCAGCGTGGCCCAGCTCTCGCGTGACGGCCGCAGCCAGGTCCGCACGCAGCAGGTGTTCACCACGCCGTCGAGTGTCGGAACGCTGGAAGGGGCACGCTTCTACAAGATAAACGGGCAGTACTACATCTTCCTCACTCGTCCGGCCAACGGCCAGTACATCCTGAAGTCGTCGAGCGGCCCCTTCGGTCCGTACACGATGCGGCAGGTGCTCCTCGACCTGCGCGGGCCGATCCCCGGCGGTGGCGTCCCCCACCAGGGTGGGCTGGTGCAGACGCAGAGCGGTGCCTGGTACTACCTGGCTTTCGTCGACGCGTACCCCGGCGGCCGGATGCCCGCCCTGGCACCCGTCACCTGGACCCCGGACGGCTGGCCCGTCGTGCAACTCGTCAACGGCGCGTGGGGCACCTCGTACCCCAGCCCGGCCGTGCCCACTCCACCCCGCCAGGTCACCCCCATGATCGGCGTAGACACCTTCGACGGCACGACCCTCAAACCGAGGTGGGAGTGGAACCACAACCCGGACAACACCAAGTGGTCGGTCGACAACGGACTGACCCTGCGGACCGCGACCGTCACCAACGACCTGTACTGGGCCCGCAACACGCTCACCCACCGCATCCAGGGTCCCGCTTCCACGGCCACGGTCGAGCTCGACTTCTCGGCGATGCGGGACGGCGACCGGGCCGGGCTCGCCCTGCTCCGTGACTCCTCGGCCTGGATCGGGGTCAAACGCGACGGCGGCGCGACGCGGGTCGTGATGGTCAACGGGCTGACCATGGACAGCAACTGGAACACCACCGGCACCGGCACCGAGGTCGCGAGCGCCCCGGTCTCCGGCGGCCGCATCCGGCTGCGCGCGAGCGCGGACATCCGTCCCGGCGCGCCCCGGCCCGGCACCTTTTCCTACAGCACCGGCGGCACCGCCTTCACCCGCCTCGGGCCCGCCTTCTCCATGGGCAACGACTGGCGGTTCTTCATGGGCTACCGATTCGCCCTCTTCAACCACGCCACACAGGCGCTCGGCGGCGCGGTCCGCATCACGCGGTTCGAACTGTCCACGCCCTGAACGACGGCATGGAGCGCACCACCCAACCCCCCACCCCAAGGAGAACCATGAACCCGCTCAAACGGCTCGGCCGTCGCCGAGCCTCCGTCTTAGGCCTGCTGGCCACGGCCGCGCTGATCACACCCGGCACCGCGACCGGCGCACCCGACACGGCCCAGGCCGGCACCCCGGGGACCCAGGCCAGCACTCTGGGCGCCCAAGCGGCCCAGTCCGGACGGTACTTCGGGACCGCCGTTGCCACCGGACGGCTCGGCGACGGAACGTACACCCGCATCCTGGACCGCGAGTTCAACTCGGTCACAGCCGAGAACGAGATGAAGTGGGACGCGACCGAGCGGTCCCGCGGACAGTTCACCTTCGGCGCCGCCGACCAGATCGTGAACCGCGCGGCGGCACGAGGCCAGCGCGTGCGGGGCCACACCCTGGTCTGGCACTCCCAGCTGCCCGACTGGGTCAAGGCCATCAGGGACGCCAACACGCTGCGGAGCGTGATGAACAACCACATCACCACCGTGGCGAACCGCTACAAGGGCCGGATCCACTCCTGGGACGTGGTCAACGAGGCCTTCGCCGACGGCGGCAGCGGCCAGCTGCGCGGCTCGGTGTTCCGGGACGTGCTGGGCAACGGCTTCATCGAGCAGGCGTTCCGCACGGCCAGGTCGGCCGACCCGGCGGCCAAGCTCTGCTACAACGACTACAACATCGAGGACTGGAACGCCGCGAAGACCCAGGGTGTCTACCGCATGGTGCGCGACTTCAAGGCGCGCGGCGTGCCCATCGACTGCGTCGGCCTCCAGGCCCACTTCGGGGCCGGCGGCCCGCCCGCCAGTTTCCAGACGACGCTGTCGAGCTTCGCGGCCCTCGGTGTGGACGTCCAGATCACCGAACTCGACATCGCGCAGGCGCCGCCGAATGCCTACGCCAACACGATGCGGGCCTGTATGAACGTGGCGCGCTGCACCGGCATCACCGTGTGGGGCATCCGCGACAGCGACTCCTGGCGCAGTGGGGAGAACCCCCTGCTGTTCGACCGCAACGGCAACAAGAAGCCGGCCTACGCGTCAACGCTCACCGCAATGGGCGGCACTCCCGCGGCGCGGAAGGCCGACAGCGGCACTCCCGCAGCTCAGAAGACCGGCACCCGTTCGGCCCGGTCCGCCGCCGCGCTGCCGTCCCGGTTCTCCTGGAACTCCAGCGGCCCGCTGATCTCACCGAAGTCGGACGCCACCCACAACATCGCCGGGATCAAGGATCCGACGGTCGTCCGCCACAACGGCAAGTACCACGTGTTCGCCAGTACCGCGAGCTCCTCCGGATACAACCTGGTGTACCTGAACTTCAGTGACTGGTCGCAGGCCGGCTCGGCCACGCACCACTACCTGGACCGCAGCGCCATCGGGAAGGGGTACCGGGCCGCACCGCAGGTGTTCTACTACGCGCCGCAACGCCTGTGGTACCTCGTCTACCAGACGGGCAACGCGTCCTACTCCACCAACCCCGACATCAGCAATCCGAACGGGTGGAGTGCACCGCGCAACTTCTACTCGTCGATGCCGGACATCATCAAGCAGAACATCGGCAACGGTCACTGGGTCGACATGTGGGTGATCTGCGACAGCGCCAACTGCTACCTGTTCTCCTCCGACGACAACGGGCACCTGTACCGCTCCCGGACGACCGTCGGCCAGTTCCCGAACGGCTTCACCAACACCGTCATCGCGGCGCAGGACTCCAAGTTCGCCCTGTTCGAAGCGAGCAACGTGTACAAGGTGCAGGGCTCCAACCAGTATCTGCTCCTGGTCGAGGCCATCGGATCGGACGGCCGGCGCTACTTCCGCTCCTGGACGACGAGCAACCTCGCCGGCTCCTGGACGCAACTGGCCGCATCCGAGAGCAACCCCTTCGCCAAGTCGAACAACGTCGCCTTCCCCTCGGGAGCCTGGACCAGGGACATCAGTCACGGTGAGATGATCCGTGCCGGTTACGACCAGACACTGACCATCCCCGCCTGCCGGCTCCAGTACCTCTACCAAGGCATGAACCCCAGCGCGGGCGGTGACTACAACCTCCTCCCCTGGCGGCTGGGCCTGCTCACCCAGACCAACTCCACCTGCTGACCCAGTGAGCCCCGCCGCTCGTGCGGGGCCCACTCCCACAGGGCCCGTGCCGGTCACTTGGTGCTCCGCGCCTGAGTGCCTGGATCCCCAGTGGGAGCGCTCCCACCATCGGGCCGTGACACCGCTATTGCTCAGGTCGCACGCTCGGGACCAGAGCGTGCGACGCACTGCTCCCCTGCCAGGAAATCGAGGTACAGTCATGCGCCGCAGACTCCGCGCCTTGGCCGCAGCGTTCTTCGCTCTGCCGCTGGCGTTCGCCGCCGCACCGTCCGCCCACGCCGCTGACCCGACCACCATGACCAGTGGTTTCTACGTGGACCCCGAATCCAGCGCGAAGAGGTGGGTGGCCGCCAACCCCGGCGACGGCCGGGCCGCCGCCATCAACGCCTCCATCGCCAATACCCCGATGGCCCGCTGGTTCGGCTCCTGGAGCGGCACCATCGGCACCGCCACGGGTGCCTACGCGGGAGCAGCGGACCGCGCCGACAAGCTGCCCCTCCTCGTCGCCTACAACATCTACAACCGCGACTACTGCGGCGGGCACTCCGCGGGCGGAGCCGCCTCGCCGTCCGCCTACGCCGACTGGATCGCCCAGTTCGCCGGCGGGATCGCCAACCGTCCCGCCGTCGTCATCCTCGAACCGGACTCCCTCGGGGACTACGGCTGCATGACCCAGGCGCAGATCGACGAACGCGAGGGCATGCTCAGCGGCGCCCTCGCCCAGTTCAGCCGTCAGGCCCCCAACACCTGGGTCTACATGGACGCCGGCAATCCGCGCTGGGCCGACGCGGCGACCATGGCCCGGCGCCTGCACGAAGCCGGCCTCCGACAGGCCCACGGCTTCTCTCTCAACATCTCCAACTACATCCCCACCGCCGAGAACACCGCCTACGGCAACGCCGTCAACCGTGAACTGAGCTCCCGCTACGGCTACACCAAGCCGTTCGTCGTGGACACCAGCCGCAACGGCAACGGCTCCAACGGCCAGTGGTGCAACCCCGCAGGCCGCCGCATCGGCACCCCGACCCAGCTGGGCGGAGGCGCCGAGATGCTCTTGTGGATCAAGGTTCCGGGCGAGTCCGACGGCAACTGCGGCGTCGGAGGCGGCTCCTCGGCCGGGCAGTTCCTCCCCGAGGTCGCCTACAAGATGATCTACGGCTACTGATGCCGGACTCCCGTGGCCCGGCCGTGGCTCTCCCCCACGACCGGGCCGCGGCGCCGTCCGCCACGCTCCGGCCGAATCCGCCGCTCAGCGTCTTGCGCACAGGCGATCGGCAGCCGACCGGACCGTGGGCATTCCCGCGTCCACCGTCGTGCCGGAGCAGTCATGCGTCACGGATGCGTACGGCCCTTGCTACGGCGCCGCGCGGCCACCGCATTCGCGGCCCTCACCGCGACGCCGACGCAAGCCTCGGGAAGGTCATGAACATGGCCGTGCGCGCGCCCTGGCTGAAGGCCGCAGAAACCTCCGAGCGCCGATCGCGGCCCCGGAGCGGCCGCTGCGCGGAAGCGGCCGTGGGTGCGCGAGTCCGCACAGCAAACAGGCCGGAGCGCCGTGGAGCGGGGGCGGATCTAGTCTGGAAACAGCCGCTGGAAACCAGCCCTGGCAGGACGGCTGTCCGGACGGAGGCGTGACGCGTGGAAATGGCCGGCACAAGGGACGCCCCCACTGCCGCAGTCGTTGTGGACCCGGACGGCGTGGTGAGCGGCTGGAGCGAGGGAGGGCGGCTGCTGCTGGGCTGGACGGCGGAGGACACCGTCGGGCGTCCCGTGACCGACCTGCTGGCCGGTCCCCCACCCGACGGGTTTCCCGAGGGCTACGGCGCCGGCCCCGACCCCACGGGCTCCATCCCCCTGCGCCACCGGGACGGTTCCACGGTGGACGCCGTGGTGGCGGCTCACCCGTTGTCCGGCCCCGACGGGCGGGCACTGGGTCACGTGGTGACCATCCAGCACTGGGGACGCCGCCCGGTGATCGCCGACCGGGCCTTCGAGCAGTGTCCCTTCGCTCTCGGCGCCTACGACCCTGAGCTGCGCTTCCTGTGGATCAACGCCTCTTCGGGCCGGGTGATCGCGCACTCCGAGGAGCAAGTGCTCGGGAAGAAGTACCGCGAGGTGCTGCCCGAATTCGACCGCGAGCTGTTTCCCGAAAGGGACGACAAGCCCTACACCGACAAGCTCGCCGAAGTGGCGAGGACGGGCGAGCCCGCGCGTCTCATCACCGTCTTCCGCCCGCTCGGCAGTAACTACGCGAACGCCTGGGCCACCAGCATCTGGCCCGTCCGAGACGCCGAGGGCAGGGTCCGCGCGGTCGCCAACTGGGGATTCGACATGAGCGCCGAGTACTGGGCTCGGCAGCGCCTGCTCATCCTGAACGAGGCCAGCGGCGGCATCGGCCGGACACTCGACCTGATCGGCACCGCCCAGGAACTGGCCATGACCCCGGTGCCGGGATTCGCCGACCTCGTCAGCGTGGATCTCTTCGACGAGGTGCTGCACGGGGAGGAACCGCCCTCCGCGTCCGCGTTCGTCCCCGGCGAGACCATGACGCTCAGCCGTGCCGCCCAGCACAGCGCGAAGGAGGACACCGACGGGACTCCCGGGCTCCCGATGCCGGTCAGCCACCCTCCCGGTTCTGTCGCCGCCCGCTGCGTGGCCACCGGCAGGTCCACGGTCGAGCTCGCTGCCGATCCCGGCGAGGGCGGCGAATGGGCCTTCGGGCCCGGACTCGCCTCCGACCCGGCCCACTGGCCACCGGGCAACCCGTTGATCGACGGGTCCATCGCCGCGGACGGGCTGACCGGCCGGATCACCGTGCCGCTCAGGGCGCGCGGCGCGCTGCTCGGCGTCGTCGCCTTCTCCCGCACCGACCGGCCGGAGGCCTTCACCGCCGACGATCTGATCCTCGCCGAGGAACTGACCGCCAAGGCAGCCGTCGCCATCGACAACGCCCGCCGGTATTCGCGCGAACGCACGACCGCGCTGACCCTGCAACGCAGCCTGCTGCCGCAGGGGCCGCCGAAACAGGAGGCGGTCGAGGTGGCATCCCGCTACTTGCCCGGCGGGACCGGCGTCGAAGTGGGCGGTGACTGGTTCGACGTCATTCCGCTGTCCGGCGCCCGGGTCGCCCTGGTCGTCGGCGATGTCGTCGGCCACGGCCTGCACGCCTCGGCCAGCATGGGACGGCTGCGCACGGCGGTCCGCACCCTCGCCGACGTCGACCTGCCGCCGGACGAGCTGCTGACCCACCTGGACGACCTGGTCCTCCACCTCGCCAGCGACCTCCAGCCCGCCGGCCACTTCCAGCAGACCGGCGAGTCCGGGGCCACCTGCCTGTACACCGTCTACGACCCCGTCTCCCGGCGCTTCACGCTGGCGAGCGCCGGCCACCCCCTGCCCCTGATCATCTCCGCGGACGGCGCCAGGACACCCGTATCCGCACAGCCGGGACCGCCGCTCGGTATCGGTGGGCTGCCTTTCGAGGCCACCGAGCTCGAGCTGCCCGAGGGCAGCCTGCTCGCCCTCTACACCGACGGACTGGTGCGAAGCCGCAAGCGCGACGTCGACCAGAGGATCGCCGAACTCCAGCGGATCCTGAACCACTCGGCCACCTCACTGGAGGCCCTGTGCGACACGGTGATGGACGCCATGCTCCCGGAACGCCGCACCGACGACGCCGCCCTGCTGCTCGCTCGCACGCACGCGCTGGATCCCCATCACATCGCCGACTGGGACATCGAACCCGACCCCGCGCAGGTGCCGCACGCCAGGAAGTTCGCCGTCGACCAGGTGGACGCCTGGGGCCTGGAGGAGTCGGCCTTCGTCACCGAACTGGTCGTCAGCGAGCTGGTCACCAACGCCATCAGATACGGCGAGCCGCCGATCAGGCTCCGGCTGATCCGCGATACGTCCCTGATCTGCGAGGTCTCCGACGCCAGCAACACCGCCCCGCACCTACGCCGGGCTCGCGCCTTCGACGAGGGCGGCCGGGGACTGTTGCTCGTCGCCCAGCTCACCCAGGGGTGGGGCACCCGGCACACCACCAGCGGCAAGACGATCTGGTGCGCGCAGACGCTCCCCTAGGCTGAGCCGCGGTTGCCTCCGGCCTGGGCGCTGCATCGTCCGGACGGGCTGGCGGAGATGCGAGGGCGGGCCGAACGCCCGTATGGGGCGGGCCGGAAGCACCCAGGCCCGAAACCATCCAGGCCCGGACACCCGAGCCGGGGCGTGCCCGGTCGGCCGACCGGGTCGGAGAACCGACGCCGGGCTCCAGCCTCAGCGCAGAGGAAACCGCGCGAGGCGCTGGTCCCATTCCTCCGCTGCCCGCATCAACCTGGAGAGCGAGAGGTGGACCCGCAGCAGTCCCGTGCCGTCGTGCCACCGGACCTGGCTGAAGGCGAGGACCGGTTCGAGGACGGAAAGGTCCGGGACGAGGTGTCCTTCCGAGTCCTGCTGCGCGTCCGGCCTCCGCCCGTCTGCGACGGCACGCAACCACGCGGACAACTCATGAGCCTCGTCTACCAGCAGACACGAGTTGGTGAAGGACCAGCCGGCCGCCGGAGCGGTGACTTCGGCCCCGATGACGAGCCAGTTGTCGTCCCAGCGGTCAGTGTCTACCGGAGACGGCCGGCCTGCCTCCCTCGACCTCGCGGCCGAGCCGCGGCACGCACCGCACTGTCAGGCGACCTGTTCCCGGTGTAGTCGGTCAAGCCAGGACCTCGACGTACCCGTCGGTTCCGTGCACACGGATCCGCTGCCCGTCCCGAATCAGCCGGGTGGCCCGTTCCACTCCCACGACGGCCGGCAAGCCGTACTCCCGGGCGATGACCGCGCCATGGGTCATCAGGCCGCCCACCTCCGTCACCAGGCCCGTGATTCCGACGAACAGGGGCGACCAACTGGGGTCTGTGAAGGTCGTGACCAGGATGTCGCCCGGTTCGAGGTCGGCCTCCGCCAGGTCAAGGATGACGCGGGCCCTCCCCTCGATGGTCCCGGCGGAAACCGGCAGGCCGATCAGGGCGCCGGCCGGCACGTCGTCGCGCCGGTACGCCCCGGTGACGGCCTCACCGTCCGATGTGAGGACCCGGGGCGGTGTGAGCGCGTGGTACGACCGGAACGCGTCCTTGCGCTGCTGGATGAGCCGGTCATCCACGTGTTGCGAGCGCACGACGTCGTGGAGTTCCTGGAACGTCAGGTAGAAGATGTCCTCCTTCTCAGGAAGCACGCCTGCCTGCACGAGGCGCTCGGCCTCCGCCAGCAAGGCCTGCTTGTAGACGAAGTAGCGGCTGACGATGCCGTACTTCGGGTACTCCCGGTACCCGATGAAGGTTCTGACCCGGTCGATCATCCGCTTGGCCTCGTCGGCTTTCCGGTCCCCGTCCGGCAGGGCCCGCAAGCGTGACAGCACGTCCTGTTCCTTCTCCTGCGCCTTCTGCCGCCCTTGCTCGAAGCGGCGCTCGGCGGCTCCCGGCTCGAAGTTCCTGACGTTGTCGAGGATCACGGGCACCAGCGTGGTGGGGCGCTCGCGCCAGCGAGGTCTCGTGATGTCGATCTCGCCGACGCAGCGCATGCCGTACCGGTCGAGGTAGGCCTCGATGGCGTCGCGCGCCTCGGTCCCTCCCGCGAGCTTCGCCAGGTCGTCCAGGAAACCCTCGTCTTCGACGCCCACGCTCTGCAGGAACGCCACCACCTCCGGATGCGGGCGGATCACGTCCGCGACGTCGAGCAACGCCAGTCCCATCTCCGACGTGACGTTGTCGGGGGCGGACAGCGTGAGCGTGTCAGCCGCGTTCCTCTCCCCCAGCCACTCCCGCAGCTTGTCGTTGAGCCACCACGTCGCCTCCATCCCCGCCATGATCGCCTGCATGCTCAGCGGATCGCTGAGGACCCGCTTGTGCTCCTCGAAGGCCTCCGACAGGAAGCCGAACAGCGCCGGCCCGGACTTCGTCCGGATGTCACGCTCCAGAGCGGCGATGGACACCTGGCTGCGCTCGATCAGCTCGCTGACGATGGCCGGATCGGTCTCGATCGGGGCGGACGCGCCGCCGGGGCCCGGCGGCCCGTCGGGCCCCGCGTCCGGCAGTGCAGGCACGAAGTCGCCGCGGTCGAGGACCGTCTGCAGCGCGTCCCTGACCAGTGGATCGCCTCTGCCCACGACGTCCAGGAGGCCGGCGCGGCTCGCGGGCGAGGCCAGGCGCGGGGCGACGTCGACGAACAGCCTCCCGCCGGCCTCGTGCATCGGTGCCATGGCCGTCAGCTGCCACATGGAGAGCCCCAGGGGCCTCATGGGGTCGGTCATCATCTGCTGATGCCCGACGGATACATAGACGTGATTCTCCTGGTCACCGGTCTCGGGGATGGGGAACAGCGTCGTGATCGGCCGGCTCTGAACGATCCGGAAGTCGTCGTCGACGAGGCACCATTCGATGTCCTGCGGACCGCCGAAGTGCGCCTCGATCCTGCGCCCGAGCCGCACGAGTCGCACGACCTGCGCATCTGTGAGCGCCGGCTCCTCCTGCCGCCGCGAGTCGATCGCCACCTCCTGCGTACCGCCGGCCGGCAGGGCATGAACGGCACGCTGTTTGGCGGCGATCGTCTTGGCGACGACTTCGCCTTCTCGCACCTTGAAGACGTCCGGGTTCACCAGGCCGGAGACCAAGGCCTCGCCGAGACCGAATCCGGCGTCCACTGTGGCGACCTTCCGGTTGCCCGTGACGGGGTCGGCCGTGAACAGGATGCCGGCCGCACGCGGGAAGACCATCCGCTGCACGACCACGGCCATGCGGACCGAACGGTGGTCGATGCCGCCGCGCTGGCGGTAGGTCACGGCCCGCTCGGTGAACAGCGAGGCCCAGCACCGGCTGACGTGCTGGAGGACCGCGGTCGGCCCCACGACGTTCAGGTACGTGTCCTGCTGGCCGGCGAAGGAGGCCGTCGGCAGGTCCTCTGCCGTCGCGCTGGACCGGACGGCGTAGGCAGCCTGCTCGCCGCGCTGAGCGAGCGCCCGGATGATCGCCGCCGCGAGATCGTCCGGAATGGCGATTCCTTCGATGGTCCGGCGAATCTCCGCGCTGAGCGTGCGGATCGCCTCCCGGTCATCCGGCTTCACGCGTGACAGCTGGTCGAGCTCATCGTCGATCGACGGCGCTTCCGCCATGATCCGCCGGAAGGCTTCCGTCGTCACGCAAAAGCCACCCGGTACGCCGATGCCTTCGATCCGCGACAGCTCGCCCAGGTGCGCGCCCTTGCCGCCGGCGACCGCGACCTGACCCCCGTCAATGTCCTGAAGGTCCAACACATACTGCTCAATCATTGCGCTCCCTCTGTGGCCGCCGTACCCGGCCGCACCGCACCGATCCGGCGACACGCACACGGCCATCCGTCCCCAACGCCCGCAACCCAGGTTGTGGCCTCGGCGGAGGATTCTGCGCGACGACCCGGGTCTTGCCGCAAGCCCCCCAGTGCGCTATAAGTTGAGAGTGGCAAGGAGAGAGCTCTCCTTGCCTTTGCCTTTTGCCGCGCAGTTACGCCATCCCGCTGCGCCCGCGGAGGAGCTCCACGCCATCGCCTTCGAGGTCGTCGCAGTACGTCGAGCGCCCGGTCATCGCCATCACCAGGGCCAAGGTGGTACCGGAGACGAGTGGCCCGGAACCCGTGGTGAAAGGGCCGTCATCCGCTGCGAGGGTCAGGCCGTCGATGCGTCCCTTGGCAACGACCACGAGGTCCGAGCCGCGGTAGTACTCAGCCACCAGCGTGACCACCTCGATCGGGTACTCACGACTGATGCCCAGCGGGCGCCGGATGTCCTCTCCGTGCACGATGGTCTCGCCCAGTATGGCCACGGCAGGAAGGGGAGGCTTGATCGTGTTCAAGGCCGCGCGCCGGAATCTCTCCAGCGTCTCGGCCGGGGTGGCGCCCAACTGCTCCGCCAGTCGCATGGCCACCTGTTTGTCGAAGTCGAAACGGCAGCGGAGCACACCCGCCAGCCACCGCAGGGAGTTGAGGCTCGCTCCCGCAGTGAGGTGCGCCAGCACCTCGCGCACTGTGAATTCGGTGCACAGCGACGACGTCGCCCACTGCTCGTCAGTCAGATCTGCGAGATCAGCGGCCAACGCCGTTCGCTCAGCGTGGATCAGGGGCCAGGGGCCAGCCCCACGGCTGCGGTCTGCTGTCAGTTCTGGATCAGTCACGCCGGAGGGTCTCCTGTCGCGTTTGTGCTGCGGGGCCAGCACAGGGGTAATTGGGGCACTCGGACCGCCCCGGTGCAATGTGCCCGCATGCGCAGCAGCTCAGTTGCCGGACCGCTCGGCGAGGGTGTGCGCGACCAGGGCATTGGCGTGACCATGTCCCAGGCCGTGCTCGGCCTTGAGCCAGTTCACGAGCTCCATGTGCTTGGTCAGAGGCAAGGAGCGGATCAGGTCCTTCCACTCGGCGATCGGGCGACCGTACTTCTTCTCGATGGAAGGGAAGTAGCTGGCAGGGCCCTTCGCGGTGGTGGTCATGTCGGTCATCCTGTCTGTCCGTTGTGTTGCTTCGGTCTCGTCGCTGGTATGACCGAGCGGCACGAACGGAGTCATCGGTCGATGAAGGTGTGCTGCGTCACACCTCCACGCCGAACGACGCGCCGAAGCCACCGCGCAACTCGCCTTCGCCATCCACGCGGCGCAACACCCCCGCCTTGCCGCGATCCGGCGGCAGGTCGACCAGGACGTCCGTCAGGCACTGGCCACCTGGCTGGAGTCGGCCGGGCACGAAACCCATGCGGCGGCCCTCGCCGATGCCGTCATCGCACTGTCCGACGGCCTGGCACTGCGCATGCTGTACACCCCACAGGAGCACGAGCACCTGCTCACAGTCCTGGACCGGGCGCTGGACACGCTGATCCCGGACAGTGCCACTGGGTCCTGACACGGCCGTCGTCTTCCGAGGGAGAAACTCTGAAAACCTGCGGAGAGTGCGTTCTAAGATCCCGGGATGAGTGATCAGCTTCTTCGCCTTACGGTCCTCGGATGCGCGACACCGTACCCGAGCGTGGACAACCCGTGTTCGGGCTATCTCGTGTCGAGCGGCGACACCCGAATCTGGGTGGATGCCGGGAGCGGCACGCTCGGCCCGCTCCAACGGCACGTGCGGCTGGAGGAGCTCGACGCGATCTGGATCTCCCACCTGCACGCCGATCACAGTGCGGACCTGCTCACCGCGTACTACGGCGCCCTGTACGCAGACATCCGCCTGGCTGCGCCGATTCCCCTCTATGGCCCACCGGGAATCGCCGACCGGCTGGCCGGGTTCCTCACCAACACACCGGCCCGTAGCCCGATCGAATCCGCCTTCGCCGTCACCGAGTTGCACGACGGGCATCAGGTGACCATCGGCTCGCTGCGGCTGACCAGCCGGGCGGTGGCGCACGGCATTCCGGCGTTCGCCGTGCGCATCGAGACGGTCGGCAGGTCGCTGGTTTACTCCGGGGACACCGCGCCGTGCCAGAGCCTCACCGAGCTGGCCGAGGGATGCGACGTGCTGCTGTGCGAGGCCGAGAGCGCGCAGGCGCAGGCCGAGGGTGATCAGGTGCACCACACGCCCGAGGATGCCGGTGGCACCGCCCGCGCGGCCCGGGCGGGCCGGCTGATCGTCACGCATGTCGGCCGCTTCCTCACACCGCAGCAGGCGGTGGCACGCGCCTCGGCCCGGTTCGACGGTCCTGTCGACTACGCCACCCCCGGTGCCACCTTCACGATCGGTCAGGCGACGACCGCATCGGTGCGCTCGACGAGCTGACCGCGTTCGAGGCCTGCTGTCACATCGACCCAACCCGACAGTCGGGGTCAGACGCCAAGGAAACGAACATCCTTGGCGTTGCGTTGGATGGAGTGGCGGCGGGCTTCGACGTCCTCACCCATCAGGACCGAGAAGAGGTCGTCGGCGACGGCTGCGTCATCGAGGGTGACCTGGCCCAGGACCCGGTGGTCGGAGTCCACGGTGGTGACGCGCAGTTCCACGACGTTCGACGCTCCACGCCGGCGGAGAGGTCACGGCTGACCAGATCCGCCGGCCGAGGAACCGGTCAGACGGTCTCGGCCGTGCGGCACTCCGGGTGGCCCCAGCCGCGGTCGTTCTTGGCGATGGACTCACCGGCCGCGTAGGAGCGGCCGCACTGGCAACGGCCGGGGAACTTGGCCTTGATGGTGCGAGAGGAGGCCTTCGCGGTGCGGGCCGCGCCGCCGCGCGTTCGGGAGCGCGGGGCCTTGGCCGGGGTGTCCGGGGAGGGCGGCGGCTCGGGGGAGCCGAGGTCGCTGCCCGCGGACTCCTGGACGGTGGCGGCCTGGCTGGCGGCGCGGTCGGCGAAGTCGTTGAGCCGGTCGCCGTCGACCTGGTGGGCGGGCACGTAGCGGAACTCGACCGAGCGGCCGTCCAGGAGCTCGTCGATGCGCACGACGAGGTCCTGGTTGGCGACCGGCTTTCCTCCGGACGTCTTCCAGCCGTTGCGCTTCCAGCCGGGCAGCCAGGTGGTGACGGCCTTCATCGCGTACTGCGAGTCCATCCGGATCTCGAGCGGCACGTCCGGGTCGGTGGCCGCCAGCAGGCGCTCCAGCGCGGTGAGTTCCGCGACGTTGTTGGTGGCCTTGCCGAGCGGCCCCGCCTCCCAGCGCACCGGGCTCTCGGAAGCGTCGGCGACGACCCAGGCCCAGCCCGCGGGCCCGGGATTTCCCTTGGAAGCCCCGTCACACGCGGCCACAACACGTTCACGCATGGCCCCGATCATGCCATGGCCGCGTGGGCCGTCCGGCCGGAGGTCCTCAGCTCACGTCGGTCGTCCTCGGCATCTCGCCCTCGGTCCTGGTGATGTCGATGACCGAGAAGTCGGCGCCCTGCGGGTCGCTGATGGCCGCGAACCGGCCGAACGGGGTGTCCATGGGCCCGAACCGGAGGACGCCGCCGAGCTTGGTGGCCTTCGCGACGGCGTCGTCGCAGTCCTCGACGGCGAAGTACACGTTGATGTACGGCGGCACCTCGGGCGGGAAGTCGTCCGTCATCTTCATCCGGCCCAGCACGCTGCGGTCGCCGAGGTCGTAGATCCGGAAGTCCATCGCCTCGTGCTCCATCTCCTTCTGCTTGTAGGAGAAGACGGCGGGGAAGAACGCGTCGGACTTCTCGGGCTCGCGGGTGAAGACCTCCGCCCATGTGTAGGCACCCGGTTCGGCCATCGTGTCGAACCCCTCATGGGTGCCCGCCTGCCAGACGCCGAAGACGACACCGCCCGGGTCGCGGGCCAGGCACATGGTGCCGAATTCGCCGACCTGCATCGGCTCCATCAGCACCTCGCCGCCGTGATCACGGATCCGGGCGGCGGTGGCGGCGGCGTCCCGGGCCGCGAAGTACAGGCACCACTGCGACTGGCCCTCCTGGCCGGGCATGGGCGGGACGACGGCGGCGACCGCCTTGCCGTTCGCATAGGCCTGGGTGTAGTTGCCGAACTCCGTCGACGCCTCGGCGAAGGTCCAGCCGAGGACGTCTCCGTAGAAGCTCTTGGCCCCTTCGAGGTCGCCGAACATCGCGTCGGCCCAGCACGGGCTTCCTTCAGGTTGCACGGCCATGACTGCGACCCTCTCCAAATGGGTGGATAGTCCGTTTCCTCACGCTAATCACCAGCGGGCGGGCCCGCGCGCCGAACGGGCGGTTCCGACGCAGACTGGGCGGGAGCCCTCGGCAGGACGGGGAGCGGCGGCATGGCGGACGGGACGATGCGCGCGTGGTCGGTGGTACGGCCGGGCCCGGTCGAGGAGGGGTCTCTGCGGCTGGTCGGGAAGCCGGTGCCGGTGCCTGCGGACGACGAGCTGCTAGTGCGTGTGCGCGCCTGCGGGGTGTGCCGCACCGACCTGCACGTCGTCGAGGGCGACCTGCCCGTGCGCCGGGTGGGCGTCACGCCCGGTCACGAGGTCGTCGGTGTGGTGGCCGGGGCGGGCGCGAGGGCGCGCGGCTTCGCGGTGGGTGACCGGGTCGGTGTGGCTTGGCTGCGCCGTACCGACGGCGGCTGCGCGTACTGCGCGCGTGGCGCGGAGAACCTGTGCCCCCGTTCCGAGTACACGGGCTGGTGCGCCGACGGCGGTTACGCGGAGTACACGACGGTGCCGGCGGCGTTCGCCTACCGGCTGCCGGACGGCGTGCCGGACGTGGCCCTGGCTCCCCTGCTGTGCGCGGGCATCATCGGCCACCGGGCGCTGCGGCGAGCCGGGCTGCCGCCCGGCGGACGGCTCGGGCTGTACGGCTTCGGGGGCAGCGCTCATCTGTGCGCGCAGGTGGCGCTCGCCCAGGGTGCCACCGTGCACGTCATGACGCGCGGGGCGGCCGCCCGGCGGCTGGCGCTGGAGCTGGGCGCGGCCTCCGCGCAGGACGCGTACGCGCGGCCGCCGGAGCCGCTGGACAGCGCGATCCTTTTCGCCCCCGTGGGCGAGCTGGTTCCGGTCGCGCTGCGCGCCCTGGACCGCGGTGGTGTCCTGGCGATCGCCGGCATCCACCTCACCGACACGCCTCCCCTGCACTACGAGACCGAGCTCTTCTACGAGAAGCAGGTGCGCAGCGTCGCCTCCAGCACGCGCGAGGACGGCCGCGAGTTCCTGACCCTCGCGGCAAGGTACGGCGTACGCGCGACCACCCACACGTATCCGCTGTCGCGCGCCGTGGAGGCGCTCACCGATCTGAAGGCAGGGCGGTTCGACGGGGCGGCGGTGCTGGTGAACGACTTGTCGTGAAGCTCCGCGAGTGGGCCTGACCCGCCGTCACGTCTTCGCCCGGGACCGCGTTCCGTGGCCGACGCGCGTCTTCCCCCAGGGGCCCGGCTGTGCTTGCCTGGGGAGCCGTTTCACCGGCCTGGGGCGGGAGTTGCCGTATGCGCAGACCGTGGTTCGTGGGTGTGCTGGTGGCGGGGCTGCTGCTCGGTGCGTGCGGCGATCCGTCGTCCGGGCCCGAGACTCCCCCGCCGTCCGCTCCGGAGGTGTCCGCGACCACGCACCAGCGTGCCCCGGCCTCCTCCCCCAGCGTCCGGGCCCCCGTGAAGGCGCCCACCGTGCTGTACCTCGGGGACTCGCTCGCCATGGAGAACCAGAAGGTCCTCGGCCAGGAGCTGCGCCGGGACCTGCGCGCGAAGTACACGAGCGCCCCCTACTCGGGCACCACCCTGTGCGACTACCTGGAGGGCACGGCCGAGCGGTCCCTCGTTCCGGCCCGGGACAAGGCGGCCGCCCTGGTGCGGTCGCTGCGTCCGGACTTCGTGGTGTTGCAGTTCTGGGGCAACGCCTGGGACTTCACCTGGTGCATGGACAGGATCACGTACGACGGTGCGCGGGAGCGGTACTTCAAGCGGTACGAGGCCGACGCGCGCAAGCTCGTCGAGCAGATCGCGACAGCCGGCGGGTCACACCGGCCGCGGATCGTGTGGGTGCTCCAGGGACCGGATCCCATCACGCCCGACCGGGTGCGCCGGGTGAACGGGCTTTACGAGCGGCTGGCCGCCACGACGGGCGGCATCGTCGCCGACGCCGGAAAAGCCGTGAGCGCGGGCGCGGACCGCTACACCTGGACGCAGTACCTCCCGTGCACCGCCTACGAGCGTGCCCATCCCGACTACTGCACTCAGCCGTCGCGCGGCCGGACGGCCCTGCACCGCGACGACGACTACCTGCACTTCTGCCTGGCGCCCACGACGTCCACGCCGAAGCCCTGCCCGGTCCGCTCCCCCGGCATCCTGCGCATCGCCCGGGAGATCACGAAAACCATTCGACAGTCGGCGAGTTGACCGCTCGAATGGCGGCATGTGCGCGGTGCGAATGCATGAGGACGAAGTGGACATCGACGTCTCGGTCGTCGGCCGGCTGATCGCGGGACAATTCCCGCGCTGGGCGGGGCTGCCCCTGCGGCGCGTGGAGTCCTCCGGGACGGAGAACGCCTTGTTCCGCCTCGGCGCGGACAAGGTCGTACGGCTCCCCCGGCATCCCCGCGCCGTCGAGGGCATCACGCACGAACTGCGCTGGCTGCCCCGGCTGGCATCCGGGCTGCCCACCGCAGCTCCCGAACCCCTGGGGCGGGGTGAGCCCGGCGAGGACTTCCCGTGGCCCTGGGCGGTGTACGGCTGGCTGGACGGTCGCAACCCGGTGCCCGGCTCGCTGGAGGCACCCGGGCTGCTGGCCGAGGACCTGGGGGCGTACGTCACCGCCCTGCGCCGGATCGACGCGGCGGAGGGCCCCATCGGGTACCGGGGCGTGCCCCTGGCGGCCCGGGACCGGTTCGTGCGTGAGGCGCTCGCGCAGCTGGCGGGGCGGATCGACACCGCTGCGGTGACGGACCTGTGGGAGCAGGCCCTGCGCGCCCCGGAGTACGCCGGGCCGCCGGTCTGGGCGCACGGCGATCTGATGGCCGGGAACCTGCTGGTCAAGGACGGACGGCTGACGGCGGTGATCGATTACGGCACGGTGGGGGTGGGCGATCCCGCTGTCGACCTCATCAGCGCCTGGTGTGTGCTGCCCGCCGAGGTCCGCGGCGCCTTCCGCGAGGGCGTGGGCGCGGACGAGGCCCAGTGGGCGCGAGGCCGGGGCTGGGCCCTGTCGATCGCGATCATCGCGCTCCCGTACTACTGGGACACCAACCCTCCTGTCGCGGAGAACTCGCGGCATGTGATCAAGGAGATCCTGGCCGAGTCCCGGTAGGGGCAGAAAGGAAAGGGTTTCCTGCCCCTGTCGGGGGTGCGTCATTCGCCCGCGTACGCCTTCTCCAGGGTCGCGATGTCGAACTTGCTCATCGCCATGAACGCCTCGGTCACCCGGGCCGCCTTCGCCGGGTCCGGGTCGGTGATCATGTCGTCGAGCCGGTCGGGGATGACCTGCCAGGACACGCCGTACCGGTCCTTGAGCCAGCCGCACGGGCCGGGCTCGCCGCCGTTCTCGGTGAGCCTGGCCCAGTAGTAGTCGATCTCCTCCTGGTTTTCGCAGGTGATCACGAAGGAGACCGCCTCGGTGAACTTGAACTGGGGGCCGCCGTTGAGTCCGAGGAACTTGTGGCCGTTGGCCGTGAATTCGACGGTCATCACGCCGCCGGCGGGCTGGGGCGCTCCCTCGGGATAGCGGGCGATCTTTCCGATGCTGGAGTTCTTGAAGACCGAGACGTAGAAGTGGGCGGCCTCCTCGGCCTGGCCGTCGAACCAGAGACACGTGGTGAAACCGTCGGACGCCATGAGTACCTCCTGGAGCGGTGGATCGCTGTCATCTGTGTCGACCGGTCCACGCCGGGAAACTCATCGGCCGGGCGGGTGATCATTTCGCCGGGACGGCATCACGGCCCGCGGCGGGTGCTTCGCGGCGATGGAGGAGCCCGACCTGCTGGTCCGTGATGTGCGGGCGTTCTTCCGGGAGTTGCGCGAGAAGAGCTGCGGCCGGCCGTACGCGGGGCGCTCTGCCGGGAGCGGATCTGCCGAGGGCAGAGAAACGGTCTGCGGACATCGTCCGAGGTCAAGAGTGGAGTCGACGGCACATCCGCGGTACGTCCGCGGCCCTTCTGCCACGACGAGGAGAACCTATGGCTCCGTTCACGACACTCGCCCCGCGGGCGGAGGAGGGCGACACCCCTCCGACCCGGTTCGACGACCATCTGGCCGCCCAGCTGCTCGCGCAGCGCATCGTGCTGCTGGGCACCCAGGTGGACGAGGTCTCCGCGAACCGGGTCTGCGCCCAGTTGCTGATCCTGTCCGCGGAGGACCCGCGCACCGACATCAGCCTGTACATCAACAGCCCCGGCGGCTCGGTGCACGCGGGCCTGGCCATCTACGACACGATGCGGCTGATCCCCAACGACGTCTCCACCCTGGCCATGGGCTTCGCCGCCAGCATGGGTCAGTTCCTGCTCTGCGTCGGCACGCCGGGCAAGCGCTACTCCCTGCCGAACGCGCGCGTCATGATGCACCAGCCGTCGGGGGGCATCGGCGGCACCACCGCCGACATCGAGATCCAGGCGGAGAACCTGGAGTTCACCAAGCGGACCATCGAACGGATCACCGCCGAGCACACCGGACAGACCCCGGAGACCATCTCCCGGGACGGCGACCGGGACCGCTGGTTCACGGCCGAGGAGGCCAGGGAGTACGGCATGGTGGACCGGGTCCTGGAGTCCCTCGCGGACATCCGCCCGGCGGCCACCCGGCGCAGGATGGGGCTTCAGTGATGGGTACGTACACGATTCCGAACGTCGTCGAGCGCACCCCGCAGGGCGAGCGGTCCTACGACGTGTTCAGCCGGCTGCTGTCCGAGCGGATCATCTTCCTCGGCACCGAGATCGACGACGGCGTCGCCAACGTCGTCATCGCGCAACTGCTCCATCTGGAGTCGTCGTCCCCGGAGAGCGAGATCTCGATCTACCTCAACTCCCCCGGCGGCTCGTTCACTTCGCTCATGGCCATCTACGACACCATGACGTACGTGCAGGCGCCGATCTCGACGTTCTGCGTCGGGCAGGCGGCCTCCACGGCGGCCGTGCTGCTGGCCGGCGGCGATGCCGGGCGGCGGTTCGTGCTGGAGCACGCGCGCGTGCTGCTGGGGCAGCCGGCCGCGGGCGGGGCGCGCGGTGCGGCGTCCGACCTGTCGCTCCAGGCCAAGGAGATGGTGCGGATCCGCTCGCAGGTGGAAGAGGTGCTGTCCCGGCACACCCACCACGACGTGGCGACCCTGCGGGCCGACATGGACCGCGACAAGGTGTTCACCGCGCAGGAGGCGGTGGGCTACGGACTGGCCGACGAGGTGCTCGGCCGGCGCCCCGTGCGGGTCTGAGGCGCCGGCCGGCCCACGGGCTCAGGCGGCCATGCACAGACCCTCGGACGACGAGGGGGAGGACGCCGTACGGCGACTGCCGCCCGAGTACCGCGAGGTGACGCGGACCAGTTCGCCCTGCGCCCTCGACAGCAGGTCGCCGAGGCTCAGTCCGAGGGCGTGGGCGGCGGCCGCGAGGACCTCCGAGGAGGCCTCCTTGCGGCCGCGCTCCACCTCCGAGAGGTACGGCATGGAGATCCGCGCCTCGTCCGCGACGTCCTTCAAGGTCCGCTCCTGCGCGAGACGTTCGCGCCGCAGGACGTCGCCGACCAGGTGACGCCACAAGGGCTCCTTCACGGCGGGAGCCGGTGGCCCCTGGCGTGGCGGAGCGGTGGCCGGACGGGCGGCCTGAGGGCGCGCGCCGGGCGGGCGAAGGGGGATGACGCGGGCTTCGTTCGGCACGTGGTTGCTCACTTCTCCAGCCTAGGAGGCGTGGTCGTCAGGGGAAGGGGCCGGCATTCCGCCCTGGGTGGAATCGCCGAACGGGACGGCGGGCAGGCGGCGTTGGGAGATCCTGACTCCTCTGCACCAGGTGTGCTCGACGGCCCCGGCCGCCGCACGCCACCGAATTCTCCGCCGTTCGGAGGATCGCCGGGCATGTGCGGCGGATAACCGGGTACCCGCAACCCGGAGGGACCTAGGCAGATGTCCGTTCCGACGTTCAGGGGAGAGGTAATGGAGACCGCCGTGATCCGGTCGCAGGCACAGGTCGTCGAAGAGAACGCGGAGGCCGGCACGGGTGACGGAGCACTGCCGGGAGTCGTGGACCCGCGGTCCGTGGCCCCGCGGGACGCCAGGCAGCTGTCCCGCCAGTTCTTCCAGCGCCTGACGGAACTCGAAGAGGGCACGCACGAGTACCAGTACGCGCGCAACACCCTGATCGAGATGAACATGTCGCTCGTGCGGTTCGCGGCCGGCCGGTTCCGTGGCCGCGGCGACGACATGGAGGACATCGTCCAGACCGGCATGATCGGCCTGATCAAGGCCATCGACCGGTTCGAGCTGTCGCGCGAGGTCGAGTTCACCTCCTTCGCGCTGCCGTACATCGTCGGTGAGATCAAGCGGTTCTTCCGGGACACGACGTGGGCGGTGCACGTGCCGCGGCGGCTTCAGGAGCTGCGCGTGGAGCTGGCCAAGGCCCGCGAGGAGCTCGCCAGCCGGCTGGACCGCGAGCCCACGGTCACCGAGCTGGCCACGCTGATGAACATCTCCGAGAAGGAGGTCGTCGAGGGCCAGATCGCCGCGAACGGGTACAACTCGTCGTCGCTGGACGCCGCGCTCACCGGCGACGGCCCGGAGGGCGGCGAAGCGGTCCTGGCCGACTTCATCGGCGTGGAGGAGGACGGGCTGCGGCTCGTCGAGGACTTCCACTCGCTCGCCCCGCTGATGGCGGAGCTCAGCGAGCGCGACCGGCAGATCCTCCACATGCGGTTCGTGGAGGAGGCCACCCAGGCGGAGATCGGGGAGCGGCTGGGCTGCTCCCAGATGCACGTCTCCCGCCTGATCAAGCGGATCATCATGCGACTGCGCGAGGGCATGCTGGGCGAGCTGGGCTGCGCCTGACGCGGCCGCGGACCAGCGGGTGCCGTCCCCACACGCGGGAGTGGGACGGCACCCGCCACTGTGTTGTCGGCTCCGGGATTCCGGGGCTCTCCCCCGGGCGGTTCAAGCAGCGTTTGCGGACGGCTCAGTCATCGGTTTCGTCGGTGAGCGGCAGCACGGCGCGTACCCGTTTGCCCACCGGCACCCGCTCCACGCTGACCTGCTCCGCCAGCGCGTGGACGATCTCCAGGCCGTGGCGCCCGACGCGCTCGGGGTTGCGGGGGAAGATGCGGGGCAGTGCGGAGCTGCTGTCGTAGACCGACACGGTCACCGCGGTGTCCGTGCCGACGAGCTCCAGGATGTACGGCCCATCGCTGTGCCGGTCCGCGTTGGTGACGAGCTCGCTCACGACGAGCTGCACAGCGCCGTCGGTCCGGTTGTCGATGCGCGCGCACCACTCGGTCCTGAGCTGGTCGAGGAAGAGCGCGGCGAAGGACCGCGCCTCGGCGATGCAGCCCTGCTCGCCGGTGTAGTGTGCCGCCCGCCTCAGCGGTTCCACGGGCACGTCGAAACCAGTCGGTATCACTGCCCCGTCCAGGTGGTCGATCATGCGTTTCTCTCTGGGAAGCCGGACTGGCCGGACACTCTGCACAGAGCTCGTACCCCGAGCCCGGCTTCGCAGTCCTGACAGGTCTTCGGCCCGTCCGGTGCCCTGGGCATTGTCCCCCGTCCGCGGGGCACCCGGTAGGAATCGGGACCGGCCGAGGGCGGCCGGTCCGGATCGCCGGAGGTGCGCGGTGGTCTGGTGGATGTGGCTGGTCGTGGTGGTGGTGGCGCTCGCCGCCGTCGCCGTGGTGGCGCTCGCCGTGCAGGCCGGCCAGCGCTCGGGGACGGTCATCGCGGTCCGGCGCCGGCCCGGCGGGAAGGGCGAGCGATGAACGAGCTGATGGCGGCACGCAGCCTGACGACCCTGCCGGTGGTCACCCTGGGCGGCGAGGCCGTCGCGCAGGTCAAGGACACCGTCTTCGACGCCGCCGCCGGGCGTGTCACCGGCTTCACGCTCAGCGGCCGGGGGCTGCTGTCGGGCCCGCTGAAGCTGAGCCTGCCCTGGGCGGCCGTGCACTCGCTGGGCCATGACGCGGTCATGATCGTCGACGCCGGCGCCCTGGCGGACACGCCCGTCGTGGTGGCACGCCGGGAGGCCCAGCAGGGCCGGGTGCTGCACGCCAAGGTGCTGACCGACGAGGGCGCCGAGGTCGGGACGGTGCTCGACGTGGTCGTCGAGGGCGGCACGAGCGGCCGGGTCGTGGGCTTCCGGATCGCCGCGGGCAAGGCGCTGGTGCAGGGCTCCAGGCGGCGTCGGCACCGGGTGTACGTGCCGCGCGGCGAGACGCTCGCGGTCTCCGGCCGGGCGCTGGTGATCCCGGCGGACGCCACCCGCTACGTGGCCGACGACCTGCCGTCCTTCGCCGCCCGGGTCGGCGCCTTCCACGAGGGGCGGGAGGGGACGCCGCCATGATGCTGTTCTCGCAGGCGCGGGGGCTGCCGGTTTTGACGCTGACCGATGCGGAAGAGATCGGCGTCCTGAAGTCCCTGACGGTCGACGCCCCGTCCGGGGTGGTCACCCACGTCCGGGTGCGCGGCAGGCACTCCCGCAAGGAGTCCGTGCTGGCCTGGGGCGCCCTGCACGCCATCGGTCCGGACGCCGTGCTCGTCCGCTCGGCCGCCGCCCCCTTCGAGGTGCCGCCGCACCACGAGCTGCCGGGCCTGAGGATCCTCGCCGAAACGGGCGACGAGCTCGGCACAGTCCAGGATGTCGTGTTCGAGCCGGAGACCGGCCGCGTCGAGGCGGTCCGCACCGCACACGGCGACCTGCCGGCCGATCGCCTGCTCGGCCTCGGCGCCTACGCCCTGGTGGTCCGTTCCGGGTGAGCCGGGGCGGAGTCGGGCCGGGTCAGGAGGCCGGGGGCTGGTCCGTCGTGCCGTTGCCGGTGTCGCTCCCGGTGCCGTTCCCCGTGTCGTTCCCCGTGTCGTTTCCGGGCGGAGGCTGCGGCGGCTCCGACGTCGGCGGCTCGCTCGTCGGCGGCTCCGACGACGTCCCCGGATCCGATGTCGGCGGTTCGCTCGTGGGAGGCTCCGACGAGGTCGGGTCGGACGGTGACGTCGGTGTGGTGACGCTCACCGACGGAGAGGGCTTGTCGGGCTTCTCGGTCTTGCGGTCCTTCGTGCCGATGTCGCCCTTGTGGCGCTCGAACCACTCGCCGTCGGGCTCGTACATGACGAAGACGTCGACCGGCTTCGGAGCGGGCGTGACCGCGACGACGTTCGAGGGCTTGTACCCCGGCCACGCGTCGCCGGTCGTCTTGGGCGCGCTCTGCTGGGCGACCGGCGCGGCCAGCGGGTTGCCGCACGCGCAGCGCACCCGGGGCACGCCGCGGTCGTCGACGAGGACGGCCGTGCCGGACTGGAGGACGGCCTGGTAGCTGGTCGCGCGGCCGTCGCTGTAACCGTGGTTGGTGACGCGGGTGTCCATGCGCAGCACCACGGGCGTCAGCGAGCGCAGGTAGGCGGGAACGTCGGGCGGGTCGACGCGGGCGACGGAGGCGAACGCCCGCTGCTTGTCCGGCGCCCCCTCGAAGAAGGTGATCTGCTTCTCCACGTCGCAGCTGGCCACGTTGCGCGTGCCCCCGTAGAGGCCGGGCGCTCCGCCCTGGACGCCCTGTACGGCGTTCTGCGTGGCCAGCTCGGTGGGCGAGGGCGAGACCGGTGAGGCCGAGCTCTCCTTCGCCGTGGACTCGGTGAACGGGTCCGGGCCGGTGTCGGCCGCGGGCTGGAGGAAGACCTCGCCCTCGGAGGTACTGGTACCGCCGTCGGAAGCGCCGGTGCCGCCGCCGTCGGACCGGGTGAACACCACGGCCAGGATCACCGCGACCACGACGGAGGTGGCGATCAGCGCGACGCGGGGTACCGATCCCCACCACGGGCGGCGGGGCTCCGGCGCCTGCCCTCCCCCGCTCGGCGGCTCGGGAGGCGGCCCTCCTCCCGGCGGCGGCTGGGAGGGACCCGACAGCGGGCCCGAAGGAGGTCCGGTGGGGCGGCCGGACGACGGCGGTTCGACGCTCACGAGCTCTTCTTCCGCGTGGGTTCTCTGCGGCCTTCTCGCACCTGCGATGATTCGTACCGGTGTATACCGCTTTTTCCACTACGAGTTCATTGTGTGCTCGGGTCCCGTACGGCTCGCAAGCCGACGCGGACGGACCTCCCGACGGGCGTCCGGCGCGGGTGCTGCTTAGCGTGGCACCGTGAGTTCGCGCACCTCCTCCGGCCAGGGACGTACCGGCGAGCGGGCCGTCGCCCGCCACGGCTGGGCGCATGCTCTCCTCACCGTGCTCGGCGGGCTGCTCGCCATGGCGGCGGTGTCCGCTCTGGGGCTGTGGGCGGCCGGGGCGGCGGATCTCCCGGACGGCGCGTTCGCACCGGTCGTCATGGCGACTGTGGTCACCGCCGTCGGGGGTGCCGTGAAGCTTTCCGGGAGTGCCGGAGACCTCGCCGAAACGCAGGCGGGCCTGACCGTCATCCCGCTGTCCGTCACGCTCACCGGGGCGCTGGTGATCGCCTGGGGTTTCCTGCGGCCTCTGCGGCACCGCGCGGTGGCCGGTGCCGCCGAGCTGGCCGGCTGGGCCGCCAGGATCGCGGTCCTGTGGTTGCTCGCGCTGATCGGCCTGACGCTGGCCGCCCGCCACACGTTCGACATCTCCCTCGGGAACGACGCGCTGGGCGAACTCGGCGATCTGTTCGGCGCCTCCCCGGAGATCGGGTTCACCACCGACGTTCCGCTGTCCGTGTTCCTCGGCGTGGTGTGGCTGGCCGGTGTGCTGGTGCTGGCCCTGCTGGTGTCGCGCGGCGCCCCGTTGCCGGCCCGGCTGCTGCGCTTCCAGACATCGGTGCGGCCGGCCGCGTACGCGATGGTCGCGCTGCTGCTCGCCTACGTCGTCATCGGCGTGGTCGTCGCCCTGGTCGTCGCGGCGACCAAGGGGCACGCGGCGGAGACGTTCGCCGTGATCCTGCTCGGCATGCCCAACCTGGTCTGGCTGGCGATGACGATCGGCCTCGGCGCCACCTGGAACGGCCGGGTGGAGGGGCCGTTCGGGCTGCCCATGCCGCATGTGCTCGACGAGGTGCTGCGCACCCCTGACATCGCCGAGCTGAACCTGCGGACGTTCTCCGAGCACGACGGCAGGATGTGGTGGCTGCTGGTCGTGGACTTGGTGCTGCTGATCGCCGCCGCGTTCGTGACGGCGGCCCGGTCACCGGCCCGGGTCCGCGCCTGGCAGCACGCCGTGCACATGGCGGTCGCGCTCGTGCTCACGGTGTTCATGATCTGCCTGGTCGGGCGCATCTCCGCGCACTTCGGCCTGTCCGTGCTCGGCATCGGCGACCTGGGCGGCGGCCTCGCGGGCGAGTTGTTCCTCAGACCCCGGCTGTGGGGAGCCGTGGGCCTGGCCGTCCCGTGGGGGCTGCTGACCGGATTCACGGGGGCGCTGCTCGCACGGCACGTACGGCGGCGGGGTGAGGTGCGCGCCGAGCGGGCGGGCTGACACACACCGACTGCCCTGCGGCCGCTGCGCCACGCCCGCTGCTCTACGCCCGCTCGAGGAAGACCGGTTGGGCCCAGCGCGGGGGCGGCTTCGGGCGCTCCTCCCCCGGTTGCCGGCCCGCCCGGGCGGGGACTGCCCCGGTGACGACCCCGCCACCGGCCACCGCGGCGCGCAGCGCGGCGACGAAGTCGAGGCAGGACGGGTACCGGTCGTCGGGTCGCTTGGCGAGGCCCTTGGCGAACACCGGGTCCACCTGTGGTGGGAGTTCGGGGCGGGCCTCGGTCAGCGGGGGCGGGTCGTCGTACTGGTGGGCCCACAGCAGGGCCATGTCGTCGTCCCGGAGGAAGGGCGGGTGGCCGGCGAGGATCTCGTAGACGACGCAGGCGAGGCCGTACACGTCGCAGCGGGCGTCGACCGGGCGGCCCGAGATCTGCTCCGGGGCGACGTAGTCGAGGGTGCCGACGAACTGGCCGACCGTGGTGAAGCCGGTGAGCGACAGCGACTTCTTCGTCAGGCCGAAGTCGGTGAGGTAGACGTGCTCGGGGTGGTCGCTGTCGGTGCCGTGGGAGACCAGGATGTTGCCGGGCTTGACGTCCCGGTGCACCAGGCCGTGTTCGTGCGCCGCGTCGAGCGCGGAGGCGACCTGGGCGGCGACGCGTACGGCGGTGGCGGGCGGCAACGGACCCTCCCGGTCCAGGAGATGACGCAGGTCGCTGCCTGCGACGAAGCGCATCGCGATGTACAGCACTCCGTCCGTCTCGCCGGCCTCGAAGACCGGCACGATGTGCGGGTGGTCGATCGCGGCGGCGGCCCGGGACTCGTGGGTGAAGCGGCGCCGGAAGGTGTCGTTGCGGGCGAGTTCCGGGGCGAGCAGCTTGAGCGCGACGGTACGCTCCAGACGCAGGTCCCGGGCCCGGTAGACCACGGCCATGCCGCCGCGCCCGATCTCCTGCTCGATCCGGTACCCGGCGATCTGCTGCCCGACCAGCTCGGAGGGCCGCCCCGAGAACAGACTCGTCTCGCGGTTCAACGGGTGTCACCCCCGGGCGACACGATCCGGGTGGGCTCGTTCCCGACGACCCGCGTGGGCGAGGCCTCGGCCGGACGATCCGCCTCCTTGTCCGACGCCGGTGCGCCGTCCCCCTCGGGGGACACGACCCGGGTGGGCGGCGGCTCGGGAGGCGCGCCCCTCGTCGGCTCAGGCGCCTCGGGAGGCATGGTCCGAGGGGACTCGGGGGCCTCGCGAGGCACGCTCCGAGGGAGCTCGGGCGCCTCGGGAGACACGACCCGCGTCGACTCCGCAGCCTCCGGCGACACCACTCGGGTCGGCTGCGCAGCCTCGGAAGGCTCGACCCGAGGGTGTTCCGACGCCTCAGGAGACACCACGCGCGTCGCCTCCGCAGCGTCAGAAAGCTCGGCCCGAGGGGGCTCGGACGCCTCGCGCGATACCAGTCGCGTCGGCTCCGCAACCTCCGATGACACCACCCTCGTCGGCTCAGCGACCTCGGAAGGCTCGCCCCGACGTGACTCAGACGCCTCGGGCGACACCACCGCCGTGGGAGCGGAATCTCCGCGTGGCACGATCCGGGAGCGCTCGGCAGCCTCAGCAGGCTCGACCGGGCTCGGCTGTACAACCTCCGGCGACGCCATCCTCCTCGGCTCAGCAGCCGCAGCCGACACGACCCGCGTCGGCTCGGGGGCCCCGGGCGGCACGACCCGCGTCGCCTCGGCAGCCCCCGGCGACACAACCCGCGTCGCCTCGACAGCCCCCGGCGACACAACCCGCGTCGCCTCGACAGCCCCCGGCGACACAACCCGCGTCGCCTCGACAGCCCCCGGCGACACAACCCGCGTCGCCTCGACAGCCCTCGGCGGAACGACCCGCGTCGGCTCCGCAGCCTCGCGAGAGACGGATGCCGGAGGCTCAGGCGGTACAACCCGCGTGGGCGGCGCCTCGGTCGGCGGGGCGGGCTGTTCGGCCGGGCTCGGTCGGTCGGCCCGGGGTGTCGTCCCGACGGCCTCCGCGGGCACGACCCGGGTAGGGGTGCGTGCCGGGGCCGGGGGCTCGGACGGACGGGGCTCCGGGTGCGCACGGGGGGTGTCGTCCGTCGCGTACGTGTTCGCCCGGGTGCCGTCGGCGTACACCCAGTGCCCGTGGGCGGCGTCGTAGAGCCACACGGACTCGCCGTCGACGACGACGCCGATCCGCAGCCCGTGGGTGCGGGTGTGGAAGGACTCCCGGTCCAGCCCGCCCGCGAGATCCTCGACCGCGGACCGGTAGCGCGCCAGGGCTTCTTGCGCACGGGCCAGCAGTGGGCGCGGGTCGGCACTGCGGGCGAGCGGCCCTTCCGCGGCAGGCGGGTCCTGCGGCACGGTGACCAGGCGGCGGCCGTCGACCCAGGCCGACCAGCCGTTGAAGCAGAGCACGTGCCCCCAGTCGCCCTGCCGCTCCAGCAGTTGCACCGGCAGCAGGGGGTCCAGGTCCACCGTGGGCCGGGACGGGTCGGGGGCCTCCCAGGCGGGCATCCCGTTCTGCGGGACCACGTGCGTGGGCCGGAATCCAGGAGTCGTCACAGGCGCTCCCTACTTCCGCATCACGGCCGGTTCGTGGCGGCGCAGCAGCCGGGACACCAGGAAGCCGAAGAGCGCCGACAGGACGATCAGCATCCCGACGTCGAGCAGCCAGGTGCCCGCCGAGTGCTCGAACAGAGGGTCCTTCGTAAGATCGTCGGGCACGATCCGGGACAGCCCGACCGTGCCGGCCATCGCGGCCAGGGCCCAGCGCGCCGGCACCAGCCAGCCCAGTTGCTCCAGCCCGGGCACACCGTCCAGCTTCAGCAGGGCACCGCAGAAGACGACCTGGACGATGGCGATGAGCACGAGCAGCGGCATCGTCACCTCCTCCTTGCGCACCAGCGCGGAGATGAACAGGCCGAGCATCATGGCCGTGAACGCCAGCAGGGCGACGGCGACCGCGATCTCCACCAGGGGCGGCATCAGCACGCCTTCACCACCGGGCGCGTTGAGGTCCACGCCGAGCAGGGCGACCAGGGTCAGCACCACCGCCTGGAGCACGGTGATGACACCCAGGACGACGACCTTGGACATCAGGTACGCCGATCTGGACAGGCCCACCGCCCGCTCACGCTGGTAGATCACCCGTTCCTTGACGAGTTCGCGCACGGCGTTGGCGGCCCCGGTCAGCACCGCACCGACGCACAGGATGAGCAGGGCGTTCATCGCCGTGTCCTGCGTCAGCTTGCCGCCCGCCAGGGCCCGCGCCATCACGCCCATCACGAACGGCAGGGCGATCATGATGATCAGGAAGGTGCGGTCGGCGCTGAGCGCGGCCGCGTACCGCCGCACCAGTGTGCTGAGCTGGGCGGCCCTGCTGCGGGGCCGGGGCGGCGGGGTGATGACGACGGGCTCGGAACGGGGCTGTCGCGGCTGGGCCGTGGCGTCGGCGACGTACCGGCCGTGGAAGGGCGAGGTGCTGTAGTCGCCGGCCCAGTCCCGGTCGGCGTCCCGGTCGAAGGCCTCGAAGGCCTCCGGCCACTGCTCGAAACCGAAGTAGGCCAGGGCGTCCTCGGGCGGCCCGTAGTAGGCGATCTTCCCGCCGGGCGCGAGCACGAGGAGCCGGTCGCACACGTCCAGGCTGAGGACGCTGTGGGTGACCACGATGACGGTCCTGCCGTCGTCGGCGAGGCCGCGCAGCATGTGCATCACCGAGCGGTCCATGCCGGGGTCGAGCCCTGAGGTCGGCTCGTCGAGGAACAGCAGCGACGGCTTCGTCAGCAGCTCCAGGGCCACGCTGACGCGCTTGCGCTGGCCGCCGGACAGGCTGTGCACGTGTTGGTCGGCGCGCTGTTCCAGGCCCAGTTCGCGGATCACCTCGTCGACCCGGGCACGTCGTTCGGCCTTGGCGGTGTCCTGCGGGAAGCGCAGCTCGGCGGCGTAGGAGAGGGCTTTGCGGACGGTCAGCTGGGCGTGCAGGATGTCGTCCTGCGGGACGAGGCCGATGCGCTGGCGCAGCTCGGCGTAGTCCCGGTAGAGGTCGCGGCCGTCGTAGAGGACGGTGCCGTGGTCGGCGGGCCGCTGGCCGGTGAGGGCGTTGAGGAGCGTGGACTTCCCGGCGCCGCTCGGGCCGACGACGGCGAGCAGGCACTTCTCCCCCACGGGGAACGACACGTGGTCGAGCAGCGTCTTGCGGCCGCGGTCGACGGTCACCGCGAGGTCCTGCACGTCGAGGGAGACCTCACCGGTGTCGACGTACTCCTGGAGCTGGTCGCCGACGAGGCAGAACGCCGAGTGGCCGATGCCGACGATGTCGCCCTGGCCGACCGCGGCGCTGGTGACGGGGCTGCCGTTGAGGTACGTGCCGTTGTGGCTGCCGAGGTCGGTGATCTCGTAGGTCCCGTCGGGCAGGGTGCGCAGTTCGGCGTGCCGGCGTGAGACCACCAGGTCGTCGATGACCAGGTCGTTGTCGGTGGCGCGGCCGATGCGGACGGCGCGGGCGGGCAGCGGCCGTACGGTCGTGGGCTGCCGGTAGGTGCCCGTCATGGCCGGCATGGAGACGGCCGAGGGGCGCTCCGGGACCGGTGCGGGGCGGCCCGTCAGGATCACGCGCGGTCCGTCGGCCGGGTTGCCGAGGCGGATGACGCTGCCGGGGCCGACGTCCCACTCGTGGATGCGGCGGCCGTCGGCGTAGGTGCCGTTGGTGCTGTCCTCGTCCTCGATGGTCCAGTGCCCGTCGTCGGGCCGCAGCACCGCGTGGTGCCAGGAGACCCGGTCGTCGTCGATGACGATGTCACTCAAGGGATCGCGTCCGACGCGGTAGTCGCGGCCCGGAATCATCACTGTGGAGCCCGTCTCGGTCTCCAGGACGAGCTCTGGTGCTACCGACGACTGCGCCATGACCAAGATTCTACCGATTTGCCTGATGTGTGACTCGGCGAGCCGCTCAGGCCACGGGAACGCCCAGGACGCGAGCGGCCCGCTGCATCCGCAGGGCGTCCACGGACTCGGCGAGCAGTTCGTACTCGGTGGTGTCGTCACGGGTGGCGATGCGCACCAGCCGTCCGGCCGCCAACTCCTCGGCGACCCGCTCCTGCTGAGCGGGATCGGCGCACCAGGCGCGCAGCAGGGTGGGCACGTCGGGCACGGTCTCGGCGACCGGCACGAGCGCGCCCGGCGGTAAGTGCTCGGCGTCGGGCCGGGGGTCGAGGCGCTGGGCGATCCAGGAGGCGCGGTCGCGCAGCCACCAGAGGGCGAGGGCGAGGGTGGGTGCGCGGTAGGTGCCCAGGGGGACTCCGATGCGGCGGCCGTCGCAGACTCCGTACGCGGTGACATGGCACAGAAACTCGTCGTGCACGTGACCCTCCCCCGTTGCCCTGCCCGCCTGCCCGGATTTTCCTGCCCTGCGGCTCGCGTGCTGTGCGTGAGGGCGCCGTCGCTCGAGGTGAAGCGCTCTCGCTGGTCAGTATGTTCACTACTGAAACAGTGTCACCATGCCTTTCCGGCCACTCTCCTGGCATATTCACACGCCGAGTTGGCCGAAACGCTGCGGGCGGTCGCCAGGGGGCATGACTCCGGAGGTAATCGACGGCCCCGCCGGGGCCGGGCAGGGTGGTCCGTGCCGGTTCGCCGCGAGCGGTGATCCGGGACCTGACCAGCAGAGACGACCTTTCGGAGGCTGATCGCCCATGTCCGCACCCGCCCACCGCTACGAGGACGCCGTCGCCCGCTACTTCGAGGCCTGGAACGCCGAGGACCCGGCGGCACGGGCGAAGGCGGTCGCCGCTGCCTGGACGGAGGACGGCGGCTATACCGACCCCCTGGCCGACGTCCGCGGCCATGAGCAGATCGCCGCGTTGATCGCGGCGGCCCGTCAGCAGTTCCCGGGCTTGGTGTTCCGGCTCGCCGGCGCCGTCGACGGGCACCACCACATCGCGCGCTTCTCGTGGGAGCTGGTGAGCGAGACCGACGGCTCGGCGCCCGTGGCCGGGTCGGACGTGATCACCCTGGACGAGCAGGGCCGGATCAGGGCCGTGCTCGGCTTTCTGGACCGGGTGCCCGCCGGGGCAGCCTGAGGCCGGCGATGAGTTTCCCGGTGTCCGGGGGTCTGGTGTGTGAGAGGCGACCGAACACCGGAGGACACGATGGCCACGACCGGAAAACTGGACGCGGAATTCACCGCGGTCCTGCGCAAGAGCCCCGCCGAGGGCGGCTGGACCTATCTGGTCTGGCCCCGGTCCGTCGAGTTCTTCGGCACCCGCGGCCTGGTCAAGGTCCGCGGGACGATCGACGGGCACCCCTTCCGCAGCTCGTTCATGGCACTGGGCGACGGCACGCACAAGCTGCCCGTGAAGGCCGACGTCCGCAAGGCCATCGGCAAGGAGGAGGGCGACACGGTGACGGTGCGCCTGGAGGAGCGGATCGGTTCCTAGGAATCCTGGAGCCTGTCCCGGGGGCGGTCGCCGCCCCCGGGAAGGCGGGGCACGGCTACTGCTTGACGATCGCGTCGATACGGGCCAGCTCGTCCGCGTCGAAGTCCAGGTTGCCGATGGCCCCGACGCTGTCCTCCAGCTGCTGCGGGCTGCTCGCGCCGACCAGCGCGGAGGTGACCCGGCCGCCGCGCAGCACCCAGGCCAGCGCCATCTGGGCGAGGGTCTGGCCGCGTGTCTTGGCGATGTCGTTCAGGTCGCGCAGCCGGCCCACCAGCTCCTCGGTGACCGCGTCGGAGTTCAGGAAGGGGCTGTCGCTCGCGGCCCGGGAGCCCTCCGGGATGCCGTCGAGGTAGCGGGCGGAGAGCAGGCCCTGCTCCAGCGGGGAGAAGACGATGGAACCGACCTGGAGCTCGTCGAGGGCGTCCAGCAGGCCCTCGTCCTCGGGGCGGCGGTCCAGCATCGAGTAGCGCGGCTGGTGGATGAGGAGCGGGGTGCCCAGCTCGCCCAGGATGCGGGCGGCCTCGCGGGTCTGCTCCGCGGAGTAGTTGGAGATGCCGACGTACAGCGCCTTGCCCTGCTGCACCGCCGAGTGCAGCGCGCCCATCGTCTCCTCCAGCGGAGTCTCCGGGTCGGGGCGGTGCGAGTAGAAGATGTCGACGTAGTCCAGGCCCATCCGCCTCAGGCTCTGGTCCAGCGAGGACAGCACGTACTTGCGCGAACCCCATTCGCCGTACGGGCCCGGCCACATCAGATAGCCGGCCTTGGTCGAGATGACCAGCTCGTCGCGGTAGGCCGCGAAGTCCGACTTCAGGAACTCGCCCAGCGCGGACTCGGCGGCGCCGGGCGGCGGGCCGTAGTTGTTGGCGAGGTCGAAGTGGGTGACGCCGAGGTCGAAGGCGCGGCGCAGGATGGCGCGCTGCGTCTCGACCGGCCGGTCCGGGCCGAAGTTGTGCCACAGGCCGAGCGAGAGCGCGGGGAGCTTCAGGCCGCTGCGTCCGGTGCGCCGGTAGGGCATGTCCGCGTAGCGGTCGGGGTGTGCGGTGTACAACGCGACTCCAGAGGGGTTGGCTCGGTCGGGAGGAAACCGGTGTCCACTCTGTCGTGACCTGCTCCCATGCGTCCAACAGAAGAATCCGATGGAATTCAGCGGCTACGCTTCTCAGTCATGGAACTGCGCCACTTGCAGCACTTCGTCGCGGTCGCCGAGGACCAGCACTTCACCCGGGCGGCGGAGCGGCTCCTGGTGTCCCAGTCCGGCCTGTCGGCCTCGATCCGGGCGCTGGAGCGGGAGCTCCAGACGCCACTGTTCGTGCGCACGACCCGCCGGGTGACGCTCACCCCGGCCGGGCGGGCGCTGCTCGGTGAGGCGGAGCGGATCCTGGCGCAGGTGCGGGCTGCCCACGAGGCGGTGGCGGCGGTGCAGGGCGTACTGCGCGGCATGCTCGCGCTCGGCAGCGAGCAGTGCATCGCCGGGGTGCATCTCGCGGGACTGCTCGCCACTTTCCGGCACCGGCATCCGGACGTGGAGATCTGTCTGCGGCAGGCAGGGTCGGGCGCGCTCGCGGAGGACGTCGCGGCCGGGCGGCTCGACCTGGCGTTCGCCGTGCGGACGCAGGCGGACAGCGACCAGCTGCGGTCGGTGCCGTTGACCAGCGAGCCGATGACGCTGCTGTGCCACGCCAGTCACCGGCTCGCCGCGGCCGGTGCGGCCGTCACGCCGGAGGAGCTGGGCGGGGAGGTGTTCGTCGACTTCCACCCGGACTGGGGGCCGCGCCGCACCACCGACACAGTGTTCGCCGCCGCGGGCGTACGGCGGACCGTGGCCCTGGAGGTGAACGACGTGCACACCCTGCTCGACCTGGTCGACGAGAACCTCGGCGTCGCCGTCGTGCCGCGGCACTTCGCGCACAAACGGGCCTCCCTGACCGCGCTGCCGGTGAAGGGCACCGGCGAGGCGGTCTACGAGACGGTGGCCCTGCTGCCGCCCCGGCAGGCCACCAGCCCGGCGGCCCGGGCGCTGATGGCGCTGCTGGAGGCCTCGGGGGCCTCGCCCGGAACCGCCACAGGCGCGTCAGCGGGGACCACGGGCGCGTCGCCGGGGACCGCAGGCGTGCAAGCCGAGACCAGTGGCGTGTGAACCGGGACGCACGAGACGCGGTGATGCGCGATGGTGGAGCCATGCATGCGAAGGACATCCTCATCGACGGCTACAACCGCATCCGGGAAGAAGTCCACGCCACCGTGGAGGGCCTCGGGCCCGACGAACTGAGCGCCCGCCCCTCCCCCGACACCAACTCCATCGCCTGGCTGGTCTGGCACCTCACGCGCGTCCAGGACGACCACGTCGCCGACGCCTTCGAGCTCGACCAGGTGTGGCTGTCCCAGGACTGGGAGAAACGCTTCGGCCTCGGTCTGCCCCGTCACGACACGGGCTACGGCCACAGCCCCGCGAAGGTCGCCAAGGTCCGGGTCGACTCCGGCGACCTGCTGACCGGCTACCACGACGCGGTGCACGCGCAGACCCTCGACGCGCTGCGCGGCCTTGCGGCCAAGGATCTGGAGCGCGTCGTCGACGAACGCTGGGACCCGCCGGTCACCCTGGGCGTACGGCTGGTCAGCGTCCTGTCCGACGATCTCCAGCACATCGGACAGGCCGCCTACCTGCGAGGACTCCTTCAGAGCGCGGCCTCGTAGCCGGGCAGGACCACGTCCCGGATGAGCGCGTTCCGCTCGTCGAACGGGAGGAACGCGCTCTTCAGGGCATTCACCGTGACCGTGCGCAGGTCCTCGACGGTCCAGCCCGCCTGCTCGGCCAGCAGGGACATCTCACGGGTCATCGTGGTGCCCGACACGAGCCGGTTGTCGGTGTTCAGGGTGACGCGGAAGCCGAGGTCCTTCAGCGCGGTGATCGGGTGCTCGGCGATGGAGCTCGCGGCACCGGTCTGGAGGTTGGAGGTCGGGCACATCTCCAGGGCGACACGCCGGTCCCGCACCCAGCCCGCGAGACGGCCGAGCTTGCCCGCGGCGAGGTCGGGGATGTCGTCGGTGATGCGCACGCCGTGCCCGATGCGCTGGGCGCCGCACACCTGAAGCGCCTGGTGGATGCTGGGCAGGCCGTGCGCTTCACCGGCGTGGATGGTGAACGGCACGTTCTCGCGGCGCAGGTGCTCGAAGGCCTCGAGGTGGTCGGCGGGCGGGAAGCCGTCCTCGGCGCCGGCGATGTCGAAGCCGACGACACCGGCGTCCCGGAACGCCACGACCAGGTCGGCGATCTCCCGGCTGCGGTCGAACATCCGCATCCCGCACAGCAGCGTCCCGACCCGCACGGGCGTGCCCGCGGCCGCCGCCTTGGCCATGCCGGCCGCGAGCCCCTCCTGCACGGTCTCGACGACCTCGAGCAGGGCCAGCCCGCCCTTCACCATCAGCTCCGGGGCGTAGCGCACCTCGCCGTAGACGACACCGTCCGCGGCGAGGTCGAGCACGTACTCCTCGGCGGTGCGCAGCAGGCCCTCGCGGGTCTGCATCACGGCGAGGGTGTGCTCGAAGGTGGCTATGTAGCGCACCAGGTCGCCGGAGTTCGCGGCCTCGTAGTACCAGGCGGCGAGTTCGGCGGGGTCGGTGGTGGGCAGGGTGTGGCCGACCGCGTCCGCGAGCTCCACCACGGTGGCGGGGCGCAGGCCGCCGTCGAGGTGGTCGTGCAGCACGGCCTTGGGCAGCCGGCGGAGGGTGTCGGTGTCGATGCGGGGCGCGGTCATGTGCGTGTTCCTCGGGAGGTGCGTTCTAGTCGGGTGTTCAATCGGTGGCGGGCTGGAGCAGGTCCCAGCGGTTGCCGTACAGGTCCTGGAAGACGGCGACGGTTCCGTACGGCTCGTGCCGCGGCTCCTCCAGGAACGTGACGCCCGCGGCGGTCATCCGGGCGTGGTCCCGGGCGAAGTCGTCGGTGTGCAGGAAGAACCCGACCCGTCCGCCGGTCTGGTCCCCGACCCGGCCGGCCTGCGTCTCCCCCTCGGCACGGGCGAGCAGCAGACCGCTGCCGGCGCCCGGAGTCCCGGGTTCGACGACGACCCAGCGCGACCCGCCGGGCCGGGGAGTGTCCTCGGCGAGCCGGAACCCGAGAGCCTCGGTGTAGAAGCGGATCGCCTCGTCGTAGTCGCCGACGACGAGGGTGACCAGGGCGATACGTCGCATCAGGGCCTTTCGGAGCGTGTGGTTGACGGGTGAGGTTATACGTAACACGCATGGGGCGCAAACAGCGCGAGAAGAGTTCTGTACCTACTAGTATGTACACTCACGGGGAAATCACCCTGCGACTCCGGGGAGACCCATGCCCTTCGTCCGCATAGACACGCTCCGGGCCGGCCCCGAGCGACTCGCCGCACTCGGCCGCGCCGTCCACGACGCCCTCGTCGAAACGATCGGCATCCCACCCGACGACCGCTTCCAGGTCCTGGTGGACCACGACGGCGCGAGCAGCACCCTCCGCTACGACGACTACCTCGGCGTGCGCCGCGACGACGGCATCGCGTACGTCGCGATCACGCTGCGCTCCGGTCGCACGCCCGCGCGGAAGCAGGCGCTGTACCGGAGGATCGCCGAGCTCGCGCACGCCTACGCCGGCACGGAACCGCGGAACGTGTTCATCGTCCTGACGGAGAACGGACCGGCCGACTGGTCGCTCGGAGAGGGGCGGGCGCAGTACCTGGGCGCCCCGCGGGCCTAGGTCCACGGTCTACGCCCTCAGCCCGAGGCGGTCCGCCCGGCTACCCATTAGCGTCCGGGGCATGAAGATCACCGAGCCACCCCGCATGCCCGAGCAGCGCAAGGCGGACCTCCTGCACCGTCTGGAGCGGGAGATCGACATCTGGGTCGCCACGGCGGACACCGAAGGCATGCCGTGCCTGGTTCCGCTCTGGTTCGTGTGGCACGACCAGGCCGTGTGGCTGTGCACACGGCTGACCAATCCCACGGGCCGCAATCTGCGGGACGGCCGACGGGCCCGGCTGGCCTTGGGGGACACCCGGGACGTCGTGCTCGTCGACGGTGACGTGGAGACGTTCACGACCCCGGAGGTGCCGTCGAAGGCGGCCGAGGCGTTCCGCGCGAAGACCGGCTGGGATCCGCGCGAGGACCACGCGTCGTACGCGTTCTTCCGGGTGCGGCCGAGCGCGGTGCAGGCGTGGTGCGAGGAGCACGAGCTGCCGCGCCGGCATCTCATGCGGGACGGTGCCTGGGTGGTCTGACCGGTCAACCGGCCTTTCGGCGCGGCGCGTTCAGCCGGTCCAGTTCCCCGTCCGTGAGGCGGATGGCGCCCGCCGCCACGTTCTCCACGAGGTGGTCGGGGTTGCCGGTGCCGGGGATGGCGAGCACATGCGGGCCCTGGTGCAGGGTCCAGGCGATGCGGATCTGCGCGGGGCTCGCGCCGTGGGCGCGGGCCACGGCGCGCACCTCCTCGTCATGGGTGGTGCTGGCGCCGCGCTCACCGCCCTCGCCGGCGACGGCGTAGAACGGCACGAACGCGATGCCCTGTTCGCCGCAGATCCGCAGCAGTTCGTCGGTGGCGGGGTCGGGGCGGTCGAGGGCGTACCGGTTCTGCACGCAGACCACCGGCGCGATGGCCTGCGCCTCGGCGAGGTGGCGGGGCTCGACGTTGGAGATCCCCAGGTGGCGTATCAGGCCCGCCTCGCGCAGTTCGGCGAGGGCGCCGAAGTGCTCGGCGATCGAGTCGTAGGAAGGCATCCGGCGCAGGTTGACCACGTCCAGGTGGTCGCGGCCGAGCTGGCGCAGGTTCTCCTCGACGTGGGCGCGCAGGTCCTCGGGGCGGGCCGAGGTGCCCCACTCCCCCGACCAGGTCCGGTACGGGCCCACCTTGGTGACGATGACCAGGTCGTCGGGGTACGGCGCCAGCGCGCTGTTGATGAGTTCGTTGGCGGAGCGCAGCGACGAGAAGTAGAAGGCGGCCGTGTCGATGTGGTTCACGCCCAGGTCGATCGCCTCGCGCAGAACGGCGATCGACCGGTCGCGGTCACTCGGAGCGCCGAGATGGAAGGCGGCGCTGCCCGTCAGCCGCATCGCGCCGAAGCCGAGGCGGTGGACGGGCAGGTCGCCGAGTTTCCAGGTCCCCGCGGCGTCCGCAGTGATCGTCTGTGAGCTCATCGGTGGAGTCTCACACAGGCCTCGCCGTCAGCAGTAGAGGTTTCCGCCGGGTGACGTTCCGAGGATCTGCGTGAACCGCTGGTAGTTGTTCACACGGCTCTGCACCTGCGCCGGGTTCTTGCCGTCGCACTCCAGGGAGCCGTTGATGCTGCGGATGGTCTGGCCGAATCCGGCGCCGTTCACCATGGCGTTGTGCGGGGTCATGGTGCCGGGGCCGGTCTGGGTGTTCCAGTACCACAGGGCCGTCTTCCAGGCGACGGCCGCGTCGTTCTGGACCAGCCAGGGGTTGTTCAGCAGGTCGATGCCGAGCGCGTCGCCCGCGGCCTTGTAGTTGAAGTTCCAGCTGAGCTGGATCGGGCCGCGCCCGTAGTAGGCGGCCTGGCCGGCCGGACAGCCGTAGGGGCGGCTCCAGTCGCAGTAGTGCGGGTAGTTGGCGGTGTTCTGCTCCACCACGTGGACCAAACCGCCGGTCTCGTGGCTGACGTTGGCGAGGAAAGCGGCGGCTTCCTGCTTCTTCACCGTGTCGCTGCCGGTGTTGGCGAAACCGGGGTAGGCGCTCAGGGCCGCGGTGAGACCGCTGTAGGTGTAGAAGCGATTCCGGTTCGGGAACATCTGGTTGAACTGCGCCTCGGTCACGACGAAGCGCGCGTCGGGTGTGCCCGGACCGCTGTCGCAGGCGTAGGGCTCCCAGTACCAGGTGCTGATGGTCGGGTCGTAGCCCGGGTTGGCGTGCTCGGCTATGTACGCCTTGCCGTCGGTGTAGCGAACGATGTCGCCGGCGGCGTACGACTTCCCGGCGACCCAGTTGGGATAGCTGGAGCACGCGGCGGCGGAGGCGCTGGTGGCGGGCAGGAGCACCGGCGCGGTGCCCGCGAGGGCGAGGGCGGCCAGGACGGCGGAGACACGGCGTCTCGACACGGGATCAACTCCTTTGCGGGACACGGCCGCACCCGTCGCGGGCAGGGCGGAGCAGAGCCTTCACCGCACGCACCGGGAGGACCGGTCACGGCGTGGGCGCGGCCGTGGTGGGGGGTTGTCGGAGGCACACTCAACCGCGTTGGTCTGTACCAGTCAAGGGTGTAGACCAGTCATCCGCGCACGGGACCGCTCGGGTGCGCCCGGCGAGGTCGCCGGCCACGTCGAGGGGTGGACCTGGGCGTCGTGCAGGGGGTCACGGGCTGGCACATCGTTGACCGGGTCGGTCCAACGACACACTCTGGGATCGACACCCCGGGCCACGGGAGCGCGAGAATTCCTCCCATGAGCTCCGCATCCCTCGCCTCCCCGCCCCACCCCCTCGTCACCCGCGCACAGCGGCTGGCGCACGATCTCCTCGTCCCGCACGCCGAGCGCGTCGACCAGGAGGGGGTGCCGACGAGCCACATCGAGGCGGTGAGGCGGTCGGGCCTGCTCGGGCTGGGCGCGCCGGAGGAGTACGGCGGGGCCAACGCGCCCGCCGCCGTGGCGCGGGAGGTCGCGGAGATCCTGGCCGGGGCGTGCTGTTCCACATGGTTCGTGCAGACACAGCACCACACTCCGGTGAAGCTGCTCGCCACATACGACTCACCGGTCCGGGAGAAGCTGCTGCGCCCCCTGGCGACCGGCGAGTCGCTGGCCGGCATCGCGTACGCGCACGTCCGTGCCTTTCCCCGCGTGCCCGTGCGAGCCGTGCCCGAGCGGGGCGGCTGGCGCTTCGAGGGCACGGTGCCCTGGTACACGGGCTGGGGTCTGAACGACGTGATGCTGCTGGCGGGCGTGACGGACGCGGCCGAGGTGGTGTTCGTCGTCGCCGATGCCCGCGAACAGCCGGGGATGCGTCCGTCGGCGCCGTTGCGGCTCGCGGCCCTCACCGCCGCCCGCACGGTCTCCCTGGAGCTGGACGGCCTGTGGGCGCCGGAGGACGCCGTCGTGCTGCGCACCCCTCAGGAGCAGTTCGCGCTGGTCGATCTTCCCAGGGCCGCCAACACCAGTCCGGCCGTGTTCGGTGTGGCGAGCGCGGCGCTCGACCTGGTGGCGGACACCCCGGACGGCCGGGAGCCGGCCCGGGCGCTGCGGGCCCGGCTCGGCGAGGTCCGGCGGGAGGCCTACGCCCTGGCCGACCACCCCGTCCCGCATGAGTGCGTGCCGGAACGCCTGGCGCTGAAGACACGGGCGTACGACGTGCTGCGGGCGGCCACGACCGCCGCGATCGTGGCCGGAGGCGGCCGGTCCATGGCCCTGGACAGCCGGGCGCAGCGGCTGGCACGCGAGGGGATGTTCCTGCTCGTGCAGGCCCAGACGGCCGAGGCACGCCGGACGCACCTCGACGCGCTGGCGTCCGGCTAGTCGAGGCGGGGCAGCACCGACGGCTTGTCCGTGGGGGACGGGACGCTGCCGCAGAACTCCGCTTCGATCACGTTGATGTAGAGCGACGGGTCCGGGAGCCAGTCACCGTTGATGTTGAACGTCAGCTGGTGCTTCCCGTCCTGCGTGCCGACCATCGCGGACAGGGAGCCGTTGGTGCGGCCGCTCTTGCCCACGACCTTCACGCCGCAGGACAGTTGCGCGAACTCGACTCCGAGTCCGTACCCGAGCCCGCCCCCCGCGGGAACCTCGTCGAGCATCTGCGCCATCTGCTTCGGCGGCAGCAGCTCGCCCTTGATCAAAGCCCTCTGGAAGTGGTTGAGGTCACCGCTGGTGGAGATGACATCGCCGGCCGCGCCCAGCCAGGTCATGTTCTGTTCGGTGGCGTCATGGATCGGGGCGTCCGGGGCGTCCTGGTGCAGCCGGGAGTAGCCGACGGGGTGGGGTTTCGGCATGTGGGGTGACGTGCCGGGGAACGACGTGCCGCGCAGCTTCAGCGGCCGGATGATACGGCGGGTGATCTCCTGCGCGTACGAGCGGCCCGTCGCCTTCTCGATGACCATCCCGGCGATGACGAAGTTGGTGTTCGAGTACACCGGCGCCGTCTCCGGATCGGGCAGCGGCGGGTACTTCAGCGCGATCGCCACGAGTTCCTCGGGCGTGTGCGTGTCGTACCGGTGCTCCGGGAACCCGGGGCCGGCGGCGTCGTGCACGAACGCGGGATCGTCGGTGTAGTTGGCGATACCGCTGGTGTGGTTGAGGAGCTGCCGCAGAGTGATCTTGTCGCCGTCGTAGCCGTTGCCCCGCACCAGGCCCGGCAGCCATCGCTCCACCGTGTCGTCCAGGCTCAGTCTGCCTTCGGCCTCCAGCTGGAGCAGAACGGTCGCCACGAAGGTCTTGGTGATGCTGGCCCCTCGGAAGTGGTCGCGGGGGGAACGCTCGCGGCCCGTGGCGGTGTCGGCGTGACCGACCTCGGCGCGCCAACTCCCCTTGCTGGTGCGAACCTTGGCGGCCACTCCGGGCAGTCCGCCCTTGTCGACCAGGTCGCGCAGCGCGATCCGGGTCGCCTCGTGGTCGCGGTGCGGCTGTGCCGCGTGTGCGGACGGGGCGAGTGCCGCCGTTCCGGCGGACAACGCCACGGCCAGGCCGAATGAGACGGTGCGTGAAGCCCGCTGCTTCATGGGTGTGTGCCTCCCGTTCACCGAGGGGCAGGGCTTGCCCCTCGGTGCGGATGACGCCCAACGCGGGCTTCTGGGTTGATCGTTGGGCGGGAGGCTGAGGTCTAACTCGCGAAGGGCGCGAGCACGGCGGGTTCGGCGGGTGCGGTGGGCGCGATGGCGTCCTTGTCCGCGGGGTGCCGCCACAGCCCTTGTGCGGCGAGGCGCGGAAGCACGCCCTCGCCGAACCAGTACGCCTCCTCCAGGTGGGGATAGCCGGAGAGGATGAACTCGTCGATACCGAGGGCCTGGTACTCCTTGATCCGCTCGGCGACCTCGTCGTGACTGCCGACCAGGGCGGTGCCCGCGCCTCCGCGCACCAGGCCGATGCCGGCCCACAGGTTGGGGTGGATCTCCAGGCGCTCGCGGCTGCCGCCGCCGTGCAGGGCGAGCATGCGCCGCTGGCCCTCGGACTCGCTGCGGGCGAGCCCGGCCTGCACCGACGCCACGGTCTCCGGGTCGAATCCGTCCAGCAGCCGGTTCGCCTCCGCCCAGGCCTGCTCGGCGGTGTCGCGGGTGATGACGTGCAGCCGGATGCCGAAGCGGAGGGTGCGGCCCTCCGCGGCGGCCAGCGAACGGATCCGGTCGAGCTTCTCGGCGACCTGGGCGGGCGGCTCACCCCAGGTGAGGTAGACGTCGGCGTGCCGGGCGGCGATCTCACCGGCGACGGGCGAGGAGCCGCCGAAGTACACCTGGGGAACGGGGTCGGGCACGCGGGAGAGTTTCGCGCCCTGCACCCGGAGGTGCTCACCGTGCAGGTCGACGGTCCCGCCCTGCCACAACTCCCTTACGATGTGCAGGAATTCGCCGGTCCGGCGGTACCGGCTGTCCTTGTCCAGGAAGTCGCCGAAGGCGCGCTGTTCCTGGTTCTCGCCGCCGGTGACGACGTTGAGGAGCAGCCGTCCGCCGGTCTGCCGCTGGAAGGTGGAGGCCATCTGCGCGGCCAGGGTGGGCGAGATCAGTCCTGGCCGGAAGGCGACGAGGAATTTCAGGCGTTCGGTGTGCTGGCTGACCATGGCCGTGGTGAGCCACGCGTCCTCGCACCAGGCGCCGGTGGGTGTGAGGGCCCCGGCGAAGCCCACCTCCTCTGCGGCGCGGGCGATCTGGCTCAGGTAGGCGACCGTCGGCGGCCGGTCCCGGCCGGATGCGGTGGCCGGGGTGCCGTGGCCGCCGCCGACGACATGGCGGCTGTCGCCGTTGGTGGGCAGGAACCAGTGGAAGGTGAGGGACACGGAGATCTCCGATCGATGTGGAACGTTCGTCGGCGCGGCGGCCGGCGGGTGTCAGCCCGCCACGGCCAGGAGCGGGGTGCGGTCGAGCGCCGCGGAGAACTGGTCGACGACCTGGGCGAGCGCCTCGGTGGCGGCCGGCGCGACGGACAGGAATCCGTCGTCGTGCACGGTGATGTCCTTGTCGAGGGTGAACCAGCCCTGCACTATGTGGGCCGCACCCATGGAGGTGAGCACCGGGCGCAGGGCGTAGTCGATGGCCAGGACATGGGCGATGCTGCCGCCGGTGGCCAGCGGCAGCACGGTCTTCCCGGTGAGTGCGTACTGCGGGAGCAGGTCCAGCAGCGCCTTGAGGACACCGGAGTAGGAGGCCTTGTAGACGGGGGTGCCGACGACGACGCCGTCGGCACGTGCGAACAGGTCGGTGGCCTCGACGATCGCGGGGTGCCGGAAGTCCGCGCCGAGCAGCGCCTCGGCGGGGATGGAGCGAACGTCGAGGGGGATCACGTCATGGCCCTGTGCGGACAGCCGCTCGTCCAGGTGGCGCAGTAGTCGGCTGGTGCGGGAGGAAGCGGAGGGGCTGCCGGAGACGGACAGGACGGTGGCCATGGGGTCTCTTTCCGGGAGAAGGCGCGACTGCGCGTGGCAACGCCGAATTCGGGGACGCCGCACTCAACGGGCGTGACTGATTGCGGAATTCAGGCGTGAGGAAAAGGCACCGCGCATGACGTGCCGTCGGCGACTTTGATCAGCCGACGGCGATTACGGCGGTGGGGAGAAGCGGCGAGCCGGGAGACTCAGGCTGCGGCGCAACAGGAAGCGCTGGAGACGCGCGCGAGGTCGACATGGCGTCGCCGCGTGAGGTCCAGTCGCATGGTCATGCCATGGATCGTGGCAGTGGAAGACGACGGCCGTCAAGGAGATCGCGGCCCGTCTCGTATCCCGGACCCTGAATTTCGGGACCTTGGATTTCTGGACCCTGGAATTCAGTCGTCGTCCGACGGAACCACCACGAGGAAGGCGTCCGACTCCAGGTCCATCACGACGGTGGCCGGCTCGCCCTCGGCGCGGCGGCGCGCCGCGTACTCCTCCGCCGGCCATGATCCGCGCGGAGATCCCGCCGGGAACCGCTCCAACACCTTCGCGTCGATGGCCGCAGACACGTCCGCTGCCCTCCCCTGTCCCGCGCCGCCTCCCGGCGACGTCGATCGGTCACTGTCGTACACATCCGCTTGCCCCCGATCCGCCTGGACATGTACCGCCCGGTAGAAGTTCACGCCTCCCCCAACCTCTACACATAAAGGAAAAGTAAGCGCAGAATGAACTTACGCGGCGCTTACCGCATACCCCACCAGACGCGGTCGCCCTGCAAGACGAAGGAGACGAATCATGGCCAACGTCTCGCCCACCAGAGGTGACATAACCAGCCACCCTGATGCCTCCGAGATGCGGGATCGGTACGCCCGCGTGCTCGGTGGTCGCGATGTGGCGCTCGTGGACGGACCGGTGTTCCTGCTCGGCCTGTACTGCGCGGCCTCCCCGTGGATAGTCCACTACACGACCAGCCAGCCGCCGCTCGTGACACACAACCTGATCATGGGCATCGCGATCGGCCTCCTGGCGCTCGGGTTCACTCGCGCTCCGGAGCGCATGTACGGCCTGAGCTGGGCCATGTGCGCACTCGGGGTGTGGATGATCATCTCGCCGTGGGTCGTCGGCGAGAGCCCGGACGCCGGGGTCGTGTGGAACAACATCATCATCGGTGCACTGGCCGTGATTCTGGGGCTGGTGTGCGCCGGCACGGCGGCGAAGGCCTCCAAGAGGTCCTAGACCCACCGGAACATGCCGAAGGCCGGTCCGCGCCCCGGACCGGCCTCTCCATGTCCGCACCGGAGTGTCGCGGCCGGCAGAGGGCACAAGCACTTCAGCGGGGGTCCTGAGGAGAAGGGGCGGAGATGGAGATCGACGGCATCATCAGTGCCATCGTGATCGGCATCGTCATCGGCGTCCTGGGCCGGCTCGTGGTCCCGGGCCGTCAGCGGATCGGAATCCTGTGGACGATCCTCGTCGGCATCATCGCCGCGTTGGTCGGCTCCGCGATCGCCGCCGCGTTCGACGTCGCCGACACCAACGGCGTCGACTGGGTCGAGTGGCTCATCCAGATCGGTCTCGCCGCGCTCGGCGTGGCCGCGCTGGACCGCTCGAAGGCACGCCGCTGACCGCCGTAGGACGGCGACGGCGTCACGACAGTGACAGCACGGCGCGGTGACAGCACGCGCGTGACACGAGGAGGCACCCGGTACCCGGCGTGCCGTGACCCGGCGGCCCGGCACGCCGGGCCCGGGTGCCCGCATCAGCGGCCCACCGACCGCATCGCGACGAGCCCCTCGCGGCTGGACGGGTACAGCGGCGTCCAGCCCAGCTCGCGTTCCGCCTTGGCGCTGGACACCATCAGTCGCGACGACATCACCGTGTGCATGTACGACATGGGTTTCACCAGCCACAGCGGTACGGTCAGCGGCTTCGGCAGTCCGAACGCCCCGGCCACACTCTCGACATGGGCGCGGAGGCCCAGCGGGGTGCTGTCGGCGATGTTGTACGCCTGCCCGGGCCGGCCGCGTTCCACGGCGGCGACCACCGCGCGGGCCGCGTCGGTGAGTTCCACCCACGGCAGTACCCGGCCGCGGTCGGCGGGCACGGGCAGCTGCCGCCTGCGCAGCAGGGGCAGCAGGGCGTCGGTGCCGCCGGGGCCGTAGAACAGGCCGAAGCGGAGAGCGATGCCCTCCAGCGCCTCGGTCTCGAAGGCGAGCCGCTCCTTGGTCCGCATGGCCGCGATGTGCCGCTCCAGCTGCGGGGTCCTGCCGCGCGGGCCGAAGGGGTCGTCCTCGGTGACCGGGCGGTCGCCGTGGTCCCCGTAGCCGTAGCCGAAGACCATCGACTCCACGACGAAGCGGCGGGCACCGGTGGCCCGGGCGGCTTCGACGAGGTGGGACGTGCCCTCCGTGCGCAGCGCGTCGGTGGCGAACATGTCCCGGTCGCGCATGGGGGGCTTGCGCAGCGCGGTCGCGGCGTGGATCACGGTGTCGAAGTGGTGTCCGTCGACGGCGCGCAGCAGCGCGTCGCGGTCTATGAGGTCGGCGCGGACACCGTTGGCGGGGCTCCTGCCGAGTCCGGTGACCTTGTGGCCGGCCTCGGTCAGGGCGCGGGTGACGTGCCGGCCGAGGACGCCGCTCGCGCCGGCGAGGAGGATGCTCTGGTTCTTCTGGATCGTCGTCATGACCATGCGACGGATCGGGCGGGCATGGATGTGACATCCGGGCGAGAGCGGACGGCCGGCTACGACGTGTACACGTACGGCGTCGTCGTGGTCAGCGGCGTGAAGCCCAGGCGTTCCAGGATGGGACGGCTCTGGCTGAGGGCGTCGACCTGGAGGTAGCGGTAGCCGCGTGCCGCGGCGACGTGGGCGCGGTGGGCCACCAGGGCGCGGTAGATACCGCGGCCGCGCCAGCTCTCGACGGTGCCGCCGCCCCACAGGCCGGCGAACCGCGTGCCGGGCACCAGTTCCATGCGGGCCGCGCTCACCGGCTCGTCGCCGGCCATCGCCACGACGGCGACGACGGTGTCCGGGACGGCCGAGAGCTGGGCGAGGAGCTCGTCGCGCAGCCGGGAGCTGTCCGTGCCGAACGCCTTCTCGTGGACGTCGGCCACGAGGTCCACGCCGGTCGGGCCGGTGACCGGCTCCAGACGGATGCCCGGCGGCGGTTCGGCGTCGAGAGCCAGCTCGCCGATCTCGCCGATCATCAGCGTCTCCTCGGGTTCGGGCCTGAACCCGGCCGCACACAGCCGCTGCCCGAGATCCGCCGGCCGGTCGTGCCCGTACAGCTTCCACTCGAATTCGACGCCGAGTCCGGTGTAGTGGGCGATCTGCTCGGCGATCGCCGCGGCCGCCCCAGCCTCGTCGAGAGCGGACCACACGACGCCGTTCCAGCCCTGCGCGCCGGCGATCCGGCGCACCACGTCGCCGGTCCGTTCGACGCGGACGCCGGGGCCGTCCGGCCGCGCCCCCTCGCGCAGCTCACGGTCGAACAGGGCGAGCAGCGCGGTGTGATCCATATGAGCCATGGGCACACCTCAGCAGGCGCCGGGCGGCCGGGCAACGCGTTTTCCGGTGCGGCCGTACGCCCCGGCGGCCGTACAGTCCTGTCGATCACGTCGTCGCCAGAGAGGACCCCGGCATCATGGTCGTGAAGGACACGGAACTGCCGTACCTGCGCCGCTGCGTGGAGCTCGCGGCCGAGGCGCTCGAGGCCGGGGACGAGCCGTTCGGTTCCGTCCTGGTCGGCGGGGACGGCACGGTCCTCGGCGAGGACCACAACCGGGTGGCCTCGGGCGATCGCACGCGGCACCCCGAGTTCGCACTGGCGCGCTGGTCGGCTGCCCGTCTCACGCCCGGCGAGCGGGCGGCGGCCACGGTGTACACCTCCGGCGAGCACTGCCCGATGTGTGCCGCCGCGCACGCCTGGGTCGGTCTGGGACGCATCGTCTACGTCGCCTCGTCGGAGCAACTCGCGTTCTGGCTGAGCGAGTTGGGGGTCCCCGCCCCGCCGGTGCGGACACTCCCCGTTCAGGAGATCGCACCGGGCGTAGTCGTGGACGGCCCGGTGCCCGAGCTTACGGATCGAGTGAGGGAGTTGCACGTGCGGTTCCATCGGGGACGCTCCTGAGACACCCCGGTCGCCCCCGGCCTGTCCGGCAGTCTCCCGCCACCGGGACCACGCGGGACCGGCGCCCGAGATGCAGGGCGATGTGGGCGAACGTACGATCGAATTCAACAGACCAGGCCTACGCCTCGGTCTCCCCGACGGGGGGAGGCGCATGTCGTTGCTGTCAGCACGTCGGCTGATGGCCGCCCACATCGCCCTCGTCACGGTTGCCATCGTCGTCTACATGACCGTCCCGGTGGCGGCTCCGGCCCCGTGGGCAGTCATCGGACTCTCGGGCGTCGTCGCCGTGGTGACCGGCATCGGTGTCCACCGGCCCACCCAGTGGCACCGCTACAAGCCGCTGCCGCGCAGCCGCAGGATCGAGCGGCACGACCTCCAGTCCCCGCTGGCCCAGGCGGTCGCCGACAAGGCGTTCGCGCTGCGCTACCAGCCGGTCGTGGACATCACCGGAGGCGAGGTCATCGGGTTCGAGGCCCTGGTCCGCCGGCCGCACGAACAGCTGCCGCTCCGGGCCGACCTGTATCGCAAGACGGTCCGGGTGCTCGATCGTCTGGAGGGTCTGGGAGTGGACACCCTCAACACGGACCGGCTGCCCATCGTGGACGTTCCGCTGGCGAACCCCGCGGACCTGGACGCGGTCGCCGCGTACCTGTGGGAGGAGGGCATCTACGTGACGCTCGCCGCCTATCCGCTCGTGCCCCGTGACCGGGTGGGCTTCCGTATCCAGCTCACGGGGCTCAACGCCGACGACGACATCGACCGCCTGAACGGGACCCCGACCCGGCTGTCCGAGCGTTTTCCGCTGCGGCTGAAGGGCTAGACGGCCATGACGACGCACAACGACGACGTGGACTGGGACCGCTGGCCGGTCGCCGACTACCTGCGCGAGAACTACCGCGAGGTGCATCCCTCGGACGCGGCGGTCATCGCGCACCACAGCGCGTTCTACCGCCGCTTCCCGCCCGGCGCCATCGCCCGCTCGGTGGAGTTCGGGGCGGGGCCCAACCTCTACCCGCTGATCCTCGCGTCCGGCGCGAGCCGCAGGATCGACGCCGTGGAGGCGGGCGCGAGCAACGTCGCCTATCTCCAGGACCAGATCTGTCACCGCCTCGACGCGAGCTGGCGCCCCTTCCACGCGCTGTGCCGACGGCTCAACCCGGACGTACCGGCGACCCTGGCCGGGGCGCTGGCGCATGTGAACGTCGTCCACGCCGACGTCCGGTCCCTGCCTCCCGGCTCGTACGAACTCGCCTCCATGCACTTCGTCGCCGAGGGCGCGACGGAGGACTTCGCCGAGTTCGCCGAGTTCTGCCGCACCTTCGTCCGCGCCGTCGAGCCGGGCGGCCACCTGGTCGCCGCGTTCATGGAGAACATGCCGACGCACCGCATCGGCCCGGCCTCCCGCTGGCCCGGCTGCCCGGTCGGCCCGGCAACCGTGACCGAGGTCTTCACCCCCCTGACCCGCGACCTGGACGTGACCCACATCGACACGGACCCGACCCTGCCGGCCTACGGCGACTCCGGGATGGTGCTGCTGACGGGGGTGGCGGAGGCGGTCTGATCGGCCGCCTCCCGTAATGGTCGCCCTCAGTCGTCCGCCCCCGGGCGGAACCGTCGGCGCAGGACGACTCCCCCGGCCACCAGTGCCGCGCTCGCCGCGACGGCCTGGAGGGTGTGGTCCGTGCCTGTGTGGGCCAAGGCGCCGGTGGCACGGGGGGCGGCGTGCGGAGCCTGTTCGGGGGCGGGGTGAGGCCGGGGTGGGGTGGGGGGCTTCGAGGCCGGCTCCGGTGGGTGGTGGGGGCGGACCGGGCGGTCGCCCGGTGTGTTCGAGGACTCGTTGCCGGTCGAGGCGTTGCCGATGCCGACCACGTTCACGGTGTTGCCGGTGACGTTGACCGGCAGGTCGACGGGCAGCTGCACGCCGTTGCCGGAGACCACGCCCGGTGAATCCTTTCCGCTGCCTTCCGCGACCGCGCCGCCGGACTTGCCGGGCCGGCCGGCCCGCCCGTCGTCCTTGTTCGCGCAGCTGTTGCCCGCGGCGGGATTGAGGAGCCCCACCACGTTCACGGTGTTCCCGCACACGTTCACCGGAACGTGCACCGGCAGCTGGACAGTGTTGCCGGAGACCGCCCCGGGTGAACCGGCCGCCGAGCCGTCCGCCCCGGAGCCGGCGTACGCGGGGACGGTCAGGGCCATCGCGCCAGAGGCGGCGGCGACGGCGATCACTCCGTTTCGGGTAACCCGTTTCATAGGTTCCCTGCCTTCCAGACATCGTCGCGGGCGCTCACCCGCACGAGATAAAACGCGGACAGCCGGTCCGAGTTATGGCTTATCCGCCTTTCACTCCATCGAGCGGCCCGGTTGTCGAACTAGCGGTAAAGCCCTTCGTCTGCGCGACGCGGCCGCGCAGGGTAGGGCACTCCGCCCCCGCCCGCTCGTGCGGAGGCGCGGCTTCCGGTGCCCGCTTATGGTGATCGAGGGCGCCGGTCCCCGGTCCGCTGCGGGGCGCCCCCTGGAGGCATCGATGCTGGCCAAGCTGTCCACGCGCCCCTCGGTGAGGCGCTGCGCGATCCCCTGTGCGGCCGGGCTGGCCCTGCTGGGTGCGGGGCTGCCGGCCGGGGACGATCCCGGGCCCGGCCTGGGGCGCTTCTACGACCAGAAGGTCAAGTGGTCGGCGTGCGAGGGCGAGGACATGCCGAGAAGCCTCCAGTGCGGCAAGGTGACCGTCCCCCTCGACTACGCCGAACCCGGGAAGGCGACCCTCGATCTGGCCGTGGCCCGCTACCGGGCCACGGGCAAGTCCCGGGGCTCGCTGCTGCTGAACTTCGGCGGCCCGGGCGGTCAGGGCGTGGGCCAACTCGCCATGGCCGGCAAGGACTTCATGGGCCTGACGAACGGCTACGACGTGGTGGGCTTCGACCCCCGGGGCGTCGGCCGCTCCTCGCCGGTCAGCTGCGGCAACGCCTCGGAGGACCCACTGGACCCGACGGACGGCGACGCCGCCGTGGCAGATCCGCAGGTCGTACTCGAAAAGCTGCGCGACGCGGTGGCCGAGTGCACCGAGCACTCGGGTCCCGTCCTGCCCCACATCGGCACGGTGAACGTCGCCCGCGACCTGGACGTGATGCGCGACGCGCTCGGCGACGCCAAGCTCAACTACCTGGGCTTCTCCTACGGCAGCCGACTGGGCGCGGTGTACGCGGCCCGGTTCCCCGACAAGGTCGACAGGATGGTGCTGGACGGCGTCGACACACTCACCGAGCCGCTGTCCGAACAGGGCATGGTGAGCGCCCAGGGGCAGCAGAGTGCGCTGGAGAACTTCCTCGCCTGGTGCACGGAGGACATCGCCTGCCCGTTCGGACAGGATCCGCGGGAGGCCAGGAAACACGTCGTCCAGGTGGTGGAGTCGCTCGACAGGGACCCGGTGCCGACCGACTTCGGCGAGGCGTTCTCCGGCCAGGACTTCGTGGGCGCCCTCGCGCAGGGCCTGTACAGCAGGGAGCTGTGGCCCTCGCTCCAGCGGGCCGTCGCGCAACTGATCGAGGACGGCGACACCAGCCGCCTGGAGGCCTTCGCGTCCGGGGGCGTCGGCTTGCCCCCGTGGCGGGCGGCCTACGGCGGGCTCGTGGACCCGGAGGACGTGCCCCTGGACAACCCGTCGGCGGCGCTGATGGCGATCAACTGCGCGGACGATCCCGACCGCCCCTCCGCCGCACAGGTCGGCAGGGACCTCGGCCGGCTGCGCGCCCGGTACGAGCGGGCGTCGCCGGTCTTCGGCCGGTACCGGCTCACCCAGGTGCTGATGTGCTACGGCCGTCCCAAGGGCACCGACTTCATCCGTGACAAGGTCAAGGACCTCGATACGCCGAGGATGCTGCTCGTCGGCACCCGGGGCGACCCGGCCACGCCGTACCGCTGGACGATGGAGACGGCCGAGCGGATCGGGTCGTCGGCCGTGGTGCTCGACAACCGGGGCGAGGGCCACACCGGCTACGGCTCCTCCAAGTGCGTGCACCGCAAGGTCGACGCGTTCCTGCTGTACGGCACCCTTCCGCCGGACGGCAGTTCCTGCGGCTCCGACCACGACTCCGAGTGAGCCGGTGCGGCCACGGACCCCGTGGTCAGCCGGGTGAGACCTCGGGTGCGTAGCGGCGTTGCAGGGCACAAATAGCTGTATTGACCATCTAGATTTTGAGCATGTAATAGCGGTCGACGCCGAACCCCCAACCTCCGAGACGGCCGGCCGGATCCCCGCTCACCCGAACCGGTGGGACGGTTGCCCCAAATGCCCCAATGGAGAATCGGTTCTATCGTTCTGTCATGGAGCACGTTATGAGTCCCGCGACCCTTGCCGAGCTGCGGCGCCCGCGCCCCTACCCCGCGGTCTCCGTGCTGACGCCGACCCACCGGCGCGATCCCTACAAGACCCAGGACCAGGTCCGGCTGCGCAACGTGGTGACCGAGGCCAAGCGGCAGCTGGAGGCCGATCCGGCGATCAGCCGCGAACGACGGGCCGAGGTCGTCCGGCACCTCGACCAGGCCCTGTCCGAGGTCGATCTGACACACGCCGAGGACGGCCTGGCGATCTTCGCCGCTTCCGGTGAGCACCAGGTGTGGTCGCTCGCCCGGTCCGTACCCGAACGCGTGGTGCTCTCCGACACCTTCCTCACCCGCAACCTCGTCTCCGCCCAGACGGCGGAGCGGCCGTTCTGGGTGCTGTCGCTCGCCGCCGACCGCGCGACCCTGTGGAACGGCGGTGTCGACCGCGTCGTCGAGCAACGCGCCGACGGCTTTCCGCTGACCCGCCGCGTGGAGAACTTCGACCCGGAACGGCAGGAGCGGATCGGTGACCTGCCGAGCGCCTTCCGGGAGGAGCGCACCCGTCAGTTCCTGCGCGAGACCGACACCGCGATGGGCGCCGTCCTGCGGGAGCACCCGCGAGCGCTGTACGTCACCGGCCCGCCGGCCGCCCTCGCCCTGCTGGACGAGGTCGGCACCGCCAGCAAGGGGGCGGTGCACGTCCCGCACGGCGGACTCGCTCACGGGACGCCCGAGTCCGTGTGGCAGGCCGTTCGGCCGGTGATCGAGGAGGAGGCGCGCAGGAAGACGGAAGCGGTGACCCGCGCCCTCGAAACGGCCCGCGGGCGACGGGAGTTCGCCGCCGGTGTCGACGAGCTGTGGCAGAGCGCCCGGGACGGCCGCGTCCGGCTGCTCGCCGTCGAGGAGAACTACCGGGTGACGGTCCGCGACGCCGGGGACCATCTGATCCTCGCCGAGAGCGGTGACCTCGAGGGCCGCGAGGACATCGTGGACGAGATCGTCGAGCAGTGCCTGGAGACCGGAGCCGACGTCCGCTTCGTACCGGACGGCACACTCGGCGAGGCGGACGGTATCGCCGGCGTTCTGCGGTACTGAAACCGTCGAACACAGGGTCGTCGAACGCGCGCGTCAATCGGACGCCGCCTTACCGACGGGTCGTCAAACCCCCTGTGTAATCTACGATTTGACCCTCCGGAGAGCATGCTCCACACCTACCTCGGAGTAACTCCGTGAGACTGTGGCATATGCCAGAAGCACCACCGTATCGTGTGTTGCCGAATCCCTTACAGGGCGTCGCGGGCTGTGCAACAGTCGTAACGGTCCCTCCGTCCGCCTTGGTCGAACCGTCCCCGCATCGGAGTGCGTCATGCCGTCCCACCTCTCCGCGGACCGCCCAGCCGCCCAGCCGCCCGGACGCGGCTCGGTCGAGTCGCTGATTTCGCAGACGCGGCGGCTCAAGGGCGACGTGGACGCCGTGCGGCGCGACGCCGAGGAGGACGGATCGGACCACCCCCGGGGACGCTGGCAGCGCGCCCTGTACGACCTGGCCCTGCACCAGCTCAACGACCTCGACGAGCACCTGGCCCAGCTGCGGGACGGGCCCCTGCCCACGGTGGCCCCGGAACCCGCCCCGCCCGCGCCCGGCTCACTGCTCAGCCGGGTCGGCAGCGCCGAGTGGAACCTGCTGACGGACGAGGCCAGTTGGTCCGGGGAGCTCTACCAGATCCTGGGCCGCGACCCCGCCGCTCCCCCGCTCACCCTCGACGAGCTGCCGTCCCTGGTGGTCGACGAGGACCGGCCGAAGCTGACGGCGATGGTCACGAACTGCCTCGTCGACGCCCGGCCCATCGACGGCGAGTTCCGCATCGCACGACGGGACGGCGACGTACGGACCGTGCACATGATGGGCGAACCGGTCCTCGACACCGACGGAAGCACCGCCTCGATGTGGGCCGTGCTGCGGGACGTCAGTGAACTGCGCCGCAGCCAGCGGGTGGTGAGCGAGACCCGTGACTCGCTCACCGACCGGCGCCAGGAGGCGCGGACCGAGCACCGGATCGCGGTCGAGTTGCAGGAGGCCGTGCTGCCGCAGTGGCGCGGCTCCCTGCGGCTCCCGCACCAGGGTCCCAGGCCCCTCGACCTCGCGGCCCGGCACCTGCCGGCGTCGACGAACACGCTGATCGGCGGCGACTGGTACGACGCGCTCGAACTGACCGACGGCGAGACCCTCCTCAGCGTCGGCGACCTCACCGGACACGGCGTCGGCGTCACGTCGAACATGACGATGCTGCTTGGCGCCGTACGCGGCATGGCCATGGCCGGCGCCCCGCCCGGCCGGCTGATGGCCTGGCTGAACCAGTTACTCGACGCCACCGTGCAACCCGCCCTCGGCAGCGCCGTCTGCTGCCGCTACCGGCCCGGGACCCGCACCCTGGTCTGGGCACAGGCCGGACACCCCGCCCCGCTGCTGTTCCGCGACGGGGCGGGGCGCGTGCTGAACGCACCGGACGGCGTCCTGCTCGGCGCCACCTCGGGCGCCGCGTACGGGCAGGCCGAAGAGACCCTTGAGGTGGGCGACCTGCTGCTCCTGCACACCGACGGGCTGGTGCCCGGGCACACCGGAACGGCCGCCGCGAACCTCCTCCTCGACCTGGCGCCGCGTCTGACCGGGACCTCCACCGCAGAGGAGTGCCTGCGGACGGTGGTCCAGGAGTTCGGCGAGAGCGAGCGCGCGGACAACGCCTGCGTGCTCGTCGCCAAGGTCACGGCATAGGAAACTCAGGCCTGTGCGTTGTTGCCGCCCCTGCCCTTCGTCTTCGGCAGGGCGAGCTTGATCTCCTCCCGCAGCTCCTGGATCTTCGGGTAACCGGAGTACTGGGCGGTGAGCCGGTACATCTGGCGCAGCCGGTCCCAGGTGCGGTGGGAGGAGTTGGAGCCCATCGACACCAGGGCCAGTCGCGCGTACCGGTCCGCCTGTTCGGGATCGTCCGCGATGAAGCACGCCGAGGCCATCGACAGATAGTCGAAGATCTTCGACCGCTGCCGGCCGTCGACCCGCAGGGCCAGAGCCTTCTCCGCGTAGTGCTGGGCATGCACGGCCGCGCCCGGCTCGAACTCGGCGAGCGTGCGGTAGGCCAGGGCCTGCATGCCGTAGAGGTCCTCCTCCTTGAAGGTCTGCATCCAGTCCGGCGGTGGTACGTCGGCCTTGTCGGAGACGAACAGGTCCTCGGCCTGCCCGAGCGTGCGGCGCATGGCCTGGCCCTTGCCCATGGAGGCCTGTGCCCAGGCCTCGATGGTGCAGAGCATCGCCCGGGTGCGGGGCAGCACGCCGTCGCCCGAGCCGGACGTGGCGAGCTTCATCAGGTCCAGGGCCTCGTCCGGCTTGCCCAGGTGCACCATCTGGCGGGCCGCGCGGGAGAGCGCCTCGCCCGCGCGGGGCCGGTCCCCGCCCTCTCTGGCCGCGTGCGCGGCGATGACGAAGTACTTCTGGGCCGTGGGCTCCAGGCCGACGTCGTGCGACATCCAGCCCGCGAGGACGGCGAGGTTGGCCGCGACGCCCCACAGGCGCCGCTGGAGATGGGGTGGGTGACGGTAAGCGAGCATGCCGCCCACCTCGTTGAGCTGGCCCACCACGGCCTTGCGCTGGAGCCCGCCGCCGCGGGCCGCGTCCCAGGCGCGGAACACCTCGACCGAGCGCTCCAGTTCCTCGATCTCCTGCGACCCGATGGGGGCGGCCTCGTAGCGGTCGAACCCAGCGGGGTCGGCGTGCAGGGGATGGTCGAGGTCGGGAGCGTCGGCAGCCAGGGCAGGGTCGGTGTGCAGCCAGTCGTACATGGCGCTGCTGAGTGCGGATCCCGCGGCGAGCGCGGCGCCCGCGCCCACCAAGCCGCGTCGGTTGAGCATGAGGTCCATTCCCGTGAATTCGGTGAGGACCGCGGCGGTCCGCTCGGGCGCCCACGGCACTCCGTCGGGAGACTCCGCACTCCCGCCGCCCTGCCGTTTCCCCGCACGCCCGTGCCGGACCAGACCGAGGTCCTCGATGGTCACGACACGGCCGAGACGCTCGGTGAACAGAGCCGCCAGCACCCGCGGTACCGGATCGCGCGGGATCTCTCCCATGTCGATCCAACGCCGCACCCGGGAGGTGTCGGTCGCCAGCTGGGGATGGCCCATGGCCGTCGCCTGCCGGTTGACCAGCCTCGCGAGTTCGCCCTTGGACCAGCCGGCCAGGCCGAACAGGTCCGCGAGCCGGGTGTTGGGTTGTCCGCTCACGTCAAGCCCCCAGGTTCTCGGCTGAGTTGACAGTAGCCCGGGGAGACTTGCCGGGCGACTATTCGCCAGGGTTCGCCAGGGTGCGCCAGATGGTGTGCCACTGGGCATCGGGTGTCAGGTAGGAACGCGCCACCCCGACCCGGTCGCCGCAGGGACATTCCCCAGGGTGCTCCCGGGAGCCCGGGCCGGGTGGTGCGTTGTCTCGCAGGCACACGAAGGGATCTGTCCAGCCCATGTACACAGCATCGTCCTCCGTGTCCGCACCGCCCCGGTCGCTGCACCCCCGTCCCACGGACAGCGGCCCCTATCTCGCCCCCGCGCGGCCGGCGGCCCCCGTGCTCGGTGCGGGCAGGGCACGGCGCGGCGCGGTACTCGGCACCCAACCGCTCAGCGGGAGACTCGACTTGTCCGGCCCCCAGGGCGCGCAGCTGCGCACGGCGATCGCGTCGGTGCACCGCATCTGCCCGGAGTTCGCCCCGGTGCAGGTCCTGCGCCGCAACGGACGGGCCGTGCTCCTGGTCGGTACGACCGGTCGCAGCTCGGCCGTCGCCAAGTGTTTACTGGACCACTCCCCCGCCTGGTCCGAGCGGATCCGCCACGAGATAGCGGCGTACCGCTCGTTCGTCCGGCATCGCCCTCCGGTGCGGGTGCCGAGACTGATCGCGGCGGACCCGGACAACTGCACACTGGTGATCGAGCGGATGCCGGGGCGGGTGGCGGCGCTCCAGCGGCACCCGGCCGAGGCGCCGCCGCGGGCGGACATCAGGGCGGCACTCGGCGCGATCTGCCGGCTGAACGCCTGGCGGCCGCCGGCGGGCACCTTCGACGCCCCGCTGGACTACGCGGCCCGGATCTCGCGGTACCACGAGCTGGGCCTGCTCACCGACCGGGACCTGGGTGATCTCCAGAAGCTGCTGCACGGCATCGCCCAGGCGGCCGGGCGGCAGGGCATGGGCCAGTTCTGCCACGGCGACGCACTGTTGTCGAACATTCTCCTGTCACCGGCCGGTCCAGTGCTGGTGGACTGGGAGCACGCGGGCTGGTATCTGCCGGGGTACGACCTGGCGACGCTGTGGTCGGTGCTCGGGGACGCACCGGTGGCCCGTCGTCAGATCAGCCAGATCGCCCAGTCGGCGGGCCCGGCGTCCAGGGACGCCTTCCTGGTGAACCTGATGCTGGTGCTGACCCGGGAGATCCGTACGTACGAGACGGCCGTGCAGCGTTCGATGCACGACGCGACCCCGGCGGCACCGGGTACGGCCCATCCTGGTGCTGCGCCGTCCGGCGAGGAGCAGCGGCTGCTGCTGCGGCGGCTGCACGACGACTGCCAGATGGCCCGGCGGGCCGTGCGCGCGGCGGTCGGCACTCGCTGACGGGGACGAAGAGGCCGCTGTGTGCCTGGTCAGGCGCACAGCGGCCCTTTCGTGTGCGGGCTGCCGCCGGGTTCAGCCCTGCTGGAAGAGCTCCGCGGGCAGCGGTTTGAGGAGGGCGTACAGGTCGTCCGTGATGGGGCGGTCCCAGGCGGCGATGGTCACCAGGACGTTGTCGCTGCGGTCGAACTGCACGCAGGAGATGCGGCTCTCGGAGAGCTTGACGCGGCGCACGATCAGGAGGTTGTCGCCCTGCATCACCGGCACGTCCTCGGTGCCGACGACGGTGATCTCCTCGTCGTTCTCCAGTGCCAGCAGCAGCTGGGCCACCTCGAAGGGAACCTGGCCCTCGGGGACGTCCCGGGCCGGTGAGCCTTCCGGCAGATTGCCGATGATCATCGCGGGCCCACGGCCGCCGAACAGGTCGTAACGCAGGAAGACGCCCTGGCAGGTGCCGTCGGGTGCGGGCAGCAGTCCCGCACCGAGGTTGCCGGGCCAGTCGCCCGGGTCCATGGCCAGTACGTCGAAGTCGGGCCCGGCGGGCGTGGCGCTGCGGCGGCGGAGGAACGACATGCCGCCATGGTACGTGGCCCGGCCTGCGAAGTGTCGGGAGGGCGGCGACCGATCGGCCCTACTTCGTCGTCCGGTGCCGTTGGTGGTGGCGGGCCACGCGGGCGCGGTTGCCGCAGGACGGTTTGCACCACTCCTGGCGCGGGTGGTCCTTGAGGAAGTACCGCACGCAGCGGGGCGCGTGGCAGGCCCGCAGCCGGTCGCGGTCGGGGCTCGCGAGGAACGCGATCACGGCGTGTGCGAGGGCGGCCGTCAGGTCGTCGCCGGCGCGTACGGGCTGTGGCCGGACGTCGGGTCCGGCCCCCTCGGGCCAGTCCAGAACGGGCACGGTGGGGGTGCGGGCGGCGGCCTCGTTGAGGCGCCGTACGGCCTCGGGTACGGGCAGCAGGCGGGTCGCGTCGGCGGGGCTCGGCTCGCCGGGGCGCACGGCGCGGGCGAAGAGCGCGCGGACGGCGGCCCGCAGGTCTCGGACGGCGGCGAGCTGCGCGGCGTCGGCGGTGAAACGGCCGGCGTCCGGCAGGACCTCGGAGTGCGTCCGGACCCAGGCGGTCAGGCCTGCCGGTTCGGTCAGGTCGTCGGCGACACCGCCGTTGCCGTCGTGCCGGACGGTGAGGGCCAGGTCCAGGGCGAGCCGGGCGTCCCTGCTGATCGGTTCCCGCATGGGCCTAATGATAGGCCTGCCGGTTCCCATTACAGCGGGGGTCAGTCCTCCGGCGGTGCCGGCGGGACCACGGCGACGGGGCTCGCGGCGTGCAGCAGGACGGCGTGGGTGACCGAGCCCAGCATGCGGGCGGGCGCCAGCAGGTGCCGCCGGTGGCGGCCCACGACGACGAGGTCGGCGCCCTGGGAGGCCGCGACGAGGTGTCCGGCGGCGTCGCCCGCCGCCGCCAAGGGCTCGACCGGGACGTCGGGGTGCCGTTCGCGGTACGGGGCGAGGAAGCCATCGGCCAGGATCCGCGTCTCGTCCTCGATGACGTCCTGGTCGACGATCGGCGGGGGCAGCTCGCCGGGCGTCATCCAGGGCTGCGCGGGCCACGGGTAGGCGGCGACCGCCTGGAGCCGGGCGCCGCGCCGGGTGGCCTCGGCGAAGGCGAACTCGAGCGTGGCCTCGTCGGGACCGTCCACCTTCAGGCCGACGACCACGCGCGAGCCGGGGCCGGCCGGAGCCCCGCCCTGGGCCTCGCGCCCGGGCCGGGGCACCACCACGACAGGGCATTCGGCGTCGCGGGCGGCGGCGATGCCGTTGGAGCCGAGCAGCAGGCTGGCGAAGCCGCCGCGGCCCCGGGAGCCGAGTACCAGTAGCTGGGCGGAAGCGCTCTGTTCGGGCAGGACGGCGCCCGGCGCGCCCTCCAGGCCGACGTACTCCGTGTCCGGCAGGCCGCCGAGGTCCTCCAGATCGGCCCGGACCCGGTCGAGCACCGGGTCGTCCTGCGGGTCCGGCGGTCCGGCCGCGAGCACCTCGGGCTGCGCCCAGTGGGCGTACTGGCGCACGTGGACCACACGCAGGGGCGCCGAACGCCGGCGGGCCGCGTCGAGGGCCCACTCCAGGGCGCGCATGCTGTGATCCGAGCCGTCGACCGCCGCGATGACCGGCAGGGTGCTCATGGGTTCCTCGCCTTCCGGGATACGACCGTGCCTGAAGGCCCAGCCTGGCTCAGGCGCGGCCCCGGGAGGACGTCTCAGGTCGCGTGTCCGGAAATGCGGGCGGAACACGCCCGGATCGGCCGTGGGGTCACGGCCGTCCGGGACGGTCGGCATGGTGCCGCGATCGAGGTCGCACGGCGTCGCGTCAGGTGAGGTCGAACTCCCCCTCCCGCGCTCCCGACACGAACGCGCCCCACTCGGCGGGCGTGAAGATCAGGGAGGGGCTCTCCGGGCGGGCACTGTTCCGCATGGCGATGAAGCCTTCCACGAAGGCGATCTGGACATCCCCCCGCCCCCGGCTGCTGGACTGCCACTGTGCGTTGGTGAGGTCCAGCTCCGGCTTGTCCCAGCCCGTGAGCGGGCGCTGCTGGGTGGTGGTCTCGGCCACGTCCGTGCTCCTCCCGATTCGTCGTCCGCGGCCAGCCTAGCGATCGTGTCCCACGGCCAACAGGGCACGTGAGGGGGACCTTTCAGGAGTCTGGCGGTTCGGCTCCCACGAGCCACATGGAGAAGAACTGCGAACCGCCGCCGTAGGCGTGGCCGAGGACCCTGCGGGCGCCGTCCACCTGGTGTTCTCCGGCCTGACCGCGCACCTGGAGCGCCGCCTCCGCGAAGCGGATCATGCCGGAGGCGCCGATGGGGTTGGTGGACAGCACGCCACCCGACATGTTGACGGGCAGGTCCCCGTCGAGTTCGGTCACGCCCGCCTCGGTGAGTTTCCACCCCTCGCCCTCGCCCGCGAAGCCGAGGTTCTCCAGCCACATCGGCTCGTACCAGGAGAACGGGACGTAGATCTCGGCGCCGTCGATCTCGCGGCGCGGGTCGGTGATGCCGGCCTGCCGGTAGACGTCGGCCGCGCAGTCCTGGCCGGCCTGCGGTGAGACGAAGTCCTTGCCGGCGAAGAGGGTCGGTTCGCTGCGCATCGCGCCGCCGAGCATCCAGGCGGGGCGTCGCGGTGCCCGGGCGGCTCCGGCGCGGTCGGTGAGGATCATGGCGCAGGCGCCGTCGGAGGAGGGGCAGGTCTCCGAGTAGCGGATCGGGTCCCACAGCATGGGCGAGGCCATGACCTTGTCGAGGGTGATGTCGTGTTCGTGCAGGTGGGCGTAGGGGTTCTTCAGCGCGTTGCGCCGGTCCTTGTAGGCGACCAGGGCGCCGACGGTCTCGGGTGCGCCGCTGCGCCGCATGTACGCGCGGATGTGCGGGGCGAAGAACCCACCGGCTCCGGCGAGCAGGGGCTGCTGGAAGGGGATGGGCAGGGACAGGCCCCACATGGCGTTCGACTCGGACTGTTTTTCGAAGGCGAGGGTGAGGACGGTGCCGTGGACGCGGGCCGCGACGAGGTTGGCGGCGACGAGCGCGGTGGATCCGCCGACCGAGCCCGCGGTGTGCACGCGGAGCATGGGCTTGCCGACGGCGCCGAGGGCGTCGGCGAGATAGAGCTCCGGCATCATGACGCCCTCGAAGAAGTCGGGTGCCTTGCCGATCACGACGGCGTCGATGTCGGCCCACGTCAGCTCGGCGTCGTCCATGGCCCGTCGGGCCGCCTCCCGGACGAGTCCCGCGATGGACACGTCCCGGCGTGCCGCGACGTGCTTGGTCTGGCCGACGCCGACGACGGCCACGGGCTCCTTGCTCATCGGGGTTCCCCTTCGAGTACGGCGACCAGGTTCTGCTGGAGGCAGGGGCCGGACGTGGCGTGGGCGAGGGCGCGGTCGGACTCGCCGCGGTGGATGCGGGCGGCGGCCTCACCGATGCGGATGAGACCGGCGGCCATGATCGGGTTGGCGCCGAGGGCGCCGCCGGAGGGGTTGACGACGACCCCGTCGGCGAGGCGGAGGGCCTTGCGCAGGACGATCTCCTGCGCGGTGAAGGGCGCGTGCAGCTCGGCGGTGTCGACGGGCCGTTCGAAGGCACCCGCCCGTTCGGCGGCCAGGCGGGTGGACGGCGAGTCGGTCAGGTCGCGCACGCCGAGGCCGTGTGCCTCGATGCGGTGGTCGATGCCGCGGATCCAGGCGGGGCGTGCGCACAGGTCGCGGGCCCGGTCGCCCGCCGCGAGGACGACGGCGGCGGCCCCGTCGCCGATGGGCGGGCAGTCGCCGGTGCGCAGGGGCTGTACGAGGTAGTCGCCTTGCGGGGCGGGCTCCTTGAGCTGCGCATGAGGGTTCGCCGTCGCCGCCTCACGGTTGCGGGCGGCGACGGCCGCGAGCGCCGGTTCGTCGGTGTCGCCGACGTCGATGAGGGCCTGTGCCTGGAGGGCGGCGAGCGCGACGGAGTCGGGCCACAGGGGTGCCACGTAGTACGGGTCGAGCTGGCGGGTGAGGACGTCGCGGACCGCGCCTGGCGAGGACTTGCCGTACGAGTAGACCAGGGCGGTGTCGGCGTCGCCGGTGAGGAGTTTCGTCCAGGCCTCGTACAGGGCCCAGGCGCCGTCCATCTCGACGTGCGACTCGGAGATCGGGGGCCAGGCTCCGACGCCGTCGAGGGCGAGGGTGAAGGAGAAGGCGCGGCCGGCGAGGTAGTCGCTGGAGCCGGAGCAGGTGAAGTCGATGTCAGCGGTCTTCAGGCCGGTCCGGTCGAGGACCTCGTGCAGCACCGGCATGAGCATCTCCACCTCGGAGAGCTCCTCGCTGGTGCGCCGGTGATCGGTCTGGGCGAAGGCGACGACGGCGATCTGGCGGTCCCCCGGTGCGCTCGTCACAGCAGCTCCTTGTAGGTGTCGTAGTCCGCGTCCGGTTCGCCCGTCGGCCGGTAGTGGTCGGGGTAGCGGGAGCCGTCCGTCCACACCGGTTCGACGCGCAGCCCCATGCGGACCTCGTCGTACGGGATGCCGCCGATACGGCCGTGCAGTGCGAGGTCGGCGCCGTCGAGGGCGATGTGGGCGTAGACGTAGGGCACCTCGATGTCGAGGTTCTTCGCCTTGATGTTGACGATGCAGAACGTGGTCACCGTGCCGCGCGGCCCCACCTCTACCTGTTCGGATGTGGCCACCCCACATGTGGGGCACGCACCCCTCGGCGGGACGTACACCTTCCGGCAGGACGGGCAGCGCTCGCCGACGGTCCGGCGGCCGGAGAGGGCGTTGATGTAGGCGGTCTGCGCGCGCCCGGGCGAGTAGGTGTAGTCGAGGCGGGCGGCGGCGACGATGCCGGTGACCGGGTCCTCGAACTCCCCCGTGTGCCCCGCCGGTTCGGCCCGGCCGCCGTCGTACGGCTCGAAGCAGGCGATGTCCGTGATGGCGCCGGTGCGTTCCGCCGCCCAGCGGATGCGGACGCGCATGCCGGTGTGCACGGCGTCGGGGCCCGGGGCGTCGAGGGCGTGCAGCAGGGCGGTGTCGGCGCCGTCGAGGCGGACCAGGGCCCAGGCGAAGGGGGTGGTGAGAGGCTGGCCGCGGCGGGGGGCGTGGTTCCAGGCCCAGGTGGTGACCGTGCCGGTGGGGGCGACCTCGACCAGGTCGCTGATGTCCTCGGCGGTGACGGGGTCGTACTCGACGGGCGGGACGAGGATGCGGCCGTCGGAGGTGCGCACGCCGAGGACGACGCGTTCGCGCAGGCCGGTCAGAAAGGCGCTCTGGACGGGTCCGAGGGAGCGGGTGAAGGGAAACTCGACGACGAGGGGGGCTTTGAGGACTTCGGGCATGCCGGAGGGCTCCTTGGGGGTCAGGCGCGCTTGTAGACGGGCGGTCGTTTCTCCGCGAAGGCGCGGGCGCCCTCCTTGGCGTCGGCGGTGTCGAAGACCGGCCAGCCCCGGGTGAGTTCGGCCGCGAGGCCCTCGGACTCGGTCATTTCGGCGGTCTCGTAGACGGAGGCCTTGACGGCCTCGACGGCCAGCGGGCCGCAGGAGTTGATCTGTTCGGCGATCTCCAACGCCTTCGCGAGCGCGGTGCCGTCCGGGACGACGTGTCCGATCAGGCCGATGGCGGCGGCCTCGCGGGCGCTGTAGGGGCGGCCGGTGAGGAGCATCTCCAGGGCGTGGGTGCGCGGGATCTGGCGTTGCAGCCGGACCGTCGAGCCGCCGATGGGGAACAGGCCGCGCTTCACCTCGAACAGGCCGAAGGTCGAGGACTCGCCGGCGACGCGGATGTCGGTGCCCTGGAGCATCTCGGTGCCGCCCGCGACGCAGTACCCCTCGACGGCCGCGATCACCGGCTTGCGCGGGCGGTGATGGCGCAGCATCGCCTTCCAGTGCAGGTCGGGGTCGGCCTTGAGCCGGTCGCGGTACCCCTCGCCGGCCATGCCGTCGCCGGCGAGGGCCTTGAGGTCCATGCCCGAGCAGAACGTGCCGCCCGCGCCGGTGAACACGATCGAGCGGACCGAGTCGTCCGCATCGGCCTCCAGCCAGCCGTCGTGGAGGCCGACGAGCATCGGCAGCGAGAGCGCGTTCCTGGCTTCGGGCCTGTTGAGCGTGAGCACCAGTGTGGCGCCTTCGCGCTGCACGGTGAGGTGTTCCGTCCCACCCATGGCCAACTCCCCTCTCATGGAACGAGAACAGGTTGCAGTAGGGCGGGAGGCACTTCAAGGGTTTTCTGACAGACAGTCAGATTTCTTCGCGCGAGCCCTTCACAGTTGGACCGCCCTTTGCTCTGATGACCGGCGAACCGTCCGATGCCAGGCACGTCCCGGGGTCAGGAGGAGCGGTGGAGTACAACCTTGCCGACCTGTTCGAGTCGGTCGTCGACGTGGTTCCCGACCGTGAGGCGCTGGTGTACGTCGACCATCCGGGCACGGGCGCCGAGCGCCGCCTGACGTACGCGGAGCTGGACGCTGCGGCCAACCGCGTCGGCCACCATCTGCTCGACAGCGGGATACGCCCCGGCGAGCACCTCGGACTGCACCTATACAACGGCGTGGAGTACCTCCAGACGGTGCTGGGCTGCCTGAAGACGCGGATCGTCCCGGTCAACGTCAACTACCGGTATGTGGAAGAGGAGTTGGTGTACCTCTACCGGGACGCGGATCTGGTGGCGCTGGTCTTCGACGCGGAGTTCACGGACCGGGTCGCGGCTGCGCGGCCGCGGGCGGAGAGGCTGCGGCATCTGATCCGGGTGGGCAGGCCGGCGCCGGGGGCCGCCGAGGTGCCCTGCGGGGAGTTCGCCCAGGTGGAGGCCGCGGGGTCACGCGAACGCGGCTTCCCGGCGCGCTCGGGTGACGACCAGTTCATCATCTACACCGGCGGTACGACCGGGATGCCCAAGGGGGTGATGTGGCGGCAGGAGGATCTGTTCTTCGCGGGGCTCGGCGGGGGCGCGCCGACCGGTGAACCGGTGAAGAAGCCGGAGGAGCTGGCCGAGCGGGTCGCGGCCGGTGGCGCGGGGATCACCTTCTTTCCCACGGCCCCGCTGATGCACGGCACCTCCACCCTCACGGCGTTCATCGGCTTCAACTTCGGGCAACGGGTGGTGATCCACCGCAAGTTCGTGCCCGAGGAGGTGCTGCGGACCGTGGAGAAGGAGAAGGTCAGCAGCATCTCGCTGGTGGGGGACGCGATGCTGCGGCCGCTGATCGACGCGCTGAGGGGTCCCCTGCGGGACATCGACCGCTCGTCGTTGTTCAGCGTGTCGTCGTCCGGCGCGATCATGTCGGACACGGTGCGCCGGCAGTTCCAGGAGCTGGTGCCGAACGCCATGCTGCTGAACAACTTCGGCTCGTCGGAGTCCGGTTTCAACGGCACGGCGACCGAGGACTCGGGTCCCGAGCGGGGCTTCCGGGTGCGGGTCCACGCGCGCACGCAGGTGGTGGACCCGGCCACGTACGAACCCGTGTCGCCCGGTGAGGTGGGCAGGGTCGCCCAGTGCGGACACGTACCGCTCGGCTACTACAACGACCCGGCCAAGACCGCCGCCACCTTCTTCGAGAAGGACGGCCGGCGATGGGTCCTGCTCGGCGACATGGCCACCGTCGACGAGGAGGGCGTGGTCACTGTCCTGGGCCGTGGCTCGCAGTGCATCAACACCGGCGGCGAGAAGGTGTACCCGGAGGAGGTCGAGCAGGCCCTCAAGTCCCACCCGGACGTCTACGACGCGCTGGTGGCCGGGGTACCGGACCCCCAGTGGGGCCACCATGTGGCGGCCGTGGTGCAGTTGCGGGACGGTGCGGCGCGGCCGTCGCTGGAGGACATCCGGACACACTGCCGTGACCGGCTCGCCGGCTACAAGATCCCGCGCCAGCTGGTGATCACGGAGTCGGTCCAGCGGTCGCCGAGCGGCAAGGCGGACTATCGCTGGGCGCGGGAGGTGGCCGTGGCGGCGGACGGGTGATTCTCCGGCCGGTCGATTGAACCTAAGGTGACGTGCGGACGTACTGGTGGTGGCAGGCTCGGTCTCCGGGCTCTGTTTGCCATGCCCAGCAAGACCGCACGGAAGGACCACCGGGTGTCGCTCTTCACTCGCTCCCAACAGCAATCGGGCACGACCGGGAGCGGGGCGGAACCGGATGACGACACCGGCGCGGCGGGGCCGGGCGGTGGCACGGCTGCGGTGGATTCCGAGGACGGCACTCCCGGGGCGGGGCGGGACGGCGAGACGGCCGGGGTGGATTCCGACGGCGCTACGGCTGCGGCGGAGTCCGGCGAGGACGTCAGCGCGGTGGCACGGGACGGCGGCACGGCCCCGGCGGAGCCGCGGGGCGACGCGGTCACCGCAGGCCCGGAAGGCGACGTCGACACGACGGAACCGGACAGCAGCGCGGCCCGGACGGACGCGGACAGCGAGACACCTGCGGTGGGGTCGGACAGCGACGCAGCCCCGGCGGACACGGACGGCGACGCCGTCACAGCGGGCGCGGACCGTCACGCCGGCACGACGGAACCGGACAGCGGCACAGCCGCGGCAGGCCCGGGCGGTCACGCCGGCACGGCAAGCCCGGACGGCCACGTGGACACGAAGGAGTCGGACAGCAGCACGGCCCCGGCGACCACGGGCGACTCAGTCGCGAAAGAGTCGCACGGTGAAGCCGACATGGCGAGCCCGGACGGCGGCGCCGACACGCGGGAGCCGGACAGCGACACGACCCCGGGGACCACGGACGACCCAGTCGCGAAAGAGTCGCACGGTGAAGCCGACATGGCGAGCCCGGACGGCGGCGCCGACACGCGGGAGCCGGACAGCGACACGACCCCGGGGAACACGGACGACGGCACGGCCGCGGCGCACGCGGACAGTGGAACCGCCGCGGCGGAACCCGGCCGAGACGCCGCCGCTACGCACCCAGACCATGCCCCTGCCGCGCGAGAAGAAGGCGCCGGCGCTCAGGAAGCAGAGGCCGGAGAGGAGCCGGACGCGGCGAAGCCCGGCTGGTTCGGATGGCGGCGTCGCCATCCCCGTGCGGCGCGCGGCGTCAGTGTGGGGACGACCGTGCTGGCCGGACTGCTCGTGGTCCTGGCGCTGCTCCTGCCGAACCGGATCGAGCGGATCGAGTTCGCCTCGTTCGTCCGTCTCCCCGCCGAGGGCGTGCTGCTCGCGGGACTGCTGCTCGCGCTGCCGCCGAGGCCCCGGCGCATCATGGCGGTCGCCGCGGGCGTGTTCCTCGGGCTGGTCACGGTCCTGAAGTTCCTCGACATGGGCTTCTACCAGGTGCTGGCCCGGCCCTTCGACCTGGTCCTGGACTGGATTCTCATCGAGCACGCCACGGACTTCCTCCGGGAGACGTTCGGCCGGACCGGACAGGTGCTGGCCGTGATCGGCGTGATCGTGCTGCTCGTCGCGGTGCTGGTCCTCACGACGCTCGCCATGGTGCGGGTGACGAACCTGATGGTCCGGCACCGTCCCGTCGCCGCCCGTACGACGCTGATCCTCGGCACGGTGTGGATCACCTGCATGACCCTGGGCGTGCAGATCGGCACCGTGCCGATCGCCAGCAGGGGCTACACCGAGTTTCTCGGCAACCGAGTGGAGCAGGTGCGGGCCGGTCTGAAGGACGCGCGGGTCTTCGAGAAGCAGGCCGCCGTGGACGCCTTCGCGAAGACGCCGCCGGACCAGTTGCTCACGGGGCTGCGCGGCAAGGACGTCCTGTTCACCTTCATCGAGAGCTACGGCAGGGTCGCGATCGACGACCCGGCGATGGCCGAGCAGACCGACGCGGTGCTGAAGGAGGGCACCTCTTCGCTCAAGGCGGCCGGGTTCGAGTCGCGCAGCGGCTGGTTGCAGTCGCCGGTGACGGGCGCGGGCAGCTGGCTCGCCCACTCGACCTTCCTTTCCGGTCTGTGGATCAAGAACCAGCAGCGGTACCGCAGCCTGACCACCAGCGACCGCATGACGCTGACCAACTACTTCCGCAAGTCCGGTGCCTGGCGGACCGTCGGCATCGTCCCCGGGGTGCGGCGGGCCTGGCCGGAGGGGAAGTACTTCGGACTGGACCACATCTACGACTCCGAGCACCTCGGCTACCACGGCCCGTACTTCAGCTGGACGCCCGTGCCCGACCAGTTCAGCATGGAGGCCTTCCAGCGCTTGGAGCACGGCAAGAAGGACCGTGAACCGATCATGGCGGAGATCATCCTGGCCTCCAGCCACAACCCCTGGTCGCCCATCGCCCGAATGATCGACTGGGAGGACCTCGGCGACGGTTCGGTGTTCCACCGGATCAAGAAGGAGGGCACCAACCCCACGGAGGTCTGGAAGGACCCGGAGAAGGTGCGCACCGAGTACCGGCGCGCCATCGAGTACTCGATCCGGAGCCTCACCGAGTGGGTCGAGCGCTACGGCGACGAGGACACGGTGCTGGTCTTCCTCGGCGACCACCAGCCGGTGCCGACGGTCACCGCCGGGGACACCGGCAAGGACGTGCCGATCACGATCGTCGCCCGCGACAAGAAGGTGCTGGACCGGGTCGCGGACTGGGGCTGGACCAACGGCCTCAAGCCGGCCCCGGACGCGCCCCGGTGGGGCATGGACAAGTTCCGCGACCGTTTCATGACGGCGTACGGTCCGCGGGGCTGAGGAACTCCCCCACGGCCGCGAGGAACTCCTCGGGCCGTGCCTCGTGCACGAGATGCCCGGCGTCGATGGTGACGCGCCGGGCATCGGGAAGCAGCTCGGCGAAGGCGGCGATCTGCTCCTGGGGGATCAGGCTCGTCGGCCCGCCACCGATCAGCAGCGTGGACATGGTGATCCGCCCCATGTGGTCCCACCACACGGGATCCGGGGCGTTGCGCTGCTCGTCGGTGGCGAGGATCATCGCCCAGTCGTACGGCAGGTCTCCGTCAGGCCGTTCGGCGGGCGGACGCGGCGGATCGAGCGGGACGGGCGCGGGTACGTCCTCCAGAACGAGCCGTCGTACGAGCCGCGGGCTGTACTGGGCGAGCAAGTAGGCGGCAGCACCGCCGAGCGAGTGACCCACGACGTCGGCGCGAGCGATGCCGAGCGCGCCGAGGAAGGCGAACACGTCGTCGCGCATGGCCTCGTAGGCGTATCCGCCGGGCCAGTCGCTGCGGCCGTGCCCGCGCAGGTCGGGGGCGTACACCCGGCGTGGCCCGGCGGCCAGCGCCGGGGCGACCTCCGCCCAGTCGGCACCGTCTGCCCCACGGGCGTGCAGGAGTACGAGGGGCGGCGCGTCCTCCGGCCCCCAGACGCGGTAGGCCAGGGTGATGCCGTTCGCCCGTACGGTGCGCGGTTCGGTGTCCATGCCGGGCACGGTAGCGGGGTGACGAGCGCGGACCGGGCTTCCTCTGCGGACAGCAGAGGAACTCAGTTCCGTTCGTGGAGGAAGCGCGTGACCCGTCGCACGAACCACTCCGGGTCGTCCAGCCACGGGTAGTGGCCGGCCCCCGGCTGTACCGCGAACTCGGCCGCCGGGAACACCTCGGCCGTACGACGGGCCAGGCCGGGGCGCGGGCCGCCGTCGACCTCACCGGCGAGGACGAGCACCGGGGCTGTGACGCGGGCGAGCGCGGTCCGGGCCGCGTCCGGGTCGTAGGCGCCGCCCGCCCCGTAGCGGTCGGCCGCGTCGTCGTTGGTCTCGTCCTCCTCGCGGTCCGCGTGGGCACGGGCGGTGTCGTCCCAACGGCCGTAGAAGAACGGGAGGAACACGGGGTCGAAGTCACCGGTGCCGGACAGCCAGGCCTCGAACGCCGGGAACGCGTCGGCGAACCAGGGTTCCGACGCGCGCAGCCGGGCCGCCGCCAGCCGGTCCTCGGCCGTCGCCGGCAGGCCCAGCGCCCACGGGGTGGCGGTGACGAGCGCCAGCCGTGCCACCCGGTCGGGATACCGAGCCGCGTACAGCATGGCGAGACTGCCGCCCGCCGAGTGCGCGAGCACGTCCATCCGCTCCAGGCCCAGGTGGCGGCGCAGCGCCTCGACGTCGTCCACGAGCCGGTCGCAGCGGTAGGTCGCCGGGTCCTCGGGTACCGCGGACCGTCCTGTGCCGCGCAGATCGAGGAACACCAGCTGTCGGTGGGCGTCCAGACCGCCCAGGTTCCCCAGGTACGCGGAGGCGCGCATGGGTCCGCCGGGCAACACGACCAGCGGCTCGCCCGTACCTCGTACGTGACAGGCGAGCCGGGTCCCGTCCTGGGCTGTGAAGATCGGCATGGCGTTGATCATCACGCTCTCGGGGTGTTCGGCACAACGGGGTTTCGTAGGGAGGGGCGGCGCGACGTCAGCCGTCCGAGGCCACGGGTCCGGGCTCGCCTCCCAGGCCCTGCCTGAGTTCCCGCTTGAGGATCTTCCCGCTGGCGTTGCGCGGGAGGCCCTCCACGAACACCACCCGCTTCGGTGCCTTGAAAGGGGCGAGCTTCTCGCGGGTGTGGGCGATGAGTTCCGCCTCGGTGACCTCGCCGCGTGGGACGACGACGGCCGTGACGGCCTCGATCCAGCGCTCGTCGGGCAGGCCGACGACCGCGGCCTCGGCGACCTGGGGATGGGTGTACAGGGCGTCCTCGACCTGGCGGGAAGCGACCAGTACGCCACCGGAGTTGATGACGTCCTTCACCCGGTCGACGATCGTGTAGTAGCCGTGCGCGTCCCGTACCGCGAGGTCGCCGGAGCGGAACCAGCCGTCGCGGAAGGCCTCGGCGGTCTCCTCGGGCTTGTCCCAGTAGCCCTCGCACAGTTGCGGAGAGCGGTAGACGATCTCGCCGGGGGTGCCGTCCGGTACGTCCTTGCCGACCTCGTCGACCACACGCGCGTCGACGAACAGCACGGGACGGCCGCAGGAGTCCATGCGCCCCTTGTGTTCGCCCGGGGCCAGGACGGTGGCCAGGGGCCCGATCTCGCTCTGCCCGAAGCAGTTGTAGAACGCCAGCTCCGGCAGGCGTTGCTTCAGCCGTTCCAGGACGGGGACCGGCATGATCGACGCCCCGTAGTACGCCTTGCGCAGGCCGCTCAGGTCGCGGGTGGCGAAGTCGGGGCGGTTGGACAGGGCGATCCAGACGGTGGGCGGGGCGAAGAGGCTGTCCACGCGGCCCGCCTCGACCAGGTCGAAGAGCCGGTCGCCGTCGGGTGCGTCGAGGATGATGTTCGTCGCGCCGACGGCGAGGTAGGGCAGCAGGAAGACGTGCATCTGCGCCGAGTGGTAGAGGGGCAGCGCGTGTACGGGACGGTCGCCCGCACTGAGGTCGAGGGCGGTGATCGCGCTCAGGTACTCGTGGACCAGGGCCCGGTGCGTCATCATCGCGCCCTTGGGCAGGGCGGTCGTCCCGGACGTGTACAGCAGCTGCACGAGGTCCTCGGTGCGCGGCTCGGGGCCGTCGTACGGCGGCGCGCCGGTGAGCCGGGCGAGGAGTGAGTCGTCGGCGTCGCGCAGGGGCAACGACCGTACGCCGTCGGGGAGTCGTCCGGCGAGGTCCGGGTCGGCGAGGACCAGGGAGCTGCCGGACTGGCCGACGATGTAGGCGAGGTCGTCGCCGGTCAGGTTCTGGTTGACGGGTACGTGCACCAGGCCCGCGCGGGCGCAGGCCAGGAAGGCGATCAGGTAGGCGTCGGAGTTGTGGCCGTACGCGCCCACCCGGTCGCCCGGGGACAGCCCCTGGCCGAGGAGGACGCTCGCCGCGCGGGAGACGGCGGTGTCCAGTTCGTCGTACGTCCAGGTGCGATCGCCGTACTCCACGGCGACGCGCGCCGGGGTGCGTCGGGCGCTGCGCCGCAGCACTCCGTCGACCGTGCTGCCGTGTCCGGGCGTCGTCATGACACCTGATCCTCGGCTCACCGCCGGGCGAGGTCAAGAACCGACCGGCTCAACCCTGCCGCCGCCGGAGGCGTCCGGTGTGTTGGTACCGACGTGCGCACGCAGCACATTCGTACGCTCAAGTCTCCTTTCCCTCAATGATGTTGGAGGGCACGATGCGCAGCCGCCTGAGACGACTCGTTCTCGGGGCCACGGCCCTGTTCACGGCCGCGTCCGCGTTACCCGCGGCCGCCGCGTCCGGCCAGGGACGGGCGGAGCAGCACCCGTCCCGCGACGGCCTGTCCGCCGTGATCCGCTACACCGAGTACGGCATCCCGCACATCCTCGCGAAGGACTACGCCGACCTGGGCTTCGGTACGGGCTGGGCGCAGGCGTCCGACGAGGTCTGCACGCTCGCCGACGGGTTCGTGACCCTGCGGGGCGAGCGCTCCCGGTACTTCGGCGCCGGCGCGGCCGCCGGCGGCGCCCTCTCCGGGGCCAGGACGAATCTCGCCAGTGACCTGTACTTCCGCGGGGTCCGTGAGACCCGCACGGTGGAGAAGCTGCTCGCCGAGCCCGCGCCCGTGGGCCCGAGCCGTGAGGTCCGGGACATGATGCGCAGCTGGGCGGCCGGTTACAACGCCTGGCTGGAGCAGAAGAAGATCACGGATCCCGGCTGTGCGGGCGCGGCCTGGGTCCGTCCGGTCACCGAGCTCGACGTGGCGGCCCGTGGCCTCGCCATCGCCTCGATCTCCGGCGAGGGGCGCTTCGTGGACACGATCACGGCCGCGCAGCCACCGACCGGAGCCGGCACCGCCTCCGGTACCCCGTCCTCCCGGCCCGCCGCCCGCACACCGGACGCGAAGGCCGTGGCGAAGGCGGCCGACGAGCTGTGGGGCGATCCCGGCATGGGCTCCAACGCGGTCGCCTTCCGCGGCGACACCACGGCGAACGGCAGCGGTCTGCTGCTGGGCAACCCGCACTACCCGTGGCAGGGCGGGCGCCGGTTCTGGCAGTCGCAGCAGACGATCCCCGGCGAGCTGAACGTCTCCGGTGGCTCTCTGCTCGGCACCCCGGCGATCTCCATCGGGTTCAACGCACATGTGGCGTGGAGCCACACCGTCTCGACCGGCATCCCGGCCAACTTCCACCAGCTGACGCTGGATCCGGCCGATCCCACGACGTACCTCGTGGACGGCGAGCCGGAGCGTATGAAGAAGCGGACCGTGACGGTCGCGGTGAAGGACGGCGCGCCGGTGACCCGCACCCAGTGGTGGACCCGGTACGGCCCAGTCGTCACCTCCCTGAACTCCCAGGTCTCGCTGCCGTGGACGGACACCACGGCGTACGCCGTGCACGACCCGAACGCCGCGAACCTCCGCTTCGCCGACACCTCGCTCGGCTTCAGCAAGGCGCGCAGCACGAGTGACGTCCTCGGGTCCCTCGCGCGGCACCAGGGCATTCCCTGGGTGAACACGATCGCCGCCGACCGCGCGGGGCATTCCCTCTTCACCCAGTCCCAGGTACTTCCGCGTATCACCGACGAGTTGGCGCAGCGCTGCTCGACGGCGCTGGGCAGGACCACGTATCCGGCGTCCGGCATCGCGATCCTCGACGGCTCGCGCGGGGACTGCGCCCTGGGCAGCGATTCCGACGCGGTGGCGCCGGGCATCTTCGGGCCGGCGCGGATGCCGACGCTCGAGGACGCGCCGTACGTGGAGAACTCCAACGGCACCGCGTGGATGACCAACGCCGACCGGCCGATCACCGGATACGAGCGGGTCTTCGGCACGGTGAAGACGGAGCTCGGCCTGCGCACGCGCGGCGGGATCGAGGACGTGGCGGCGATGGCGGACCGGGGCCGCCTGACCGTACGCGACCTGCAACGGCAGCAGTTCGCCAACCGGGTGCCCGCGGGTGACCTCACCGCGACGGACGTGGCACGGGCGTGCGCCGCACTGCCCGGCGGCACGGCGACGGGCAGCGACGGCGAGGCCGTCGACGTGTCGGGGGCCTGCGGGGTGCTGGCGGCCTGGGACCGCACCATGAACACGGGGAGCCGGGGCGCGCTGCTGTTCGACCGGTTCTGGCGGAAGCTGGAACAGGCGGTGCCGGCCGCCGAGGCGTGGAAGGTGCCGTTCTCGGCGGCGGACCCGGTGCGTACGCCGAACACGCTGAACACGGACGCGCCCGGCTTCGGCGTCGCCCTCGCCGACGCGGTGGCGGAACTGCGCGCGGCGGGTATCGCGCTCGACGCGCCGCTCGGCGCGCACCAGTTCGTCGTCCGCGGTGGTGAGCGCCTTCCGATGCCCGGCGGCTCGGGGCGGATCGGCGTGTGGAACGTGCTCGAACCGACGTGGAACGCGGCCGGGGGCGGCTACACGGAGGTGCCCTTCGGTACCAGTCACCTCCAGGCGGTGGGCTGGGACGGCGGCCGCTGCCCGGTGGCCCGCACCCTGCTGACGTACTCCCAGTCGTCGAACCCCGAGTCGCCGCACTACGCGGACCAGACCCGGCTGTTCTCCGGTGAGAAGTGGGTGACGTCGCGCTTCTGCGAGAAGGACATCCTGTCCTCGCCGAAGCTGAAGGTCGTCCGGGTGCACGAGCGCCGCTGACCGTGGCCGAGGGGTGCCGCTCCCGGTGGGGCGGCACCCCCGTTCATCCCGTCACCCCCGGTCGACCCGGGGTCCGTACATCAGCCGGCGCAGCACCGCTTCGGCGGGGCCCCGGCGGCCGGCCCGTTCCAGGGCGTACGCCCCGGCCACGGTGACCAGCCAGACGGCGAACGCGAAGAGCGCCATGGTCGTGCTGCCCAGGTGTGCGCCGAGGCCGAGTCCCCAGGCGGCCAGCACCGGGGCGAAGAGCAGCGAGTGGGCGAGGTAGCAGGACAGGGACCGTTTGCCGACGGAGGCCACCGCCGTCACCGCCGTCGTGCCGCGGCGGGGCCCGCGGGTCGTCCACCAGTGTGCGAAGAGGGCGACGGCCGCGACATAGCCGAGGCCCGCGGCGTTGCCGGTGATGTCGCGCAGGGCAGTGAGCGCCCCGGATTCGCTCTGCATGTCGTCCGGCACGCGCAGGACGCCGATGTGGGCGAGGGCGGCGGGCAGCGCGCCGAGCCAGCCGGCCGCGACGCCGGTGACAGCCGTGATGCGCAGCAGTGTGCGGTGACGGCCCGGTTCCTCCAGGATGCGGCGGCGTGCGGCCCAGAAGCCGAGCAGGAAGAGGATGTACCCGCCGGCGACGAGGGTCAGCGGGGCGGCGGCGAAGGTGACGAACAGGCCGGTCTCGAGCCGGGTGCCCGCCGCGGTGAGCCAGTTCCCCTCGTCCGACGCGTACGCCTTGAAGCCGGCCTCGGCGTCGGCGTCACCCAGTGTGCCCAGGTCGCCCTGGAGGAGCGCGGCGATGACGGGCCCGGCCGTGACGAGTGCCATCAGGGCGACTCCGATCCAGATCCACCACGTCAGGGCGCGGTCACCACGCCGCAGGAAGGCCAGGCCAAGGACGAGGCTCAGGACTCCGTAGAAGCCGATGATGTCCCCGGCCATCAGCAGGGTGGCGTGGGTCAGGCCGATGACGATCAGCCAGAGGCTGCGCCGGCGCAGGAGTTTGGCGGCGTCGCGCCCGTCGGTGCCGGCGGCGGTCTGCCGGAGGTAGAGCTGCATCATGCCGTAGCCGAAGAGGAAGGCGAAGAGCGGGTAGATCCGCAGGTCGAGCACCATGATCATGGTGAACTGCACGGCGTGGTCCAGCCACGAGCCGTCCACGGGCTGCCATCCGGAGGGCCCGCGCCGGGCCGCCCACAGATGGAAGGCCGTGTTGGACAGCACGATGCACAGCAGCATGATCCCGCGGGCGAGATCGGGGGCGAGTGCCCGTTCGCCCGGCCGTACGCTGCCACGCCGCAGCGTCCCCTGTTCGGTCGCGATCGTCATGGCCTCACGCTAGGAAGGCGGGGCCAGGCCGGACATCGGCCGGAGGGCGAGCGGGCGCCGACCAAAGGATGACGCCCGTGCCCTCCGGTGCGACCAAAGCCGCACCACCGCCTCACACCGGTCGGGTCCGGCCCTCCCAGTACGGCTCCCGCAGCCGCCGCTTGTACAGCTTGCCGTTGGGGTCGCGGGGCATCTCGGTGATGAAGTCGACGCTCCTGGGCCGCTTGTAGCCGGCGAGCCGGTGCGCGCAGTGGTCGAGGAGGTCGGCCGCGAGGGCGGGCCCGGGCCGGTGTCCGGGGGCCGGTTCGACGACGGCCTTGACCTCCTCGCCCCAGTCGTCGTGCGGGATGCCGAAGACGGCGGCGTCCGCGACGGCGGGGTGGGCGAGCAGGGCCGACTCGATCTCGGCCGGGTAGATGTTGACGCCTCCGGAGATGATCAGGTCGATCTTGCGGTCGCGCAGGAAGAGGTAGCCGTCCTCATCGAGGTGGCCGAGGTCGCCCACGGTGAAGAAGTCGCCGATGCGGTTCTTGCGGGTCTTGGCCTCGTCCTTGTGGTAGGAGAAGCCGCCGGTGTTCATCTTCATGTAGACGGTGCCGAGTTCGCCGGGTGGCAGCCGGTTGCCGTCGTCGTCGAAGATCGCGAGTTCGCTGATGGGCCAGGCCTTGCCGACCGTGCCGGGCTTCTTCAGCCAGTCCTCGGCGGTGGCGAAGGCGCCGCCGCCCTCGCTGGCCGCGTAGTACTCCTCCACACAGGGGCCCCACCAGTCGAGCATGGCCCGTTTCACGTGGTCGGGGCAGGGGGCGGCGCCGTGGATGGCGTGCCGCATGGAGGAGACGTCATAGCGGTCCTTCACCTCGTCGGGCAGGGCCAGCAGGCGGTGGAACTGGGTGGGGACCATATGGGTGTGGGTGCAGCGGTGGGCGTCGATGAGGCGGAGCATCTCCTCGGGCGTCCACTTGTCCATCAGGACCAGCCGGTGGCCGATGTGCAGGGACGCGCCCGCGAACTGGAGGACGGCCGTGTGGTACAGCGGCGAGCACACCAGGTGGACGTTGTCGTCGAACGGCCGGATGCCGAAGATGCCGAGGAAGCCGCCCAGGTAGGCCTCCTCCGGCGGTTTGCCGGGGAGCGGGCGGCGGATGCCGCGCGGGCGGCCGGTGGTGCCGGAGGTGTAGTTCATGACCCAGCCGAGGGTGCGGTCGGCGGGGGCCGACTCGGGCCGGCCGTCGAGGAGTTCGGCGTAGGGGCGGAAGCCCTCGACGGGGCCGACGGCGTACCGGTGGGTGGCCGGGAGGCCCGCCTCGTCCGCGGCCGCGCGTGCCGTGTCGGCGAAGCGCTCGTGGGCGAGGAGGACCTTGGCGCCGGAGTCGGAGACGATCCAGGCGATCTCCGGTCCGACCAGGTGGTGGTTGACGGGGACGAGGTAGAACCCGGCCTGGCTTGCGGCGAGGTACGCGGTGAGGAACTCGACGCCGTTGGGCAGGACGACCGCGAAGGTGTCGCCGCGTTCCAGCCCGGCCGCGCGCAGGCCGTGGACGAGCCGGTTGGCTGCGGAATGCAGGCGGCCGGCGGTCCACTCCTCGCCGTCGGGGGCGACCAGGACCGCGCGGTCGGGGTCGGCGGTGGCCTGGGCCCAGAAGCCCGCGGGCACGCTGCTGCTCACTGGCCGCTCCTTCCGGCGATGCGGTTGACGCGGTCCACGGCCTGTTCGAAGCCGCGGGTGAGGTCGTCGAAGACGGCCTGGACGCTGCGTTCGCTGTTCATCCGGCCGACGATCTGCCCGACCGGGGTGCCGAGCAGGGGGTCCACCTCGTACTTCTGGATACGGGAGACGGCCTCGGCGACCAGCAGGCCCTGCAACGGCATGGGCAGCGTGCCCGGGCCGTCCGGGTCCTCCCAGGCGTCGGTCCACTCGGTGCGCAACTGGCGTGCCGGCTTCCCGGTCAGTGCGCGGGAACGGACGGTGTCCCCGGAGCCGGCCGCGAGCAGCTTGCGGGTGAGGGCGGGCGAGTGGAGGTCCGCTTCTGTGGTGGTCAGCCACAGGGAGCCCAGCCACACGCCTTGAGCGCCGAGGGCGAGTGCGGCAGCCACCTGCTGTCCGCTGCCGATGCCGCCGGCGGCCAGCACGGGCAGCGGGGCGACGGCCTCGACGACCTCGGGGGTGAGCACCATGGAGGCGATCTCGCCGGTGTGGCCACCGGCCTCGTAGCCCTGCGCCACGACGATGTCGATCCCGGCGTCCTTGTGCTTGCGGGCGTGCCGGGCGCTGCCCGCGAGGGCGGCGACGAGGACGTCCTGGTCGTGGGCGCGGGCAATGACGTCGGCGGGCGGGGAGCCGAGGGCGTTGGCGAGGAGCCGGATCGGGTAGTCGAAGGCGACGTCGAGCTGGGTGCGGGCGACCTGCTCCATCCAGCCGGTGATGCGCCAGCCGGACGCCTCGCCCTCGGCGAGCTCGGGCACGCCGTGTTTGGCGAGGGTGTCCCGGACGAACTGCCGGTGGCCCTCGGGGATCATCGCCTCGACATCTGCCTCTGTGACGCCCTCGACCTTCTTCGCCGGCATCACGACGTCCAGGCCGTACGGCCGGCCGTCGACGTGCGCCTCGATCCAGTCCAGGTCGCGTTTGAGCTCGTCGGGGTCGGTGTAACGGACCGCGCCGAGCACGCCGAAGCCGCCGGCCCGGCTGATGGCCGCGGCGACGGCGGGGAACGGCGTGAAGCCGAAGACGGCGTGCTCGACTCCCAGTTTCTGGCTCAGCTCCGTCTGCATGGGCGCAGGATGCCGGAGTCCTCCGGAGGACGGAAGGGCTTTTCTGATGCTGCGTCAGATTCATTCGGCCGATTCACGGCGGCGCGCGGCGGACATACTTCCGTGGACATCCGAGGCGGCTGGGACGAAGGGGCGTGCTGTGACCGAGGGAGCGGCGGACAGAGCGGCGAGCGGTCGACTGACCCGGCGTCAACTGGGCCGGGGAGCGATGGCACTGGGCGGTGCGCTCGCCCTGGTCTCCTTACCGGCGGGCCCCGCCGAGGCCGCCCCGACGACCGGCCACCGCCCCACGCTGCGGCACGGCTCGGCCGCCCGCGCCGGACTGCTCCCCTCCCATCTGCGCCAGCTCGTCACCGACGCCGAGGCCTTCCTCGGCCCCTCCCCCGAGCACCCCTGGTACGCGGGCGCCGTCCTGCTCGCCGGACGGGGCGGCACCGTCGCCCTGCACCGGCCCATCGGCATGGCGGTGCGCTACCGGGCCTACGACGAGAAGACCGACACCGGCGTCGAGTTCCCGGCCGGTGAGCAGATCCCCATGGCCGAGGACACCGTCTTCGACCTGGCGTCGGTGTCGAAGCTGTTCACCTCGATCCTGGCCGTGCAGCGGATGGAGCGGGGCGAACTGGAGCTGGAGGCGAAGGTCGCCTCGTACCTGCCGGACTTCGGCCGCGCGGGCAAGCAGGACATCACGATCCGTCAGCTGCTGACGCACACCTCTGGTTTCCGCGCCTGGATCCCGCTGTACAGCGCGCCGACGCACGAGGAGAAGCTCCAGCTCATCTGGGACGAGGCTCCGGTCAGCGCGCCGGGCACGGCGTATCTCTACTCGGACCTGAACCTCATCTCGCTCCAGCTCGTGCTGGAGCGGATCACGGGCCGCTCTCTGGACGTCCTCCTCCGCGACGAGATCACGGCGCCGCTCGGCCTGCGCCGCACCCGCTACAACCCGCCCGCCTCCTGGCGGCCGAGAATCGCGGCCACGGAAGACGCGCGGGCTCCCTGGTCCGGGTTGGACCGGGGCCTGGTGTGGGGTGAGGTGCACGACGAGAACGCCTTCAGCCTCGGCGGGGTCGCGGGCCACGCGGGCGTGTTCTCCGACGCGTGGGACCTCGCGGTCCTCGGCCGTACGCTGCTCAACGGCGGTGTCTACGGACGGGCACGGATCCTGGAACCGGAGTCGGTGGAGCTGATGTTCACCGACTTCAACACCGCGTTCCCCGGGGACGAGCACGGCCTCGGCTTCGAGCTCTACCAGCACTGGTACATGGGGGCCATGGCCACCCCCCGCAGTGCCGGGCACACCGGCTTCACGGGCACCTCGCTGGTGCTCGACCCGACGACCGACTCCTTCCTCGTCGTCCTGGGCAACTCGGTGCATCCGGTGCGCAGTTGGCGGTCCGGGTCGGCTCCCCGCGTGGCCGCCGCGGACAATCTGGCGCGGGCCGTTCCGGTCCGGCCGGTGTCGGGACGCAGGGCCTGGTTCTCCGGGATGGCGGTCTCCGCCACAGCGACGCTCACCCTCCCCGCGCTCGACACGTCGTCCGGCCGGGCGCGACTGCGCTGCGCGCTGTGGTGGGACACCGAGCCCGGAGCCGACACGCTGGTCCTGGAGACGACGGCCGACGGGGGCACGACCTGGCAGCCGGTTGCCTTCAGGACGTCCCACAGGGGCGAGGAACCCCGGCAGCACCCCTCGGGCTCGGTCACGGGCTGGTCCGGCCGTGTCTGGCACCGGCTCACCGCCGACCTCCCCGCCGCGCGCCGGCTGGCCCTGCGGTGGCGGTACACGACCGACCGGCGGTACGTCGGCCGTGGGGCCTACGTGGACGGGTTGCGTGTGGACGCGGCCGACGGCGTCCTCTTCGACGAGGCGCGCCCGGCGGACGCGGCGCGCCTCGAAGCGGTGGGATGGACGCCGTCGGCCGACTGAGCCGGTCCGGTCACTGGTTGAAGACGGCCTTCTGCACCTCGTTGGGGCCGTCGAAGCGGTCATCCTTCAGGCCGTCGAGGGTGCTGACGACCTTGTCGTCGGCGTGGTTGCTGCGGGCACGTTCCACCAGGTGCTGCTTGTCCGTCGGGTAGTCCATGCCCTTCAGGGCCTTCTGAAGGTCGGTCGGGCTGAGCTCGGCCATGAGAGCCTCCCGTGGGTGGTGCGACCGTCCGCGCGGGGCGGCCGGCTGGTACGGATACCTTCGTGCTGTCGGAGTGCCCCACAGGACGGCAGTGATTCAGTCGTTCCCGATTTCCAGCACCGCCATGGCCGCGTTGTGCCCCGGCACCCCGCTGACCCCTCCCCCGCGTACCGCGCCGGCCCCGCACAGCAGCACGTTCGCGTGCCCGGTCTCCACGCCCCAGCGGCCGGTGCCGTCCTGGGCGTGGGGCCAGCTCAGATCGCGGTGGAAGATGTTGCCGCCGGGCAGCCCGAGGTCCCGCTCCAGGTCGAGGGGCGTCCGGGCCTCGATGCAGGGCCGTCCGTCCGCGTCGGTGGCCAGACAGTCGGTGAGCGGTTCGGCCAGGTGGGCGTCGAGCTGGGCGAGTGTCGACTTCAGCAGCTCCTCGCGTACGGCGTCGTTGTCCCGCTCGAACAGGCGGGCCGGGGTGTGCAGGCCGAAGAGGGTGAGCGTCTGGTAGCCCTGGTCGGCCAGGTCCGGGCCGAGGATGCTCGGGTCGGTGAGCGAGTGGCAGTAGATCTCGGAGGGCGGCGCGGCCGGCAGGTCACCGGCGGCGGCCTGGGCGTGGGCGGTGGCCAGCTGCTCGTAGCCCTCGGCGATGTGGAAGGTGCCGGCGAACGCCTCGCGTGGATCGACGGCGCTGTCGCGCAGCCGTGGCAGCCGCGTGAGCAGCATGTTCACCTTGAGCTGGGCGCCCTCGGCGGTGGCCGGGGGCGTGTCGCCGGTCAGTTCCGCCAGCGCTTGCGGGGAGGCGTTCACCAGGACGTGCCGGGCGGCGACGGTGCCCTCGCCGTCGGCGGTGCGGTAGGTGACCTCGGCCTCCTGGCCGTCCGTGGCGATGCGCAGCGCCTCGTGGCCGGTGGCGAGGACCGCGCCCGCGGCGCGGGCGGCGTCGGCCAGTGCGTCGGTGAGGGCTCCCATGCCGCCGACCGGCACGTCCCAGTCGCCGGTGCCGCCGCCGATCACGTGGTAGAGGAAGCAGCGGTTCTGCTTCAGCGACGGGTCGTGGGCGTCGGCGAAGGTGCCGATGAGCGCGTCGGTGAGGACCACGCCGCGCACCAGGTCGTCCGCGAAGTGCTCCTCGACGGCGACCCCGAGCGGCTCCTCGAACAGCATGCGCCAGGCCTGCTCGTCGTCGAGCCGGCGGCGCAGCTCCTCGCGGGCGGGCAGCGGTTCGGTGAGGGTCGGGAAGACGCGCTGGGCGACGCGGCCGGTCATGCCGTAGAACTCCTGCCAGGCCCGGTACTCGCGGTCGGAGCCGGTGAGCCGGGCGAACGCCTCCCTGGTCCGCCGTTCGCCACCGCCGACGAGGAGTCCGGTGGGGCGGCCGTCGCGTTCGGCGGGCGTGTAGGAGGAGATGGTCCGGGTGCGCACCCGGAAGTTCAGGCCGAGGTCCCGCACGATCTTCTTCGGCAGCAGGCTGACCAGGTACGAGTAGCGCGACAGCCGGGCGTCGACCCCGGCGAACGGCCGGGTGGACACGGCCGCGCCGCCGGTGTGGTCCAGCCGCTCCAGCACCAGCACGGAACGGCCTGCCCGGGCCAGGTAGGCGGCGGCGACCAGGCCGTTGTGGCCGCCGCCGACGATGACGGCGTCGTACGTCCGGTGTGCGCGGGGTCCCTCGGGTGCGGTCATGGTTCTTCGTAACACGGGGTGATCCAGGTCGGCCAGACGAACGGCGACCGGGTGCGACCTGCTCCTCGCACGACGCCGCCCCCGTCACCCCCCGGCCGACGCCCGCTGCCCGCGCAGGGCCGCCACCCTCCGGTACAGCGCCACGGCCTCGTCGCTCCGGCCCAGCTGCTGGAGGCAGTGCGCTTCGTCGTTGCGGCTGGCGAGGGTGTCGGGGTGGTCCGGGCCGAGGACGCGTTCGCGGGCGACGGCCACCCGGCGGTACTCGGTGAGCGCCTCGGACCAGCGGCCCAGCCAGCCCAGGCCGACGGCGACCTCGCGGCGGCTGACCAGGGTGTCGGGATGGTCGGGACCGAGGACCCGCTCGCGGACGGCGCTCACCTCCCGGGACTCGGTGAGGGCCTCCTCCCAGCGGGCGAGCCGGCCGAGGTTGACGCAGCGGCCGTGGCGGGCGCGCAGGGTCTCGGGGTGCGCGGGTCCCTGGGCCCGGGTGCGGTCCGCGGCCAGGGCGGTGTAGAGGTCCAGGGCCTCCGCGCTGTGGCCCAGGCGGCCCAGGCTGATGCCGATCTCGTGGCGGGCGGCGAGCGTGTCGGGGTGGTCGGGGCCGAGGGCACGGCCGCGGGCCTCGGCGACCTCGCGGTACGTCTCCAGGGCCTCGGGCCAGCGGCCGAGCTGGCCGAGCGCGTAGGCGACCTCGTAGCGGGTGACCAGGGTGTCGGGATGGTCGGGGCCGAGCACCCGGGCGCGGGCGGCGGCCACCTCGCGGGCCATGCGGTAGGAGTCCTCCAGGCGGCCGAGGCGGCTGAGGTTGAAGGCGAGGTTGTGCCGGCAGCGCAGGGTGTCCGGGTGGTCGGGGCCCATGGTGCGCTCCCGGGCGGTGAGCACCGACGTGTACACCCGGTGGGCGTCGAAGGGGCGGCCGAGCTGGCCGAGCACGTAGGCCATCTCCTGGCGGGCGGCGAGCGTGTCGGGGTGGTCGGCGCCGAGCGTGCGGATCCTGGCTTCGGTGACGTGCTTGTACTCGCGCAGCGCGTCCGGGGCGCGGCCGGTGCGACTGAGGGTGAAGGCGACCTCGTAGCGGCTGGCGAGGGTGTCCGGGTGGTCGGGGCCGAGCAGGTGCTCGCGTTCGGCGGCGACCGCCCGGTGCACCTCCCCCGCCTCCGCCCAGCGGCCGAGCCGGCCGAGGCTCAGGCCCGCGTTGTGCCGGCCGGCCAGGGCGGTGAGGACCTCCGGGGACGGGGCGGGCCGCTGCTCGGGGGCGGGCTCCTCGACGGGGCCGGTGGCGGGCCGCGCGATCCACTCGCCCGACAGGCCGGAGGCCGGGTCCGGCGGCGTGCTGCGCAGTCCGGCGCCTGCCGCCTTGTGGCCGGTGGTCATGCCGTGCGTCCAGGACGGCAGCCGGCCCGCGTGCGCCAGCGCGTCGGGAGCGGGCCGGGCCGCCACGACGGTCGGCACATAGGCGGGCGCGGCCCGGTGCGCGCTGATCCGGCGGGCCAGCTCACGGGCGTCACCGGGGCGTTCACCGGGTTCCTTGGCGAGCAGGTCCAGGATGACCCGCTCCAGGTACCCGGGTAGTTCGGGGCGGTGCTCGCGCGGCGGGCGGGGCGGGGTGTCGCGGTGGCCGACGAGGATCGCCCAGGCGTCGTCGAGGTCGAACGGCGGTACGCCGGTGGCGATCTCGTACAGCACGCAGCCGAAGGAGTACAGGTCGCTGCGCTGGTCGACCTCGGTGCCGCCGATCTGCTCCGGGGACATGTAGTGCGGGGTGCCCATGGCGATGCCGGTGCCGGTCAGCCGGGACGTGAAGCCGATGTCGTGACCGAGCCGGGCGATGCCGAAGTCGCAGATCTTCACCGTGCCGTCGCCGATCCGCATGATGTTGGCGGGCTTCAGATCGCGGTGGACGATGCCCTGTTCGTGGCAGTAGGCGAGGGCTGCGGCGACCTGCTCGGCGATCTCCACGACGTCCGCGACCGGCAGCGGGTGCTGCTTGTTGTCCTCCAGGAGCTGACTGAGGTTGCGGCCGTCCAGCAGTTCCATGACGAGGTAGAGGACGCCGTCGGACTCCCCGAAGTCGTGCACGACGGTGATGCCGCGGTGCTGGAGCGCGGCGGCCACCCGGGCCTCACGCCGGAACCGTTCCCGCAGCACGCGGGTGAACGCGTGGTCGTGGTTCGGGCCCAGCGGTTTGAGGCACTTGACGGCGACGTGCCGGCCCAGGGACTCGTCCCGTGCCCGCCACACCTCGCCCATGCCGCCGCGCCCGATCCGGTCGAGCAGCCGGTACCGGCCGTGGATGAGCCTGGTCTCCCCCATCTCGCGCGACGCTCCCCCCGGTAGCTGTTCGCCCGCCCCTCCCCTGGCCCACCCAGTATGGCGGGCTATCGTCCAAGTTTGTACGGTGCCGGACGCGCGTCCGGGCCGAGCCTCGCCATGGCGCGCAGGATGTGTTTGGGCGGGAGTTGCCACCGCACACGTGCGGGAACGCGGCGCAGCAGGAGGCCGGTGAGACGCAGTTGCCGGGTGACGGTGGCGGGTGCGGGGGCCGGTCTGCCGTACAACTCGTGGGCGTACGGGGGCAGGGAGGCGTACGCCAGTTGTGCCACGCGCCGCCACAGCACCTCGCGCAACGGTACGAGAAGGGGATGCGTCGGCGGGCGGAGCAGGAAGTCGTCCACCTCGCGCGCCTCGGGCCCGGCGGCGAGTTCGGGGCGCACCTTCTCGAAGTACGCCACGAGTTGGGCCCGGTCGGCGGGTACGGTGCCGGGGTCGAGGCCCACCAGGCGTGCGCTCTGCCGGTGTTCGGCGACGTAGCGGTCGGCCTCGGCGTCGGTGAGCCGGAACCCGGACCTGCGCAGGACGTCCAGATAGGAGTCGATCTCGGCGCAGTGCACCCAGAGAAGGAGACCGGGTTCGTCGACGCCATAGCGCTCGCCGGTGTCCGGGTCGGTCGCCGTCAGCATGCTGTGGATCTTGCGGACTCGGGCACCCGCCCGCTCGGCGGCCTCGGTGGTGCCGTACGTCGTCGTGCCGACGAAGTTCGCGGTGCGCATCAGCCGTCCCCAGGCGTCGCGCCGGAAGTCGGAGTTCTGCATGACGCCGCGTACCGCGCGGGGGTGCAGGGCCTGGAGGTAGAGCGCCCGGATGCCGGCGATCCACATCATGGGGTCGCCGTGCGTCTGCCAGGTCACCGAACCGGGTCCGAACAGCCCGGGGTCCGCGCCGGTCATGCGATTCACCTCCGCCCGGCGCCCACGATGGCACAGTTCGAACAATCGGTCGATGCCGCCGGGTTCGTCGTCTCGCCCCAGCCGTTCGCCCCCTTGCCGTCCGATTGTTGAGATTTAACCGACCCGGTTCAAGCTTTGGTAAGGCTCTCCTTATATGCTGACGCCGCCGATCAAGCTCCCCGTCGGGCCGCTGCGGCATGCCCCACTTCCGCACGACAGGACTGACATGCGCACCACCTCCCGCGGTCTCATAGCGGCGCTCGTTCTCCCCCCTCTGCTGGCCGGCTGCTTCGCGCCGAGCGACAGCGGCGACGGCACGGGGGCCGGAGCGGGAGCGGGCGGGCGGCTGCGGGTCGCGCTGGCCGTGCCCCCGGTGCAGGCGCTCTCCCCTTACAGCAACGACGCCACCGTGCTGAGCAAGCTGTCCGTCGCCGAGGGTCTCACCGCCCTCGACCGGAACGGCACGGCCAAGCCCGGGCTGGCGAAGTCCTGGAAGCAGGACGACGACACCACCTGGACCTTCGAACTGCGCAAGGCCGAGTTCCAGGACGGCACCCAGTTCACCGCCCAGTCCGTCGTCAACGCGCTCGACCGCGCGAGCGCGGCCAAGCCCAAGCCCCGCGTGCTGAGCGACGTGGCCCTCAGCGCCAAGGCCGAGGACGCCGACACCGTCACCCTCACCACCAAGACCCCCGACCCCGTGCTGCCGCTGCGGCTGGCCAGCCCCGCGCTGGCGATCCTGTCTTCGAAGGCATACGCCAAGGACGGCGCCGTCAGCCCGGTCGGCACCGGCACCGGCCCGTTCGAGATCACCCGGCTCAGCGGCAAGGCCAAGGCGAAGCTCGACCGCTTCGACGGCTACTGGGGCGGCAAGGCGAAGGCGCCCGGCATCGACGTGAGCTGGATCGCGGACGGCACGGCCCGCGCCAACGCGCTGCGCGGCGGCGAGGCCGACATCGCCGAGTGGATCCCCACCGCCCAGGCGAAGCTGCTCGACAAGGACACGCGGCACGAGGTGCCCTCCGTGCGCACCGACAGCCTGATCCTCAACACCGGCGGCGGCCTGTTCACCGACGCCGGACTGCGCGCTGCCGCCCGGGAGGCCGTCGACGGTGCCGCCCTGGTCGACTCCGTCTTCGGCGGGTACGCCGACCCCGCGCAGGGCCTGTTCGGGCCCGCCGTGCCATGGGCCGCCGACAAGCGGGTGGACGTGACCGGCCGCGCCAAGGCCGACACGTCCGCCCAGGTGAAGGCCGGGACCAAGGGCAGGACGCTGCGGCTGGCCACCTACACCAACCGGGCCGAGCTTCCCGAGGCCGCGACCGTGCTCCAGCAGCAGCTGGAGAAGGCCGGGTTCACGGTGAAGCAGGACGTGCGCGAGTACACGCAGATGGAGGCCGACCTCCTCGCCGGGAAGTACGACGCCCTCGTCTTCTCCCGGGTCACGCTCCTCGACACCGGTGACGCGGTCGACTACCTCGCCAGCGACTTCACCAGCGAGGGCGTCTACAACATCCCCGGACTGAAGGACGGCGCGGTGGACAAGGCCATCCGGGCCGCCGCCGCGGAACGCGACACGAAGCGCCGCCAGGAGAAGATCATGCGCGCGGAGGCGGAGATCCTGCGCACCGACGCCGTCGTTCCGCTGGTCCACGAGCAGGCGGTGCAGGGCATCGCCACCGGTGTCGAGGGCGTGCTCCTCGACCCGCGCGAGCGCTCCCTCGTCGACGTCGACACGCACGCCGGGTAACGCATGAGCGTCGCCCACGCCCCCGCCGCCCGCCTGTCCCTCTGGCCGGCGGCGGCCGGCCGTGTGCTCGCCGGAGCAGCGCTGCTCGGTGCGGTGGCCCTGCTGCCGTGGCTGACCGGCGCGGACCCGGCCCGCACGGTGCTGCGGGCCCGTTCCGCCGACCAGAACCCGACAGCCGCGGAACTGGCCGCCGTACGGGAGCAGCTGGGGCTGGACGAGGGGCCGTTCGCGCATCTCGGGCACTGGCTGGGCGGCCTGCCGCGCGGGGACGCGGGCGTCTCGTGGGTCTCCGGCGAACCGGTCATGCCGCAGGTGGGGACCGCTCTGTCGGTCTCCCTGACGCTGGTTCTGGGCGCGTTCCTGGTGACCGCCCTGGTCGCCGCGCTGGTGTGCACCCGCACCGTGTTCCTCGGCTCCCGGCGACGGCTGCGGCAGGACCGGGCGGGCACGACGGCCGCCGTGCTGGCCGCCCTGCCGAAGTTCCTGCTCGCCTCGGTGCTGGCGACCGTGTGCGGGGTCTGGTGGGGGTGGTTCCCGTCCAGCGGCTGGGAGGGGCCGCAGTCGATGGTGCTGCCCTCGCTCGCCCTCGGCATCCCGTCGGGCGCGATGCTCGGCGGGCTGCTCGACCAGGCGCTGCCCGCCGCCTTCCACGAACCGTGGGCGCGCACGGCGTACGCCGTCGGGCTCCCGCCCGGCAACATCGCCCGCAACGCGCTGCGCCGCACCCTGCCCGGCATGCTGCCGCAGTTGCTGCCGACCGTCGTGGCCCTGGTCGGCGGTGCGGTCGCGGTGGAGAAGATCTTCAACATCCCGGGGCTCGGCCGGCTCGCCCTGGAGGCCGCCGTGGCGCAGGACCTCCCGGTGCTCCAGACCGCGACCCTGGCGCTGGTCCTGCTCGGCGTGAGCGCCGGCATCCTGATCCGGGCCCTGCGCCACACGCTCCTCGGCCGCCCCCTGCGCGACGGCGCCCTGCCGACCCTGCACCGGCCCCCGCTCGTCCCGCCGCGTTCCCTGCGCTGGATCACCGCGGCGTGTTCGGTGGTCCTGATCGCCCTCGTCACGGCGGGCCTCCTGCGCGACCCCTTGCAGGTCGACACGGCGGCGCGGCTGGTGGCCCCGTCCCTCGAACACCCCCTGGGCACGGACGCGCTGGGCCGGGATCTGCTGGCCCGGCTGGGCCACGGGGCGCTGCGCACGGCCGGTGTCGCCCTCGTCGTGACGGTGGTCAGCGCGGTCACCGGGCTGCTGCTGGGCATGGCTCCGCGGGCGAGCGCCGGTCCGACGGAGGTCGTGTCGACCCTGCCCGCGGTCCTCTCCGGACTGCTCATCGCGGGCGTGACCGGGCCGTCGGTGTGGGGCGCGGCGTGCGCGGTCTGCGTGGTCGGCTGGAGCCCGTACGCCGCCCAGACGGCCGCGCTGCTCGAACAGGAACGCGCGAGCGGTCACATCGCCGCGTCCGTCGCACTCGGCGCGGGACGGCCGCACCTGCTGCGCCGTCACCTGCTCCCCGCGGTGCTGCCGGCCCTTCTCCGCAACGCCCTGCTGCGGCTGCCGACCGCCGTCCTGGTACTGGCCTCGCTCGGCTTCCTCGGCCTGGGCGAACAGCCGCCCACCCCCGAGTGGGGCCGGCTCCTGTCGGAGAACCAGCCGTACGCCGAACTCGCCCCCTGGACGGTGCTCGGCCCGGCCGCCGCGCTGGTGGTGCTCTCCGTGCTGGCGGTGACGGGCAGCGCGCTGGGACGCGGGAAAGGCGAGTAGCAGGCGCCCCGTCCCGTGGAGTCCACGGGACGGGGCGCCTGCTGCTCGCCTTTCGGACGGGGCCTTCAGACGGGGCGCGTCTCGTCGACCACGTAACCCCGCCTCTTGTCCACGACGTTGCGCAGAGGGCGGCCTTCGACGTGCCGGGTGAGGTTGTCGAGGAACACCTCGACGAGCGCCTCCCGCTCGCTGGTGGTCTCCCCCGCCGTGTGCGGGGAGATCATGACACCGGGCATGTCCCACAGCGGCGACCGGACCGGCAGCGGCTCCTGGCCGAAGACGTCCAGGGCGGCGCCGGCGAGCCGGCCGGCGGCGAGGTGGTCGACGAGCGCCTCCTCGTCGACGAGTCCGCCCCGGCCCACGTTGATCAGGCGGGCTCCCGGCTTCATGGCCGCCAGGACGGAGGCGTCGACCATGCCCCGGGTGTCCTTGGTCAGGGGCGCGGCCAGGACGACGTAGTCCGCCTCCGTCAGGGCGGCGGGCAAGGTCGTCGCACCGTGGACCGTGCCGAAGTCGGGGTCGTCCGTGCGGGCCTTGCGGCCGGCGCCGCAGACCCGCATCCCGGCGGCCCGCAGCAGCCGGGCGATGGCCCGGCCGATGGGCCCCGTGCCCCAGACCAGCACCGTGCGTCCGGTGATGCCGTCACTGGGGCGCGGACGCCACTCGCGACGCCGCTGGTGCTCCCAGGTGCCGGGGAAGTCCTTGGCGAGGGCGAGGATCAGGCCCAGCACGTACTCGGCGGTCGGCCGGTCGTAGACGCCGCGGGCATTGGTCAGGACAACGCCCGGATCGTCCACCAGGGCGGGGAAGAGCAGGGAGTCCACGCCCGCGGAGGACGCGTGTACCCAGCGAGGTGCCTTCTCGGGGTTGTCGGGCCAGGCCTCTCGGATGGCCGGGGTGATGGTGACCCAGGCCAGGAGCGCGTCGGCGCCGGGGAGGAGGTAGGGCAGTTCCTCCTCGGTGGCGTAGACGGTGTCCGCGAGGCGTTCGATGAGCCCAGTGGCGGGTGGCCGGTTGCCCCGGTAGAGGACCACGAGTCGGTCGGGCATGTCAGCCTCCGACAGGGACTGCGATGTACTTGTACTCGAGGAACTCGTCGATGCCGACGCGTCCTCCTTCGCGGCCCAGGCCGGACTGCTTGACGCCGCCGAAGGGGGCGGCGGGGTTGGAGACGAGCCCGGTGTTGAGGCCGATCATGCCGCTTTCGAGGCGTTCGGCGACGCGCAGGGCGCGGTCGAGGTTCTGGGTGAACAGGTAGGCGGCGAGGCCGAATTCGGTGTCGTTGGCGGCGGTGATGGCCTCGTCCTCGTCGTCGAAGGTGAGGAGGGCGGCGACCGGCCCGAAGACCTCGGTGTCGATGATGGCGGCGTCGTCGGAGACGTCGGTGAGCACGGTGGGCGGGTAGAAGCAGCCGGGCCCTTCGGGGAGTTCGCCGCCGGTGAGCACCTTCGCGCCGCGCTTGACCGCGTCGCGGACGACGTCGTGGGCCTTGCTGCGACCGGCGATGTCGATGAGGGGACCGACGTCGGTGCCGGGTTCGGTGCCGTCGCCGACGGTCAGGGCGGCCATGCGGGCGGCGAGGCGGGTGGCGAACTCCTCGGCGACGGAGGTGTGGACGTAGATGCGGTTGGCGGCGCAGCAGGACTCGCCCATGTTGCGCATCTTGGCGACCATGGTGCCTTCGACGGCGACGTCGAGGTCGGCGTCGTCGAAGACGATGAGGGGGGCGTTGCCGCCCAGTTCCATGGAGGTGCGGATGACGGTGTCGGCGCACTGGGCCAGCAGGATCCGGCCGACCTGAGTGGAGCCGGTGAAGGAGAGTTTGCGGATCTGCCCGCCGCGCAGCAGCGGCTCGACGACACCGGCGGCGTCGGTGGTGACGACGATGTTGAGGACGCCGTCGGGCAGACCGGCTTCCTTAAGGATCGCGGCGAGGGCGAGGCTGGTCAGGGGGGTTTGGGGGGCGGGTTTGAGAACGATGGTGCAGCCGGCGGCGATGGCGGGGCCGATCTTGCGGGTGCCCATGGCCAGGGGGAAGTTCCACGGGGTGATGAGCAGGCAGGGGCCGACCGGCTGGCGGGTGACCAGGAGGCGGTTCCTGCCGTCCGGGGCGGTCATCATGCCGCCGTCGATGCGGACGGCTTCCTCGGAGAACCAGCGGAAGAACTCGGCGCCGTAGGCGACTTCGGCACGCGCCTCCGCCAGGGGCTTGCCCATCTCCAGCGTCATCAGCAGCGCCAGGTCCTCGGTACGCGCGATGATGATGTCGTAGGCGCGGCGCAGGATCTCGCTGCGGACACGGGGCGGGGTGGCGGCCCAGGCCGCCTGCGCGGCGACCGCCGCCTCAACGGCACGCCGCCCGTCGGCCGGGGAGGCGTCGGCGACCCGGCACAGCTCCTCACCGGTGGCCGGGTTGTCGACGGACAGAGTCCGGCCGGACTCCGCGTCCTGCCAACCGCCGCCGATGAAAAGCTGCTTGGGAACATCGTGGACGACAGTCATCTCGAGGTCTCCTTGTATGCGTAGAGGTGCGCTGCCGCAGGGTCAGCGGATGCGGTCCAGCGTCTTGTAGTAGGCGCCCGCGAAGGGCAGGAACCAGGCGGTGCCGTTGTAGAGGGGGATGCGGGGCGGGGCCAGGTCGCGAACCGGGCTGACCTCGGGGTGGCCGTCCATCACCTCGGCCATGACCTGCCCCATGTGCGTGGCCATCTGCACGCCGTGGCCCGCGTATCCCATGGAGTAGTACACGCCGTCCTCGGTCTGCCCGGCGTGCACGATGCGGTCCATCGCGAAGCCGACCGAGCCGCCCCACACGTACTCGACCTTCGTCCGGGCGAGTTGGGGGAAGATCTCGCACATCTCACGGAACAGGACCGCTCCGCTCTTCTTGTCCGAGGTGGGGTCGGACGGTGCGAAGCGGGCGCGTCCGCCGAACAGCAGACGGTTGTCCGGGGTGAGCCGGAAATAGTGGCAGACCTGGTTGGAGTCGACGATGAGGCGGGCCTTCGGGATGATGTCCCGGGCGAGGTCCTCGCCGAGCGGCTCGGTCACGATGATGAAGCTGCCCAGGCAGACCTGCTGGCGGCGCAGCCACGGGAAGTTCTTGTCGGTGTAGGCGTCGGTGGCCATCATGACCTGCCCGGCGCGGATCACACCGCGCTCGGTGCTCACCTCGAAACGGCCGGCGGGGGTACGCCGCACGCCGATGGCCGCGTTGCGCTCGTGGATCTCGACACCGGTGCGCTCGCACGCCTCGGCCATGCCGCGCACGAAGCGGCCGACGTGCAGTGCGGCGCTGAGCGGGTCGAGCAGGCCGCCGTGGTAGGCGTCGGATCCGATCTCGGAACGCAGCTCGGACTTGCTGACCAGTGTGGTCTCGTGGCCGAAGTACTTGGCCAGGTCGCGCTGTTGGGCCTTCTTGTTCTCGAAGTGCGCGGGACGGGAGGCCACGCCCAGGCGTCCGACGCGACGGAACTGACAGTCGATGGACTCCTCGTCCACGAGCCGCTCGACGGTGTCCACGGCCTCGCCGTAGGAGTTGTATATCTCGCGGGCCCGCTCGAGTCCGTATCGGCGGATGGCCTGGCTCACGCCGATCGTGAAGCCCAGGTTCGCCATGCCGCCATTGCGCGCTGAGGCCCCGGAACCGATCTGGCCCTTCTCGACGAGGGTGACACGGGCGCCCTTGCGGGCGGCGTGCAGGGCGGTGGACAGACCCGTCAGGCCAGCGCCGACGACCACCAGGTCGGTGTCCTCGGTCAGTGGCTTGCCGGACCGGTCGGGGAACGCCCCGGCGGTTTCTATCCAGTACGGGATCGTCTTCATTGCGGGTCTCCTGCGGGGAAGTTTTCGGGGGATCCCGGCCGGGCACCCACTCGGGTGCCCGGCCGACGGCGCTGTCAGCGGTAGCGCGGCCCGTGCCGGCGCAAGGCACAGGTGAGGGGCGGCAGCAGGTGCGGCTGAGCGGTGGCGGCGGTGGTCATACGGCTTCGCCTCCGGGTGCGGCGATGCCTGCCGTGTTCTCGACGGAGAGCAGGGAGTTCTGGCGTCCGGAGCCGAGCCAGCGGACCAGGGCCACCAGGGCGAGGGCGAGGATCGCGAAGGCGATGAGGATGGCGCTGATCGCGGTCACGCTGGGGTCGATGTCGAAGGTGAGGGAGTTGTAGACCTGCACCGGGAGGGTGACGGTGTCGACGGAGGAGAGGAACTGGGAGATGTAGAACTCGTCGAAGCTGGTGATGAAGGAGAAGATCGCGGCGGCGATCATGCCGGGGGCGGCGAGGGGGAAGGTGATGCGCCGGGCGATGGTCAGCCGGTTCGCGCCCATGCTGGCGGCGGCGTCCTCCAGCCGTTCGTCGATGCCGCGCAGGGTGGCGATGAGGATGAGGACTGCGATGGGTGAGGCCAGCACGGTGTGGCCGAGGGCAATGGCCAGCGGGCTCCCCAGCATTGCGGCCGGCTCGAACAGCAGGAACAGGCCCAGCGCGGTGACGATCTGCGGGATGAGCAGCGGCCCCAGCACCAGGGCGTAGACCGCGGAGCGCAGCGGCAGTTCGCTGCGCGTCAGCGCGGTCGCCGCGGTCACACCGATGATCAGCGAGAACACGGTGCTCAGGCAGGCGACGAACGCGCTCAGCGACAACGCGGCCGGCCACTTGCTGCCGTCGGCGAACAGTGCCTTGTACCAGTTCAGCGTCCACGCCTCGGGTGGGAAGGCGGCGAAGGCGTTGTTGCTGAAGGAGGTGACGAGGATGACGACGATCGGCAGGGCCAGGAACAGCAGGATCACGGTGGCGACCGCCGTCAGGGCGATCCGCCCGGCGAGGGTCTTGCGCAGCTCCATCATGAGTTGCTCCTCTTCTTCCGGCTGGCGCCCAGGGAGCTGACGAGCTTGACCAGCAGCAGTCCGGCGAAGGTGAGCAGCAGCAGGATGACGCCCTGGGCGGCCGCCCCGTTCCACTGGTTTTCCTTGGTGACCTGCTGGTTGATGAGGGTGGCGATCATCGTCTGGTTGGGGCCGCCCATCAGGGCGGGGGTGATGTAGTAGCCCAGGGAGAGGATGAAGCTGAGCAGTCCGGCGCTGGCCAGGCCGGGGGCGACCAGCGGCAGGTAGATCCGGCGGAAGATCGTCACGCGTCCCGCGCCCATGCTGGACGCGGCCGCCAGCAGGCGGCGGTCCACGCCGCGCATCACCCCGTACAACAGCAGCACCGTGTACGGCAGCATCATCGAGGTGGTACCGATGACCACACCGAGCTCGTTGTAGAGCAGCTGGAACGGCCCACCCGGTACCAACTCGTTCACCAGGCCCTTGTCACCCAGCAGGATGATCCAGCCGTAGGTGCGCACCAGGGCGCTGATGAAGTGCGGAACGACCACGATCAGCATCGCCAGGGCCGCCCACACGGGCTTGAGCCGGGAGATCGCGTTGGCCAGGAGGAAGCCGAAGACGAGGCTCAACAGCGCCGTCTCCGCCGAGATCCGCAGCGTCGTGAACAGCACCGACAGATTGACCCCGGTCAGCGCCTCGACGTACCAGTGCAGCGTCAGGGAGCCGTCGGCGTTCTTCAGGCTGAGGAACAGCGTGGTGAAGATCGGGTAGACGAACAGCACCAGCAGATAGACGACGATCGGCAGCGCGTAGAGGATCCCGACCCGGGTCTTGCGCGAGGCCAGGAGCTTGCGCGGACGGGCGGGGGCAGTGGCGGTGAGGGCGGCCATGACTCACCCTCCCTGTTCGTCGACGAAGAGATTCACGTCCTCGGGATCGGTGGTGATCCCGATCCGCTCGCCGGTGACGGGGCCGCGGCCGGCCGGTACCTCCAGGCGCAGCA
>NZ_BAAASE010000017.1:0-117022 GCF_039532725.1 Streptomyces coeruleofuscus
AACAGGCTCAAGCAGTCACGGGCCGTGGCTACCCGATACGACAAGCGCGGCTACGTCTTCCTCGGCACTGCCACTGCGGCGGCCCTCGTCATCTGGCTCCGTACATGATCGGCCGGACAAGTCCTAGGCGGCCCGCCGGCCGTGGGGCTGCACAGTCCTCGCCTGATCCGGCGAACGCAGTGGGGCGGAAGACAGCGAGAAACAGGACCGTCAGCCACGCGGCAGGACAGCACCGGCTGCACCCGATATAGGTGTCGAGTGCTCCCAGGCAGCAACCCTCTTGGTCATCACTTCGCTTCCTTTGATGTCCGGACCCATCAGCCCGCGGTGACTTCGACACGACATTTCCTCCCGGTCAGGCGGATCGTATGCGTGTTCGAGCACGTACAGAATGTGTTCCCGTTTCATGGCTTACTCCAGGTCCTCCCACGCCCAGGGGCTGCAGACCATTAGCACCGCCACGGAGCGCTGGACGTCGTCCTCGCCTCGCACAGCCCCGCCCTCACCTCCCGCGCGGGCTGCGGTGAGCGGCGGCTGCGCCGTTTCGGCGACGTCGTCCGCGTACATGGCGCGGGGCCGCCCGGGGCGCCGTGTCTGTCATGAGCTCATGGACACATACTTGACGGCCGGGCGAGCGAGGGCCGATCTACTGCCTATGAGCGGACGGAGGTAGTGCCATGTCCATCAACGTGTTGACGGTGCTGCTGCCGAGGACGCTGTCGTGAAGAAGAGAGGTGCGCAGCATCTCTCCGACGTGCGCAGGGCTGATCCCGAAGCGCACGCGTGCCTCCAGGCACATTTCTCCGAGGATGCCTGCGGTGCTGTCGGGACGGTGCTGGAAGAACCACACGAGCATTGTCACCGTGTCTTTGGGCAACCATGTGAGGTCTTCGGCTTCGCGCTTGCGTTCGGCATCTTCGGCGAGGTGACCGAGAACCGCGTCCATAAGGACCTCGCGCAGAGCGCTGTGAGGTATCAGGCCCTGGTCGGAGCCGTACATCAAAGTGCTCGCGGCGGTCCACGCGAGATCGTCAGCAGCCTGCCGGGCGTCGTCCCCCTTCATGTAGGGCTTACGGCGCGTAGCGCTGCGCTCTGTGAGGTCTTCCAGGAAGTTGCCGCGCAGTCTGTTGTGGCTGTCCACGAGACCGACGGGTTGAGTGGTGCCGTACGAGGTGGTCGCCGATAGCAGTTTTCTCGGGCCGTTCTTCCGGTGATAGTCCTCAGCCCAGTCACGCGCCACGGGTACTGACCAAGGCATTGATCCCCCCGCTCCCTCCTGTGGTTCGGGGAGTTCCTTGGCGCCGCCGTAGCGGAGGTTGGGCATGTCGTCGGCAGGCACTGCGGTGATTTTCGTCAGCCCTGCCATGTCAATCAGACTGTCCGCTTCCAGCTCGGGCGCGTGGAGGTCGACGACGCAGGCGTCGAGCGGCCGGGCCTTGTGGTTGGCGGCGCGAAGTTGTGCCCACAGGGCCAAGTGATCCTGCCAGTCTGTGACCGGCGCCTCAGGCGCGGTGAAGCTGGCGATGGTGGCGATGGTGGCGTTCTGAGCGTTGCAGGGGGCTCGGAGCACGTCGGCTGCGGTGATGGTGACCTGGCGTTCGACGGGCCGCACGTCGTAGCGCTCGTACGCGGCGTCCGAAACCAGTGCAGGGCGGTTCCAGCGCTCCCCGTCCCACCAATATCCGCCGTGGCGGTAGACGATGCCTTTGGGGTCGAACTTCCACGCGTGATGGAGTGTGGTCCAGTCGCGGTCGTGCATGAGCAAGACCGTCCGGCCGTGCACCGGGTGATAGTGCACCGCCCACGCGAACTCCGGGTTCTTGGGTTCGGTGGTGAACGCTACCCAGCCCCCGTCAGGAAGCGAGTCAGTCCTGCCCCACAGTCCATCACCTTGTTTGCGCCCGGTGCGCTCGATCGCGTCGGGGTTGTCCAATGGCAGACGGCCATCGTTGATGAACGGAAGCCCGGGGCTGGGGTGATCGGTGCGGGTGCCGTTGGCCACTGGACGAATCCTGAGCATGAAGTTCCCCCTCAACGCTCATTTGGCAGATCGGGGGAACGCTAGCCCGCACGCGACTTAGGTATGCGTCGAAAACCAGCCCACGTCGCACGCCTTCGGGCCGAAAGCGTGGAGATTACCCGAGCCAGACGATGTCCCAGGACGGACTGGTGTCTGAGCGCACGGTTGGCGAAGAAGATGACCGACAGCTGGCCGACAGACGCGATGCACGTCCTCGCCCTCGAGGTCGCCCGCGTCCCGCTGCGGGAAACCCCAGGGGTGGCCAGCCGCGGCGTCCAGGACGTCCAAGACCATCTGCTCCTCACGCTCCGGCAGCGCGGCGAGCACCTTCGCAGCCGGAGGCGACAACCGGACCGCGTACGGCCGCTGTCCGGTCACCGGTGCCTGCTCGGGATCTCCTCCAGGTCCACGAAGCCGGTCTCGTCACGGCCGGAGGCGAGGAACACGTCGACCGCCGGGGCGGAAGCGACGCGGGCCTGCCAGACATGACGACCTCATACAGTTCGGCGAGGGAAGACGTCTTACCGGACTCCTCCAGCGCAGCCGTCCACTCCCGCTCGAAGGCCAGCACCCACCGATCCGCACGGTCGCTGGCGCGCAGCTGCGCAAAGAGTTCGACCGGAGCTCCCGGGGCAGGGGCGTAGGGGGTGACGGGTGCCGGTGCGGGGAGCAGCGGCGAAGACGGCCGGCGGGCTCCGCAGTGGTCGGGACAGCGGACATGACGGGAGCCTTTCAAGACGATCGACACGACGGCCCGGCGCCGAGCGAGTGCGTCCGGCGCGGTGAGCCGATGGTGGCAGCGCCCGACCTGCTCCCGTAACCTTCACCGGACCGTGCCCGGACCCGACGTACCTTCCGTCTCCCACAGGCCAACTCCCAGAAGCGAGCGAGACCTGTCCTCGCTCCAGCGCTACTCCTGCGCCGCGCGCACGGTCGGCATCGCGGGACTCGGCGGCGATACTGCGGAGGTGGTCCGAGCGGTGTGGAGGAGCAGGTGGCGAGGGACGAGGTCGAGCACCCGGCGCTGACCGGCGGGCCCTGGCCGGTGATCGGTGTACGGGTGCGCCGCGAGGACGGGCGCCCGCGGGCGGCGTCCTGGCGGCCGGCCCCGCACACTGTGTTGGAGGATGTCCTGCTGCCCTGTATGTGGCCGGAGTTGGAGCGCCTGGCGCAGATCGCTACCGGCCTGACCCGGGCCCGCGTGTACGTAACCGACCTCGGCACCGTCGAGCCGGACCGGCGCCTCGTGCTGTGTCTGCGAGGAGCCCCCGGGACCGTACAGGTGGAAGGCCCCCTGACTCCCGTCGCCGAGGTACTAACCGCCCAGACCCGCGCCGCCGTACTGCGCGTCGCCGCAGCACACCGCGAGGCCGGCCGCCCGGAAGAGGCGCAGCTGTGGCGTGCCCGGGCTCGCCGGATCCTCAAGGACGGCCGGGCCGCGCGCCGCGGCCGGAGCGTGCGGGCTACCTCGGCGGGACTGCCCACCCTCGGCAGGCGTCCCTGAGTCGTGGCCCGGAGACCGGCTGCGTAGCCGATGCCTGCTGGCCCGCACGGCCGCCGGGTTATGCGTTCGGCGTCGAGCGCCGCCGGTCTCCGGGTCGTAGACGGTGCCCGGGGCCGCGGCGGCGAGCAGCTGGTCGATGCGCTCCCACTCCGCGAGCTCCGCCCGACCGCGTTCGTCGTCGGCCCGGTGCTCGTGGCGGGAGTCCTGGCGCGCGTCGAACCGGGCGTCCTCGAGGGCCGCCGCGACGGCGGCCGCGTCCATGCCCTTCGTGCAGCGGCGGACCACACGCTGGCCGATGCGGGCGTGGTCGACCGGCTCACGGGGCGCGGCCGCACGGGGAACGGGACGGCGGGCCGGCGGCCGTTGGCGTCGGGCTCGGAGGCGCGGGTCGGCGGGTGCAGCGCGGTCATCAGCTCCAGGCCAGTGACGGCGGTGGAGCCGCGCGGCGTCATCACCCGGGACGCGTACACGCCCAGGAGCCGGGTGAGCTCCGCCGACGGCAACTGCCCGGCCTCGCCCAAGTGACGGGAGTCGAGCGCGTGCCACGACGGGATGCGCAGCTGCACGCAAGCCAGCTCGGAGCCCTGCGCCGGGCGGTAGATCCGCGGCCCGAACCCGCGCTTCGTCAGCTTCCAGTCCGCACGGGCCAGTTGCTTGATGACCTTGTGGCCCTCCGGGATCCGCCCGGCGATCCGCTCCTCCTCCGTGAGTGCGACGGGCAGGCCGTAGCGCTCGAGGGCGGCCTCGGTGAGCACGAGCAGCGGGTCGGCGTCCTTGCCCGGGCCGGACAACTTCGGCTGCCCGAGCTTCGCCTCCTTGAGCGTCCAGTCCACCAGGGACGGGAGGGGCTTGGCGGGCACGTCCAGAATCAGGCCGCCGGTGCAGTACGCCAGCACCTTCTCGTCCTCGACATCGACGACCGCGAGCGGTCCGTTCTCAAAGCGCAGCTCGGTGCCGCCCGATGGAGTTCCTGCCGTAGCTGCCTTCCGCACGCCGGGACGGCGCGACGTCGACGTGGTCCGGGTGGTGCTCGCCGGGCGCCGCGACGCGGCGGGCTGTTCGGCGAACGCCCGGTCAATGGCATCGTCCGGAACCGCTGGCATATCGGTTGCCGGGGTGGGAGCGGGCGTAAGCGGCCTTCGACAACCTCGTCTATCAGAGCGTCCGGAACCGCTGGCATTTGGCCTGCCGGGTCGGCGCGGCGGTGAACGTGGCTGGCACCGCAGCGTCCTGGACGGGCGAGGCGTCGTCGGCGGGGTAGAGCTCCGCGAGCTTGTCCAGCAGCCGGGCGTAGGCGTCGCGCTCCGGCGGGCGGGGCTCGGTCTTGCCGGACTCCCAGCCGGACACGGTGGCCCGCCGCACCGGCTCTCTTCGGGATGTCGACAGTGCTGACCCGTCCCAACCTCACCTCCTGCGCTGCGCACCGTGGACGAGCACTCGCGACTCTGCGATGGTGAACCCGTGAGCGAGGGGGAGCGCGAAACGCTGGCCATCGCCTTGGACCATGCATGGCGTTGGTATGAGAACCGCCGTAGCCGCACAGTGGCCCTGCTTCAAGTTGTCACTCTGTGGCTGGCAATTCTGGGCGCAGGTTATGGTGCCGTTCTGCAGGCAAAGCTGTACACCTTGGGCGGCGCGATAGGCATCCTGGCTGCGGTCGGTCTGGTTGCAGCTGATCGTGAGGCCACTCGCGTCAGAGCGTCTGCAGCACTGGCAGCTGACGCCGTCGCCGAACTTGAGGCACGTCTAGCTGACGCCACTGGTGTCCAGGCCCTACGCCTCTACCAGCGCGAATGCGAAAGCAATCCGCCCTCTCGACGCTTCCTGGGCCTCGACCTTGGGCGCTGGGTTGTGTATGTGAGCCTCGCGACTTGCATCGCAGCGGCCACCTACACCTGGGTGGGGCTGGCCTGACAGGAGTACCCGGATGAGGACCCGGCGCCGGAGATCATCATCGACGACACCATCCCGGAGCAGGGCTGATATCTCGCGGAGCCGCCGCACCGGTCGGCGGCTCCGCGGCTCAAGACGCGCCGATGTGAAGGACCCGTCCCATGAGGCGTTCCAGCCAGATGAAGGCGAGGCCGATCGCTCCGGTGCCGAGTCCGTAGCAGGCGCCGCGCAGGATGTGGGTCAGGGCGGTGCGCGGGTGCCGGGCGGCCCATCGCAGGGCCGTGGTGTGCTGTTTCGTGCCCGCGCGGGGCGGGCGGTGGTTAGGGTGGTGCATGTAGACGTCCCTTTCTGGGGCGGCGTCGTGTGGGGAGCCCGCCCGGCCGGTGGCCTCGGAACCGGTGGCCGGGGCAGGGCTCCCCTTCGCTGTGTCTGGTGGCCGGGTCAGCGGCCTGCGGTGAACTCCTCCAGCCGGGCGACCAGCTGGCGGTCGGGCCGGGCGACGATGACGGAGCAGCCCGGGGTGCGGGCGGCGAGCCGGTCCACTTCGCTCTCCAGGCGGCCGCTGGGAGCGAGCGCGCGGGATCCGTTGTCGCGTACGTACCGGGCGAAGATCTCCAGGCCCTCGAGGAACGCGGCGTCGGGCGGGGCGGTGTCGGCCATGGAGTGGGTGAGCTGATGGAACCAGTGCCATGCCCTTTTTGACTCGCCCATGCACAGGTGGTGCAGGTGCAGGCAGTAGGCGGCGGCCCGGCTGCCGGCGCCGGCGGCGAGCTGCCACCAGAACTGGGCGGATTCCTTGTGCCCGGTCAGATACAGCAGGCAGGCGAGGACGAGCGCGCCGTCGACGTCCATCTCTGCCGTCAGCGGCCCGCGGTCCGGGCCTTCGGCGATCTTGTCGACGTGGACAGCGGCGTCCGGCTCGTTCAGCACCCACCGGCACACCACCTCCAGGCGCTGCCCGGCCTGTTGGACGCGGACGATCTCCGCAGTGGGAGTGCGGCGCGAGGCGTCGGCGGCCAGCCGCCGCAGGGCGGCGGCGACATCGAAGCTCTGGATGGTGGAGAGGGGGATCCGCGCGTCGGTCAGGAGGGTATCGAGGGTGGTGGTCACGGTCCTTCTCCCTTCTGCTTCGGCTTCTTGCGCTCCTCGGGCAGGCCGAGCTTGAGGCGCAGGCGTTCCTTGCCGCGGCGCAGGTGGTGGCCGACGGTGCGCTCGTCGATCCCCATGAACCAGGCGACCTTCGCGGTGGGGTAGCCCAGCAGGTAGCGCAGGACGATCACCTCGAACTGCCGGTTGGGCAGGTCCGCGATCGCCTCGTACAGGCCGGTCGTGGACTGCATCCTCTGCAGCCGGTCCTTGGTCGTGGCCAGCGCCTGGGCGATGGGTCCGTTGATGATGAACGCCGGCGCCCGGCCCTCCGCCTCCAGGCGGTCGTGCACGGCCCTCCGTACGATCGCCCACGCGCCCTGTTCGAGGGATCCCGCGCTCAGCAATTCCGCCCAGCCGGCGTGGATCTCCAGGAAGACCTCGTGTATGACCTCTTCGGCGGCCGCGCGGGTACCGAAGTGGACCTCGGCATACCCGTGGAAGGCCTCCTGGTGCCCGAGGTAGAACGCCTCGAAGTCGATCGGCAGGTCCAGCGGCACGTACATGGACTGGGCCAGCCCTAGGTGTGCTGACCGGACAGGTTGGTGACGCGGCTGGCTGGGGTGTGGCCGCCGATGCCGGTGTGGGGTCGGTGGTAGTTGTACCAGTCCAGCCAGTCGGGAAACACTGCCTGGCGTTCGGCGTCTGAGGTGTAGGGCCGGTGGTAGGCCCACTCGTCGAGCAGGGTGCGGTGGAAGCGTTCGACCTTCCCGTTGGTCTGCGGCCGCCAGGGTCGGGTCCAGCGGGGGCTGATGCCCAGGTCGTGGCAGGTCTGGCGCCAGGTGTTCTTGGTGTAGGCCCAGGCGTTGTCCGTTAGCACCCGTTCGACGGTGATGCCCTGTTCGGCGAACCAGGTGGTGGCGCGGGTGAGGAAGCCTGCGCAGGTCGGGGCGGTCTCATCGGGCAGGTCTTCGGTGTAGGCCAGGCGGGAGTGGTCGTCCAGGGCGGTGTGCAGGCAGGCGTATCCGGCGCCGTTGCGGCGGTCCTTGTTCGGGCTGCCGACGGCGCGGCCCAGCACCTTGTGGCCGCCGCCGTCAGGGATGCGGCCGAGTTTCTTGACGTCGATGTGGATCAGTTCGCCGGGCCGGGTGCGTTCGTAGCGGCGGACGGGTTCGCTGGTGGCCCGGTCGGTGGCTGCCAGGGCGGGCAGGTGGTGACGGCGCAGGATGCGGTGGGCGGTGGAAGGGGCGATGTCACATCGGGCGGCCAGCCGGACAGGGCCGATGCGGTGCTCGCAGCGCAGACGGACGACCTGCTGTTCGACCGTGGCCGGGGTGCGCAAGGGCTGGTGGTGCGGGCGGCTGGAGCAGTCCTGCATGCCCGCTGTGCCGTGCAGTCGGTAGCGGCCTGCCCAGCGGGCCGCGGTGGTGTGGCTGACCTGGAAGCGTTCCGCCGCTCGTCGTAGCGGCCAGCCGTCCTCGACGACACACCGGGCCAGACGCAGCCTGCCGGTCGCAGTCAGCGGAGCATTACGGTGGAACAACGAGGGCCTCCTGGGCGCCGGTTGTAGATCTCGCAATCCACACCGAAACCAGAAGGCCCTCACCCCGTTCAAGGACCACTCAAGGCGTGTCGCCTGTCACCAACGTCCCCGGACAGCACACCTAGGCGGTACTCCTGCGAGGAGCCCTCCTGGGCGTCGTTGTGGCTCACCAGAGCCTCCCGTCGACAGGGGACATGAGCGAGATCCTCTCCATTGAGGTTCATGGGACCCGGCGCCAACTGACATGCCCCGACTGCCGGTTGGGCCTGGGACCTAGCTAAGTGATTCGCGGGCCCGATCACTCATGCCGCCCCGCAGAAAATCACCGACCGCACCCACCCGACCGCGCCGTGCAATCTTCAACAAGCAGTGCTAGTCACTCTCTGTCGCCTTCTGACCAGGCATAACCCGGCCGAACGAGGCTGCGAACACCCCTCCGTATACCGAACGTGTTCTGCGACACCCCCTTGTTCCACCCGGCGCGCGCCAGCCGCACACCAGCGCGCCGCCACGTCAGGCGCCCTCCCGATCACTCACACCACGCCCCGCACGAGCGTGCCGTCCTTGCCTCGCCGGCCGGCACGGCCGTCCCGGTCTGTCCCGAAGTGGCGGGATGGCCATCTTGCGCGGGGCATCCCCGAATGCCTCACTGTCTGTCACAGGCGGTAGTTGAAGGGCGGAGTGGGGGGCTATGTCGAGCGGGACCGGTGGCAACTACTGGCAGGGCAAAGCACTGCCGAGCGTCTTCAAGCACGAGCTGCTGCGGCGCTACATCCCGCCGTTCGGCGGCATGACCAGCACGCAGTCCCAGGACCGGCGTGTGGTGTACCTCGACGGCTACGCCGGCGAGGGCCGCTACGAGAGCGGCGAGCCGGGATCCGCGGAGATCGCGCTGCGGGTCGCCTCCTACTACCGATCCCGCGGCCTGCACCTGTCCTGCTTCTTCGTCGAACAGCAGGCCAAGTCGTTCGACCGGTTACAGCAGGTCCTGCGCGGCTACACAGCCCGCGGCGTGGACGCCCGAGCGCACCGCGGGGAGGTCGACGACGTCCTCGATGACGTCGTCCGCCGCGCGGCCGGCGTGCCGCTGTTCCTGTTCCTCGACCCGTGCGGACTGTGCCTGCCCCGCGACCGGCTGGTCGACGTGCTGGCCCGGCAGCGGCCCCAGCGCCGCCCGGCGACCGAACTGCTGATGAACTTCAGCATGATGGCCGTACGCCGCCTGGGCGGCCACATGCGATCCCCGAGGGGCAACGAGAAGACCCTGGAACGGTTCGACGCCGTCTGCGGCGGCCCCTGGTGGCGGGAGTACTTCACCGACGCGAGCGGCCACGAGGACGCCGCGGAAGCCGTGGCTGCCGAGTACGCCCGGCGCCTGCAACGCGTGACCGGCATGTTCGTGCAGTCCGTACCCGTGGCCAAGGCCCCCCACTGGAAGCCGGTCTACCACCTGGTGTTCGCCACCCGCAGCCCGTACGGCCTGTGGGTGTTCGGCGACGCGGTGGCCCGGGCACGAGCCGAGTGGTGGAAGACGCTCGAACTCCAGGAAGAGCAGAACGAGCCGGGCACCCTGTTCTCCACCGCATCCGTGCTGCGGCCGGATCCGGACGTGGTGGAGAAGGAGGCGGTGCCGGTGATGGCGGCCAACCTGGAGCAGCTGCTGCGCGCCGGCCGGCCGGTGAAGCTTGTCGAGCACACCCTGGAGGTCTTCGGCTCCTACTACGGGCAGGTCACCGAGCCCGTGGCCCGCAAGGCCGTCAAGTACCTGCACGGCGAGGGCAAGACGCCCAGCACCGGCATCGGCGAGAAACGCACCCGCGAACTGGTCGTGCACCCGCCGGCCGCCAGCTGACAGCGTCAGGCGCGGCCGCCGGCACTGCCGGGCGGCCGCGCCCGCCTCGTCTCAGACCGCGGCCGGAACAGGCATCTGGTCCCACGTCCGGCCCTCCAGCTCGCGGCCGCCGGCCTTCGGGGTCCGGCCGCCCCACTGCTTGAAGAAGAAGGCCACCCCAGCCTGCTGGCAGGTGTCCCGGATCTGCGTCACCCACGCCTCGTCGAGCGGCCGGTGTCCGGGCCCCGACTCGCCGCCCGCGATGACCCAGTCGATCCGGGACAGCTCCAGACCGTCCAGCGGCCCCAGCAGCGGCTCGCACGACAGGAACCTCACCGCCGCCGGCACCTGCCGCAGGTCATCCACCCGCGGCAGTTCCTTCGCGCTCTCCACGGACACACCCATCCACAGATTGTCCGGCCACTCCAACTGGTCAGCGACCTGCCGCAGGCGCCGCGCCCGCTTGGTGAGCACCTGGTAGGTGTGCTGCGGGGTTTCGGCGATCACGTCGAAGACGCGGCGCACGTAGTCGAGCGGCACCCGCGCGTGGAACAAGTCGCTCATGGAATTCACGAACACCGTCCGCGGGCTCTTCCACCCGTACGGCACGGACAGCGCGTCTGGGTGCACGGTCAGGCCGAATCCGGGACCGGACGTGCGCGGGTCACCGTCGGCCTGGTACTTCGGCGATCCCATCGCCTTCAGCCGCTTCGCCAGTGTCAATGCGTAGCAGTTGTCGCAGCCCGGGGAGACGCGGTCGCACCCCGTGGTGGGGTTCCACGTCGCCTCGGTCCACTCGATCGCACTGCGGTCACTCACCGGCCGGCCCTCCATCCCCTCGAACCGAGCCTCATCACCGACGGCGCAGCCGTGGCCCGCTGTTTGCCCAACGACCCGTCACACCACCGGACACCGGCATCCAACCATCCGACAGCCGCACCGTACTCATTACCCCAATCATCGAACATGTGTTCCCCTGCTTGTGGTAGTACACGTGCTGAAAACCAGCCACCTCACGAGGCGTTGCTGACGCACGCACCGGTCACCCGAGCGCTCGTGCTGTGGGCCGCAGCGAACTCAACGCTGCGGCCGCGACCATCTGGGTGCGTTCGGCACGGGACCGGCGAAGGGCAGCCGCGCGAACGGCCAGCCTTCGCGGGGACGCTGGACACGGGCCGACCCGGTCGGCGCCGACCGATCGTCCGAGGACGTCTCCGACTCGGGGAACACCCGCCGACTCAGCTCGCGCATCGCCCTGGCCTGCCGCTCCACTGCTTCCGAGATGCCCGGTCCACCCCGCTCCCCGGGGCGACGGCCAAGTGCGCGGCCATCACCTGCTGATAGCCCGGCGACGCCGTGTCGCCGGTCTTCACCGGCGCCGGGCGCACAGCCGCGGCCTGCGGTGCCGGCTCCGCCTCGCGGGGCGCGCGCGTAGCGCCGACCGCAGGGACCCGGACTGAGCGAACAGCGTCGGTGCCGACCGCCTGATTCGCCGTGGCGATGATCCGGGAGCTGATCAGACCCAACTGAGTGGCGTGAGCTGGGGAAGCGCGGCCTGAGTTGATCCGCTCATCTCGCCGCTGAGAGTGCATCGCCTTGGCAGGATGCGATCACGCATAACCGATCATATCGTGGAACTTGGCATGCCAGCGACGTCTTAAAGACGGTCCATCTTTCGAAGAAAAACGGGGCGTGCAGGTCGAATGGACCAAGAATGAGGCCAGGGAGCTCGCCACTCACTTCGAGGCAGCTGTATCGGGGCCCGCGAACACTGGGCTGTTGCTTGGCCAGCATGGCGTCGAGAGGACCTCCCGCCACAGCAGGGCCGTCGAGCGAGTTGATGGTGACGTTCTATCAGACGAACATGACCTGCACTGCCAGGGGAATTGGCCAGGATGGACATTCGCTGGTCTATGCATCAGATCAGGGGAAATAAGTGGGTGAAGACTGATGACTGAAAGCTATCGGGAATACAAAGGGTATGCAATCGAGGTGCGCGATATCAAGCAGGGTCTCGAGCTCCTCGTTGATAGCGAACAGGTTCGGTACGGCCAACTTCCGGACGGGCGATATTTCCTGTACGAGTATGCGTACGACTGGACTGAAGATCTGACCGAGCTGGCCCGAAAATGGATAGATCACCGGACAAGGGCGGACGATATTCGCGCTATGGCCAACCGATCCGAAGGCGAAGTCAGCTAAGGGTGAGCACAATGGGTATCCGAAAGAACTACCGTAGCCTCACGAGTGTTGAGCGCGACCGACTCGTCCAGGCCCTCATTGACCTGAAGTCGAAGGGTATCGTTGATCAATTCGCCGCGATGCACGAAGAGCACTTCAGTCATGGAATTCACAGAGGCTCGCACTTCCTGCCGTGGCATCGTGAATTCATTCTGCGCTTCGAGGCGGAACTGCGTAAGTTTCATCCTGACATCACACTGCCCTATTGGGATTCGTCAGTTGATCAAAGTCCGAGTGATCCGCTTTGGCAGAACGCCTTCCTGGGGCAGTTCAACTTGCCCTGGGGTCTGACGCGGTCCCTCGGCTCGGACACGTTGCCCACGCCCCAACAAGTGCAAGCAAATCAGGGGCGTGGATTCTACGATGCCTTCTGGGCTGAGTTGGAAAGCGATATTCACAATCCCCCGCACCGCTGGGTTGGTGGTGTTATGGCTAGTGCGGCCTCCCCTGGTGATCCCGTATTTTATCTGCATCACTGCTGGATTGACTTGCTTTGGGTGCGATGGCAACTGGCCCACCCTGGCGCCCCATTCGTAGCCAGCCGCCCGGGTCAAGGCCTCAACGACCCTCTCATGGGATGGCCTGATCGCACGCCAGAAAAGGTGCTCGATCACCACGCACTAGGCTATAGCTACGACGTAGAGCCCACGGCAGCTGTTGGTTCCAATATTGTCTGGCACAACAGCAATACGAATGACACTCAGATCTGGCAGATGAACGGCGAACGGATAACCCGCCGGGCAACCGTGCTCGACGAAGCCGGCAACGTCATCCGCATCGGCTCCCCATGGCACATCGTCGGTACCGGCGACATGAACGGCGACGGAAAAGCGGACATCGTCTGGCACAACAGCAGCACGAATGACACTCAGATCTGGCAGATGAACGGCGAACGGATAACCCGCCGGGCAACCGTGCTCGACGAAGCCGGCAACGTCATCCGCATCGGCTCCCCATGGCACATCGTCGGTACCGGCGACATGAACGGCGACGGAAAAGCGGACATCGTCTGGCACAACAGCAGCACGAATGACACTCAGATCTGGCAGATGAACGGCGAACGGATAACCCGCCGGGCAACCGTGCTCGACGAAGCCGGCAACGTCATCCGCATCGGCTCCCCATGGCACATCGTCGGTACCGGCGACATGAACGGCGACGGAAAAGCGGACATCGTCTGGCACAACAGCAATACGAATGACACTCAGATCTGGCAGATGAACGGCGAACGGATAACCCGCCAGGCAACCGTGCTCGACGAAGCCGGCAACGTCATCCGCATCGGCTCCCCATGGCACATCGTCGGTACCGGCGACATGAACGGCGACGGAAAAGCGGACATCGTCTGGCACAACAGCAGCACGAATGACACTCAGATCTGGCAGATGAACGGCGAACGGATAACCCGCCGGGCAACCGTGCTCGACGAAGCCGGCAACGTCATCCGCATCGGCCCCCCATGGCACATCGTCGGAAACAGGAGCACCCTCTCCTTCGGCGCTATTGTCTGGCGCAACAGCGCGAGCAACGATCTGCAGTTCTGGTTCATGAACGGCTCGCAGATCAAAGGCCGCAATGGCGTGGTCGACGAAAACGGCAACGGCATCCAGGTCGGGCCCCCCTGGAACATCGCCGGAGTAGCGGGCCTTGCCGACGAGACCGCGATACTGTGGCGCAACAGCGTGAGCAAGGACCTGCAGTTCTGGTTCATGAACGGCTCGCAGATCAAAGGCCGCAATGGCGTGGTCGACGAAAACGGCAACGGCATCCAGGTCGGGCCCCCGTGGAACATCGCCGGAGTAGCGGGCCTTGCCGACGAGACCGCGATACTGTGGCGCAACAGCGCGAGCAACGATCTGCAGTTCTGGTTCATGAACGGCTCGCAGATCAAAGGCCGCAATGGCGTGGTCGACGAAAACGGCAACGGCATCCAGGTCGGGCCCCCCTGGAACATCGCCGGAGTAGCGGGCCTTGCCGACGAGACCGCGATACTGTGGCGCAACAGCGTGAGCAAGGACCTGCAGTTCTGGTTCATGAACGGCTCGCAGATCAAAGGCCGCAATGGCGTGGTCGACGAAAACGGCAACGGCATCCAGGTCGGGCCCCCGTGGAACATCGCCGGAGTAGCGGGCCTTGCCGACGCAAATGCGATCCTGTGGCGCAACAGCGTGAGCAAGGACCTGCAGTTCTGGTTCATGAACGGCTCGCAGATCAAAGGCCGCAATGGCGTGGTCGACGAAAACGGCAACGGCATCCAGGTCGGGCCCCCGTGGAACATCGCCGCAGCAGTGTCCAGTTCTGGTTCATGAACGCCGCTGTCGGCATCAGGTTCTGGGTGCCAGACGCGTACAGGGTGACGTCCAGAACGACCACCGCAGCAGTCGGTAGTGGGCGGGGGTGCTCGGGGAACGCCGGCCTTCGGGGGGGCCAGCAGGTGCGTGGCGACCGTCGGCCCGGCAGGAGGCGTCTTGCAGAGTATGGCGCGAGACCTCGGAACCACACATCAGGGGCGGTCATGTTCGACTGGCTGGACAAACTCAGTGGAATGACGAACGAGATGCCTGAGAGGGTCAAGAACCCCATCCGACTGTCCATCATCAGCGTCGTCTTCGCAATTGCTTGGCTAGGCGTCGCGAGTCAGGCAATTGAGGGGGCCGTCGTGTGGGCCGGGGCCCTCGCGTTTGTAGTTATCGCTTTCGTCGGCCTGAGTGTCGCGATCGTCGGCACCCTTTCTGCCAACCAGGAAGTACTGGTCGAGGTCGAAAGGAAGCTGAGAGTGGACGACCGCATGCCGCCCGGCCGTCACATCGGCTGCCGGGTCGGCAGGCGGCGACTGGAATGCGGTCTGCTTCATGTAGTCGAGTCGACCGCCAATCTGCCGGAGGCAGGTCAGGTCGTGGTGCATGAGTCGGATGATGTGTTCCTCAAGGAGGCGGTGCGCGGGCACTACTCTCGTGCCGAAATGTACGACGAACTCTGCGAGGTGCTGCAGAAGCAGGTCGAGCGGGCCGCACTGCACAACCTCAACGTCGAGTCGATCGGGATTGCTGTGCCCGGCGGAGTGGTACCCCATAACGGCCATTTCAACGGGGCCGTTGGGGGTGTCCCCTTCGAGGCCGGCGAGTTCGTGTCCCAGACCATCACCGACGCCCTTGTGAACAGGTGCGGTATGCCACTCCTGCAGCGGGTCTTCCCCGTCAGGGATGCAGAGTCGCTCATGCAACGCATCCACCTCGACAACGACGCGCGCTGTGCCGCCCGCTGGCTGATCACCGAGCAGGGACCCAGGTGGGCAGACTTCGTCTGCCTCTTCGCCGGAACCGGCGTGGGATCAGGACTGGTCTTCGACCGTCGAGTGTCTTACGGAGCCAAGTTCCGCGCAGGCGAGGTGGGTCACGTTGACCTCAACATGGGCGACGAACTGATGCTGGGCAAGATGGCTCTGCAACGGCGTAAGTGTTCCTGCGGGACGAAGGGCTACCACTTCGAGTCGCTGGTCGGCCTCGGTGGCCTCGGTCACCTGGCCATGGCCCTGGACCACGGAATCCAGAAGGACATCGAACGCGCATACGTATCCGACCCGCAACGCGCCGCGGACCTGCGGGCGGAGTTGGGTTCAGAGGAGGTCTCAGGGATGATCCTTCTCGAGGTACTCCGCCGGCCGGGGCTCCTCGATCTCGATGAGTTCCCCCGCTCGGAGGAGGACCTTGACGAGCACCTCCAGCGGTTGATGGAGCTGTACGGTCAGCTCTTCTGCGTAGGCATCACCGCGATCCTCGACGCCCTCGACCTGCCCTATGTCGGCCTATGCGGAACGATCCCCGAGTACCTACACGGCAACCAGCACTTCCAACGGTCCTTTCGCCAGCACCTGGCAGGCAACGTCATGGGGACGATTGTCGACCCTTTGTTCGGCAACATGCGCGAGTGGGGCTGGCGCGGAGCCGCGCTGCTGCCCCGCGATCCCGGCTACTACATCCGCCGCTTTCCCGGATCCACGCGTCAGCCCTTTACGGCTTCAGAGCGACGCTCAGCGACGCCCTCGTCAGCGCGAGAGCAAGCCGTCCATGGTGAAGAACGTCTGAACGAGCAGCACTCGGATACTTGAGCCGCGGCGACACACATCCTGCCGGTGCCACTGGTCTGAACCGACTGGTCGAGTTCGGCAGTCCAGAGCACTGATCAGGCGGTTTTTGGCATCACGTAGCCGGGGGCGACGTCACGACATTCGACTGGAGGGGTGTTATGGCCGATGTGAGCTCGGGTCATCAGCGTGATGGCGGCCTACGTGATCAGGAACTCGCTTATCTCAGGGAGGCACTCGTGGTCGTGGGTAGTGACGACGGGCCCGCATGATCCCCGACCAGGAGCGTTCTACCACCTAACGGCGGGGCAGCACGACGAAACCGGGTCAGCGCCCGGCATAATCTCGCCAACAATCACCAACCCGCTTCGGTGCCCGTCCGGCCTGCATCCGCGCCCGCTGGGCCCGCAGCAGCCCGAGTTTGCGCTCCAGCAGGTAGTGCGCAGTGCGTCGACGGGCCTCGTCCGCTGCTTCCTCCGCGGCCTGATGACCGCGGGGGCGGCGGCGCAGCACCGTGTCGTACACGGCTTCGGCCTCGGCTTCGGCTTCCTCGCTCCGCAGCAGCCGGCTGTGCGCGCTCGCTCGGCGCTCGTCACGGATCCGTTCAGCCACCTCCCGGGCGGTGAACGCCATCAGCCCCTGATCGGTCACGGCTTGGCGTCGGCACACGTCATCGAGCAGCGCACGGGTGTCGGCTTCGCAGCGCTCCGACAGCGAGGCGATCTGTGCCGGGTCATTCAGATCCGCCCGCACCGCGACGGCCAGGTCGACCGCCTCCTGCATCAGAGCGTCCGTACGCCGCCGATAGGTGCACTCCGGGCACAACCCCGCCGCACCCGGCAGACCGCACTCCACGCACGCAGCCGCCCGCCGCTCCAGCGCGGCAGCCTTCTCGGCTGCCCGGCGGCGGGCGGCCGCCGCCCGCCGCATCTCCACCTCGGCCACCGCCTGGTCGTGCCGCGCGCCTGCCTGCTCTGCCTCACGTTGGGTGTGCTCCCACAGCCGCTTCTCGAGGACCTGGCGGCGCTGGCGCCCACCGAGGCCGGGCAGTTCCCGGTCGACCTCCGCCGCGATCTTCGCCCGCTGGGCACGCCGGATGTGGACGATGTTGTTGCAGTTCTCGCACTCGCCGCCGGTGTCCAACCGAAGCCCGTCATCACACCGGCGGTCCGAGCACGCCTGACGCTGCACCAGGCCCCGCCGGATCAGCCACGGGAACGGGCGGTCGACCCGGGCCTCGCCGCCGGTCTCCTCCAGCCGGTCGGTGAGCCGGTCGGCCAGCAGCTGCGGCGCCATCTCCGGCCGCTCCAGCATGCCCGCCAGCCGCTTCACCTCCGCCTTCACGGCCGCCTCGACCTGGTCCTGCTGCCAGCCCGACAGCCGCTCCCACAGCCCCGCGACCGGCCCCAGAGCCACCCGCAGACCAAGATCAGCCGGAAGGCCCACCCTCCGCTGCTGCTGCGCCTTCTCCCAACCCACGGCCTTCGCCCGGCCACCGGCCACAGCCCCGGCAGCACGCTGCCCATCCTGCTCATCGACCGGGGACTTCTTCGGCTTTTCCCCGCGCAGCGGGCCGCGCTCAGCCACCGGCGGCGTCGACTCGGCAACGTCTGTCCCGTCGTCGGCGTCCTGGTCCTCGCGCGCGCACGCGCACTCCGGCCGACGGCCTTCCGTGCCACGGCCTTCGCCGGAACAGCCACAAGAGAGAGCAAGAGACGAGACGGGCGTAACCACAGGAGGGTGATCAGTGTGAAGGGCTGCCGTAAGCGCGGGGTCTGCCACATCCGCCTCATCGGCCACTGACGCACCGTTAACCTGCGGATCTGCCTCCGACCCGGAGACGTCACTACCCCCTGCCGCAAGCGCGGGGTCTGAGAACTCGGGCTCCGCAGCCTTCAGACGGTCCTCCCGGGCGTCGGCGATCCCGTCCCTGCCGTGCGCGGCCGCGACCGCCGGCACCACCAACCGCGTACGGTGACACAGCCCCGACGCCGTACGCACGCGGACCCGCACCACCACGCCCCGGTCCTCCAGGCGCTCCAGCACCCGCTCACCGCGCGAGACCGTGCAGCCCAGCAGCCGGGCCACCGTCGCCGCCGTGCGGCCACGCCGGGTGTCCACCGTGCCGCCGCACTGCCGCACCTGCCCGCTCTCGCGGGCCTCCAGCACCAGCAACAACAGCGCCAACCGGTCCGTCGCCGCAGCCCGACCCGTACGTGACCCCAGCAGCCCGGCCGGGGTCACCCGCCCGTCCCGGTGCGCCCAGCCCGGCGCCATCACGGCCTCCAACAGCCGCAGCAGCGTCGCGAGTTCCTTCTTCGCCAGGGCCAGCGGATGCCCGACCACGCCGCGCGCGGCCCACATCGGCAGCACCTTGCACTTCAGCCCGATGTCCTGGCCGAACTCACCCGGTGCCGTCTCGACATCGACGACGCCCGACCGGCGCAACGCCGGCACAACCTCCGAGGCAACGTACGACGCCGACAGCCCCAGCCACCGCCCCAGCTCCGGCGTGCGAATCTCCGCCACACCCGAGGACGACGGCGTACGCGATGCGATCACGATCACCGCGAGCCGCACCGCGTCCGGCGCACCCTCCAGGCCGGGAGCGTCCATCAGTGCACGCGCCGCACCACCCAGCCGGCCACGGGCGTCCCGGCCCAGGGCGAGCGGGTGCGTCGGACCGCGCTGCGGTGCCGGGCCAGCCTGCGGGGGCACCGACCGCAGCCGACGCCGCGGAACATCGCCGAACTGGGGCTCGATCAGAGCAGCGGAAGACGCCGTCACGGCGCTCACCGGCCCACACGGGCAAAGGTCGAAACGCGAACCATCCGGCGACCCTGGACCAAGTCACCTGTGGACAGAGTCCGCGCCCCGGCAGAGAACCTGTGGACGGCGCCGCCACCGGACGGAAAAAGGGAGGGGCACGCCGCGGCAACCGTCCGGGAGAGGACACCGGATCGTGTGATGTCGGCCACGCTGGGCTGACTTTGTGGCCGCTCCGGCGGGGGGAACTGCGCTACACGGGGTCGCCAAAGCTGGCGACCCCGAACGAGGTCATGCACAATGACTCCAGTCACGGGACTTCGGTCGTGTGGCATGACGAAGCCCCGACTCGGGTGCTTCTGGTTTCTCGCCGAAACCTGATTTCGAACTGTTCGGCCGGCTCCCAACCGGGCGGACAATCCCTTCGGAGGGGCCTCCCAAAGCCCTTCCGGTGGCAGATGGGCGCTGAGCCGAGGTGACTCCCAATCACCTGGCGGCTGAGCGGCCCGGGGCGGCTTGAAGACCCAGACGGGCGCCGCCCCCGAAGACCTACGTCATCCCGACCCCCTCACCAGAGGGGCGAACCGGGGTGCGCGCGGACAGCACAAACGCCCCGTCGAAGGACCAGCAACCGGAATGGCTGCTGCCCCCACGGCGGGGTGCGGTGTGTCGGGTGACGGGTACGGGTACCCTGATCACGTCGGCACCTTCCTTCTCGCGAAAAGGGTGCTCGGCAGGCTTTCGGACCCCCACTACAAGGTCCGTCGGCCACGTGGCCCCTCCCGGCTTGTCCAAGGCCGGTCGACGGGGCCACTTCTCTTTTTGATCAACGCTGAGGGTCACTGTACCGTTCCCGCCGAACTCCGGATGCCCCTGGGGTGCACGTGTCGCAAAGCCAAGAGAGTGCTGATGGCGCATCAGGATCCGTGCGTCCTTACAGAGATCGTGAATCTATTCGGGTCTACAAACGCGCTGGTGGCACGGCGCGTGCCCATGATCCGAACAGATTTCAGGGCCGAATCCAAGAGGGTTCTTACGAATGCCGCTGCGACTCCCTCCGGGGCGGGCAGATTCCTGCCCGTGCTTCCCGCCAGGCGGGAAGCACGCCGAAAGCGCGCCCGTCGCGCGAGCATCGAACGCGCTTCGGGTGCAACTCAGGAGCACGGCGGCGTGAGTCATCACGCCTGCCACTCGTGCTCGAGGACGGAGTACAGGATGCTGTCCCGCCAGGAGCCGTTCGTGAAGACGTGGTCGCGCAGGACGCCTTCCCGGGTAAAGCCGAGCTTTTCCACCATGGCGATTGAGGCCGCGTTCTCCGGTCCAATGGCCGCGCTGATTCGGTGGAGCCCGAGTTCGGTGAACGCAAAGGTGGTCAGAGCGCGGGCCGCGTCCGTGGCATAGCCGCGGCCCCATTCCGGTGCTGCGATGGCGTAGCCCAGCTTTCCGGCCTTGACGCCAGCGAAGCTGATCCGCGCGAAGCCGATGACGCGGTTGTCACCCTGCTTGGTCACCGCCAGGTAGTACTCCGTCCGCGGCTCTTGCTGAGCGCGTTCGAGAGCCCCCTCGATCATGGCGATGGCCTGGTCCCGGTTACGGCTGTCGAAGGACAGCCACGCGGTTACCTTGTCGTCGCCGATGATCGCCAGGACGTCGTCGACGTCATCGCGGGTGAACTCACGCAGGACAACACGCTTGCTAACGAGGCGAACCGGCCTCACGGGACCGTGGGGACGGACGATGGTGCCGTGGCCGCGCGACGACGTGACGAGCCCTTGCGCTTCGAGAGCTTTGTAGGCCGTGTGGACTGTGGCCTTCGAGCCCTCGCCGGCCGCCACGAGATCCCGGATGTGAGGCAGATGCTGGCCGGGCGCGAAGTCGCCGCGACGGATCTCTGCAGCGAGCCTGTCCGCGAGGTCTTGCCACTTCGGAGCCATTCCGCATCCCCCTCACTTCAGATCTAGTCAACCACAGTCCTAGGACTGGAGGTCAGGAATCAAAGGTCAGCAGCGGTACGTCATAGAGGTTCGGGTTCTTGGGGCGGGTCATCGCCGGGGCGGTAACTTCGACTACGAGCATCTCGACAAGGAACTGCACTTGGGCGCTGAGTAGATGGCTTGTGTGGCCGGTGGCCGATCGGGCCTTCTCCCCCAGCGAGGTGTGGATGTGCGGCAGGACCGTGTCGGTTTCAGCGTCGTACGCGAGCGTTCCGCACCCCATCGCCTCCACCCCGGTCAGATGAACCTTGCTCCAAACCGGGGCCTCGGGGTTCTCGAGCTTCTCGCAGGATCCGACGATCTCTGCTTCGGCGAAGCCAGCGATGAACATGGGGATGTAGCCGTGCCGCACGCCGTTCTGGCGGCAGAAGTCGGCGAGCGTGGGAAAGAAGTCGTCGCCGTGGTCGAAGGTCACGCCGAAGGTCCGGCCGGTGGTGAGTTCGGAGCTGCGCAAGATGGGATCCCGGGGGTATTGGGGCGGTTACGAGAGGGTGCTGAAGATCTGGACAATCTGGTCTTTGTCGGCGCCGGACATCATGAGCAGGTGCAGCAGAATGCGCGCCTTGACCGGGTCCAGCGTGCTGCCGGAGACCAGGCCGCGGGCGAGCAGGTCCGACTCGGAGCCGGGGAAGCCGTAGGTCTGCTGGAGTACGGGACCAGCTCCGGTGCGCGTGGACAGGATCACCGGCATGCGCTTGGCGAGGTCGGTGAGGGCGTCCACGCAGGCCATCGGCACATGGCCGGCTCCGAACGCCGCGACGACCAAACCGTCGACGTGGTCGCCGAGGGCCTGGAGGAGCGTCCCATCATCTCCGATCCCGACCGTGAAGACGGTAGTGCGGATGGCGGGAGCCTTGGCACTCTGGGGGACGATCGTCGGGGCTGTGTCGGGGCGGGCCAGGATCCGTACGCGGTCTTCCGCGACGTAACCGATCGGCCCGGGGTACGAGGTGAAAGCGGTGGGGCTCGTGGAGTGGGTCTTGCGGACCCAGCGAGCGGCGTGGATCTCCTCCCCGAACACGACCAGGCAACCTGTGCCCCTGGCTTCCGTGCTGGCCGCGGCGCGGATCGAGGCCAGCACGTTGGCGGGGCCGTCGGCTCCCGCCATGCTCGCCGTGCGCATGGCGCCCGTGACCACGATTGGCATGTTGCCGGTGGTGACGAGGTCCAGCAGGTACGAGGTCTCCTCGATCGTGTCTGTCCCTTGGGTGACGACCACACCGTCGACCGTAAGGGCGTCGATCTCCACGGCGAGCTCGAGCAGGTCGGAGAACGCCAGCGAGGCGCCGGGAAGGCGGCGGAAGTCGTGCACCTCCACGTGGATACCGGTCTCTGCAAGACCCGGTACGGCTGCGACAAGGTCGTCGGCCGAGAGCGTCGGCGTCGCGCCGCCGTCCGTGTGAGCGGTCATCGCGATGGTGCCGCCGAGCGAGATCACCGCGACGCGCCGGACGTTGTCAGCCATGGTCTCTTCCTCTTCGTGGGCATGCGGGTGTGCGTGGATCAACGATCGGCAGGAAGAGATGCCACGTACGCGCAAGCGGCATCGATACCGGCCGCCGATACGAGTCGGCTGCGGGACTGGATCAGCCCGGACGATCCATATCGGGCGAGCTGGCCGCATCGCTGGATCAGCCAGGGCCACGACAGATCGAGATACTGCGCCAGAGCGCGGAGCCGTCCGGCAGCCGTTGGTGCCGCGGTGAGCGAGTCCGCGTCGACGTCTCGCACTGCGATCGTGAACTCGCGGACGACTGATGACCGGGCTGTCACATCGACATGCCACATACCGTCCCCGCGAACCCAGTTGGCGATCACGGCTTCCTTGTCGGGCGCGACCACGAAGCCTTCGACAGCCTCGTACGCGGGATCGGCCGTGAACTGGGCCTGGATCCCTAATGACTCCATCAGGGCCACGGCCAGGAACAGCAGGATCCGCTCATACCTCGGAGAGGAGCGGACGACCTCCTCCGGCACACAGAAGGCCCGCGTGCTCGTACTGCCGAGTGCCTTGGTGGTCTCCCGCAGGTACGGGTACTTGTGATCGAAGATCAGCCACGCGCTGGCCTCCTCCCCTCGCTGCTCCCGGGTCCAGAACGTGGGCAGCGCCGGTAGATCTGGCAGCGCCCGGATGATGTGGCGGGCGCAGAAGTCCGAGCCCAGCCACATGTGGGCGACGGTGTTCAGCCCGGGTGCGGCCTCCCGGCTGACAGCAGAGGCGGACAGCCGCTCGTAGGCCTTGAGATCGCTGCGCGTCTCGGCAAGAGCCTGGTCATCGGCCTGCAGCGCATCGTCGTAGTTGCTGACCGCCCACAGAATGCCGTAGGTGAGATCGTCCAGCTCGTAGGCGGTGGGTGCGGCGACTTCGTACACGCCGCCGTTCCGCGTGAGTCTGCTGCGGGCCGTGCGGCCATCCAGGGCGTAGAACCTCGCGGCGCCCTCGGTGCTGACTGCACCGACGAGCAGACTGCGATGGGGCCGGGCCAGGAACTCCTCCGTGCGTCGCTGGTCCGGGATGGACACGATCACCCGGCTCCCATCTGAGCGCGCGGGGTGGACCTGGAGCGAGAGCTGGGAGCCGAGCATGGAACGGCCTCCCGGGATGAGCGCCTGCCAGTCGATCCCGAAGTCAGGGGCAGGGCGGGACAGCCGAAGCCCGGACCAGTTCTCGGTGGTACTTCTCGCGAAGCCGAAGGGATCCTCTGCCGAACTGACCACTGCGGTCGCCGGCATGGGGAAGCCAGCCACTGCTGCTGCACCGATCCCCGCCCCGGCGCGCAGCAGCGCGCGTCGATCGAGTGCCACAAGCACCACCGTTCCATCGTCTAGACGTCGAGGGACGAAGATTCCCTCGCCATCAGACGCTGCCGTCTGGGACAGGGCGGTGGCCAGGTCTAACGATGTATCGGATACATGGGGCGCCGCATCGGATACATGGCTGGGCTCGGAGGCACCCTGTGGGATCTCCCGCCACAGCTCGACAAGGAACCCACCAGCACCAAGGGTCCGGTCGATGAGCTCTACCTCAGCCAGGTCTTTCGGTGGGCGGTCGCCGTTCTCCCATCGCTGCACTTTGGCGTGCGAAACGAACGTCTTGGCGGCCAGCTCCCGCATGGACAGACCGCGCGCATTGCGCAGCTCTCGGATCACGTAGCCAAGACGGTGCTGGGGCGACTGTTCCGGCGTCAGCGCCTTGGGCTGCTGCCCCATTTTGAGGCCCCCTCCATGTATCCAAGTCCGTGTATCCAGCGGACGGATACACGGCAACCGTAGAAGTCGCCGGACACCACGCCTACACCTGGAGTGACGGCTCCTCCAGCCGGAACCCCCAACTTCTTCTCCGGGAGGGCGAGATGACTGGATTTCGGCATGTCCACAACGCGACGCACAATGTGGCCGACGCGCACGGTCGGACCATCGACCTCACTCCTACCAGGCCGACGACGACACCGAACTGCCCCTGCACGAGACCTGTTGCAGAACCCCGGGCCCGTGGTCGACCCGGCGCCGTGGTCATACGCGTCGCCGTGATTCTGACCGCTGGCCTGGTCGCATCGGTGCTGCTTTTGGTGATCCGCGACGTCGTCACCACCGTGGTCAGCACTAGCGTTACCGGCCTGATCTTGCGATCCCTGTTGACGCCGGCCAGCCGACGAGAGCGGTGAGCGCAGTGTCCAGCCTGCGACGTCAACCGCGCCTGGCGCGGATATGCCGCCTACTTCCGTCAGGTGCCGGCCGGTCAGCTTCACGCGTCGAACTCGTAGTCCAAGACGTACGTCGCCGAGTCCATGGTCATCTCATTGATCTCCACCGCTCGTCCCTCGGAGTCGAACGCCGTACGGGCCAGCTTGATGACGGACCTGTCAGCAGGAATGGCCAGCCGGGCCGCTTCTTCCGCGGAGGGCATCCGTACGCGGATCTCTTCGCGGAAGCGAGCCGGTGCATGACCAAGGTCGGCCAGGCGGGCGTAGATGCCACCCGGGCCGGTGTCGGCCTGAGTGATCGGCGAGCCTGCCACAAGCGACTGGGGAAGGTACGACTCCGCCACCATGACCGGGCGTCCCTCCATGACATACCGCCGACTGCGGACGCAGACGGTCTCGCCGGGCGCCAGCTCGAACACGTCGCTGATGTGTTCCGGCGGGGGCGTGTCCTCTTGCACCGTGATCTGGTCGACGTCTGGAGCGCGGTGGTCATCTGCGGACCAGATCGTCTTCCCGCTGCCCCACTGGCCGCGGGCCAGCCGGGGAATGCCCCGGCGCCTGATCGGGCGGAACGACTCAACGAACCAACCGGATCCCTTGCGGGACCCCACAAGGCCTTCGCTGCGCAGCACTCCGAGCGCTTGGCGCATGGTCAAGGGGGCCACGTCGAAGTCGGCAGCCAGCGTGTTCTCGCCCGGGAGGCGGTCGCCGGGCTGGTAATCGCCGCGTTCGAGCGCACCCCTCAGTTCTGCGGCAATCCGCAGGTACTTGGGCTGGCTGGTCTGTCCCTCGCGGCTCATCTGTCTCCCTGTGGCGGCTCTCTATAGAGCTGATCGTACGGGCATACGGCCGAGGCGGACGAAGGCCGCTCTCGACAATTTTAGATTTCTCTCCAATGAAACGTTGACCTCTATAAAGAGATTTGCTCTACTGAAGGCATCGCGAGGTCACGACAAGTGATCCGCTGATCACCCGGTGCCGCCCTACTCGACTCACCGCTCAGAACCGCCAGGTCAGACCCCTTGCGAGAGGACCACTCCATGAACGTCACCCGTCGTCCCGCCGCCGGCCCCTCCGAGCCCTTCGACGCAGAGACCGCCGCACTCCTGGACGCCATCGAGGTGGACCTTCCGGAGTTCGGCGACGCTGACCTGGACGTGGCCTTCGGAACGCCGCTGGAGATGTACGAGTTCGTGACCCCCGGCGAGCTGGCTCGCTGGGACGCCGCCGCCAGCTCCAAGAAGGGCGGGAAGGCCGCACGGGAGAAGGTCGCCAGCGAGTTCGCGGCGCGCAGGGCGGCTGCCGAGGACATCCTCGCGACGGACCCCTCGATCAACGAGCTGGTCCGCGAGCGCCTGGTCGACGCGCTCATCCCCTACGCCGCGCAGCTGCGCGTCATGCCGCCGGCCGCCGCCACGGCCCTGCCGGTCGCGGCCTGACCGGTCGCCTCCCGCCGGGTCTTCGGACCCGGCTCCCCCACCCGGAACCGCCCGCGGGCGGCGCCGGATGAGGGAGCCGGACCCACGGTCATCCCGAATCAACTTCATATGTCTGGCTGTCCGTGCTTACACGCCGGCCTTGGTGACGAGTTCGACGCGGTCCCTTGGAGCCACAGCCAGGTGAGCCACCCGCAGCTATTGCGCTGCCCGCCGGTCAGGAAACCGGGCCCCGCCCGGCTCCTGGCTGAAGGAGAACGCAATCGCTACCCAGGGAGTCAACTCGATGCGCCACAACGGCCGCGCCCCCATCAAGGCCAGCAGCCTTCGCCCCGAGCACCTCAACCTCCGCGAGGGCGAGACCCGCATGGTCGTCTGCCCCGAATGCAAGACCTGGCACCGGCTGACCCGGTCGATGATCCACCCCCACCGCGACGGTGTGGAGCAACCGAAGCCCGAGGGCCGCCGCTACCGCGACGCCTCCGTCAAGGCCAAGCCGTCCAACGGCCGCCGCTGCCCCGGCAGCGCGCAGCGCATCGAGATCGACATCACCCCCGAGCAGTGGACCGAGCGGCTGCTCGCCGCTGAGAGCACGGCCTCGAGCCGACGCACCACCAACCCGGTCCGCAAGCCCCGCCCCCAGGCCCCGCCCGCGACCGTCCAGATGAACTCCGCCGCTCGGAGCCCGCGCGAGCAGCTTGCCCAGCACCTCCAGGACGACTGCTCGCAGTGCCGCCTCGGGCACTGCGCCACGGTGATCGAGCTGCGCAAGCTGATCAGCCGCATCGTCCAGACCGAAGTCCCCGCTCTGTACGGGCAGCTGCGCACGGCTCTGCAGCAGCACCGCGCCACCTGCTCGCCGTGCAAGGCGGGCACGCCCTGCGAGGGGGGCCGCCGACTCACCGCCCGGATGTCCGACCTCGCACAGGACCAGATGCGTAGCACCCGTCCCGACCTGTACCGCACCACACGCCAGGTCCCGACAGTCCACCTCACCCGCAATGGCTTCGTCGTCCGGACCGCGACCGCCGCCTCGGACGGCCGCGACGCCAAATGAGGTTGAGGCCGCACGAACGACCGCGGCCCCGGCCATCCCGAGCGATCGGGGAGGCCGGGGCCGCGGCTGCTCGTACGACAGCCGAAACGAAGACGACCCCGGGATAGCGCCCCAGGGCCGTCAGCAGGTCAATCCAGTGGAGGAAAAACCTTGAGTCCCATGATGACATCTCCCGCGCCTCCTGGTGCGCGCGGTGACAGCAGCCCGTGCATGGACGACATGCTGCGCCGGGCCCGCCGGGCCGACTCCGGCCAGCCTGCGGCCCGCCCGGAGCTCCCCGCCGTCGTCCCCGGCCTGTACGTGCGCCACCGCGAGGGCGGGTTCACCGCCCACATCACGGCATCCCCGAACACCTTCAGCAAGGTTCGCCGGCTGACCGCGACGGTGCCGGTGACGCACGGAGCCGACCAGCAGGCCGCGGACACCGCGCAGTGGGTCGTCTCGGAGCTGCTCGGCAACGCCGTGCGGGCCTGCGGCGATCACGTACCGCTGATCGCGGAGGTGTACGCCACCGGCCGCGGTGTGGTGGTGAGCGTGCACGACCCCGTCGGCGAGCTGCTGCCGGTCCGCCGCTCGGTGGCGATGGACAGCGATGACGCGGAGTCCGGGCGCGGCCTGGACCTGCTGGACGTGCTCACCTCCGGGTGGCGCGTCGTCCCCACACCGCTCGGCAAGCAGATCCGATGCCACGTCGGCGGCACGAAGTAGCACCTCCCGCCGAAGGGGCGGGTGTGAGGAAGGTCAGCCCGGTGATGGCGCGCACGTTGCGCTGGAGGTCCGCTGATCACCGCACCCTGCCCCTTCGGCTTGCCCGCACACACGACCCCGCCTGAACGGCCCGCTACGGAGGACACACATGGACTGGCGTCACAACGCCGTTTGTCGAGAAGAGGACCCCGAGCTCTTCTTCCCCATCGGCAACACCGGCCCGGCACTGCTGCAGATCGAGGAAGCCAAATCGGTCTGCCGTCGCTGCCCCGTCATCGAGCAGTGTCTGCAGTGGGCGCTGGACTCCGGCCAGGAGCACGGCGTCTGGGGCGGGCTGAGCGAGGACGACCGCCGCCGCATGAAGCGCCGCGCCGCACGTAACCGGGCCCGGGCCGCGGCACAGGCCCGTGGCTGAATCCCTGTACGACCGCTATATGAAGGCCCGTGCCGCCAACCGCGCGCACGGTGAGACCTGCACCAGGTGCTCGCCGGACGCGCGGTGCGACCCCGGCCAGCGTCTGTACGAGTCGTTCGCCCGACTCCAGGACGCCTACCTCGCCAAGCAGAAGCAGAAGCGGGGCTGACCCGCAGCGCGGAACGGAAACTCAACTCCCCGCCCGCACCATGCCGCTCCCCCAGGCCGGTCGCCCGCACCACGGGCGGCCAGCCTTTCGCACGCCTCCGGTCCGGGAGAGTCTCGGGCCCGCTTCCCCGCCAGGAGAGCCCATGCGCAGCAGCACACCGCTCGACACCGCGACGACCGCCACGGGCGCCACTCGGCTGCCGGACTCGCTGTGCACCCACACACCGAAGTGCCCGACCGCCGACAGCCCGGACCGGGAGGCCGCCCACGCCGTGGCCAGCCACCCGGAGCAGGGCTGGAGCCTGCTGTGCAACGGCGTCCTGATCTTCGAGGACAACGGCGAGCTCCTCCCCGACGGCCAGGTCATCGCCCCACACCGGCACCTCGCGCTGGCCTGACGGAGGCCTGACCCGCCCGGCCCTGCCCGCAGTTGCTCAAGCGGCGGGGCGGGACGCGGTCCAGGGAGCCGGACAGCCCGGCACAAGTAGGAGGACCCCGGAAATATTCAAGACGATGCGCGCCAGGCGGCGACACAACCGCCTGATGAAGGTCGCCGACCACCTGATCCGAGACGCGGCGGTGACGTCCTCTTCCGGACCCGAACGGGTCACCACCGCTCAGGTTGCCTGCCTGGCGTTCGCGCGGCATCAGCTGCGCATCGACGAGGAGGAGGCCGCCGACTACCTGGCCGCCGCCCTGGTCGCCCGCGGCTACAGCACTGATCACAAGCCCGCGACCGCTGTCTGACGGCTGCCTGACCCGCCCGGCCTGGCCCCGCCCTGCGGGCTGGTCCGGGCGCGGTCCAGGGGAGCCGCGCAGCCGCGCTCCGTCTGTCTGCTGGGAGGTCCCATGTCCCACACCATCCCGTTACGCGCGCCCCTGGACGACACCGGGCTGCCGCGCAAGAACCTGACCGCCGCGAGCGGTCCCGCCGTTCAGCGCCCGAGCACCGCTGGCCAAGGAGGCACCACCATGCCCGCCGGAGACACCTTCACCATCACGCCCGACGAGCACCGGCAGATCTGGGAACGCCTGAGCCCGCACTTGCCGCGGTACCTCAGGAAGGTCGAAAACCACCCCTCGGGCTGGGGCCTGCGCTTTGAGTTCCTCCCGTTCACCGGCCGGGAAGACGCGCCGGCCGTGCCCCGCTCCTTCTACGACGACCCTCGACTGAAGTACGTCTGGGAGTCGGAGGACCCGGCCGAACACCGGGTGCGCAAAGCGGCCGACCGCATCCTGAGCGACCTGTACGACCAGGCGTACGAGGAGTGGAAGGACGCCGCCTACGTTGCCGACCTGCGCCAGGCCGTCCAGGACGCCCCCGACCGCTGGAAGGCCTACGAGCGGGAGCTGAAGGCGCTTCAGGCGGCGTACGACTACCTGCGCACCCCGCAGGCCGGATCCGAGTGGCCGGCCGCCATCTCCCGCCTGATCGACGCGCAGGAGCGCGCCCGGGCCGCCGCCGTCGCGTTCGACGAGCGAGCGAGGGACATCGCCGCGGCCCACTATAAGCACCTGCATGCCGACCTGGGCCGGGTCCAGGCCCTGACGAAGGCCGGCTACCCCGAGGCCAAGGACTGGCACGTCGGGGACGGATTCGGCGGCCACTTCAGCGACTCCCTCAAGGAATCGGTCGACCGCCTCATCGAGCAGCAGGACGCCCATGTCACCAAGGTCGCCCGCCTGTCCGGCATGGGCGCCGGCTGACCTCAAGCAATCGAAGGAGCCCATCAGTGAGCGAGACCAAGAGCATGAACTGGCGGCCATCCCCGCGCGGGGTGGTGCTGAGCATCCTGGGGGTCATCACCCTGGGGGTGGCCATCCTGTCGGTGGCCGTGTCCTACGACATCCTGGAGCCCCGGTTCGGTGGCTGGGCAGTGCCGACCGTGGGCGCCCTGGACGCCTTGTGGGTCGTGTTCCAGGCCACGGAAGTGCTGGCGGGCAACAACCGTGCCCGTGTCCGCCGCGTCCAGTACGCCGGTCTGGCCCTGACGTTCGTCAATGCGGCCATCCCCACGGCCGAGCTGATCGTGTCCCGGACCGACGGCTTCGACCTGGCCGTCGTCCTCACTCCGATCGCCATCGTCGCGACCAAGGGCGCCTGGTGGCTGGCCCTGCCGTCGCTCGGGCGCAAGACGTCGGCCGAGACTCTCCAGACGATCGCTGAGAAGCGTCAGAAGGTCGCGGACCAGCTGGAGGCGATGGAGGCCGAGGCCGCCCACCGCATCGAGCTCCTGGACGTGGCCAAGGAGCTCCAGAAGCGCGTCACCGAGGCCGAGACGGACTACCGCAAGGCCGTCCTGGAAGCCCAGAAGAAGATGACCGAGGAGCTGCACACCACGGCCGAGGCCACCGCCAAGACCGTCCAGGACAAGGCTCTGCCGCCCTCGGTCGCGGCGATCGCCCTGCCGCAACTGGAGCAGCTGGAGACGTGGACGCCGACCGCGCCCGCCCTGCCCGTCACGGCCGACCGTGACGCCTCCGGGTCGAATCCTCTGGCCCTGACCGACGGGCGTGACGCCTCCGGCACGGGCGCTGACCGCCGTCACGCAGGTCAGGGCGATTTCACGGGCGACCGTGACGGCAAGCGTCACACCGGGCGTGACGCCGACCGTGACGCCGTCACGCTCGCCGACCTCGCGGCCGTCGCGGGCGTGCCGACCCCGCAGCCCGGCGAGCAGCTGACCGACCAGCAGCTCGACGTCGTGCTGCGGCACCTGCGCTACCGCGACGACCCGCCGGCGTCCTACCGCCAGGCCGGCGCCGCCTTCCGCGACGCCGGTTTCGTCGGCAGCGAGAAGCGAGTGCGCCGCGCCTGGAGCGCACTGCTGTCGAACGAGGAGACCGACACGGCCGAGGAGACCGACACGGCCGACGAAGACGAGGACGCGGAAACGGACGCCTGACTGACACCCCTCTCAGACGGGGTGAACGCCCTGTTATGTCCGGCACCACCAGTGAGGGCCAGCCCGCAGTTGCGGGCTGGCCCTTGCTGCGACTGCCGGAAGCGAAACCGCAGTCGACCAGCGCAGACCCGGCGAGTGACCCGGCGAGCGAACCCCCTGGTTCGCAGACCCAGGAAGCAGACCCGGCGAGCGCTGGACAAACCCACTGGAAATCGAAAGCGCGTGCGGCTATATGTTCCGCCGACCCGCTCATGATCATCGTGAAGGAGAGGGGTGTGGCAAAGAAGAAACAGCAGGCCAGCGACGACATGGCGGGACAGGCAGCAGGCGCGATCGGCGTCCTCGCCACCAGCTTCGGCGTCCTCGCCGCCATCAAGGACAAACTCGGCCTGTCCTGGCCGGCCACCGTCCTGCTCACCGCCGGGGCGCTGGTCGCCCTCGGCTACGGCGCATGGCGGCTCCGTACCGGGGCCAACCGGCTGCTGACGGGCACCGCGAAGCCGTCGGCCGGCGGGCGCAGCGCTTCCGTAGCCCTCAAGCAGGACGTGCCCGCGGCCTCCCTGGACGGGGAGCAGGAGGACGCTGAGGCGACCCCGGCGCACCCGGAACTCACCGCAGCACTGCGCACGGCCGGCGTCATCGGCAGTGAACAGGTGATCCGGGCCGACGAGGTCACGATCTCTCAGATGCAGACCGGCGATCTCTACGACTTCCTGGTCCCCAAGGGCCGCACATACGAGGACGTCGAGAAGCGCCTGGGCACCGTGGCGGGCATGTTCGGCGTGACCCGCCTGCACCTGACCCTGGAGCGCAGCCGCGACAACGAACGCCGGGTGAAGCTGCTCAAGCTGCACGAGCCCCCGTTCACCCGCCCGTTCCCGGCCCCGACCCGCCAAGAGATCGAGACGTTCGCCGGGGTCCCGCTCGGTCACGACGTCACCGGCCAGCTCGCCGGCGTGCCCACGTTCGACAAGGCGTCGCTGCTGGTCGCGGGCATGACGCAGATGGGCAAGACCACCCTGGTCAACGGGCTCATCACCTGCCTGCTGATCGCGTACGGCGAATTCGAGCTGTATTTGCTCGACGGCAAGTTCTGCGGACTGACCCGTTTCGAGCCGATCGCCACCCGCTACGAGTCGTCCGATGACCCGGCCGTGTTCTGGGACATGGTGCAGGAACTCAACGCCCGCTCGGACAGCCGGTACGCGGAAATTACGGAAGCTATTCGTAACCGTCAGCCCGTTCCCAAATTCAAGCCGGTCATCTTCATTGTGGACGAAGCGGCCGACTTCTTCGCCTCAGGCTCCACGAACGAGGAAAAGGACCAGGCCAAGGAGATCGCCAAGGACACACGGCAGCTCGTTTCCAAGTCCCTGGAATCCGGAATCTCCACGGTGCTCATGACGCAGCGCCCATCCGTGAATGCCATTCCCGTAGAGGTAAGGGACCAGTTCCTCTACCGCATGTGCCTGTACGTGGCATCGGCGGGAACTGCCAAGGTTGCTCTCGGCGACACCTATTTCGAAACGGTCGCACCGATCAACCCGGTACTCCTCGACCCGGATATCAAGGGTCAGGCGGTCCTCTTTGCCAACGGGCGATCCACCCTCATCCGGGGATTCAACTTCGACGACAAGTTCATCTGGGACGTGGTGGACGAAAAAGTCACCAAGCGAGTGGAAGCGGTGCCGGAAGAAACTCCGCTCAGGCAAGCCATCGACCTGATGCGAAGCAAGGGCGTGGACTTCATGACCACACCCGACATGGCGCCCGCCCTCGGAATCCTGGAAGACGATCCGGTAAAGCGCGGAAAAAAGCTCAACGAGCTTCTGGGCGGCCCTCGGACCTACAAGAACGCGCAGGGCCGTGGCTACCGCCTGGACGACCTCATCGCCTTCGCGCAGTCCGCTACCTGACCGCCACGAGCACCGCCACCACGCCGCCGCCGACCGCCACGACACCGCCATCTCAGCGGCTCCATGGCGGTCCAGCACGAGCACATGGCGGTGCCATGGCGGGCCGCCATGGCGGAGCTGACCTGCGAAAACACTCCAAGACCCCCGAGGAAGGAGGCAAGACGCTCTTGAGAGCCTCTACAGCGGTCACCGTCGGCATAGGAGCCACGGCGGCCGTGGCCGCAGCCGCGCTCGTGCAAGGCGCCGGCGACAACCCCGTCGGCACGGCCCTCAGCCTGGCCGTCCCAGCCCAGTACCAACGCCTGATCGAGGACGCGGGAAACACCTGCCCGGAGGTCAGCCCGAATCTGCTCGCCGCGCTCCTGACGCAGGAATCGGGTTTCAATCCGAAAGCCTCGTCGCCGGTCGGCGCGCAGGGAATCGCGCAATTCATGCCGTCCACCTGGGAAACCCACGGCATCGACGGCAACGGAGACGGAAAGCGCAACGTGTGGGATCCCGAAGACGCGATCCCATCATCGGCCAAGTATCTCTGCACCATTGCCGAGGACGTGAACGACGTTCCCGGTAACAAGCAGAGCAACATGCTGGCCGCCTACAACGCAGGCAGCGGCGCCGTCCGCAAATACGGCGGCATACCGCCCTACAAGGAAACACAGACATACGTCCGCTCAATCACCGCACTCGCCAACCAGAACTCCGGCGGCGGGAAGTCCGCCACAACGGACCAAGGCATTGCTGCTGTCAACGCGGCTCAAAAAATGCTCGGCAAACCATATGCATGGGGCGGAGGAAACGCGAACGGCCCCAGCACGGGCACCTGCTGCTCGCCCAAGGGCCGGTCCGGTGAATCCATCACTGGCTTCGACTGCTCCGGGCTCACGCTATACGCCTACACGCAGGCCGGTATCACCCTGCCCCGCACGGCAGCCCAGCAATACGCCGCATCGGAACCCGTCAAACGCGACGAGGCGAAACCCGGGGATCTCGTCTTCTACGGCCCCAGCGCCTCCGGAATTCACCACGTCGGAATCTACGTCGGCGGCGGCTACATGCTCGATGCCCCCCGGCCCGGAACCCAGGTCCGCTTCTCCCCCCTGGATTCCATGAGCGACCTGTACGCCTTCGCACGACCCGTATCCCCCAACAACAAGGAGATCTGATCCATGCGCAAGTTCATCCTGGCCAAGCCCGTCGACATGTCCACCGGCTTCAAGGACTTCTTCGACACCATCGGCCTCACGGGCGGAGGCCTGGTCACCAAGGGCATCGCCGCCGTGATCGCCGTGATCGCTGTCCGCATGCTGCTCCAGCTGTCCAGCGACCCCAAGGGCGCCCTGCGGAAGGGCTCGATGGCCATCGGCACCCTGTTCGTGGCGGTGGTGCTGGCCCTGTACGGGGACACGCTCTTCTCCACCGTGACCGAAGCCAAGGGCTGACCATGGCGGAGAAGAACAACTGCCGCCAGCTGGACGGGCTCGCCCGGCAGTACTGCGAGCAGGACACCGGCGACCAAGGAGGCGGCGGCGGTGGAGGCGCTGGCGGTGGAATCACCGACGGCGCCGCCGGCCGCGTCGAAGACCTCGCCAACATCCTGATCAAGAAGATCGAGCAGCTCATCGCGCCGGAGCACGCGTGGGCGCCGGCGAAGGCCGACAGCGTGCTGTACGAGCCGTTCCTGTGGCTCGGTCAGCACCTGGCGGTCGCCATCTTCGTGTGCGTGGTCGTCGTGTGCGCCCTGACCGCCTGGCAGGGCGCACCCCGCCTGAAGCAGATGGGCGCCTCCACCGGATGGGCCCTCGTGGCCGTCGCCTGCATGGCGTCGGTCCCAGGGGCCGTGATGCTCCTGAACAAGGCCGTGAGCGCCGCGTTCACGGCCGCGTTCGACAGCAACGAGGCGACCCTGTTCGGCGCGATCCGCGACGATCTGGAGAACGGAGCGGACTCAGAAAACCCCCTGGCGATGCTGCTGATCATCTCCGCGCTGGTCGTCGCCCTGGCCTTCGCCGCGCTGGTCTTCATCACGCGCCAGCTCGGCATCCTCGCCTTCGTGTGCCTGGCGCCCCTAGTGCTGGCCTCATTGGCACGCGGCGGCGACATGACCGCCGTCAAGGCCTGGGCCCAGCGGTTGCTGGGGCTGATGTTCGCCCCGTTCGCGCTGCTGCTGGTCTCGCCGTTCGTTGAGTTCGCCAAGGGCTCGCTCGTGGTGGACACCGTCCTGCTGGTCGCCGCAGATGCCCTGATGCTGCGGATGATCTTCCACGGTGTGCCCTACTTCGGGCCCAAGGTGGCCGGCGCCGCCCGGGCCCTGGTGGAACGCCACACGGACATTCCCCTGGCCCGGGCCGCTGTGCGGGTCGGCGCGCCGACCGTCTACGAGCAGGAGAACGCTCCGCGGGTGCCGCGCACGGTGGACACGCCCGGCCGGGCCATGTCCAAGGACCGCGGGGTGCTGTTCGCCGCCTACGGCCTCAAGCCGCACCAGCGGCCGGGACGGCTGACCACCGAGTCCGCCGTCGCCAAGGCCACGCGGGATCAGACCGACCGCGCGACCCGCAACACGCAGATGCGCCAGGCGCGCCAGCAGGCGCGCGCCACCGTCCCGTCTCCGGCACCCACCCCCAACGCCAACCCCGTTCGAAATCCCCGGCCGGCACCTGCCCGGCCGGGCAATCCCTAAGGAGGAGAAGTCATGTACTCCCTGACCCCCGGCTATCGCATCCCCGCCCTCCAGCGCGGGCTCAGCCCCATGGAGACTCTGCTGACGAAAGCGAACGCCGGGGTCGGGGGTGCAGTCCTGATGTCGGCGATGATCACCCCGCCGCCTGTGTGGACCTTCGGCGTGGTGGGCGCGGCCGCGGCGCTGCTCAATGTGGCGCCCGGGCCGCGCTCGCTCGCCCGGTGGGCGGCGGTCGGCTACCGGCACCTGCGCGAGCGCACCGTGCCCGACTCCGTGGTCACCGCCCCGGGAGCGACCGCGACGTGGGCGCTGTATCCGGAACACGGCACGATGCAGGACCCGCAGCGGCGGGCCGACTTCCACGCCGCCTTCTCCAAGGCTCTGGTGTTCGCCGGCGGGCAGGCCCGCACTGCGGGGATCCAGGTTCACGTCACGCACCACGCCACCACCGGCGACTACACCACGCACACCCAGACCCTCTCCGTCCACGTGCCCAAGGGGCTTGTTGGCCAGCCCGCCCGGGTCATCGACACCCTGGCAAGCGAGTTCGCCTCCCTCGGTGCCCTGACCCCCGTCGAGCCGGAGCCCATTCCGGCCGTGACCGAACGCGGCCCCAGCTGGGCCGCGCTTGAGGACGGCCGCTACGCGGCCACCGCACGGATCACCTCCTGGCCCGACGAGACCGACGGAGACCTCATGCCCAAACTCCTGCTCGGGCATGAGGCCGACCGCTCCCTCGCGGTGTTGTACCGGCCGCTGCCGGCGGGCCAGTCCCGCCGGTCGGCGAAGTGGCAGCGGGCTGCGGCGGAGGCCTTCACCACCGACAAGGTCAAGCAAGACGCCCACGAGATCGCCAGCGGAACGACCCACGGCGCGCTGGTCCAGGGCGCCACCCTCGTGGACATCGACGCCTACCTCACCGTGTGGGGCGACTGCCCCGAGACGGTGACGGACGGCCGCTGGCAGGCCTCCCTCACCGCCGACCGGCACCGCATTCACCTGGACTGGCTCGCTGGCCAGCAGCACCGCGCTCACGTGATGACCACACCCCACGGAGCCGCCACCCGGAAAGGGGTGATCTTCTGATGATTCGCCTGCCCTCCACTCACGCCGCGATCACGGCGCCGCTGGTCGCTTCCAACAGCAGCTTCCCCGGCATCCCGATCGGACGGTCCCTGCTGGACGGGAGGCCCTTCCACCTCTCCCCCGTCCTGACCGACACCGCGGTGCTCCCGTCGACGAACAGCCTCGGCCTGGGCGGCCTGGGCTCCGGCAAGAGCACGACGGCGAAGGCACGGATCCGCCGCGACATCCTCCAGCACGAACACCAGGCCGTCGTCATCGACAGCTTCGGTGAGGACAACGCCGGAGAGTGGGCACCGCTCGTGCGGTCCCTGGGCGGGCGGGTCATCGAGGCCGGCGCCTTCACCCTCAACCCGTGCAGCTCCCTGTTCCCGCCGGAGGTCCGCGAGCAGCTGATCCGGTCGCTGATCGCCGCTGTCGAGCCCGGAGCGCTCACTCCCCAGGCCGCCCACGCGCTCCAGCACGCCCTGACCCACCCGAAGGCGACGTCGCTGACCGGGCTGGTCGACGCTCTGGTCCGACCCGAGGACGGCCGGTGGCCGGCCGCGAGGCTCACCGAGTGGGGCGAGGGCGCCGCGATCGCCCTGTCCCGCTACACCGAAGGCTCGTTGCGGGGACTTTTCGACGGGCAGGACGCGAGCCTGCCGGAGACGGACCTGCCGATCCTGAGCTTCGACTTCACCGGCCTGGACCGCAATTCCCCGGCGATCCCGTCCCTGATGGCCGCCGTGTCGTGCTGGGCGGAGCACGTGTGGCTGCCCCAGTCGACCGCCGTGCACCGGCACCTGGTGCTCGAGGAAGCGTGGCAGATCCTGCTGTCCCCGGCCACGAGCGAGCTGATCCAGCGGCAGCTGAAGAACTCCCGGAAAGCGGGGCTGTCCCTGGACGTCGTGATGCACACGCTGTCCGACCTGGGCGACGGCAAGGCGCAGGACCTGGCGCGGCTGTGCGAGATCGCGCACGTCGGCCGCCTGGGACCGGAGGAAGCGGCAGCCGTCGGAGCTCTGCTCGGTCTGCCCGCCTGGGCGGTCGAGCAGATCCCGACGCTCGAACCAGGACAGGCCGTGTGGAAGGTCGGCCCCGACTACGTCGACATCATCCAGACCGTCCTCAGCGACGAGGAACTCAAGCTCACGGACACCTCGTCCCGCCGCCGCAAGGCGCAGCAACCCCTGGTCGTCGAACAGGAACCTGCCGCGGTGGTGGCGGAATCCGGCGAGTGCAGTGATGAAGTCCAGCTTGAGGACCTGTCGGCGCCAGTTGAGCAGGCCACCGAAGACGCTGCCGACGAGGGGGACTGGGACTGGGAGCTGCCTCCGAACGTCGTGGATACCAGGGACGCCATTCTCGCCCGGCACGAGACCGTCATCCAGGCCGCGCTGGACGGCCGGTGCGACGAAGCCGCTCAGCTGGCCGCCCTCCACGAGCGGGAGGACATCCAAACCCACGGCCTCTACTCTGCCCAGGCCCTTGCCTGGTTGGAGACCCGGGCGCAGGTGGCTGAACTGAGCGGAAGCACTGACCAGGCGACCCAACTGCGCGCTACCGTCGCCCGCATGGGGAAAGGCGACTGGATCCAGCAGACCGACGACCGCACAGCACCGCAGTGGCACCGTGGGCCCGAACCATCCACCCCCGTGCCGCCCGCCGACCTGCCCGTCGACGACGCAGCGCCCGCGCCGAAGCGCCGGCGCTGGCCCTACGTCGCCGCGGTCGCCGCCCTGTCCATCACCATCGCCGCGGTGTACCAGAACGCGGAGAACGACCGGCAGAGCCGGGAGCGGCAAGAGAAGGCCGAAGCCTACAAGGGGCGGTCGGGGGCAGCGCTGCACATGGATGGCGTGGAGGCAGACCTAGTTGCGCAGTGGAGCGGCGATAGGGACCGCGTCATCGTGGAGCTGCGCACGTTCTTCGACCGCAACGCGCAGTATCTGCGGATCGACGCCTCCGGGAAGAGCGCCTACACCACCCGTGGTGAGGACCGCTGGTACCCCAAGGCTCCTGAGGTCGCCTTGCCGGTGACGGACCCCCTCGCCGACGTGACGGTCCGAGTCGCGGTGGGGGGAAAGACCTGGAAGGAAGGCGCCCGGGCCGACTCCCGGACGGTGCGTCTCTCGCCCACCGGGGTCGCGTACGACGCAGAGACCGGTGAAAAACTCCCATCCGATCTCTCCTCCGATCGCTGACTCCGAGCAGGGAGTCGCGTTGAGGGCCCGCACCCCTTGAGGGGTGCGGGCCCTCAACGCGTCCAAACCACTCCGGAGGTTCTGCCTGGCCCTCGCACCCGCGCTCCGGCCCGGGATGCGAGGACCGGACAGGCCGCCCGGCCTCCCCTCAAAACAGCTCCTGTCCAAGCCACGCCCCGCCGATCGACGTTCGACGTCGGCGGGGCGCGGTGCTGTCCAGTCGCCCCGGCAGCGTGAAGGAGACGCCCGTGCTCACTCGCCGCCCGCGCCGCCGGATTGGTCGGCCGCGCCCGCACCGCCCCGGCCCTCGCTACCCCTACCGCCCCTGCCGGTGGGAGACGAGGTGACCGCACGCGCACAGCCAGCGGATCCGCAGGGCTTACCAACTGGAGTTCACGCGGGTTCCTTGGAGCCCTCTGGTGCGAGAACAGTGCAAGTGAGGAGGTGAGAGCCTTCTCGTCGACTGTCACTCGTTCGTGTCGGATTCCCCGAGTTGCTGTCAGATTCTGCGAGTACGGCCAGTAACTTGCGAGGCTATGGGGGAATCGGGAAGTCGCCGCCGCCTAACGTTGCTCACCGGGCAGTCGGGGGACGGCGACTTACACGATGCCGATGGGCCTGACGGCAGTGGTCTGGCCGATGTCCAGGTGCTCCAGCGGCGGGCCGCCGCACAGACCCATGCCGTCGACGAGCAGGGCTTCTACCTGGAGACCGTGTCGGAGTATCTGTGGGCCCGGGACGTCGCCGGGCTTGCTCCCACGACCTTGGAGAAGCTGGTCCAGCCGGTGATGGAGCTGTGCTCCTTCTACGACCTGGTCCCCTGGCGGCTCACGCCGCGGCACGTGGACCGCTTCTACACCGGCCAGGGCCGCCGGGCCCGCTCTACGGTGCGGAGCAAACTGACCAAGGTCGACAGCTACTTCGCGTTCCTGGAACAGCGCTATGCAGGTGAGATCGCCCGACGGTTCGGTGCGACGGTCGAGTCGCCGGTCGACACGTTCAACAGGCCAGTTCACCGGGGTGACTTCGGCCTGCGCATTCCTCCGTCACAGCGAGCGTTGACGGAGTGCTTCGCGCAGTGGCGGGCATCGCTCCCGGCGGCGCGCAAGTACCAGGTGGCCGTACGCGACTACGTGATGGCCAAACTCGCCTACATCTCCGGGGTCCGCGCGAGCGAATTGTGCGCGGTCCGCCTCGGAGACATCCACTGGGAGCTTGGCCAGTGGGGCCGGTTCGTGGTCCAGGGCAAGGGGGCTGGCGGCTCGGGCAAGCGTGAGCGGCAGGCGTACCTGTTCGCCGAGGGACGCGAACTGCTGTGGTGGTACATCGAGGAAGTCCGCGGGGCATTCAGCGACGACCCCCTGGATCCGGCAGCACCGCTGTTCCCCTCCGAACGGCGTCCCCGGGCGCTGGCCTCCGCGGGCATCACCGTGTCCACGGCCGTGCAGCCCGACGCGTTCCGCAAGGCCCTCAGGACGGCCGGTGAGCTCTATCTTCCCGGGCCGGTGACCTGCTTGATTCCCCACCTGCTGCGGCACGCGCGGGCCACCCACCTCTACGAGAGCGGCATGGCGCTGTGGGACGTCCAGAAGGTCCTTGGCCACATCTGGGCCAGTACCACGGTCGGCTACCTGTCGACCGTCCAAGCGGACCCGGAGCTGGCCAGCCTGTAGTCCGCACGCCGGGCAGTTCGACGGTTGAGCATGGAGGCATGAGCGATGAAGTGGAACCTGCGGATGGTCGCCGCACAGCGCGACATCTGGAGGCCGACGCAGCTGCAAGCGGTCCTCGCGGAGGTGGGGTTCACGCCGTCGCTGAGCAAGGTCGCGGCACTCTGGAGCGGCAAGCCGGTCACGGTCCGGCTGGAGGACCTGGACAAGATCTGCGCAGCGTTGGACTGCACCGTCGCTGACCTTATGCAGGCCGAGCCGGAGTCGTATCTCGCCTCCCGCGAGCACGACGAACGACGGGTGGCCGGCGCCCGGCCCGATCACGGCGCCGCGGTCCGTCCCGTTCCGGGCAACGGCCCTGGCCTGCGCGGGCTTCCGCCCAACTGATCGGCAACGGGATGCACTGGCGTCAGGTGGTCTTCCGGTTCGGCCCGGACCTGCCGGTCCCGCGCTGGCGCCCCTGGTCGCCAGGGCCGAGCTCACCGACCGTCTGTGACGATCCGCGAGTCTGTCCCCCGCAGATCCCCGGTCAGCTGTCCTGGACGCAACTGCCCCGGACGCTGACGATCGAGCACGCGCATCGGATCGCGGACCGCTCCTTCCCGGAGCTGCCCGCGGTCGCCGCGGCGGTCGATCACATGGCGGCTGAACGGCAGCTGGGCGAGGCATGGAAGCGCCTGGCCCTTCACATGGCCCGTCTCGCGCTGGCCGGCCGGGAAGCCGACCAGCAGTTGGTACGCGAGCAGGACCTCGCTCGACTCCCGGAACTGCGCGGACCGTTGGTGGAGTTGTTCCGTCGCGCTGGGCTGCTGCGGCGCCGCCCGAACCGGTGGCATCTGTCACTGCATCCCCATGCCTCGGCTGTGAGCTGCGAACACTGCCTGTCCTGGTCCGGCACCACCGCGAAGCTCTGTTCCGCCTGCAAGAACTGGAATCGGTTCAACGACACCGGCGAGTGCCGGCGCTGCCACCGAGTCCTTCCGCTCTCATTGGGGCGCTGCCGAAGCTGCCGTGTCGTCCATCTGGAGCAGACTCTGGCCGACGCCCCGGTCCTCGACCAACTCTGGTTCGGCGGTGAAATCGACATCTACGCGAACAAGACCGGTCGCGACCTCAAAACCGCACGACGGCATCAGGCTCGCCGAGCCAGAGCGGCCCGCCGCTACTGGCCTGAGCACCTGATCGACCCCGCTCAACTCGAACTCTTCCCGGCGCCGGAGCGGGACTGGACAGCGATCCGCGACCCCGGGCTACTGAAGATCACGCCCGAGGCGCAGTACCTCGTCGACGAACTCGACCGACTCGCCCGAGCGCAGTCCTGGTCCAGCGCCACTCGCAAGAAGAGCCTCCGCACCCTGCGGGTGCTGCTGGCCTGGCTAGGCACCGACACCCCGATACCTGAGCGCGACGTCTACGGCGCCGGGAGCATCACCGAGCACTACAACACCGTCCGAGTCGCCGGATTCCTGCAGACCAAGGGCCTGCTGGCCCCGGATTCACAGGCGGTCGGCACCGACGAGGCATCCGTGCACCGGTGGGTGGGCCAGGCACCCGCGCAGTTCCAGGCGGACCTTCGCGCCTGGGTGTCCGTGCTCCGCGGCGAGGGCAAACGGCCCTCACCAGCCATGCCCTGGAACACGATCCGCGGCTACATGCTGCACGTCGTGGCCGTCCTTCCCGTCTGGGACCACCTCGGGTCACTCAACGAAGTCACCGAGGAGGAGGTGAAGACGGCCGCCGTCAACTACTCGTACTTCACCGGGCTGCGGTCGCTCTTCAGGGCCCTGCGGCGCGAGCGCCGGATCTTCCGCGACCCGGCCAGGAACGTGCACCTGACCGCGCCCGTCAGGGTCCCGCGGCCCATCCCGGCGGACCGGCTCAAGGGTCTCTTGGACCAGGTCCCCGGCATCAAGACAAGCTCGCTCTCGTCCTGATGGCTGTCTATGCCGTCCGTCCCAAACAAGTCGCCGAGATTCGGCTCGACGACCTCGACCGCTCCATCGGGCGCCTGCGGATCCGCAGACCGAACCGGCTCGACCACGAGATCCACCTGGACGACTTCACACTGCAACTCGTCAAGGACTGGCTGATCGAGCGCCACCAGCTGTGGCCACTGAGCACCAACCCCTACCTGATCGTCAGCCCCATCACCGCCCTGCACGTCGACCGGCCCGCCGTCGGCCCCTCCAACTTCAAAGCACTCCGCGACCGAATCGGCATCAACCCCACCCAGCTCCGGCAGGACCGGCTCCTCGACGAGGCCCGCGAAACCGCCGACCCGATCCGGCTGATGCGACTGTTCGGGATCACCTCGCACACCGCGATCCACTACGTCCGCACGGCTTACGCCGAGCGCTTCACCATCGATCCCACTCAGGCCTAGCAGGCGCTGGACGAAATCCAGTCCTCGTTGCTGCGATGGCGGCCCAGCCCCACGGCCTCGAACTCGTCCTCGCCCAGACTCCTTCGGGCGCCCAGCCGCCGCAGGGCCTGGGAGATGGGGCTGACTGCTCGCGAGAACCGCTTCTTCGTCGGCTCATCCAGCGGCCCCAGTGCCAGCGCGCCGTCAGCCCAGACAGCGGCTCGTTGCTCGCCGACTCCGCCGAAGTATTCGGCCTCCACATAGGCGATCGGCCCCGCAGCAGACCACTGAGCCAGCAGCGAGTCGAAGCCCCCTGGCAGCCGCCAGAACCCCAGGTCTCGTCCGTCGCTGCCGTCCGTGACGGCATCGAAGACCTCATCGGTCATCGGCATCAGCGACAGGCCCTGGCCAAGAGGCACCACTTGGGATCCAGGAACCTCGCGCGACCCGACGCGCAGCACCCCGTCACTCGCGATGACCGCCTGCAATTCGTAACCCACCCCGAGCCCTCCCCAACCGATTGGAGCCTCATCTTGCCTGACACGTCGCGACTGAACCCGCGTGCCTCCCCACTCCAGAACCCACACCCCACCAGCGGGTTCCTGTCACGTGAACCGTCAGAATCCGCGAACCCGCTGGTTTCCCAGTACGACTGGCGCACCGCCCCGGACGCGCTGGCCACGCGCCGCCAGTTGCGCGCCCAGCAACTGCGCACCGGCGGGCAAGAGCCCGTCGCGACCCTGTGCTGCAAGGCCTGCAGCACGCCTCCTTGCATCGTCTGCATGGATTCAGCGCATCCCGGGCAGGCGACGCAACTCGTTGATCTTCATCAACCGGGCGAGAAGGAGGTACCCCACGGCTGTCGCCAGCGCCCCGGTAGCCAGTGCGACGGCCGTAGGCCACGTTCCACTTCCCAGGCCCGCACACGCACGCGCTGCAGCCCAGCCCAGCCCAGCAGCCGGGCCCGCGGCGCAGAACAGTTTCACGTAGGTGCGGCGCAGGCCGCCGTCGTCGATGCGACCCCCAAGCCTCCTGCGCAGCAAATGCGCGGTGAGTGCGAGACCGGCCACGTAGGAGAGGGTGTAGGCGCCGGCCATGCCGACGACCGCCCAGCGGGCGGGCAAGAGCAAATGACACGCGGTGGCCAGGGCGATGTTCACGCCCGCGATCCAAGCCGCGATGAAGAACGGCGTGCGCGTGTCCTCGAAGGCGTAGAAGCCACGCAACAGCAGGTACTGAGCGGAGAACGGGATGAGGCCGAGTCCGAACGCTTGCAGCATGTACCCCAGCGGGCGGGCCGAGGCGGCGTCCGCCGCACCGTGGGCGAAGAGCAGCGAGGAGATCTGCGGCCCCAGAGCGAGGAAGAGGAACGCGGTGGGCACGATGACCACGCCGCTGATCCGCAGCACCCGGGACAGGTCCGCGCGTAGATCCGTGATGCGCCCCTCAGCGACGGCCCGACTCATGCGCGGCAGCAGCGCCGTCACCAGGGACACCGTCACGATCGACTGCGGCAGCATCCAGATCGTCTGCGCGTAGGTGTAGGCCGAGTAGCCCGCGCCGGCCTGCGGCAGCTCCTGGTCGGCGGCATTGGCGTAGTTCGTGACCACGGTCAGGGCGACCTGGTTGGCCAAGACGAACAGCAGCGTCCACTTTGCCGCGTGGACGCTCTTGCCCAGGCCGGCGCCTCGCCAGTCGAACCGCGGGCGGAAACGGAAACCAGCCGCCCCCGCGAACGGGATCAGTGCCAAGGCCTGCAGGGCGATGCCTGCCGTCGTCCCGATCCCCAGCAACTGCACCTGGTCGGCGGTGATGTCCTCCACCCGGTCGGGAACCGTCATTAGCCCCAGATAGGCGGCGAACATTCCGACGAGCACGACGTTGTTCAGCACCGGGGTCCACATCATCGCGCCGAACTTCTCGCGGGCGTTCAACACCTGTCCGTAGATGCTGAACAGCCCATAGAAGAAGATCTGCGGCAACAGGAACCGCGCGAACGTCACCGTTAGCTCGAACGCCTCGTGACTGTCCGGGGTGTCCCGCATGTACAGGCCTACGATCTGCGGCGCCGCCCACACCGCCAGCGCCGTGCCCACACCCAGTACACAGACCACGAGCGTGACCAGACGCTGCTCGTAAGCGCGTCCGCCATCGGGCTGCGTTGCCCTGGCCCGGACCAGCTGCGGCACCAGCACGGCGTTGAGCGCGCCACCGATCAGCAGCGTGTACAGGCTCGTTGGCACCGTGTTCGCCGTGTTGTATGTGCTGGCCAGCAAGCCCGTGCCTAGCGCTGCGGCCTGCAGCACCTGGCGGATCAGTCCCGTCGCCCGGGACACCACCGTGCCAACAGCCATCAGCAAGGACGAACGAGCCAGCCCGCCCTTGTCCTTCTTCCGCTGGGCGGCATGCCGCCCACTCTTCTGTTGCTCCTGCGACATGGTCTGCGCCGCGGAGTTCTCCCCCTCCACCATGCCGTCAACCTATGCCCCAAGGTCTCAGGCCCCAATTTGCTCCTCTCACAGCAGTTCAGCGACCATCGCCGTGCCCGGGGCCACAGGTATACGACAGCAATGGAACAAGCGTTCCGCGCCAGTACCGCTGCGCACCTAGAGCCGATGGCCGATGCGACCCCTGGCTTCGAGCCCAGCCCCGGCCGCACACCGGCTCGCCGCGTGACCAACCACCATTCCGTAGCGGAGCGGGACATGTGCCCCTTCGGCTCTTGCCATGCCGCTCGGTCCCCTACGACGAACCCGCGTTCTGACGGCTCCCCGTGCCGTCCCCGATCAGCCTCATGCGCTGGCCCGGGGACGGTGCGAAGGGGCCGGACAGATCTGTGCTGGTCAAAGTCTCAAAGGGCGGGTGGAACCGTGGCTGACAGATGTCCTGCATGGCAAGGAGCCGATGTCACTCGGCATGGCCGGGTTTTCCCGGTACCCGGACAACGCAGACCCAGCCGGACAGCTGGTGCCGTTCGGCGGTTCCTGAAGGACCTACGGGAGATCATGGTCGCGGACCGATCGGGGAATACACACGGGGTAGGGGAATCATGGTGGCGTTCCACGCATCCGCGCTGGACGGAGTCGCCCGCAATTCGGCGCTGCCGACACCGCTGCTACTGCGCCTGCTCGCCTTCGAGGGGGACGGTGACCGTCCGCCCCGTGACGCCCTCCAGCGGGCCGGACTCCCTGAGCTGGCCGTCGTGGCGATCCTGGCTCACCCGAACCCGAGCGCCCGGATCGACTTCGCCATGAGCGCCAGGGCGGAGCCTGCACAGCGGGCCCGGCTCGCGGACGATCCTTCTCCCAAGGTGCGGGCAGCTCTTGCGTACGGACCCGAGGTGTACGACCCGCGCACAAAGGTCGCGCCGCTCCCGGACGCCGTGTGCGTCCGCCTGCTCGACGACCCCGTCCCTTCTGTCCGGACGGCACTGCTGGACTCGCCCCATTTGGCGCCGTCGTTCGTGGCCTCGATGGCTACTCATCACAGTTCGGCAGCGCGCCGGGAAGCCGTGCGTGCATGGGAGATCCTGCCGCCGGGCGAGCGGTCGGCGCTGCTGGCCGACCCTGATCCCGAGGTGCGGCGGGCCGCCGCGCAGTGGGAGTGCCGGCGGGACGCACGCGTCACCTCCGAACTCCTCCGCGATCCGAAGTCCGCAGCCGAGGCGCTGCGTCGAGGGCTCCTCGTCCGCGCCGACGCCGAGCGGGGCGTCGCCGAGCGGACGCACCTGGTGGCCCTCGCCGAGAATCCTTCGTTGCCCGCCGACCTCGTGGAGCGGCTCGCCGTCGACCCCGACGAGGCCGTACGGCTCGCGGTCTCCCTCAGGCCCGAGCTGGACGAGACACGGCGCATGGCGATCGACTTCACGGTGGAGGCCTTCGACAGGGGGGACGTGGAGTGGGTACGGGACGGGCTCGCCGACCCCGAGGTACTGCGTCGGGCCGCGGCCTCCGTCCACCCGATGCTCCGGCGCGCCGCCGCCCAGAGCCCCCACCTGCCACCCGACCTCGTGCGCCTGCTCGCGCGTACCGAGGACCCCCTGGTCGAGGACCTCTTGAGTGTGCACCACCCCGACACCCCGGAGGAGGTCCTGATGCGTGTGTACGCGCGGCTCGGCGGGACGTTCTCCGCCTGGATGGCGGAGACGCACCCCCGCTTTCCCCGCGAGGGTCTCGCCGCGCGCTATGCGGACCACCCGGACGGGAACTACCGTCGGCTGGTCGTCCGGGATCCGGCCGCCACGCCCGCGCTGATCGAACGGCTCAGCCATGACCCCGCGGTCTGGACGCGCCAGGCGGCGGCCGGTGACCCGCGCCTCCCGCTCCACCGGCTCCGCGAGGCGCTCCATGTCCCCGAACTGGCCTCCAGCGCGGGCGCCAACCCGGCGCTCCCCGAGGACGAGATGGTCGCCGTCCTGGACCGGGCCGTTGTTCCCGCCTGACCGCCGAGCAGAACCGACTTGCTCGCACCCCAAAGCGAAAGCCGCGATCCACCGACCAGTCCTAGGCGGTTGATAACTGGGTTCGCAGGTCAGCGGGGGCGGTGAGGGATGCTGTTGAGCTGAGTCATCAACTCACGGTTAGTGGCTCGGGATGCCTGGAGGTCTTCTTCACGTTCGGAGAGCTGGTCGCGGAGCTCGGCGACCTGTTGAACGGCGCCGTCCACCTCGACTGTGCCTGCACCAACGGCATGAGCCGTAGGCGCCCGGTCTTAGGTAGTGGGCGTGGCCAGAGGTCGCTGGACCTCCAGGACAACTGCCGTGCCTGCCACGGTTCGGTCCTCGTGCATGGTGATGACTTGGTTGGGCTGAAGGTGCTGCCACTGCGAGGGGTCAAGAGGAGCCAGCCGCACCGAGGCTCGCCCGCCGGGTTCCAGGGAGGGCGTGAGCTCCACCCAGAGCTGAGCGATGTTGAGAGCCGGTTCTCCGGTCGCGGTCCCGTTGCCGATGTTCCACACCGGTCGCAGGACGCCAGCGGCGGAGATGGGCGTCTGCCGTCGTGCTTCAGCGGCCGGGCGGAGGGTGAGGTCGGCTCGGATGATCCCGTGGCGGGTCTCGTAGCTGCGCAAGTGGCACCAGGCCGCGCTCTGACCGGCTCGGATCACCGCTCCGCTCGGATGGTCTTCACCGCAAGCACCGGGTTGAGGGGCTCCACCAGTTCCTTGGTGGCGACGGCCACGAGGCGCGCGGACGCATCACCCTCCAGCAACACGCTCACGTACTCGATGGCCTCCGCGGGCGAGAGCCCAGGCAGCCTCTGGCGCAATGTCCGCACAGCATGCATGCGTCCGCGAGTATCGGCGACTCCGCGGAGCGCATCGTGTAGATCGTCCACTGCGGTACGCACCGGCAGCCCACGTATCCGGGTCCGGTAGTCGGCCTCCCACTCCCCGGTTACCGCGGAGACGACACCGATCTGGTGCAGTCCCCCGTCGACGCGGTCGACCAGATACGGCCCATTGCCGACCAGCATGTGCTCCTGGTTCCGAGTGCGTACGAACTCCTCGGACTGGCAGGAGACGATCCACACCAGCTCGTGCTCCTCGACACGGACCACAGCCATCCTCACTGCTTCCGCGCTTACAGCCCGCCACTGCTGATAGTCGCGCTCCAGCTGCTCTTCGACAGCCCGAACGGCGGCTTCTCGCTCGATCACGCGTGCAGCATCCCGGACCGGCCCCTCCGCCGACCAGCGAATTCGCACCGGAAGAGCACCGCGTACGAGGGGCCTGACCGACCTTCTTACTCAGGCGATGAGGATTCTCGGCGTTCCCCAGGGCCGCTCGCGTTCGCCACTTTGTTGCACGGTGGGCGAAGGGGCGAGATTCGCCCGTTAGTTGAGGGTTCGGACGGCTCCTCCCCCCGTCAAGGGCGCCTACGGCGCCCATGTATCGGCTCTGACCGCCGGTACAGAGTGACATTCCCGCTCTACCGCTCGGCGGTGCCGTCCGCACCGTCAATCTCGTAGATCCGCCCTTGAAGCCGTTCACCGGCCCAGTCCAACTCGACACCCAGGTCGAACCAGTGCCGATCCTTGCGGACTCCGGGCGGTGAGAGGTTCACCGCCGCCCACGAGAACACCCCCAGGAGGATGGAACGCCCGTGCTGCGTGGTGCGCACGGACAACGCAAACGGTGCGGCGAGTGCCGCGCGGGTCACCAACATGACCTGTTCGTCCTCAGAATGTCGGCGCCCACCCGTGAGAAACCGAGGCGTTTCAAGGATCTTGACCCACTCGACCACTGCGTCTGCCACCTGGGCGCGCAAGGACTCTTCGATGCCCTTCCGGACGGCGGTCGCGGGATCATCGCCCAGCCAGCCAAGCCAGTGATCAGGGTCAGTGAGCTTGCTGAAGTCGTCCTGCGGCACCCCGTGACGGGGATTCTCCTGATACTCCCCTGTCAGTTTCCCGCTGCTGTCCACCAACCATGCGCCGCGGATTGCCTCGGGTGGTACGTAGCCGTTCGGGTCGTCGATATACGTCGGGTCGATCTCGGCGACGCTGCCACCGGGATTCTCAGCAGCCGCCGCCCGTAGTGCCGGCTCGTTCGGTATGCCTTTACGCCGGCTTCGCGAGCCAAAAAGCCCCATGTTCCCACCCCCACCGCTGCCTGCCAGTTGACCGCGATTGTGCCGCACCGGTCAGGACCGCATGAGGGGCTGTGCGTGACGTCGACGGGCTGCTGGGATCTCAGCGAGCAGGTCTGCCCACCCCAGGCAAAGGGCCGGGGGAAAGCGCCATCGCAGGAATACGACAGCCACGGAACAAGTGCGCTGCTCCAGTACGAAGAAGCTCGGGTGCTGCCTGGAGTTCGACGGAACGCCCGTGGACCCCAGCAGCTACATGACACCCACTGCCCCGGGCCCTCACCGGCTCGCGGCCTGACCACCGCAGCCTCAGCCTCCCGGCGGCCCGCAGCGCGCGGGCCGCCTCTCTCGCGCCACGACAAGGAGAACCCGCCCATGACGACGTTCACAGCTCCCGACTCCGTCACCGACAAGAACTTGGACAGCGCCTGCGCCTCGGTCGCCAGTGAGATCGCCCGCACGGACGGCAAGGCATCCTTACTGCTCGCCTTCAACGGCGCCGTGCTCGCCGGGCTCGCGTCCGTCGCCGACAAGGATCTGCCGCCTGTGACCAAAGTCTTCGGTGCGCTCGCCGTGCTCGCCCTGGGCGTGGCCTCAGTGCTGCTGCTTCTGGTCGTCCGGCCCCGCCTCCGCGGCGACGACCGGGCGTCCTTCCCGTACTGGGCACACCTGGACGAAGACAAGATCCAGGCATGCATGGACGGCGACACCCGAGCCGCCCGCATCCGGGTCCTGTCCACCCTCGCGGTGCGGAAGTTCACGCACCTGCGGCGAGCGGTCGACCTGTCGCTCGCCGCCCTGGCCCTGCTGGCTCTGGCCGCCACTGGCCTCGCGCTGTGATGGCAGCCGCGATGACCCGTACCCGTCTGGACCGCGTCCGCGCGTCCGTCGGGATCGCATCTCTGGCTCTCCAGCAGATTCAGGACGATCTCGCCGCCGACGACGTCGACCAGGTGGAGCTCGCCGCGATCCTGCGCGAGCTGTGCGAGGACACCGACACGCCCGGCGGCCTCGTCGGCATGCTCGCGCAGCTGGTCACCGTCGCTGCGCGGCGAGCCGAGCAGATCGAGCCCGACCGTGACGGCGACGCCTCCTGCCCGCTGCACGAGGCCGCCGCCCTGATCACCGACAACGCCGGGATGCGCCTGATCTGGGCGGCCAACTCCCTTGAAGCGGTCCACGGATGAGCTGACGGACCCTCCGTGCTGCCCCGCCCCCTGGCCAACGCGCCGGGCCGGGGCGGTCGCGGTGGTCCCTCAACTACCGCGAGCACGAGAGGAGATGGACGTCATGACCCTGCCCGTCTACGAGGTCGACGTCCCGGCAAGGAGCACCGCCCAGCCCGGCCTGAGCGGTGTGCACGTCTTCACCGGCCGGGCCGACAGCCGCAGCGCCGCCGTACGGATCGCGCACGAGGTCTATGACGCGGCACGCGCCGCGTGCGAGGCCGGATTTGAGATCCCCCACGGACGGCCGGACGGCTGGGGGGCCTGCGGTTACCGGCCCGGCTGGGAGCTCGACTGGCCCGCCGCGACCGCCGGCCGCTGGAACGACCCGTACAGCTGGACCCGCGTCAGCGACTTCGAGCTGTAGCTACGCCCCGGGACAGCCGCTCTGCTTGGCGGCTTGACGGCTGCCCCGGGCCCATCCCAACCCGTACAAAACGAGAGGGAGATCCCCAGTATGGACTCCGTCCTGCGCTTACACGCCCGGATCGGGCAGCGCACCCTCCTGATCACGACCGCCGCTGTGCCGCTGGCCGGCTGGACCGTGCACGCCGTCGCGCTGCACCGGCGGCTCGCCGCTGCCAAGCGCGACCCGCTCACCGGGCTGCTGCGACGCGACGCGTACATCGCCCGGGCCCGGCAGGTCCTGCGCCGCCACGGCGAGGACACGGCCGTGGTCCTGGTCGACCAGGACGATTTCAAGGCCGTGAACGACACGATGGGCCATCCGGCCGGCGACGCCGTCCTCACGGCGACCGCCGTCCGGCTCACCGCATGGGCGGGCCCGCGCGCATCCGTCGGTCGGCTCGGAGGCGATGAACCGCGGGGATCGACTCTCTCCACCTTGCGCCGGAGGTAAGCGCGGCCTGGAAGCAGAGATGCCGGACCCGCATCGAACGGCGCCGCCAGCCAGACGGCAAAGTGCGTGAAGTAGTGACCGGACGCGCCAACGTCGCCAGCATCATGCTTTCCGTCCGGGCGTTCTATCTCGACATCGCCCAATGGGCCATCGACGAGCCGACGCGCTGGGGGCCGTGGGCAGTGCCGAGTCCGATCAAGGACGCGGATGTCGCTGTCGTGAAAGACAACAAGCGGCGCAAAGCTCGGATGGACCACCGGACGAGGGAACGACTTCCGGCTCTCCCTGTCGTCGCCCGAGCGGCTTCATCATGCTTGAAAGAGGCCAAAGCCCGACTACAGGCTCTGATGGACACCCCGCCAGGCGGTCAGTTTGTTTTCGCGGGCGACACCTTCAGGCGGGCAGCGAAGGATGGAACGACCTGGGCGGTGAACATCGCCACCGGCCGGCGCGTCGACCTGGCCCTCGCCGAGAGCCGCGCGTTCTGGGCCTGGGCGATGGTCGAGTTTCTGCAGCACACCGGTGTCCGCATCGAGGAGATGCTGGAGGCCAGCCATCACAGCCTGATCCAGTACAGACTGCCCACGACCGGCGAGACTGTCCCCCTTCTGCAGATCGCGCCCTCCAAAACCGATGAGGAACGAGTCATCCTGGTCAGCCCGGAACTCGCCGATGTGCTCAGCGCGATCATCGCCCGCATCCGCGACCCGCGCACCGGTGCCGTCCCCTACGTCTCCAGCTATGACATGGCCGAGAAGACCTGGAATCCGCAGATGCCACTACTTTTCCAGTGGTGCCGCAGTGGCGAGAGCTCCCGCCTCTCCCCGAAGCTCCTGCGCCAAGCACTCCAAGAGGTGCTGGCCTCCACGAATCTGACCGACTCAGCCGGACAGCCCTTGGACTTCTCGCCCCATGACTTCCGGCGGATCTTCATCACCGATGCCATCCGCAGCGGCCTTCCCCCGCACATCGCGCAGGTCATCGCCGGGCACACCAGCATCAACACGACCATGGGATACAACGCCATCTACCCCGGCGAGGCTATCGAAGCCCATCGCGCGTTCATCGCCCGGCGCCGAGCACTCCGACCGAGCGAGGAGTACCGAACCCCCACCAACGAAGAATGGGATGCGTTCCTCGGGCACTTCGAGCGACGCAAACTGTCCATCGGAATCTGCGCTCGCGCATTCGGAACTCCCTGCATCCACGAACACGCGTGTATTCGATGCTCCATGCTCCGGCCGGACCCGGATCAGAGACACCGCCTCGTCGAGATCCGCGACAACCTGATCGCCCGAATCACCGAAGCAGAACAGGAGGGATGGCTCGGTGAGATCGAAGGACTCCAAGTCAGCCTCGTCAGCGCAGAGGAGAAGCTCATCCAGCTCGATGCAGAGCAAGCCCGTCAACGCCAAGTGATCGATCTGGGCATGCCCAGCTTCAGCCAGATCGCGACACGAATCAGTACGGCAAGAGGACCTTCAAGTTAGCCGAGCCTCATCCACGGAATGATCCGCAGGTCACGACCCTCGCTCTACGGGCGGCGGGCCAGCAAATGAGTGTCGAGGAAACCCCGCTCGGAAGCTGGGTCGTGGAGCAACCGAGCAAATGTGACGAGACCGGCCCCGGCCAGCAACTCGGCAAACTGCTCCGCCGGCCAGCTATAGGCGGGCGTCACCTTGTGGTCGAAGCGAACCGGCTCCGGTCCCTCGGTCCCGAAGAAGGACACCAAGAGCAGGCCTCCTGGTGCCAAGGCACGCACCTGCTCGGCGAGAAGCGCGGGCAATTCTCCAGGTGGGGTATGGATCATCGAGTAGTGGGACAGCACTCCGCCCAGCGCACCGTCCTCGACCGGCAGGGCTTCCATCCGCGCTTCGTCGAACCGCAGCGCCGGATGGGCCCGCCGGGCGTGGGCGACCATGGCTGGGGAGAGGTCGAGCCCGAAGGCGTCCAGCCCCAAGTCATGCAGCATCGCCGTCACATGACCGGGGCCGCACCCGACGTCGGCTACCCGCAGGTTCCCCGTGCCACGCACGAGCTCGGCGAAAGTGCCGATCATGTTCCGCGCGAACGGGTGCGTCTCCAGCCCATTGGCGAACATCGACGCGTACAGATCGACGACCCCGTTGTAGGCCGCCCTCGTCTCGTCCTGGTGTCCTAACACGGGAAGGAAACTAACACCCGCGCCGTTCGCAGCCGTTCTCCGGCCCCACACCGGTTCCCCTCAGGGCTGATCGTCCCGTCACCTGATCACGGGACGCTCTCGTTAGTTCAGAGAAGAGTTCGCCGTCGTCCTCCAGCTGCCCGACGCGCGCCTGGAGCAGCGCCTCGCGCAGTTGGTCCGCATGCTCCACACCCCGGTCGTCCTTGACGACGGCCGCACCGTCGACGTCGCCGCCTCGGTCGGCGCCGCGACCCCGCACTCGGTCGGCTCCCGCGACCTGACCGTGTTGCAGAGGGCCGCCGACGCTGCTCTGTACGACGGCAAGCACTCCGGCCGTGCGGTCATCGCCAACTCTGCGAACGTCGCGGTGCCGTCTATCAACGGCCGCCGGGCTGGCCGGCCGGGAACGGCCCTGTGGGGGCGAGCCGCATGAGCATCGCGACTCTGCCCGGCGGCGACTGGATCCGCGGCATCAGCATCAGGCAGCCCTACGCGGCCTGCATCCTCGCCGGCGCCAAGGACGTGGAGAACCGGCCCGGCCGGTGGTGGACCGGCTGGGTGCTGCTGCATACGAGCAAGACCATCGACCATCCCGCCTTGCGTATCCCGCTGATCGGCCGCACGATCCGCGGCCGCGAGCTGGTCACGGGCGCGGTGGTCGGCATCGCCCGGATCACCGACTGCCACCAGGACCCCGAAGGAGCGCCGCTCTGCTCGGAGTGGGCGCACCCGGGCGCCTGGCACCTGGTGCTCACCGACGTCCAGGAACTGCCCCTGCCCGTCCCCGCACGCGGGCAGGTCGTGCCCTGGAAGCCGACACAGGACCTGCTGGAGCGCGTGTTCCAGCAGCTGCCCTCCTTCCGGCCGTGACGGCCCGGCGCCGCCATCTGCGCGCGGTGCCCACGCCGCCCGAGCCTGTGGCGCCGGTCCAGCTCCTGACTGACGCCACTACTGGCACTTCGGCCCGCCCGCGCCCTGCGTGCTGTGCGGCACCACCACCCCGCTGAGGTCCCACGCCAAGGAGCCCGTGCACAAGGCCTGCGCGGTGCTCTGGAATTCGCGGCACCCCGGCGAGCTGCGGTTCGTCTCCGACCCGCCCAAGGGCGGCGGGACGACCGACCACGCCTGACCTCTACCTCCAGCTGGAGGACCCATGAGTAGCAACCGCGACATCGACCACGCCCTCGCCTACCCCGAGCCGCCCGCGTCCCCGCTGTGGCACCGGCACGGCGCGAAGGTGCGGCCGCTCACCGACGCCCAGCGCAAGCGCAACCGCGAGCTGTTGGTGCTCGCGCAGCGCAAGCCCCGCACCACCGCCGCGTAGGAGGGCCAGTCGATGTTCACCGACATGAAAGAGGCCCTCGCAGCCGAGGACCTCGAACTCACCCCGCTCGGCAGCGACCAGTCCGCCGCCGCCTGCCAGGTGGTCGCCCACCACGCCCGCGACAAGGACGACCTGGCCGACCTGCTGGGCGCGCTCGGACTGCCCTGTGCCGAAGACGACCTCGTGCGGCTGCTTCCGCACCTGGCCAGTTCTGATACCTGCACCGGAGATTCCATGACCGTCACCGCCTTCACCGCCACCGCCGCCTCCATGCTCAAGAACGGCGACAGCCCCGAGCGCGTCCGCAGCACGCTCGGACTGTCCGAGGGCGAGCTCGCCGAAGCCGTGAAGTACGCCGACCTGCCCGCCACCGTCCTGGCCCCGGACACGGACGACAGCCCCAGCGCCCCGGAGGCGGCTATCCCGGTGTCAGACGGCACGGCGGACTTCGACGGGATCGAGGCCCTGCTCTCCTGGGCGGAGAACCACCCCGCCGCCAGCATCCGCAACCGGGCCGACCGCGTCCGCGCCGACCTCACCGAGCTCACCGAGCGCCGCGCCGCCGACGCCGCCCAGCGGGAGGCAGAGGAACGTGTCGCCAAGGCCAAGGCCGAACTCGAGGCCGCGCAGGCGCAGCTGCGCAAGGTGAAGGCCGGCGTCCGCGCCACCACGGCGGCGCAGGACGCCACGCCCCTGGCCCCCGCCCCGGCCCCGGCGGCTCAGACCGGCAAGCGCAGCAAGGAAGCCCGGTGACATGCTGCGCGTCATCGGCCACCTCACGCTCCCGCACACTGCCGACGGGATCATCCGACTGCACGCCGAAAGCCTCGAAGTGCTCTGGGAAGCACCGCTGCTGGACGCGGCCGGGGATGACACAGACGCCGCGACCGCGACGGACGCGGACGCCGACCGCAACAGCGCGATCGCGGCTCTCGCCGAAGTCCTCACAGGCTTCGGACAGGCCACCCCTGGCCCCGGGCAGAGCATCCGCATCCACATCAGCCCCACAGGTGCCCTCGGTTCAGGCCTGGAGCACTGCCACAGCTTCGACGTCACCCCGGCCATGGCCCACGGGCTCGCCGACTACGTCGACGCCATGAACTGCTTCATGGACAACGAACACCCCGACGGTGTTGCCCTGGGCCCCGAGACCATCGGGGACCTGACCGAGCTGTTCGAGGACATCGACCTAATCGACCTCACCAACGCGGTCCTCAACGCCACCCGGCCCGATCACCGGCCCGCCGTCACACAGGCGATGGACGACATGTTCGGCGACGCCCCAGCCCCGGGGGACACCGACCCCTGACAGTCACCACCCGGTCCTCCCCCACAGCCCACACCGTCACAGCAGCTCACCGACATGAGATGAGGCAGAAGCATGACGCTCATCAGCCCAAACACCGTCCTCGCCAACGCCCTGACCAACGTGGAGGACGTCCTCACGCCGCGCATCCGCTCCAGCAAGCCAAAGCGAATCGCCCTGGTGGTGGGCACTCAAATCAACGGCGCCCCCCACGCCGGAACCGCACTGGTTCAGTCGATGGCGTTCGCCACAGCCGCCCGGCTCCACCACCGCCACGACCTGCCCGTCGAGGTCCGGTTCTCAGCACTGGACAACGCGCCTCACGAGCTGGCCACCGACCCTGCATCGGGGAACCGCTACCAGAGGGCCTACGCCCAAGCCCTCGGTGCGAACGGCATCGCCCACCTCGTCGGCGCCCTCTACCAACCTCTCCTCGACGCCCTGTCAGAGCGGCTGGCCGTGCCGTACGGCGTGGAGACGTACTCGCAACAGCAGCAGACCGCCCAGTTCCGGGAAACCTGGTTACGGGTCCTGCCCCGCCTGGAAGCCGCCCGCATGTGGCTGGCGCCTTCCACCGGAGTGCCCCACCTGCGGGTGCCCTGTCCGCGCTCCTGCGGATGGGCGGAGAAGTACGCGCAGCGCACCTGCGTGGTACGGGCAGACCGCAGCCTCGCCATCGTGGCAGCGGTCTGCCTGCACCACGGCCCCTACACGACCACTATCACCCCCGCCGGCGGCGGCTATCTCGACCTCGCCACGCTCTACCGGAACATGGTCAAGGAACTCGCCGCGCTCGCGGAGGCCGACGTCCTCCAGGTGATGGTCAAGGGCACCGATTGGATGCCCGGGAGCCTCCTGGTTGACGGCGCGCTCCAGGCGGTGGGTCTGACCCGCGGCCAGCTGCCTGCGCGCCTGTTCTGCCCGATGATCGTCGCGGAGACGGGCGCCAAGCTCTCCAAGAGCCTCATCCGCTCCGGAGAGGCGGCGTTGCCCGCGGGCGCTGAACCCTGGATGCTCGACACCAGGAAGTGGCCCGGCACCGTGGGGGAGTTCGCGGACCGCTTGCTGAACCTGGCGGAGCTGCTGCTGTCCCACCCCCGGCACTTCTTCCGCTCGTACTCGGCTGCGGAGCTGTCCCGGCTGATGTCCTTACCCTCAGGGAGCCCGACTACATGAGCACCACCTCAGCCCGCGTCATCGAGCTGAACCTGTATCCCCAGTACTTCGACCTCGTGGCCACCGGCCGCAAGACCCGGGAAGTCCGGGTGAAGTACCCGAAGTTCGACGGCCTGGCGGCCGGTGACCTGATCCGGTTCGCCGTGAAGGGCACCGACCGGTCATGCATGACGCGGGTGACACGCGTTGCCGAGTACGCCTCGTTCGAAGAACTCCTGGACGCCGAAGGGCCCTTCCAGGTGAACCCCGAGGCGACCCGTGAGGAGCAACTGGCCAACATCCGGCGCATTTATCCGCCGGACAAGGAACGGCTGGGCTGCCTGGCCATTGGTATCGAGCTGGTCGATTAACCCCACACGAGGCCCCGGCCGCCCCCTCGCTTGAGGGGTGCAGTCCGGGGCCTTTCCGTGTTCCTGGCCCGTGGACCGGATGCGCCACAGCGCAGGATTCGGCACCTGATGCGCGATACCGCATCTGGCCTCGTACGGTCCAAGCTGCGAGCGTGATGCGCTGAGGACGCCTCAGCCCGTGAAGGGATCTTCCACCGTCGAGATGTACGCGGACAGCAGCGCCTCTGTGTGCTGCGTGACCATGCCTCGAACCAGCGCGCGCACATCGTTCTCGTGAGCGGCTCCTCGTCATCGCGAACCTGGAGGAGGCCGTAGGAACCAGGAGCGACCGCGGCCACATGCTCGAACAGTTCCATCACGTCAGGCGACGAGCGGTGATGGGAATAGCCGCGAAGTGGATAAACGGCTCGCCACTCATCCACCTGACGTCAAGCAAGGCTGTCTTGCTGATCCGAAGGTGCTGGGTGTTTCTGCCCCACACCTCGTCTCGCCGGAGCCGGTGCCGCTGTTCGTTCCTCAGGTTCAAGCCAAGTCGTCCCAGGTCCAGGGGGCGGTGGCGTTCCCGTCTGGCTCTCTGCCGAACCTGAACCGCCTCCGGTGGTCACTGATCTGAAGGAAGTCATCGAAGCGGCCTGCTGGTGGCAGTTGATTGGCCAGGGCAACGGCCTGCTCAAGAGCTCCGAGGCCCCGCAACCTGGCCAGAACCTCAGGGATTTGCGTCGAATCTCCGAAATCGACATATTCGGGCACCTTCTGAGCCAAGGCGGTGGCCTGCTCATGGGCGCCAGCGAGAGGTAACTCGTCTAGCAGCCAAACGACATCGCCGGGGATGTCGAAGGCGGCGTACGCGGCTATCCGCTGGGCCAAGGCGGCAGATTGTTCGCAAGCACCCACCTCGTTCAGCTCCTGCAGTAGGCCAGGAAGCTGATACACATCGCCGAGTCCCACGAGGCCGGCAGGGTTCCTCTTCAGCAGCACATCGATCTGATCGCGGGCATCGATCTTCCGGAGACTGCCCAGCAGTTGAGCCACTGCGTGAGGAGCTGTCAGAGGGGAGCAGCTGGCGGCCCTCTGGCTCAAGGTGGCAGCCTGCTCGTGCGCACCCATCTCCTGCAGCTTGTCCAGCAGCTCGGCTATCAGGTGAGGCTCGTCAAGGTCGGTCTGGGCAGCAACTCGCCGAGCGAGCATGACGGCCTGCTTGTGCGCACCTATTTCCCGGAGCTTGTCCAGCAGTGCAGGGACGCCGGACGGGTTCAGGTGCAGGCCGTTCGATGCGGCGTGGGAAGCGGACCGTTCGGCCAAGGCGGCAGCCTGCTTGTACGCACCGGTGCTCCACAGCTTGTCCAGCAGCACGGAAACGTCGTACGGATCGTTGAGAGGCAAGTGGTTGGCAGCCCGCTGAGCCAGGGCGGCGGCCTGTTCGTGCGCGCCGGTCTTCTGCAGGCCATCAAGGGTCTGGACTACTACGCCGCAGTCATCGAGAGCGATGTGAGCGGCGACCCGATGAGCCAGCGCAGTGAACTGCTCGAGAGCCTCTTCCTTGCGCAGCTCGCCGAGCAGCCAGATCACAGCGTAGGAGTCGTCGACACGGACGTGGAGGCAGGCCCGTTCCACCAGGGCGGTGGCTTGCTCGCGCAACCCGGCCTGATGCAGTGCCTGTACGGTCCGGGCCACCGCGCCGAGGTCATCAACCGCGCCGTGAGCGGCCGCCCGGTCGGCCAATAGTACGGACTGCCCAACTGCCCCTGCCCCGTACAAGCCGTCCAGCAGCCAGGCCACCGCGGCCAAGTCGTCGAGGGAGGCGCAGCCGGCGGGATTTCGGTCCAGCACGGCGAAGACGTCTGCGTGAGCCTCCAACTGCCGTAGCCGACCCAGTAGTCGGGCTACCGCGTAGGGATCGTGGAGGGGGCTGTGAAGGGCGCCTCGATGGGCGAGAGCCCCGGCCTGCATCTGGGCGCCCAGCTCCAGCAGGCTCTGTATGGTCTCGAGCACCACCGTCAAATCATCGAGGTCCGCCTGAGCGGCGGCCCGGTCGGCCAAAGCGGCGAACTGCTCGAGCGCCTTGGCCGTTCTCAGCCTTTTCAGCAGCCGAGTCACGGAAGCCACATCGTCCAGAGCAGCGTCGGCAGCAACCCGCTCGCCGAGGACTGCTGCCTGCTCTGCGAACTCCTCGATAGCCGCGGACCTGTGCAGTCGATGCAGCAGCCCGTCGATTGCGGCCAGATTGTCGAGGGCGACTTGAGCAGCGAGATTCCGGCCTAGTAGGACGGAAACCCTGGACAGTGTCCCCACCTCCTGCAGCCGGTCCAGAAGTCGAACAACAGCACTCGGATCATTCAGAGGGCCGTGGTCAGCGACGCGGTCGGCCAGTGCAACCAACTGCTCGTCTGCCGAGGCGTTATGCAGCTGATGGAGAAGCGCACCGACTGCATCCAAGTCGTCGAGGCCGACGTGAGCGGCAGGATTCCGGTTCAGCAGGACACGGACGCTGGAGGGTCCACCGACCTTCTGCAATTGGCTCAAGAGCCGGGCCACGGCAGTGGGATCGTCCAGGGCGGCGTGGGCAGCGGCCCACTGGGCGGGGCGTAGATCCGCAGGGTGCAGTTCATGAAGGTTGCGGACCAGGACAGCTGCGCTGTGTGGGCTGCCATGGGCTGTGGCCCGTTTGTGGAGCTGGACGGCATCGCGGTACATGCCTTGAGCCCAGGCAGAGTTGCCCAGTGCGGTCAGGTCGGCGGGGTGGGCATGGGCGGCACAGGCGGTCCAGAAGGCGATGGGCGGAACCTGATCGGTGCGGTAGCGCCAGCCGTGTTGGTCGAGGTAGTCGGCCAGCCGGTACAGCGGTCCATCGCCTGTTCCGGGGCCCGATCCTGGGAGAGGGCTGGTAGGGCGTATGCGTTCATTGCGGTGGGCGGGGGGCTTGGCGGTGGTGAAGATGCCCGGGATGCCTTTGCAGGGAGTGGTGACGTACCGCAGCGCTCGCTCGAGCCAGTCGTCGTCGGCCTGGTCCCATTCCGTATCGGTGAGGTAGCCCGGTGCGGCGTCAGTGAGGAGTGCGAGCGGCAGCCGCGGTCCTGCGCCGAGTGCGCGGGCATCCATGGCGGCATGAATCACCGCTTTTGTGGCTGGTTCGGCTTCCTGGTAGCGGTCCAGCAGGGCTGGCACCCCCGCCAGATACTGCGCGATCTGCCCGTCGCGGGCGTACTCGGCTGCTTCCCCGAGTCGCGGGTCCTGGTCGTCACCGGAACTCAAGGTGGCCAGGTCGGAGGCGGTGAACGAGTCGGGAACTTTGATCTTGTGCCCGTCGAGCAGCTCACTGGCCTGCGTGGGGGTGTCCGGGTTCTCGCTTGTGGTCAGCGCTTTCCAGTGCTTGGGCCACAGAGTGGCCAGCACCAGCACAGGGCCCCGCTCCGGTTCCCGCAAGAGGTTGCGCAGGCCTGCGGAGATCCGTTCACCGAGCCCGTCCGGCGCCAGGTAGAGCTGTGCCTCGTTCAGCCAGATCACCGTGTAGGAGGAGATGTCGGCTAGTTCGGCCAGCGCGGCGTCGGGCCGAGTGGGGTCGATGGGGTGCCACAGCCGCCACGGCTCATGGCGAGCACGCAGCAGCTCAAGAGCTTGCCAGCAGGCGCGGGTCTTTCCCGTCGAGGACCCTCCGACCAGCACCGCGATCTGGCTGGCGCCGCCAGCTGCCCGTGTGACCACCTGGGCCAGCTGACGGTCGTGCTCACGCGGTACATACCGCGGCAGCGGCGGAAGTCCGGCAACCGACGACGCGATCGCACGGTGCACTTCCAAATGAAATGGGTCGGTGACCTCACTCAGCGGCCGACCGGGCCGCATGCGTTCCAGCGCGGCGGTGCCTTGCGCCGTCACGGCCGTGACACGGGAACTATCCGCGCGGCGGGCCGCCTCCGCCTGGTAGGCAGCTCGCCAGCGCTGCGGATCCAACAGTCGGACCACGGTCGGGTCCCCCACCAGCCCGCTGCTTTCAATCTCAGCCTGCACGGCACGCACCAGCGCCAGGAGCAGATCGATCCGTTGGGGAAAACGGTCCGCACACAACCAGTCCCCCACTGTCGTCGGGCTGACCCCGATGGACCGAGCCAGTGCCCGGTTGGAAGGCCGGCTCTCCAAGCGCTCGCTACGTAAGGCGGCCAACTCGGTGATCAGTCGAACGTACGGTGTGTCCAGCTCTGATGGTCTTGCCATTTCGCACCCACGCCCTCGCATGCGCGAGTGCGTGTCCAACCTCCCCCTGGACATCTCGGCGCTCCTGCCGTCTACCTCATCGGGACACTAGCCGCCCACCTGCCCGGATCGACGGCAAGTGTCCAATCTGCGATGGAGCTCTCCTGGACGCCCCCGGCCGCAAGCCACATTGGGACTGCCATCCAGTCCGGCCGTCCGGGCCGCCACACACGGAGAGCCATCGATGAGCCCACTGCAGATCGTGTCCCTGCTGCTCGCACTGTCCATTGCCCTGCACCTTGCGACGGCTGTCTACATGCTTGCCCGTCGCAGCGGGACTGGTACCGCTCACGCGGCCCTCACCGGCGCCGGCGCCGCGGCTACCGCCCTGGGGGTCTACTTCGCCGCCATCGCGGCCTACTCCTGAAACCCCCGAAGCTCGGTATACCCGCCTCCAGACAGATCTCGTACAGCAGATCCTTCCTCTCGTAGCGCTGCGGGGCCTCCCCATCCGCGCCCGCTGCAGCACCCCGGGGCCGTCGAAGCGGACCGGCTCCCCCGTCTCGCTACCCACCGCACATCCTGCCGCTCGCCGCAGTGTGGCCGTCCATCCGGCTGCGGATCAGCGAGGCCTGGCTTCTCCCCGTGAGTGGCCTGCTATTACGCCGTAATAGGGAGAGGGTCACCCGGCATCGCGCGCCTTCGGTCGACGAGGGGGCTATTACGCCGTAATAGCCCGAGGTAGCCACGAGCGCTTGCTGACGGTCCAACAGGTAGCCAAACTAACGCGCCAATAGCAGCGAAGGATCATGAACGTTAGTATGGTGTCCTCCATGAGTTCGCCAGCCACCTCCAGCGACCGCGAGAAGGTCGTATCCAAGCTGCCGGGATGGCTCCGGCAGAACCTCAAGATCAGAGCCGCGCAGCACGGCATCGAGATCCAGGCCGCCGTCGAACAGGGCATCACCGACTGGTGCAACCTGGCCTCCTCCCCCGCCCAGGTCGACACCACCGGCGCAAGTTCCTTCGCCACCTTCCTCCCTCCCGGACAGTGGGACGAGTTCACGCGCACCGCATCCGACCGCCGCGTCTCCCTCGTCCAAGGCCTGGCCCAGTCCGTCCAGCTGTGGCTCGACACCAACCCCGCACCTGACATCGAACGGCCCTCCATCACCCGGCGCATCATCGTCTGCAACCAGAAGGGCGGCGTAGGGAAGACCGCCATCACGGCCGGTCTCGGCGAGGCACTCGCCGAAGACCCCAACGCGCTCCACGCCGTACGCGTCGCCAAAGCCCTCGCGAAAGCCCTACGCGCCAGCGAGGTGCACGAGGAGCACGACGGGCAGGAGGGAAATCCGCTCGACGTGGAGAACCTCCCCGGGCTGGGGCAGCGCGTACTGCTGGTCGACTTCGACCCCCAGTGCCACCTCACCAACCAACTGGGTGCCTCTCCCCTGCCGATGAACGGGGACAGCCTCACCAATCACATGGCGGGTGACGCCAAGGGCGACCTGCGCGACCTCATCGTCTCCGTCGACGACGAGGCCTTCGGAGGACGCCTCCACCTGCTGCCCGCCTGCAACGACGCCTTCCTCCTTGATGTGCGCCTGTCCGCAGTGCGTGCCCGCGAAGCCGCCCTGGAGCGCGCCCTCGCCCCGCTCGAAGCCGACTACGACGTCATCGTCGTCGACTGCCCGCCCAGTCTCGGCCTCAGCATGGACGCCGCCGCCTACTACGGGCGTCGCCGTGACGGTGAGGCGCCTGGACAATCCGGCGCGCTGATCGTCGTGCAAGCCGAAGACAGCTCTGCCGACGCCTACGACCTGCTGACCACGCAGATCGACGACCTGCGTGCCGACCTGCAGGTCGATATCGACTATCTCGGCATCGTGGTCAACCTCTATGACTCACGCCGCGGGTACATCGCCACCTCCTCTCTCCAGGGGTGGGTCGACATAAAGGATCCGCGAGTCGTCGGCCTCATCGGTGACCTCAAGGAACAGAAGGAAGCAGTACGAGTGAAGAAGCCCCTCCTGTCGTACGCTCCGAAATCGCAGCAGGCGATCGGCATGCGGGCGCTGGCTCGGGAGGTGTCGTGAGCAAGGCCAATCAGTTGGGTGCCGGCCGCTTCGGCGGGGGAGTGCGGCCTGTGAGTGCTCGTCGGCAGGCCGTCGCAGCGGCAACCGGCGTGCCAACCGACGGTGTTGCACCCCCGACGGAATTGCCCCCCCATCGAATCAGCCTCAACCCTGACAACCCCCGCTCCAGCCTCGGAGACCTCACCGACCTCGCAGGCAGCCTGCAGACCCACGGGCAGAAGCAAGCGATCACGGTCATGAACCGCGACGCCTACATCAAGGCCAACCCGGAGCGCGAAGCCGATCTCGAACCGGACACCACCCACGTCGTCATCGACGGCAGCAGCCGGCTCGCCGCCGCACGGGACGCTGGCCTCATCGCCATCAAGGTGATGGTCAGCGACGACCAGGGCGCCAACTCGGAAGAACTTCTCGAAAGCGCCCTCGTCGCCAACATCCACCGGCAGGACCTGCCAGAGCTGGACGAAGCCCGTGCCCTGCAACGACTCCTAGCCATCCACGGCAGCCAGACCGCTCTGGCGAAGAGGCTCCACCGCTCCCAGGGATGGGTGTCACAACGCCTCGCCCTGCTCAGCCTCACTCCCGAACTCCAGGCCCGTATTGGCGAAGAGCCCATCGATCTGCTGCGTGCTGTGGGAAGCAAGCCACCTGAGCAGCAGGAAGCAGCGCTCTCGGCGCTGAAACAGGAACGAGCCCGCAAGGAGGCTGAGAAGCAGGAGCGGAAACGCAGGAAGCAGACCGACGCACCAGCCGCTCAGGCGACCGGAAAGGCGGAGGGCTATTACGGCGTAATAGAGGACGGCAGCGCGGACGAACTGCCCTCCACCCCTCCGAAGCGCAGGACCGCTCACGGTCAGGCACGCACAGGGGAGGGTGCGCCAAGTCTCCCCGCACAGTCAACCGCCGATGAGGCCGCCGCTGGGGGAGCGGATCAGCAGCCCAAGCGGTTCCCCTACGAGGATGGCGTGACCGCAGCGCTGCATCTGATCCACAAGATGCCGCCGGACGAGTTCGACAAGATGTTGGACCGCCTCATCAAACACAGGGACAGCCAGGCCGTTTCTGCCCGATGACCTCATGACCCAGCCAGCCGGTTTGCCGACCGCGAGGGCCGGCCCCCGATAGTGAGGAACCGTCTTTCGCGTCGCCAAGGCATGCCTTGGCCGTTGGGTCGATGCGTGTGGTCCGCCGGTCGACTCGGTCGACCGGCGGACGCACCCGCCGGCCCCGCCGCCCGCGAGCCCTGTGGCGAGAGGCTGGCCGCCGCGCCGTTCTCGGCCTCGCCGGCTCCGCCGGAGCCGTCCTCGTCGCCATCCTGGAATGGTGGCTGCGCACCCACTGACCCGCCCGGACCCACCCCGCACCGTCCTCCTGCACGGACAAGCCGCTGGTCCACAGAGAGGGACCGGCGGAGAAGGGTGTGTCCGGCGCCGTGGCGGCGGACACACCCCCTTGGGCGGCCACTTGCTCGCCGCCCGGGCCGCCCCGGTGCCGTGCCGCTGGGGGAGTGCCTGATGGGGGAGGGCTGGCCTGATGCTGGTGACGATCAATGTGGCGGTTCTGCTGGGGGGCATCATCTCCTGCGGCTGCGCCGGCGTACGCAGGCCCGGAGCCGCTTCGACGAGAAGTTGACCGTCGTCATCGTGCTGGTCTTCGGCGTGCTCATAGCTCCCACCGCCTTCGGCCAGGGAATCCTGGACGTGGTTGTTCAGCTGGTGCAGGGCATTTCCAATCAAGTCGCTGAACCCTCGCGGCCGGTATGTGACCGCGACGATCTCCCTGACGCACGCGTTGGCCTGCTCGCTGGCCCGGGAACTACACGTCGGGCTGCTGGCGCAGGTCCAGGAAGCAGCGCAGCCGGACACCGGGCTCGCCGGGCTCCCGGGTCGTACGGTCAGCCGGCGCGATGGCGCACCGTGCGGCGAGCAGCTCCTGGACCGCGAGTGCGGTCTCGTCATCGGCGGCTGCAACCTCCACCACGGCCAGGCCCGGCGCTGCCACGTGCGCTTCGTTGATCGGCTTCATGAAGGGAACTACGCGCGGGCGCCTGCTGGGGTTCTCTCAAACGGCGGTCTTCACCCGACCGAGTTGGGGCCACCCCTGAGCGCCGCCCCGCGCGAGCGCGTGGAGCGGTCAGGCTCGTGTGCTGTCGTACCGCACCCCCGGGCCCCACTTCTCCATGGCAGTGGCGTCGACGAAGGTGGCGGCGAGGTCCGAGGTTAGTCAGCCTTGCCCCGCCAACGCCGAAGCCATGCCTGAGATGCACCGGTGTCGGGGTGATCGGGTCCTTGTACGCGCTTTCGATCCTCTACGACTTCGGTCATCATCGCCACGGCGGCGGCCCGGTCCCCGGATTCGTCCAGCCAGCAGGCGAGGTCGTGGCGGGAGCCAAGCGTGTCGCTGTGGACGGCGCCCAGCACCCCTTTCCGGTCCTCCACGAGTTCGGTCAGCATCGCCACGGCGGCGGCCGGGTCCCCGGCCTTACCCAGCCACTCTGCGAGGAAGTGGCGAGAGCAGAGGGTGTCGGGATGGTCAGGTCCCAGTACCCGCTTTCGATCCTCTACGAGGTCGCTCATGATCGCGAGGGCTGCGTCAAGGTCCCCAGTTTCGTCCAGCCAGTAGGCGAGGTCGTGGCGGGAGCCAAGCGTGTCGGGGTGGTCGGCGCCCAGCACCCGTTTCCGGTCCTCCACGAGGTCGAGCAGCATCGCTGCTGCGGCGGCTGGACCCAGAGTCTCTGCGCGCCAGTGGGCGAGGTCGTGGCGGGAGCCAAGCGTGTCGGGGTGGTCGGGGCTTAGGACCCGTCGCTGGTCCTCTACGAGTTCGGTCAGCATCGCCACGGCGGCGGCTGGGTCCCCGGCTTCCCCCCGCCAGTGGGCGAGGTCATGGCGGGAGCGCATCGTGTCGCGGTGGTCGGGGCTTAGGACCCGTCGCTGGTCCTCTAGGACTTCGGTCAGCATCGCCACGGCGGCGGCTGGGTCCCCGGCTTCGCCCCGCCAATGGGCGAGGTCATGGCGGGAGTCGAGGGTGTGTGGGTGGTTTGGGCTTAGTACCCGCTCTCGGTCCTCTACGAGTTCGGTCAGCATCGCCACGGCAGCGGCTGGATCCCCGGCGTAGCCCAACCAGTTGGCGAGGTCGTGGCCGGAGCGCATCGTGTCGCGGTGGTCGGGGCTCAGGACCCGTCGCTGGTCCTCTAGGACTTCGGTCATCATCGCCACGGCGGCGGCTGGGTCCCCGGCTTCGCCCCGCCAGTGGGCGAGGTCATGGCGGGAGCCGAGGGTGTCGGGGTGGTCGGGGCCCAGTACCCGCTTTTGGTCCTCGACGAGGTCGGTCAGCATCGCCACGGCGGCGGCTGGATCCCTGGCTTTGCCCAGCCAGTCAGCGAGGTGGCTACGTGAGTGAAGCGTCAGAGGGTGGTCGGGGCTTAGAGCCCGTCGCTGGTCCTCTACGACTTCGGTGAACATCGCCACGGCGGTGGTCGGGTCCCCGGCTTCGCCCCGCCAATGGGCGAGGTCATGGCGGGAATCGAGGGTGTCGGGGTGGTCGGGGCCCAGTACCCGCTTTCGGTCCTCGACGAGGTCGGTCAGCATCGCCACGGCGGCGGCTGGATCCCCGGCTTCGCCTCGCCATTCGGTGAGACGATGGAGGGAGCTGAGGGTGTCGGGGTGGTCGGGGCCTAGTACCCGTCGCTGGTCCTCGACGAGGTCGGTCAGCATTGCCACGGCGGCGGTTGGATCCCCGGCGCGGCCCAGCCAGTGTCCGAGGTGGTTACGGGAGGCAAGTGTCTGCGGGTGGTCGCGACCTAGCGACGAGGAGTAGGCGTGCAGCGCCTTGGTGCCTTGTCGGACGGCCTCTTGGAAATCCCGCCGCTTTTCCGCCGCCTCCGCAGCGAGGCGCATCGGCCTGAAAACGTCCTCAGGCGGCGCAGAGGCTGGCGGTTCACGCACTCCTTCCGGAGCTTCAGACGGGAGAGCCGGCTCTGGAGCGAATCCCTCTGCAGCAGCTGCTTCCCAGAGGGTGTGGAACCGCTTCACCTCCTCCCTAGGTTCCAACCCAGTCGGCACCCGGCCCGCGAGTTCCTCCACGAGCACTTCCACAAGTCCCCACGCCGGGAGCCGCGGCTTGGTGAAGGCATCATGGATCCGACTAGAACTCGCAACTCCGTTGCCTAGAGCGCGGGCCAGTTCGCGAACCGAGGGCCATCCGGCTCGCCGGTGAAGGGCGTGCAGCTCATCGCATAACTGCTTGCGAGGCCCTGTCGCCAAGACCGGTGCGGTGAGTCTGGGCATGAGCTGTCCCCCCAGCTGTCCAGAACTGTCCTATGACGTCCAGCGGCAACTTACAGCGTCAGAGGTCGTCCCGTGGCGTCTTGAGTTGTGCTGACGCGTCAGTGCACGTCAGCGGCCATCTGGCGAGGGTGAGCCTGGGTGAGAGGTCGGAACTCACCGAGGAGGACAAGATGTTCGACATCGCACTGAAACTGCTTGCTCAAGGACTGCTAACGGAGCTCCCCGCCGCTCTCCTCACATCTGCGATCACCGCTCTCGCCGCCTGGGCCATTGGTAAGAGGCGCAAGCAAGGAGACTAAGAGGGCGGTGTTGTGGGCCTACAACACCGCCTGGCTTGGGCCTCGCCGGTGCTGTGCCTGTTCACGGGCTCCGCGATGCCCTCCATGCCGGGCCGTCGAACGGAGCCCATGGACCCGCGTTCGGGCTTGTCACAGGGGCGTGGCCAGCGGAGGGACGTCGGTGGGGGAGAGGTCGGTACGGGGGCGGTGCAGGCGTGCGGGGTGGCGCCACCGGCCGGCGGCGTCGCGGGCGACGTCGACCCCGACCTCCACCACCAGCTCGGGACACACGAGCGTGACGTCCAGCGTCTCTCTGGTGCCCCATCCGGCAGCAAACGACCAGCCTGTCTACGGGTGTCCGGGCTGAGCAGGGGAGAGGAGGCCGGCGAGCGTTCTGCTGGCCTCCTGGGTGAGGGTTGTGGTGCGGCCGGCGTACCGAAGGCGCCCACCCTCGTCGTACCTGCCGAGCAGCAGACTGCGCGGAGAGGCCAGGGCGCCGGTGGCCGCGCCGACGATCGCCTCGGTCGTCTCCCGCACCTTGTTACCTCCGCCACCCGCGCACGGACGGCTCGTAACGGCTGTCCAGCCGCTTGTAGACCACGCCCTCCATACCGACCGCCGCCCACGTCAGCCACTCACGCACCATGTCCGGGTCGGTGGTCGACGGACACAGCGCCCACGGCAGCCGACAACCTTCGCGCGGCGAACAGCGACTCCAATACGGCCCGGCGCCGCCGGTACGGCCAGAGCGTCGTATCCGTCCCGGACAGCCGGAGCAGGTCGAAGGCGACGACATGGACCGGCCACTCGGCAGCCACCCGGGCCGCCCCAGCACCCCGCATGTCACCTCGCGGACCTCGCGGGCCCGGACGGCTGGAGCACGGCGGCGCCGAGGACGTCCTCGACGCGATCGACACCCTCACCGACACCCTGCGCAGCGTCGGGAGGACCTCGTACAGGCCCTCGCCGCGGTGGCGACCGATACTGCCCAGGCGCGCCGGCGCCTGGGCATCACCCTGGACGACCAGGCGCTCGGGCGGGACAGCGCGGCGTCGGTACCCGTGGCGGGTGGCCCGGCGCGAAGGCCACCGAGGCGTCGTGGGCTCGGTCCGGGCTTCCGGGGCATCCGTACGGACCGCTGAAGGTGCTCGTCAGGAGCGCGTGTTGGTGTACCGCACGCCCGGGCCCCATTTCTCCATGGCCGGGGCCATGCACCACTGGCACAGAGGGCAGCCGCCGCGGCCGTACTTGTGGGTCTTGCGCTGGCACGTTGCGCACGGCCCGACCTGGTCCCCCGGGCAGGTCAACGCGGACGGGTCTGGCTCGGTGACCGGCGGCACGGAAGGCGTCATAGTCAGGTGTCCTGTTCTGGGCGACCAGCACCGGTCGCCTCACCGCAGGATACGACCTGAATGACACGGCTGTTCGATCAACCTCTGGCTGGTTCGGGACTTCGTTGATCACCGTGTGTGGTGCTGCTGCTCTCAGCCAAGGGGGTGACCGGCTGCTCATCAGTAGCGCGCCCCCTGTCGGGAGGCAGCGCCACGAAGTGGCCGGAACTCGGTCGGCCAGTCGCGCCCCAGGCTCCCGCTGACCTGCGCCCATGGCACGCTGGTGGCAAGTGGGCCGATCGCCTCGAACACCAGGTTCACGCCTGCCTCATCGCAGGTGACCAGCGCGTGCGCCACGTAATTGAGGTCCAGCAGCGACAGTCGCGGGCGCGCATGGGCAGGGACGCGGTAGGACCAGTCGTCCCGTGCCCGGCGCGTGTGGGCCGCGACGGCCATGCTGCGTTCGTCGACAGCGATCTTGCGCCCGCGCAGAGGACCTCGGGCGGCACCTGTCATCCAGGCGGAACGACGGTAATCCAGAAAGCAGCCGGCAGCCCGGTGGTCCACTCCGAGCAGGAGAGCTCCGAGGTGCCGCACCGGCTGATCCCCCTGCCGGCGGTGCGCGGCGGTCCAGCAGCCGGTCGTGGTCGTGCGGGGCAGCCCGGCGCCGGCAAGACGCACATCGCCGACTTGGTGCAGGCCGCCCTCAACCTTGGCGAGGCGGCGTCGGCGACGCGGTCTGCCTGCGGCGCCAGACGGTGACACAGCACCAGAGCTCGACCATCCAGGCGAGCGTGAGGGCCACCGTCCCCGCGCTGGGCGTGTAGTAATCGATGGACTCGCTGAGCGCGCTGTAGATGAAGCCCGCGGCCGCCATGGTCGCCGCTGTCACGCAGGCGAGCCAGACGAGCACCGGCGTGCGGAATGGGAGCGCGGAGCCGCGCAGGGCGAGCGCTCCGAGCACGCCGGTCGTGGCGAGGCCCGCCCAGAGCGCAATCACGACCAGCCAGCCCGGCCCGGTCACGGAGGTGTGCGCGAATACCGCGTTGTAATCGCTCGTTACGATCGGAGTGACCAGCGCGAGCAGATTGAGGACGAACGCGGAGCACAGGAGAGCGGCAGCCGGCCGCGCAGCCCGGGCCCTTCCTGGCGGCGCCTCGACGGCGGCCGCCGGCTCCGGTGGCTTCCGCTTCGAGGTCTTGGGCCCCGGCGGCCTCGGCTCCTCCGTTGCGGGGCTGGGCGCGGGCGGCGGTTCCGGGGCGCGCACCGGCGTCTTTCGCATCGAAGCCTCCCGGACCGGCGTCGCCAGCACTGGCCGCGCCACCGGTCGTTGCACCCACCGGCGCGGGCGGCGGGCCGGCACCGCGTCCACGCCCACGTGCACCGGCAGTTCGCCCGTCGCCGTGCGCACCAGCACGTCGCCCTCGTAGTGACCCGGTTCAGCCACCTCGGCGCTCACCTGAACGCCTTCCGCTACGCGCGTCGCCCGCAGCCAGGGCAGCCCGGACGCCGCCTCCACCGTGGCATGGACGATCGGTGGGCCCTCCAGAGCGAGTAGGGTCTGCGGACCCGGCGTGCCCGCAGTGACCGTGCCGAGGTCGACGAAGTGCGTCGCGGCCCGGGGGTGCGCCGTGCGCAGGGCTTGTTCGGCGCCCTGCGAGACCCGGCGACTGTCGTCGTGGGTCAGAGCGGCGAGGGCCGTACGGGCCGACAGGGCGAGTCCCACGTCGTCGCCGCGTAGCAGGGTGCCCAGATCCTCTACCGCCCAGAGCCGCTCCTCGCGACCCGCCGCATGCACCGCACTGTCCAGCCGGGTGGGCAGCGCGACGGCGGTAGGGGCCCTGGGCCTGGTACGGGCGATGGTGACGTCGCCGCCGTGGGCGCCGAACAGCCACAGCTGGGGCGTCTGGTGGGGCGTCAGCTCCGTCAGACGGTCGGAGACGTAGTCGGCCAGTTCGGACATGCCGATCTCGCCGTCGCCGTCCCGGTCGGCGTCACCCGAGCGCAGGCCCTTCACCAGCGAGCCGATGAACAGCGATGGTCGGCGTTCCTCGGGCGGGTTCGCTCCGGTCACCGGGCGGTCCTCCTCGAAGGCGTACTGGACGGCGCTCGACGCAGTGAACACGGCGCGGCCCCGCCGCCCGCCCGTCCGCTCCAGATCCTGGAAACTCTCCTGTACATGGGCGTCCGCACCCGCCCGGGGGAACATGCCCCGCTCGAAGGCCCCCGCATAACAGCAGTCGAGCAGGACGACCGCCCGCTGGGCGCGGCTCGCCAGCATCGTGCCGCTCACGTACTCGGCTGGCACCGCCGTGGAGGCGAGCCGGTTGCGTCGGGTGTCGGTAGTCGCGAGGAACAGCTTGCCGGCCGCGTTCTTCACCCCGTGGCAGGAAAAGTGAAGCAGCAGAGTGTGGCGGGGGGTGCGGTCCGCGAAGAAGTCCTCGACCTTCGTGCGCAGCCGCTGGGAGTCAGGGTCGGTGAGCACCTCCACTTCGAAGCTCCCGATGTCCGGATCGGCGAGGACCTCCGCAAGCTCCTCGGCGTCGTCCGTCGGTGCCCGCAGCGCGCCGAGCCCGGGGTCGTCGTACGCGCTGGTCACCACAATGAGTGCCTGCCGCTCCCGGTCAGCCATCGCCCGTCCGCCTCAATTCGGGAGACGTCGTACAAGCATCGAGCCACAGGGCCACCATGCGGCGCTGGTCTTCGGCGTCACCGCCGTGGAGTTCGAGCCGCCGGTCACCCATCCGCAGTGACACGTCGGGCGCCGGCCCGCAGGCGCGGCCGCGCCACTTGCCGACGACCGTGACGACCTGGTGCAGCAGTGCCGGGGCAGCTGTGAGCGTCACGAGCAGGGCGTTGACCTGTTCCAGAGCGCTCGACCGGCTGCCCGGGGGAGCGGGGCCGGCGTCGGGACGCCCGACGTCTTCCACATCGAGCTGGAGGAGATCTTCCCGCAGGCCGTCCAAGTCCTGGAGCAGTGACTCGACGTCCCAGTCGGACCGCTCGGCGTCACGGACTTCGATGCGCAGCTGATCGACCACGGCTCTTCGCCTCCCTCTCAGTCTGGCACCATCCGGTAGGTTGCGCCCCATGACTGAGCGGGAGCCATGATCGGTTGTGGCCCTTACCATGCCAGGCTCTGACCTTGAGATTTAACCCGTAGGAGCCTTGGGTGCGTGGCTTGCATACTGGCCCACTGGTGGGTGCTCCTCGTCGCACTGGTGCTCGCCGTGCTGGCGGGCGCCGGCTACCGGCAGCAGCAAGCCCGATGGGAAGCTGTCCGTGCGCAGGGTTTGCGCTACGGGCTGGAGCAGCTGGACGCGCTGCACCACGCCAAGTTCGAAGAGGCGATACGGGACCTGATGCGCCGGGACGGCTGCCGGGACGCCCAGCGGGTCGGCGGAGGCAGCGACCTGGGCGCGGACGTGAAAGCCACCGACCCCGCTCGGGCGGCGCTGGGTCATCCAGTGCAAGCACCGCCGCCACGGCGCCCGCGGTTCGGCGGTGGGCACGCCGGATCTGCAGGTGCTCAACGGAACGGCCCGGCCGGTGCACGGGGCGGACGTCGCGGTGCTCGTGACGAACGGGTGGGTGACCGCGCCAGCCGTGGACTTCGCCAAGCAGCAGCGGCTGCATGTAGTGGACCGCCAGACGCTGGCTGTGTGGGCGTCGGGCTCACGGCCGCTGTGGGAGCTGCTGCGGGCCGTCCCACCCCCGAGGCGGCCAACGTCGTTGAGTTGAGTGCCCAGCGTCTCGCATGCCTCGGAGGGCCGCTGGCCAGGTGCCAGCCCAGCCGTTCCCGGGCAACCTTGACCTTGTGATCAGGGAAAGGGGGGCGTGCGCTGCCTTGCCGCGCGCTCCCCTAATGCTCCAGTGCTTCCTATTCACTCATGAGAGCAAATGCCTATCAGTTGAGGAACCACAGCAAACGCCATTCCGTCACCTTTGAGGCACCATCAAAGAGTCCTCTACCGGAAGGCGACTTGTGTCCCTGGAGAGCAAACTACTCGGCCGCAGAAAGATCAAGCCGTGGGGCGTAGCGGTCCTCAGTGCTGTATCGGTAGGGCTCCCTACTGTTCCGGCTTTTGCAGAGAACAGCTTCGGCCCGTACTACATTTTCACCTGTGCCGCCTGTGCGGCCATCGCCTCCTTCTTCACTCTGCATACGAGCTCGAAGAGGGTGGAGACCGAGAGGTCGTCGGTCTTGGAACACGCTCTTGAGCCTCTTTCATGCCTCATGGGAAAGATCCTCGTCGATCCTGCTGAGTTCGAGGAGAGGCGCGACACGGTACTGAAGCGGCTCGTTGACACTGCTGCTGAGCTGGCACACGCTGACGCCGCCAGTGCTCTGTACTGGCTCACCGCCGAGGACACGGAGCTTCACCTCGCTTTCGCCAACGAGCAGGCAGTGCAACGGCACTTTCAGGATAAATTTTCCCGAGGAGCGGAAAAGGACAGCTTCCTCGTCGAAGCCGCACTTTCAGTCGCTGGGCGCAGCGTTCATGACGTCCGAAAAGACCCGGATCGCGGCCGAATCTATGTAGCGGACGACTGCCGTAGCGCCGTCTTCATGCCGGTGCGTGCTGGCGGAGTTCAACAGGGTCTTCTAATGATTCAAGCCCGCAAGCCCGGCCACATTCCCAATAATTTTCGGGAAGACAAACGTTTCAAAACTATCGTGCATCTCATTGGTGCAGTCCGGGAGATGAAGAAGCCTGATTCCGCCCTTCGAGCTTCCGTCCCCGGACAGAACAAACCGCCGGTCAATGACCCTCAAGGTACGTCGTCATGACGTACGCTAGAAGTGGTCAGTTTGCCGCTATCGCTACGCGGTTACACCTTCTTTGTGTAGAACGGGTACGCGCAGCAATCCGACCTACCCGGGGGCCAGTATGAGTCACAGCAAGCACACACTCGCCGTGATCCACAAGGACGCAGACACTGCCAGCAGCTGGGTGAACGGCCAGCTGAGCAGCTCTGATTACTTCGCCCAGGCCCGCCAGGCAGCTGCTGCCCGAGGCATCGCAGGCCGCCTTCTGTGCGCAGTACGGGAAGCGTACGAGCGGTTGACGCACCGCGCATAACTGCGCAGGCTCGAGTGTCGGGCCTTCGTCAAAGACACCGTCGCTGAACACACGACCGACTAATCCGTTTGGCATATTCCGGTTCTCGGGCCACGAGGCAGCCACATACGGAAATCCCCAGCGTCGAGTGCGAAGGCGTACTGGGCAGCTCACCAACAGAACACTCCGTATTGAGCACCGGATTCGTCCGGTGCTCACCGGTACATGGCGCCAGGCCGGACACGTTCACCCTGACACCAGGGAAGCCGCTGGTCGCGCGGCGACGTGACGTAGTGGTCTGCTCGGTCCTCAGCAAGCACCCGTAGTCAGTCAAGGATGCGGAGCTCGATGTCGGGCTGGCAGTGCGGGCAGGCGGGCAGGCCTGAGGCCAGGAGGCGGCGGGCTTCGTCGCGGTCGACGGGGCGGCGGCGGTTGCCGGCGGCGTAGCAGTCGCCGGCGTGGACCTGGACGGGCGGGCGTCCGGTGCCGATGCCGAGCTGCACGAGCCACTCCGGCCTGGCGGGCCGGACGCGCCGGCCGTGTTCTCGCTCGGCTTCCCGCTGCTGGATGTCGGCGACCTTGTTGTCTATGCGCGCCAGCCACATCGCGTGCCACACCCTCAGGGTGAGCAGTCGCTCCAGGTCAGGTGGCAGGTCGTCGAACACGTTCCGTCCCGGGTCTTTCGCCGCGCGAGCCGCACCCTCGCGTATTCGAATTCTAGTTCGATACTGTGGGTCGGGAGGAGGTGGGTGTGCCATGAGCGCAGGAAAACCGGCGCGTGCGGGGTCGACGGTGATGCATGTGCGCTGCCCGGACCGGCTGCCGCAGGAGATCTACCGGCAGGTTCTGGAGCTGCTCGCGAAGCTGTCCCCGGTCGTGCAGGCTCTGCCGCCGTGCGCGGCGCTGGTGGAGCTGAAGGGCGCGCTGCGCTACCACGGCAGAGACGCCCGCCACCTGGGGGAGATGCTGCGGGTTCGGACGCTCTCCCGCCTCGGAGTCGACGTCCGCGTCGGCGTTGGCCCCACCATCACGGTCGCGGCCACCGCCTCCGCCCAGATCGATCCACCCGGTGGCATCCTCGCCATCCCACCTGACGAGGTCAGTGCATGGCTGGGGCCGCTGCCGGTCGACGCCCTGCACGGCATCGGGCCCAGCCAGGCCGCGATCCTGCGCGACTACGGCATCCACAGCGTCGGCCTGCTCGCCGCCGTCCCGGCCGCCACCGTGCAGCGCCTGCTGGGCGGCCGCGCGGGCCGCCTGGCCGCCGACCGGGCCGGCGGCATCGACCCGCGTCCCGTCGTCCCCCGTTCCCTGCCCGAGTCCGTGACTGTCCGCCGCGCCTTCCCCCGACACGCTCTGGACGGAGCGGAGGTCCGCGCCGCGCTCCTCGAACTCGTGGTCCGGCTCGGTGTGGGGCTGCGCCGGCGGGGCCAGGCGGCCCGCGCCCTCACTCTGGTGCTGAGGTTCGCCGGCGGCAGCCGGTGGGAGAAGACCCGCCGCCTGGTCGAGCCCTCCGCACACGACGACGATCTACGCGCCATGGCCTACCAGCTGATGGACGCCGCCGGTCTCCAGCGCGGCCGGCTGGACGCGATCGCACTCAAAGGCGAGGACCTCGTCGACGCCGACCAGGTCGCCCAGCAGATCAGCCTCGATGACGCCCGCGAAGCCCGACTGGTCGCCGAAGCCGCCGTCGACCGCGTCCGCGACAAGTACGGACCGGCCATCATCGGCCCGGCCACTACCTTCCGCCGCGCCTCATGACCCGATCCTGTCCCCCCGTGTGGAGGTGAGCCTGTGCTGCTCGATCCGCCCGGGTGGCACGGGCTCTGGTCACAAGGTCTGCCGCACTGGTCTTACGTCCAGGCCGTCGACCAGGCCCTGGCCGACCGCGGCATCCCGCCCGGCGTCGTCCGGGCCGACGTCGCGCTGCGCGCGTACCACCAGACGGACCGCCAGGACACGATCTACATGACCCTGGTCTGGGACGTCAGCCGCACCGGCGCCCGGGGCGGCGTGAGGCTCGCCTGGGACGACGACATCGGCTGGTCCTACGCCAAGCTCGGCGCCAGCACCCACGACGTCCTCCTCGAAGCCCCCGTCACACCGCTGCACCGGGTCTTCGCCGACCCCGGCGACGTCGCCGAGGTAGCCGACGGGCTGGTGCGCTACTGGCGTACGCCCGATGGGGACTACGGCACGGAGTGGGACGAGGCCTCGGGTGTGCGAAGCGCGATCGAGGTACTGCGCCGGGCCAGGGTCACGGAATGAGTGGCCGAGCCCCCTTGCTCGAGCCTTCCGAGCTGCCCAGACGATCCGGCTCCAGCTCGCGCCGGCGTCTGGCCGAGACCCCAGCACCGGCATCGCGCAGCTGGCCGAGCTGCCCCAGCGGCGCCGGCAGGGCGCGGCTGTCGACGGCTTCTACAGGTACGACGGCGAGCTGGGACCTGGAGGGCGCGCGGCCGCGCGGCAGGCCAGTGCCTATGGCCCCTGCGGCGGGGGTGAGTTACGACGCGTACGTCACCAGGGTCCGGTGGGGCCGATGGATGGCTCCCGTCCAGCAGCTTCGACGTGCCGGACGGGAGCGGCACGGGGCCCTCCTGGGGTTCCTTGAGCACGAGGGAACCCGCGCGCCTTCCAGACGGGAAGGTGTGACGCCAAGGCGTCTCCTTCATGGTGCCCGTCCCCGGACAGTGGCTGTGCAATTGCATGAATGGTGATCAGAAGCGGACGCTCTGATGCGGTTCTGACCGTGCCGGGGCGGGAGTTGGCGTTCTGGTGTTCAAAAAAGGTCCCATCGAACGTATTTGTTCCGTGACTCCATGATCACTTTGAGTGTCGGCTGTGGCGCCCGCAATGCTGTCCACCACCTCCTTCACCGGCGCTTGAGCACCGCCGAGGAAGGAGGCCTTCCAGACCCCTCAACCTGACGCAGGGAAGGTGAAATGCCCAGTCGAAAGGTGTGGACCGTCGCCGTGCTGGTGGTGGTCCTCGCGTGGAGCACGGCGATGACCGTGCTGGGACACCTCGCCGCGGTCGTGGCGCTGCTGCCCTCGCTCGGATTGCTTGTGCAGCAGCTCACCGCCGCCGCCCACGGTTCCAGCACCGCGCCCGCCCGCGCTCCGGCGCCGGAGTCGGCCGGGCAGGAGGAGCCGCAGCGATGACCTCCTCGCCACCACCCCAGGACGATCCTCCCGCTGCCGACGACGCCCCGGACGCACCGTTCTCCGTGGCGCCCGCCGCGTTCGGTCCGGGTCGGCGAGGCCGCCGCGCGGAGCCGATGTCCGAGAACATCGGCCCCAGCCATCAGGCGCTGCTGGAGCGCCTGCGCCACCAGATATCCGCTCACGGTGTCACCCTCGACGAGCTGGCCCGGCGTACCGGCTTCTCCAAGACCCGCATCTCCGCTCTCCTGCGCGGCATCGAGTACTACCCGAGCTGGGAGCTCACCTACAGCGTGGTCCACGCCCTGGGACTGCCTCCCTGGCCCCTGTGCCGCCTGTGGACCGCCGGGGCCTACGAGGCCGCCAAATCCACCACATGGATCACACAACGCATCCAGGCCGTCCGGCCGCTGGGGCCCGAGGAGCGGCCCGTGGAACACCGCGGCTTCATCGAGAAGATGGAGCACTACTACGTCTCCTACGCCCGGGCGCTGCTGCACATCGAGCGGCCAGAGCGGATCGTCGACGAGGCGTTCGGCATCCTGTGGGCCGGCTGGGACGAGGCAGAGGCAGCCGCCGGCCCGAACCTTCCCCGCTACGCGTGGCGGCTCCTGCGCTCTCGGGTGCTGCTGCGTGTCAGGCGGCATCCGGACGGCCACCTCGATCTGCGGCCTGCCGCGTTCATGACGGTCGCGCAGAGCCGGATCCAGGACCCGGTGGCCAGGTTCGTCGAGATCAGTGAAGTCGCCGAATTCTTCGACGCGATCAGCCACCTGCCGCAGGACCAGTTCGACGTCGTCGTCCTGCGCTACCTGTGCGAGTTCACCCCCGACGAGGTCCAGGAGGCCACCGGCCTGTCCCCGGCCCACGTCCACACACTCGACCACCACGCACGAGGAGCCCTCGAACTGCTCCACCAACGTCCCACAGCCCGGGAGTGATCACCCCGACATGACCGCCATCGACGACCTCCTCGCCCGCGCGGCCCTGCTGAAGAACCCCCGTATCCCCGCGGACACGGTTCCCTGCCTCGACACCCACCCGGACCCCCTCTCCCCGCCTGACGGATCCAGGATCCTCGCCGACGAGACCTTCGCCGACGACACCGCCGCAGAGCACCTGCGCTCCCTGTGCGAAGTCGCCGTGACCCACGCCAGCGCACCTCAGATCACCGACTTCATCACCGAGCAGCTCCCCGGCCCCGAAGGCGCCTGGATCCTGGGCTGCCTGCTGCACCTGGCCGGCGCCGAGGACGGAGCACGCTACTGGTGGCAGTACGCCGCCGGCGCCGGCGATCGCGGCGCCGGCTACTGCCTGTCCCTCCACCACCGGGCACGAGGCGACGACCACGCCGCCGACTTCTGGCTCGACCAGGCCGGCGACGGCACGGACACAGACGAAGGATGCGCGGCCAGCACCGCCACCGTCCTCCGCATGGTCACGCAGATGACCGCCGACAGCGACCGCACCTACAGCGACACCACCCTTGCCGTCATGTCTTACACCACCGCAGCCGTCAGCGACGGATACCGCCGCCACCCCGACGTCGAGATCCCCGCCCCCGGCCCCTACTTCGCCGAAATGCTGCAGATCATCCTGGCGGCCCTCACCGACCCGCACGACGACTGCCCCGGCCCCCCTGCAGGCCCTTTGCCCGCCCGCCCGATCGAAGACGACGACCGGATCACCCGCCTCACTCGAACACCAGAGCCGGACCACGTCCTGGTCCAGCTCGCAGCGCCCGACGCCGAGTCCGCTTCCGCCTTCCACGAAGCTGCGGTGGCCCACGCCTGGAGGCAAATCCCCCCGGAACAGCCCCAAAAGCCGGGCCAGAGGGAAGTCCTCATGCGCTTCCTCCTCGACCGCCGCCTGTGCGCGCCTGGCCTCGCCCATGCACGCGACGCTACGGGGCAGCGTCTTCTACGGTTCGCGCCATGACGACACGGAAACGCGCTGAGGTTCCTCGACTAGGCGCTGCGCGGCCGGCGCCCGGACGTCTTCTTGGTCGCGGCCTTCTTCGCGGCGGTCTTCTTGGCCGGCTGCTTCTTCGCGGTCTTCTTCGGCAGCTCGTGCCCGTCGGCGTCCTCGCCGCGGGAGGCCCTGGCCTTCTGCACGGACTCGGTCAGGGCGGCCATCAGGTCGACGATCTGCCCCGGCTTCGCCTCCGGCTCCTGAAGCTTCGGCGGCTCGCGGTGCTCCCGCTTGGCCTCGATGATCTGGGCGAGGGCCTCGGTGTAGGTGTCTTGGAACTCCTCACCTTCGAGATCTTCGCGGGTCATGGTGTCCATGAGGGCGAGCGCGCTGTCGATCTCCTCGTCGGTCAGCTCGACTGGGGGCGGCAGCAGTTCCTCCGGAGACCTGATTTCGTCAGGCCAGCGCATCGCGTGCAAAACGATCGCGTCCTCGCGGACCCGGAGGAGCCCGAGGCGCTCGCGGCCGGACCAGGCGTACTTCGCGACGGCCACCTTGCTGCTCCGGTCCAGGGCCATGCGCAGCAGCTTGTAGGGCTTCGCGGCGACCTGCCCGCTGGGCGCCAGGTAGTAGCCCTCGCCGATCTTCAGGGGGTCGACGGAGTCCAGCGGCACGAAAGCGACGATCTCGATGGCCTTCGCCGTCGGCAGCGGCAGGTCCCGCAGCTCCTCGTCGCTGATCGGGATGACCTGCTCCTTGGTCAGCTGGTAGCCCTTGCCGATCTCGCCCTGGTCGACCTCGCGGTCCTCGATCTCGCAGTACTTGCGCACCCGCACCCGGCCCATGTCCTCCAGGTGGTACTGGTGGAACCTGATCGAGTGGTCCTCGGTAGCGCTGGCCACGGTGATCGGCACGGTGACCAAACCAAAGCTGATCGCGCCGCTCCAGATGTTCCGGGGCATGACAGACCTCCGCAGCTACCCCGAGCAACACCAGACTATGAGCGCAACCACAGCCGCGCACATGCACCACGGCCCCTGGGGAAGAAGTCGCCCTGCGGCCCGGCCAACCGCAAGCGATTCACAAACTCACAACCGACCTGTCGGTCGCATCCCTCAGGCGTGACCCGGCGGGCTGCTCGGCTTCCGGGTGCGGGGGGCTGCGGGACTTGCGACCGTAAGAGTGGAGAAGGCAGGTCCGATCGGGCGAGGACGGAGGCGGCCGTCATGCTCACGGCGCATCCTTCGCTCCTGCGGGAGCTCGTTGAACGCTGCGAGACGCTCAGGCGGCGCCTGGCGTCCGGCGGTAGCGCGGAGACCCGGCGCCAGCTCGAGGACGCGTCTTACACGCTGTGTGTGCTCACGGGCACCCGCCAGTTGGACACGGCTCTGTCTGCGGCTCGCCGGCAGCTGGCCGACGCCCTGTGACGCGAGCGGTTTCTGCGGCACAGGAATCGAGTGATCCTCGATGGCGCTCTGGACGTTGATCGGCACGGCCACGACATCAAATCTCGTCACCCAGACCAGACGCGGCAACCCTGCCGGTTCAGTGCGTGGGTGAGGGGGCTTTTGTCGTACGCGGGGATCTGACGACCCGACGGCGCGCGCCGGTTGATCAGGGGAGCGTGGCACGGATGAGGGGCGTGTCGGGTTCGGGTGGAGGCCGCTGCGGCCTCGTCCGCCGGCGGACCTGACCGGGCAAGCCGAAAGGGCCCTTGGGCAAGCCTCTCCTGAACGGGGGCTTGCCCAGGCCTTCCCGTCGGTGCTGGGCTGGGCCCCGCGAGCCGAACACTCAGTGCGGCGGGCCGACCGGTGCCCGGCATGCCCGGCAGCTCGCCTGCACCGGCTGACCGCACCAAGTGTGTGTCGGTGATCGCTTCCCGGGTGGGGGCTGGTTATTGGGTGGTGTGGGTGAGCCAGCGGTGCAATGCGGTGTGGACGTTGTCGGGCAGGGTGCTGAGGTGGTCGATGGCCTCGCGATCGCCGGGCATGGGGGCGACGCCGGCGGTGGTCAGTGCCGCGTGGAGTTCCAGGCGGTGTACATCCCGCGTGGGGAGGGTGAGGTTGAGGCGCTGGGCGGGGTTGGGCGGCGGCAGCAGGAAGTCGTCGTGTGCCCAGGACGGCCGGTCAGGCGTGGTGGTGGTGTGGGCCATGGACAGGCTCCTCTCAACGCTTGAGGTTGCAGAGGGGGACTTCGCGCGAGGGGAAGCCGGTTGCGGCCGGCGTGAGGGTCCACCCGGATGCAGCAGAGCGGCTTGGAGTGCTCCTATGACCTGCTGAACTGCTGGGGACTGCTTGCGCCGCTGCTGGGCGAGAGCCCCCCGGCCCAACGGGCGCGGCTTACCGAGATCCGCGATGCCTTGATCGCCCGAATCGCCGAAGCCGAGACGGAAGGCTGGCTCGGCGAGGTCGTAGGTCTCCGGGTCAGCCTGGCCGACGCCGAGGAGAAGCTCCGCCAGCTCGATCAGAGCCCTGGGCAGCACACGGCCGTCGACCTCGGCGTCCCCATCACGCGTGGTGATCGATGAACCCACGAAGGTGAAGTGCCGCACAGTCCTCGACCAAGATCGAGAAAAAGTTCGAAGAAGCGCGCATCAAACGCCCTTCAGAACACGATCAAGTGCCGCCCGGCCTGCAGGTCCCCAGTGCGGTTTGCCGCCGGGAAGGCCCCGATCTCCGTTCTGCCCCATGAGCATCAGGAAGAGGCTCTTCATCGCGGCCAGCCCGCGGGCGCGCCGGATCGTCGCCTCGTCTGCATGGGCGTAGGTGTCGAAGAACCGTGAGGCTGTGCCCGCGGGGAGCAGCACCCATGCGGCGGCGAGGTCCCACGCCGGGTCGCCGGCGAACAGGGCACCGAAGTCGACGACGCCCGAGAGCGTTCCGTGCGAGACGACGACGTTCGCGGGATGGAGGTCGCCGTGCACCCATACCGGCGGGTCATTCCACTCGGGGGCCGCGACGGCATCGTCCCAGACGGCCCGGACGTCGGCAGCGATGTCGTCGGGGACAACGGCCTGGAAGAAGTTCTCGAAGCCGTCGGTGCACTTCTTGGGGTGAGCGCCGAAGTCCGAGCTGATCGGCGCCTCGGCGGGCGCCTCCACATGGAGCGCCCGAAGGAAGCCCGCCAGTTTCTCGGCCGCGTGGGCGCCGCGGCTGATCGAGCCGTGATCCAGCGGCTCGCCGGGAACCCACGTCATGACGGTCCAGTGCTTGGGGAAGCGCTCGGACGGTTCACCGCACCGCACCGGGGTCGGCACCGGGAGCGGCAGGCGCGGGGCCAGCACGGGTAGCCACCGCCGCTCCTTGAGCTGGAGTTCCGGGGTGGGGTCCATGCGCTGCATGCGCACGGCTAACTTGTCCCCGAGGCGCCACATCTGGTTGCCCCAGCCGCCCGCCACCTCGCGGATGGCCAGCCCCGCAAGGTCTGGATGCTGCTCCTGCAGCAGGTCGCGGACCAGGTCCGCGGTGATCTCGATCTCGGTGTCGGTCATGCGAAGTCACAGTACTGAGGGCAGGCGAAGCGGCTTAGCATCTGCTGTGATTTCTCCGGCATCGGGTTTCGGAGAGCTGCAGATCAGAGGCTTGGGACGGAGCGTCCCAAAAGTTCAGAGAAGTGACCAAACCAAAGCTGATCGCGCCGCTCCAAAATGTTTCGGGGCATGACAGACCGACGCGCTGCCCGAGGCTCTTCCGTCCTGCCGGGCGCCTGGCTCGTCTGCGACGTGGAGCTTGCGCACGTTCCGGTATGACCTTTGCACCCACACGGGCGGCGCACTGGGTAAACCGGTGATAGCGCCCCGTCGCGGGTCGCTATCAACAGTTCATGCTCAAAGCCGTGCTGCGCGGCCTGGCCGCCGCCTCCCTCACTGTCCTGCCCCTCACCGTCTCAGCGCCCGCCCACGCGGCCGAGACGCTCCCGCTGTCCGAAGCCGTCGCCGGCCTGCCCTTGGGGACGGAGTCCCGGGACGGCTACGACCGGGACGCCTTCCGCCACTGGAACGCCGGCGCCAACCCCTCCGACGGCTGCAACACCCGCGCGGAAGTCCTGATCTCCGAGGCCGTCGAACCCCCCGCGGTTGGCCCCAGTTGCCGTCTGACGGGTGGGAGCTGGTGGTCGTACTACGACCAGGTGTGGGTGACGTCAGCCTCCGGTCTGGACATCGACCACATGGTGCCTCTCGCGGAGAGCTGGGACAGCGGTGCGTCGGCGTGGACGGCGCAGCGCCGCGAGGCGTACGCCAACGACCAGGGCGCGGCCACCAGTCTGGTTGCTGTCACCGCCCGCTCGAACAGGTCCAAGGCAGACCAGGATCCCGCCCAGTGGCTGCCGCCCGCCGCCGAGGTGCACTGCCGGTACGCCGCCGAGTGGGTCGCAACCAAGCTCCGCTGGAGCCTCACAGCGGATGAGGCCGAAGTGGCCACCCTGCGCGAGGTGGCGGCCGGCTGCCCGGACCAGACCGTGACGTACGAGCCAGTCGCATAATCCGAGCTGCTCAACCCGCCGTCTCCGGTGCGGTGACATGCCAGGTGCCACCGGACCCGTGCACCGGGTGGTTCGGTGGGTTCCCTTCGCTGCTCCTGACGACCACGGGGCTCGTTCGTGCCCTGGCTCCAGGCCGCTGCGCTATGTCGAGCATGCCGATGGCTACGCGGTCAGCGGGGCGAATTTCGGCCTGGCGCGCCGTCTCGCTCGAGCTGGAACTTGTTGAGGAACCCGGCGGCCACGGTCGTGACTGCGGGCTCTGCGGTGCCCGTCACATCCCGGCTAGTGACCGGTGGTGAACGCGACGAGATTTGGGCCGAGTCCTTGGAGTTCTCCGCGGCTTACCAGACACTGTGCCCGCTCCGGCCGTGTCCTCGCGTCCTCCACCTTGAGGCCGCCGCCGGGACGGATCCGCCCGCAGCCGAGCGACTTTTTCAACGCCGCGCGGGGCAAGCCTTGTGTGTGGGCAGCCCCGCCGCCCTTGGGTGGCGGGGCTGCTGTCGACTGTGGCGCGGAGAAGGTCAGCCGCAGTCGTTGCGGTTGATTTTCAGGGAGCGGGTCTGGTCGTTGAGGTTGTAGCCGCGCAGGTCGTGGATGGAGCCGCCGCTGCGGGTGACGCATACCCAGCGTCCGGCGTGGTTGCGTTTTTCGTAGACGCGGGCGGTGCGGTCGGAGTTGTTTCGCACGGAGCTGCCGCGGTCACGGATCGCGGAGGGCAGGTCTTTCACGCTGCCGTCCACGGCTCGCCGCACCCAGGGCTGCCCGCCGAAGTTGATCTCGGGGTAGATGCAGACGTAGCCGGAGGGGCAGTCGATGGCGGCCCGCTGTGTGCTGGGCTCGCCGGAAGCGGAGGCCGTGACACTCATCGAGGACAGGACGAGGGCGGCGACGGCCCCGGCACGCATCAGGTTCTTGATCACAGCATCAGACATACGGGCTGTCGAGGGCCGCGGGGCGGCTTTGCCCGCCGGTTCACTCCAGTGGAGGAGCCCGCCGCGCCGCGAGGTTCGGCTCGGCGGGGCCAGGGCCGGTCCGGGTCGACGAAACGCGCCCGGCCGGGAGGCCAGGCGCGTCGTTCTTCTATCGCGGCGTGGGTGAGGTGTTGATTTCACGCACGCGATGTTGGTCAGCGGTGGTGGTGGCCGCCGTGGTGGTGGCCCCAGGACTCGTCGTCGATGAAGCGGCCGCGGTCGTTGCGGAGGGTGGCGGTGTCGGAGCGGTTGTCCCAGACGTAGTGGCGGCGGTCCTGGTACAGGTCGCTGTCGGTGTCGCGGCCGTGGCCGGTGTGGATGCGGACGGTGGCGCGGCCTTCGAGGCGGTAGTGGTCGAAGGTGTAGGTGCGGCCGTCCTCGTCCTGGAGGGTCCAGCCGTCGAGGTTGACGCTGCGGCGGGCGGTGTTGGTGATTTCCACCCATTCCCGGTTCAGAGAGCGGTTGGAGCGGTCGTCACGGCCGGGGGAGTTGTACTGGACGTCCGAGATCTTCACCTTGGGCCGCTCGGGGCGGGCGTGGTCGGCGGCCGATGCCGGCAGCGTGACCACCGAGACCAGAGCGCCGGCGGCGAGCGCGGCGGCGGCGAGACGGCGAGCGGTGACAGAAGCGGAAGCGGACAAGAGTCCCCCTCAGGGTTCGGACACCGTCCCTCGAGGAGCCGGTGACAGGCTGTCCGGGAGAGTCGGTGTGGTGTGCGTTGGCGACCGGCTGGCCGCACACACACTCTGCGCACGTCGTGGAGAAATTGCGTGGAAACACGACGCCTTGTTACTTGTTGTCCACTTTTCCATGACTCTCGAATGTAACGCCCATGTATGCCACCCGTGCGTGGTGTTGCCGCGCTGACAGCCTGTCAGGCCTTGCGGGGGTTGGGGCGTCGCGTCTGTTCGCCAGGCTGCACCACCCCCCAGCGGCTCGGGACGTCACCCGAAAGTGAGTAACAGCGCTACTCAAGGCCGCCACCGCCTGCACACCCCCACGCGGAGAGGACCAGCCGGCTGGTCGAGCCCTCCCCTCAACGACGGGAGGCCTGAACGGGTAGCGGGGCGCGGTCGACGACGGGCTGGCGACAGGCAGTCTCGTCTCGCGTGCGGCGTCCAGGCTCCGCTCGGTGACATCGACGGCACCGATGAGATGTTCCGGAACACGCCGGCCGCCGGATCACCCCCGCGTCGGCGGGGGAAGAACTGGTTGAAGTCGTCTTCGGAGCCGATGAACGGATCACCCCTGCTTCGGCGGGGAGGACATGCTCTTCACGCTGGCCATCGGAGCGCTGACCGCAACACCCCCGCTTCGGCGGGGAGGACCTGCGGTCCCACGCCGGGTCGAGGAACACGGACGGAACACCCCCGCGTCGGCGGGGAGGACCCGGACTTCTTGTCCCTGTGTCAGAAGACCAGCGGAGCACCCCCGCGTCGGCGAGGAGGACGACGGTCCCTTCAAGACCGGCCGCGTCACCGGAGCACCCCGCGTCGGCGGGGATGGCCCGGAGGCGGTTCGGGCGGGCTGGCCACCCCACGGAACACATCCGCGTCGGCGGGGAGGACTACCTCGGCGTCCGGGTCGCCAACTGCGGCGTCGGAGCATCCCCGCGTCGGCGGGGAGGACGCCCACCGCACGCAGACCGAAGGACTGGTCGTCGGAACATCCCCGCGTCGGCGGGGAGGACCCGAGGCCGCCGAAGGTCGGCCCGTTCGGCGTCGGAACACCCCCGCGTCGGCGGGGAGGACCCGGGCGTCAGGACCCGGGGGCTCTCCCAGCACGGAGCACCCCCGCGTCGGCGGGGAGGACTGGGCCAAAATCGCCTGGAAGCGGGCGGCACGCGGAGCACCCCCGCGTCGGCGGGGAGGACGTGCTGGGCGAGGTCGCCGCGGCGGGTCAGCTCGGAACACCCCCGCGTCGGCGGGGAGGACCAGAACGCCAACCGTGCACCGCGGAGCCGCATCGGAACACCCCCGCGTCGGTGGGGAGGATAGGAAAGAGAGAGCCATGCCGAACACCCCTGACGGAACACCCCCGCGTCGGCGGGGAGGACTGCTGCGGCCAGCAATACGGGAACGACGAACTCGGAACACCCCCGCGTCGGCGGGGAGGACGCGGCGCCGTCCTCGAAACTGTCGACGACGGCCGGAGCACCCCCGCGTCGGCGGGGAGGACTCACCGGAGGTGACCTTGCAGCCGACAAAAAGCCCCCCCCGCATCGGCGGGAGGACATCTTCGCGTAGGGCTTGCCCCAGCCGACCATTGGGGCACCCCCGCGTCAGCGGGGAGGACGACGCGGCGTACCGCACCGATCTGATCCGCCGCGGAACACCCCCGCACTCGGCGGGGAAGGCAGGATCTTGCTGACCATGCGGTTCTCGGTGACCGGAACACCCCCGCGTCGGCGGGGAGGACTGGGCCTGGGCGAGCACGGACATCATCCGCGTCGGAACACCCCCGCGTCGGCGGGGAGGGCATCGTGGGCCGTGTCACCGGCGTCCGGTCCAGCGGAGCACCCCCGCTTCGGCGGGGAGGACAGCTGTTGCGTCAGCTCCTCCGGGGTCGGCGGCGGAGCACCCCCGCGTCGGCGGGGAGGACGCAGCCACGTGCCTGCGCAGCTCGGCCGTTGCCGGAACACCCCCGTGTCGGCGGGGAGGACCGCACGACGGCGTCCGCGTAGTCGGCGCGGAGCGGAACACCCCCGCGTCGGCGGGGAGGACCAACGCAGGCACGAGCATGACGACCTGAAACTCGGAACACCCCCGCGTCGGCGGGGAGGACGAACCGAAGCAAGCGCGTTCGCATCTGACTACCGGAACACCCCCGCGTCGGCGGGGAGGACACCCGCTCCAGCGTGTACTCGACCGCCTTCTTCGGAACACCCCCGCGTCGGCGGGGAGGACCGCGCCCGGCACCCAGCCTCGGCCCGACTGAACGGAACACCCCCGCGTCGGCGGGGAGGACGGCGGCCGGGACAACGGCGTCTGGCTCGAGGACGGAACAACCCCGCGTCGGCGGGGAGGACATGCCGAGCCGCGCCATGACCGTGCTCGGCGACGGAACACCCCCGCGTCGGCGGGAGGACGCCGTGCGCCGACTTGAGCCACGACTGATCGTCGGAACATCCCCGCGTCGGCGGCGGAGGACCCCCACCGTGCCACCTGCCCGGGTGATCGTTTCGGAGCACCCCCGCGTCGGCGGGGAGGACTGCATGCAGCGGGGAATGACGTACCGGTAGTGCGGAGCACCCCCGCGTCGGCGGGGAGGACCGCCAACCAGGGCACCTTCGGGGACCGCGAGAAGGCACCCTCGCGTCGGCGGGGAGGACGGAACCGCCATGCACGGCGTCATCCCCGTCCTCGGAACACCCCCGCGTCGGCGAGGAGGACGCGGCCCAGGCCAATAAGGCGCCGGCCGCGCTCCGGAACACCCCCGCGTCGGCGGGGAGGACCCCTTCAGCCTCGGAATCCTGCCGAACGCCCGCGGAACACCCCCGCGTCGGCGGGGAGGACAGCGCCCGCAGTGCCTCGTCCCGCGCGATCCCCGGAACACCCCCGCGTCGGCGGGGAGGACGCCAAGGCCTCGGCCTCGGTGGAGAGGTCGACCGGAACACCCCCGCGTCGGCGGGGAGGACCACGCCCCGTACGGGGAGCGTGTCACCCCGTACGGAACACCCCCGCGTCGGCGGGGAGGACGCAGCAGCGACGTGGACGTACCTGGAGCAGGACGGAACACCCCCGCGTCGGCGGGGAGGACCCCGTTTCAGACTTCCATTGTCCGTCGGACCACGGAACACCCCCGCGTCGGCGGGGAGGACCCCTCGCGAACCACCTGCAACGGGGGCTTCGGCGGAACACCCCCGCGTCGGCTGGGAGGACCGAAGGGCGACGCCCCGTGGATCAGCCCGGCGCGGAACACCCCCGCGTCGGCGGGGAGGACCCCTGCGACACCGCGTAATCCACCCACGTGGACGGAACACCCCCGCGTCGGCGGGGAGGACTCCCTCACCCTCGACTACGCCCTCGGCGGCGGCGGAACACCCCCGCGTCGGCGGGGAGGACGCCGGGACCATCATCGGCACCGGGCGGGCGAACGGAACACCCCCGCGTCGGCGGGGAGGACGCCGGAAGGATCGGCTGGAAGTCCTGCCCGGCTGGAACACCCCCGCGTCGGCGGGGAGGACGGGCGCCGGATGCTGATCGCCGGTACGTCCGGCGGAACACCCCCGCGTCGGCGGGGAGGACGGGCCGTGGGCAATCGCAGCCGCCCATGGTTGCGGAACACCCCCGCGTCGGCGGGGAGGACGGCGGCCTTGGTGGTGGTGGGGAGCTTGCCGTCGGAACACCCCCGCGTCGGCGGGGAGGACCCCTCCTCCTGGCGGATGTACAGCCAGTGCCACGGAACACCCCCGCGTCGGCGGGGAGGACCCGATCACGGACTTCTCGGTCCAGCCGTGCGCCGGAACACCCCCGCGTCGGCGGGGAGGACGAGGAGCTGTGGTCCGAAGCGCGGTCGGTGGGCGGAACACCCCCGCGTCGGCGGGGAGGACTACAAGGACCTGCGCACCCGCCGCTACTCCAGCGGAACACCCCCGCGTCGGCGGGGAGGACGCGAGGAGCTTGATCCGCTGCTGCCCCAACGGCGGAACACCCCCGCGTCGGCGGGGAGGACACCGGCTTGGGCAGCGGCTTCGGCGTCGGCGGCGGAACACCCCCGCGTCGGCGGGGAGGACTCCTGCACGGTTGATGGCACCGAGGGCGGCCGCGGAACACCCCCGCGTCGGCGGGGAGGACACGGACGCGAGGACCTGACCATGGCCACCCCACGGAACACCCCCGCGTCGGCGGGGAGGACCGCATGAGGGTCTGCCAGCAGTGCCAGGAAGCCGGAACACCCCCGCGTCGGCGGGGAGGACTCTTTCTGACCTGCGGCTCAGGAGCGGCTTTGCCGTTCCTTTGCATTGGAGAGTGGTCCGTGCCGTGAGGGGTGGGGCTGCATGTGGTCACTGTATCGAGGGGTGTTGTCGGTGGGTGGTGGTTGAATGCCGGCTTCGATTTGAAGCTGGTGTGGAAGGGGCAGGTTGGTGGGGGAGTGGGGGTTGCCGGACGAGTCGGTGTGGGGGAAGTCGAGGGGGTTGGATCCGGGGCTGGCGCCGTATCCGCTGATCCGGCATCTGTTGGATGCTGCGGCGATGGCGCTGCACTTGTGGGATGCCTACCTGTCGGGGAATCAGCGGGTGCGGATCGCTGAGGGGATGGGGCTGGCAGGCGAGGTGGACCGTGCCAGGACGGTCGTCGGGCTGTGTGCCGGTCTGCACGACGTCGGCAAGGTGTCCGGCTTCCAGTTCTGTTCTAGGCGCGGTAGCCAGTACCTCAGTGCGGAGCTGGCCGGTGACCGCGGGAGGATGCCCGCGGAGCGGTTCGGGCATGACGTGGCCGGCGCGCAGAGCGTGAGAGAGGTGCTGGCAGGTCTGGGTTTTGCCGGTGACCAGGAGCTGCGGGTCGCAGAGCGGCTGGCCGAGATTGTCGGTGGTCATCACGGACGTTTTCACCGCCTTGAGGACGGTGTCGCTGCGGCGTTTTTGGGTGGGGCGGCCTGGGCGCGGCAGCGGATGGCGCACGCGGCCGCGGTGCACGGGCTGCTGGGGGCACCGCAGGCGCCGGGGGTGTTCAAGGCGCCGGCCGCGGTGCTGGTGACGGGGCTGGTCGTTCTTGCCGACTGGCTGGTCAGCCAGGAGGACTACCTCCAAAAGCGGCAGCGGGGGCTGGAGCCGGTGCTGGCGGATCATTTCCAGCGTTCCCAGCGCGATGCTCCTGGTCTGCTGGCTGAGGCTGGGCTGGCCCGAGTGCGGTTGCAGCGCAAGGAGTTCGCTCAGGCCTACGGCATTCGGGGTGAGCCCAATCCGTTGCAGCGCTCGGTGATGGACGAGCTGCGCCAGGCGGTCGGTGAGGGGCGTCGTGGCGGCATCTTTCTTGTCACCGCGGCGCCGGGGGACGGCAAGAGCGAGACGGCTCTGGAGGCCGAGCGGATCTTGTCCGAGGCGTTCGGTACGCAGGGGTATGCGTTCTTGCTGCCGACGATGGCCACCAGCGATCAGATGCACGGGCGGGTCGCGCAGGCGTTGCTGCGTCAGTCCGGCGAGGAGGCTTCGCTGACGCTGGTGCACAGTATGGCCTGGCTGAACAGCGCGTACGCCGACGAGGACCTGGTTGCGCGGAGCGTGTTGACGTGTGACGGGGACGAGGTGGGGGCGGGCAGCGGTCGGGCGGAGGTGGACATGCGGCCGCAGCGGTGGCTGCGCGGGTCCAAGCGGCCGCTGCTCGCGCAGTTCGCGGTGGGCACGATCGACCAGGCCCTGATGGCGGTGCTGCCGGTGCGGCACAACGCGCTGCGGTTGCTGGCCCTGTCGGGGAAGACGTTCATCGTCGATGAGGCCCACGCCTACGACCCCTACATGCAGGTGTTGCTGGGCCGCTTGTTGAACTGGCTGGGGGCGTACGGCGTTCCGGTCGTGCTGTTGTCGGCGACGTTGCCGGCGTCGGTCAGTGACCGGCTGATCAAGGAGTACCTGCAGGGCGCCGGTCACAAGATGCGCGCCCTGAGCAAGCAGACGTTCCCGGCGCCCTATCCGGGGTGGCTGTATGTGGACGGGGAGAGCGGAAGGGCGACCGAGATCTCGTGCGCCCGCCAGCAGGAGCAGGCGCGTGCGCGGGGCATGGAGCTGGATGTGGCGGTGGAGCCGGTCGTCCACGGCGGCTCAGGTGCCCGAGCCCGGCTGGCGGTGATCGAACGGCTCCTGAAACCGATCGAGAAGGAGGGCGGCACCGCCCTGGTGGTGTGCAACACCGTCGGGGACGCGCAGAACACCTACCTGAAACTTCGTGAACGCTTCGACGAGCGCTCCCACGAGCAGGACGGAAGTGTGCAGCTGCTGCACGCCCGTTTCCCCGGGGATGTGCGTGAGGCCCGCACGCAGGAGGTCACGCAAGGGCTGGGCCGTAACGGTCCGCGTCCGCGGCGCCGGATCGTGGTGGCCACCCAGGTGGTCGAGCAGTCGCTTGATCTTGATGCCGACATCGTCATCAGCGATCTCGCTCCGCTGTCCCTGCTGCTGCAGCGGGCCGGGCGGTGCTGGCGGCACGAGAACCACTGGGCCCGGCACGGCTACCCCGACGGCCGCAGCCGCCCGGCCTGGGCGAGCGGGCCGCGTCTGGTGGTGCTCGACCCGATCGCGGGTACTGGGAAGACGCCCCCGCAGTGGGGCGAGGTGTACTCCGAGCACCTCCTTTCCACCACCTCCCGCACTCTCGCCCACATCGAGGGCGGGACCGTCTCCATCCCGGACGACGTGCAGGACCTGGTCGAAGCCGTCCACAGGGACAGCGAGGACTTCGACTGGGACACCCCCGGGAGCAGCGAGGCGAAAGCCTGGACGGCCCACAAGGGCAAGGAGATGGCGGAACGCAGCATGGCCGGCCTCCGCGCCGTCCCGCGCGCGCGGCAGGTTTCGGCGCTGCACGACCTGCACCACCTGCCCGGCGAAGAGGACGAGTGGGAGATCTCCACCCGGCTCGGCGCCGACTCGGTGCGACTGCTGTGCGCCTACGTACACCAGGACGGCCGCGTAACCCGGGACCTAGAGGGTGAGCACCTGCTTCCCCAGGCCGGCGCGTCCGCGGCGGACGGCACGATGCCGGTCTCGTCCGTGCGGGAGGTGATGCGCCGCACCATCCCCATCCGCGCCGACTGGCTCAAGGACGCCGATCCCGACAGCATCGCCCCACCGAAGTCGTGGACGCAGCACCCGATGCTCGCAGACCTGCGGGTGCTGTACCAGCCCGTGCACGGCGGGAGCGCCCAGGCGGTGAAGGTCGGCGGCAAGACACTTCGCCTGGACAAGGACTGCGGTCTGGTGCGCCGCTGATACCAGTCACTGCCCGCCTTTGATCCGAAAACCTCCAGGTCCGGCCCATTGTCAGTAGCGGCTGCTTGAATGCCCAGACGACGCCAGAGCAGGGCTCTGGGGGGCTTTGCCCTGCCCGTCTCATGGGTTGAGGGTGTTGGAGGGGATGACGGTGAGTGGGGGATTCGACCTGCGGGTCGAGCCGTGGATTCCGGTGCGTCTGCTGACGGGAGAGCCGGACTGCGTGGGCTTATCCGAGTTGTTCAAGCGGGCGCACGAGATCGAGGATGTGGAGATCCCCGTGCCGCCGGCGGCGGCGGGCTTGATGCGGATTCTGGCGCCGATCGCGGCGAGGATCGCCGCCGATGGCGGGGACCGGCTGGATGATCCGGACGTCGCGGAAGACATCGACGACTGGTTCGATCTGCGGGAGCGTGTCCTGAAGGCCGGCCGGTTCGATCCGCAGGCGGTGGACGCCTACTTCGGCCGCACGGATTTGGCGGGCCGGTTCGACCTGTTCCATCCCCAGCGGCCGTTCCTGCAGGATCCCCGCCTGGTCGCGGAGTGTGTGGATGCCAAGGGGGCGCCGAACCCGTCCGGGGTGAACAAGCTGGTGCTGGGCCGTCCCACGGGCATCAACGGGGCGGTGCTGTTCGGGCATTTCACCGACACCGCGCCCGTGCCGGTACCGGCCGCCGAGGCGGCCTGGCATCTGATCGCACAGCTGTACTACGGGCCGTCCGGGCAGTGCACGCCCCGCCGGATCACGGTGGAGCGTGCGGGCAGCGGTGACGCGGCCCCGCTGCGCAAGTCCGTCTCCTACTTTCCGTGGGGGCCGGACCTGTTCACCACGCTGGTGCTGGCCGTGCCGAGCCCCCAGGCGGAGGTCGACTGGGAGGCGGAGGACGCGTGCCCGTGGGAGGAGGATCTCCGCGCCCCGCTGGAGGCTTTGCCGCCGCTCACGTGGCCGGGCCGGATACTGACCGGCCGGTTCCGTCACGCCGCGCTACTCGTGCCGTCCGAAGACGGCCGGACGGTGACGGATGCCTACCTCACCTGGTCGACGCACGAGCTGCCGCAGAAGGTGCGTGACCCGTACCAGATCCTCGACCGGCGCCACGACGGCAACTTCCAGCCGCGGGAGGCCGACGGGGCGCGGGCCTTGTGGCGGGATCTGGACTCGCTGCTGCTGAAGGACAGCCGACAGGACGCCCGGCGCCCTCCGGCTCTCGAGCACCTGCCCAGGTGGCTGCTGCCGCGGCTGCGGGTTCGCGCCTACGGCTTCCACCAGGACGGGCAGCAAAAGGACAGTGTCTGGTTTAGGGCGACCAGTCCGCAGGTCCTGCAGTGGCAGGAGGAGAACGATCCGGAGATGGCCTATCACGTCAAGCGCTGCCACACCGCCGCGGAGCAGGCCGGTGACCGGCTGGACTTCGCCGCGAGGATCGCCTGGAAGATCGCCACCGACAGCAGTGTCGACCCCTCACCGAAGGCCAAGATCAAGCTGGACGCCCGCAAGCCCGGCCCGTGGGCGTCTGCCGCGCTGACCCGGTACTGGCCGGCCGCGGAGACACGATTCTGGCAGCTCACCGAACCCGACCGCACCACAGGCCGGGTGGGCAGGCCCTTCGTCGACGCAGCCCTTGCGGCTCTGGATGAGGCCATCGGCCAGGCCAACCGTGCGGACATTCGGGTGGCGCGTGCCCGACACCGCGCCCGCGGCCTCCTGCTCGCACGGCTGCAGCCCTCCGCCACTGACTGAACCCGCCCGGCTGGGCCCACGCCGACACGGTCGGCGCATGTGTCACCTCACCCTTTCCCCGCATCAGGGATGTGTCATGACCGATTCCGTGCCGGCGGCATCTGCTCCGCCGACCTCCAAGCCCGTCCGCGTCTCGGACCGGTTCGTCGCCTACGTGCACCGCGTGTGCGCCTCCACGCAGACCCGGGCCGCCCTGCGGCGCGGGCTCGGGCTGCCGGTGGAGCGGTGCAACTACATGCACCGCTATCTGGTGCCGTGGCTGCGTGACCACGACGACCAGCACCATGGCGATGTCCGGCGGGCGTACTACGCGGTGGCCTCGCTGATCGCCGCACGTCCCCGCTCGGCCCGCGACACCACGCCCGACGACAGCGCGTCCGTGTCCTGGTACGAGCGGTGCAACCTCGGGGCCTCGCTCGGCCAGGCTGTCGCCAAGGGCGTGATGAAGGCGAACTCCGCTGAAAGCGCTCTTCACCTGATGGCCCGCCAGAGCAGCGACGCCATCCACCCGGGCCTGCCCGCCCTGATCCGCCAGCTCCAGTCCGGCGGCATCACCGTCGACTGGGCGGTCCTCCTGGAGGACCTCGCCTGGTGGAACCGCAGCCGCGACCGCATCGCCACCCGCTGGCTCGAAAGCTACTTCCGCACCGCCGCCGGCACGACCGACCCCGCCCCCTTCGATTCCGCTATGGAGAACGACCGATGACTCTCTACCTGGACCTGAGCGCCCTGCAGTCGGTGCCCGCCGCCAACCTCAACCGTGACGACCTCGGCTCCCCCAAGCAGGTCCGCTACGGCAACGCCTCCCGCATCCGCGTCTCCAGCCAGTCCTGGAAGCGGGCCATCCGCCTCGGCGTCGAGCAGGACCTCGGCGAGAAAGCCGCCCGCACCCGCCTGGTTCCGGCGAAAGTGCAGCACGCCCTTCAACAGGCCGACTGGCCCGCCGAGCTGGCCGCGTTCGCCGGAGCGCAGGTCGCCGCGAGCGCCGGGAAGAAGGGCATCGGCACGGAAGCGGCCGGCCACACCTCGGTGCTGCTGTTCCTGCCGGAGGCGGCCATCGACGAACTGGCCGCCGTATGCGCCGAACACCGCCCGGCCCTGGAAGCGGCCCAGGGCAAGAAGAAGCCCGGCCAGGTCCTGCCGCCCCACCTGATCGAGCAGATCCTCAAGCGGCGCACCGCCTCCATCAGCCTGCTGGGCCGCATGCTCGCCGAGCTCCCCGACGCCAACGTGGACGGGGCGGCCCAGGTCGCCCATGCGTTCACCACGCACGCCGCCGAACCGCAGCGTGACTACTTCACCGCCGTCGACGACTGGCTGGGCGAGGCCGAAACCGGCAGCGGCCACCTCGACACCGCCGAGTTCAGCGCCGGCGTCTTCTACCGGTACGCCACCGTCAACGTCGCCGACCTGCTGAAGAACCTCGAAGGCGACGTCAAGGCCGCCCGCACCGTCCTCAGCTCCTTCGCCGAGCACTTCCTGCTCTCCCTTCCCCAGGCCAAGAAGAACAGCACCGCCCCGCACACCGTCCCGGACCTGGCCTACCTCGCCGTGCGCGAACACCGGCCGCTCTCTCTGGCTGCAGCCTTCGAGACCCCCGTCACCGGCGACCCGCAAGGCGGCTTCTCCCAGCCCTCCCGCCAAGCCCTCGACACCTACGCCGGCAACATCAACCGCCTCACCGGCAACCGCAACCGCCGCTTCCACGGCCACACCGTCATCAATCCCGCCGAGACCTACACCGGACTCGGCTCCGCCCACGACTCCTTCGACCAGCTGATCGGCGCCGCCGTCGAGGCCGCCGTGCCCGCCGGGCAGGACCAGCAGTGAGCGGGCTCCTGCTGCGCCTGGCCGGCCCCCTGCAGTCCTGGGGTGAACGCTCGGCGTTCACCCCCGTGCGGGACACCGCGCCCTTCCCGACCCGCTCCGCACTGATCGGCATGTTCGCCGCTGCCGAGGGAATCGGCCGCGACCAGCCAGGCTTGGACCGCTACCAGGACCTGCGGCTCACCGTGCGCGTGGACCGGCCGGGCGTCCGGCTCGTCGACTACCACACCGCCGGCGGCGGATTCCCCAAGGACCGCACCGCCGCCACCAGCGCAGGCAGCAACAAAGGCGCCGCCGTCATCACCCGCCGCCACTACCTGTCCGACGCGGTGTTCGTCGTCGCCGTCACCGCAGCCGACGAGACCGTCGAGCGCCTCGCCGATGCCCTGATCCGCCCGCACTGGGCGCCCTACCTGGGCCGCCGCTCCTGCGTCCCCGACGAGCCGTTCCTCCTGCGCCGCCACGTGGACGACCCCGAGGAAGAACTCCGCACCCGGGTGCCGCTCAGCCGCACCGCACCACCAGCCAAGAACAGCGACGGGCAGGAAGCCGGGACGATCCCCGTGGAATTCCTCCTCGAACAGCCACCACCCCCCAGCAGTCCGGGAGAACCTGCGCCGGTCGACGTCATCGACGTCAACGACGCACCGGTGAGCTTCGCCCAGCACGGCCGCAGCCACACCGGCCGCCGCCTGCACCGCACCCGGCTACCGGTGCCCCGCTCCCTGGCAGGCCCCCCACAGACCCTGATGCAGCGCCTGATCGACTACGCCCACCTCGAGGAAAGCGCATGAACGACCACCCGGTGATCGCACGCATCCGCCTCAACCCGCACAGCCGCGACGTGCAGCGGGACCTGCGCGACGCCACCCAGATGCACCGCACCGTCATGCGGATGGTCCCCGACAACCTCGGCCACGCCCCCCGACAGCAGGCCGGGCTGCTGTACCGCTTGGAGGAGACCGACACCTCCAGCACCCTCCTCGTCCAGGCCGCCACACTTGACCCGGCACGCTTGCCCACCGGATACGGCCAGGCCGACGTCAAGAGCCTCGCCCCGATGTTCACCGCACTGCGCAAAGGGCTCGGCGTCCGCTACCGCATCGTCCTCAACCCCGCCAAACGGGAGCGGCTCTCCCTGGAGGAGAGGGGCAAGCGGGGACGGATCGTGCCGCTCTCCGGCGCCGACGCCGACCAGTGGTGGCTCCGCAGAGCCGCCGAAGCCGGCCTCGACGTCCACGTCCTGACCCCCACCAGCATGGAGCCGGCCGGCCCCCGCACCCCAGACGCCCCCCGCATGCGGCACAGCCTGCTCCGCTACGACGGCACCGCCACCGTCACCGACCCCGACGCCCTTGAAGACGCCGTCGTCCACGGCATCGGACGGGGTAAACCGTACGGCGCGGGACTGCTCAGCCTCGCCCCCACAAGCACCGCGTGAGCCCGCCACGACGGGGCGGCGAGGCGCGCAGACGCCTCGCCGCACCTACCCTGGCCATGCTCCCCCGCGTCGCGGACTCCCTGTCCTTCCTCTACCTGGACATGGTCAGGGTGGTACAGGACGACACCGGAGTGTGCGCGCAGATCCAGATCGACGAACACCGCACCGACCTCGTCTACATCCCCACCGCCGCTCTGTCCTGCCTGCTCCTCGGCCCAGGCGTGTCCATCACCACCCCGGCCCTGGCTACCCTCGCCCGCCACGGCACGAGCGTTGTCTCCGTGGGAGCGGGCGGCGTCCGCGCCTACGCGGGCATCCTCCCCGACTCCCTCACCACGCACTGGCTCGAACAACAGGTCGCGATGTGGGCCGACCCAGCACGGCGCCTCGACGTCGCCGTCCGCATGTACCGGATGCGCTTCAAGGACGCCGACGTACCCGAATCCGTCACCCTGGACCAGCTTCGCGGGATGGAAGGCCAGCGCATGAAGGCCTTCTACAAGATCCTCGCGCAGCAGCACGGCATCGGACGCTTCCGCCGCAACTACCGGCCCGACCAATGGGACACCCAGGACCCCGTCAACCTCGCCCTCTCCGCTGCCAACACCTGTCTGTACGGCGTCGTCCACGCCGCCCTGCTCGCCCTCGGACTTTCCCCAGCCCTGGGCTACGTCCACACCGGCACCCAGCACGCCTTCGTCTACGACATTGCCGACCTCTACAAAGCCGACATCACACTCCCCCTCGCCTTCGCCCTCCACAACTGCGACAACCCCGAACAAGAAGCCCGCCGCCGCTTCCGCGAAAACCTCCGACTCCTGCGCCTCCTGCCCCGCATCGTCCAGGACGTCCAGTCCCTACTGACCCCGCCCCACACTCAGGCGACCACAGCTGGCGACGACACCGACGAGGAACGCTCCGAACGGCATGACGTGCGGATGGTCCACCTCTGGGACCCCAAAACCGGAGTCCTCCCAGCAGGCGTCAACTACGCCCATGGAGGCACCTGATGCCCTCCATGGTCGTCATCGCCACAACCGCGGTCCCCGACCACCTACGCGGCGCCCTCAGCCGATGGACCAGCGAAGTAGTGCCCGGCATCTTCGTCGGCAGCGTCTCAGCCCGCGTCCGCGACGAACTCTGGCACGCCGTCACCGAAGTCGTGGGCAACGGCGCCGCCATCCTCATCCACCCCGCCGCCACAGAACAGGGCTACGCCATCCGCACCGCAGGAATCCGCCGCCGGGCCCCCGTCGACTTCGACGGCCTCACCCTGATCCGCATGACCGCTGCACCGAAGGTAAAGGAAACGCAAAACCCCTGCTGAAGTGCAGGTCAGAAAGGGTCCTCCCCGCCGATGCGGGGGTGTTCCGAAGGCGTCCGCGCAGACCAGGGCGGCAGACGAGTCCTCCCCGCCGATGCGGGGGTGTTCCGCCAACTCCCAGCCCATTGTCAGTAGCGCGTGGGTCCTCCCCGCCGATGCGGGGGTGTTCCGCACGGCGAGTAGCCGACCACCGCCCCGACCCGGTCCTCCCCGCCGATGCGGGGGTGTTCCGACGCACACCGCCTGGCACACCTGCCGCCGCTGGTCCTCCCCGCCGATGCGGGGGTGTTCCGCCGATAGCGGGCGTGCAGGGGCGGGTCTTCGGGTCCTCCCCGCCGATGCGGGGGTGTTCCGCCCTCCACGAACTCCTCCAGAGGATCACCGACGTCCTCCCCGCCGATGCGGGGGTGTTCCGCCGGACGGTCACAGCGCCTTCACGCGGCCTCGGTCCTCCCCGCCGATGCGGGGGTGTTCCTACGGCCCCGGTTGAAGACGACTTTCTCCGGGCGTCCTCCCCGCCGATGCGGGGGTGTTCCGAGGAACGGGAGCAGGGCGGCGGCGTGGTGGGCGTCCTCCCCGCCGATGCGGGGGTGTTCCGGCCGCCAAGCGGCTGGGCATCCCCCAGGGAACGTCCTCCCCGCCGATGCGGGGGTGTTCCGATGGACATGGCCACCGACAGCTTCCGCGTGCAGTCCTCCCCGCCGATGCGGGGGTGTTCCGCTGGGCGTCAACGTCCCCGCCCTGCCCGCCGGGTCCTCCCCGCCGATGCGGGGGTGTTCCGACGGAGACGGAGGCGATGTGCCGGCCGTTGAAGTCCTCCCCGCCGATGCGGGGGTGTTCCGGCGAAGGACCGGGCGCGCCTGGCGGAGGAGCGGTCCTCCCCGCCGATGCGGGGGTGTTCCGTGAAGCTGACGCTCGGCGAGAAGGCCGCCATCGTCCTCCCCGCCGATGCGGGGGTGTGCCGCGGTGTACGTGGAGAGTGTCGGCGTCAGGGGGGTCCTCCCCGCCGATGCGGGGGTGTTCCGATGCTCGGCGCGCTGAAAAACAAGATCGTCGAGTCCTCCCCGCCGATGCGGGGGTGTTCCGCCGTCGCAGTGGTGGGTCAGGCCGGCGCCGGGGTCCTCCCCGCTGACGCGGGGGTGTTCCGAAGTACGGGTCCGGCGGCAACCCGCTGTGCTGGTCCTCCCCGCCGACGCGGGGGTCGTCTCCGAGACTCGATCTTGACGATTGCCGGATCATGGTGTCCTCCCGCCAACGCAGGGGTGTTCCGACGGTCGCGCACTGGGTGCCGATCACGAGGCAGTCCTTCCCGCCGATGCGGGGGTGTTCCGGAGCGTCCATCCAGCGGGTAGACGAAGAGCAGGCCCTCCCCGCCGATGCGGGGGTGTTCCGGCGCCGAGGCTGGCGGTGACGAGGAGGAAGCGGCCCTCCCCGCCGATGAGGGGGTGTTCCGCTCCTCGCCTACGAGAAGCAGCTCACCAGCGTGTCCTCCCCGCCGACGCGAGGGTGTTCCGTGCCAGCACCCCACCCACCGGTACGGCCCGGGGTCCTCCCCGCCGATCCGGGGGTGTTCCGGCGGTCGAGCTGCTGGGGAACGCCGGGTACGAGTCCTCCCCGCCGATGCTGGGGTGTTCCGACTGAGTCGTTCACGCAGGACCGTTGAGACTGGTCCTCCCCGCCGATGCGGGGGTGTTCCGCACGTCTGCGACGCCGGGAACGGCCTGCTGTGGTCCTCCCCGCCGATGCGGGGGTGTTCCGTACGCCGGCGGCGAGTCCGCCACCGACAAGGCGTCCTCCCCGCCGACGCGGGGGTGTTCCGTCCCAAAACCCGGGGTCTCGCGCCTGCGCGCCGTCCTCCCCGCCGACGCGGGGGTGTTCCGCCCCAGGTCAGTGGGTTGCCGATGGCGGTGCGCGCCGTCGTCCTCCCCGCCGACGCGGGGGTGTTCCGCGGCAGGCGCTCGTGCACACGCGGGGGCGGCAGTCCTCCCCGCCGATGCGGGGGTGTTCCGCTGTTGAGCCCGAGGGGCTAAGCAGCGGGGCGTCCTCCCCGCCGACGCGGGGGTGTTCCGAACGGCCGCCGCTACGCCCCGGGAGAGACCTCGTCCTCCCCGCCGACGCGGGGGTGTTCCGATGTTCTGTGAACCGGATACGGACATGAGGCTGTGCCCCCCCCGCTGCCGCGGGGGTGTTCCGAGGGTCAGGCAGTCGCCTTCGCACTGGCCGGTGTCCTCCCCGCGCGGGGGTGTTCCGCGCGCGAAGCTGCGCCGCTGGCTGCAGGCCAAGTCCTCCTCGCTGACGCGGGGGTGTTCCGAGGCTGCCCTCGACCTGCTCGCCGCCCGCGTCGTCTTCCTCGCCGACGCGGGGGTGTTCCGTAGCGGGCGAACGGGTGGCGGATCATCTCGGCGTCCTCCCTGCCGACGTGGGGGTGTTCCGGCGCCGCTGTTGCCCCTGGGCAGAGGCGGCCGGACCGCGGCGCCCTCATCACGAGGGCGCTGCGGTGGGGTGGTTCAGGTGGCGATGATGGTGTGGAAGAACAGCACGGCGCCGGCGAAGGAGGCGCCGCCGGCGAGGATGGCGGTGGCGGCGTTGTGCTGGGCGATGTAGGTGAGGATGCCGGCACCGGTGCCGACCAGGACGCCGAGCATGAGGATGATGGCGCTGCGCAGTCCGAGCAGCGCGGTGGGGCCGCCGCCGATGGGGGGCTGGGGTTGGGGCGGGTGGGGGCTTTGCGGGGGCTGGGAGTGCGGTATGGCCTGCGGGGCGTAGTCGGCAGGGTGTGCCTGCGGCGTTCCCGCGCCCGTGCCGACGGTGGTGGGGTGCGCGGTGTTCTGGCTGTGGCCCTGGCCGGTAGTGGGGCTGGTGTTCATGGACGTGCCTTCCTCTGACGGGTGGTCACCGCTGGTGCAGTGGCCGGTTGTTGAGGGTGTAGGGGACGTCCACATCCGCTCCCCCCGTGTGGCGCACGTCACATTTTTTTTATGGTGGTGGGCAGGGGGGAGAGGCATGAGCCGCGCCTATGACCTGTGTGACGCAAGGGGCAGAACGGGGGCCCGCTGGGGCTGGCGAGGGCTAGGGAGCGGATGTGCCGGATGGATCGTGCGAGGGGCGCGGACCCCACACCATGACGCAGAGCCTGCACGTGCCGGCCGCTGATACGAACCAGGAGCTGCGCGCCCTGGAGGAGGTGCTCGCCGCGGAGGCGGGCGAGGACGCTGCGACGCGGGCCCAGCTTCCTGGCCATGACGCTGCACTCGTCGCGTTCCTGCGCCGCTCCGGCTTCGAAGGCCCCCACTACCAGCAGTTCATCACCGAGCTGATGGCCTACGGCTGGCGTACGCTGAGCAGCTGGAGCGCAAGCGGCCACATCTTCAAGCGCACCGCCCGCATGGGCCGTCCCGTGTCGCCGGCCATGATGCCCGAGGTGTGGGCGTATGAGGACCGCACCCAGGTCGTCACCGACACCGTCCTCAAGGGCAGCACCCTCTTCCGGGAGCACGGGCTGGTGCGCGGCAAATGGAGCCCCGACGGCGGCGCCAGCCTGACCACCTACTTCGTCGGCGCTGCCGTCCTGGCCTTCCGTCCCGTCTATATCCGCTGGTACAAGGCCCACCACCTCGGGCAGGCTGAACTCGACCACCGCACCGCCGACACCGACGACGTCCTCCTCGCCCAGCACGACATCCCCGACCAGCGCGCCACCGACCCCGCATACACCGCAGCGACGCGGGACCACATCAACCGCATGCGCCCGCTGCTGCCCGACGAGCAGCTGCGCGAGGCGCTGGGCTGGGTGACTCTGGGCTACACCCATGCCGAGGCGGCCGCCAAGGTCGGTCTGACGCCTAAGGCACTTGAGCGGCGCCTGGCCCGCGCCCGCACCAAGGTTTTGGTCAGTGGCCTGCACCAGGCCCGGCCGGGGGAGGAGGGAGCACGATGAGTGTTCACAAGGACGACACGATGCCTGCCACCGCTGACGACGAGTTCGCCGCCCTGATGGCCGCCTCCAGCCTGCGCGCCCCCCGCGTGCGGGCCCTGGACGAGACCATTCCCGACGACGCCCAGCGGCAACTGCACGCCGCCGCCGTCGCAGACCCCACCAGCAGCACTCATTGCGGGAACGTCGGCGAGCCGGACGAGGAGCTGGCTGTGTCCGGGGACAGCGACGACGGCGAACGCACCCGCTTCGACGACGCTCTCGTGTACCAAGCCATGGCCGGCAGGTTGCTCGCGTGGCTTGGCTTTTCCGCACGCGGCCACTGGCGTACTGCTCACGCTCTCCTAGACCTCAGCGGCAGCGGCAGGCCCATGCGCGGCAGTAGGCCAGAAGATGTCATCCTCACTGCACACGCCATGAGGTCATTGCTGTGCACCCAGACACCATCGAAAACGGCGCTCAGCCCGCTGATCGACCGGCGGCTGCGCGACCTACGATCCGTCGGCTGGCACATCACAGCGCATGCGCCACGCTGCGCCTTCGGAACGAGCCAGGCACACGTCGCACTCGCGCTGCTGCAAGCAACCACCGCACCGGAGCCGACCGCACGCGCGGCCTATCTCTTCGCTGACCACGATAGTGCGCGCACGCTTGCTGAAGAAGCGTCCGAACTCGAGCCCCAATGGGCGCTAACACTCTCCGGTGAACTGGCCGATAGCGGCGCCGTGACCGCGCAAGAGTGCGGCTGGACCCTTTTGGCACAACATCGTGACCACCCACTTGCTGCTCACGCGGCGCGAATCCGGCTGAGCCGCTTGGTCCAGGCATGGCAGCAAGAAGTAGACCTCGACGCGGCCCTTGTCGTATGCCAGCATGCCGCCAGGATGTGGGATGCCGGGAAAGCGAATAATTCCTTCAGCACGGTCACACACAGCGTCAGCCGGTCCGGCGGCACGAGCACTGGCGAGAAGCGTGGGCTGGCCCCGGCAGGCCTGACCGACCTGCTGTACTCACCGCAGCCCGCACCTTTGCGCGGCCTGCTCCAGTGGCCGAACGGCGGGAAGGACTCACGACCCTGGGAAGAGCACGTCGATCTTCCCCCTCACGACGCTGCGCACTGGCTCCTGTCCGACTTGGCTGCCCGACCGCCAGCTGCGCATGTCACAGGTCTGCCGTTCACCGCTGGTCAAACAGCTCTTGCGGGCATGCCGCGACCAGGGGCGGATGCACAACCGAATACGGCAATGGATCCGGCCTGCCTTCTGGTGGCTGCCGACCTCGCGGTTGATCTGAATCCGGCGCACCGGCAGGCCATCCCGGCCCAGCCGCCGCCTCTGCCCGACCTGGACGCTTATGCGCCGCGTCCGGGCGCCAGCCTGCTGCTACCGAGGAAAGCCACCGACCTCACGGCCGACTATCGGCAGGAGGATGGGCAGACCGTCGCTATTGAAGCCGCCGGCCAACCCAGACTTTGGAGCAGGAAGGACAGTGACGGGCACCAGCAGCTTGCTCGGATCTGGATGCGTCTGCACCGCACCGAACAGGACAAGGGGCAGCGCCTTGCCGTCCGGCTGGTCTACCGCACTGCGGATCCATATGCGGTCACAGCTGTCTTCAACCACGGAACCGACGAGGAAACGGAATGGCTCTTCGCCCGCGAGCTGCTCGTCGACGGCCTGCACGAGAGTGTGGGAATCGGTGACGTCATCGTGTGGCCTTCAGCGGACGAGGCAAGCGGCCGGCAACGCGTCTTCATTCGCTTGAGGTCACCAGAGGGCACAGCGCTGCTGTCTGCGGCACGCGAGGACATCGAGGCATTCCTCGACGCCAGCCACCCGCTGGCACAAGGCTCGGCAAAGACCTTGGGTACCTGCGCTCTCGACGGGAGGGAACGCGAACTTGCCGACATCATTTGGCCGAGGCCAAGGGACTAGATGCCGTACGAGCCCGGAGCGCACCTCACTGCTGACCAGCTTGGGTGATTCAAGACGACTACCCACCTGACCGCCGCCTGGCGGGGCCGGAACGGCCCCGCCAGATGGGTGGCTACGCCGCTGCCCAGTCGAGTCCTAGGTCGGCCAGCGCAGCGAGTTTGTCGGCGCTCAGCTTGGCGCGCCTGCTCTTGCTGTTGCTCAGGAACACCCCCAGCTTGATCTCCGTGCCGTCCTCCAGCCTGCGATGTGTCGGCTTCGTGTCAGCGGGAGCGTGTCAGTGGCGGTCGGCCCGGGAGCGCTGTTCTCTGCTGGTGGCTGGCGATGCCGGGCGGGCTCGTCGCTGACGTGTGGTGGTCTTTCGGGGCCTGGAGGCTGTCATGAAGCGGTATATGCACAGGCGGCTCACTGCCACGACGGCGGTACATCGCAGGCAGAGCTCCTGAAGGACGAGGACGTCGTCCGCCACATCCAGGCAGGTGCTTTGGTCCCGCTCAACGTCGGCGGAGACGGCGCTTTCGGGGTTCTGGTCCGCTCGGGCACTGCCGACGCGCCGGCCCGGTTGACCGAGCGCGAGACAGCCCACCAACTGGTGGCCTCCCAGCCCTACCTCTTCGTTTCCCGCGGTCGTGCACTCGTGGGCGGCATTGAAGACGTCAGCGCAGACGGCTCGGACGACGTGATCGAGTGCCCCGTGCCCGAGGGCCGCCATGCTGTGATCGTCCATTTGATCGACTGGCAGGCCGAACCTGGCAGCCAGGACGAGGACGGGCGGCCCGTGCCAGGGGCCCTGCCGGACTTCGTGGTCCTGATCAACCCTGCTCGGCCCAGTCAGGAGGCATACCGGACCGCCGTGCAGACCTTCGAGGCCCCGAGCGGCTGACGTCAGCGGATCGGGTTCAGACAGCCTTGAGCTGCTGCTGTGCCTTGGTGTGAGCGAGGCGGTATGACTCGGTCCCGGTCTCGATGATCGCTTCAGGCTCAGCCCTGGCGGGCAGCATCGTCACCGGTTGGTTCACCCGAAGCGCTGGCCATCGGCAAGCAGCAGCGGCAAAGCATGCTGGCGATCGCCAGGCAGACGCGCTTCTCCACACCGTGCAAGCCACCCTAGATGAGCAGAGACGTACTGCCGCCGCTGACCGAAGAAGGCAGGCGTACGTCGACCTCCTCAGGGCGGCGGAGGACGTGGCCATCCTGCATCGTCATGGGTCTGAAGACCGCGCAGCCTTGTTGCGAGCAGCCTCGTTGGTGAACATCGAGGGCCCCGCATCAGTAGCCAGCGTCGGATACGAGCTGGTGCAGATCACCCAAAAGTTTCCGCCCTCTCGCGCCCACAGTGCTGAGCTGGAGTCGCGCTACATAGAATTTTCTTCGGCCTTCCTTCAGGCTGCGAAAGAATCGCTGAACAGGGCGTAGCTGGCCATCGAAGCGTCTAGCCGGCGGCCACCAGGCAGTGACAGCAGTCGTCGGCGTCGTCCTCGGGTCTGAACTGAGATCTTGGCCCTGTCCGGTTCGTTGTCCTGGTCTTTGTCCGGTGCAGGCTAAGGATGTGTTAGGTGTGGTCGGCCGACCCTTTGGAGTCGGGACGTCCCAAGGCTGGGAGCATCGCCCGAACCCCCGCAGGTGAGACAAGGCGGACGGCTCGGAGTGCGGAGATCCGAGGGCCGACGCCCCACGTGGGTAGTGCCGCCATCACCGGACCCTGAGGGGCGCAAGCGCTCCCTGCCGGGCCGAGCCGCCCCATAGGGCGCGAGTTGCCAACACTGCCACGGGCCCTCTCGTTGTCCGGCACGATGGCACGTCATGGACTCCACCGTGGTCGCCGCTCTCATCGCCGCCCCTACGGCCATCATCGCCGCCACGGCCGCTTACGCAGCCGGGCGCGCGCAGGCCCGGGGAGCCCACCAAGGACCTGTCGATGCTGTACGACGAGAGCACCAGCGCGACGCTTACGCCGCCTTTGCCAAGGCCGCCCGAGCCTTCCAAGCATCCACGCATCCACAGGACGGAGTCGTCATCCGCGCGGCGGGGCAAGACCCGTCCCAACTGATTGGCAGGGCGGGGGCGCGAGCCGCTGAGCTGCGCAGCAAGGCCGACAATAGGCCCCTTAAGGATGCCTACATCGTCGTGGAGCTCGAAGGGCCGAAGCACGTCGCGGAACTCGCCGAGTCCGTCGTCTCCCACGCCGCCAGCGTCCTCAATATCGTCTGTCATCCCTTGCTTCCCTTGGCCAGGATGCTGTCGCTCTCTGGCCACGGGGCACCACACCATCTTCGCCTTCCCCCGCTTTCCGAGATCGTGCCTCGCCACGTCGCTCTCACCAACGTAGTGGAGGCTTTCGTGGTGGGCGCTCGCGACCATCTCAACGGCCGCAGTCGATGACGGGCCATCCCTTGCTGACGTAGGGGTCAGTGGATTCCAAGAGCACATCAAAGGAACAGTTCATACGGCGTCTGCTAGCGGCACCGCCCTGGACTCCGGATAAGCGCCCCATATCGAGGTTCCATGGAAGTGCTCAAATCCGGTGAACGGGGCGTCGCATGTCGGATGGTCAGAACACGGTCGAACCGCTCGTCATCCCCGCGGCACCGGCCCGGCCGGAGCAGTACGACACCGCAACCCGGGCCGCACTCGACCACATCGACCGCCAGGCCGTGCGCACCATCGCCGACGGCCGCCCGTCGAGCACCCGCAGAAGCTACGCCCAGGACTGGGCGAGCTGGACGAAGTTCTGCGCCGCCTCCGGCGTGCCGGTGCTCGCCATCACCCCCAGCACGCTGGTGATGTTCGTCGAGTGGCTGTGGACCCAGCCCGGCGGGAAGAAGGGGACGTGCACCGCGCCGTCGACCATCGACCGCCGGATCTCCGGCACCGTAGTGTCCGCCCGCGCCGAGCACGGCGTGCGGCTGGAGGACGGCGTCGCCCGACTCGCCCGCAACCGGCTCAAGCAGCTGGTGAAGGAGATGGAGGAGAAGGGGGAGACCCGCGGCCGGGGCCAGGCCCCGCCGCTCCTCGTCGAGCACCTAGTGAAGATCAGCGCCGCCTGCCCCGACAACCTCAGGGGCATCCGCGACCGCGCCCTGGTGCTCATGCACTTCGCCGTCGCCGGCCGCGAGCACGAACTCGCCTTCAACCGGGTGCGCGACTACGCCGAGACCCCCGGCGGCATCCAGGCCGACCTGCGCGTGTCCAAGGTCCGGCCCCGCGTCGTCCCGGTCCCCTACGGATCCCGGCCGTCGATCTGCCCGGTCCGGGCCTGGCAGGCGTGGAAGGAGGCTGCCGGCCTCACCGACCCGGACGGATACGCCTGGCGCCGCCTGCACAACCGCTGACACACCGTCATGGAGGGCGGCCTGCAGCCCGCGGCGATCGGCGACGTCGTCACCCGCGCCGGCGAACGCGCCGGAATCGAGATCCGCTTCACCGGCCACAGCCCCCGCCGCGGGCTCGCCACCTCCTCCCGGCTGAAGGGCCACGACCAGATCGTCATCGCCAAGCAGGGTGGCTGGGCCCCGCACTCCAAGGTCCTCGCCAGCTACCTCGAAGTCGTCGACCAGTGGGAGGACAACGCCCTGCTCGGAGTGCTGTAGGACGCTCTTGGTGGCGGTGGGTTGGTCTGTTCCTTAAAGTTCCGGATCGCGGGCGGAACTGGGCGCTCAGCTGTCCAGTGGCACGTCGAACATGGGCGATGTGCCCGTGTCCGTAAAGTGGAGCGTTCCCTTGCCTTCCGGGACTTCCACAACCGACGTGCCGATGGCGTACTTGCCGGGCGGGATCTCTTGGACGAAGTCCTCGTATTCGTGGCCTACCACACTCACGGAGTCAACCAACCGGCCGTCCTCGCTCTCCCACGTGCCTCCATCCAGAAGTGAGGGGAGGAACGTGGCCGTACCCGTGTTCTCTACGCGGAATGTCATCGCGTAGCTCGTTTTTCCGGGTGTTTCGTTAGCTACCTCGGCCAGGTCCTTCAAGGTGACCTTGACCGGCTGATCTGGCTCGTCATACGTGGGCTGGTAATAGGCCGTAACGGTCTCACCGACGCGGAGCGTCGGGGGAGACTGACGAGTGGGCTGTTCCTCTGTCGTAGTCACGGGGAGGTCCGCCGTCGTAGTCACGGGGAGGTCCGCCTTGTCCTGAGCAGGGGTGCCGCCGCACGCGGTAACCCCTCCCACGGCCAGAACCGCCGCACTGGCTGCCGTGACGATAAGGTTCCGGGTTCGCATTCTGATCACCTTCTATCCCTTCAGTATGAGGGTGTGGAGCCCGGCCGAGCAGCATCACCGGGCCCTCCAGCCGGGGCCGTCACTCCCAGAGCCGGAAGGGGCCCGAGAGCCGTGGGACCGGGGCCTGCGGCCCGCCACCCGCGCCGCTCAGGTTCTGCGCCGAGGAGGACCTGCCCCCGGCCGCCGTCCGCTCCGGCACGTTGGTCGCGTTCGTCGAATGGTGCTGGCACCAGCCCGCCCGGCCGCCGAAGCCCGGCCGAAAGTCGGCCAGTCTCACCGCGCCCTCCACCATCGACCGCCGCCTGTCCGGCGTCGTCGTCACCGCCCGCCGGCAGCACAAGCTGCAGCTGGCCGAGGACGTCGCCGAGGAGGCCAGATGGAGAAGGCGGGGGAGCGCCGTGGACGCGGCCCGGCGCCCGCGCTGCTCGTGCGGCACATGGAGAAAATCGCCGCCACCCTGCCGCCCAACCGGTTCGGAATCCGGGACCTGTCACTGATGACGCTGCACTTCGCGCCGGCCGCGAGCACGAGCTGGCCTACCTCAGGGTGCGCGACATCGCTGAGGACCCCGAGGGCCGCGGGCTCATCGTGGACGTCCGGGACTCCAAGGTGGCGCCGCGCACGGTCGAAGTGCCCTTCGGCTCCCGGGCCCACCTGTGCCCGGTACGGGCCTGGCGCCGCAGGAAGGCCGAACTCGGCGAAGACGTCGACCCCGACTCGTCGCCTACCGGGCCGTGCACAACCGATGGAAGACCGTCCTGCAGCGCGGGCTCGACCCCGTGACCATCGGCGACATCCTGACCCGGATCGGCGCCCCCGCCCAGCTCGACATCCGGCCCACCGGCCACAGCCCCTGCCGCGACCTGGTCACCGAGTCCTCCCGCGCCGGCAACCCCGACGCCGTCGCCGAGCGCCAGGGCGGATGTGCCCCCGGCTCCAAGGTCATGCGCCGCTACCGCGAGGAAGACGACGGCTTCAAGGAAATGCCCTGCACGGCGTGCTGTAACGAAGGCGCTACCGAGGATCGGACGGACGGCGGTCATCCGGCGCGCACCCGGCGGCACCACCGGAGAGGAGCTTAAGGGCCCCTCATGCATGTACAGGCGAGGGCGGGCATGATCAGGCCGCGGATACTCCACCCGACGATGCCCGCGAAGAGGAACCGCATTCCGGCTGGCGAGCTGACGTACGCAAGAACAAGCGGGAGAGTCAGTACCCCGACCATGGAGCCTGTGGCGACACGTGCACCGAAGGCCCGCCACGTACCAAAGTTCGAGGTCCAACCCGGCCGTGCCGCTGTAAGGAGGGCGGGATAGTAGGCGTGCGCTACATGGCCGAGCACGCACGCCAGGAATATGTACATCTGGTCCATGAGGAAGGCTCCCTGGTCCGACGGGGTCGAGGTCCGCCTCCGGCGAAGACACGGCGCACTCGATTGGTTACCTCCGATGGGACGGTAAAAGGAGAAGTTTCTCTAGAAAGCCCACCCTCAGTAACGGTCTGCTCTATTCCGTTACCTTGCGTGACGGTCGCGCAGGGCGGACTGGCCCCGGAGTCGGTCGGCGACGTCCTCACCCGCATCGGCGCCCGCGCCGAACTCGACATCCGGCCCACCGGGCACAGCCCCCGCCGCGGACTGGTCACCGAGTCCTCCCCCACCGGCAACCCCGACGCCGTGGCGGAGAAGCAGGGCGGATGTGCCCCCGGCTCCAAGGTCATGCGCCGCTACCGCGAGGAAGATGACGGCTTCAAGGAAAACGCCCTGCACGGCGTGCTGTAGGCCCACGGCGAAGCCGGAAGCAGCCCGGCCGTGCGCTACGAGGCGATGTGGGCGGAGATCATCAAGTCCTTCCAGGACGACCGGACGCTGTGGCTGGCCACGCTCGAAGCCCTGCTCCAGGCGGAACACTCCGACGATCTGCGCCGCTACCTGGCCGGAAGTCAGGCCCAGGGCCGCCAGGGTCTGGCCGCGCTGCTGCTCGGCACACCCGAGGACGAGGTCGGCGACACCGCCACCCGCACCCTGGGCGCCGCGCAGATGGCCCTGTTCACCGGTCTGATGACGCAGTGGCTCACCGACCCCGACCAGGCTCCCGACGCCTCTGAAATCGTCGCGGGTCTACGCGCCCTCACCGGCATCGTCGACGCACACGAGTAGCCAAGGCATCGACAGGGCCACCCGATCGCCGGACAACGACGGGCAGCCTGCGCCTGTTCCACGGAACGGGACAAGACGTCGCACAGACTGGAGTGATGGAGTGGATCGGCGCGGCGCAGCAGGCCAGCAGTAGCCCCCCTTGGCCGCCCGGAACTGGCGCGTAGATGTCTCGGGCCTCCTCGTGGGAACCGAGGTCGCTGCGTTGGTCTTCCGGGATGAGGAGCTCCGCAACCGGCTGACAGGGTCTATCGCTCTCATCATTCATGCGGACGACCTGCGGATCCCACTCGGCTACACCGGCCCGGAACGACTGGTAGCCATGACCTACATCGAGGTACTGAAGTCTCTAGGCGCCAACCTGCGCGGCGAGCAGTTGCCCAACCCCTCGCAGCGCTGGAACAACGCCGTCGAGTACTTGATCAAAAAGAGTTCATAGGACGACTAGAGGACTTGGTTCTGGGCGTGCGCCCGCCATCGAGCACAGCTCGCGCTGGCAGCGCTTGCGGCGGGTGACAACCACCACGCGGTCCGCGCCGCTAGTGACAAGTAGCCTGCCGATCTGGTGACAACTACGGTACCCCCCTGGTTGAAAATAGTGGCTCGGAGCGCCGCTGTGGTGACAGCCATCGTGCTTCGGCACGCTAAGTGTGACTGCGCGCTTCAATTGGCGGATGGGCGCTGGAGGTGGCGTGGCAGCGCAAGTACCGTCACTGGCTTCCCACAGATCCGATCAGTTTTCCGAGATCCTCCAGGGCGGCGAGCGAAGCTCCCCGGGCCAGCAGAGCGGACAGGATGAATGCCCGGTCGAGTAGCGCGTTCCTGTGCAGGCCGACGAGGATGTCCTTGGCGCGGGCGCGCCCGAAATCATCGCTGTAGGCGTTGTGCCCGTAGAAGTGCAGCTGCTCAATAGCTTCAGCCAGTTGAGGGTCAAGGCCGACAGGCGGGACGTTCGGGTGTGTCAGGTCCACGGCGCGGGCCATGGCTGCCCATCCGGACAACGCGACATCGCCCGCCTCGACGACAGCTACGGACGTTTCCTGGGCGAGCCGATGAGCCGTGCACATCATCCGCAGGTCAGGCAGGTAGGCCATCAGTGGCCCGCGCGGAGGGTTCCCCGCTTTCGGTGTGGTCTGCCGGTACCGGCTGGTGAAGCGGGCAAGTCCCGGCACTTGATCGGCATCGACGTTGAAGCCGCTAGTCAGGAATGCCCAGACCGTTCCTGGCTCGCACTGCGAGTCTGTCCATCCGGCGGCCAGGGCAACGGCCTCTCCCAGGTCGCGATCTGGTGCGTAGGGCACCCAGGCTGCTTGATAACGCGGCTCGCCAGCCTCCGACATTGCAGCTCCGTTCGTTCCGTAGTGCCAGGCACCACAGCACCCGCGTTGCGCATCGGCAGCGAGGCTGCATCTTCATACTGCTGCAGCACGAAGGCGGGCATGGGGAGGCGCGCAGGCTATGAGCTTTGACGTCCTGCGCAGCATGCCCCGAGGTGGTCGTGCGATCTGCGGACTCCTGACACGTCGCACCGTCTGCCATGAGGTCGCGCGGAAGCGGGCCGACTTCCCCCTCCTCCCCCCCCGTGCTCGCAGTGCACGGGCCATCGAGGCACCCATGGAGGCACGGCAACGCTTGGGCGGGCCCCCACGGGCGGTCTACCGACGGCTAGTCCACCAAAGGGTCAGCGAGGCTGCCGATCTTGCATCACGTGCATTGGGTTCGCGTCCTCGACGGGATTCTCAGCGGCCCGCAGACGCGGTTGGCTCGATGGTTGCGGGGCTAACCCCCGCGCCGAAGACCATGGCGCCGCCCTCCCGGGCAATTTACGGTCGGGCCGATTGACAACAGCTGCTTCAACTCCAACAGGTCCAACCGGTGCTGGCATGGAAGACCACGCAACCCCTGCTCCACCGCCCAACTACCTGCACGCCCCGCCCCGGCGTGCCCGATCCCTAGGGGGAACTCGTTCGTGTCCACGCTCGCTCTGCTCGTCGCGCTGCTCCTGGTCGTCGTCGTGGTGCTGCTCGCGGCCGGCACCGCCTACGTCGTGCACCGCCACCCCGCTTGGAGCCAACCGCTCGGTGCTGCGTTCGGCGCCGTGACAGTGATGGCTGCTCTGGTCGGCGCGATCCTCTCCCGGTGAGCCTGGCGCGGGGACCGGGGCAGTGGGAAGCCTTGGCCCCCGCACGGCGGCAGCAGGTTGAGCTAAGGGCTGCGCTCCGACGATGGTTTGACGCCAGGTACCGGGCACGCCGACCGCCCCACAGTTCCACCAGGCGCTCGGTTTTGCCCGGCACGGGTGACGGAGGGCGCCGCGCCCACGGTCTGGAAGTCGATTTCACAGACGTAGACGCTGGTGAAGCCGATGCCTGCCCGAAATGGGCAAGGCGATCGGCTTCACAATGCGGGGGAGGTGCGCCAACACCTGACCCCATGTCCCTGGTGCGCCGGTTGGAGCCAGTAGCAATCAGGGCCAAGTCAGCTCTACCTAAGTAGAGATGGCTTGTGATGAAGAGTCTGCCTCCAGAACCATGATCATTATCAGTTTGAGGGGTACGGAATTGAATCAATGCAGGTCAGCGTCCTGCGCCTGTTTGTTTTTCTTGCTTGCGCTTTGCTGCGTCACGCAGAGCCCTGTGACCTGCAACGACCTGCGCCATGTTTGCAACCCCCCTGGGGCGACTGTCGCCAGCTGATGGTATGGCTCCGTGCAGCGCTGTGACCTGCACTGTTTGCGGCCGTTCCGCTTCCAAAACGCTTGTTGAGTGCGACGCACGCCATTCACAGGGGCATCCCTGCCGTCCCACAATCTTTGGTTCAGTGGTGAGGAAATCGTCTGACTCACCCTCAGGAGTGCTCTACGGGCTGGGAAGCTTTCCTCAGCAGTCCACCTGCGCGTAGGGAGCGCCAACTCCCCTAGACCGCGCAGCACGGACTTCCGGTTGGAGCCAAGTAGCACCGTCCGGCGATCTCCTGGTCGCCGGACGGTGGTTAGGGAGAGCCTCATGGGCAAGAAACCCATCACCAGGGCGAGCGCTGCGACCATCGAGCCGCCGCTGTCCGACACCCCCATCAGCACCACAACGAGCGGCCGGTTCGGCATGCCGCACGCACTGGTCATCATCGCGGTCATCGTTACCGCCGCTTTCCTTGCCCCCGGCGGGATGAGCGTCGAGGACGTCCTGCTGCTCCTGGCGGGCGCCGGCGGCATCGGCGTGGCGGTCGTGGCCTTGGTCGTGAGTGGAGGCCGCGGTGGCGGCCGACTGGGCCGGCTCGTCCGCGCGTACTTCAGCGCCGGGAACTGAGGTGGCCGTCATGGGACGCTCCGAGAACCCCGTCGACCGTGCTGTTCCGGAGCGCGCACAGCTCGCGGACTTCCTGCGCGACCGCAAGAACACGGCCGGCCTGACCTACCGGCAGATGGCCAAAGCGGTGGGCGGCCAACCCTCGGAGGCCACCTTCGAGCGCGCCGCCTCTGGCGCCATCGTGCCCTCCATGGAGACCGTCAGGATGTTCATCATCACGACCACCACCGAGAGAGATGGCCTTGGCCCGCAATTTGCCCTGATCAGCGGCCGCGAACTCTGGATCCGGGCACGCCGGGCGACCCGCGCGCCCTACTACGTTCGTCGGGCCCCCGACCCGACACTGATCTCCGACACGGCAGGCTTCCTGAGGGCCTTGCGGCACCAACACGTGTGGATCGGCTACCCCACGCCCGGCGAGATGGAGCGGATGTCCGGGCCGGGCGTGCTGCCGAGGACCACCACCCGACGGATCATCGACGGGGACGCTCTCCCCGTCGACCCTCAACAGGCCATCGCCTTTCTGAAAGCGTGTTACGTGACAGACGAAGCGGAACTCGCATCGTGGCTTGCCGCCGCCGTCCGATCCCTCCGAGAAGATCCAGCGCGGTCTAAGAATCTCGATAAGTGGATGAAATTCCACCAGGAACTGGTTCAGCAGGCTGAAAGCAAAGACCTTGCTACGGTTACTGCTCTGCGTGAAAAAGAAGATAAACGGGCGGCATAGATCACTTGCAATCGGCACCCCGGTTTATAAATCACCGGGGTGCCGATACATTATTCAAATGGGGCTTTCCCCGGGGGGCGGGGGCGGTTCCAGAGTTCATCTGGGCCTTCAGTTTGAAGCAAGGGGTTGGGCTGGTTCTGCCAAAGGGTACATAGTGCATCACCTGATGCAGGGTCACCGACCCCGGCCGCCCTCTCCGCCTTACTGCTCGGGCCGTAGGCCCGTTGGCCGTCCCGCGCAGCGGGCGCGGCCGGTGGCTGGAGCGCAGCGGAAGCCGCCTTGCGGGGCCAGCGGCCCCGCTGCTCCGGGAGCGCAGCGGACGGAGCGTCACCCGCCTTGCGCAGCAAGGCGAGTGGGCTGCTCGCGCAGCGAGCAGCGGCGCTCACGCGGAGCGTGAGCGCAACCCCCCCCGCGTAGCGGGGGGGGTTGCGCTTGCACATCGCGCAGCGATGTGGCACCCGCTCCGCGGG
>NZ_BAAASE010000018.1:0-98610 GCF_039532725.1 Streptomyces coeruleofuscus
GTGGCGTCACCACCGTCGTCCAGGATCATGTTCGGACCGCCGGTGGGGCTGTCCGGCCACGTCAGCGCCTGCTCCGTGCACCACCAGTACTCCTCCAGCGTCTCGCCCTTCCAGGCGAACACCGGGACTCCCTGCGGGTTGTCGGGCGTGCCGTTCGGGCCGACGGCGATGGCTGCCGCGGCGTGGTCCTGGGTGGAGAAGATGTTGCAGGAGGCCCAGCGGACCTGCGCGCCGAGGGCGACCAGGGTCTCGATGAGCACGGCGGTCTGCACGGTCATGTGCAGGGAGCCGGTGACACGGGCGCCGGCCAGGGGCTGGGCCTCGGCGTATTCCTTGCGGATCGCCATCAGGCCCGGCATCTCGTGCTCGGCGAGGGTGATCTCCTTACGGCCGAACTCGGCCAGGGAAAGATCGGCGACCTTGAAGTCCTGTCGCTTATCGACAGTCGTCATTGAGAGCTGCTCCTCGGGATTGGGTCGAGGTGGGTACGGCTGGTCTGCGCGGCGGCGGACACAGGGGTGCCCGAAAGAGGACACAGGCATGCCCGCGTGTGCGCAGCGCAGTCCGTCGGAGGCCCTCTCTCCCTCGGCCGGTCCGCGGTGGGACCGCCCGACCGCCATCAGCAGCGACGTCTGGCTCCGTCCCAAGCTACACCGGGGGCGCCTGCGATCCCCAGTCCGCAGGGAAACACATCAAGCCGATCCCGTGACGGGCGGGGGTGTGGGTGTCGGTGAGGTGCGGGAGTGGTGGAAGGCGGCGGGGCCCGCCGAGTGGTTCGGCGGGCCCCGTGACCGGAGGAGTCGTAGGTGGTGGTGTCAGTGGTCGGTGGGGCCGCCCGGGCTTGCTTCGGGGTCGGGGCCCTTGGCGGCTTCGGCCTCGCTGTAGATGTCCGGCTCGAGGTAGATCACGCGGGCGATCGGGACGGCCTCGCGGATGCGGCCTTCGGCGGCGTTGATGGCGGCGGCGATCTCGGTGGCCGTCTCCTCGTGGCGGACGGCGATCTTGGCGGCGACGAGGAGTTCCTCGGGGCCGAGGTGGAGCGTGCGCATGTGGATGATGCGGGTGACCGTGTCGCCGTCGACGACGGCGGCCTCGATCTTCTGGGTCTCCTCGACGCCGGCGGACTCGCCGAGCAGCAGCGACTTGGTCTCGGCGGCGAGGACCAGGGCGATCAGGATGAGCAGGATGCCGATGCAGAGGGTGCCGATGCCGTCCCAGACGCTGTCGCCGGTGAGCAGGGCGAGGCCGACGCCGCCGAGGGCGAGGATCAGGCCGACGAGGGCGCCGAGGTCCTCCAGGAGGACGACCGGGAGCTCGGGGGCCTTGGCGTGGCGGACGAACTCCTTCCAGGAGCGCTTGCCCCGCAGGACGTTGGACTCCTTGATGGCCGTGCGGAAGGAGAAGGACTCGGCGATGATCGCGAAGACCAGGACGCCGACCGGCCAGTACCAGTGCGTCAGCTCGTGCGGGTGCTTGATCTTCTCGTAGCCCTCGTAGAGGGCGAACATGCCGCCGACCGAGAAGAGGACGATGGAGACGAGGAAGGCGTAGATGTAACGCTCGCGGCCGTAGCCGAAGGGGTGTTGCGGGGTGGCCTCGCGCTTGGCCTTCTTGCCGCCGACCAGGAGCAGCGCCTGGTTGCCGGAGTCGGCGACCGAGTGCACGGACTCGGCGAGCATCGACGACGAGCCGCTGAAGAGGAACGCCACGAACTTCGCTACCGCGATCGCGAGGTTGGCGACCAGTGCCGCCACGATCGCCTTGGTGCCGCCTGACGCGCTCATATGTTCGCGTTGTCCCTTCGTACGCCGTTCCAGGGCCCGGGCGCTCGCCTGCTGCGCCGCCCGCGACTTTGCCCGTGCTTGACGGTGGGCCATTGTTGCAGCCCGATCGGGCCGCGGTGTTTCAGGTCACCAGCACGGGGGTCATCGAAACGGTCAGGCGACGACGGTGGCGCGGAAGAGCGTGCCGGTTCCGGACACTTCGGCCTTTTCGCCGGCCGGGACGAAGACGGACCGGCCCGGGGTCAGGTCGTGCTCGCCCGCCCGGACGGAGCCGGCGGTGCAGAGCAGGATCTGCGGGGTCGCACGGGTGAGGTCGTGGGCGCTGCCCCCCTCGGGGAGGACGTAGCGGGACAGGCGGAACTCGTCGATCGGGGTCTCGTAGAGCTCCTCGCCGTCCGGGGAGGCCTCGGGGCGCAGGACGCCGGGGTCGCTGGGCCGGAAGCGGACGATGCGCAGGAGCTCGGGGACGTCGACGTGCTTGGGGGTCAGGCCGCAGCGCAGGACGTTGTCGGAGTTGGCCATGATCTCGACGCCGAGGCCGTTCAGGTAGGCGTGCGGGACGCCGGCGCCGAGGTAGAGGGCCTCGCCGGGCTGGAGCCGGACGTGGTTCAGCAGCATGGCGGCGATGACGCCGGGGTCGCCCGGGTAGTGGTGGGCGATGTCGGCGTAGGGGGCGTAGGCGCCGCCGAGGCGGGTGCAGGCGGTGGCCGCGTCCGCGACCGTGCGGGACATCTCCTCGGGGTCGGCGGTGAGGATCGCCGTGAGGACCTCGCGCAGGGCGGCGTCCTCGGGGTGGGCGTGCAGCAGGTCGACGTACGGCTTGAGGGAGTCGACGCCGAGGTCGTCGAGCAGGCCGGCGGCCTCGAGCGGGGCGCGGAAGCCGCACAGGCCGTCGAACTCGGTGAGGGCGCAGATCAGTTCGGGCTTGTGGTTGGCGTCCTTGTAGTTGCGGTGCGGGGCGTCCACGGGGATGCCGCGGCGCTCCTCGTCCGCGTAGCCCTCCTTGGCCTGCTCCAGGTCGGGGTGGACCTGGAGGGAGAGCGGAGCGCCGGCGGCGAGGATCTTGAGGAGGAAGGGCAGGCGGGGGCCGAACTTGGCGACCGCGGCCGGTCCGAGTTCACTTTCCGGGTCGGCGTCGATGACCTCGACGAGCGTGCCCCGGCCGGTGCGTGAGGGCGCGCCCGGGTGGGCGCCCATCCACATCTCCGCCTGCGGCTCGCCGGTCGGTTCGGTGCCGAGCAGGTGCGGGATGGCGGTGGGAGAACCCCAGGCGTAGGGGCGGATGGTGTTGTCGAGGCGGTCCATGGGGTCTCTCTTGCGTGTTCGGGCGTGCTGGCGCGTCAGGTTGTCCCTGGCATGATCAGGCCCTCGAAGCGAGCGCCAGGTAAACCGCGGCGAAATCCGTGATGGCGATCAGTTCCGCGAGGGTCTCCAGCTCGCCGCCCTCCTCCGGTTCCAGTTCGCTGATCGGCGTGTCGTGGCTGAGGGCCAGGTCGCGGGCGCCTGGGGCGGCGGTGAGGCCGCCGATGGGGCGGTCGCGGAGGAGCACCACGCGCGCGTGCAGGGCGGGTGGTTCCTCGACGCGGTCGCGGAAGAAGTCGTCGGGGTCGGCGCTGGCGGCCAGTGGGCCGGCGAGCAGGGCGCTGTGTGCGGCGAGGGCCTCGGGGAGCTCGGCGACGACCGCGGGGGTGCCTGACAGCTCGGCGAGCGCGGCGGCGAAACGGCGGCCCGCCGGGCCGGCCGAGACGCCCTCGGTCCAGACGATGGGGAGCGCGTCGGCGAGTTCGGCGGCGAGGGTCTTGGCGGGGTTGCTGTAGGTGGCGATGACGGGGCCGCAGCGTTCGGCCACGGCGTCGAGGCGGTCGGCGACCTTGCCGAGGGCGTCCGGCGGGGCGGCGAGCACTCCCGTACGGTCCAGCAGCGCGAGCAGTGGGGTGAGCAGCGCCCACAGGACGCCGGGTGCGGAGGCGGCGAGGGGCTCGTCCTGGTCGTACGGGGCGGTCGCCATGGGGACGAACAGGCCGTGCGAGCCGTTCACCGCGTCGGCGAGCGGGGAGCGGCTGGGGGCCACGGCGACGACGTTGCAGCCGCGGCGGTACGCCTGTTCGGCGAGGAGGGACAGGCCGGGCTCGGTGCCGTCCGGGGTGGTGATCAGGAGGAGGTCGACGGAGCCGACCCAGCCGGGCAGTTCCCAGCGCAGGGCGCCCGCGGCGGGGGCGACGCCGGTGGGGGCCAGCCGTGTGACCGGGCTGCCGGCGCCGGCGAGGGTGCCGATGAGGTCGGCGGCGTGGGTGGCGGCGGCGCCCGGGCCGGCGATGAGGACTGCACGGGGGCGGCCGTCCGGCTTGAGGTCGTTGATGCCGGCCTCGGCGGAGTGGCGGGCGGCCGTGCGGACGCGGGCGCCGGCTTCTGCGGCGCCGCGGAGCAGCCCGCGGTGGTCGGCCTCGGAGAGGCCCTCCGGGGAGTCGAGCAGCGATTCGTCGAGCATGGGCGGCAGCCTCCGATGGCCGGGGTCCGTTCCGGGCCCCGCTTTTTGGGGTGTCCTACGATCGGTGCCCGTTGTGCCGGGGGCTATGTGCACCGGGAGTTCACGCGGGTGTCTGCCCGGGCGGGGCCTACGCGGGGCGGCGGGCCTCGTCGACCAGGAGGACGGGGATGCCGTCGCGGACCGGGTAGGCCAGGCCGCAGGTCTGGTCGGTGCAGAGCAGTTCGGTTTCCTGCCCCTTGAGGGGGGCGTGGCAGGCCGGGCAGGCGAGGATTTCGAGGAGGCCGGCTTCGAGTGCCATGCGGGGTCCCTTCGGGGATGGGGCGGGGTGGGGCGTTGGTGTTCGGGGTGGTGCGGATGTGCCTGGTCAGGGTACCGCCGGTGGGGGTGGGGCGGGGGTGGTTGGTAGGTAGGTGCAGCGGGTGGTGGGTGGTTAAGGGGCTCCGCCCCTTTGACCCCGTCAGGGGGCTTCGCCCCCTGGACCCCCGGGCCCTTGCCACCCGCAGCCCGAATCGGTCGGACAAGTGGCTGGGCTCGCCTTCCCCTCAAGCCCTGATGATCGCCAGTGCCTCGTCCCGCACCCTGGCCATCGTCTCCGGGTCCCTCGCCTCCGCGTTCAGGCGGAGCAGTGGCTCCGTGTTGGAGGGGCGGACGTTGAACCACCAGTCGGTGGCGGAGACGGTCAGGCCGTCCAGTTCGTCGAGGGTGATGCCCTCGCGGCCCTCGTACGCGGAGCGGATCGCGGCGAGGCGGGCCGCCTGGTCGGTGACCGTGGAGTTGATCTCGCCGGAGCCGGCGTAGCGGTCGTACTGGGCGACGAGGGCGGAGAGGGTGCCCGGCTGGCCGCCGAGGGCCGCCAGGACGTGGAGGGCCGCCAGCATGCCCGTGTCGGCGTTCCAGAAGTCGCGGAAGTAGTAGTGGGCGGAGTGCTCGCCGCCGAAGATCGCGCCCGAGCGCGCCATCTCCGCCTTGATGAAGGAGTGGCCCACGCGGGTGCGGACCGGGGTACCGCCGTTCTCCGCGACGACCTCGGGGACCGACCAGGACGTGATCAGGTTGTGGATGATCGTGCCCTTGCCGCCGTGCCTGGCCAGTTCGCGGGAGGCCACCAGGGCGGTGATCGCCGACGGGGAGACCGGCTCGCCGCGCTCGTCGACGACGAAGCAGCGGTCGGCGTCGCCGTCGAAGGCGAGACCCAGGTCGGCGCCCTCCTCCCGGACCCGCTTCTGGAGGTCGACGAGGTTGGCCGGGTCGAGGGGGTTGGCCTCGTGGTTGGGGAAGGTGCCGTCGAGTTCGAAGTACATCGGGACCAGCGTCAGGGGCAGGCCGGTGAAGACCTCGGGGACCGTGTGGCCGCCCATGCCGTTGCCCGCGTCGACGACGACCTTCAGGGGGCGGATGGAGGTCAGGTCGACCAGGGAGCACAGATGCGCCGCGTAGTCCGACAACGTGTCGCGGCCGGTGATGGTTCCGGGCGTGGCGGCCGGCTCGGGGGCGCCCGACTCGCTCCAGCGCTCGACCAGTTCGCGGATCTCGGCGAGGCCGGTGTCCTGGCCGACCGGGGCGGCGCCCGCGCGGCACATCTTGATGCCGTTGTACTGCGCCGGGTTGTGGGAGGCGGTGAACATGGCGCCCGGCAGGTTCAGCGCGCCCGAGGCGTAGTAGAGCTGGTCCGTCGAGCACAGGCCGATCTCGGTCACGTCGGCGCCCAGGGCCGCCGCCCCGCGTGCGAAGGCACGCGACAGGCCCGGTGAGGAGGGCCGCATGTCGTGCCCGGTGGCGATGGCGCTCGCGCCGGTGACCCGCACGAAGGCCGCCCCGAAGAGCTCGGCCAGGGACTCGTCCCACTGGTCGGGGACGACCCCGCGTACGTCGTACGCCTTCACGACCTGCGACAGATCAGCAGCCACGGCCAACCTTCCTGAAAAAGTACTGTCGGTCCGCACAAACTACCCCCGGCCGCTGACAGCGCGCTGGGCGGACGCCGAGAGGACTCCCAGCCGTAACCTCAGGTCAGGGCAGCATCCAGCCCAGGACCGGCGTGCTCTGGCCGACCACGATGAGGCACATCACCAGCAGCAGGCCCAGGCTCCATGGCAGTACCTTGCGCAGCAAGTCGCCCTCCCGGCCCGCGAGTCCTACGGCCGCGCAGGCGATGGTGAGGTTCTGCGGGGAGATCATCTTGCCGAGGACGCCGCCGGAGCTGTTGGCGGCGGCCAGCAGGTCGGGCGACAGCCCCGACTCGCGGGCGGCGGTCACCTGGAGGGCGCCGAAGAGGGCGTTGGCCGAGGTGTCCGATCCCGTCACGGCGACGCCGAACCAGCCGAGGACGGGGGACAGGAAGGCGAGCCCGGCTCCGGCGGCCGCCACGAAGTGGCCGATGGTCGCTGCCTGGCCGGAGAGGTTCATGACGTACGCGAGGGCCAGTACGGAGGTCACCGTCAGGATCGCGAAGCGCAGTTCGTGGACGGTCGCGAGCCACTCCTTCACCGCCACGCGCGCGTGCACGCCGACGACGGCGGCCGTGCAGATGCCGGCGAGCAGTACGAGCGTGCCGCCGGTCGACACGATCGGCCAGGTGAAGACGTTGCCGCCGACCGGTTCGCCGTCGGAGCCGAGCACGTTCAGGAAGGGCCAGTCGTAGGTCCGGGTGGCCTGGTCCAGACGGTCCTTGACGGCCGGGATCTGGGCGACGGAGAAGATCAGGACGATCAGCGCGTAGGGGGCGTAGGCGCGCAGGACCTCGCGGGGCGGGTCCTCCTCGTCCAGTTCCTCGCTGCGGACGCCGGTCAGCACGGAGGCGCGGACGGACTCGGTGGCGGGCACGCGCGCGTGCGGGACGGCGGCCAAGGCGCCCGCGCCCGCCAGGGCGGCGCCGATGTCGGCGAGTTGGGCGGAGACGTAGTTGGAGGCGGCGAACTGGGCGACGGCGAAGGCGACTCCGCAGGCGAGGGCGGGCACCCAGGTCTCGCGCAGACCTCGTCGGCCGTCCACCAGCCAGACCAGTACGAGGGGCACCACGAGGGCCAGCAGCGGCGTCTGGCGGCCCACCACGGAGGCCACGGAGTCCAGCGGCAGGCCGGTGACCTGGGCGAGCGTGACGACCGGTGTGCCCATCGCTCCGAAGGCCACGGGCGCGGTGTTGGCGACCAGGGCGACCACGGCCGCGCGCACCGGTTCAAACCCGAGGGCGACCAGCATGACCGCGCTGATGGCGACGGGCGCCCCGAAGCCGGCGAGCGCCTCCAGCAGCGCCCCGAAGCAGAAGGCGATGACGAGTGCCTGGATGCGGGGGTCGTCGGAGAGCCGCCCGAAGGACCGGCGCAGGATGTCGAAGTGCCGGGTGCGGACCGTCATCCGGTACACCCACAGGGCGTTGACGACGATCCACAGGATGGGGAAGAGACCGAACACGGCGCCCTGCGCGGCGCTGGAGAGCGTCTGCCCCAGGGGCATGCCGTACGCGAGCCGGGCGACGAGAACGGCGGCGAGGAGGCCGGTCAGGCCCGCCAGGTGTGCCTTCATACGGACGCCGCCGAGCAGGACCAGGACGATCAGGAGAGGCAGGGCCGCCACGAGGGCGGACAGGCCCAGTGAGCCGGCGACGGGTTCGAGTTCCTGGACGTACACGGGCGCCTCCCCGGTTTCCGTCATGCGAAAGCGATTTCTCGCGGCCTCAAAACGGAATGGTCATGTCCGCGCCAAGCCCCCGTCAATGGGTGTGCGGGGGGGGAACCGTGGGGTGCGGTCAGTTGTCGGGCGACCGGAGGACCCGCAGGTGGCCCCGCCGGGCGACCTCCATCGGGTCGGCCGCGCGCCCGCCGCCACCGGCCCCGGCAGCCCGCTCCTGAGGACGGGCCGCCTCGCGCACGGCGTTCGCAAGCGCTTCCAGATCGTCGCCGCTGGGGCGCGCCGGGGCCGAACCGTCGAGGAGCCGGACGACCTCCCAGCCGCGCGGGGCGGTGAGGCGCTCGGAGTGCTCGGCGCACAGGTCGTAGCAGTGGGGTTCGGCGTAGGTGGCGAGCGGGCCGAGGACCGCGGTCGAGTCGGCGTAGACGTACGTCAGCGTCGCGACGGCGGGACGGCCGCAGGCGGTGCGCGAACAGCGACGTACAGGGCTCACGACGTTGGACGGTACCGCACTCTTGAGCGGGCCGCGACGACTCTCCACCGGGTCACTCCCCCGTGTCGTGCTGTGAAACGCCCCACACCCCTCTTCCGGCCCACCCTGCTGACCTGCCTGGACACCGTCGTCCGTGATGTCGAACGGTCCCTCAAGCGGTCAAGAGTCGTCACAAAACCCTCAATTGCCGTGAGGTCGCCAGTCTCGGCGGGATACGGAATCGAGCCCAACCTTGGCTGGAATGCTCATGTAACGACATGCCGAACCGGTCGGCCGGAAGCCGTCCGTACCGCCGTGCGGTGCCGGGCGCAGGGGCGCGGCGGGGACTACCCTTCACCAGTGATGGACAAGCCCGTAACGCCCCGAGCCGCCGCCCCCGGGCCCCGCCGCCGTGACCGCCACGGCCGGGGCATGCGCGGCCCGATCGCACCGCCGCAGGTGCCGCTCGCCGCCAGCCGTGCGGAAGCGTTCGCGGATCTGGTGCAGGACTCCGTGGAGCGCCTGGAGCGACGGTGGCCGCAGCTCGCCGACATCGACTTCCTGGTCCTGGAGGTGCCGCGCCTCGACGGGCCCGGCCAGGCCTGGAACGACGAGGCGGTTCCGCTGGGCGGCACGGTCAGCGCCCGCGAGGGGCGCCCCGCGCGCGTGGTGGTCTACCGGCGGCCGGTCGAGATCCGCACCAAGGGGCGCGACGAGCGGGCGGCGCTGGTGCACGAGGTCGTCGTCGAGCAGGTCGCCGAGCTGCTGGGGCTGACGCCGGAGACGGTGGATCCGCGGTACGGCGAGGACCAGGGCTGAGACGGCCGGCAGCGGTCAGGGCTGTCCCTGCAGCACGGACCGCCGTGGCCAGGGCTACTGCAGCACCGACAGGTCCTCGTCCGCCTCCGGTACCGCGACCGTCCCCCGGTCGTCGGGGAGCGTCTGCACGGTGAAGCCGGGCACGCCGCCCTCCGTCGCCGTCAGGGTGCGGGCGCCGTAGACCGGGCCGCCGGACTTCGGCTCGACCGTGAGCGCGTACCTGCCCTTCAGGCCGCCGGGGACCGGGGGCTCGATGTCCTGGGTCGTGCCTGCCTTGATCGTGTACGTCTTCGACACCGGCGTGCCGCCCTCGCTGCCCGCCGAGGCGGTGACCTCGACCGTGGCGGCGCGGTCGGGGGCGGTCAGGGAGAGCGTGCTGCCCTTGGCGCTGTTGTCTGCGGACGTCGCGCGCGTGCCGACCGGGCGGGTGGCCGGGATGAACGCCGTCTCCTGCTTGTCGCCCTTGCCGCGTACGACCCGCAGGGCCGCCACGACCGGCACGGACCGGTCCGTCGGCGTCAGCACCAGGGAGCCCGCCTCGCCGCGTGTCACGTCGCCCAGGTCGACGGCGGTGGTCATGCCGCCCTTGACGTGCACCGTCTCGTGTCCGGCCGGGGTGATCAGCCCGGAGGGGGAGGCGAGACGCAGTTTGAGGTCCGCGTCGGCGTCGCCGGGGGTGAAGGCGACCAGGCGCACGGAGGTGGCGTCCTTGGGGATGCCCGGCAGGACCAGGCTGCCCGACGGGTCCGTGGACGCGGCCAGCCAGTCCCCGCCGAGCTTGTCGTCCAGGGCCTGCACGGCGGCGCCGACCCGTCCGCTGCGGACGTTGACGTGCACGGTGAGGTTGGTCTGCTCCTCGTCGGTGAGGGTGGACAGCAGGACCGGCTCGCTGGAGTGCGGCTGGACCGTGATGCCCTCCCCCACCGTGGACTGGAGGGCGCCGTCCTTGCCGTAGAGCTCGATGTCGACCACGGCGGCCGAGTCGTCGGGGTTCGTCAGATGGACGTAGTCGGTCCGGTCGGCCGCGGTGCTGGCGCCGGGCAACCAGAAACTCGTGTCCGGAGCCGTGCAGTTGACGCCCTGGAGGCCACGACCGGTCCCCGCGGCGACCTCCGTCGTCTCCTGGACGGTCCAGCCGGGCGCGAACCTGCCGTCCGCGGTCCCGACCAGCGCGGGCGATTCGGCGCCCGAGCTGTCACCGGTGACCGGCTTCCCGGGCTCCTTGGAGGTCGGCATGGACTTCCCGGCCTTCCGCTCGCCCGACTTCCCGTCGTCCTTGCCCTTGTCGCCGCCCGCGCCCGAGCCGTCCGGCGACTCCTGGGCGGCCGCCCGGAGTTCGGCCTTGCCGCCGCTCCCGGTGCCCTTCGTGACGGGGGTGAAGGAGGTGTAGGACGTCTCCGCGAGGTCGGACGTGCTGGGCGCGGGGCACAGCAGGCTCGTGCGCTCGACGGGCAGTTGGGCGGCCGCCTTGGCGGTGGATTCCGCGCCCGGGGTGTCCGGGGCGGACAGCGCGGCGAATCCGGTGACGGCGGCGAGTGCGGTCGCGCCGGCGATCAGGGACAGGGTCGTGCGGTTCACTGCTGGCTCCCGTCGGGACGCTCACTGCCCGTGCCGTGGGGGTGGTGCTGCTGCGCCGGGTCGTACGGCGTGCCGTAGCCCTGGGGGTGGGCTTGGTCGTAGCCCGTCTGGTCGTAGCCCTGCTGGTCGTACGACGGGTTCTGGGGCTGGCCGCCGTACGCGTACGGGTCGTACTGGCCGCCCTGGTACGGGTCCGCCGGGTACTGCTGTCCGTAGGCGTCCGCCGGGTACTGGGCGCCCTGGTACTGGTCGCCGTAGTTCGCGTACTCGCCGCCCTGCTGGCCGGCGTGCTCCCACTGTCCGTGGTTCTGCTGGGGCACGGGTACCGGCGGCTGCTCGGGCTGCGGGGGCGGGAACTCCTCGGGCTGCGCCGCCCCTTCGGCCTCCGCCTCCGCCTGGGCGCGCAGGCGGCGGGCCCGGCGGCCCTCGCCCGCGACCGGCTGGGCCGGGACGGCCGGCTCCTCGGGCAGGTCGTCGTCGATGTCGCGGCGCCGGCCGGGCAGGGCGAGCACGACGAGTACGACGGCGAGCATGCCCTGCGCCCACAGCCACGCGGTGTGGCCGACCGGGTCGTCGTAGGTGACGTCCAGCCTGCCGCCGGTGGCGGGGAGTTCGAAGCCCTGGGCCCAGCCGTCGACCGTGGTGCGGGTCAGCGGCTTGCCGTCGAGCGTGGCGGTCCAGCCGTCGGAGGCGGTGTCGGCCAGGCGCAGCACGCGTCCGTCGGAGCCGGTCGGGATCGTCGTGTGGATCTCGACGGGCCCGGCGGCGACGGGCTGGGGGGTGCCGGAACCGGAGGCGGGGACGATGGTGGCGCGGGCGACATCCTGGTCGATCTGCCACAGCGCCCCGCCGTCCTGCTGGCTGAGCCGGGTCAGGCCGGGTGTGGCGTCGAGGACGCGGGTGACATCGCGGGGCGCGCCCTGGTGGACGAGGACGTAGCGCACGGCGAAGCCGCCGAGCTGGTCGGCCTGGTCGGCGCCGGAGCCGGCGACGAGGTTGGCGACGACCTTGTCCAGCCTGCCGTTCTCGCCGTCGGCCGCGGCGATCTCGCCGTCGCCGAGTCGGGCGCCGGAGCCGCGGACGAGCATGTATCCGACGTGGGAGGGGGAGTCGCTGTCGAGGACGAGGGTGCGGGCCTGGTCGCTGCTGCCGCTCTCCTCGGCGACGAAGGCGGGGACCTGGGTCGGGTCGCGCCGCTCCAGGGGGCCGTCGGCGCCGCGGATCATCCAGCCCGCGGCGACGAGCAGCGGGCCCGCGGCCGAGGCGAAGGCGATCAGCACGGCGACCGGCTGGCGCCAGCCGAAGCTCTGCTCGGCCACGCGCGCGCGTGCCCCGTCGGCGCCGAGCGCGGCGGCCGCCAGCAGGGCGATGCCGTAGACGAGCGTCGCGGGGCCGGACCAGGTGGAGCTGTTGGACAGGACCGCGAAGACGAAGCCGGTCAGGGCGGCCGTCCAGGCCGCCCAGATGCCCAGCCGGCGTTCCGAGCGGAGCAGGGCGGCGAGTGCGGCCAGCACGATGCCGATCAGCATGAGGCCGCTGACGGTGCCCGGGCCGCCCGGGCTGGCGCCGAGCAGGTCGAGGGCGGAGGCGGCCGAGGGGCGGTACTCCAGACCGGCTTCCCGGAAGAAGCCGAACGGCAGAAGCGACAGCGACCAGGGCGCGAGGACCAGCAGGGGCGTGCCGAGCTGGGCGAGAAACCGCAGCCCGTACGCCGTGATGTCGGCCCGCCGCAGGACCAGCAGCCCGACGCCGAGGAGCAGCGCGATGGGCCACACGATCGGGGTGAACGCGGTGGTGATGGTCAGCAGCAGCGCGTACGCCCACGTGGCACGCCAACTGCCGCGCGCCCCCGAGGGGTTCGCCAGGCCGCTGGCGGCGATGCCCGCGCGGGCGATGAGCGGCAGCAGCACGGCCAGGACGGCGGTGCCGATCCGGCCGCCGGCGAGGGCGCCGGTGGCGGCGGGCAGCAAGGCGTAGACGACGGCCGCCCACGCGCGCAGCAGCCGGGACTCGACCAGCGGGCGGGAGGCGAAGTAGGCGCTGAGACCGGCCAGCGGCACCGAGCAGACGAGCAGCAGCGTGACGGCGAGGCCGGTCGAGCCGAACAGCAGGGACGCCAGCATGGCCACGAGCGCGAGGTACGGCGGCGCGGAGGAGGTGCCACCGGCGGCGACCGGGTGCCAGGCGTCCAGGTAGCGCGCCCACAGTTCGGAGGAGTCGGACGGGGCGGGCAGCAGGGCGCCGCCCGCGAGCGCGCCGCCGCCGAGGAGTTCGCGGCAGGCGGCCAGGGAGACGAGCAGCAGCACCAGGAAGAGCACCGGGCCGGGCTTGCGCGCGATGCGCTTGAGCCGGGCGAACTGCTCGATCTCCAGGAAGTCGGCGTCGTCGCCGCCGGGGCCGGACTCGACGGCACCGCCGTGCCGTCCGGCGCCGGAGGCGACCTCGGCGTCGGAGCGGCCGACGACGTCGCCCGCGACCTGCTCGACGGTCATGCGGACGGTCGCGCCGGGCGGCGGGAACAGTGGCCGCAGTTCGTCCTTGTCGATCCGGGGTGTACCTCTGCCGCGCCGCCCGGCGAGGATCCGCTCGGGCCTGAGCAGCGTGCCCATCAGGCCGCGGATCTCGTCGACGGCCTGTCCGGGGACCTTGCCGAGGAGGTAGGCGACGGTCCGCAGCAGGGTGCCGAGCACGATCCGCAGCAGCACCCAGGGCAGAACGGCCGTACGCGCGTTGACGAGCAGGGTGTAGACGGCGCCGGCCTTGTCGACCTTGTGCGGGGACGCGGCCGTGCGGCCCACGCAGTCGACCGTGCGGCGCTCGCGGGAGGCCGCCTCGGCGTGCCGGACGACCGCCTCGGGGGCGACCAGGACGCGGTAGCCCGCCGCGTGCGCGCGCCAGCACAGGTCGACGTCGTCGCGCATGAGGGGCAGGTGGCGGTCGAAGCCGCCGAGCTGTTCGAAGACGTCGCGGCGGATCAGCATGCCGGCGGTGGACACCGACAGCACGGGCCGGACGTGGTCGTGCTGGCCCTGGTCCTGCTCGCGGCGGTCCAGGCCGGTCCAGCGACGGCCGGAGTTGGCGATGCTGACGCCGACCTCGAGCAGCTGCCGCCGGTCGTACCAGCCGCGGAGCTTGGGGCCGACGACGGCCACGTCCTCGCGGCCCAGCTCGTACTCGTTGTCCACGACGCGCAGCAGCTGGGCCAGGGCGTCGGGCTCCGGGGCGCAGTCGTCGTGCAGCAGCCACAGCCACTGCACCGGCTCTCCGTGCGGGAGCTCGGGCATGTCGTACGCGTCGTCGCGCCAGGAGCGGGTGACCGGGTCCCAGCCGCTGGGTCGCTTCAGGTACGGGAGGTGCTCGGGGGTGAGGACCGGGGCGGTGCGGCCGCACTCCTCGACGGCCTGGCCGAAGCCCGTGCGGCGGGCGAGGTGCAGCACGCGGTCGGCGCCGAGGGCGTCGGTGACCAGCTGGGCGGAGGCGTCCGCGCTGCCGGTGTCGGCGCCCATCGCGTACTGGACGGGTCGCTCCTGGCCGAGCAGCCCGGCGAGCGCGTCGGGCAGCCAGCGGGCGCCGTCGTGGGAGACGAGGACCGCGGTCACCACATGACGCGGGAACTCAGGTGCGGCAGCGCTGTCGTGATGAGCTGCCGGATGGCTGTGCACGGACATCGAGGTACGGGCCCCGGTTCGGTGGACTGCGGTGGACGCCTGCGACCGGTGGGGGCAGCGGGGCGTCTCGGACGAGCGACCACACTATCGGCTGCGCAACAAGGGGGCCCGCCGCCTGTGGATAACCCACCTGCGACGGGCCGTTCGAACCGTGCGTGCGTGCGTGTGTGCGCTGTCTGCCGGATGCGCGTTGCCCGTCGGGCGCGCGCTGTCGGTGTATCGCGCCGTCCGGGGTCAGACCGCCGCCTTCTTCAGCCGGCGGCGCTCCCGCTCGGACAGGCCGCCCCAGATACCGAATCGCTCGTCGTTGGCGAGGGCGTACTCGAGGCACTCGGAGCGGACCTCACAGGCGAGGCAGACCTTCTTGGCCTCCCTGGTCGAGCCGCCCTTCTCGGGGAAGAAAGACTCGGGGTCGGTCTGGGCGCACAGTGCGCGCTCCTGCCAGCCGAGTTCCTCGTCCGCGTCGTCGACCAGCAGTTGCTGCACCGTCTCGGTCATGTGCGCCCCTCGTCTGTCTTTCGCGTCCCCGTGATCTAGCCGTTACCGATTCCGGCTGAACGACACGAGTGAAATTACAAGTGTGCTGCTCCGGGCGAGTCAAGCCGAGATCTGCTATTGAGCCCCTTATTCACTCTGCGGAACCAAGCCCAAGCGGAAAGTGTTCAAATCACCATAAAACCTGACACACCGACGGAGCCGCAGGGGCTCACGCCGTCCGCCGGACCCCTTGCAGACCTGTACGGAGAAGGACGCTCAGAGGTTCGATCTCGTTCCGACACGCACCTCGAAGCGAAACGGATCACAGTCGGATCACGACTACGCAACGGGGTTTGCGCGCCCGGTTGGACGCCATGTGTCCCGGACGGGCCGTGAACAAACCTTTCATCTGAGTGAACGACCGGATGAGGTGAACCACATCCCACAGAGCGGGTGCCGAGTTGACAGTGAGGGTGTGAACCGGTGTCCTAGTGGGCATGCTCGCGAACTTGGCACTCACCTCGACCCGCACCGCCGGGTCCCTCGGTGCTGCCCACGCTCGCTGTAGCTGTTGCTGTTCCAGCTGTTGAGCTCCACCTGCTCCAGTTGAAGGCCGAGCCACCCCTCTCTCGGCTTCTGTTCCCTCTGACCTTCTTTCACTGAGGAACCACCACCACCCATGAACAGCGACAGCGACCTCCAGATCGCCGGCGACATCCTCGAAGTCCCGCATCTGCTCCAGACCCCGCGCGAGCACCCGGCCACCGTCGCCGAGTTCGTCGGACTCGCCCGTTCCATCGCCGCCGACCGCTCCCAGTGGGAGCACCTCGTCCGGTACGACGCGACCAGCCGCTGGTACCACCGGCTGCGCACGGGCCCGGGCTACGAGGTGTGGCTGCTGTCCTGGGTGCCCGGGCAGGGCAGCGGGCCGCACGACCACGGCCGCTCCTCCGGTGTGCTGACCGTGCTGGACGGCACGCTGACCGAGCGCACGGAGCGGGGCACACGCGCCGTGCGGGCAGGCGCGCAGCGCGTTTTCGCGCCGGGGTACGTGCACGAAGTCGTCAACGACGCCCTGGAGCCGGCGGTCAGCCTGCACGTCTACTACCCGGGCCTGACGGAGATGCCGATGCACACGGCCCAGCACTGCGAGGCCCGGAGCGTACCGGGGGCCGTGACCGCGCGACCGATGGCGTGACGTGCCGGATCGGTCGGCGTGCCCGATCGGTCGGCGTGCCCGATCGGTTGGCGTGACTGCCTGACCGGTTGCCGTGGCCGCTGACCGGTTGCGGTAGTCGCTGACCGGTTGTCGTAGGCGCCTGCAAGACTGGCTTCCATGCGCATTGTGGTTCTGGCAGGCGGCATCGGTGGTGCCCGGTTCCTGCGTGGTCTGAAGCGGGCCGTGCCGGACGCGGACATCACGGTCATCGGCAACACCGGGGACGACATCCACCTCTTCGGGCTGAAGGTCTGCCCGGACCTCGACACGGTGATGTACACGCTCGGCGGCGGCATCAACGAGGAGCAGGGCTGGGGGCGCGCCGACGAGACCTTCCACCTCAAGGAGGAGCTCGCGGCGTACGGCGTCGGGCCCGAGTGGTTCGGCCTCGGCGACCGGGACTTCGCCACGCACATCGTGCGGACGCAGATGATCGGCGCCGGATACCCGCTGAGCGCGGTGACCCAGGCGCTGTGCGACCGCTGGGAGCCGGGCGTGCGGCTGATCCCGATGTCCGACGACCGCGTCGAGACGCACGTCGCCGTCGAGATCGACGGTGAGCGCAAGGCGATCCACTTCCAGGAGTACTGGGTGCGGCTGCGCGCCTCGGTGCCCGCGGAGGCGATCGTGCCGGTGGGCGCCGACCAGGCGAAGCCCGCGCCGGGGGTGCTGGAGGCGATCGCCGAGGCGGACGTGATCCTCTTCCCGCCGTCCAACCCGGTCGTGTCGATCGGCACGATCCTCGCCGTGCCCGGCATCCGGGAGGCCATCGCCGACGCCGGAGTGCCGGTGGTCGGCCTGTCCCCCATCGTCGGTGACGCGCCCGTGCGGGGCATGGCCGACAAGGTGCTCGCCGCCGTGGGCGTCGAGTCGACCGCGCCGGCGGTGGCCGAGCACTACGGCTCGGGCCTGCTGGACGGCTGGCTCGTCGACACGGTGGACGCCGGCGCGGTGGAGCGGGTCGAGGCGGCCGGGATCCGCTGCCGGGCGGTGCCGCTGATGATGACCGACGCCGACGCGACCGCGCAGATGGCGCGGGAGGCCCTGGCGCTGGCGGAGGAGGTGCGGGGAGCTTGAGCGGCGAGGTCCCGGAGAACCGGCAGGGCGCCGACGGGTACCGGGTCTGGGCCCTGGGCGGGATGCCCGAGGTCGCGGCCGGGGACGACCTGGCCAAGCTGATCGCGGCCGCCGAGCCCGGTCTGGCCGACGGGGACGTAGTGCTGGTCACGTCGAAGATCGTGTCCAAGGCGGAGGGCCGGGCCGTCCGGGCGGCCGACCGCGAAGCGGCCATCGACGCCGAGACGGTGCGGGTGGTCGCCCGGCGCGGCAGCCTCCGGATCGTCGAGAACCGGCAGGGCCTCGTCATGGCCGCGGCCGGGGTCGACGCGTCCAACACCCCGTCCGGGACGGTGCTGTTGCTGCCCGAGGACCCGGACGCCTCCGCCCGCGCGATCCGCGACGGACTGCGGGACGTCCTCGGCGTCGACGTCGGTGTCGTCGTCACCGACACGTTCGGGCGGCCCTGGCGCGCGGGGCTCACGGACGTCGCGATCGGCGCCGCCGGAGTGCGCGTACTGGACGACCTGCGCGGCGGCACGGACGCGCACGGCAACCCGCTCAGCGCCACCGTCGTCGCCACGGCCGACGAACTCGCCGCGGCCGGCGACCTCGTCAAGGGCAAGGCGGCCGGGCTTCCCGTCGCCGTGGTGCGCGGCCTGCCGCACCTGCTGGCGCAGGACGACGGCGAGGGAGCGCGGGCCATGGTGCGCGGCGCGCGCGACGACATGTTCCGGCTCGGTACGTCGGAGGCGGTACGGCTGGCGGTGACCCAGCGGCGCACGGTCCGGGCCTTCACGGACGAGCCCGTCGACCCCGGAGCGGTACGGCGGGCGGTGGCCGCGGCGGTGACGGCGCCGGCGCCGCACCACACCACCCCGTGGCGATTCGTGCTGCTGGAGTCGGAGGAGTCGCGGACGCGGCTGCTCGACGCCATGCGCGACGCCTGGATCGCCGATCTGCGGCGGGACGGCAAGACGGAGGAGTCCATCGCCAAGCGGGTGCGGCGGGGGGACGTGCTGCGGAACGCGCCGTACCTCGTCGTCCCCTGTCTGGTCATGGACGGCTCGCACACCTACGGCGACGCGCGGCGCGACGGGGCCGAGCGGGAGATGTTCGTGGTCGCCACCGGCGCCGGTGTGCAGAACTTCCTGGTCGCGCTGGCCGGGGAGCGGCTGGGGTCGGCGTGGGTGTCCTCGACGATGTTCTGCCGGGATGTGGTGCGCGAGGTGCTGGGGCTGCCGGCCGACTGGGATCCGATGGGCGCGGTGGCGGTCGGGCATCCGGCGGAGGAACCGCGGGCGCGGCCGGAGCGGGACGCGGGGGCCTTCATCGAGGTGCGGTGACCGGTGGTGCGGTGGCCGGTGGCGGTCGGCGCTTACGCTCTTAGCGCTGCTCCTCTTCTCTCGCCTCTCGTGTCTCCCCCCTCGTGTCTCCCCCCTCGTGTCTCCTCCCCCTCGTATATCGGCCTCTCCTATCCCAGGGACTTCGCTCATGGCAGGACGGTTCGCTCCGCGGCCCACGCGCACGACCGTGCGCGGCGGGCAGGTCGGCGTCGCCGGGGGCGTGCCGCGGCAGGCCGCTGGGCCGGGGCGGGTGCGCGACTGGGTGCCGGACGGGCCGCTGGATCTCGGTCTGGTGCTCGGGCCGCTGCGGCGCGGGCCGGGTGATCCGACGTTCCGGGCGATGCCGGACGGGTCGGTGTGGCGGGCCTGTCGTACGCCCGCCGGGCCCGGGACGCTACGGGTCTGCGCGTACGGCGATGGGGTGCGCGGCCAGGCCTGGGGGCCCGGGGCGGAGTGGCTGCTGGACCGGCTGCCGGAGCTGCTCGGGGCCGCCGATGATCCGTCCGCGTTCGTGCCCCGGCACCGGCTGGTGGCGCTGGCCCGGCACCGGCGGCCGGGGTTGCGGCTGACACGGAGCGGGCTGGTGCTGGAGTCGCTGATTCCGTCGATTCTGGAGCAGAAGGTCACGACCGATGAGGCGTATCGGGCGTGGCGGTTGCTGGTGCGGAAGTTCGGGGAGCCGGCGCCGGGGCCCGCGCCCGGGCGGATGTATGTGATGCCGGAGCCTCGGACGTGGGCGCTGATTCCGTCGTGGGAGTGGCATCGTGCCGGGGTCGACAACAAGCGGGCGTCGACGATTCTGCGTGCGGTGCGGGTGGCCGGGCGGTTGGAGGAGGCTGCCGGGATGGAGCCGGGGGTGGCTCGGGCGCGGCTTGAGGTGGTGCCCGGTGTGGGGCCGTGGACCTCGGCGGAGACGGTGCAGCGGAGTCACGGGGCGCCGGATGAGGTGACCGTGGGGGATCTGCATCTGCCCGGGATCGTGGGGTGGGCGTTGGCCGGGGACCGGGATGCGGATGACTCGGTGATGCTGGAGTTGCTGGAGCCGTATGCGGGGCAGCGGCATCGGGCGGCTCGGTTGATCCTGCTGAGTGGGAGGGTGCCGGGGCGTCGGGCGCCGAAGATGCCTCGGTGGGATATCGGGGGGTTGTGAGCTGACCCGGGTTTCCGGTGCTGCGGTGTTGGCGCTGAGGCCGGGTGGGTTGGCGGCCCGGCGTAGCGGGGTGCCGCTGCGCCCACCCGTGCCGCCCCAAGCGGCACGACTGCCCGCAGCGGAAGCCCGCGGCAGCCAAGCCGAAGGAGTCGCGCAACCCGGCGCCACCAAATACCGCCGCCCACCCTCCTCCAACGCCAGCGGCACCACTGCCCGCAGCGGCAGCCCGCGGCAGCCAAGCCGAAGGAGTCGCGCAACCCGGCGCCACCAAATACCGCCGCCCACCCCCCGCTCCAACACCCCAGCGGCACCACTGCCCGCGGCGGCAGCCAAACCGAAGGAGTTGCCCAACCCGGCGCCACCAAATACCGCCGCCCACCCCCCGCTCCAACACCCCAGCGGCACCACTGCCCGCGGCGGCAGCCAAACCGAAGGAGTTGCCCAACCCGGCGCCACCAAATACCGCCGCCCACCCCCCGCTCCAACGCCCCAGCGGCACCACTGCCCACAGCGGCAGCCCGCGGCAGCCAAGCCGAAGGAGTCGCGCAACCCGGCGCCACGAAATGCCGCCGCCCACCCCCCGCTCCAACGCCAGCGGCACGACTGCCCGCAGCGGAAGCCGTCGGCAGCCAAGCCGAGGGAGATGCCCAACCCGGCGCCACGATCACCCCGCGGCACCACTGCCCGCAGCGGCGGCCCGGGTGCTACTGGTCCGAAGAGAAGCGGACCGCTCCCGCTGGGATCTGGGCGTCGCACCAGATGCGGGCGCCGTCGCGGAGTTCGTTGTCGGGGCCGATGATCGCGCCGTCGCCTATGACCGTGCCGGTGAGGACGGAGCGTTGGCCGACGCGGGCCCGGGTGCCTATGAGGGAGTCGGTGATGACCGCGCCGGGTTCGATCACGGCGCCCGGGAGGATCGTGCTGCCGAAGACGCGCGCGCCCTCCGCCACGAAGGCGCCCTCGCCGACCACCGTGCCGCCGGACAGCTTCGCGTCGGCCGCGACCGTCGCCGTCGGCAGGACCAGGCGGTCACCGCAGCGGCCGGGGACCGCCGGGGACGGGGCCCGGCCCAGGACCAGGTCCGCCGAGCCCCGGACGAACGCCGCGGGTGTGCCCAGGTCCAGCCAGTACGTCGAGTCGACCATGCCCTGGAGATGCGCCCCGGCGGTCAGCAGTTCCGGAAACGTCTCGCGCTCCACCGACACCGGCCGGCCCGGCGGGATCGTGTCGATGACCGAGCGCCGGAACACGTACGCCCCCGCGTTGATCTGGTCGGTGACGATCTCCTCGGGCGTCTGCGGCTTCTCCAGGAACGCCAGGACCCTGCCCGTGTCGTCCGTGGGGACGAGGCCGTAGGCGCGCGGGTCCGTGACCTTGGTGAGGTGCAGGGAGACGTCCGCGCCCGTGGTCTCGTGAGTGTCGACCAGGGCCCGGATGTCGAGGCCCGTCAGGATGTCGCCGTTGAAGATGAGGACCGGGTCGTCGGGGCCCGAGTGCAGCCGGGAGGCGACGTTGCGGATGGCGCCGCCCGTGCCCAGGGGCTCCTCCTCCGTCACGTATTCGAGGTGCAGTCCCAGCGCGGAACCGTCACCGAAGTACGGCTCGAAGACCTCGGCCAGATAGGACGTGGCCAGGACGATGTGCTCGACACCCGCCGCTCTCGCTCTCGCCAGTTGGTGCGTGAGGAAGGGCACCCCGGCCGCCGGCACCATGGGCTTGGGCGTGTGCACCGTGAGCGGGCGCAACCGGGTGCCCTTGCCGCCGACCAGGAGGATCGCTTCTGTCACGTGTCGTCTCTGCTTCCTGCCGGGACCGGCCGAACTGTCTTTCGGCCGGTCAGTGTATGCAGACCGTTCCGTGGCGCCTTCGCTGGCCGTGCGGCATTCCGCCCGCTGCCCCCCGACGGCGGTGAACGTGTTTCTCAGCGGCCCTGGTACCGGGCCGCCGTGGAGCGGGCCGAGCCGAGCTTGCCGTAGAGCTTGCGTCCCGGGCAGGACGTCCTGAATCCGTCCCGGTGACCGGAGATCACGTTCAGTCGTACCTTCTTACCTTTTCCGTGGAGATTGCTACCAGCCGACTTCAGGTACGTCTTTCCCCGCGGGTTCATCCCGTACAGGCCCAGTTTCCACGCCGTGAGCCGGGCGATGGCCTTGACTGCGGCGGACGACGGCTTCTTGACGCCGTACGACCCGAGGACGGCGATCCCCATGCTGTTGCTGTTGAAACCAAGGGTGTGGGCACCGAGAACCGGCCTGGCCACGCCCCCGGCGCGGCCCTCGTAGATCTTTCCGCACTTGTCGATGACGAAGTTGTAGCCGATGTCCCGCCAGCCCATGCTCTTGACGTGGTAGCGGTAGATACTGCGGATGAGTGACGGGACCTGCGAGCAGCGGTACTTGTTGCCGGAAGCCGTGTGGTGCACGAAGGCCGTCTTGATCTTCTTGGTGTACCGGAAGCCCCGCTCCCGCAACCCCTCGTTCGCGCCCCAGCCGCGCCGCGTGACGATGCGCGGGCGCGGGCCGACGTACGGCCTCGCCTGCTGCTGCTCCGTCAGCTCTCCGGCCTTGAGGGCGAGGAACTCCTGCTCTGTCTGCGCGCCGTTCAGTGCCGGGATCTCGGTGGCGTCGAGCGGGGCCAGGTCGGCGTTGACGGCGGAGGCCTCGGCCGCGGCGGCGGCGGAGGCCTCGGCTGCTGCGGCGGCGGAGGCTGCTGCGGCGGCGGAGGTCTCGGCGAGGTCGGCGGTGCGGGGGCCGTCCGCGGAGGCGCCGGGCGGCGGGACGTCATCGCCCGGGTCGACGAGTTCAAGGCGGAGGCCGTAGGGGAGCGGGGGCGCGGCGGCCAGGTTGCGGGTGCCCGTGCCGTGGTGCGCGGAGGCGGCTTCCGCCTTCTCGGGTTGGGAGCGGACCCGGAGCTCCACGCCGTCGGAGTCCCCCACCCACAGCGGTGCGGTGGCGCCGCGGACGCGGCCCGACGTGCTCTCGGGGCTGCCCCGGTCGGCCGCGTGGTCGGCGTTGTGCGTCTCGACGTCCTGCCAGCCCGACCAGGTGCCGGTGCCGGCGGCTCGGGTGCGGACCTGGACGCGGCCGTGCAGTTCGGCTTCGGGGTCGTCCCAGACGATGCCGAGGAGGGAGAAGTGGCGTACGGGACGGCGGGTCACGCCCTGCTCGTGAGCATCTGGGGTGGTGGGGGTGGCGCGGTTGCGGGTGAGGGGTTCGAGGGGGAGGGACTGGGTGCTGCCGGGGGCGTACGGTTCGGCCGCGCGCCGGCCGGCCATGGTCGCGTCCGGTGTCCCCGCGTGGGGCGCGGGTCTCGCGGCCGTGGCCGCTTCCGTGGTCGGCACCGGTCTCGCCGTGGTCGCGACGGCGGGCGGAGTGAGGGGAAGGGCCAGAGCGGCCGCACAGGTGACACCGATCGAAGAAACGAGAAATCCACGCATGCCCCCGATCTTTGACATAGTCCTATAAGTCTGTCTATTTGGGATTTGACGGACCGTCGGCCGGGGTTCGGCCGAACCGGTGGCGGATTCACGGCGGGGCGGTGGCCCGGCCGTTGGGTGGAGGCTTGGGCGCCGCGTACGCTTGAGCGGGTGAACGCCACCGATCGCACCCCTGCCGACCTGCTGAATTCCGCGCTCGCCGCGGATCCGGGACGCCCCCTGGTGACCTTCTACGACGACGCCACGGGCGAACGTGTCGAACTGTCCGTGGCCACCTTCGCCAATTGGGTGGCCAAGACCGCCAACCTCCTCCAGGACGAGCTGTCCGTCGAGCCCGGGGACCGGGTGGCGCTGTTGCTGCCCGCGCACTGGCAGACGGCCGTGTGGCTGCTGGCGTGTTCGTCGGTGGGAGTCGTCGCGGACGTCGCCGGGGATGCGCGGGCGGCCGATGTCGTGGTGAGCGGCCCGGACGGGCTGGAGGCGGCGCGGGCGTGTTCCGGGGCGCGGGTCGCGATGGCGCTGCGGCCGCTCGGGGGGCGGTTTCCGCAGGTGCCCGAGGGTTTTGTGGACTACGCGGTGGAGGTGCCGGGGCAGGGGGACCGCTTCGTGCCGTACGCACCCGTGGATCCGGACGGGCCTGCGCTGATCGTGGCGGGGCGGGAGTTCAGCGGCGCGGAGGTGGTCGAGCGGGCCCGGGCGGAGGCGACGGGGCTGGGGTTGACCGGGCCGGGGTCGCGGATTCTGTCGGGATTGCCGTACGACACGTGGGAGGGGTTGAACGCGGGGTTGTACGGGCCGTTGGCCACGGGGGGTTCTGTGGTGTTGTGCCGGCACCTGGAGCAGGCGGGGGACGGAGTGCTGGACAAGCGGGTGGAGAGCGAGCGGGTTACGGTCATTGCCCGGTAGGGCGCTTTCGAGTGCGGCCGCAGCCGAGGCGGCCGCCTCTCCCCCGTTCAGCCCATCCCCACCCCACCCCCACCCCGCATCCACGCCAGAGTCGTAGGAGCAGTGCGCGCGCACGTTCGTACGTCGTGAGGGGTGGTCTCTGTCGTGGGCGACAGCGGGAGGCTTGGGCCGAGGCCGGGGGCGGGGGCGTCCGCCAGCGGGCCGGGGCTGGTGCGGCGGCGTCGGCGGCGGTGGGCGCGGATCGGGGCGTTCGGGGTCGCCGGTGTCGTCATCGCGGCCGGCGGGGCCGGATGGGCCGTGTACGCGAAGCTCAGCGGGAACATCACGCCCGACGAGGCCGCCGCCGCCGAGCTCGCGCGGTACGAGAAGGAGCGGCCGACCTCGCTGGTCAAGGACGCGCGGAACATCCTGCTGATCGGGTCGGACTCGCGCGAGGGCGACGACAACGCGCGCTACGGGCGTGACTCCGGGACCGAGCGGTCGGACACCACGATCCTGCTGCACCTGTCCGCGGGCCGGGACAGCGCCACCGCCGTCTCCCTGCCCCGGGACCTGATGGTGGAACTGCCGGGCTGCCGGCGCCCGGACGGCTCGCGCAGCGTGCCGCGGTTCACCATGTTCAACCAGGCCTTCCAGGTGGGCGGTTCCGCCTGCACCATCCGGACCGTCGAGAAGCTCACCGACATCCGCGTCGATCACCACGTCGTCGTCGACTTCCACGGCTTCAAGGAGATGGTCGACGCCGTGGACGGCGTGGAGGTGTGCCTGCGCGAGCCGATCGACGACCGGGCCGCCAAGCTGCGGCTCCCCGCCGGGCGGGTGACCCTCGACGGCGAGCAGGCGCTCGGCTACGTCCGCGCCCGCAAGACGCTCGGCGACGGCAGTGACACGGAGCGCATGGAGCGTCAGCAACGGTTTCTCGGGGCACTCGTCAACAAGGTGCGCAGCAATGACGTCCTGCTGAATCCGGCGAAGCTGTATCCCGTGCTGGACGCCGCCACGTCATCTCTCACAACCGACCCGGGTCTGGCCAGTCTTCGCGGTTTGTACGAACTCGTGCGCGGGCTGCGCGACATCCCCATGGAACGTGTGCAATTCCTGACCGTTCCACGGGAGTCGTACGCGTACGACGCCAATCGCGACCAACTCGTGGAACCCCAGGCGGAGAGGCTGTTCGAACGGCTGCGTACGGACGCACCCGTGGCGGTGGCCGGTGACGTTCCGCGCGGTTCCGCCCCGCCGAGGCCCACCGATTCGCGTGACGGGCCGTACGGGGATTCGTATCCGGGGCCGTTTGCGAAGCCCGTCGTCACCGTTTCTCCTCCACCGACGTTCCCGGGGAACACGGCAGCCGAGGACACCTGTGAGTAAAGCGGGCACCAACGTAACTCCAAGGTAATGAACTCTTCACCCGAGAAATGGGCGAATTGCCCAGGTGTAGGGACGTGGAATTTGTCACCGTCGTCGTTCGGCACTGAACTGGGCGGTTAGTGTGAGCGATCCGGTGCGCCCGGCTCTGAGGACGGTCCTGAGGTCGCGCACTGTGTGACCGAGACCCGGGCGCCTTGGAGGGGGAGGCGCCGCGTGCCCCGACGGAGGAAACAGACAACCGTGGACGCGCAAGGCCGTGGGCGGGCGGACGATATCGATCCCGCAGACCAGTGGGTGCTCAATCCGAACACCGGCGAATACGAACTGCGACTGCCTCCTTCCCCACCGCAGTCGGGGGTCCCCAGCCCCCGCAGGCCACCGGCCTCCGACGGGGTCCCGCCGGCACGCGGCCGTACGCAGGCGCCCGGCAGGCCGCGGCCCGAGACGCCGGGCCGTACGGTGCCGCCGTCGCGCAGGCGCCGCGGGGCGCCGGAGGAGCCGCTGCCGGGGCGGCGCGGGCGACGGCCGGCCAAGAAGGCCGCGAAGGGGAAGAAGGCCCTGCTGTGGACCGGCGGCGCGATGGCGTTCGTGCTGGTCGCCGGGGCGGGCGCCGCGTACTTCTACATCGAGCACCTGAACGACAACATCGCGTCCGTCTCCGACGACGGCGCGAGCACCGGTGGCTTCCAGAAGGACAAGGCCATCAACATCCTGCTGATCGGCACCGACAAGCGCACCGGCAAGGGCAACGAGAGCTACGGCGACTCGGGAAGCGTCGGGCACGCCGACACCACGATCCTGCTGCACGTCTCCAAGGACCGCTCGAACGCGACCGCGCTGAGCATCCCGCGTGACCTCATCGTCGACGTGCCGGACTGCCCGACCACGCAGGAGGACGGGTCGCAGAAGATCATCCCGGGCACGCCGCAGGCCCGCTTCAACACCAGCCTCGGCCAGGACGGCCGTACCCCCAGCTGCACCATGCGGACCGTGACCGAGCTCACCGGGGTCAAGCCGGACAACTTCATGGTCGCCGACTTCAACGCGGTCAAGACGCTGACCAGCGCGGTCGGCGGGGTCGAGGTCTGCCTGGGCAAGGACATCGACGACCCGGACTCGCACCTGAAGCTGTCGAAGGGCACGCACACGATCGAGGGCGAGCAGGCGCTGGCGTTCGTGCGCACCCGGCACGCCGTGGGCTTCGGCGGCGACCTGAGCCGGATCGGTCTCCAGCAGCAGTTCCTGAGCGCGCTGATGCGCAAGCTGAAGTCCAACGACACGCTCACCAGCCCCTCGAAGATGCTCGACCTGGCCGAGGCGGGCACCAAGGCGCTGACCGTCGACTCGCAGCTGGACACCATCGGCAAGCTCAAGGACCTCGGTCTGGAGCTGGGCAAGCTCGACACCAAGAACCTGACGTTCACCACGACGCCGGTGATCGACAACCCGACGGAGAAGGTCAAGAGCACGGTCGTCCTGAACGAGTCGACGGCCCCGCAGGTCTTCGACATGATCAAGAACGACGTCTCCTTCACCGCCGTCAAGCAGCAGAAGAAGAAGGAGGCGGCCGCGGTGGCCGCCCGGCTGAAGGGCACCAAGGCCCCGGCCTCCGAGGTCCGGGTGCGGATCCTCAACGGCGGTGCCGATCCCGGCAGCGCCCAGGAGACGCTCAGCTGGCTCCAGGTCGAGGAGGGCGTGACCAAGTCGGAGAACGCCGGCAACGCGCCCGCCGAGCTGGCGAAGACCACACTCGAGTACGCCCCCGACCAGGCCGACCAGGCCCGCCGCCTCGCCGACATCATGGGCCTGTCCGGGTCGGCGATGAAGCCGGGCGAGAGCGTCGAGAACGCCCAGGGGGTGCCCGCGATGACCCTGACGCTCGGCAAGGACTTCAAGGGTGCGGGCGCCTCCCTCACCGCTCCGTCGAAGGCGCCGGAGGGTGTGGACAAGTCCACGGCGGACAAGGTCGAGTGCGCCGAGTGACCTGACGGGCCCGCCGTACGTCTCACAGGGCGTACGACAGGCCTTGTCCGGTGACGCGGGGGTGGGGAAGAGCAGATGGCACAGAGCAGCAGTGTGCACGAGGAGGGGACCAAGCCGGGTGCCGTCCCGGGTGAGCCGGTCCCGGGCAGACCCGGCGGGCCGGGCGACGGGGACGGCCCAGGCGGCCGCCGGCCCGGCCGCGGACGGCGCGTCCTGCGCTGGTCGGCGACGTCCCTCTCGATGGTGATCCTCGCGACCGCCGGCGCCGGCTACCTCTACTACGAGCACCTGAACGGCAACATCGAGAAGGGCCGGCGCAGCAGCGGCGACTCCAAGGCGCGCAAGTCCGCCCCGAACGCGGCCGGGCAGACGCCCCTGAACATCCTGCTGGTCGGCTCGGACAGCCGTAACTCCGACGAGAACGTGAAGCTGGGCGGTGCCCGGAAGGACCGCGGCAAGCCGCCGCTGGGCGACGTGCAGATGCTCATCCACCTGGCCGCGGACCGCAAGAGCGCCGCCGTGGTGAGCATTCCGCGCGACACCCGGGTCGACATACCGAAGTGCACCGACCCGAAGACCGGGCGGACGTACCCGCCGGTCAACACGATCATCAACGCCTCACTGGCCCGTGGCGGAGCGGGCTGCACGCTCGCGACCTGGGAGAACCTCACCGGGGTCTACGTCGACCACTGGATGACGATCGACTTCGCGGGCGTGGTGAAGATGGCGGACGCCATCGGCGGGGTCGAGGTGTGCGTGCGGCAGAACGTGTGGGACCGGCCACTGCCCGGCGTGCCCGGCGGCTCGGGTCTGAAGCTGACGGCCGGCCGGAAGAAGGTCCAGGGCGAGCAGGCGCTCCAGTGGCTGCGCACCCGGCACGCCTGGGGCAGCGACCCGCTGCGGGCCCGGGCGCAGCACATGTACATGAACTCGATGATCCGCACGCTCAAGGCGCAGAACGTCTTCACCGACACCGGCCGGCTGACCGACCTGGCCGAGGCGGCCACCAGGTCGCTGCACGTGTCCGAGGAGCTCGGCACGGTGAAGAAGCTGTACGACCTGGGAACGCAGCTCAAGACGGTCCCGACGGACCGCATCACCATGACGACGCTGCCCACGGCCGAGGACCTGCAGGACCGCAACCACCTCATTCCGGCCGGGGCCGACGCCGACCGGGTGTGGGACATGATCCGCGACGACGTGCCCTTCGACGGCAAGGGCGGGAAGCCGGGCGCGAAGAAGACTTCCCAGGCCTCCGAGCAGTCCGAGCAGCCCGAGGATCCGGCCGCGGCGGACGACGCCATCGGCGTCCTGGTGCAGAACGCCACGCGCTCGAACACCCTCGGCCCGGTGAGCGGCCGCGCGGGCGCCATCGCGCGGGCGCTCGTGGCCGAGGGCTTCACGAAGGCCGCCGCGGACACCTCCGGCGCGCTGTCCGAGGACCGGACCGTGGTGCGCTACCCGAGCGCCGAGCTGGCGGGCGACGCGCAGCGTGTCGCCAAGTCGCTGGGCATTCCGGCGCGTTCGGTGCGGCGGTCGACCGATGTCTCCGGCGTCACGGTCGTCGTGGGCACCGACTGGCGTACGGGTACGGCCTATCCGGAACAGCCGGCTCCGAAGGCCGGGGACCTGCCCGGTGACGCGGACGCCCTCAACGGCTCGGACGCCGGGCAGTGCATGGACGTGTACGCGCCCTACCGCTGGTAGCGACCGGAGAAGCAACTCACACACCGGTCGACGGCTTCCTTCCACTCCCCCTATGGAATTGGGTGGAATTGCCCAAATGTATGGACGCTGAATTTGTCATTCAGTGCACACCGACGTTCAACTGGGCGGATAGTGTGAGCGATCCAGTGCTTCTGTGATGACAAGTACCCGTGCGCCTTCCGGGGGGAGAAGGCGCCGCGTGCCCCGACGGAGGAAACAGACAACCGTGGACGCGCAACGCCGTGGGCGGGGGGACCAGATCGACCCCGCAGACCAGTGGGTACTCAATCCGAACACCGGTGAATACGAACTGCGACTGACTCCATCCGCAGCGCAGTCGCCGGTATCCGGGGCACGCGGATCCACTCCCCCGACGGGGGCGGGCGGCCGTACGGCGGGACCGCCCAAGGCGGCTCCCCGCAACGGGGCTCCCCGTAACGCGGCCTCCCCCAGCGCGGCGTCCCGTGAGGGCGGTGCCACCCGCACCGACGTCCCGCCCCAGCGCCGGCGGCGCGGTGCGCCCGAGGAGCCGCCGCCCGGGCGGCGCGGCGGGCGTCGGCCGGTGCAGCGGAAGCCCAAGAAGGCCAAGAAGGTGCTGATGTGGACCGGCGGCACGATGGCGTTCGTGCTGGTCGGGGTCGGCGCGGCCGGCTACTTCTACCTCCGGCACCTGGAGGGCAACGTCACGACGACCGACGTCGGCAGCGCGGGCGCCAGCAACTTCAGCAAGGACGAGGCCTTCAGCGTCCTCATCATCGGCACGGACAAGCGCACCGGTGCGGGCAACGAGGGCTACGGCGACAAGGGCAGCTCCGGGCACGCCGACACCACGATCCTGCTGCACGTCGCCCAGGACCGCTCCAACGCCACCGCGCTCAGCATCCCCCGGGACCTGATCGTGGACATCCCCGACTGCCCGACGAAGCTGGAGGACGGCTCGGAGAAGGTCGTCCCGGGCCTGCGCGGCGTCCGCTTCAACCGGAGCCTCGGGGAGAGCGGCCGGGACCCGGGCTGCACGATGCGCACGGTGAAGGAGAACACCGGCATCCAGGTCGACCACTTCATGATGGCCGACTTCAACGCGGTGAAGACGCTGACGACGGCGGTGGACGGGGTCGACGTCTGCGTGGAGAAGCCGGTCAACGACAAGGAGTCCAAACTCGTCCTGCCCGCGGGCCCGTCGACGGTCGAGGGCGAGCAGGCCCTCGCGTTCGTCCGTACCCGCAAGAGCTTCGGCAACAGCGGTGACCTGGACCGGATCAAGGTGCAGCAGCAGTTCCTCGGCTCGCTCATGCGCAAGATGTCCTCCAGTGACACCCTCACCAGCCCCTCGAAACTGCTGAAGCTGGCCGAGGCCGCCACCAAGGCGCTGACCGTGGACAAGGCCATCGGCAACGTCGGCACGCTCAAGGACATCGCCCTGGAGCTGAAGAAGGTGCCGACCAAGAACATCGCCTTCGCGACCGTCCCGGTGAAGGACAACCCGGCGGAGACGGTGAAGGCGACGGTCGTCCTGGACGAGTCGAAGGCTCCCCAGGTGTTCGACATGATCAAGAACGACGTCTCGTTCACCGAGGTCAAGGAGCAGAAGAAGAAGGAGAAGGACGCCGAGGCCGCGCGGCTGAAGGGCAGCAAGGCCCCGGCCTCCGAGGTCCGGGTCCGGGTCCTCAACGGCGGGGCCGTCACCGGCAGCGCGCAGAAGACCCTCCAGTACCTCCAGGTCGAGGAGGGCGTGACCAAGTCCGAGAACGGCGGGAACGCGCCCGCCGCACTGGCGAAGACCACGCTCGAGTACGCCCCCGACCAGGCCGACCAGGCCCGCCGCCTCGCCGACATCATGGGGCTGTCCGGGGCGGCGCTGAAGCCCGGCGAGAGCGTGACCAACTCCCAGGGCGTGCCCGCGATGACCCTGACCCTCGGCAAGGACTTCAAGGGCGCCGGCGTGAAGCTCAACGCCCCGGTCGAGGCGGCGGACGTGGAGAAGTCCACCGCCGACAAGGTGAAGTGCGCGAGTTGACCCGCTGAGGGCAACTGACAGGCCCGTCGTGCGTCTAACAGGGGGCAGGGCGGGCCTGTTGCATGCGCCGGGGGGCGGGAAGGACCGGGGAAGTGACGCAGAGCGGTGTGCGGGAGAACGAAACGCGGCAGGGCGTCCGCCGGGAACCGGGCCCGGACGAGACCACGTCGGCGACGGGCGGCACCCCCGGCGGCCCGAGCGGCGAGGGCCGGCCCCGGCGTACCCGGCGGCTGCTGAGGTGGTCCGCCGCCGTGCTCGCCCTTCTCATACTCGGGACGGCCGGGGCCGGATACCTCTACTACCGGCACCTCAACGGCAACATCAAGAAGGACGCGCTGAACCTCGGCGACAACAAGGTCGCCGCACCGACGCCGAACGCCGCCGGGCAGACCCCGCTGAACATCCTGCTCATCGGCTCGGACGCGCGGGACAGCAAGGAGAACCAGAGACTCGGCGGCGCCCGTGAGACGTTCGGCGCCGCGCCGCTGGCGGACGTGCAGATGCTGCTGCACCTGTCCGCCGACCGCACCAACATGTCGGTCATCAGCATGCCCCGCGACACGCTCGTGAAGATCCCGAAGTGCACCGACCCGGACGACGGGAAGGTGTACCCGGGAACCCAGGGGCGGACGATGACCAACCAGAGCCTCGGGAACGGCGGCCCGGGCTGCACCGTGGCCACCTGGCAGGAGCTCACCGGCATCCACATCGACCACTTCATCATGGTCGACTTCGCGGGCGTGGTGTCCATGGCCGACGCCGTCGGCGGCGTCCCGGTGTGCGTCGACGACAACATCCACTCACGCACCTCCGACGGCAAGGGCTCGGGCCTGAAGCTGGAGAAGGGCACCTCGTACATCCAGGGCGAGCAGGCCCTCCAGTGGCTGCGCACCCGCTACGGCTTCGAGGACGGCAGCGACCTCGCCCGCGCCAAGGCCCAGCACATGTACATGAACGCGATGGTCCGCCAGCTCCGCGAGAACGCCACCCTCAGCAGCCCGAACAAACTCCGCAGACTGGCCGAGGAGGCCACCCGGGCCCTGACCGTCGACCCCGGCCTCGACACCGTCAAGAAGCTCTACGACCTCAGCGACGAGCTGCGCAAGGTCGAGCCGGAGCGCATCACCATGACCACGATGCCCAACCGGTACGTCGGCGCCCGCGTGGAGCCCACGGAGGACGCCGAGCAGCTGTTCCGGCTGGTGCGGGAGGACATCGCGCTGGACGGCAAGGACAAGGACGGGAAGAAGGCGGCGCAGAAGGCCTCCGCCGACCCGGCCGCGGCCGACGACGAGATCCCCGTCCAGGTCCGCAACGGCACCCGGACCGACACCCTGGCCGCGGCACGCGGGCGCGCGAGCACGGTGGCCGGACTGCTGACGGAGCAGGGCTTCGCCCAGGCCGTCGCCGACACCACCGGCTCGTGGAGCGAGGAGCGGACCGTCGTCCGCTACCCGAGCGCCGACCTGGAGGGCGACGCCCAGCGGGTCGCCGAGGCCCTCGGGATTCCGCTCGGTTCGGTGAAGCGGTCGACCGACGTCTCCGGCGTCACGCTCGTCGTGGGCGCCGACTGGCGGGAGGGCACGGCCTACAAGGCACCGAAGCGGAACAACAAGACCCCGAAGTCGGCCCAGGCGCTCAACGGCGCGGACGACAAGGCCTGTATGCACGTGAACCCGAACTTCACCTGGTGACGGAAACGGGCCCCTCCCGAAGGGGAGGGGCCCGCACGCGCGCGGTGTGCGTCAGCCGGTGGTCGCGTCCGCGTCCGCCCGGACCGCCGGACGCCGGGACGCGATGACCTTCTTCGCCAGCGACCGCGGGCTGGTCAGGAAACCCCAGCCCCAGGACATGTGCATGGTGGCCAGCGCCACGGGGATCTGGAGCCGAGCCTTCAGCGGCAGCCCCTTGCCCGCCGGGACCGAGCCGAGCAGGATCGCCGCGAGGTAGCCGCCGGGCACCACGAAACCCCACGGCGTCAGCAGCGCGCCCACCAGGGTCCCGGCCGCGATCGCGCACACGGCGGTCGGCGGGGCGAGGTAGCGCAGGTTGATCGAGCCCTCGTGGTACCGGGCGACGACGTGCCGCCAGCGGCCGTAGTTCTTGTACTGCTTGGCGAGCGCCTTCAGGCTCGGCCGGGGCCGGTACGACACCTTCAGCTCGGGCGAGAACCAGATGAGGCCCCCGGCCTCCCTGATCCGGAAGTTCAGCTCCCAGTCCTGGGCGCGGATGAACTCCACGTTGTAGCCGCCCTGCTGCTCCAGCGCCTCGCGCCGGAAGACTCCGAGGTAGACGGTCTCGGCCGGGCCGGCCTGTCCGCCCGTGTGGAAGGAGGCGTTGCCGACCCCGATCTTCGAGGTCATCGCGGCGGCGACGGCGTGCTCCCAGTCGTTCTCGCCCTCGGCGTGCATGATGCCGCCGACGTTCTGCGCGCCGGTCTCCTCCAGGAGCCGTACGGCGGTGGCGATGTAGTTGGGCGAGAGCATGCCGTGCCCGTCGACGCGGACGACGATCGGGTGGCGGGAGGCGTTGATCGCCGCGTTCAGGGCGGCGGGCGTACGGCCGGTCGGGTTCGGGACGGTGTGCACGCGCTTGCTTTTAAGAGACGCAGTTTCGGCCACGAGTTCGGCGGCGATCTCGTCCGTGCGGTCCGTGGACGGACCGAGGGCGATCACGACCTCCATCTCGCCGGCGTACTCCTGCGCGAGGATCGCTTGGACTGCTCCCCGCAGGTGCCGTTCCTCGTCGAGGACGGGCATGATCACGGAAACGGCGGGGAGCCGCACGTCGGGATTGGCGTTCATAGGAGCCTCACGTTACCGCGAACGGGGGACACCGGTGCGCGCCGCCGGGGCGCTACCGCGGGCCGCAGATCGTATCGGCCTACGGTTTCACGGATCCCACGTACGGCCGTCGTCCGGAGGTGCCCCCTTGCCCACGCCGCCGCGGTCCCCTCGGTCCACCGCCGCTCCGCAGCGCCGCCCGCAGCCCTCCCAGGGGCGGGCCCCGCGCAGGCCCGCCCCGCCCGTACGGCGCCGGAAGCCGCGCTGGGGCGTGCGGGTGGTCACCACCCTGTCCGTGGTGGTCCTCGCGTCCGCCGGTATCGGGCACGCGGTGATGACCAGCCTGGACGCGGACATCGCCCGCGTCGACGCCTTCAAGGACATGAAGAACCGTCCGCAGGCGGGCCACGGCATGAACGTGCTGCTGGTCGGCACCGACGGCCGCGAGAAGATCAGCGAGGAGCAGCGGCAGAAGTACCGGCTGGGCGGGGCGCCCTGCCACTGCACCGACACGATCATGATCGTGCACATCTCGGAGGACCGGGAGCGGGCGAGTGTGGTGAGCCTGCCGCGCGACTCCTACGCCGTGACGCCCGAGCACGTCGACCGCACGACGGGCAAACGGCACGGCGGGCACCCGGTCAAGCTGAACGCGGCGTACGCCGAGGGCGGGCCGCAGTTGACCGTGCGGACGGTCGAGAGCATGACGAAGGTGAAGATCGACCACTACCTGGAGGTCGACTTCACCAGCTTCATGAGGACGGTGGACGTCGTCGGGGGCGTACAGATCTGCACCGCGGACCCCCTGAAGGACAGCTACACCGGCCTGAACCTCCCGGCCGGGCGGCACAAGCTGGCGGGCGGGCAGGCGCTCCAGTACGTACGCGCACGGCACATCGACGGGGCGTCGGACCTCGGCCGGATGAAACGGCAGCAGCGCTTCATGGCGGCGCTCGTGGAGCGGATCACCTCCTCGGGGATCCTCCTCAACCCGATGAAGTTCCGGGACGTGACACGGGCCGTGCTCGGCTCGGTGCGGGCCGACAAGGGCTTCGGCACGGAGGAGATGCTGGACCTGGGCCGGGCCATGCGGAACTTCTCCCCCTCGTCGTCCGAGTTCACGACCGTCCCGATCGGGCGGATCGGATACACCGTGAAGGACGTCGGCTCCACGCTGAAGTGGGACCCCGTGAAGGCGGAGCGGCTCTTCAGCGCCCTGCGCGAGGACCGGCCGCTGTCCGCGCACCGGCCGCGCAGCGCGGCACGGATCGTCCCGGTCGCCCCCCAGCAGATCCGCGTCCAGGTGGAGAACGGCACCCGCACGCCCGGGCTGGGCCGCCGTGTCGACGCGGCCCTGGCCTCGACGGGCTTCCTCACGACCCGGGCCCCGGTGAACGCCGCCGCCCGCGACGTCAAGCGCACCATCGTCGCCTACGACCCCCAGTGGGACCGCTCGGCCAAGTCCCTCGCCACCGCCCTGCCGGGCAGCGAACTCCGCCCGGTCAAGGGCCTCGGGGCGACCCTGAAGGTCATCGCCGGCACGGACTTCGAACGCGTACGCAAGGTACGGGCCGAGGACCCGGGGCAGGGCGAGTCCGGGGTGGTGCGGGGGGACGAGGTGGCGTGCTCGTAGGGGCCGCGGCGCACGCATGGCGGAATTCTTCCTTCCGCCCCATGGCGGTCGGCGCCGGGCAGGCGTAGGACGGAAGGGCACGAGGGTCGGCCCCCGGCCCTCACCGCCCACCCGGGAGGAATCATGACCCAGCAAGCCACCACGACCCCGCTGAGCAAGGAGATGCAGGACTGCGTCCAGGCGTGCATGACCTGCCACAGCGTGTGCGAGGAGACCATGAGCTCCTGCCTCCAGATGGGCGGCCAGGCCCAGATGCAGATCATGCGCGCGGTCATGGACTGCGCCGAGATGACGCGCATGTGCGCCGACATGATGATGCGGCGCTCGCCGCTGTCGGCCGAGATGTGCGCGATGTGCGCCCGGGCCTGTGACATGTGCGCCGAGGCGTGTATGTCCATGCCGGACGACGCCCAGATGATGCGCTGCGCCGAGGCGTGTCGCCGCTGTGCCGAGACGTGCCGCTCGATGTCGGCCGCCACGATGTGAGCACCGCCTCACAGCAGTCGGGGGCACCCCCGTGGGTGCCCCCGACGCATGCCGGTGCTCAGTTGCCCGAGACGGTGACCGTCTCGTCGTTCTTCAGCTGGCTGACCAGCGTCTTCAGCTTCGCGCTGTCCCACTGGAGGTTGCCGTTCGGGGAGTTGCCCGAGATCGGCATGTTCATCGACTTGCCCTCGCCGCCGCTGACGCCCTTCATCGCCCAGAACATCGACGCCAGGTCGAACAGGCCCATGTCCTTGTCGACCACGAGGGAGTCCAGGCCCGCGCCCATGGTCGGGTACAGCTTGAAGGGGTTGAGGATCGTGCTCGGGGTGGCGACCTGGTTGGCCAGGGCCGACAGGAACTTCTGCTGGTTCTTCGTACGGTCCAGGTCGGAGCCCTCGAGGGCGTAGCGGGTGCGGACGAAGGCGAGGGCCTGCTCGCCGTTGAGGGTCTGCTTGCCCTTCTTGAGGTCCGCGCCCGACTTGGTGTCCTTGATGTCCTTCGGGATGTTCATCTCGACACCGCCGACCGCGTCCACGATGTTGGCGAAGCCGCCGAAGCCGATCTCCACGTAGTGGTCGATGTGCAGCCCGGTGTTGGCCTCGACGGTACGGACCAGCAGTTCGGGGCCGTCCTCCGCGTACGCCGCGTTCAGCTTCGTCTGGCGGCCGGTGGCCTGGTAGAGCTTGCCGGAGTCGGACCCCTTGTACGACGGGATCGTGACGTTCGAGTCACGCGGCAGTGAGATCAGCGTCGGGCCGTTGCTGCCGGTGTGCAGGATCATCATCGAGTCCGTGCGCTTGCCCTCGGCGGACCCGGTGCGCAGCCTCTTCTTGTCCTCGGCCGACAGGCCCGCGCGGCTGTCGGAGCCGACGATCAGGTAGTTCGTGCCCTCGCCCGCCTCCGGCCGGTCGATGACCTTCGACAGGTCGACGTCGCGGTTGAGCTTGGAGTCGGCCCAGAAGTACGTGGCGACGCTCGTCGCGACCAGCACCGTCACGACCGTGATCGCCGTCACCTTGATACGGCGGCGCCAGTTGGGCGCGGGGCGCGGCTCGTACAGGTCGTCGCCCGGACCGCCGGGGCCTCTGCCACCGGGGGAGCCGTAGACCTGGCCGGTGTTGTAGCCGCTGTCGTAGGCGCCCGGCGGCTCGGCGTAGCCGCCGTTGACGTACGAAGGCTGCTGCGGAACCCCGCCGGCGTACGGCGCCGCACCGCCGTAGGCACCCTGCCCGGGCGACGGCGCCTGACCGCGGCGGACCTGCCGCATGACGCGGGCGCTCTCGGGCTGTGCGCCGGCGCTTCCGCGTCCGTACCGGCTGCCGCGGTTGTCGTCGGACCGCCCCTCGGGCCAAGTGTTCATGCGGACCAGTGTGCAGGTCCCCGTAGTACGCCATACAAGAGTCGTCGGAAAATCAGAGCACGGCTGTGGCGAAGCTGACACAAAAACCCCTCATACCGCCTCGGCATAAGGTAGGGGCCATGACAGACCAGGCCCCAGCTGCGGATTCCGGCACTCCGGATATCCCGGGCAAGCCGACTTCGGCCTCCCGCACCACCCTCAGCCACATCATGACCCACAACGACACGAACCTTCTGGGGACGGTGCACGGTGGCGTGATCATGAAGCTGGTGGACGACGCGGCGGGTGCCGTGGCCGGGCGGCACTCCGGCGGGCCGGCGGTGACGGCCTCCATGGACGAGATGGCGTTCCTGGAGCCGGTCCGCGTCGGCGACCTGGTCCACGTCAAGGCACAGGTCAACTGGACCGGCCGCACCTCCATGGAGGTCGGCGTCCGCGTCCTGGCCGAACGCTGGAACGAGTCCGCACCGCCCACCCAGGTCGGCTCCGCCTACCTCGTCTTCGCGGCCGTCGACGCCGACGGCAAGCCCCGCCGGGTCCCCCCGGTCCTCCCGGAGACCGAACGCGACAAGCGCCGCTACCAGGAGGCCCAGATCCGCCGCACCCACCGCCTGGCCCGCCGCCGGGCGATCATGGAACTGCGGGAGAAGCGGGCGGCGGAGGGGTTCGAGGACTGAGTGAGCCTCCCGCGGAACGGGAGGCTCACTCGCTGACGCAGGGGCCCGTTACGGCAGGTTGCGCGCCATCACGATGCGCTGGACCTGGTTCGTGCCCTCGTAGATCTGCGTGATCTTGGCGTCGCGCATCATGCGCTCCACCGGGTAGTCGCGGGTGTAGCCGTACCCGCCGAGGAGCTGGACCGCGTCCGTGGTGACCTCCATCGCCACGTCCGAGGCGAAGCACTTGGCGGCGGCGCCCAGGTAGGTGAGGTCGGCGTCGACACGCTGGGAGGCGGCGGCGGCCTGGTAGGTCAGGGCGCGGGCGGCCGAGATCTTCATGGCCATGTCGGCGAGCATGAACTGGATGCCCTGGAAGTCGGCGATCGGCTTGCCGAACTGCTTGCGCTCCTGGACGTAGCCCTTGGCGTAGTCGAGGGCGCCCTGGGCGATGCCGAGGGCCTGGGCGGCGATCGTGATGCGGGTGTGGTCGAGGGTCTTCATCGCCGTGGCGAAGCCGGTGCCCTCCTCGCCGATCATGCGGTCGGCGGGGATGCGGACGTTGTCGAGGTAGACCTCGCGGGTCGGGGAGCCCTTGATGCCGAGCTTCTTCTCGGGGGCGCCGAAGGAGACGCCCTCGTCGGACTTCTCGACGACGAAGGCCGAGATGCCCTTGGAGCGCTTGGCCGGGTCCGTGACCGCCATCACCGTGTAGAACTCGGACTCGCCCGCGTTGGTGATCCAGCGCTTCACGCCGTTGAGGACGTAGTGGTCGCCGTCGCGGACGGCCTTCGTCTTCATGCCGGCGGCGTCGGATCCGGCGTCGGGCTCGGACAGGCAGTACGAGAACATGCCGTCGCCCTTGGCGAGCGGGGTCATGTACCGCTTCTTCAGGTCCTCGGAGCCGGAGAGGATCACCGGGAGCGAGCCCAGCTTGTTCACCGCGGGAATGAGGGAGGACGAGGCGCAGACCCGCGCGACCTCCTCGATCACTATGACGGTCGCCAGTGCGTCGGCGCCCGAGCCGCCGTACTCCTCGGGTACGTGCACGGCGTGCAGGTCGTTCGCGACCAGTGCCTCGAGGGCCTCCTGCGGGAAGCGGGCCTCCTCGTCCACCGCGGCGGCGTACGGCGCGATCTTCGCCTCGGCCAGTGAGCGGACGGCGTCGCGGAGCATGTCGTGCTCCTCGGACGGGCGGTACAGGTCGAAGTCAGCCGATCCGGCCAAGGTCTCTCACGCTCCAAAACGCTGCGATGGTGGCGCTAACTACCGTTAAGTAATCAAAAGTTTATGGCGTCGCTCACCGGAGGGATACGTGAGCTAGACGACAGCGGGAAAGTTGCCCTGTGAAGCGCGGTCCCATGCCCCGGATATGCTCGGGCGCGCACCTGCCGTAGACCCCTGGAGCACCCATGGCCCTGAAGATCACCGTGATCGGCACCGGTTATCTCGGCGCGACACACGCGGCGGCCATGGCCGAGCTGGGCTTCGAGGTGCTCGCCCTCGACGTCGTGCCCGAGAAGATCGAGAAGCTGGAGCGCGGCGAGGCCCCGATGTACGAGCCGGGGCTCGACGAGCTGCTGCGCAAGCACGTCGCCGGTTTCGAGGGCTCCAGCGGGCGGCTGCGCTTCACCCAGGACTGGGCCGAGATCGGCGCCTTCGGCGATGTGCACTTCGTCTGCGTGAACACCCCGCAGCGGCACGGCGAGTACGCCTCCGACATGAGTTACGTCGACTCCGCGTTCGCCTCGCTCGCCCCGCATCTGCACGGCCCCGCCCTGGTGGTCGGCAAGTCGACCGTGCCCGTGGGTACCGCCGACCGGCTGGCGTCCTACCTGGCCGCGCACGCGCCGGCCGGCGAGGACGCCGAGCTGGCGTGGAACCCGGAGTTCCTGCGCGAGGGCTTCGCCGTCAAGGACACGCTGCACCCCGACCGGATCGTGGTGGGCGTGCGCAGCGAGCGGGCCGAGAAGCTGCTGCGGGAGGTGTACGCCACGCCGATCGCCGAGGGTTCGCCGTTCGTCGTGACGGACTTCCCGACCGCCGAGCTGGTGAAGACCTCCGCGAACTCCTTCCTCGCCACGAAGATCTCCTTCATCAACGCGATGGCGGAGGTGTGCGAGGCCGCGGGCGGTGACGTGGCCAAGCTGGCGGAGGCCATCGGTTACGACGACCGGATCGGGAAGAAGTTCCTGCGGGCCGGGATCGGGTTCGGTGGCGGATGTCTGCCGAAGGACATTCGCGCCTTCATGGCGCGGGCCGGTGAGCTGGGTGCCGACCAGGCGCTGACGTTCCTGCGCGAGATCGACTCCATCAACATGCGCCAGCGCGGGCAGATGGTGGAGCTGACCCGGCAGGCGCTGGGCGGCGGGCCGTTCCTCGGCAAGCGGGTGGCGGTCCTGGGCGCGACCTTCAAGCCCGACTCGGACGACGTACGGGACTCCCCCGCGCTGAACGTCGCCGGGCAGATCCACCTCCAGGGCGGGCAGGTCACGGTCTACGACCCCAAGGGCATGGAGAACGCCCGCCGCGTCTTCCCGACGCTCGGCTACGCCGACTCGGCGCTGGACGCCGTGCGGGGCGCCGACATCGTGCTGCATCTGACGGAATGGCGGGAGTTCCGCGAGCTGGACGAGGAGGCGCTCGGGGAGGTCGCGGCGGCCCGGATCATCCTCGACGGCCGCAACGCCCTCGACCCGGAGCGCTGGCGCAAGGCCGGGTGGACGTACCGGGCGATGGGGCGGCCGACCGCCTGAGTTCCACCGGCCGCACGAGCTCGAATTCGGTCCGATTCCGTGAATTCCTGACGGCTTCGCAGCAGATTCGGGAATTCTCGCGGGATCGGTGAAGGAGCGGGCGGATCCGCGCGGATTTTCTGTGCTTGTTTCGCTGTCGCGCCCGGGCGCCGAGGTGGCGCTCGGGCAGGTCCCCCAAGGCCAGCAGCCTTCTCTGGCCCCGACATATGCCGCCGCTCTCGAAATCATCAATATGAGTTCGAATTTTATTCGAGCGGCACGCGGGATCGACCGATTTCACGGGTGTACCCACCGGGAGAGAGGGTCAGGAAACAATCGATTAACCGACGCGTAGTTGCGCGGAATCCCCCTTCCACTCCACTGGTCGTCATTCGCCACACCTTCCGTGTGGCTTGACTTGACCATGCCAGGAGTGCCCCATGCCCTTGTTCTCCCGGGCGGAGTGGCCGCGGGATCACCGCGACGAGTTGGTGGCCGGAGCGCTTGTCGGCGCCGTGGTCATCGTGCTGGGTTACGCGTCGGGCATCGGTGCCCCTTCCGCCTCCGGCGGCACGCAGACGGCCGCTCCCCCGACATCACCGCCCGCGGCCACCGCGCCGGTGAACCCCCCGCCGGCCGCGCCGGGTGACCCCGGCATATCGGATCCGGGCGCCGGGGCGGGCCAGGTTCCCATCGGCGGCGGCCAGTTGCCGGGGTACGGCGGAATCGGCGCGGGTCCCGGATACGGAACCGGCGGCGCGGGCGGGTCCGGCCACACCGGCCATTCGACCTCCCCGCCCTCCGACCCCGGTGCCGGCTCCCCCTCCCCCTCCTCCCCCACGCCCACCCCGTCGGGATCCGCCCCCGCCGACGGCGACACCTGCGAGGACGGCGAGGTCACCCTCGTGCAACCGCTCCTCGGCGGGCTCACCGAGCCCGTGTTCGGGCTGCTCGACGGTGCGGGCGAGACGCCCACGCCGCAGCCCTCCCCCTGTGTCGGCCTGGCCCCGGTCGGCAGCCTCCTCGGCGGCATCGCGTCCCCCGGGCCGGAGGCGACCCCGTGACCCCGACCGCTCGCCGCGCCCTGCTCCTCCTCCTGCTCACCCCCCTCCTCTACGTCCTCGCCGGAGCGCCCCAGTCCGCCTCCGCCCACACCGAGCTGGTCTCCGCCTCCCCGAAGGACGGGGCGGAGCTGAAGAAGGCCCCCGGCCACCTCACCCTCACCTTCGACGAGGCCGTCGACCTCGCCGACGTCCGTGTGCTGACGATGGGCGGCGACCGGCTGCCGGTGTCCCGTACGCCGGGCGGCGGGGCCGACACCGTTCGGGTCGCGCTCGACGCCCCGGAGCGCGGTGAGCTCGCCGTCATGTGGTCCGTCGTCGACGCGGAGGACGGGCACGCTTCTTCCGGCCGGATCGCCCTCACCATCGGCGCTGCGGCCGCCGGGACCGGCGGCGACGAGGCCGCCGCCTCCGCTCCCGACCCTTCCCCCTCGGTGCGCAAGGGTCTCGTCGCCGCCCGCTGGGCCGGTTATCTCGCGCTGGCCCTGTTCGTCGGCGGTCTCGCCTTCGTCGTGCTGCTGTGGCCGCGCGGCGCCGAGGAGCCGCGGTCCCGGGCGCTGCTCGTCCTCGCCTGGACGGTCGGCCTGCTGGCCACCGTCGCGACCATCGGTCTCCAGGGTGCCTACGGCACGCTCGGCGGGCTACGGGACGCGCTGCGCCCCGTGACGTACGCCGATCTGCTGGCCACCGAGCCCGGGGTCGTCCTCGCCGCCCGCGCTCTGGTGTGGGTGCTGGCGGCCGTGGTGCTCGGCGCCCTGCTCCAGGGCGGGGCCCGCACCTCCCGCTCCCCGGGCTGGCGGGTGGGCGCCCTCGCGGTGGCGTTCGGGCTGCTGCGGACGACCGGTATGACGGGCCACAGCTCCGAGGGCGCCGATCCCACGTGGGGTGCCGTCGCCGACTTCGTCCATCTGCTCGGCGCCTCGCTGTGGATCGGCGGGCTGGCCGTGCTCACGCTGGCCGTGCTGCCGCGTCGGCGAGCCCGGGAGCTGGCGGTGGTGGTGCCGGGTTACTCACGGCTCGCGGCGGTGAGCGTCACCGGGATCGTCGGCGCCGGGCTGGTGCTCGCCTGGCAGGTGGTGGGGTCGTACGACGCTCTGCTGCACACCTCGTACGGGCAGCTGCTCCTGGTGAAGACGGGCGTGCTCGGGGCCGTCCTGCTCGCCGCGTTCGCGAGCCGTCAGTGGGTGCGCACCCGCCTCGATCTCGCCGTGCTGCTGCGCGGCGACGCCGCCACCGTGCGGCCTTTCGGTTACTCGGTCGCGGTCGAGACGGGGCTCGTCCTCGTGGTGCTCGCCGTGACGAGTCTGCTGGTCACGGCCGACCCCGGCCGCTGAACTCCCCCCCCCAAGCGCAAGGAGCAGAAGTGAAACGAAGCAACGACAGCGACGAGACCGGACAGGGGCGGCGCAGGCCGCCCGCCGGGAACCGGGGTCTGCTGGTCGCCGGGCTCGGTGCGGCGCTGGCCGCCGTGCTCAGCCTCGGGTTGTTGAGCGCGGTCTCCGGTTCCACGCCGGCCGGCTCGGAGCGGACCACGGGCGCGGCTCAGGCGCCCGTGGCCGCCGCCGAGGCACAGCCCGCCGCCGCCAAGGCCGACTACCAGGTCGACATCATGGGCAACGAGTTCGGCGACGGGAAGCAGCTCGTCGTCGAGGTCGGCCAGACCGTCCAGTGGACCAACCACGACAGCGTGCCGCACACGGTCACCACCACCAAGGCCCCGGTGAAGTTCGACTCGGGGACGCTGGAGCAGGGCGACTCCTGGTCGTACACCTTCAGCAAGGCGGGGACGTACGAGTACTACTGCGCGGTGCACCCGGACATGGTCGGCTCGGTGAAGGTCGTCGAGGCCGGCGGTGGCGGCGGTGGCGGCGGAGGGTCGACGCCCACGCCGACGCCGGCCCCCACGGGCACCCCCACAGCCGGTCCCGCCCCCACGCAGGCACCGACCACCGCGCCCACCGCCGGCCCGGCCCCCACGGGCGGCACCGGCGGCGGGAGCGGAGGCGGCGGAGGCGGCAGCGACGAGCAGTGCGCCAGCGTGCAGAACGTGCTGCTTCCGATCCTCCAGCACCTCTACATGGCGCACCTGGAGCGGTCCCCGGGGCAGCAGGTGCAGGACGCGCTTGCGCTCGACTCGTACATCAAGACGCACACGGTCTGGGTCGAAAGCATCCTCAAGCCCGCGGTCTCGGGCGGCGGCTCGGCGCTCGACGACACGCTCGGCGTGCTGCTGAACCACATCAACAAGGCGCACCTGGAGGAGTCGCCCGGACAGCAGGTCACCGATCTGCTGAACCCCGACAGCTACGTGAAGATGCACACGGTCTGGGCCGGGCAGATGCTCACGCCCACGACGGACTTCCTCACCGGCAACTGCTGACGCGGTCCGCGACAACAGGGTGGACGCCGCTCCGGCCGGGGCTCAGCCGGCCGGAGCGGCGCCCGCTCCATTCTCCACACCCTCGCCATGCTTGGGGAACCGCCTTCCAAGGAGACCGGGATGACGACCGTCACCCTGCCCACCGTCCCTCCCCCGCCCCAGTCGCGCGACGGCGCCGGCCGCCGGCTGCCGCTGCCCGGCCGGTACACCGTGGCCCCCGGCCGCTCACTCACCGAACTCACCGCCTGGTACGGGCCGTTGCCGGTCCTGCGCCGTCGCGTCACGCTCGGCGGGGCGTCCCTCACCGTGCCGGAGGACGCCGAAGGCCCTTCGTTCCGTTACGAGTTCGACGACCGCCCGCTGTCCGCCGTGCTCACCTCGGAGCAGGTCGAGGTCCACGGCAGTCGTCTCCAGCTCACCGGCGACCTCGTTTTGAACGGCCTGACCTTCCCCGTCCTGCTGCGGCTGCGGGTGGTCGAGCGGGCCGACGACCGGCTGCTGGTCGTCGGGCACGCCCGGCTGCCGTACCGGCTGCTGCGCCGCGCCACGGGATTCCGGCTGCCGTGGCGCCGGCCGGCCACCCGGCTGCGGCTGCTGGTCGCGGCGGAGTTCGCGTGAGGGCGGCCCGGCGGACGGCCCGGAGCGCCGCCGTGTCCGCCGTCCTGGCGCTCCTCGCCCTGCCGCTGCTGCCGGCCGGGCAGGCGTCGGCGGCCTCGTACAGCGTGACGATGAAGGGGTACGCCTTCTCGCCCGCGAGCCTGAGCGTCCCGGCCGGGTCCACGGTGACCTGGACCAACCAGGACACGGCTCCGCACGACGTGAAGACCACCTCGGGCCCGGTCTCGATCCACTCCCCGATGCTGGACAAGGGGCAGAGCTGGAGCTTCACGTTCACCACGGCCGGGTCGTACGGCTACGTCTGCACCGTCCACCCGAACATGACGGCCGGGATCACGGTCCGTGCGGCGGCACCGGCGACGACGGCGGCACCGACGGCGCACGAGCACCACACCGGCTCCTCCTCGGGGCACCGGGCGACCGCGCCGAGCCGCACCGCGCCGGGCAGCGGGCCGCCGACGACGCGCAGGCCGTCCCCGACGCCGTCCTCCGCGGCGTCCACGGCCTCCCCGGCGGCCGCGGGCCAGTCACCGCAGGCGTCCCCGTCGTCCCCGGCCGCACAGGTCGCGCAGCAGCCGCAGCCACAGACGGCCGCATCGGCCGCCCGTCCCCTCGACCCCCTGCTCGTGCTGACCGGCATCGTCGCCGGGGTCGCGGTGCTGTGCCTGCTCCTGGTCGGCTCCCGGGCGTCGGCACCCCAGGCGCCTCGGGCGCCCAGGGAGGAGGAGGCGTAGGCCTACGCGCAGGTCAGCCCTTCGCCCGGTAGCGGCGCATCTTCGCCCGGGCCCCGCAGACCTGCATGGAGCACCAGCGGCCGCGGCCGGCCGGACTGCGGTCGTAGTACGCCCAGAGGCAGTCGGTGGCCTCGCAGGCCTTGAGCCGGGTCCAGGTGCCGGCGACCAGGGCCTCGGCGACGGCGGCCGCGACGCGGGAGACCAGGGGGCCCTCGTCGGCCGGGGCGAGGGTCGCCGAGCCGTCCCGCCGGTCGACCGACACCACCAGCGGTGCCCCGGCCAGCAGATCGCCCAGCGGGGTCACCTCGCGGTGCGGCGGGTGACCCGCGTGGGCGAGCAGGGCCACGCGCAGGGACTCGCGCAGTGCGCGGGCGTCCTCGACCCCGTCCCACGTGATCCCGAAGCGTGCCCGGCCCTCCGCCGTGTCCAGCGAGTCGGCACCCGACTCGATGTCCAGGGTGTTCACCAGGGCCTCGACCAGGGCCAGGCCGCCGGGGGCGGGCGATCTCTCCGTCATGGCAATGGGCCAGCATGGAGTAACGGTTACCGGTTACCCGCGATGTGCTGGTAACGCTGACGGGTAACAGCGACTTCAAGGAGGAAGTCATGGCTCTCGCCAAGCTGGGTGTCGTCGTCCTGGACTGTCCCGACCCCCACGCACTGGCCGGCTTCTACGCGGAGGTGCTCGGCGGCACTCCCACGGTGGAGGCCGACGACTCGGGCGAGTGGGTCGACCTGAAGGTGCCGGGCGGACCGGCGCTGGCCTTCCAGGAATCCCCGGGGTACGTACCGCCGCAGTGGCCGTCGCCCGACGGCTCGCAGCAGTTCCATCTCGACCTGGACGTGGAGGACCTGGACGCGGCCGAGAAGGGCGTGCTGGCGCTCGGCGCGAAGCCGCTGGACGCCGAGGACCGGACACGGACCTTCCGGGTTTACGCCGATCCGGCCGGGCACCCGTTCTGCCTCTGCGCCTGCTGACACCGGGAGGCTTCATGTCCGCTGTGGCACGTTTCCGTTCCGTCGTCGTCGACTGCCCCGACCCACGCGAGCTGGCCCGTTTCTACGCGCAGGTCGGGGGCGGCACTCCCGAGGACGACGACCCCGACTGGGTGGTGCTGCGGATCCCCGACGGGCCGCGGCTCGCCTTCCAGCGCTCGCCCGGGTTCACACCGCCGGAGTGGCCCAGGGCCGACCACAACGCCCAGCAGTTCCACCTGGACTTCGACGGCGGGTCGACCTGGGAGGCGATCGACGCGGCAGAGGAGCGGGTGCTGGCGCTGGGGGCGCGGGTACTGGACCGGGAGGACTACGAGAAGAAGGACTTCCGGGTGTACGCCGACCCGGCAGGGCATCCGTTCTGCCTGTGCCGGATCGAGCACACCACCTGAGTCACCCGCCTGCCGGTCACCCGTCCAGCTCGGAAATGGTCGCCGCCGACGGCGCGCGTCGCTGCTGGGCGGCGCGGGCGGTGAAGTCGGCGCCGCGCAGCACCCGCTGGACGTTGCCCCAGGTCAGAAGAGCCACGTCGGCCTCGTCCCAGCCGCGCCGCAGCAGCTCGGCGATCAGCCGCGGGTAGCAGGAGGTGTCGCCGAGCTCCTGCGGATGGGCCGAGCCCGAGTCGTACGTGCCGGACAGCCCGACGCACTGCGCACCGGCCACGGCCCGGATGCGGTCGAGATGGTCGGCGACGTCGCGGACGGTCGGGCCGGTCTGCTCGGCGGTCAGCGGCACCAGGCACAGCCCCTTGGCCGCGCCCAGCTCCGCCAGCAGGTCGTCGGGGAGGTTGACCGGGTGGGGACGGAGGGCACGGGCGGCGGAGCGGCTGCACAGCACGGGTGCCCGGGAGAGGCTCAGCACACGGCGGACGGTCGGCACGGAGGCACCGGAGAGGTCCACGATGACGCCGAGCCGGTTCATCTCGCGCACGACCTCCTCACCGAACCGCGTCAGCCCCGCGTCGCTCGCCCAGGACACCCCGGACAGCGTCAGCACACGCAGGCCGAGGAAGTGCAGCTGGCGCAGGATGCCCAGTGAGTCACCCACGGCCGGGGCCCCGGCGGGCCCGAGGAGCACGGCGACGCGGCCGCAGTTGCGGGCGTCCGCGACCTGCCCCGCCGTGCAGGCCGGCCGCAGTCCCTCGTCGCAGGTCCGGGCCACGGTCTTGGCCACGTCCAGCTGCTCCAGCGTGGCGCCGACGGCCCGGTCGCCGTCCAGGCCCTCGGGCAGGTGCAGCGACCAGAACAGCGCGCCCACATGCCCTCGGCGCAGGCGGGGCACGTCCGTGTCGACCGTGCTCTCGCCCTCCTCCAGGTCGTAGTAGGACAGGCGCTTGAGCGCCCAGGGCAGTCCGTTGTAGCCGTCGGCGACGGGGTGGGCGGCGAGGATGGCGTGGGCCCGGGTCATCGGCGCGTCGTCCGGATCGGAGACGGGCTCGTAGGGCTCCGCCGCCATGGCGGCCTCGTCCGGGTACGGCTCGGCCAGGTCGTCGGACTCTCCGGCCGCGGCGGTGGTGCGCAGGTCGTCCTGGAGGTCTGCCATGGCGACTCCGTACGGTCGTTCGTGAGGTACGGTCACCGTCGCACGGAGCGCTGAAGGGTTCCTGGTGGGCGGGGCGTTCGGAGTACGGTCCCGGGCTCGCGCGGAAGACGCTCTCAGGACAGCCGGGCCGCCTCGATCACCTCGTCGAGGGTGTCCCGGGAGCGGACCAGGTCCGCGATCATCCGGTCGATGCGGGCGCGCTCGGTGGTGAGTTCGGCGACCAGGTTGGGCGTGGCGCGGGCCGAGGGCCGGCCGTCCGAGTCCCGCATGCACGGCAGCAGCTGGACGATCTTCTCGCTGCACAGTCCCGCCGCGAACAGCTCCTGGATCCGGATGACCCGGTCCACGGCCGCCTCCGGGTACTCCCGGTGCCCGCCGGGCGTCCGCTCGGCGGTGAGCATCCCCTGCTTCTCGTAATAGCGCAGCGACCGCTCGCTCACGTTGGTGCGCTGGGCCAGTTCACCGATCCGCACGTCCCACTCCCGGACTTGAATCTGACATGGGTGTCAGGTTCTAGCGTACGGGCATGACGCAGCACACGACAGCACTCTTCGAACCGGCTCGTCTCCCCGGGCTGGACCTGCCCAACCGGCTCGTGATGGCCCCGCTGACCCGCAACCGGGCCGAGGCCGACGGCACCCCGACCCCGCTCATGGCCACGTACTACGCCCAGCGCGCCTCCGCGGGACTGATCATCGCCGAGGCCGCGACGCCGAACGCGGTCGGGCAGACGTACCCGAACATCACCGCCGTCCACAGCCCGGCGCACGTGGCCGGGTGGCGGCAGGTCACGGACGCGGTCCGGGAGGCGGGCGGGCGGATGTTCCTCCAGCTCCAGCACGGCGGGCGGGTCGGCCACCCCGCGACCAGCGGGCTCACCCCGGTCGCGCCCTCGCCCGTCCCACTGCCCGAGACGATCTTCACGCCGGAGGGTCACCGGCCGGCCGTGGTGCCCAGGGAGATGACCGCCGAGGACATCCGCACCACCGTCGCCGACTTCGCACGCGCCGCCCGGAACGCGATCGACGCGGGTTTCGAGGGGGTGGAGGTGCACTCCGCCAACGGCCATCTGCTCCACCAGTTCCTCGCCCGCAACACCAACCTCCGCACCGACGGCTACGGCGGGCCGGTCGCCGCCCGGATCCGGTTCACGGCCGAGGTGACCGAGGCCGTGGCCGCCGAGATCGGAGCCGGGCGGGTGGGGCTCAGGGTCTCCCCCGGCAACACCGTCAACGGCATCGAGGAGGGAGAGACCGAGGAGATCTACCCGGCGCTCGTCGAGCGGCTCGGCGGGCTGGGGCTCGCCTACCTGCACCTGGGGTACGCCGACCCGGACACGCCGGTGTTCCGGAAGGTGCGCGCCGGCTGGCCCGGGGTGATCGTCGCCAACCCGGTGCTGAGGGAGATCTCCACGGACGGCGTGCACCGGGCGTCCGAGGCGCTGCTGGGCGCCGGAGCCGACCTGATCGCCCTGGGCCGGCCCTTCCTCGCCAACCCCGACCTGGTGACGCGGCTGCGGCACCGGGCGCCGCTGAACGAGATGCGCGACCGGTACTTCATGTACGTGGGCGGGGCGACCGGCTACACCGACTACCCCGCCCTCGGCGCTCAGCCGTCGAGCGAGTCGAGCGACTCGATGGTGGCGTTGGACGGCGGCCGCGTGGCCTGAAGGCCCCGTGCCACGTCCTCGGCCGCGTCGAGCACCCGCACCGCGTTCTTCCAGGTCAGCTTCGCCAGGTCGGCCTTCGACCAGCCGCGGTCCAGCAGCTCCGCGATCAGGTTCGGGTAGCCGGAGACGTCGTCCAGGCCGTCGGGCGTGAAGGCCGTGCCGTCGTAGTCGCCGCCGATGCCGAGGTGGTCGATGCCGGCGGCCTCGCGCATGTGGTCCAGATGGTCGGCGACCGTGGACACCGTGGCGACCGGGCGGGGGTGCCGCTCCTCGAAGGCGCGGTGGACCTTCATGGCCTCCGCGGTGGTGTCGAGGTGGTGGAGGCCGTGGGCGCGCATGTTCTCGTCGGCCGCGGCGGTCCAGTCGACGGCGGCCTGGAGCACGAACTTCGGCACGAACGTCACCATCGCCATGCCGCCGTTGGCGGGCAGCCGCTCCAGGACGTCGTCCGGGATGTTGCGCGGGTGGTCGCACACGGCCCGCGCCGAGGAGTGGGAGAAGATCACCGGGGCGGAGCTCGCGTCGAGAGCGTCGCGCATGGTCGTCGCCGCCACGTGGGACAGGTCGACGAGCATCCCGAGCCGGTTCATCTCCCGCACGACCTGCCGGCCGAACGCGGTGAGGCCGCCGGCCCGCGGCTCGTCGGTCGCGGAGTCCGCCCAGTCCACGTTGTCGTTGTGGGTGAGGGTCAGATAGCGCACGCCGAGCCCGTACAGACCGCGCAGGGTGCCCAGGGAGTTGGCGATGGAGTGGCCGCCCTCCGCTCCCATGAGGGAGGCGATACGGCCCTCCCGGCGCGCGGCCTCCATGTCGGCGGCCGTCAGCGCGGGCCGCAGGTCCTGCGGGTGCCGGTCGATCAACTGCCGTACGCAGTCGATCTGTTCGAGCGTGGCCGCGACCGGGTCGGGCGAGTCCGTGCGGACGTACACCGACCAGTACTGCGCACCGACCCCGCCCGCGCGCAGCCGCGGGAGGTCGGTGTGCAGGTGGGCGCTCTGGTCGGCGGCGACATCGCGTGCGTCGAGGTCGTAGCGGACCTGCTCGCGCAGCGCCCAGGGCAGGTCGTTGTGCCCGTCGGCGACGGGGAACTCGGCGAGGAGCGTGCGGGCGTCGTCGAGGGACGTCATGGGGGTCACTTCCCGAAACCGAAACCGCCGCTCGCGCCCTCGACCTTGGAGCGCAGGCGCTTGCCCTTCTCGGTGGCCTGGTCGTTCAGCTCCTGCTGGAACTCGCGCATACGGGCGCGGAGTTCCTCGTCGTGCGCGGCGAGGATGCGGGCCGCGAGCAGACCGGCGTTGCGGGCACCGGCGACGGAGACCGTGGCGACCGGGACGCCGGCCGGCATCTGCACGATCGACAGGAGGCTGTCCATGCCGTCGAGGTACTTCAGCGGCACGGGCACGCCGATGACGGGCAGCGGGGTCACGGAGGCGAGCATGCCGGGCAGGTGGGCGGCGCCGCCGGCCCCGGCGATGATCACCTTGAGCCCGCGCTCGTCGGCCTGTTCGCCGTACGCGACCATCTCGCGCGGCATGCGGTGCGCGGAGACGACGTCGACCTCGTAGGCGATCTCGAACTCGTCGAGGGCCTTGGCGGCGGCCTCCATGACGGGCCAGTCGCTGTCCGACCCCATGACGATGCCAACAACAGGGCTCATTCGGTGATGGTGCCTCTCAGGTAGCCGGCTGCGTGACGGGCGCGCTCCAGCACGTCGTCCAGGTCGTCGCCGTAGGTGTTGACGTGGCCGACCTTGCGGCCGGGCTTCACGTCCTTGCCGTACATGTGGATCTTGAGCTGGGGGTCGCGGGCCATGCAGTGCAGGTACGCGGAGTACATGTCCGGGTAGTCGCCGCCGAGGACGTTGACCATGACCGTCCACGTGGCGCGCGGGCGCGGGTCGCCGAGGGGCAGGTCCAGGACGGCCCGGACATGGTTGGCGAACTGGCTGGTGACGGCGCCGTCCATCGACCAGTGGCCGGAGTTGTGCGGGCGCATCGCGAGTTCGTTGACGAGGATGCGGCCGTCGCGGGTCTGGAACAGCTCGACGGCGAGGTGGCCGACGACGTCGAGCTCCTTGGCGATGTTGAGCGCCATCTCCTCGGCCCGCAGGGCGAGGGCCTCGTCGAGGCCGGGGGCGGGCGCGATCACCGTGTCGCAGACGCCGTTCACCTGGCGGGACTCGACGACCGGATAGGCGACGGCCTGCCCGTGCGGGGAGCGTACGACGTTGGCGGCGAGCTCGCGGACGAAGTCGACCTTCTCCTCGGCGAGCACGGGGACACCGGCCTTGAAGGGGTCGGCGGCCTCCTCGACGGAGTCGACGACCCACACGCCCTTGCCGTCGTAACCGCCGCGGACGGTCTTGAGGACGACGGGGAATCCGTCGCCCTCGGCGGCGAAGGCCACGACGTCCTGCGGATCGGAGACGATTCTGTGTCTGGGGCAGGGCACGCCGATCGCGTCGAGCTTCGCGCGCATCACGCCCTTGTCCTGGGCGTGCACGAGCGCGTCGGGGCCGGGGCGCACGGGGATGCCGTCCGCCTCCAGGGCCCTGAGGTGCTCGGTGGGCACGTGTTCGTGATCGAAGGTGATCACGTCGCACCCACGGGCGAACTCGCGCAGCGTGTCGAGGTCGCGATAGTCGCCGACGACGACATCGCTCACGACCTGCGCAGCGGAGTCCTGCGGGGTGTCACTGAGGAGCTTGAACCTGATGCCGAGCGGGATGCCTGCCTCGTGTGTCATACGAGCGAGCTGGCCCCCGCCGACCATGCCGACTACCGGGAACGTCACTCCCCCAGGGTATCGGCCGCGCCAGGGTGGCCGGTTTCCTGCCCCTCCCCTGCCCTGCCCGGACCATCTCCGGCCGTCCACCGGCGTCCGCAGGAAGATCGCGCGGGAGGGTGGTTAGCATGGCTGAGTTGACGCCAACCACGGACGGGGGCCTGCACGACCATGGGACATGGTGCTTCGCGGCTCCGACGGCTCCTCCACGAAGTCGCCAAATTCGGCGCGGTGGGCGGTGCCGGGGTGCTGGTCAACCTCCTCGTGTTCAACCTCGTACGGCACGTCACCGACCTCCAGGTGGTGCGCGCGAGCGTCATCGCGACCGTCGTCGCGATCGTCTTCAACTACGTCGGCTTCCGCTACTTCACCTACCGCGACCGCGACAAGACCCGCCGTACGCGGGAGATGTCCCTGTTCCTGCTGTTCAGCGCGGTCGGGCTGGTCATCGAGAACGGCGTTCTGTACGCGGCCACGTACGGCTTCGGCTGGGACACCCCGCTGCAGAACAACATCTTCAAGTTCGTCGGCATCGGCATCGCCACGCTGTTCCGCTTCTGGTCGTACCGCAGCTGGGTGTTCCGCGCCCTTCCGGCCCGTGAGCCGGTGGCGGACGCGGAATCGATCCTGAAGGGCGAACGCGCCAGGCGCCCGCGGGACGGGCAGCGTGTGCCGTAAGCCGTCGTGAGCCGCGTCAGCGGATCATCGGCTCGTCCGCGCCGCCGTGGGACTTCCCGACGGGCGTGCGGGACAGGAACAGGGCGAACACCGGGGGCTTGGTCTGGAGCATCTCCAGGCGGCCGCCGTCCGCTTCCGCCAGGTCGCGGGCCACGGCCAGGCCGATGCCCGTGGAGTTGCGGCCGCTGATCGCCCGCTCGAAGATGCGGGCGCCGAGGTCGGCGGGGACGCCTGGGCCCTCGTCCGTGACCTCGATGACGGCCTGGTTGCCGGTGACGCGGGTGCGCAGCGCCACCGTGCCGCCGCCGTGCATCAGGGAGTTCTCGATCAGCGCGGCCAGCACCTGCGCGACCGCTCCCGGCGTGCCGACGGCCTCCAGATGCCGCTTGCCGGAACTGACGATCGCCCGGCCCGCACTGCGGTAGGCGGGACGCCACTCGGCGAGCTGCTGCTGGATGACCTCGTCGAGGTCGAAGGTGACGGCGGAGCCGGTGCGCGGATCGCGGGAGTTCGTCAGCAGCCGCTCCACGACGTCCGTGAGCCGCTCGACCTGCGTCAGCGCGATCGTCGCCTCGTCCTTCACCGTGTCCGGGTCGTCGGTGAGGGTGATCTCCTCCAGCCGCATCGACAGCGCCGTCAGCGGCGTCCGCAGCTGGTGGGAGGCGTCCGCGGCCAGCCGCCGCTCGGCGGTCAGCATGCGCGCGATGCGCTCGGCCGAGCCGTCCAGCACGTCCGCCACCCGGTCCAGCTCGGGCACGCCGTACCGCTTGTGCCGGGGGCGCGGATCGCCCGAGCCGAGCCGTTCGGCCGTCTCCGCGAGGTCGGTCAGCGGCGACGCCAGCCGGTTCGCCTGGCGGACCGCCAGCAGCACCGCGGCCACCACCGCCAGCAGCGCGACCAGCCCGATGATCAGCAGCGTGCGGCCGACCTCCCGGGTCACCGAGGAGCGCGGCTCCTGGACGGTGACGGTCTCGCCCTCCTCGCCGGGGGCGGTCGCGGTGATCACGTCACCGGACGGCTTGGAGCCGACCTCGATGGGCTCCTCCCCGGGGATCCGGATCACCGCGTAGTAGCGGTCCTGCGTGACCTGCTTGCGCAGCACCTCCGCGTCGACCTGCTGGGCGACGAAGAGCCGGCTGTCGACGATGCTGGCCAGCCGGACCGCCTCGGACTCCACCCGCTCCTGGGCGCTGTTGCTGATCGTCCTGGTCTCGACGATGACGAGGGAGACGCCGAAGACGGCGATCACGACGAGGACCACGGCGAGCGTGGACTGGATCAGTCGGCGGCGCATGTCCTGTTACCCGTGCTTGTCCGTGCCTGCCCCGCGGCTCAGCTCTTCTCGAAGCGGAAGCCCACACCGCGCACCGTGGCGATGTAGCGGGGGTTGGCCGCGTCGTCGCCGAGCTTCTTGCGCAGCCAGGAGATGTGCATGTCGAGCGTCTTGGTCGACGACCACCAGGTCGTGTCCCAGACCTCGCGCATGAGCTGGTCGCGGGTGACGACCCGGCCGGCGTCGCGCACCAGCACCCGCAGCAGGTCGAACTCCTTGGCGGTGAGCTGGAGCTCCTCCTCGCCCATCCAGGCGCGGTGCGACTCGACGTCGATGCGCACGCCGTGGGTGGCGGGCGGCTGCTGCGGCTCGGCGGCGCCGCGGCGCAGCAGGGCACGGACGCGGGCGAGCAGCTCGGCGAGCCGGAACGGCTTGGTGACGTAGTCGTCGGCGCCCGCGTCCAGCCCGACGACGGTGTCCACCTCGTCGGCGCGCGCGGTCAGGATGAGGATCGGGATGCTGTGGCCTTCGCCCCGCAGGCGGCGGGCGACCTCCAGACCGTCCATGCCGGGCAGACCCAGGTCGAGCACGACCAGGTCGACGCCGCCCTGCATTCCGGCGTCGAGAGCGGTGGGGCCGTCCTCACGCACCTCGACCTCGTAGCCCTCCCGGCGCAGAGCACGGGCCAGCGGCTCCGAGATGGACGCGTCGTCCTCGGCGAGCAGTACACGGGTCATGAGGTGATGGTAGACCTGCAAGGCCCTGAGCTGGGGTGTGACCGGAAGCCTTGATTCTTACCCGTGGCATACCCGTCTCTTACGTTCCGCGGGTACGCGTACAAACCTCTGGCTCTGGGGTGCGATCCTGGTAAGGACCATGGAAATAGGTCTTACGGTTCCCTCGAAACCTGTGATCCGTGTCTCAAGTCCTTCCATATGCGGCAGTGTCCTGCCGTATGGTGAATCAACGCCTGTAGCACCATGGCGACCTTCGGAGGCTGTTCGCCCCTGGAGGTCTCTTTTGTGTGCGGGCTGGTTCCCCGCCAGCCCCTCAACCGGAAACGACCTGTGGCCGGGCCTCGGCGTGCGCATACGCGCGTAGAGGCGTGGATCCCGGTGGCGACCGCCCACCGCTCCTGCCCGGAGCGGCCCCCCGTAGGCGTCGGACGGACGGCCGTACCGGTGCCGGCTGCCCCCACCGGGCGCACCACCGCTGTTGCGGGGCGCGTCCCGACCAGCAAGGAACGACCCATGGCGTCCAGCCTGACGAAGGACTCGGCCCGTCCGGGCACCCCCGGCCCCGAGAAGACCTTCTTCGGCCACCCCCGCGGACTGGCCACTCTCTTCATGACCGAGATGTGGGAGCGGTTCTCCTACTACGGCATGAGGGCCCTGCTCCCGCTGTACCTGGTGGCCCCTGGCGGCCTGCACATGAGCGCGGGCGCGGCGACGGCGATCTACGCCGTGTACCTGTCGCTGGTGTACCTGCTCACGCTGCCCGGCGGCTGGTTCGCCGACCGTGTGCTCGGCCCCCGCAAGACCGTCGCCGTCGCGGGCCTGGTCATCATGCTCGGCCACCTGTGCCTGGCGCTGCCCGCGGCCGCGAGCTTCTACGTCGGCCTGGGCCTGGTCGCCATCGGTTCCGGTCTGCTGAAGGCCAACATCTCCACGATGGTCGGCCACCTCTACGACGGTCCGGAGGACCCGCGCCGGGACGGCGGCTTCACCGTCTTCTACATCGGCATCAACCTCGGCGCCTTCGTCGCCCCGCTGGTCATCGGCACCGTGGGTGAGAACGTCAACTGGCACCTGGGCTTCGCCCTGGCCGCGCTCGGCATGGCGCTGGGCCTCGTCCAGTTCCTGCTCGGCGGCCGCCACCTGAACCCGAAGAGCAGCGAGGTCCCGACCCCGCTGTCGCCCGCCGAGAAGGCCGCCACCCTGCGCAAGGGCCTGATCTGGCTGGCCGTCGCCGTGGTCTTCTACGCCCTGGTCGGCGGCACCGGCCACTTCACCCTGAACTGGGCGCTGATCCCGCTCACCCTCCTCGGCCTGATCGTGCCGATCCTGGTCATCACCCGCATCCTGCGCGACAAGGAGCTGGACGCCGGCGAGCGCTCGAAGGTGTCGGCGTACATCTGGTTCTTCGTCGCCGCCGCCGTGTTCTGGATGATCTACGACCAGGGCGGCTCGACCCTGTCGCTGTTCGCCGAGAAGAGCGCCGACAACACCGTCTTCGGCTGGGAGTTCCCGGTCTCCTGGTACCAGTCGGTCAACCCGGTGCTGATCATGGCGCTGGCGCCGGTCTTCGCCTGGCTGTGGCTGTGGCTGAACCGGCGCGGCAAGGAGCCGAGCACCATCGTGAAGTTCTCCTCCGGCCTGATGCTGGTGGGTGCGTCCTTCTTCCTCTTCCTCGCCCCGCTGTCGATCGCGGAGGGCGGTCACAAGGCCGCGGCGATGTGGCTGGTCGCGATCTACTTCGTGCAGACCGTCGGCGAGCTGACGCTGTCGCCGGTGGGTCTGTCCGTGACGACGAAGATGGCGCCGGCGAAGTACGCCTCGCAGATGATGGGCGTCTGGTTCCTCGCGGTCACCGCGGGCGACTCCGTCACCGCGCTGCTGTCCAACCCGGCCGTCGGCGGGATCAACCTCGACCGGACCGGCTTCGTGGCCCTGGAGGCGGCGCTGGCCGTCGTCGCCGGTTTCGCGGTGTACATGTTCCGCAAGAAGGTCAAGGGGCTCATGGGCGACGTCCGCTGATCGCCGGAGCCTGACAGAGGGCCGTCGCACCCGCGTGGTGCGGCGGCCCTTCTTCATGTCCGCATGTCCTTCATGTCCTGCTTCGGTCTCGATTGTTCGGCGTCCGGGGCGACCCACGGCAGGTCGGAGGGCCGGCGTGCTGCGGGCAGGCGCGGGAGGAGGCGGCGGGGCGGGCGGGACGCGTGGACGGGGCGGCGGGGGCGGGCGTGGTCCACGACGGCCAGGCCGGCGCGGAACAGCGCCGCCGGGACGACCAGGCAGACGAGGACCCAGAACAGGGTCACGCCCCAGGGGCGGCCCACGCCCCAGGGGTGCTCGGCGAGGACCTTGCCGCCGTACTTCAGGGACACGGTGTAGTCGCCGTGCGCCCCGGCCGCGAGTTCCACGGGGAGTTCGATGCGCGCCTTCCCGCCGGGCCGGATCGTGCCGCGCCAGCGCTGGTCCTGCCACTGCGGGGCGAACACACCGTGGGAGGTGCCGACCTGGAAGACGGGGTCCTTCACGGGGGACGTCCCGACGTTCCCGACGGTGACCACGAGCGTCCGGGCGGGCGGGGAGCCGAACCAGGTCAGCAGTCCGCCGGAGCCGCGCAGCCGGGTGTCCGCGAGCAGTGACAGCCGTCCGCCGGCCCGGTCCGCGGGCAGCGGCTCGACGGCGTGCCCGGCGACCTGGAGAACCGCGTCGGCCTCGGCCCCGGCCCCGGTCACCGTCGCCGCGTGCACCACGCAGGGACACGGCACGGGCGGTTCCACGACGGGCAGTTCGCGGCGGAAGCGCCCCTCGGCGTCGGTTCTGACGGCCCGGCCGTCGGCATTGGCGCAGGAGTTGGTGCCGCCGGTCACGCCCCGGGACGGCTCGGCCTGCCCGCAGACCAGCAGCGTCAGCAGGGCACGCGGCCGCCAGCCGCTGCCGGTGACGGTGACCGAACCGCCCGTCCCGGCCTGGGCCCTGGACAGCTCGACGACGGGCCGGTCCGCCGCACCGGCGGGCCCGGCGCCCGCCAGTCCGAGCAGGAGCACCAGCAGAACCGGCAGTGACAGGTACGGAACACGGACGACGTACGGCATCGGCGGCTCCAGCGGTCGTACGGGGGTGCGCTCAGTGGCGTGCTCGCGCCGCCTGGTGACGTCGCGTCAGCCACAGGGCGCCTGCCGCGCCGGCGAGCAGGACCGTCCCGCCGAGGGTGCCGAGGGCGACGGCCGAGTCCTCCGGCCCGGTCTGCGGAAGTTCGGAGCCGGATCCCGAGCCGGAGCCGCCGCCCTGGGTGGAGCCGGTGGCGCCGCCGCCGCTCGCGGCCGTGACGTCGAGGGTCAGGGACGGGCCCGGGTCGTTCGTCGGCGTGCACGTGGTGGTCGTGCCGAGCGCCTTGATGGTGAGCACGCCGGCCGTGAAGGTGACCTCGCCGCTCTTCTTCGGCGTGTACGTGCCGCTCAAGTCGTTGATCTTGATCGGCGTGTTGGCGGGGATCGCGGCGTCGTTGGCGGGGCCGGTCACCGTCATGGTGCCGCCGTCAGCGCCGCCCAGGGCGATGGTGGCGCTCGGGGTCATCGCGCCCTTGCCCAGTTCGACCGGGCTGGAGGAGACGCCCTTCTGCCAGGACATGGTGATCCGGTAGCCGTCGCCGCTCCTGGCACCCTTGATGTCGATGGGCGAGACGGCGCTCTTGTCGCCGATCGGCGTCTTGCACTGGTAGTTGACGTCGACGACCTCGGCCCGGGCCACGGGGGCGGCCATCAACACCACAGAGCCGGCCAGGGCCGCGGCGGACGCGAGCGCGGCGGTTCGATTCCGGTACGACACGGTGCCGCTCCCCTCCTGTTACTGACGGGGTATCAGATCGGGCCGTCAAGGTACGCCCGGGGCGTCGAGGAAGGAAGACACGTGCGCGCGGGATCCGTGGGGATCCGGCGCGTGAGGGGTGACGGAGGGGGGATGCGCGGCGGAAGTGCCGTGGGGCGGCCAGGGACTCAGGCCTCAGGGCCGTAGGCATTCAGGCCTCAGGGCGTTAGGCATTCAGGCCTCAGGGCCGTAGGTATTCACACACTCAGACCTCAGGCACTCAGGCACTCAGACCTCAGGCACTCAGGCACTCAGGCACTCAGGCACTCAGGCACTCAGGCAGCGAACTGCCCGCTCCCCTTCACCCGAACGGCCGAGGGAGGAACCCGCGTCCGGCGTGCGCGCAACGCCGCCGGATCAGGCAGGGGCTCCCAGTTCGGCCCACACCGTCTTGCCGGCGACTCCCGGCGTGCGGACGACGCCCCAGTCCAGGCACAGCCGCTGGACGATGAACATGCCGTGGCCGCCCGGGCGGCCCGCCCGGTGCGGGGTGCGGGGGGACGGCTGGCCGGTGCCCCGGTCGGCGACCTCGATGCGGATCACCTTGTTGTCGCAGGTGATCCACAGCTGGTCCGGCCCCTCGGCGTGCAGGCAGGCGTTGGTGACCAGCTCGGAGACGACGAGCAGCACGTCCTCGGCGGCGGCCCGCTGGTCCGCGGAGGCGGCCGGCAGCCAGCCCCACGCGTACAGCGCCTGGCGGGCGAAGTCACGGGCGAGCGGGACGACACCGCTCGCGCCGTCGAAGCTCAGCCGGCGCACCTGCCGGCCCCCAGGCGGTGCCGCGGCTCCGGACGGCGCGGACACGCCCTCGCCGGACGCACCGCCCGCCGGTACGCCACCCTGGGACGACGCCCCGGAAGCGCCGCTGGGCTCCGGCCCGCGGTCGCCCGGCGAGTAGGGCCGGGTGGTGCTCATCAGCGCTTCACCTCACCGATTCACCAGTTCACAATTCAAAAAATTCACTACACAGTCAGTCACGCGGTGCGCGGCACGACGGTTTCGCGGCGCCCTTGCCGCCCTGATGGACGACCGTTTCAGGATGTCTCCTGCCCGAGCGGACCGTTGGAACACCCCCGTATTCGATACGAAGGGCGTGACGGGGGTAGGGCATCGGTCACAGGGGGATGGCCGAGGCTCGGCGCGCCGAGGCACCGCCGGTCAGCCCGACTCGTCGGCCAAGGCCGCCTCAAGCGTGTCATGGACGCTGAAGACCGCATCCGCGCCCGTGATCTCGAACACGCGTGCCACCACCGGCTGCATCCCGGCGAGCGTCACGCCACCACCGGCGGCCTCTGCCTTCAGTCGCGCCCCCAGGAGCACGTTGAGCCCCGTGGAGTCGCAGAACTCCAGGCGCGCGCAGTCGATGACCAGACGCTTGAATCCCTTGGCGAGGCAGTCGTCGAGTGGCTCGCGCAACAGATCGGCGGTGTGGTGATCCAACTCACCCGCCGGGGTCACGACGGCACTAGAGCCCTCTTCCCGCACCTCCACCAGAAGCCGGCCAGACTGTGCGCTGCCGACTGTCCCGCGGTCCATGCCGTCTCTCTCTCCCGACGTCGTGACTGCTGCTGACGCCCACGAACACTACGCCTTCCCTCCACGCTTCGACACCCGAACAACCACGCACAAACGGACATATGCCCACAAAACGCACTTGCGGTGGGCTCGGGAAAGCGGGTAGGCCTAGTAAGGACACGTAACCGACACGGCCGGCTTTGGAGGCGCCGCACACCGCAGTGCACGTACTGGCTCCGGCAGCCATATGCCGAGAACGATGGAGGACATCATGTCACCCCGGCTCGACGCATCGCGTACCCAGGAAGCGACGTCGACACCCCCTCCGGAACATCTGGATCCCATCGAGCAGGTTGAGACGCTCGTCACACCGGACGACCTTCTCGCCGGACTTCCGGACATCCCCCCGTACGAGGAAGTCGACGCGGTCGACGCACGGGCCCTGTCCAAGACCCTCTTCGAGCGCCTCGAGTCGCTGGAGGAAGGCACCCACGAGTACTCGTACGTCCGCAACACGCTCGTCGAACTGAACCTCGCACTGGTCAAGTTCGCCGCCTCCCGGTTCCGCTCCCGCAGTGAGCCGATGGAGGACATCATCCAGGTCGGCACCATCGGCCTGATCAAGGCGATCGACCGCTTCGAGCTGTCTCGGGGTGTCGAGTTCCCCACATTCGCGATGCCGACCATCGTCGGCGAGATCAAGCGCTTCTTCCGCGACACCTCGTGGTCCGTGCGCGTTCCGCGGCGGCTCCAGGAGCTGCGGCTCGACCTGGCCAAGGCCGGTGACGAGCTGGCCCAGAAGCTGGACCGCGCCCCGACGGTGACCGAGCTGGCCGAGCGCCTCGGCATCTCCAACGACGAGGTCGTCGAGGGCATGGCCGCGTCGAACGCCTACACCGCCTCCTCGCTGGACGCCCAGCCGGAGGAAGACGACTCCGAGGGCGCCCTCGCGGACCGCATCGGCTACGAGGACCACGGGCTCGAAGGCATCGAGTACGTCGAGTCGTTGAAGCCGCTGATCGCCGAACTTCCCCCGCGTGACCGGAAGATCCTGTCGCTGCGCTTCGTCGCGGGCATGACCCAGTCGGAGATCGGCGAGGAACTGGGCATCTCCCAGATGCACGTGTCGCGTCTGCTGTCCCGGACGCTGGTACGGCTGCGCAAGGGGCTGACTGTCGAGGAGTGATCCTCGCCGGACGAGATCCTCACCGGACGACGCTGTACCGGGTGAATGCTTCCTTCGGGGGCGGACCGAACGGTCCGCCCCCAGGCGCGTGCCGTCGGCGGTCTACCAGGGGTTCAGGATCAGCGCGGCCGTCGGGACGAGCGGAGCCGCCAGGCTCAGCAGCCAGTACGTGCGCGGAGCAAGGGCCGTCCGGTGGCGCAGCGGCATGTTGGCGAGCCACCAGATCAGTCCGTACAGCGTGACCACGGGGACGACGATCACGAGCCAGAGGGCCATGCCGTCGTTCTCCGTCGGTTCCCGCACGGTCCAGCCGAGTTCGGCGAGCGGCCAGTTCACCACGAGGTACCACAGCAGCCAGAACGGCACCACGCCCGGGATCCCGAGCAGCACGTTCACCAGCAGTGGCGCCGACCAGTGCCTTGCCATCCGTCCCCGCCCTCCGGTGGTGCCGGTCGTCCGCCGACGCCAACCGCATTGTCCCGGAGCCGGTGATCACACCACGCGCTGCCCGCGCCGCCAGACTCCGGTGACCAACGGGACGCCCGGACGGTAGGCCAGGTGGACGTGGCTCGGGGCGTCGAGAAGCGTCAGGTCGGCGTACGCGCCCGGGGTGACGCGGCCGATGTCGGTGCGCCGGAGGGCCGCGGCGCCGCCCGCCGTGGCCGACCAGACGGCCTCGTCCGGGGTCATGCCCATGTCCCGTACAGCGAGCGCGATGCAGAACGGGACGGACGAGGTGAAGGACGAGCCCGGGTTGCAGTCGGTGGAGAGGGCCACGGTGGCGCCCGCGTCGAGGAGGCGGCGGGCATCCGGCCACTCGGCGCGGGTGGAGAACTCCGCGCCGGGGAGGAGGGTGGCGACCGTGCGGCTGTTCGCCAGGGCGTCGACGTCCTCCTCCGTCAGGTGGGTGCAGTGGTCGGCGCTGGCCGCGTCGAGTTCGACCGCCAGCCGCACGCCGGGGCCGTAGGAGAGCTGGTTGGCGTGGATCCGGGGGTGCAGGCCGCGTGCCTTGCCGGCGGTGAGGATCGCGCGTGCCTGGTCGCCGTCGAAGGCGCCCTTCTCGCAGAAGACGTCGATCCAGCGGGCGTGCGGGGCGCAGGCGTCGAGCATCTCGCCGGTGACGAGGGCGACGTAGGCCGCCGGGTCCTCGGCGAACTCGGGGGCGACGATGTGGGCGCCGAGGTAGGTGACCTCGTCGGTGTGGCGGGCGGCGACGCGCAGGGCTCGGGACTCGTCGTGGGTCGTGAGGCCGTAGCCGGACTTCGTCTCGAAGGTCGTGGTGCCCTGGCGGAGGGCCTCGGCGAGGTAACGGGTGACGTTGGCTTCCAGTTCCTCGTCCGTGGCGGCGCGGGTGGCCGCGACGGTGGTGCGGATGCCGCCCGCGCTGTACGGCCGCCCCGACATCCGGGCGTTGAACTCCTGCGTCCGGTCGCCCGCGAAGACGAGGTGGGAGTGGGAGTCGACGAAGCCGGGGAGGACCGCCCGGCCGCCGGCGTCGACCCGATTGTCAGTGGCGGGTGCTTTGCTTTGATCACCGGTCCACGCGATGCGGTCGCCTTCGATGACGACGGCCGCGTCCTGGATCAGTCCGAGGGGGGAATTGTCACCGAGGGAGGGGTCGTTGGTGACCAGGGCGGCGATGTTGGTGATGAGCGTGCTTGCGGTGCTCGCGGAGTGGGCGGGGCTGACGGTCGTCGCGTTGCTCATGGCGTCCTTGGTGGCCTGGTCGGCGGTGGGGTCGGGTTCGGGGGCCGACCGCTCGGAGGGGCGGCCCGGGGTCATCCGCGCAGGGCTGCGACGGCGTCGGCGAGGGCTCGCGGCACATCCGGTACGAGCGAGTGCGCCCCGTCCCGTACGACGTGCCGGCCTCCCACGACCGTATGCGACACGTCTGCTGCCGACGCGGCGAATACGGCCGTCTCGGCCCCGAGCCGCGGAAGCGGCCCTGCCGTCCTGACCGAGTCGAGCGCGATCGTCGTGAAGTCGGCGAGCGCGCCGGGCTCCAGGGCGCCCGCGTCCTCCCAGCCGAGTGCCGAGTGCCCGTCCGCCGAGGCGGCCCGCAGGAGGGCCGCCGCCGTCCAGTGGCCTCGGGTACGGGTGCGCAGGCGCTCGTTCAGCTCCATGGCGCGTGCCTCTTCGAGCAGGTCGATCACGGCGTGGCTGTCGGAGCCGAGGGAGAGCGGCGAGCCCGCCTGCTGAAGGGCGACGGCGGGCCCGATGCCGTCGGCGAGGTCCCGCTCGGTGGTGGGGCACATGCAGGTGCCGGTGCCGGAGCCTCCGAGCAGGGCGATGTCCTCGTCGGTGAGGTGCGTGTTGTGGACGCCGGTGGTGCGCGGGCCGAGCACGCCGTGGTCGGCGAGCAGCCGGGCCGGGGTGCGGCCGTGGGCCTCCCGGCAGGCGTCGTTCTCGGCCGTCTGTTCCGACAGGTGCACATGGAGCGGGGCCCGCCGCTCCTCCGCCCACCGGGCTACGGTCGCCAGCTGGTCGGCGGGCACGGCCCGTACGGAATGGATCGCCGCCCCGATCCGCGCGTGATTTTGTTCCTTGAGAACTGAACAGCGTTCGGCCCAGGCGTCCGCCGTGCCGTCGGAGAAGCGGAGCTGAGGGGTGGTGGGCGGCTGCCCGAAACCGGAGGAGAGATAGGCGGTGTCGAGGAGGGTGATGCGGATCCCGGCTTCGGCGGCGGCCGCGATCAGGGCCTCGCCCATCGCATTGGGGTCGGCGTAGCGGGTGCCGCCGGGGGCGTGGTGGACGTAGTGGAACTCGCCGACCGCCGTGATGCCGGCCAGGGCCATCTCGGCGTACACGGCGCGGGCGAGGGCGTGGTAGGTGTCCGGGGTGAGCCGGGCGGCCGTGGCGTACATGACCTCCCGCCAGGTCCAGAAGGTGCCGGAGCCGACCTGGACGGTGCCGCGCAGGGCGCGGTGGAAGGCGTGGCTGTGGGCGTTGGCCAGCCCTGGGAGGGTGAGGCCGCGCAGGACCTCGGCACCGGGGGGCGGGGTGGCCGTGCCGGGGCGGACGGCGGTGATGCGGCCGTCCCGGACGTCGAGTGCCACGCCCGGCTCGACGTGCGTGCCGAGCCAGGCGTGCTCCAGCCAGTACGTGCGCGTGGCTGCTGTGGTCACCTGCACGTCAGTCCTTCCAGTACGTCGGCGAGTGCGAGTACCCCGGCCACGCAGTCGTCCTCGGTGGCGGACTCGGCCGGTGAGTGGGAGACGCCGGTGGGGTTGCGCACGAACAGCATGGCGGTCGGGATGCTCCCGGACAGGATCCCGGCGTCGTGTCCGGCGCCGGTGCCGAGGACGGGGACGGTGAGGTCGGCGTCCCTGCCGAGGATGCGGGCGAGTTCGTCACGCAGGGCGTGGTCGAACTCGACCACGGGGGTGAACGACTCGCGCACGACGGCGAGATCGACGCCGTGGGCGGCGGCATACTCCCCGGCAGCCTTCTCGACGCCGGCGACCACGGCGTCCAGGCTGTCCTGGTCGGCGGCGCGCGAGTCGAGCCAGCCGCGCACGAGGGAGGGGATGGCGTTGACGCCGTTCGGCTCGACGGCGATCTTGCCGAAGGTGGCGACGGCACCGGCGAGTTCGGCCTCGCGGCGGGCGGCGAGGACGGTCTCGGCGTAGGACAGCATGGGGTCCCGCCGGTCGGCGAGCCGGGTGGTGCCAGCGTGGTTGGCCTCGCCCCGGAAGTCGAACCGCCACCGGCCGTGCGGCCAGATCGCGCTGGCGATGCCGACCCGGTCGCCGGACAGGTCGAGGGCCCGGCCCTGCTCGACGTGCAGTTCGACGAAGGCGCCGATGCGGGCGAGCCGCTCGGGGTCGGGCCCGATGGCGTCGGGGTCGTATCCGGCGGCCTCCATGGCCCGGGGCAGGGTCACGCCCTCGCCGTCGGTGAGCCGGTGGGCCTGTTCGCGGGTGAGCTGCCCGGCGGTGAGCCGGGACCCGACACAGGCGAGCCCGAACCGGGCGCCCTCCTCGTCCCCGAAGTTCACGATGCCGAGGGGCCGGGTGAACCGCGCGCCCCGGCCGCGCAGTTCGTCCAGTGCGGCGAAGGCGGACACGACTCCGAGGGGACCGTCGAAGGCCCCGCCGTCCGGCACGGAGTCGAGATGCGACCCGGTGACAACGGCGTCCCCGGCGGCGGGGTCACCCAGCCAGGCCCACTGGTTCCCGTTCCGGTCGACCTCGTAGCGCAGTCCGCGGGCAGCGGCCTGCTCCTCGAACCAAGCCCGGCAGTCACCGTCGACACCGCTCCAGGCGAAGCGGCGGTAGCCGTGGGAGGCGGGGTGCCGGCCGATGGGCAGGAGGTCGCGCCACATCTGGTGGAAGGAGGCGCCGACAGGCCGCGGACGGTCTCCCGACCCCAGCGAACCGGTGCCGTTCGCTTCGGTCACGCCTCGTCACCCTCACGCATCGGGACACGGACGCCCTTCTCCTGAGCCACCGACTCCGCGATGTCGTACCCGGCGTCGACATGCCGGATGACTCCCATGCCGGGGTCGTTCGTCAGCACCCGCCGGATCTTCTCGCCGGCCAGCCTCGTACCGTCGGCCACCGTCACCTGCCCCGCGTGGATCGACCGCCCCATACCGACACCGCCGCCGTGGTGCAGGGACACCCAGGACGCCCCGGACGCCACGTTCACCATCGCGTTCAGCAGCGGCCAGTCGGCGATCGCGTCGGACCCGTCGAGCATGGCCTCGGTCTCCCGGTAGGGGGACGCGACGGAGCCGCAGTCGAGGTGGTCGCGGCCGATGACGACCGGCGCGGCCAGCTCCCCGCTCGCGACCATGTCGTTGAACCGCTCACCGGCCTTGTCCCGCTCGCCGTAGCCGAGCCAGCAGATGCGGGCGGGCAGGCCCTGGAAGTGGACCCGCTCCCCGGCCATGCGGATCCAGCGGGCCAGGGACTCGTTCTCCGGGAAGAGGTCGAGGATCGCCTTGTCCGTCTTCGCGATGTCGGAGGCCTCGCCGGACAGGGCGGCCCAGCGGAAGGGGCCCTTGCCTTCGCAGAACAGCGGGCGGATGTAGGCGGGGACGAAGCCGGGGAAGGCGAAGGCCCGGTCGTATCCGGCGAGTTGCGCCTCGCCGCGGATGGAGTTGCCGTAGTCGAAGACCTCAGCGCCGGCGTCCATGAAGCCGACCATGGCCTCGACGTGCCGGGCCATGGACTCGCGGGCCCGGGTGGTGAAGCCGGCCGGGTCCTTGGCGGCGGCGTCGGCCATGTCCTCGAAGGCGGTGCCGAGGGGCAGGTAGGCCAGCGGGTCGTGGGCGGAGGTCTGGTCGGTGACGATGTCGATCGGGGCGCCCATGGCGAGCAGCTGCGGCACCAGCTCGGCGGCGTTGCCGAGGACGCCGATGGACAGCGGGCGGCGGGCGTCCCGGGCCTCCTCGGCGAGCCGCAGCGCGTGGTCCAGGGAGTCGGCCTTGACGTCCAGGTACCGGTGCTCGATGCGCCGGTCGATGGCGCGCGGGTCGCAGTCGACGCAGATCGCCACACCGTCGTTCATCGTCACGGCGAGCGGCTGGGCGCCGCCCATCCCGCCGAGACCGGCGGTCAGCGTGATCGTCCCGGCGAGGGTGCCGCCGAACTTCTTCGCGGCGACGGCGGAGAAGGTCTCGTAGGTGCCCTGGAGGATGCCCTGGGTGCCGATGTAGATCCAGGAGCCGGCCGTCATCTGCCCGTACATGGTCAGGCCGAGGGCCTCCAGACGGCGGAACTCCTCCCAGTTCGCCCAGTCGCCGACGAGGTTGGAGTTGGCGATGAGGACGCGCGGGGCCCACTCGTGGGTCTGCATGACGCCGACGGGCCTGCCGGACTGGACCAGCATGGTCTCGTCCTGCTTCAGCCCCCGAAGCGTCCGCACCATCGCGTCGAAGGAGCGCCAGTCGCGGGCCGCCTTGCCGGTGCCGCCGTAGACGACGAGCTTGTCGGGGTGCTCGGCGACCTCCGGGTCGAGGTTGTTCTGGAGCATGCGCAGGGCGGCTTCCTGCTGCCATCCCAGGGCGCTCGTTTCCGTGCCGCGCGATGCTCGGACGGGGCGGGGTCCTGACATGGTCTGCCTCCTGGTGGGTGCTCCCGGCGATGTTGCTGCTTCTATTCACATCCTGGCCTCATGAATAGAGCTAGTCAATACGTCGGGGCGTCGGCGCGGCGGTGCCGTGGATGTTTGGCTGGATGCATGGGCACACACATCGAGGCGGAAGAGGCGGACGACACCGGCGCCGGCCGGGCGGCCCGGCGGGACGAGGCGGTGCGGGCCGCGGTGGAACAGGGGCTGCTCGGGCCGGACCGCCCCATCGTCGGGCTGCTGGACGTCACCGGCATCCGGGAGTCGGCGGCGGAGCTGCGGGCGGCCTTCGACGCGGTCGTGGCACCGGGTACGCCCGTGCTGCACGCCTTCGCGGTGAAGGCGACCCCGCTGGTGCCGGTGCTGCGGCTGCTGCGCGAGGAGGGCGTCGGCGCCGAGGTGGCGAGCCCCGGCGAGCTGGCGCTGGCACGGGCGGCGGGGCTGGGCCCGGAGATGACGGTGCTGGACTCACCGGCCAAGACGCCCGGGGAGCTGCGCGAGGCGCTGGCCCTGGGCATCGCCGTCAACGCGGACAACCCGCAGGAGCTGGACCGCATCGACGCCCTGATGAGGTCCGCCGCCAGCCGGTCCCCGCTCGGGATACGGGTGAATCCGCAGATCGGCGGGGGTTCCATCGAGGCGACGTCCACGGCCACGGCGACGTCGAAGTTCGGAGTGGCGCTGCGCGACGAGGGCGCCCGGGAGTGGGTCGTCCGGGCGTATCTGGACCGGCCGTGGCTGACCCGGCTGCACGCGCACACCGGGTCCCAGGGGGTCCCGCTGTCCCTGATGGCGCGGGGCGTGGCGGAGACGTACGAGCTGGCGGAGGAGATCAACCGGCGGGCCGGGCGGCGGCAGGTCGACACGCTCGACATCGGCGGCGGGCTGCCGGTGAATTTCGCGACGGACGCGACGACGCCGACGTACGCGCAGTACGCGCGGACGCTGGCCGAGGAGGTGCCAGGGCTGTTCGACGGGCGGTACGGACTGGTGACGGAGTTCGGGCGGTCACTGCTGGCGAAGCACGGGACGGTCGTGGCGCGCGTCGAATACGCCAAGAGCGCGGGCGGCCGGCCGGTGGCGGTCACGCACGCGGGCGTGCAGGTGGCGACGCGGACGGTGTACGCGCCGGAAGCCTGGCCGCTGAGGATCGCCGCGTACGACCCCAAGGGGCGCCCGAAGGACGGTCCGGCCGTCGTGCAGGACGTGGCCGGACCGGCGTGCTTCTCGGGCGACCTGCTGGCCGAGGGCTGTGCGCTGCCGTTGCTGGGGCAGGGGGACTTCGCGGCGGCGCTGGATACGGGGGCGTACTACTTCGCGCATCACTATGCGTACAACTCGCTTGTCCGGCCTGCGATCTACGGGTTCGGGCCGGGCCAGGAGGGGCGTGTCGCCTTCGCGGTGGTGCGGGAGGCGCAGACGGTCGAGGAGGTCGTGGCGGAGTCCGGAGGGGCTCAGGTCGATGCGCTGGTGGGCGGCCGGGCGCCGTGGGTGCTTCCGTAGTGTGCCGGCCACACGTCCGACATGGCTGGTCGCGCGGTTCCCCGCGCCCCTGGGCCGGTCTCCTCCCTGCCCGGTCAGACGAGCGCCGGTGTTTTCCTTCGCGCCCCGCCGGGGGCAGCGTCGCCCGCCGCGACACCCGTGCTGCGGTACGCCTTGACCCGCTTGCCCGCGGGGCCGCCCGCGCCCCCGCGCAGCCAGTCCACCCGCACCCACAGCAACGCCTCGTCCGCGCGCTCGCGGCGGCCGAGCCACGCGGCCTTCAGCCACAGGCCCGCGCCGCAGCCGGCCAGGAGCAGGCCGGCCGCGGCGGGTACGGCGAAGGCGCTGCCCAGGGCGGCGAGGAAGGCGAGGACGAGCCACCAGCGGAGGTGGCGGCGCCAGTTGCGTGACGTGACGGCGCGGTCCTGGAGGATGTCGTGCTTGCCGGCGCGGGCCGCGCAGGCGGCGAGGGTGACGTAGCGCTTGCGGCGTCCGTAGGCCACCGCGGCCGTCGCCAGGACGAACAGTGCCGCCCCGGCCAGGACGCCGATGCGACGGCCCGTCAGTCCCGGGGGCAGCGAGCCGACGCCCGCCGCGACCACACCCAGCCACCACAGCGGTGCCGCCCCCGCCCGTACGACGACGGCCACCCGAGCGAGTCCCTGTCCTCCGCGCGTCACGTTCATCCTCCGTCCGGTCTGCGAAGCGCCTGAAGGGTGTTACAGGAGAAACACGTTAGCGACACAACGTGAGACGAGTCTGAGAATGCGGTGCCCGTGCGGTCAGTCGACGAACAGTCCCCGGGCCGCCGCCTTCACGTCGAACTCCTCCAGGCGGGACTGGGCCTCCGGCAGGTCGTCGCACATCGCCTCCAGCAGGACCCGGCCGAGCAGCATCGGGGCGCAGGCCGTGTCGAAGGCGAGGCCGGTGCCGACGGCGGCGGGGAGCAGCAGGTCGGACATCTTGGCCACCGGCGCGAAGGCGGAGTCGGCGACCGTGACGACGGTCAGCCCGGCCTGTCGGGCGTAGTCGAGGGTGTCGACGACCTCGCGGGGGTGCCGGGGCAGCGCGAAGCACAGCAGCGCGGTCGCACCGGCCCGGACGGCGGCGTCGATGCGGTCGTGGAGCATCGTGCCGCCCTCGTTGAGGAGCCGTACGTCGGAGTGGACCTTGGCGGCGAAGTAGGCGAAGCCGTGCGCCTGGGCGGCCGCCGCCCGCAGCCCGAGCACGGGGAGCGGGCGGGAGGCCGCGAGGAGGCGCCCCGCCCGCTGAACGGGGCGGGGGTCGGCCAGGGCCTCCGCCAGGTGCCGCAGGTTCTCGATCTCGGCCTCGACGGCCTGCTGGTACTCGTTGTAGGACCCGGCGTCCGCGGCGGGTTCGGCGGGGGCGACCTCGCGCAGGTGGCGGCGCAGGGCCGGGTAGCCGTCGAAGCCGAGCGCGACGGCGAAGCGGGTCACGGACGGCTGGCTGACCCCGGCCAGTTCGGCGAGCTCCACGCTCGACAGGAACGGCACGTCGGCGGCGCGCCGCACCATGCTGTGCGCGATGCGCCGCTGGGTCGGCGTCAGCCGGTGGCCCTCGAAGAGCGCCTGCAACCGCGCGGCAGGGCTGTCGGTCGCGCTCATGACGTGTACTCCCCCTCGCCTATTCAGTAGCTGAGGATTCTGCATGAGCATATGCAGACCGGCAAGCGGGACCGAAGGGCCGGCCCTGCCGCTGAACGTCTCTCGGCACCCCGACGTACTAAGGACATCCGTAGTCGATGCGGAGGGCAGCGATGGGAAGTCCGACCCTCAACTGGATGCTGGCGGCGATCGCCGCACTCGTGGCCGTGGTGAGCGCGGCCCGGCTGGCAGCCGCCGACAGCAGAAGGGCCCGGTTCGCGGCCGGAGGCGATCTCGTCATGGCCGGCGGCATGGCTGCGATGTTCCTGCCCGCGACGGCGTCCGGCTTCGGCGACCACGGTCTGTGGTGGGTGGCGGCGTTCACCGCCGTCGGCCTGGGTGGCGTGGCCCTGTCCGTACGCCATGCCCGGCTGCACGGCTGGCGGCACGGCCGCCGCTGGGCGCATCACATCATCGGCAGTGCCGCCATGGTGATCATGACGCTCGCCATGCCCGGTACGAACTCCGCGCCGGTCCTCGCGGTGGGCGGGCACTCGATGGCCGGCATGGGCCACGGGCACGGATCCGACACCGTGGGGATGGCGGGCATGGCCGGGACGGAGGGCATGGACCACTCCTCGGGGATGACCGCCCACGGCATGACGACCGGCGCGGCCCACAGCCCCGCCTCGGGAGACTCCGCTTCCGTGTGGCGTGCCGTCCTGCTCGCCCTCGCCGTGTACTTCCTGCTCTCGATCGTCGCGGCCGTCTGGGCGCGGCTCCGGGGCACCGACCGGCCGGCGGGTGCGGGCCGCGCCGCGGGCAAGGGCCGCTGGGCGCGGCGGCTCCTGGCCCTGCCCGACGCGATCGTGGTGTTCGCCGCCTCCCTGGCCCTCTCCGTCTGGGACAGGGCACGGCCGGGAGGTGACAGGCGCCGGGCCCACGCCGCAGCGGGCAGCCGAAGCCGCCGTCGCCCACCGGGCACGTCACCGGGCGCTGCGCTGACGGCCCACATCGGCATGGGCGGCACGATGTGCGCCATGCTCGTCATGATGGCCGCCTGACCACCCGTCGCGGATCAGTGACCGCCGCTCGACGTGACGGCCAGGCGCTTCTTGAACGTCCTGCCGCCGTCCTCCGACTCGAACACCCCGGTCCGGGTGGCGGCGAGGACGTGCTCTGCCCCCACGGCGGTGAGCGCCTGCGGCCGGCCGCCCGGCACGGTGGAGACCTTCTTCCACGTGGTGCCGCCGTCCGTGCTGCGGTTGAGGCGGCCGGAGCTGTCGATGCCGTAGAGGCCGTCCTTGGCGGTCCAGGAGAGGAAGGCCATCACCGGCCCCCTCCCCGGGGCGAAGGTCTGTCCGCCGTCGCCGCTGCGGGCGACGCCCTCGGCGGTGGTGGCCAGGACGACGCCGGGGTCACCGGGGCTGACTGCCAGGTCCAGTGCGTCCAGCCGGGCCCCGTCCTTCCAGGAGACGCCGTCCTTGGTGGTGCGCACCAGGCCGTTGGTGGAGTCGTAGCCGTAGACGGTGCCGTGGGCGGATTCCAGGGCGTGGAAGTCGGACTCGCCCGACAGGGACAGCGACTTCCAGGTCTCGCCCGCGTCGGTGCTCTTGACGAGCCCCTTGTTGCCGCCGGAGGTCGGGTGCCCGCTGGCGTAGAACGTCTTGTCACCGGCCACGGTGAAGCCCATGAAGTCGTCCCTGCTGTCGCCCACCGGCTCGGGCTCCCCCTCGGGGCCGGGGGTGTAGACGCCTTCATGGGTGGCGACGTAGAGGCGCTGGTCGCCGGGGTCCAAGCCGAGACCGTGGATGTGACTGACGGTCGTACCGGAGGTGGTGTGCGAGCCGGTCGGGTCTTCGCCGTCTCCGGTGTCGGAGCATGAGGCCAGGGTGAGGGTGAGTGCCAGGGCGGTGGCCGCCAGGGCGGCGGGGCGCTTGTTCATGATTCCTCGGGGGCGTACTGGTGCGCGGGAGCGGCGACCGCCGGCCACGGCCGCGCCGGCATGGGGAGGTGACCGCCCGGGGTCCTCGGGTGCCCCTCGGAGCCCCGGGCGGTCGGTGGGTGATGCGGATCAGAGCCGGTCGAGGATCTTCTCGAACTTCTCGACCTCGGCGGACTGGGTCCTCACGACGTCGGCGGCGAGCTTCTTGGCCGTGGCGTCACGGCCCTTCTTCTGCTCGTCCTCCGCCATGGTGATCGCGCCCTTGTGGTGCTCGATCATCAACTCCGCGAACATCCGGTCGAACTCGGTGCCCTTGGCGGCCTCGAGCTTCTTCATGTCCTCGTCGGACATCATTCCGGACATCCCGGACCCGTGGTCCATGCCACCGGACCCGTGGTCCATGCCGGGCATGCTCTCCCCGGCGGACTCCGGCTTGCCCCAGGCCTTCAGCCAGGACTTCATCGTCTGGATCTCGGGGTCCTGGGCCTTCTCGATCTCGGCGGCCAGGGTCTTGATCTCCGTGTCGGAGGCCCGGCCGTCCGCGAGCTTGGACATCTCCAGGGCCTGCTCGTGGTGCGGGATCATCATCTGCGCGAACATGACGTCCGCGTCGTTGAACGCGCCGGGCGCCGCGCTCTCCCCCGTCGCCCGGGTCGGCGAGGCGGAGGCGGAGGCGGAGCTGCCGCTCCCGTGGTCCATGCCCTTCATGTCGTCCCCGCCGCAGGCGGCGAGCAGCAGCCCGCCCGCTGTGATCGCGCCCACCACCGCGAGACGGCGGCTCAGGCGGCGGTTGAGGACGTGCTTGTAGGCAGTCATGTGCGGAATACCTCTTGTCGTCAGTTTCTGGCTGTGCGGAGTGGGCGTCTGCGCGGGCGGCACTGAACGGGCCGCGCGGCGGTTCGGCCTATATCCGCAGAACTGACAACTGGGAGAGGAGCGGTCTCGGCGGTGGAGCGCCGGGGCGCGCCAAGGCCATCGATCGAGCGAGCAGGGCGGTCAGCCGCTCTCGCCGGCGGACCACCAGCGCGTGCAGGAACAGCCCGAGCAGCCACACGGTGAGAACCGCCAGGCACACGGACATCGGGTCCATGCCGCCCGGGAGCTCGTGCACCGGCGACTTGGCGGCCGACGCCGCGCTCCCGTGCTCGGGCTCGGGGTCGTCCAGGGGCGCGGTGTTCCGGGCCATGCTGTCGTGTCGCGCGCCTTCGGCACCGGCGACAGCGCCGGCCGTGCCCGGTCCGTGCGACTCTTCCGGGTGGCCCAGCGTGTGCATGGCGAACACGCCCAGCGTGAGCATGGCGACCAACAGGAGGTACCCGAAGGCCCCACCTGCCCGCAGCCGCCCGCTCTTGGTCAACTCATCCTCCGTGCTCGACCGTACCGGAATACTACTAAGTCAGTTGGGACTTAACCGCCACCACTCGGATTCGGACGAGTCCCGGTCGGCTGAGCGCGTCGAGCGGAGAGGACGAGGTTCTGGATCGAGTTGCCGCGGCGATTTCGGTCAGTGCACGTGCGGACCGCCTGTCGACTGCGGCTTGCCGCGCGGCACGAGGCCCAGGGCGACGACGGCGCCGACAGCGGCTGCCACGACACAGACCGTGAACGCGTCCGCGAAGCCACCCACCGAGCCCCGCTCGAAGCCGGAGGCAGCGACGGTCGAGACGACGGCGACGCCGATCGAACCACCCACCTCGTGGAAGGTGTTGACGACCCCGGAGGCGAGCCCCGCCTCCCGGTGCTCCACCATGGCCAGCGCGGTGGTCGTGGCGGTGACGAACACGGCGCCGACGCCGAGGGAGGCGATCACGAAGCCCGGCAGGAGCCCGGCGTACACGCTGCCGCTCTCCGACAGCCGGGTCAGCGGGACGCTTCCGGCGGCCGCGACGGCCATGCCCGCGACCGCGGTGGGGCGGCTGCCGATCCGGCCGACGAGCCGGGACCCGAGGTGGGCTCCGATGCCGGTGGCCACGGCGACGGGGAGGAACACCAGGCCGGTCCTCAGCGGGCTGAAGTCCCGGACGTGCTGCAGGTAGACGGACCCCAGGAAGAAGAACGCGATCAGCAGGGCCGTGGCGATCAGCATCAGGAAGGCCCCGGCGAGCACCGGCCGCCGGGTGAACATCCGCAGGTCCATCAGCGGAGCTCGACTGGCCCGTTCGACCGCCGCGAAGGCCCCGTACGCGAGCACGGCACCGGCCAGCGGCAGCAGGGCCGAGGCGTCCGCCCATCCGGTGTCCCCCGCCTCGACCAGACCGTAGATCAGAGCGGCGGTGCCCACGGTGACGAGCAGCGCACCCGGGACGTCGAGCCGTGCGGGCTGCGGAACTCGGGCCGGGAGGAAGGCGGGCAGGGCGACCAGCAGAAGCAGCCCGACCGGCACGTTGATGTAGAACACCCACTCCCAGCCGGGCCCGTCGGTCAGAACTCCGCCGAGCAGCACGCCGGCCGCGGAGCCGGTGCCGCCGATCGCCGCCCAGACGCCGAGCGCCTTGTTGCGTTCGGTGCCGTGGAAGGTCGTGGTGACGATGGAGAGCGCGGCCGGGGACAGCAGGGCCGCGCCGGCCCCCTGACCGATTCGGCCGCCGAGCAGCGTCGGAGCGTTCTCGGCCAGACCCGTGACCAGTGAGGCGGCGGTGAAGAGGGCGAGGCCCGCCAGCAAGGTGCGGCGGGCGCCGAGGGCGTCGGCGAGCCGGCCGCCGAGCAGCATCAGCCCGCCGAAGCAGAGGGTGTAGGCGGTGACCACCCAGGTCAGAGTCTCCCGGCCGAGGTCGAGGTCGGTCGCCATGTCGGGGAGGGCGACGTTCACGACGGTGACGTCGAGGATCAGCATGAACTGCGCGAGGCAGATCAGCCCGAGTGCCGCCCAGCGGCGCGGGTCGGCGGGCGGCGGACGGTGATCGCGAGCGGCCGTGTGCGGCGCGCCGGCTGCGGAGTGGGTCATGACGGGTCCTCCGGGCTCTGCGATGGGTGGGTGGATGCGCCGAGTTCGCTCGACAGACGCCCCATCTGAACCGTACTGTTCAGTTCACATGAACTCAACTGTACAGTTCAGATGGATGCTAAGGTCGGCTCATGAGCGTGGACAGCGGCAAACGGAGCGTAGACAGCGGCAAACGGCCCCCCAGCGGACCCCGCGCGGAGCTCAAGCGGCAGGCCATCGTCCGGGCCGCCCGCGAGCTGTTCCTGCGGGAGGGCTTCGGTGTGGGCATGGACACCATCGCCGCCGAGGCAGGCGTGTCCAAGGTGACCGTCTACAACCACTTCGGCAGCAAGGAAGCCCTGTTCACGGCGGTCATCACGGACGCACTCGACGAACCGCTCGCCGGTGAGTCCTCGGCCGCGCTCGAAGGCCTGGCCGCGGCCGAGGACCTGCGGGCCGCCCTCGTCGAGGCGGCCCGCACCTGGGTCCATGCCGTCCGCACCAACCACGAGGTCACCGCCCTGCGCAACCTCGTCGCCGCCGAGCTCCACCGCTTTCCCGAGCTCGGCGAGGCCTGGAGGCACCGCGGCGCGGAGAGCCACCACCCCGCGGTCGCAGGCGCCCTGCGCGCCCTCACCGACCAGGGCCGGCTGGCGATCCCCGACCTACAGGTGGCGATCATCCAGTTCTACGGGCTCCTGGTCTTCCCCCACATGCTCTTCAGCTCCTATGGCATGACCCTCGACGAGGACCTGACGGACCGCCTCGTCACCAGTGGCGTCCACATGTTCCTGGACCACTACGCCCCCCGGGACGCATAGCGGGCCGGCCTGGCTGGGGCGGGCCACCATGTGGTGCCCCGCCCCTGGTCCTGAGGACCGGTGGGTCAGACGCTCGCGGCCAGTGGCTCCGAAGCGGGCTGTGCCGCCAGTCGGCCGGTGCGGTGCAGGGCGTACAGGGCGGCAGCGCACGCCAGGCCGAGCACGGTCAGCGCGATCCACGGCAGCGCGGGCATCCCGGCCGCCCGCGCGGCGTCGAGCGCGGCGCCCGTGCCCAGGTTCCCGACGGTGATGCCGATGCCGCAGATCGTGTTGTACAGCCCGTAGTGGGTGGCGACGAGGCGGTCACCGGAGAGGCGGACGATGGTGTCCATCTCGAACGGGTAGGCGATCATCGTGCCGATGGCCAGCAGCAGCGCGGCGAGTGTCGGCGGAACCGCCGCGAGCAGCCACAGCCCGATCCCGGACTCCGGTACGGGCACGGCGGTGGCGAGCAGGAGAGGCACGAAGGCCAGGCCCATCGCCGCCAGCCCGCGCACGAGCGCCTGGCCGGGCTCGTAGCGCTCCTTGCACCAGGCCGTCACCCGCGTCTGTCCCAGGATCGTGGTCAGCCCCGAGACGGCGAAGAGCATGGCCACCGCCGCCGTGCCGGACTCCCCGTCGCCGCCGAGCCGGCGCACCTCCAGGGGCAGCGCCAGGTAGACCTGGAAGGACAGGACGTACGAGCCGATCATGGCGACGGAGAAGAGCAGGAACGGCCGGTTGGCGAGGATGCCGCGCCACTGGGCGAGCACGCCCTGACCGCCGTCGCCGGCCTGCCGCTTGGCGTCCTCGGGCCGCCGGGCGGGCAGCGCGCGGATCTGTACGACGCTCAGCAGCGCGAAGATCGCGGCGGACACCAGGCAGGTGACACGGAAGTCCACACCGGTCAGCACCATGCCCGCCAGCGGGCCCAGCAGGATGCCCGCCTGGTAGAACACGTTGAACAACGCGAACGCCTCGACCCTGCGCTCGCCCGCGTCGGCCGCGAGGTACGCCCGTACGGCCGGGTTGAACAGCGCGCCGGCCAGCCCGGTGGCCGCGGAGGCGGCGAGCAGGGCGGGCAGGGAATCGACCAGTCCGAGCGTCGCGAAGCCGAGGGTGCGCAGCACGCACCCGGCGACGATCATCGGCTTGTAGCCCAGCCGGTCGGCGAGCGTGCCGCCGACCAGGAACATGCCCTGCTGGCTGAAGTTCCGTACGCCGAGGACGAGTCCCACGATCCAGCCGGCCAGCCCGAGGGTGCCGGAGAGGTGGGCGGCCAGGTAGGGCATCAGCATGTAGAAGCCGAGGTTGATGGTGAACTGGTTCACCATCAACAGCTGGACGCTGCGTTCGTACGACCGGACCTGGGTGAGCAGCCCCTTCACCGGCCCTCCTCCGTGGCGTCGGACTCGCCGCCGGGCAGGTCCCCGGCGTCGTCCTGCTCCTGGCTTCGCAGGGTGAGGGGATCGACCACGGTGGTGCACCGGGTCCAGCGGGTGACCTCCTTCTCGTCCAGGCGGCCGATCAGCTCCGGTTCGGGCAACGGCGGGGAGTCCAGCAGGCCGTGGGCGGCGCAGTAGTCGTCGTCGTAGACCGTTCCCAGATAACGCTGCGGGCCGTCGGGGAAGATCGCGACGATCCGTGCGTCGGCGGGCATCGTCCGGGCCAGCCAGCCGGCCACGAGCGCGACCGCGCCGACGCTCCACCCGCCGGTGGCGTAGTGGGAGGCGGCCAGTTGGCGGCACGTCCACACGGCCTCGTGCGGGGCGACCCAGTGCACCTCGGTGAAGTTCTCGTAGGCGACGTTGCGGGGGTAGATGCTGGAGCCGAGTCCGCGCATCAGCCGGGGCCGGGCGGGCTGGCCGAAGATCGTCGAACCGGTCGTGTCCACGCCGACGACGGTCAGCTCCGGGTAGAGCTGGCGCAGGACCCGGGAGACGCCGGCCGAGTGGCCGCCGGTGCCGACGCTGCACACCAGTACGTCGATGTGGCCCATCTCGGAGGCGAGTTCGAGGGCCAGTGGGGTGTAGGCGGCGACGTTGTCGGGGTTGCTGTACTGGTCCGGGCACCAGGAGCCGGGGTGCTGTTCCAGCAGTCGCTGGACGCGTTCGCGGCGGGCCTGTTGCCAGCCGCCCGTGGGGTGCGGCTCGGAGACGACGTTGACCTGGGCTCCGTACGCGGTCAGCAGCCGGGTCATGGACAGCTCGAGACCCGGGTCGGTGACCAGGGTGACCGGGTGGCCGTACACCATTCCGGCCAGAGCCAGTCCCAGGCCCAGGGTGCCGCTGGTGGACTCGATGATCCGTCCGCCGGGCCGCAGTTCGCCACGGGCCCGGGCCCGCTCCACCATGTGCAGCCCCGGACGGTCCTTGATGCCGCCGGGGTTGAACCCTTCGAGCTTCGCCCAGAAGCCGCGTCCGGCCGGGGCCAGCGGCTCCGACACCCGCAGCAGCGGGGTGTTGCCCACCAGCCCGGACAGGGCGGACCGGCCCGAGGGGATCGCGGCCTTGGTCAATGACTGCATGTCTGTGTGTTCACTCTCGCTCGATGAATGGCCGGTGCGGGTTCATCTCGCGCCCCGTGGCGAGGCGGCGGACGCGGACTGCGGGTCCGCTCTCACGCCCTGGGCACGCGGCAGCCGTAAGGTCGGTCGGCTGCGGGCGAGTGGTCTAGATCCGCCACCGAGACGTTCGGACCAGCTCCACGCGGCCGGTGCGTGCGCTGCGGCGTCTGCGGTGGGCATGCAGTGCGAGGGGTCTCCTCGCGGCCAGTGACACGGCGACGAGTACGGCGACGGCCAGCGCGCCGGGGGGAAGCTCGTCGACCGGCTGGGTCGCGGTCCGGAGGATCACGTCGGTGGCACAGTCCGCAGCCCCGTCGGGGGCGTGGGGGCTGTGGGGTCCGTGGGGCCCATGCCCGTTCTGGCCTGCGGCCATTACCGAGAATCCGGCCGGCACGGACACCGGTTCGTGCGTCTCCTGAGGCACGCCGTGCAGGACGGCGCACAGCACGAGTGCCATCACGAGGGCGCCGCGGATCGCCGAGACGAGTCGGCGCCACGAGGGAGAGCCGGATGGGGCCGATGGGGCATGCGTGAGCGTACGGATATGTGTCGGCACAGGTCCTCCGCGCTGCTGCCACGTCTCCGGCAAAGGACGGAGTGAGGCGCAGACATGGGTGGGGGCAGGACGGCTTCGACGAGCCGGTCGGAGGAACTCCGTACCCCTAGACCTGCTGCACTACGGAGGCGGCTCTCAGAGCCACGGGAGACGCGCCGCCCATGGGGCCACCGGCGGCCGGCCCTCGAACGGGCGAGGCGTCGTAGGAACGGGACGATTCGCGAACCGCCGCTGTGGAGCAGGGAGATATCAGGGCTGAACCCTGCTGGGGCTGCCCGGACACGCAGTGCTCGCTTGGATGTGACGGCCCGTGGCCGCCATGGTGATCGCCGGTTTCCGCGGCGACCGGCGGTGCGGGCTCGACGGCTGCGTGGCGAACACCGTCGGCCGACGGAGCGGCGGGGACCGTCGCGCTGGTGGAGAGGTGCCCCTGGGCACTCTCCACGTGCACGCCGTGCGTGACGAGGACACCGAACAGGAGCACGGCCAAGGCCAGCACGCGCGACAGCGGACCCGCACCGGAGCGGGTCCTGACGCTGCGCCAGGGCGACCAAGCCGTAACCATGCCGTGATCCTAGCGGCTCGTCGGCCGTGGTCGCCCACTGTCCCGCGCACCTCAGTGTGTGTGCCCGGTCTCTTCCTCTTCCTCGGCGGACCGGGTCCGCGAGGGCTCCTCGGACTCGTCCGCCGCACCGCCCGCGTGCACCGTGAAGGCCGCGGTACGGACCTTGCCCTCGTGCTGGAAGTCCAGGAACAGGCGGTACGCGCCGGCGCTCGGCGCGGTCGCGGTGAACGAGACCTCGGGGCCGGGCTTCGTCCTGCCGTCGCCGGGCTCGCCGTTGGGGTGGACGTGCAGGTAGGCGAGGTCGCCGGAGCGCAGGGCGACAAGGTGGCCGTAAGCACCCAGGTAGGGCTGGAGGTTGCGGACCGGCTTGCCGTTCTTCGCCACCGTCAGGGTGAGTTCGCCGGCCTTGCCGGGAGTCAGTGCGCCCCGCAGCTTCACCTCGTAGCCGTCGACCTTCGCCGTGGTGTTGTGCTCGGGCAGCTCGCCGAGTTCGTACGGCCCGGACGCGGCGAGGTCGGCACCGAGGGTGAGCGCTTCGCCGCCCTTCGGCTTGAAGTCGGCGAAGACGCGGTAGCCGCCGGCCTCGGGCAGGTTCACGGGCGTCGACCAGGTGCCGTCCGCGGCCCGGGTGGGGTGCAGGTGGCGGTAGACGGTCAGGTCACGCGAGGCGACGATCAGGTGCAGATCCTTGCCGTGCTCGCGCTGGTACGCGGTGACCTTGCGTCCGCTCCCGTCCTGGACCACGGCGAAGCGCAGGTCGGTCTTCTTGCCGGCCGCGAGGCGCGGGGTCTTCAGGTCGAGCGTGTAGCCGCCGCTGGAGATCTCGAGGCCGCCTGGCGGTGCCGCCTCGTGACCGCCGCCCCGCGCCTCGTGGTGCCCGGCTGTCTCCTTCTCGTGCCCGGCGGTCGCGTGGCCTTCGCCGTCACTGTGCGTGCCGCTCTTCGGCTCGGGTGAGATCGGGTCGATCACGCCGCCCACGCCGTAGGCGGCGCCGAACGTCGCGGCGAGCGCGGCGGCGAAGGCGGTGATCCGCAGTCCGGTGTTCATGACCCACTCCTAGTCTCCGGGCCGCTCGTGCATGCGGCCGATACCTTCAACATACCCCCCGGGGGTACCAAGTCAAGTCAGGGCAGCCCTTGCCATCCCATACGGGAGGGGGGTATACATGGAGTCGTTGCAGATACCCCCCAGGGGTATGAACTACTAGTTGCGGAGGACCCGTGTCGAACTGCTGCACCCCTGACGGAAGCTGCCACACCACGACGGAGGTCAAGACCACCTACAAGGTCGGCGGCGTGGGCAGCGCGCACTGCCAGGGCGTCGTCCGGAAGGCGGTGGGCGGCCTGGACGAGGTCACCGCGGTCGAGGTCGAGATCGGCACCGGTCTGGTCACGGTGACGACCGCGGCCGAGCCCGACGAGGCGCTCGACGCGCTGATCGCCAAGACCGTCGACGAGGCCGGCTACGACTTCGCCGGCCGCGTGGCCGCCTGACCCACGAGCCGGGCGGGGGCCGCAGATCCTCGCGGCCCCCGTTCTCCCTGTGCTCTCGCGCACCTCTTCTTTCGCACCGACTCTTCTTTCGCACCACTCTTCTTTCGCGCATCGCGTCCGTGAGCTCCGAGGAGCAGACATGACCACCACCACGCCCGGCGCCGCCGAGGTCGAACTCGCCATCGGCGGCATGACCTGCGCCTCGTGCGCCGCCCGGATCGAGAAGAAGCTCAACCGCCTGGACGGGGTCGAGGCCACCGTCAACTACGCCACCGAGAAGGCGAAGGTCACCTTCCGCGAGGACGTGACCGTCTCGGACCTGATCGCGACGGTCGAGGCCACCGGCTACACCGCGCGGGAGCCCCGGCCCGAGACCGCCCGCTCCGACGACTCGGCGTCCGGTGAGGGCCCGGCCCAGGAGGAGAGCGACGAGCTGCGGCCGCTGCGCCAGCGGCTGACCGCCGCGGTGGCCCTCGCCGTCCCCGTGATCGCGATGGCCATGGTTCCGGCACTGCAGTTCGAGTACTGGCAGTGGCTCTCGCTCACGCTGGCGGCGCCCGTGGTGACGTACGCCGCCTGGCCCTTCCACAAGGCCGCCTGGACGAACGCCCGGCACGGTGCCGCCACGATGGACACGCTGATCTCCGTCGGTACCTCGGCGGCGTTCCTGTGGTCCCTGTGGGCGCTGTTCTTCGGCACGGCCGGCACGCCCGGCATGACCCACCCCTTCGAGCTCACCATCGCCCGCACCGACGGCGCCGGGAACATCTACCTGGAGGCCGCGGCCGGCGTCACCGCCTTCATCCTGGCCGGGCGCTACTTCGAGGCGCGCTCCAAGCGGAAGGCGGGCGCGGCGCTGAAGGCCCTGCTGGAGCTCGGCGCCAAGGAAGTCACGGTGGTGCGTGGCGGCCGGGAAGAGCTCATTCCCGTCGGCGAGCTGAAGGTCGGCGACCGGTTCCTGGTGCGGCCCGGTGAGAAGATCGCCACCGACGGTGTGGTCGTCGAGGGGTCGTCCGCCGTGGACGCCTCCATGCTCACCGGCGAGTCCGTACCCGTAGAGGTCGGCACCGGGGACGCCGTCACCGGGGCCACGCTGAACGCCGGCGGCCGCCTGGTCGTCGAGGCCACCCGCGTCGGCGCCGACACCCAGCTGGCCCGCATGGCCAAGCTGGTGGAGGACGCGCAGAACGGCAAGGCCGCCGCCCAGCGGCTCGCCGACAGGATCTCCGCGGTCTTCGTCCCGGTCGTGATCGCCCTGGCGCTCGGCACGCTGGGCTTCTGGCTCGGCAACGGCTCCGGACTGACCGCCGCCTTCACCGCCGCGGTCGCCGTCCTGATCATCGCCTGCCCGTGCGCCCTGGGCCTGGCCACGCCGACCGCCCTCATGGTCGGCACCGGGCGCGGCGCCCAGCTCGGCATCCTCATCAAGGGCCCCGAGGTCCTGGAGACGACGCGCAAGGTCGACACCATCGTCCTGGACAAGACCGGCACCGTCACCACCGGCAAGATGACCCTGCTCGCCGTGCACACCGCCGACGGCACCGGCGAGGACGACGTCCTGCGCCTCGCCGGCGCCCTGGAGCACTCCTCGGAGCACCCCATCGCCCAGGCCGTCGCCTCCGGCGCCGCCGCCCGCGTCGGCACGCTCCCCGCCCCGGAGGACTTCGCCAACATCGCCGGCCTCGGTGTCCAGGGCATCGTCGAGGGCCACGCGGTCCTCGTCGGCCGGGAGAAGCTGCTGGACGAGTGGGCCATGTCCCTGCCGGAGGAGCTGCGGCGCGCCAAGGCCGAGGCCGAGGCGGCCGGGCGTACCGCCATCGCGGTCGCCTGGGACGGCGAGGCCCGCGCGGTCCTGGAGGTCGCCGACGCCATCAAGGAGACCAGCCCGGAGGCCATCGAGCGGCTGCGCGGGCTCGGCCTCACCCCCATCCTGCTGACGGGCGACAACAAGGCCGTCGCCGAGGCGGTCGCCGCGGAGGTGGGCATCGCACCCGAGCACGTGATCGCCGAGGTCATGCCGCAGGACAAGGTCGATGTCGTCAAGCGCCTCCAGGACGAGGGCCGTTCGGTCGCGATGGTCGGCGACGGTGTCAACGACGCGGCCGCACTGGCTCAGGCCGACCTGGGCCTGGCGATGGGAACGGGTACGGACGCCGCGATCGAGGCGGGAGACCTGACGCTCGTGCGGGGTGACCTGAGGGCCGCGGCGGACGCCATCCGCCTGTCCCGCAAGACGCTGGGCACCATCAAGTCCAACCTCTTCTGGGCCTTCGCCTACAACGTCGCCGCGCTGCCGCTCGCCGCCGCCGGCCTGCTCAACCCGATGATCGCCGGAGCGGCCATGGCCTTCTCCTCCGTCTTCGTGGTCGGCAACAGCCTGCGGCTGCGCGGCTTCCAGCCCGCCGACCGCTGAAGCGGCCGACCAGGACGGGAAGGAGGCCGCCGTGGCCGGAGAGCAGACCCACCGGGACGTCGTCCTGCGACGGCTCCGCCGGATCGAGGGCCAGGTGAGGGGCTTGCAGCGCATGGTCGAGGAGGAGACCTACTGCATCGACGTCCTGACCCAGGTCGCCGCCACCAACGCCGCGCTCCAGTCCTGCGCGCTGGCCCTGCTGGACGAGCACCTCAACTGCTGCGTCACGGAGGCCATCGTGGAGGGCGGCGAGCAGGCCAGGACCAAGGTCGACGAGGCGTCCAAGGCAATCGCCCGGCTCGTACGGGCGTGACCTCCGAGTTTCTGGGCCCGGGCGGTTTCCACCGCCCGGGCCCGGGGCTGCTCAGGCCCTTTTGCCCGCGGGGCAGTCGGCGCTCAGCCGGAGGCTGAGGCGCAGACACAGGCCGAGTACCTGGCGCAACAGCACCAACTCGGCACCGCCCAGGTCGGTTCCGCAGACCTTCGCGCACGGGCTGTTCGGGGCTCCGACGGCGATTTCCCTGCTGAGTGAGAACATGAGGGCAACATACCCCCTACCCGTATGCGTGACGCCTGTGTGACCATCCTGCGGTGAAGAGGGGTGCCATACGATGTGAGGCACCTCGGTGACGGGGAAGGGGAGGGGGACGGGTGCGACGGCTGGGTGACCTCGAAGCCGAAATCATGGACCGGCTCTGGCGCTGGGGCCGGCCGGCCACGGTCCGGGAGATCGTCAACGACATCAATCGCATGCGCCCGGTCGCCTACACGACGGTGATGACGGTCGCGGACATCCTCCACCGCAAGGGCCTGCTCCGCCGCGAGAAGACCGGGCGCGCCTGGCTCTATGAACCCGAGCGCAGCCGTGAGGAGTACACCGCCGCCCTCATGCAGGACGCGCTCGGCAACACCGAGGACCGTCAGGCCGCGCTTCAGCGGTTCGTGGAGCACATGTCGCCGGAGGACGTGTCCGCGCTGGCTGCGGCACTGCGCGCGATGGGCCGCGTTCCCGGCAGCGCCGAGGAGCCCGGAGCACCCTCGTGACCGAACTCCTCGGCTACTCAGGCGGATTGCTCGTTCCCGGTCATCATGTGCTGCCGCCCCTGACGGTCGCCCTGGTGGTCGGGGTGCTGCTGCCGAGGGCGCTCGCCCGCAGCCACTGGGCGCACCGGACGCCCCGGCTGGCTCTCGCGGTGTGGACCCTGCTCGGGCTGTCCCTCATCGCTTCCGTGTCCCTGGCGGCCCTGCAACTACCGCTTCCGACAGCGAGCAGCCACTACTTGTCCCGCTTCACCGAGGCCTGCATCGTCTCCGGCGGCGCGGATTGCGGGCCTCTCCTCCCGAACGGCCCGGCAGGCGTGGACGCCCGCGTGTGGGCGGCCCTGGTCGCGGCGGCCGCCGTGCCCGCCGTCTTCGGCGTCGCCTTCGCACGTGAACTCCTGAGCGCGAGGCGTCTGCGGCTCCGGCACGCCGAACTGCTGCGCCTCGTCGGCAGCAGGCGACCGGAGTTGCGTGCCACAGTGCTGGAGCACGACACCCCGGCCGTGTACTGCCTGCCGGGTCGGACGTCTCAAGTCGTGGTCAGTTCGGGAGCGCTTGAGGTCCTGACCGGACAGCAGGTGACAGCGGTGCTGGAACACGAGCGGGCGCACATCGCCGGCCGCCACCATCTGCTGGTGGCCGCGGCCGGGGCCTTCGGTGTCATGTTCCGTGGACTGCCCTTGGCCCGGCTCGCCCGCACCGAGGTGGCGCTGCTGCTGGAGATGGCAGCCGACGACCGGGCGTTGCGCCGGTGTTCACGGGACGCCCTCGCCACCGCCCTGTACGCGGTGGCATCCGGTCAGGCGCCCCACATGGCCTTCGCGGCGGGCGGACCGTCGGCGGTGTTGCGCATGCGCCGCATCCTCACACCACAGGACACATACTCTCCGACCCTGCGGACGGTGTTCGTGGCACTCAGCGCGGCGGCGGCCCTGACTCCGCTCGTCCTGGCCTGCTGTTCCGTTCCTGGTATCACCGGTTGACTCCGGGGCATCCTGGGGGAAGGTGCAGACCTGATGCACGCGGTCGAAGTGCGATCCGCCGTCCTTGCCGAGGCGCCCGCCGTGTCCAGGCTGCTCGCCGCCGCGATACGCGAGAGCTATACCGGAATTCTCGAAAAGGACGCCGTAGAGCGGCTGGTGAGCGTGCATTGCTCACTCCCCCGCATCAGCGCGGAAACAGGGGTTCCCGGTGGCGCGCCGAGCTGGTTGGGCTGGCTGGTGGCCGTCGAGGCCGGCGGGCAGATCGTCGGCGCGGCCGCAGGAGGCGTACCCGCGCCGGGTGAGGGGGAGTTGTACGCGCTGTGCACCCTGCCGAAGCGCCGCCGTGACGGGATCGGCAGTGCGCTGTTGTCCGCCCTCACCGAGCGCATGCGAAGACACGGCGCCCGGCGTCAGTCGGTCAGCCTGCCGTCGGCGGACGACCCCTCGCTTCCTTTCTGCACGGCTCACGGCTTCACCGGTGCGGGACGGCGATTGAGCCGGGCGCTGTGAGAGTCGCGGATTCGACGCGGGCGTCGCTGACGAGTCCGACGTCTCTGGCGTAGACGCGAATTGGCGTGAACGCGCATCCGTGGAGGCTGGCCCGTTGTGAAGGCCTGCGGACACGATGGTGGCGCGGCGCGGTCCCGGCGGCACGGGGCCCGCCCGGACGGCAGGACCGGTCGAGCCACCTGGAGGAGCGATGCACACACAGACCGGCACACCGGTGACGCCCGCGCCCGGCCCGGTCCCGCCGTCCCGGATCACCACCGCCTCCCCCGCCCTGTGCGCCTGGCTTCCCGGACTCGAGTCCCTCGCCCCCCACACCGAGGACCAGTTGTGGCTGCGCGACGCCCTGCTGGGGCCGTTCAGCGGCGACATCGTCGAGTATCTGGCGCTGGCCAGGGCCACCGGCGGCCCGGTGCTCGACCTCGGCTCGGGCGCCGGGCGGCTCACCGTTCCGTTCGCCCGCCACGGCTTCACGGTCGAGGCGGTCGACCGGGACGCCCCGAGCCTGGAGAGACTGCGCGCCTGGGCCGATCGCATCGGCCCGCAGGTACGCGGCCGGATCACCACCACCCACGCCGATCTCGCCCGGCTGCGCCTGCGCCGGCACTACCGACTCACCCTGCTGGCAGGCGCCATGATCGCGGCGATCCCCCCGCACGCCCGCCCCGGGATGCTTCGCGAGATCGCCGCCCACCTGGGCGCGGACGGCGCGCTCGCCCTGGACTACACGGCCCACGACACGGCGGGTCTCGCCGAACACCCCCATCGCACCTGGGCGTTCCAGGTGCCGCGGTTCGACGGGGTCACCGAGTGGGTCGTTGCCCGTCAGGTCTTCGACCTCGCCGCCATGAGCGAGCAGATCACCTACTTCATCGAGCGCTCGGGGAAGACCCGGGTCCGCCGGTCGATCGCGACCACCGACAAGTGGATCGTGAACCAGCAAGACCTGCTGCGGGAACTGCGGGCCGCCGGCCTGCGCATCGCCGACCGGCGGCAGCAGTGGCTCGACGAGCGGACGCACAGCGTCCTCCTGGTGTGCCACCCCGCCGAGTGACCCCCGTCACATTACTAAGATGACTCGGAGTTCCCGAGTACCTTGTGTGACAAGGTGTGATCGGGGCATTTCGGAGAATCACGAGGGGGCGCTTCGCAGTGGTCTACGGCAGTGGCCGAACGGGGACTCAATCCACTGACCTGGCTCTCGCCCTCTACCGGAGACTGCGGGCACGAGGAGCGTCCAGCTTCCGGGAAGTCGCGTCCGAGATGGACTTATCGGACGACGAACGCGATCGATGTCGCAACGAGCTGCTCGGCCTCGGTCTGGTCGTCCCGACGGGAAGACTCCACGACAACCGCCTGGAGCTGGACGCGGGCAAGGCGTCGGAGGCGGAAAGCGACTCGGTCACCGTCATAGCACCGGAGATCGCCCTGATCAGACTGCTGGAGCGGGAGCGCACCCGGCTGCGCAACCACCTCGATCAGGCCGACCGGGCCCACCACACCCTGCAGACCCTGGCCGGCAACTTCCTGCGCACCGAGACTCTGGCCCAGGCGGCAGGCGTGGAGATCGAGATCATCAGCGACTACCGCCGCATCCAGCAGGTGCTCGAGGACATCACGGACACCGTGCAGCACCGCCTCGCCTCGATGCATCCCATCGCGCGCGGCAGGGAGATCCCCGAGCGGGCGCTCGACCGCGATCGGCGTCAGATCGAGAACGGCGTTCAGGTTCGCTCCATCTTCAATCAGCGCCTGACGTCGGTCCCCGAAGACGCCGACCACCTGAGGATGAAGGCGAAACTGGGCGTCGAGGTACGCCTCTCCCCGGTCGTACCCATGAACATGATCATCGCCGATGAGCAGTTCGCCCTGCTCCCGGCCGACCCCGAGGACGGCTCGGCGGGGGCCATCCTGGCCCGCGGCCCTGCCCTCGTACGGTCCTACCTGACGCTGTTCGAGCACTGCTGGCACACCGCGACCCCGTACGGCGAGCAGGTCCAGCCCGCGCGAGGGGGCGACGGACTCACAGAACAGCAGCGCGCGGCCCTGCGCATGCTCGCCTCCGGCATGAAGGACGAGAAGGTCGCCCGCAGCCTCGGCGTCTCCCTGCGCACCGTCAGCAGGATGATCTCCGAGCTGATGCAGGAACTGGGCGCCTCCAGCCGCTTCGAGGCAGGAGTCCGCGCCTCCCGGCTGGGCTGGCTCGACTGACCCTCCGCAAGCGGCTGCCCCGGGAACAGGCTGTCGGCTCTCTGCACTCCGGTGGGGACAAGAGGTACGATCCATTCAAACTTTTGATCTCACCAGGCGGCGGAGAGATGACACGCGAAGCAGTGGCGAACGAGCGCGAAGCGGCCATCCAGCAGCTCCGCGATGTCGGTCTGCGCGTGACGAGCCCCCGCCTCGAGGTGCTTCAGGTACTGACGGCCGGCGGCCATCTCGACGTGGAGGAATTGACCGCCGCGGCCCGGGAGCGGCTGGGAACACTGACATCCCAGGCCGTTTACGAGATGCTGCGGCATTTTCTGGACACCGGCCTGGTGACGAAATTCGAGCGCCCCGGATGGCCGGCCGTGTTCGAACTCTCCGGCCCACCCCACCAGCATGCGCTGTGCGTCAAATGCGGACGCGTGGAGAATGTCGTCCACGAGGCACCGCCCCCTCCGGGAAACGGCCTGGAGGACTGGCAGCTGAATGACGCCGATGTCGTCTTCAAGGGGCTGTGCCCCGACTGCCGGGCCATCTGAGACACCATCGGGCGACATGGGCGGCCCACAGGAAAGAGCCCCGGCGAGCCGCTGCGCGCGGCGTCTCCGGGGCTCTTTCCTGTGCCCTCCGTTACAGGCCAGGGGACTCGCTCGGCCAGTTGTTGTCCTGCGGGGCCGTCGGAGCCGTCGGCCAGTTGTTGTCCTGCGGGGTCGTGGGGACCGACGGCCAGTTGTTGTCCGTGCCGTCGGCCACCACCTGCCGCGTGACGGAGTTCTCGACGGGCATGGCGGTCACTACGGCGCCTCCTGCGACCGCCCCGCAGAGAATCGCAGCGAGGACGAACTGGCGAGCAATACGGAATCCGGTGGCGCGCACAGCTGCGGACACTATTTCCCTCCAGGATGCGAATGGATATTCCGCCTTCGGGGCCCGTGCCGCCGGGCTTCCCTCGAAGACATTTCCATCATCACCCGCCCACGAGCGGGAATCTACGATTCCACAAGTCGTGGATATGTCATGGCACGGATATGACATCCTTCCGCGTGAGGGCAGTGGCGAATTCAAGCCCCTTTTGGAACGAGCCATACTTTTGGTCGCACCAAAGGAATGTTAAGCTGGTACCGCGGCCCTTCTGTTCCTCCAGGAGGGAGTGGCCGCCGGGGCAGGGGTGTGCCGCCGCCTCTGCCCCACCCTGGCGCCCCTGTTCTCCAGCGCGCGCTCGTACACCTGAAGCGTCCGCTGAGCCGCGGCGTCCCAGCTCATCTCCAGGGCGTGCCGTTCGGCCGCCACCCCCATGGCCTCGGCCGCCGCCGCGTGCCGTGCGAACCACAGCAGCCTGCGTGCGTAGTCGCCAGGCTCGTGCCCGCCCACGAGCAGTCCCGATTCTCCGTCCCGGACCGCCGTCGGCAGTCCGCCCACGGCCGCGGCCAGCACCGGCGTACCGCAGGCCTGCGCCTCCAGGGCCACCAGACCGAAGGACTCACTGCGCGAGGGCACCACCAGGACATCGGCCGCCCGGTACCAGTCCGCCAATTCCGCTTGCGGCACCGCTCGTTCGAAGCGGATCACATCCAGCAGACCCAGCCGCCCACACAGCTCGCGCAGTTCGCCGGGCACCCGCGTGCCCGAGCCGCTGAGCCCGCCGACCACGGGCACGAGCAGCCTTCGGCGCAGATCCGGCGCCTCCCGCAGCAGTTCCGCCACGGCCCGGACCAGGACGTCAGGGCCTTTGAGCGGCTGGATACGGCCGGCGAAGAGCGGGACGAACGCCTCCTGCGGCAGGCCCAGTCGGGCGCGCGCCGCTCTCCTGCCGTCGGCGGGGTGGAACGTCCGCGTGTCGACTCCGGGCGTCACGACATCGGTGCGGTGCGGCGCCGCTCCGTAGAGGCTGCGCAGCGCGACCGCTTCCTCGGGTGTGTTGGCGATGAGCCGGTCGGCGGTGGCGGCGAGTCTGCTCTCTCCGTGGATGCGCAGCTCCGGCTCGGGCTTGTCGCCGGGCGCGAGGGAGGCGTTCTTGACGCGCGCCAGCGTGTGCATCGTGTGCACCAGGGGGACCTGCCACTGTCCGGCGGCGAGGCTGCCCGCCTGGCCCGACAGCCAGTAGTGCGAGTGCACGAGGTCGTACGGATGGCCGACGCCCGCCTTGAGCAGGGCGAGGGCGAACTCCAGCACCAGCCCGGGCATGGCTTCCTTGGGCAGGGCACGGCACGGACCGGCGTGCAGATGCCGTACCCGGACGCCTGGAACGAGCTCGACGCGGGGCGGGTGCCCCTCGCCCCGGCAGCGGGTGAACAGGTCGACGTGGGCGCCCTGTTCGGCCAGGGCCCGGGAGAGTTCGACCATGTAGACGTTCATGCCGCCCGCATCGCCCGTGCCGGGCTGGTGGAGCGGTGAGGTGTGGACGCTGAGCATGGCGACGCGCAGGGACACGAGGGGAGCTCCTTCAGCTGGGATGCCCGGTAAGCCGTTGTGCCCACCCGCTCCGCCGGGCGGAGCGGGTGGGCACAACGGCTTACCGGGTGATCAGAAGCCGAAGACGGGTCCGGACGGCGGAGCCAGCCGTGTGCCCGGAGCCGGTGGGACCAGCGCTTCCGGCACCACCGGTCCTCCGGGTGTGAGCCGGAGCGCCTGTGCCAGCCGCGCGGCGCCTTCGGGCATGACGGGCCACGCCCAGGACGCCAGAGCGGAGGCCACCGCCAACTGGGCCATGATCGGGCGGAGGTGACGTCCGGTTCCGCTCGGCCGGCGCCGCTCGAAGACGTTGACGTAGCCGAAGTCCGTGGTGCAGCTCACCACTTCGTCCAGGACCGCGACCGCGCGGCGCGGATCGAAGGCTTCGTGCCCGTACGCCTCGCGCACGTCCTCCGCCGCCCGGTGCAGCCGGCGTCGCAGCGCCTCCCACCCGTCGCCCCCCGGCTCCGCGTCGGGGACCCGCCCCGCGCACTCCTCGCGTACCGCGGCGAACAACCGGTTGAGCCAGCTGTTCCAGGTGCCGTCCAGGATCTGCCGGGTGCGGTCGAGCTCGTCCCGGCGGAACTCGGTGCGGCGGCCGAGCGGCCTGGCCTGGAGGACATGACGGCGCAGCGTGTCCGAGCCGAACTCGGTGAGCAGGTCGAGGGCCCACACCATGGGCTTGCCGTCGGGCCCCCGCGCGTCCTCGACGTCGATGCGGTACGTCTCGTTGACGTGGATCTCCTGCGGCAGTTTGACGCCGCGGGCCACGAGGATCGCGGGCAGCAGGACGACGTGGCAGAAGGAGTGCCCGAATCCGCAGAAGTGGACGGCGCGTTCGGGCAGGGGCTTCTTGTCGTAGCCGTAGCCGAACAGGTGCATCGCGGCGGCTTCGAAACAGGCGTCGACGCGGTGGCCGGAGAAGCCGTCGACGGGGATCGGAACGCCCCAGTCCCCCGGGTGCCCGACGGCCACGTCCGGCAGGCCGTCCTCGATGAGGCTCTCGCACAGCACGGCCAGACGCGGCGGCAGCCCGGCGGAGCTCCAGTGGTCGGCGAGCTGTTCGCGCAGCGGTTCCAGGGGGAGGTAGAGGCGACGGCAGCGGCGCGGCCGCCCCGGCGAGCCGCACAGGGAGCACACCGGGTCGACGAGTTCGCCGTCGTTCGGCCTGGCACACGTGTGGCACAGGCCGCCGTCGCCGCGCGTGCCGCAGTGCGGGCAGACGCCGGTGACATGGGCGCCGTACAGCCAGCGGTCACAGCCTTCGCAGTACGGCAGCAACCGGGTGCGGGGTGCGATGACGTCCTGCGCGTACAGGTCCGATAACAGGTCCTGAAGCCAGCGCTGGTAGCCACGGTCACGGCGTGGCTGGACGATGTGGTCGAACTCGACGCCGGAGCGCAGCCAGTCGGCGGTGATCGCGGTACGGAAGCCCTCCGCGACCTCCTCGGGCTTGCGTCCACCGCGCAGCGCCCGCAGCTCGACCGAGTCGGCGTGATCGGCGGTGCCGGTGGTGAACAGCACGGACTGCCCGTCGGCGCGCAGATGCCGGCTGAGCACGTCCGCGGCGACGTAGGGGCCGGCGAGGTGTCCGATGTGCAGCTCGCCGTCGCTGTCGGGCGGGGTTGCGGTGATCCAGAGTGGGGTGCTCATGGACGAGGCTCCTTGGCGGTCAGGTGAACACTGCTGGGCGACGGGCACTCAGCGGGGCTCGAAGTGGAACGAGCGGATGAAGCAGTCCCGTGGCTGCTCGACCGCGTAGACGATGCATTCGAAGAGGGCCTGGGTCGTGAGCTTCTCGTCGGGATACTGCGCGTCCCTGCCGATGCCCTCCCATTCCGCGGAGCGTGGATCGGAGGTGGAGAAGTCGGGCGGATAAAGGGAGAAGACGCGTACGCCGGAGGGCCGCAGTCGGCGCGCGAGAATGTCGGCGAATCCGGCCTGGGCGCCCTTGGCTGCGTAAAAGGCCTCGTGTGCCGGGGAATCGGCCGCTCCGCCGAGGCCGCAGACGGCGACCATGTTGATGATGTCGGGGCGCTTGGAGGCGCGCAGCAGCGGCAGGAAGTGCTTGACCATGAGCACCGTGCCGCCTGCCGTGGACTCGATGGTCTCGACGATGGAGTCGTCGGAGGCGCCCTCCAGTTCGAAGCCGTCCAGCCAGCGTGCGCCGTTGTTGACGAGCAGGTCCACGCGGTCCGTGTGCTCACCGACCTGCCGGGCGAAGTCCCTGATCTCGGCGGGCCGGCTCAGATCGCAGCCGAACGCGTGAATACGGTTCCTCGCCTCGCCCAGCACTTCGGTACGGGTGTGTTCCGCGGCCTCGACCGTGCGGGCCGAGACGAAGACCTCGGCACCCAGGTGCGCGAATCCGATGGCGATCGCCCGCCCGAAATACCGGGACGCCCCGGTCACCACGACGCGCAGGTTCTCGAATTTCATCCTGGAGATCTCTCCCCCCGGTCGGGACGCAGCAGAGAAGAATTCCCCTTGACCTGGCGGGAATGCCCGGCGGGAATTGCTGACCGATCACCAGAGTGGCAGAGAGATGTGCCCCGTCCAGCCCCTGAGCAGGTGCGCGTTCACGCCGTGACGCGGATACGCCAGGGAAGGGGCACGGCGCGTTCGAGCACCCGGGCACGCTTGCCGTGGACGGCGACGTGCCGAAGCCGCTCCGCCGTCGCCTCGGTGGAGACGTGGACCGGGCCGGAGGGGGTGTCGAGACGCAAGGAGCGAGCCGCGCGGGGGCACGCCTCGTACGCCGGGCCGCTGTCGAGGGCCAGGCGCGACAGCAGCGTTCCTGCAACGGCTGTCCCCGCCGCCAGACACACGCTCCCCGTCAGCGCCAGGGCCGGATGCCATCCGGAGACCGTCACCGCACGGACCGACAGCCGCCCGGGGCGGTACGAGCCCACCGCGGCGACCTTGGGGAGCGCGCCCCGCGGCGGCATTCCCAACAGCCGGGCCGCCGCCGCCCGCACGGCGATCAGCCGCCCGAGCACCGGCGGCCCCGCTGCGAACAGCGCGTGGTCCGAGTCCAGCCCGAGGTCGCGGGCGTCGACGAAGACGTACGGATTGCCGTACCGGACGATCGACACCGTGAGCCCGCCGAGCCGGTCGGCGGGGCGGCCGGTGGGCAGCAGGTCAGCGGTCGCGGCGACCCGCTCCAGCCGTACCGTGTACGCCCCGTGCGGCTCCGGCACGCACACCACCGTGTCCCCGGTGGTGACCGCCCGTACCCGCACCGCCCCGGGCCGTCCGGTGCCGACGACGGCCGCGAGCAACGAGTGGCCGCACCCGGTCCGGAAGTCGAAGCCGTCCGGCAGGCACTGCACGAAGCGGTAGTCCAGGTCGCACGACGGATCGGCGGATGTCCCGATCAGGGCCAGCTTGCGGATGCCGCCGCGCCCCGTGCGCTCAAGCCACCGCCGTACGACGGTGAGTTCCGCGCACGACGCCAGGGCGCCGGCGGGGAGCCGGTCCCTGTGCAGCACGAGTGTCGGCCCGGGCGCGCCTTCGGCCTGGACGACGTCGCCGGTCACGCCGCGCAGCCGACGGAGACCCGCAGTCCCTGGACGACTTCCGTCCACAGCTCGTGCACGGCCAGCGCCCACAGGGTGAGGGCGTCCTGGTGCGAGGGGCGCTCCGCGTGCCGGGTCAGCAACGCCCGCACGCGCTCCGGCCGTAACTGCCCGGTCCGCATGAGCCTGGACGGCGCGAGGAGTTCACGCACCGGTTCGAGCAGTGGGCCTCCGGGGGCGAGCATGGCGGCGAGGGGCAGGGTGAAGGGCTGCTTGGGCCTGTTCAGCACGGCCTGCGGCAGCAGGTCGCGCCCTGCTTCGTACAGCGCGCGTTTGCCGTGCCGCTGCTCGGCCGGCAGTCCGCGGGCCACCGCCGCGACGGCCGGCTGACAGAACGGCATCCTGGCTTCCACCGCCCAGGCCATGCTGAGGTGGTCGACGCGGCGCAGATGGTAGGCGGGCAGCCTCCAGCGCGTCTCGAAGCCGGTGAGGGTGGTGACGCGGTCGGCACGGGAGGCGCGCAGCTCGGCCGTGATCCGGTCGGCGGCGGAGCCGTGCTCGGCGATGAAGGCCCGGTAGTCGGGGGTGTAGAGCCACTCGCGCATCAGGCGTGGGGCGGCGCCGAGCGCGTCGACGTAGGCCGCGGTCCAGTCGGTGCCCTCGGGTGCGGCCAGGGCGGCGCGCACCCGGTCGTACCCGCCGAAGAGTTCGTCGGCGCCGTCGCCGGTGAGCGCCACGGTGAAGCCCGCTGCGCGCACGGCCCGGAAGAGGGCGTAGGTGCTCAGTGTGATGGGGTCGGCGTTGGGCTGGCCGAGGTGCCGGATGGTCCGGGTGAGCAGGGAGGCGAACTCGGCGGGGTCGACGTCCACTTGGTGGTGGACGGTGCGGGCGCGCCTGGCCACGGCCTTGGCGTAGGCGTGTTCGGCGTCCGGCCAGCGGCCGCGGTAGCCGAGGTGGAAGGTGTGCAGCGGTGCGGCGTGCTCCGCGGCCAGCGCGGTCACGAGCCCGGAGTCGAGGCCGCCGCTCGTGATGGCGCAGATCGGGACGTCGGCGTCGGCCAGCCGGTGCACCTCACGGCGCAGTGTGTCCAGCACTCCGGTGGCCGGTGCCGGTGCGGCCCGGCGTAGGCGACGGCGCAGGACACGCAGGCCCTCGGTGCCGCGGGCGATGGCGGTGGCGCCGGGTGGCAGGTTGCGGATACCGCGCAGGGCGGTCTCGGTGCCGAAGGGCGTCCTGGTGGCCAGTACGGTGTCGAGGGTCTCCTCGCGCGGATCGGCCGGCACCCCGTCGAAGGCGAGCAGCGCCGGGATCTCGGAGGCGAACCGCACCACACCGTCGGGTCCCTGGTGGTAGTGAAGGGGCTTCATGCCCATCTCGTCGACCGCGAGGAGGAGTTGGGGCAGCGGTGTCCGCAGGTCGAGGACGGCGATCGCGAACATGCCGTCCAGGTGGTCCGCGAAGGCCGAGCCGTACTCGGCGTACAGCGCGGGCAGGAGGCTGCCGTCGCAGGCGTCGGGGAAGTGGTGCCCGCGCGCGGTCAGGTGCCGGCGAAGCTCACGGTGGTTGTAGATCTCGCCGTTGAGTACGGCGGTGACGCCTGGTGCGGTGGGCAGCCTGAAGGGCTGGGAGCCGCCCGTCGGATCGGTGACGGCGAGCCGGTCGCAGCCGAGCGACCAGCCGCGTCCGGCGAGTACACCGCGCTCGTCGGGGCCGCCGTGGCGCTGCCGGGCCGACACCGTGGCCAGCTCGGGGCCTGTGGCCGCCACGGCGAAGGAGCCGAAGATCCTGCACATGCCGGTCGCCTCCGGGGTCTTGTATCCACCAATGTTTTGAATCTACCAATTCTTTGGCTGGCACGTAAGTGCCATGTCGCAGACACGCCACGGGTAACGCCTTGTCGCCCTGTCACGCGGTCAACAGGCTTGCCTCATGGACGAGTTCAAGGCCGACTCCCCCGACCGCGGCGCACCCGAGAGCCTGCTCGTGGTGGCCGCCCACCCGGACGACATCGAGTTCTGCGTGAGCGGCACGGTGATGCAGTGGATCGCGCGCGGAACCCGCGCGACGTACTGCGTCGTCACGGACGGCGACGCGGGAGGGTACGACGAGCGGCTCCCGCGCCAGGCGATGGCGGATCTGCGCCGCGCGGAACAGGTCCACTCGGCCAAGCTCAGCGGCGTGCACGATGTCCGCTTCCTCGGCTACCCCGACAGCTTCGTCGAGCCGAGCGTCGAACTGCGCCGCGACCTGTGCCGCGTGATCCGCCAGGTGCGGCCCACGCGCGCGATCATCCCCAGCCCGGAGATCAACTGGGCGCGGGTCGCGGACCTGCACCCCGACCACCGTGCCGTCGGTGACGCCGCCCTGCGGGCGGTCTACCCCGAGGCGCGCAACCCGTTCGCGCACCCCGAACTCCTCAAGGACGAGGGCCTCGAACCCTGGATCGTCCCCGAACTGTGGCTCATGACCGGGCCGAGGCCCAACCAGTACGTCGACGTCACGGCCGTCTTCGACCGGAAGGTCGACTCCCTGCGCATCCACACCTCACAGACCGCCCACTTCGACGACCTGGCCGGCCTGCTGCGCGACTGGCTCACCGAACACGCCAGGGCGGGCGGCCTGCCACCAGGCCGCCTCGCCGAGGCCTTCCAGATCGTGAAGACGGACTGAGCCGACCGCGTCACCGGTAGACGCACAGCTCCTGCTCCGCCGCCCCGTACAACTCGTAGCGCGTCCCGACGAGCGGGCGGCCCGTGTAGATGCGGATCAGTGTCGGCACGTCGCCCCAGAACTGCGCGACCGGGCGGCCCTCGGTCTCGTTGCCGAGGACCAGCGGCGGCGTGCTGCAGCTCAGGAACGCGTGCAGGCGCGGGGTCTTCCGTCTGCGGCTGGTCACTTCGAGAAGCGGCAGCGCGTACTCGGTGCTCTCGCCGCCGTACGCTCCCGGCTCGCCGAACGCCTCGCGTACGTCGCCGGCGTGCACCCACTCCCCCAGCGCCACCGCGTCCAGCGACCCGTCCTTGTGAGCGGCGATGACGTCTCCCGCCTCGGTGAAGCCCCGCTCCAACTCGTCGAGGACACGGCTCAGCGGCCAGTCCTCGCGCTCCGCGACGTCGGCGGCGTTCGACTCCGGCAGGAACACGCCTTCTTCGAGGCGGCCCTCGACGATACGGAACAGTGCGGCACCGCAGTGCGCGAGGAGTTGACGCACGGTCCAGCCGGGGCAGGCCGTGCGCAGCTCGAACCGCTCCTTGTCAGAGGCGCGGAGCAGGGGCATCAGGGCGTCGCGCTCGGTGCGGAGCAGCCGGCCGGGCAGCTCGGGGTCCCGCTCGGGCTCCTCGTACTCGGGGTACTCGGACATCGTGTCTTCACCGCCTGCTCAGTAGCGGTAGTGGTCCGGCTTGTACGGGCCCTCGACCTGCACACCGATGTACTCGGCCTGCTCCGGACGCAGCGTGGTCAGCTTCACGCCCAGCGCCTCCAGGTGAAGACGGGCGACCTTCTCGTCCAGGTGCTTGGGCAGCACATAGACACCCGTCGGGTACTCGTCGGGCTTGGTGAACAACTCGATCTGCGCCAGCGTCTGGTCCGCGAACGAGTTGGACATCACGAACGACGGGTGACCCGTGGCGTTACCCAGGTTCAGCAGACGCCCCTCGGACAGCACGATGATCACCTTGCCGTCCGGGAAC
>NZ_BAAASE010000019.1:0-43372 GCF_039532725.1 Streptomyces coeruleofuscus
CCCGCGGAGCGGGTACCATATCGCTGCGCGATATGCAAGCGAACACCCGCGCTGCGCGCGGGTGTTGCGCTCCCGCTCCGCGGGAGCGGAGCTGCTCGCTGCGCGAGCAGCCCACCCGCCTTGCTGCGCAAGGCGGATGACGCTCCGTCCGCTGCGCTCCCGGAGCTCCGGGGCCTACGGCCCCGTGAGGGCGGCCTCCGCTGCGCTCCAGCCACCCGAGCCGCTACGCGGCCAAAAGGCCGGCCCCGCTGCGCGGTGCGGCCAACGGGCCTACGGCCCGAGCAACGAGGAGAGGGAAGTGGCCGGGGCCGGTGACCCTGCATCAGGTCATGTGCCTGTGTAGCGATTGGAGAACCAGACCACCCCCGTGCATCAAACTGTAGACCCAGATGAACTCTGGAACCAGACCCCACCCCCGGGCTTTATCGATTGCGTTCGATGTGGGCTACCCAGGTAACGGCCTGGACTTTGCTGGGGACTTCTCCGATTTCCCGCGCAGCGGCCCGGTAGCAGTCGGCGAGTAGGTTGTAGCGGCCAACCGCTCCCAACCTTCGATCCCGCTGGCCGTGCAATTGACTGATCCACTCCTACCTCTATACAGACTATAGGGGAAGTCATCAATTGTTCTGCGGCTTAGATGCAGCGATAAAGACGGCAAGAAGTGCGAACAGCGAGGTAGCTGCGAGTGAGCACCACACTAGGGCGTCTGCGGCAGACCGAAGATCAAAAAGCCTGACGTAAGCATATCCCCAGAAACACACGGGGCCTATGATCAAAAGCAGCACCTCGGTCAGTTCGATAAGGAGCTGCAGGCCGCCACGCACCAGCTTATTCGTAAGAACCGTGGGAATACGCGGGAATAGGGGGGAGTAGTCGGGTGCGATGAGATCGTGAAGACCTGAAGTCGGCCAGGAAGGATGGGCAGATTCGATCAACGCCCTCTGGGCCTCCCGTACCACTTCAGCAATCTTTGAGGTCATGACCAAAGAACTGACCATGTATGCCGTTATAGGCGGAATACAGGCTGTAACGAAAGCCAACTTGGAAAGTTTAATCGAAAGGAAGGAGATTTCTCCTACTAGGTTCCGAGTTACTAGTTCGAACAGCAAAACCAGGAGGGCGATAAGGATTGCACCTCGCCTACTGCGGGCTGCCAGCTCAACATTTTTCTCTTGTAGATGGTCGATTAGCTTATCAAGCAGCTCAGATTGATCGCTGTCGCTTGCCAAGCGGCGTGCAAGTTCCCTGATTTCTTCTCGCAAGCGGTGATCCACCAGAATCTCCCAATGTTGCGGTCGCCTCTAATGCGCATTTCCATCACTCACCGGGAGGCGAATTTAAGTCTTTCGGTCACCAGTCACGCTAACTTGCTTCGTAAACCTGCGGCATTTCAATGTGCCGGACGTTTTCGCCTCGGAGAGACTGGGGGAGCGCTTGAGTCGTGATGACCTGTGTGCCCGTGGCTTGAGCTGCTTTTCCCAGGTCCTGTAGAACGGACTTAATGACGCTGGCGTCGATGCCTTGCTGGTAGGGGTTGTCGAGCATCAGGAACCCGGGGAAGGCGCACTCTTCGTCCAGGTCGTTCGCCAGGAAGAGAGTGGCGTAGCTGTAGGCGAGGAAGAAGAGCACCCGTAGTTCGGCGCCGAGGATCTGGTTCCAAGGGCGGGTGCCGACATAGAAGGTGAGGTCGCTGTCGCTGATGGTGATGCTTCCCTTGACCCAGCCATGTCCTCGGTAGGTCTGGAGGAAGGAGTTCATGCGGTCTGCGAAGAGGGCGCAACGGTCGGCCGGGGATAGGCCGACGGCTTGGTGCGAGGGCTGGGCCTCGGTGATGTCGTTCAGGGCCTGCTGGGCTGATGCGACGGTCTGGGTGGCCTCGATGCGGCGTTGCAGGATCTCTTCGATGGCCGGGAAGGCGGTCATCTTCTGTTCCAGCTGGGCGATGTTTCCAGCGAGGTCCTCCAGCGCGGTCATGAAAGGGGCTAGTTGGGCGGCTCGTTCGTTGTTGATGCGCTTGGCCAGTTCGGCTTGTTGTTGTTCCAGGTGAGTGCGGCGTTCGTGGGCGGTTTGCAGATCGCCGGTAGTGCGGGCGATGACGTCTTGCAGATCTGCCAGTTCTGACTTCAGGGATCGGATTTCGACCTGGGCGCGGCGCCGGCGTTGGTCGTCGCTGACGGGCTGGTTGCAGAGGTAGCAGGCGTCGTCGTGGTGGGGACGGCGTGGATCGACAGTTTGTTCGCAGGCGGGGCAGAGCCGGACAGGCAGGGCGTCGAAGAGATCGACGGAAGTGATGAGGCGCTGCATACGGCCGATCTCTGCGGTGACCGTCTGGGCCGACTGCCTGTGCTCGTCGTGGAGTTGCTCAAGGCCGGTCACCTCGTCCAGGGCACGCTGGAGGCGGCGTGAGGTGTTCTCGTAGTCGGCGGTGAGGGTGGTGTCATACCCGGCGCCGGTGGTCTCGTGGCCGCCGTGGACCAGGCTGTTGATGTCGGCGGTGAGCTGTCGGCGCTGCTCGTAGGCGGCGTCGAGTTCGGCTCGGACGGCGTCGCGAGCGGCTGCTACTTGCTCCAGTGAGCGGGCCACGGGGATGTTGAGGCGGTCGGAGATGGCGGTGACGGCCTGGAGGGTACTCTCTTGGACTTCACGTTCGATGGCCTGGGCTTCGGCCAGGCGTTTTCTGGCCTGGGCGATATGGAAGTCCGTGTTGGAGTACTTGACGCGGGCGAATCCGAGGAGCTGGCTCACGACGGCGCGCCGGATGAACTCGGCTTCTTTGTTGGCGAAGTCGGTCCAGGAGTTTTCGTTGCGGTAGATGTGGCGCAGGGTGTTGCGGAACGATAAAGGTGTGAGCTGGTTGGCTGATCCCGCGACGATTCCCTTGGGGATTTGCAGGTCGGGCCAGTTGAGCTCCTGCAGGATCCAGCTGGAGAAGGCGTCGACGTTAAGGTCGTCTCCGTCGATGTAGACCTTGTTCATGCGGCCGTGGTGAAGTGACCTGGTCAGCGTGTGCGGGGTGCCGTTCAGTGTCAGATCTGTGCTGATTTCGACGTACTTCTCGGCTACCGCGATGGTCAAGGCATCTCGGGGGCTGTCACGGTCGCCCAGGCAGTAGTCGATCGCCTTGAGGGTGGTGGTCTTGGAGCTGTTGCGGACCCCGGTGATGATATTGAGCATGCCGGAGTGGAAGGTGTACTCGTCGATCTCACCGGTGTGCTGCACAAGCCGGACGGACTCGACACGGATGCCGCGGTCGGGGTGTGCGATGACAGGCTTGGTCATGGCTGGATCTCCTGGCGGAAGGGCGCGTTGCCGACCTCGTCCGGGAAAAGCTCGTAGATCAGGTCTTTGAGCTGAGTGCCGGTCATGCTGGCGAGGTTGCCCTGCATGGCTTCGCAGCGGCGGACCAGCGGCTGGAACTGAGGGGTGCGCGCGAGCCGCTCCGCGGCCTGGCGGCCGGCGGCCTTGAGCTTGATGCGTTCGGGCTTGTGGCTGGTGGTGACGGTGACCAGCCCGCGCGAGACGAGGAAGGCCAGAAACTGCCGGTAGCGGTGGTCCCAGGGGCCGTAGCGATAGCGGACCATGGGCGCTTCGACCTCAGTGGAGTCCTGGGCCAAAAATGCGTCACCGAGTGGCACTACTTGCGGCATGGCGGCGTGAGCGCGTTCAAGAAATCCTGGGTAGCGCAGGAAGAAGTCGAGTTTGGCGAACTTGGTCCGGCCGGCGACGTAGGAGCCCGGTTGCTGGCCGCACAGGTGGATGAGCAGTAGCAGGCGCGCGGCGTGGAAGTCCGGGGAGTCGTCTGGGTCCCAGGGGCGGTGCAGGGGCGGGACAACGCGGCTGCCGATTTTATGAGGCATCGACGTACCTGTTCAGGCAGCGTGCGGTGATGTCGCTGAGGGTGGCCAGGGCATCAACGAGGTTGTACGTACGTTCGGCTACCTGGGGCATCTGGGCCACTTTGAGGATCGTGGCCTGGTAGGCGTCGGGGCCTGGGGGGATGAGGCCGCTGCGCCGCTCGGCCATGGTCACGGTGCACAGGGCGTGCACGTCGTCGGCCAGGTCGTCGAGTTGCTGCCGCCTGGTGCCGATGCTGGCCCGGCGCCTGCGGCGAAAGGTGAGCATGGCGTCGTGCTGGGCTTCGGCTTCCACGTCGGAGACGCCTGCCGGCCGGAGTTTCTCCTGCAGGGTCATCAAGGGTTCAGTCGAGCCGTCGCTGCGTCGGCCAGTGACCTTGCGCACGCTGTCTTCCAGGGCGGCCTGGAAGGTATCGCGGCTGACGCTCTGCGCTCGCAGGGCCCGGGCGCTGCGAGCGATGCCCTCTACGAGCCGGGCCATCACCTCCTCCACTTCCGCGTACATCGGTCCGGTGCCCAGGAGCGCGCCGACATGCGGGGCCAAACGGTGCAGCGTCTCTCGTTCGACGTCTTCGATCGTGCGGCCGACGACGAGGACATCAAGACGATCCACACACCAGGCAACGTCGCGGCCGTCCGGAAGCTGCAGGCAGCTCAGTCGCTCGATGACGGCGTTGCGCGTGGATTCGCTCACCGACCCGCGTGGGCGATCTCGTTCCACCGCGAACTCATACAGGTCGCGCAGTGGCACTTCGTTGATGATGAGCGTGAAGCGGGTGCCCTCCGGAAGAGGCTTGCCCAGGAACAACTTGCCCAGATAGCTCGTCTCTGCCGTCTTCTGAGCGGTTTCCGGCCTGCAGACGCTGGCCACGCTGTGCCGGGTACCGGCCTCTTCGATCGTCTTGACCTGGCGGTAGTTCGGCGCGTCATCGCGGTAGCAGAGGATATCTTCCAGGTCTTCCCAGGACACTGAAGTCCACTGCCCATCCAGCATGTCCAAGCAGTCCAGGAGAGTGACTACGTCCTGGTAGGCGAAACCCCGCCGACTACGCCGCCCGCCATCAGCAGGTGCCAAAGCCATTGGCACTCCTCGACGCCCCCCGGCTCAACACTTCCATACACCCGGCACACACGTCTTGTCGCACGTATGCCCTCCCCCAACGACATCGGAAATGCAGTAGATCACCACTCGCTCCTGGGGGGCAACGGTCAGCACCGAATCGAACGCCGTGCGTCACGGCAGGGATCAAAAGCTGCGCGCAATACGCGCTGGCCCTCAGAGGTCCGTTCACGACGTGAAGGGGACGCTCTGTAGTCGTGTGCGTCTGCTGGCAGAGGATGGGCGGCTCGCCGAGGTGGGGCCTCATCCTGGGAGCATGTTCGACGATCCGGGTGGGATTTCGGTGCGGACTGCCGGACCTGACGGCCGGCAACCACGATCGAGGTGACGCCGGGCCGTCATCCGCGCTGACGCACGATGTCGGCGTGGCCGTTGAGGGCAGGGGCATGGCCCGTGCCAGCCGGCCCGTGCTGGTGGGGGACGCGGCTCGGCCAGCTTCGTCGTCACTGTTACCGGCATAACTGTGACGCCGAGAACCCCGCACGTCCGTGTGGTCCGGCAGCTTGGTGGGCACGCTCTTGATTCATCACACGGTGTAGGTGAAATGCCACCAGCTGCTGCTGGGGCCTGAGCTTCCGTCCTCGGCGATGCCGGTAACCCGCCAGCGGCCCTCTTGGACGCCCACGAAGTCGAACTGGTAGCTGGTGCTTGCCGTCTCGTCCTTGATCCAGGGACGCCACTCAGTGTCGTAGAACTCAACCTCGACGGTGTACCGGCTTGTCCCGCTGACGGACTCCCAGGTAAGCGTGGTGGTCCGTGGGAAGGTTTCGAACACCGTGCCGTCAGCGGGGCTGACCTGCACGGGTGCCTGCATGCTGGTGTCGTAGCGGAAATATCGCCAGGAGCTGGTGCTTCCGCTGGTCCCATCCGCCGCGATGGCGGTAATCCGCCACCGGCCCTCGTTGTCGGCTGGCCATTGGAAGCTGTGGCTGGTGTCGGTGGTTGTGGTGTTGGCCTGTGGGGACCAGGCGCCAATGGTCACGCAGTGCTGACACTCGACCTCGACACGGTATTCGGACGCGCCGGTCACACCGGCCCATTCGACCCTCGTGGTCCGCGGGGAGTGGGTGAGCACTGCCCCGTCCCCTGGCTGCAGGAGTGTGGGGGCGGGCAGTCTGGACGGGCTGCTCTCCCCGCCGCCGCGGGTCGTGGATCCGCTATTGTCGGCGCCTCGGTTGGTGGTGCCGCTGCCAGAGTCACCGGTGCCTCCCGTGCCTCCCGCCCCACCAGGGTTACGGGACGATCCGCCGTCAGAGGTAGTGGTGGTGTTACCGCTGGCACCGCCGCCCTGGTCAGCGCCTCGGGAGGGTGAGGGCGAACTGTCGTCGGTGGGCAGACGGTCCAAGACGTATCCGGCAACCAGGACGGTACATAACAGGACCACTGCGAACGAAAGGAGGTAGGCGGCTGCGTGGCCGGCGCGCCGGGCGATCTCCCCTGACGGCAACGCAGCGGTGGACCGAAAAGGGGAAGGCCGAGGCACGGGCGGAGGGGGCGCAGACCGAGTGGTTTCTTCATCAGAAACAGCGTCTACGGGTTCGGCGCGAGCGATTTGGCGGATCAGCGCCTGCTCAACCTGGTCCAGCAGCCAAGCGGTGTTGTCCAGCATTGCGTCGACAGCTGGGGGGCGCTGGGCACCGGGGGGTGGCGTGACGATGGGCTGCGGAGGAAGTGGGACTCCAGCGCGTGCGATCTGCAGGTGCAGCCGGGCGGCTTCGTCCCGGAGCTGGACAGCCGGGTGCTCCTTGTCCAGGTCGTCTTCGGCCGCAGACTCCGGTGGCCGGGATGCCCGCTCGGCCGCCATGGCGTGCTGGCGACGCCGGATGTCCTCCTCCTCCTTCTTAAAGCGGTAGTACTCGGCGAGATCTGGCCGGGTGACTTCCACAGCACGCAGATACAGACCCCACACGTGTTCGCGGACTGTTTCGGTCAGCGGCTGCCCAAGGGCCTTCTCGTCGACCAGATCCAGCAGCGCGAACAGCTCCGCGCAATCGGGTAGCTGCAGGCCGTTGGCAATCCTGCTGAGCTTCGTCTCGCTGTACCCCAGCCTCTTGATCATCGCGGCATAGGTGAAGCCCAGTTCTTTCATCCGATCGAAGACGACCACCCGGAGCACTTCGACGAAGGCCCGTTTCTTCGGTTCCATCGCCTCCGGAAGCTCCTTGCGCGGGCGCCCCTGCGGTCGGCCTTCCTCTGGTCGGCCGTTGGTGTCCTGCCTCGCCAAGTTCTTTCCCCCGACCCCCACCAAGGGCTTTATTTCACCCCTGGTCTGCGCTTTCTTTCCTCTTGAGCAAGATTTTTTGGTCCCCGACGGTGGGTGCACCGCCCCGGCTTCCGACCGGAACGGCGCCACCCGCTGCAGGAGGAGACCAGCATGGCCAACAGGAGTCACCCACCGCATTCGTTCGGACACATTCGCCCCGCGGCGGTGTGCTGTGTATGAGTTCGCATTCGAGTTCGCCGGGAACTTCCTGTCGGGTCTGGCCCTGGCCGCCTCCCTCGTGCTGGCTCGCAAGGTGCGGGCACGGTACGCCCGTCGTCGGCGCCCAGACGACAACCCGGCACCATGACCCTGCGCCCGACCGGGAACATCCGCTTCCGCCAGTCACCACACGGACTTGCGATAGCGGGTGCTGGTAGGGCCCCTGTCACCAGCCGCACCACGGCAGCCGGGACCGCCGACTGGTCCCCGGTCAGGAAGGTGCCGGGCATCCGAACACCTCGTCGCCGGACGGCGTTTCGCCCGCGTCAGGTCCAGGGCCCTCTTTCCAGGCGGAAGAACTGTTCCAGCTCCGGACGACGGTTCCTCCTCCGAGGGCCGGTGTGCACCGAACCCCGTTAGCTACCCGGCGGGTCGTCGTTCGTGCGGCCGCCGGCTACGAGGGTGCGGCGAGCACGAGGGGCCGTGGCCGAATTGATTCCGAGCACCACTCGCCGCGGGCCAGGAGCATCGTGTGGAGACAGATGGCGCAGGTGGCCGGGCCTCCACCGCCGCAGGCAACGTACCTCTACGCCCTTCGAACGGGTGAAGGTCCTCATCTCTGCGCAACCACCGGCCCCGGGTGCGTGTCCTGCACAGGCGACACCACACGCTCAACCATGGGGAGCCCGCTCTTGCGCAAGAACCTCGTCACGGCTGCCGCTGTTACGGCCGGCGCGCTGACCGCCCTGTCCTTCGTCCCCGCCCACGCCGCCGAGTACAGCTCGGCGTTGAAGATCCGCGGAGTTCAGTACGACGCGCCGGGCCGGGACTCCAACAGCTGCTCCTCGGGCAACACCGACGAGGAGTACCTGACGGTGAAGAACTACTCGTCCCGCTCGACGATCAACCTCAAGGGCTACGCCGTCAAGGACGCCACCGGTAACCGCTTCACCTTCACCGCCAACCACTACCTGCAGCCCGGCGACTATGTGAAGCTGCGCGGCGGCCACGGCACCGACTCCGACACCCACAACGTCGTCTACCGCGACAACTGCAACTTCCTGTGGAACAACGACAAGGACACCATCTACCTGTACAAGCCCTCAGGCAGCCGCGCCGACGTCCACGCCTACACCAAGAGCAACGACGACCCCGACGGCAACGGCTACATCAACTTCCACGGCTAAGACCCACCCCAATCCGCCGGCCACGGCGGCGGCCCATAGAGCGCGACGCCGTCACCTCCGCGTGAGGCTGGGCCAGAGGATGGCCCGGCGCACAGTGCGATGGACTGCACGACGCTGACTACCGGCGCGAGACGACCACAGCGCACGCCCAGTCCTGGGGCTAACCGACCATCGTGGCGGAGAAGCGGGCTCAGGTGTGGTCGTCACTCATCCCCAAGTACGGGAGCGGAAGCCTGGATGTGCAGCAGGCACCCCCGAGGGCGTCGTGGATGCCGGCGACGTTGCCGCGGTGCGTGACCGTCGGCAGGTCCTTCGCCCACCAGTGGGAGATGCCGGTGTGGTCGAGGACCAGGGCGTGGGCGCCCTGGTGGAGGAACTGGGCGGTGAGGATGCGCAGGAGGGGCACGAGGGCGCGGCCCGGATGGCGCGGGCCTCAGTGGGCTTCTCAATTGCTGGGTAGAAAGTCCAGCAGCTTCTGAAGGTCGGTAGACCCCTGGTAGTGCACACCGGTCATCCCGAGGGAAACGGCGGCCTCGACGTTCTCCCACCGGTCGTCCACGAAGAGGCACTGGTGGGCGGCAACACCGGCCCGCTCGGCTGCGATCTCGTAGATCACCTGGTCAGGCTTGGCCACTCCCACTCGGGCGCTGCTGACGACGTGGTCCGCGAGATCCGCCAGCCCCATCGACTCAAGGTCGCGCTCCAGCTCCAATGTCGCGTTGGTCACCAGGACCAGGGGCATATGTCTCCGCACCCGGCGCAGCATAGCCACCACCACGTCGTCGGCCCGGAACGGAGCATCGGCCAGCGCCATTCCGAGCTCCCGGGCATGCGTCAACGGCATCTGGTCGGACAGCGCCGACGCGATGGAGTCCACCCATGTCTCCTTAGTGATCTTGCCGAGGAGAAGCGGCAGGTCCACTTCAGGGGCGTAGGCCACCTCTGCGGTGGTGCCCTCGGCCACTCCAACGGCGCGTTCCAACTCGGCCAGTGGAGCCAAGTCGTAGAAGCGGATCACGTTGTCGAGGTCGCACAGCACCGCCTCGAAGGGCCTGCTGGATGTCTCGGAAGCCGTCACCTGCCCATGAATAGCACAGCGTTCGACCGTTCCTAGATCACAACCAAGGACAGGCCCTTGAGCCGACGGTCGGCCGAGGGGGCGTCTCAGGTCGCCCACGAAATCGAAGATGAACGATCTCTGTCGCGGCTCTTCGGTTGGGGCAGCCGCCCCAACCGAAGGCGCGCGTGATCGCGGGTCAGGAGTAGTCGCCGCGTTCAGCCCGGTGCAGGATGTCGCGTTCCCGGCCGGTCTGGGTGCCGAGTGAGTCCTCGTGGTCGATGACGATGGTGTCGTCAGCCGGCTGGGCCCGTACCTGGGCCCCGTAGGCGTCTGTCGCCTTCAGCAGAAGCGCGTCCTGGTGGGCAGCGGGCCAGCTCTGGATCAGATACGACTCCACGGCTTCATCCACCGTCGTCTGGTCGACGGCGCTGTCCCGGCCGCGCGCGTGGACGCGCAGCCGGTACGAGCCGGGACCCTGAGAGGCCAGCGAGGGCAGATCCGCGGGGTCGTCCATGAAGGACGTCACGAGCAGTTCCCCGGAAGGGGAGTTGCATGAGATCTCAGCGACCTCTTCCCAGCCCGGGTCGGGGTCGGGCCGCTGGGAGTGCGGCTCGACCGTGACGTGGACATCTCCGGTGTGGATCCCGGTGGTCACCTCGATGGCTCCGCCATCGGCGGACACCAGGCCGGTACGGCTTGCGTCCAGGTCGTCGGCCGCAGGCCCTTGCGGGTCCGTGATCTGGAAGAGGTGGTACTCCGCGTGCACCAGGGCTGTGCCTGTACGGGCTGGCTCATTCACGGTGGCCTCGTCTGGTCTCATCTGGCTGGGTCTACCTGATCCATACCAGGAACCGGTCCCCTTCCAGTACGCGGCTGTAGGTGTAGAAGCCCTTGAGGGCCTTGCCGGCATCGGTGTTCTGCTTGGCGTTGACCATGCGGCGGCTGAACTTGCCGTTGCCGTACTTGGCGCCCTGCCAGGTACTGGCGAAGGGGTACTCGTCGCAGGACTTGCCCGGCGGGCGCTCCAGGCTCGACGGGCACGCCTTGTCCCGGTTCTCCTGGCTCTTCTTGCGGTCGGTGAGCCGTGTCAGGAAGTTCGTCGTGCCGTACTTGCCGGGCAGCCCGGTGGCCTGGGCGTCCTTGATGTGCTTGGCGACCTCGGGCCACGGCCCGGTCTGGCTGTAGCTGATCACCGGCACGGCCTGCAGGGTGACGCAGCCGACCTGGCGGGGAGCGCCGGGCAGCGCGTTGTCACAGCGGACGTCCACGGTGGACAGCTTCGTCGGCTCAGACGGCGCAACCCACTCCCGGTTGCTGAACGTCCAGGAGGCGACGCTCCGGCCCGTTCCCCGCTGCTTGGAGGCACCGGTGTTGATCGCGGTGTCCATGAAGAACTGCCCGTAGGGCTCGGCACTCTTGGAGATCGTTTGGCCCGGGAAGTTCTTCTTCGCGACCTTGCACTTGCCGATGCAGGAAGCGCTCCCGGACGCCTTGGTCCCGTTCACCCCGCGCCCCCACCGCTTCGTCTCCAGCAGCCTTACCTGGTAGGCCCATGTCTTGGAGTCGCGGGCGGAGAAGGAGTAGCCGATGGCGATGTATTTGATACCGCCGATCTTGCGGCCCGTGCGCACGTCTTCGACGTTGACCTCAGCACGCCAGATGCCGCAGCCGCGCATGCGTTCGATGTACCACGTGTTGTCCACGCCTGCGTCGATGCACCACTTGGGTTCCTTCCACGGCTTGGGCCTGGCTGCCGCGGCCGCGGTGTCGGACTCGTCGGCCGGTGCAACAGGCGGTGCCGTGTCGTACGCGGCGGTCTGCGGCGTGGCTTCTGATCCGGCCTGCCCGGCTTCCGGTTCGGCCGCCAGGACGGCTGACTCAGCCGCAGAGGTGTCGGCAGGAGCCTCAAGTTGCGACAGCACTGCCTGTTCGTCGGAGGTCAGCTCGACCGCCGGCTCCAGGGGCGACGCGCAGGCCGCGTACTGCGCACCGGGAGTCCCGGCAACGTCCTTCACCCGCCCGTCGCAGGTGGCCTGCTGGCCGGCGGCCAGCCCGACGCGCTCTCCGTCCTCAGCGGTTTCCGGGGCCGCCTCCGGTTCCCCAGCCGTACTGTCCGCGCCCAGGGCCAGGTCTTCCGCCGACGGTGCGGCGTCCGGATCACCGTCGTCGGCTTCCGACTCCGGTGACACCTCATCAGCGACTGGATCGGTCGCGGCCACACTCGTGGTCAGCGAGGTGTCCGCACCCGTTTCCTGCTCCACTGCCGCCTGCGCGACGCCCAGATGACTGCCCAGCAGCCCCAGCGTCACAGCGCCCACCGCCAGCATGGTTCTCGGTCTCAAGTTGTAACCCCCTGTTTGGTCAGAACAGCGCGAGGCCACCCCACAGACGTGACATGTCCGCGCCGGGTCGATCTGATCAAAGCACAGGGGACTGACAGACCGGCAACGGAGTATTCCTCCACGGCGAGTGAGCCATCGACGCGTTAGCGGCCTATGGCCTGCGCGTGGTGCCGCCTGCCCTCCTCGCTGCTGGGCAGGAGCGCCTGGGAGCGGTATGGGCCGTGCTGGCGGCCGGACGGTTCAAGTCCCGGTGGCACAGCAACTGCTTGGCGGCGCAGTGGGCGCGGTTTGGTCTTCGCGAGCCTTCGCCATACGCACATTCAGCAGGCCCAGGGTCAACCGACGGAATTGGGTGATCTGCTGGAACGCGGCCTCCCGGGCGTGGGCGTCCCGTGAAGGCGTGCGGAGTCTCGACGATCTACAGGCGCAGGAACGAGGTCGAGCGGACGATCAATGCCCTCAAGAACTTCCGGCTATCGCGACGCGGTTCGACAAATGCGCCTACGTCTTCCACGGCACCGTCACCGCTGTCTCGTTTCGGCTCTGGCTCCGGTCGTGATCCACCGAGGACCTAGGGGGTGTCTTGCCGATCTTCCGATCGTTGGATCGGTTGTAAGGGATGGGGAAGTATCTGAGGCCGCGTGGGCGGTGATTGAGCCGTTGCTGCCGCCGGTGGGCCGTGCCCGGGGCAGGTGGCGGGATCACCGTCAGGTCATGGATGGCATCGTGTTCAAGTTCCGTACCGGTGTGCCCTGGAGGGATCTGCCGGAGCGGTTCGGCCCGTGGCAGACGGTGCACGGGCGGTTCGCCCGCTGGGCGGCCGACGGCACCTTCGACAGGATCCTGGCCGCGGCCCAGACAAGGGCGGAGGTGGACTGGCTGGTCGCGCTGGACTCCACGATTGTCCGGGCCCATCAGCACGCCGCCGCCAAAGGGGGCTCGAGGAGCGCGGGCTCGGACGCTCCCGCGGTGGGCTGACCAGCAAGATCCACCTGGCCTGTGACGGGCGGGGCCGCCCGCTGACTTTCACGGTCACGGCCGGCACACGCAACGACTGCACCCAAGCTGAAGCTGTCATCGACGCGATCCGCGTCGCCCGGCCCGGGCCGGGACGCCCTCGTCGGCGGCCTGAACGCGTCGTGGCCGACAAGGGCTACTCGGCCCGCTCCTTCCGCGCCTACCTGCGCAGACGCGGAATCAAGGCGACCATCCCCGAACGGGTCGACCAACTCGCGGGCAGACGCCGGCGCCGCGAACGGCCCTGCGGCTTCGACAGGTCCATCTACCGCCGCCGCAACGTCGTCGAACGCTGCTTCCACCGCCTCAAGCAGTGGCGCGGCATCGCCACCCGCTACGAGAAACAACCCGGCCGGTACCTGGCCGCCCTCACCCTGGCCAGCACACTCATCTGGCTAGACACATGATCGGCAAGACGCTCCCTAGTGCGTTGTGCCCCAGCGGTCGGTGATGGCGGTGGCCTGGAGCAGGGTGAGGTTGCCGCGGACCATGCCAGCCACGCCCGACACGGCGATGAGCAGGCCGTACGGGCCGAGGGCTACGGTCTCATCGACGGCACCCTCCACACTTCCCCGCACCAACCTGACTCCCCCGGCCACCCTGCCGTGCCGTCAGCAGCACCGTGACCGGACGAATCATGACCGCCTCAGGCTGAAACGCAGGCCCACCAGCGCCCAACGGCATGCGAGTCCTGGCAGAGCTTCATGATGGCCGGCCCAGTGATCCCGGACGACGCAGCATGCTGGCGCCGACGTTGTTGCGGACCCCCTCGGTGCACCACTCGCTCTATCGCAGCAGCGCCGGTGCCTGGGCCGACGACCGCCCCCGCACCCCAGCTCCGCCCGCTCCGAGCGGAGGCATTGACGGCGGCCACGTCGGCTGATAGGCGCTGCGGCAAGCTGTGAGAAGGCTGTCGGCTGCCCGGTCAGGTGAGGTTCTTCTCCAACGCGGTGACGTAGGCGTCGATGAAGTGGTCGCGTACCCCGTCACTGGCCGGCGCCAGGGCGTCGGCGGTCAGGCCTCTTGCCCGGTCGGTGAGTGAGCCGAGCAGCGGCATGGTCTCGTGCAGCCGGCCGCGGGAGTCGATGTAGCGAAGTGCGCTGACGTGGGTGTAGGCGGGCTCGGGCGGCATCTGGGGCACGGTGTCGTTGTTGTTGACGAAGCGGTACATGCGGTCTTTGAAGCCCTTGTTGTAGGCGGCGGCCAGGAGCCGGTCGCAGGTGCGGGGCTGGCCGTAGGTGTACACGCCGTCGGCTGCCAGGCGCGGCTCTTCGAGGTACATGCGGGCTCCGGCGAGCATGGCCAGGGCGCCGCCGAGGCTGTGTCCGGTGAACCAGACCGTCTGGCCGTTGGTGCGGTACTCCGCGAGGGCGTCTTGGACCTCGGGATAGATCGACTCCAGTGCTTCGGCGAAGCCGTGGTGGACATAGCCGGTACCGCCGGGGCCCGGGCGGGGCGGTGTGGTGGCGTCCGAGAGCCAGTCCTTGATCTGGACCGGTTCCGTGCCGCGGAACGCCGTGATGATCATGTGATCGCTCGCCGCGGTGTAGGCCTGTGTGTCCTGCAGGGGAAAGGGCGGGCTGAAGCGGGTCTGATGGTGCTGCACCTGGTCGAAGCCCCAGGCGCGCGCCTGCTTCTCGATCGTGGCTTCGTCCTTGTAGGCCAGTTCGGAGGCCTTGGCCAGCCAGTAGGCGTGGGCCAGGCTGTAGCCGGTGGCAGAGTGGTCGATGGTCGACGGCACGGACATCGCTGATACTCCTCGCACTTGAGCTGGGATGCGCCCGCACGAGATGTGGCCAGGCGCCTTTGTTGCTCCTCGTATATGGGCTGTTCCGGCCGATCAGCGCCACGCGCCCGGCCCGTCACTCGTTGCCTTTGCCGCGTTGTCGACCACGAACAGAAGGCGGTTACGAGGAGGCAGGGCGGGCCGCTGAACCGGTGAGAACCCAGTCGATCTCTTCAGCCCGGACGAGCGCAGGTATGCGACGTCGGCCGGAACCGCCGGTAGTGCTGCCGACGGCAGTAGCGCCCACAACTCCGGCCAGCAGGAGGGCACGTCCGCTGGTGCCGCGACTCAACACGTCTGAGGCAAGTCCCGACTCGAGCAAGCACCCCAGAGTTGGTTTGCCGGCCGTCCGGACGTCTGGCAGGCCCCGGTGGAGGCCGGCCCCCGCCGGCCACCTCGGCACACTCGAGGAGCCGGAAGCGGGGGTGGAAACGGGCCGCGAACAACGCCACCGGCGCGATCAGAGAACCGACTCCCCGCGCGGTAGCCGTCCGGGGAGCCGGCTCGCAGCGCGAACTACAGACCGGGCACGACCTTGCCGGAACCCGTCCGGTGGACCGTGCTGTCGTCGATAGCCCCGCCGGCGTTGTCGTTGACGAACTCACCCGGCTTCTGAAGGCCCTTGCCGACGCTCTCGATGAACGTCGTGATCGCTTCGTCTTCGCCCTTGGTCTGTTCGATGTGCGTGACGACCTTTGTGATCCAGTCGAGCTGCTCCTTTTCGGACATCTGCCTTCCTGAAGGGCTCCGCCCGGTGCGCAGGACGTCACCGATCAGGTTCGACACCAGGTGAGCCCCCTGGCTGATGCCGCTCATCTCCTCGTATCCGCTCTTGCTGTACATAGGCGTCTCCCTTCATGCCGTTCACCGAGGCACCGCCTTGCGGCAGGCTCCAGCGGTCTATGCACTGACAGCCACCATGCTGCGTGACACATATGGAGCAAACCAGGCAATATCCCCCATATGGGTGAAGTATGTGGTCTATGCCGCCGCTGCCTTGACGTTCGGGGACCGTGCAGTACCGCGCGGAGCGCGCCACCGTCACGCCCGGTGACCGAGCGCGGTACCGTCGCCCCCCGCGACCACGTCTTCGACAACCTCGACCTCGAAACCGTCGCCGACAACCGCCGCATCTGGCTGCGCGAGGACCAGGGCCAAGTCCTCCACCTCACCCGCGTCGCCGGCACTCCCTCCACCGACCCCGCCCGGCGCCGGATCCGGCGCTACGCTGCCCAGCGGCCGACGGATCCTCTACGGTCCGGGCCCGCGAGGTCCGCGAGGTGACACGCGCTCTCCACGGCCTCCACCCGGGCCCGGCCTGCGCCGACAACTCCATGACCGGCTCAACGACCGTTCCCCTCGAAAGGGACCGACGAGCACTGTCGCTCGGAAAGAGCGCGACCTCTCCCCTACTGACGTGCCCCGCCAGCCGCCGCGCTGACGATAATCAGGCGCGGCGGGGCCGTCGGCGCAGGCGTTCAGGGGACGGGTGTGTAGGTGATGTCCGTGTCGGGGCAGCCGTCCGCAAGGCTCTCCAAAGCCTCGAGTTCGGCCTCGTCGACGGACAGGCTCCAGGAAAGCTTCACGGGCACCCAGTACGTCAGGTACTTGCAGTGCACGGACTCCTCAGGCAGCCACTCGGCGACGTCCTGGTCGCTCTTTTGCCGGTTCGAGCGCTGACTGACCGCCTCCAGGTGCCGGGGGTCGTCCAGGTAGTTGGCGTAGGCGACGCGCCGCTCCCGCGCCCACGCCTTTGCCCCGCTGTCCCACGCTTCTGCCAGCGGGACGACGTGGTCGATGTCGGTCCGGGTCACCTCCTGCCCGTCGTACCAGGAGAACCAGACGCCACCCGACAGGGTGCAGCGGCCGGACACCGTCGGCGCCTCGATGGCCTCGGCGAGCAGGACCTCCGCCCGGGTGTTGCAGCCGTCGCGGTCGGCGTCGACCCAGCCGGAGCCGAACTCGCGGTCACGGTCGTAGCCGGTGCGGTCCTCCACGGCCACCCGCAGCCGGGCGATCGCCTCACGCAGCGGCAGCGTCTCATCCGCGCCCCGCGCGACACTGTGCGCGGGGACGGTGCCCGCCCACACGGACACCGTCAGCGCGGCCGCGGCCAGCCAGCCGTAGCCAATCCGGTGCCTCACGACTGGCCACGCTCGTTGACGCGGCGCAGGTACAGCTGCTTGCCGTACTTCTGGTGGAGCCAGATCCGGCGGTTGTCCGCCACCGTGTCCAGGCGCAGGTTGTCGAACCTGTGCACGCTGCCGTCGGCCGCGTGGACGGTGACGCGGACGCGTTCCAGGCACAGAGCCGCGTTGTTGCCGGCGTCCTCCACCCTGAGATAGGCCGGATACAGGCCGAGGTCCTCGGTGTCGAGCTGGGGCTTGCGCGGGTCGTTGTACTCGCCGTCGACCACCGGGACGACGGTGAAGTTGCCCTCGGTGTCGTCTTCGTGCTGCTCGCCCAGCACGAAGACCTTCTTCGTGTCGGTGTCGAAGTCGTCAGCGTTGCCGGAGTCGAGGACGAACTCCCGGCCGGCGATGCCTAAATACACCCAGTCGTCCGACCCTGCCCCGGTCAGGTTGGCGACCTCGATCTTCGCCCGGATCTGCGTGATGTCTGCCATGTCAGCTCCCTTGCTGTGCGCGTTGTTGGCGTGGCTCATCCCTCTCCGGCGCACGTCAGCACCGGAGCTTGGAAGTCCGCTTCATCAACCACGGTCACAGTCAGCCGCGACAGAGGTCATTGCCCCGAAAGAGGGGCCGGAAGGGCGTGTCGTAGCACAGCCGGACAGCAACACGAACGGCCAGGTCAGGCGTACCACCGGCAGACCAGCCCCCGCGCACCCGAGACGACCACTGTGCCCTACGCACCACTGAACTCCGGGGGACGCCCCCACGACCCTCTCGCACGGACAGGCAACGCGCCCCGAACCTCCCACCCCTGACACCGTCGGCCGCTGTAACGGCGTGTCCTGGGCGCCATCAACTAGCCCAGGCCAGCGGTGACCGGCTGCTGGGTCACTTGGCGCCGTTCGCCCTGCTGATGGCGGGCGACGTGGAAAGCATCACCGCATGACCTGGTCTTTGCCAGAGCGGCCGACAGGCGGTCCCCGATCGTCGGAACACCCCCGCGTCGGCGGGGAGGACTGGTAGGCCGCCGCCACCTCCTCGCGGGTCAGCGGAACTCCCCCGCGCACGCGGGGGTGTTCCATGGGCCAGCTGGACCCGGACCATTGGCCCTCCTCGCCGACGCGGGGGTGTTCCGCTGGCGGAGCGAACGGAGCTGGGGCGTCGACACCGCGCGCCGGCGCGCCGGGTAAACGTCCTGGCGGGCTCGCGCCGTGGTGGGCATCGCCCTGGCGGCTCCCTGGACGTGCGCCAGGAGTTCGGCTCACAGCTTGAGGGGGCCAGATGTTCTCACGCGATCCGGGCCCCCTACTACGCCGGCAGGTTACGGTGCCGGCTCGTACTCGACGTTCTGCAGCGGGCAGCTGTCGCCCAGTTCGCGCAGGGCTGCCAGCTCGGCTTCGTCCGCGGTCAGGCTCCAGCGGAGTTTGGTGGCCACCCACTCCGCGGCATAGCGGCAGTGTGCGTCAGTAGCGGGCGGCAGCCACTGAGCCGGATCCTGGTCGGCCTTGCTGCGGTTGGAGCGGGCGGTGACCGCGACCAGCGATGCCTCCTGGCCCTGGTCGTTGGCGTACCCCTCGCGGCGCTGCGCATTCCAGGACGACGCCCCACTGTCCCAGGCCTCAGCCAGCGGCACCATGTGGTCGATGTCCAGGCCGGAGTGCGGTGCGCGGTCACCTGGCCGGAACGGGCCGCAACCGGCAACGAGGGCCCCGCCGTCCAGTGGATCGTGAGACTCTCCATGCCCCGACGTCGGGCCGAACGGCGCGGCCTGCGCCTGTGGCACGTCTGGATCGTCCTTCCCTTGGCCTTCGTCACCGCGATCTCCATCGCCGTGTCCGGCATGGCGTTCGACAGCGCCTTCATGGAGGTGATGATCAAGCATCACGAAGGCGCGGTGGCGATGGCCAAGACGGGGAAGACCGAAGGCGCCTTCCCCGGCGCCAAGAAGATGGCCGGCGCCATCATCACCTCGCAGACCGCCGAGATCACCAGGATGAACGGCCTCCTGGCAAGAGCTGATCACTCCGGCAGCGGGGGCCGGCGCGGCCCCGACACACCCCCACTGCCTGTCACGCTCCACCACTTGCATCGATATACCCCCTAGGGGTATATCGTTGTGGTGTGGGACACGGGATCGGGCCACACTGGACGGGAATGGGGATGACGGTCATGGACCACACCGCACACCACACCAGCACCGCTCACGACCACGCCGCACACCAGGCGGCCAGCGGTCACGGCGGGCATGGCGGCGCGTCCTGGGCAACGGCGGCGAAGGCGACACTGCACTGCCTGACCGGATGCGCGATCGGCGAGATCCTCGGCATGGTCATCGGCACCGCCCTGCTGTGGGGCAACGTGCCCACCATGATCCTGGCGATCACTCTGGCATTCGTCTTCGGCTACTCCTTCACCCTGTTCGCCCTCCGCAGGGCGGGCCTTGACTTCAAGAGCGCCGTCAAGGTGGCGCTGGCTGCGGACACCGTCTCCATCGCGATCATGGAACTCGTCGACAACGGCGTCATCGCCCTCAGCGGCGCGATGGACGCCCACCTGTCCGACTCCCTGTTCTGGACCGCGCTACTCGGCGGCTTCGCCGTCGCATTCGTGATCACGACCCCGGTCAACAAGTGGATGATCGGCCGGGGCAAGGGCCACGCCATCGTCCACGCCTACCACTGACCTCTCACACGACGCGCGCCCGGGCGCATTTGCGCTGCAGCGCATCATCCGGCGATGCCCAGCAACCGACCCGGCTCTGGAGTCAGTGCGGCAGGAGGTTCTGCTCGCGCCGGCGGCGACGCCCATAGCGGGTCACACCGCGCGGCTTGAACACCGACAGGGCGGCCGCGGCGAGCAGGACCGGCAGGGCGGCGGCCGCGTCGGCGATCAGCTGGATGCGCATGCCTTCCATCTCGCCGCCCGCGAGTGTGGCCCGGGCCGTCGCGTCAGCAAGGTGTCCGACCGGCTGCATGTGCACCAGCAGAAGCAGCGTGGCCAGCACCGTGATCAGCAGCTTCGCGATGACCCAGTAGTGGCGCAGCAGCCCCCAGACGGTGCCGAGTGACTGGAGAACGCCGGTCAGCAGCGAGGCGATGCTGAGGGGAACGATTACGGACCACCCCACCAGCTCCATCGCCACATAGGCGCCCTGCACCGTCTGGGGTGAGCTGCTGGACAGCCCGGCGACGGCCAGCGCCAGGAAGGCGGCGACCGCGCCCAGCCAGCCAACCGAGGTGGTGACATGGAGGGTCAGTGTCAGCTTGCGCAGCTGTGGCGGGAACGGTCTCACGGTGTGTGCCCGTGCATCCCGCCGCCGGCCAGGTGCACGATCACGAACACCACGACCAGGACGACCGCGACCGCCGCGGACACCTTCACCCAGCGGGGCGCTCCGTCGTCGTCATCGGCATCCGAGCGAGGCGGTGAGCCGGCCATGAGGGCCTCCAAGAGTTCAATCCGGAGCGTCGGCGCCCCGGCCTCGTACCTGTTTACGAGACACAGTGTCTCTCTCGCGGCGGAGTGTATCTAGAGCTGGACGTCCGTATCCTTGGGGGGTGCCCAAGCTGTGGAACGAGACGATCGACGCCCACCGTCACGCCGTGCGCGAGGCCATCCTGGACGCCACCGCCCAGCTGGTGGAAGCGGGCGGCCTGCGGTCGGTGACCATGTCACAGGTCGCCGAGCGGACCGGCATCGGGCGCGCAACGCTCTACAAGTACTTCTCCGACGTCGACGCCGTCCTCCTCGCATGGCACGAACGCCAGATCACCGGACACCTCCAGCACCTGGCAGAAGTCCGCGATCGCGCCGGGACAGCCGGCGAGCGTCTCGAAGCCGTCCTGCGGTCGTACGCGGCCATCGCCCGGCAACGCCACGGCGGCAAACTCGCCGCCTTTCTCCACCAGGGCGAGCACATCACCCACGCCGAACGGCACCTGACGGGCATCGTGGAAGACCTCATCGCCGAGGGCGCGCAAGCAGGCGACCTGCGAAGCGATGTCCCGGCCGCCGAGCTCGCGCAGTACTGCCTCCACGCCCTGACGGCCGCCGCCGGCCTGACCTCCAAAGCCGCCGCGGCCCGCCTCGTCGACGTCACTCTGGACGGACTTCGCTCAATTCCCTGACTCAGGTGAGCGTGACCCCGGGCGCTGGTGCAATCGGCCGCGATCAGACTTCGTTCGGGTGAGGCGTCGCTGCGTGTCCTGAAAGAGCGGCTGCATCTGGTGATCCTCAAGTATGTCGGTCGGTGACACCGAGAGGACTGGGGTCTGCTCATGGGTCCGGACATGCGCACTGGCGAAGGGGCGGATACAGCCAGCTCGCGAAGCCGCACGCTGACAATCGCCGGCGGGCTCATGCTCGGGGGCTTCCTTCTCAATGCCATCTTGACCGCGACGCTCCATCCCTCCGGGGAGGAAGACGACCATCCTGAAATCTTCACCGAGTACGCAGACAGCAGCCCCTGGATCGCCGTTCATCTTGGCCAGTTCATTGGCGTCCTGGTGACGCTGAGCGGCCTGCTGGTGCTGTACCGCGTCCTGCGCGGTGCCAACGGGCCTTCCCTGCTTGCGCAGATCGCGGCCGCAGGAGCCGTGGCGACCGCCGCGATCTGGGCTGTCCTACAGGGGCTGGACGGCGTCGGGCTGAAGCAGGCCGTGGACTCATGGGTCAGCGCGTCGGGCACGGAAAAGGCGATCCGCTTTGCCAACGCCGAGACCGTGCGCTGGCTGGAATGGGGATTCCAGAGCTACTTCCGCATCCTGCTGGGGCTGACCCTCGCCCTCTTCGGGACTGCGATCCTCACCAGTCGCCGGATCACCGGCTGGCTGGGCTGGACGGCCCTTGTTGCGGGTGTGTGCTCTGTGATCGTCGGAGTCGACGTGGGCTACAGCGGCCTGGCCAGTGGGCTCCAAGACGTCCTCGGTATCGCCTTCTTGATTCTCGTCCTGATCTTCGCCGTCGGAGTACTCATCACCGGAGTACGCGAGCACAATCGGCGCGACGGCTGAACCGATCGGTGCGCAGGTAACCGTCCGACAGACGGGCGAAGGCGTTGATCGACGCCTGCAGGTAGCCGCGCTGATGACCGGCGGCCGACCTTCACCGATCCGCGACTGTGCGCGGCGATCGTCGACCGGCTGACCTTCAACGGGGCAATCATCCAGACCGGCACGGACTCCTACCGACTCGCCCACACCAAGGCCCAGGCCAAACGCGCCGCGGTCGACTGACACCCTCTGATGCGTGGGCCCTGAGGAGATATTTGGTTGCTCGCCTGTGGGGGTGGTGGATGCAATGTCGGGCATGGTGACTGAGGTCCGCCCGCCGCGCCGGGATGAGATGGCTGCATACTACCGGGCATTGCCGTTTGCGAACGGGTTGCCGAGCTGGGAGCCTGCGGACGCCGCGTGGCATGGTGGCCCCGAGCCGTGGCCTCCACAGCGCACGCCTGCGAGCGCTGAGCAGCTTGAAAAGTTGGCTGCAGCCGGCTTCGAGGACGGTTCCTTCCATCCGATAGCGACGTTCGTCGACGGCAGGTGTGTCGGCGCGTCGGCGACGATCTCCTTCGAGGTGACGGTCCCTGGCGGGGGAACGGGGAGGATGGCTGGCGTCACTGCTACCGGGGTGATTGCGACGCATCGCCGGCGCGGTTACCTGCGGCAGATGATGCAGGCCATGTTCGAGGCGGCCCTGGAACGAGGCGAGCCGTTGGCGATGCTCAGCGCGAGCGAGGGCAGCATCTACGGGCGGTTCGGGTTTTCGCCTGCGACCTACCGCACCCGGTGGGAGCTGGCGCGTCACGAAGCGGCCCTCGTTCCGGCAGAGCCGGATCCCGGGTCACTGGAGCTGGTCGACGCTGCTCAGGCGAGAACGGCCTGGCCCCGGGTACACGCGGACGTGCGTGCACATCGCGTCGGTGAGCTCAGCCCTCTGCCTGGGCGCTGGGACGGGCTGTCCGACGAAGCAGATGGCACAAACGGACCGCTTCGCTTTCTCGCCCACCGCGACCAGCACGGCGACGTGGACGGCATCGCCAACTTCCGACTGCCGTGGTCCCCGACAGCGGACCGGGCGGGAACGCTCGTGGTGGAAGCCCTGGAGGCGACGAACCCTGTGGCCTACCGTGCTTTGTGGGGACTACTGATCGACTTCGACCTCACCAAGACCGTCGTGGCGCCCGGCCGTCCGCGCGACGAACCCCTGCGATGGATGCTCACGAACCCGCGAGCGATGCGCATCACCCGCCAGACGGACAACCTCTGGGCGCGTCTTCTCGACATCCCCCGAGCTCTGACGCAACGCTCGTACCTCATACCCGGCGAGCTGAAATTCACCATCGACGACGACCAGATGTGCCCGGCAAACAACAGGACATGGCATCTGAAGGCAGACGACGCCGCAGTGACGTGCGTTCCGACCGACGCGACGGCGGACCTGACCATCACACTCCCAGCGCTCAGCTCGCTCTACCTCGGCGGCATGTCGGCGCACCACCTGGCGCATGCGGGGCACATCACTACGCACGCCGAAGGCGCGATCGGACGGCTCGGCCGGATGTTCTGCACCGACCCCGAACCGCACAACTCCTTCGGCTTTTGACAAAACTCGACCCGCCGAGCTTGGGCACGTCGCCCGAACACCGCATGATCCCCGACGGCGTCGGGAGCTGACGAGTGCACACAACGGCGCAGTGACATCAATTCACATCGACATTGATCATGCGCGTGCCCGTCGAGTGACTCCCGAACTCACCCTCGAAATGGCATCCACGGAAAGTGACACAGCCACCGCCCGCAAACGTCACCCAGGCCGACCAGGGGCCGACCGTGGTCCCGGCCTGACCGAACCGCGGCGCGGGCCCGCCGGGGAACGTACTGGCGGGCCCGCGCCGTGGTGGGCGTCGGCCCTGGCTGCTCCCTGAACGTGCGCCAGGAGCTCGGCTCTAAGGGTGGCCGGATGCGCTCACGCGAGATCCGGCCCCCCGACCGTGCGGCAGGTTACGGTGCCGGCTCGTACTCGACGGTTTGCAGCGGGCAGCTGTCGCCCAGTTCGCGCAGGGCTGCCAGCTCGGCTTCGTCCGCGGTCAGGCTCCAGCGGAGTTTGGTGGCCACCCACTCCGCGGCATAGCGGCAGTGTGCGTCAGTAGCGGGCGGCAGCCACTGAGCCGGATCCTGGTCGGCCTTGCTGCGGTTGGAGCGGGCGGTGACCGCGACCAGCGATGCCTCCTGGCCCTGGTCGTTGGCGTACCCCTCGCGGCGCTGCGCGCTCCAGACCGACGCCCCACTGTCCCAGGCCTCAGCCAGGGGCACCATGTGGTCGATGTCCAGGCCCGAGGCCGACGTCACCGAGACACCGTCGTAGTAGGAAAACCAGCGCCCGCCGCTCAGGCGGCAGTTCGGCCCGACCGTCGGCGCCTCGACGGCCTCGTGGATGAGGACCTCGGCGCGAGTGTGGCAGCCGTCGGACGGATCGTCGCCGGCGTTCCAGTGCCGGAAGCTCTCACGGGTGTAGCCGTCACGGGACTCCGTCCCTAAAGGCAGCCGGTCGACCGCCTCAGACAGAGGCAGTGTCTCTGCAGCATGGGCGGGTGAGCAGACGGTGGCGGACAGGACCACGAGGGCGGCGACCAGGCCGCGCAGCACAGCTTGACCATGCGCCAGTGATAGCGGCACAACAAGGGGCGCTATCAGCGCTTTGCTGGATGCGCCGCCCGTGTGAGTGCAATGGTCATACCAGCCGCAGCCCTCCTGCAGCCCCCTCTCGTCAGGTCGCTCGTGACTGGACGTCTCGATGCCGAGCACCCTGCGGGCGGGTTGGGTTCCCCGCGTCACTATGCAGAGTGGGTGCCGTTGAGTGGCACGGCGACGCCCAGGCGCGGCACATATGCCGGGTCTCACCGAGCGAGGACTGTGCGCAGGCGACTCTCTCCTCTTGGTCGGCCGGCTCGCGGGTGGACGCCTCAGACTGGGAACGTGACGTCGGTGAGCTGCTGGGACACGGCCCACAGGCGCTGCTGGAGGGCCGTGTCGTGGGACTTCTTGCTGGAGGCGACCACCTCGGGGTATCCGCGGGTGCCGCCCATGCCGTTGGGGCCGTAGTACTGGCCGCCGGTGACGGCGGGATCGGTGGCCGCCCGCAGGGTGGGCAGCGCTCCCACGGAGGCCGGCTGGCTGAACAGGGGCTGGAGCAGGTCTGCCCCCTTGCGCACCAGGCCGCTCAGGTTCTGCGAGAGTTCGGTGTCCGCCGTGCCGGGATGCGCGGCGGCGGCGATGGTGCTGTGGTACGGGGCGAGGCGGCGCTGGAGTTCGTAGGTGAACATCAGGTTGGCCAGCTTGGCCTGCCCGTAGGCGACAACCCGGTTGTAGGAGCGGTCGAACTGCAGGTCGTCGAAGTGGATGTCGGCCCGGATGCGGTGGCCGACGCTGCTGACGGTGACCACCCGGGAGCCAGGCACGGGCAGCATCAGGTCCAGCAGCAGGCCGGTGAGCGCGAAGTGCCCGAGGTGGTTGACCCCGAACTGCATGTCAAACCCGTCCTCGGTCTTCTGCCGGGGGGTGTACATCACGCCCGCGTTGTTGATGAGCAGGTCGATCTTCGGGTGTGCCGCGCGCAGCTCATCGGCGGCCGCGCGTACCGATTTGAGTGAGGCCAGGTCCAGGCGCTGGAGGCTGAGCTTGGCGCCCGGGGCGCTCTCCCTGATGCCGGCGAGGGCCTCGCGGCCCTTGTCGAGGTTGCGCACGGCGAGGACGACGTGTGCGCCCTGCTCGGCCAGGGCCCGCGCGGTCTCAAGCCCGAGGCCGCTGTTGGCGCCGGTGACGACGGCGACCCTGCCGTCCTGGGCGGGGATGTTCTGTTCGGTCCATCGGTCGGTCGTGCTGGCCATGATGATCAACCTCCATAACGTGAATGATGCTTCATGTTGTATGGTGAAGCATCATTCATCTTTCGTCAAATGGTTCCGGAGGGCCCCATGACCTCACCCCGACCGCTGCGTGCCGACGCGGCCCGCAACCGCGCCCGGATCATGACGGCGGCGCATGAGCAGATCACCGAGCACGGGCCCGAGGTGTCGATGGAGCAGATCGCCGCTGCCGCGGGCGTCGCGGTGGGCACCCTGTACAAGCACTTCCCGAACAAGAACGACCTGGTCACAGCCGTGGTCGCCGCCTCGTTCGAAACACTCGCCGATGACGCCGAAGAGTGCCTGCAACGCCAGAGCCAGGGTTCACCCGCCATGGCGGAGCTCACCGGCTTCCTCAGCCGCGTCATGGACACCGTCGCCCGCAATCGCGCCGTCAAAGCAGCCGCGCACGCGCTCAGCGCCGACCACACCGCCCACCCCGCCATGCGGGACGTGGAGACCCGCGTCACCCAGGCTCTCGGGCCACTCGTCCGCAGCGCACAGGCTCAGGGCGCCCTGCGCACCGACTTCACCCTCGACGACCTGTACCTGATGCTCTCCACCCTCCCCGCCGACCAGCCGCCCACCGCCCGCGCCCGATGGCTCGCCCTCCTACTCACCGGCCTCACCGCACGCTGACCGACCGTGCGACAGGAGTGCACAGCGCTGTGCGCACACGACTCGGAGCCAGCGGGGTGCTGCCCTGCCCATGTATCGGCTGCCCCGGCATCGGCCTTGCCGCGGCAGCCGTACGTTCGAGCGGCGAGGGGTCAGGGGGCGTCGGCGAGCTCTTCGATTTGGTGGGCGAGATGTGAGTCGGGGCGGAAGACCTGGAAGCCCCACTCTTCGACTTCGTTGACCTGGAGGCGGCCGACTGCTTCGCGCAGGGCGAGGGTGGGGCGGTGACGGGGTGTCCGCCGGCGGGAGAAGGGTGTGAGTTGGACGTGGGTGTCCATGGTGACGGCCTGGTGGGCCCAGTGGTCGGCGTCGCGGAGTTCGCCGCGGCCGAGGTGGAACAGGTGGAGGCAGTGGGCGGCGGTGGCGTTGCCGGCGCCGGCCGCGAACTGCCACCACCACTGGGCTCCTTCAGAGGAGTCGGCGAGGCTGAGCAGGCAGGCGAAGTGCAGAGCGCCGTCGATGTAGGCGGGCTCTTCGGCGAATTTCGCCAGGTGCGCGGCAGCGCCGTCGCTGTAGAGGAGCGCTGCGGTGAGGGCCTGGAGGTCTTTGTCGGCGCGGTCGAGCATGGTCGGGAAGCGGCCCTCGGGGGCTAGCCGGGTGCCGAACATGAGGGTGGCTGTGACCTCGCGGACGACTTCCTGCTTCAGCTCGGTGACGTCTTCGTCGGTGAAGTCATCGGGCAGGGCGGCCTGCGCCAGGATGTCTTGGATGCTGCGCGGCACGGTGTTACTCCTTCTCCTCGTCGCCAACCGGGATGTCCAGGCCGAGTTTGCTGGCGATGCGTTCACGGGCCGAACGCCGGTGTCCGCGGACGGTGTCCGGCTTGATGCCCATGATGTTGGCCACTCGCTGCGTGGAGTAGCCAAGGACGTAGTGCAGCACGATCACGTCGTACTGGCGCTCAGGCAGTGCTGCTATCGCGGTGTAGAGACCCAGGGGCGATTCCATGGCCTCCAGTTGCTTGCGCAGGGCCTCCAGCGTGGCCCGGGCCGCTCGCTGCATGGCAGCGGTGCGAACATCTGGCGGAGCGGCGTCGCTGGGGCCGTGTGTGCTGCCGGTGATCCGCAGGTGGAGCTCCACCCGCTGCTTGAGCAGGCGCCAGGCGTAGGCCTCCGGACTCTCCGCTTTCAGGACCACAGTCCAGTTCAGCGCCAGGTGCGAGTAGCAGCGCTGCACCACAGCCCGGGCGGCCTGTTTGTCGCCCAGCATGGTGTGCGCGTAGCGCAGATGAGGCTTGGCGTAGAGGTCGACGAAGGCCTCGAGGGTCGCGGGCATGACGTAGTGGACGCCGTGGAGGCCGTCGAGTCCGGCGACAGTGCTCGGCAGGTCGAACTGCGCCTCGCTCGCGCCGTCGGAGTCTTCGTAGGACGGGAAGTTGCTCATGACCTCAGGCCTCCTGGTCGTGGGGGGCCTGAGGGGCCGGCGCTGGCGTGCGCGCGGTGTTCTGCAGCAGCTCGCTCACTCCGACCCGGACGCCTGCACGGAGCAGCAGTCGCGATGCCTTGCACACATCCGGTGCGAAAACACGCAGTGCGGTGATGCCCACCAGCACGGCGCTCACATCGTCAACGGTCACTGGGGTCCTGCTCTTTCGGTCTGCGGGCAGCACCAACTCCCCCTCCCCGTAGGGTCGGTGGTGCTGGAGGACACCGCTGTCCTCAGTCGCAGGATTTCGGATCAGGTGCCCTGAAGGCGCATGTCACGAGCGATCAAATTTTGACCTAAAGTGATCACGTGGATACGTTCAGACATAAACTACCGCCTGCGTCGCCACCCGGACACGCTAAGTGATCAGGGAAAACGCTTCCTGGTGGCCCTCGAAAGCCGCCTGCGGCACACCCCGGAACGCCCACTTCCCCTTCGAATGTGTGGCGCAGATCACGGCGCTTGAGGTTTGATCGGCTCATGCCATCACCTCAGCCGCAGCAACGGCCTTCACACGGGCTCAGCTGCGCGGTGGGGCATCGGGCACCACCGGAGCAGGGTGCAGCCGGCGGGCTCCCCTGCGCGTGCGCTGCTGCGAGGGCGCTCATAGCCTCGTGTTGCTCGGGTAGCCGCGGAGGTCTGCCATGCCCCGGAACATCTGGAGCGGCGCGATCAGTTTGGGGTCACTTCTCCGAACCAGCTGGCTCGTTGCACCGCTCTGTTCTGAAAGCCAACAGCGGGAATCACCTCATGCGGCTTCGTCAGAACGGGAGGCAGGACCGCGCATTCGAAGGCACCTTGCCGCCGGGGCGGCTGGACAGGCCGGTGATGGTAGGCGGGCGTGTTCAGGGAGCCTCTTCGTTGGCTATGGCCTGCCAGTACGCAGCGCATTCCCGGATGGCGCGGGTGTCAGGGTGGTCCGGTCCCAGGGCGCGGAGGCAGTCTTCCAGCAGCTGAGTAATTGCGATCGCTGCCGCGTCAGCGTCGCCTGCCATGCCTTGGTAGTAGGCGAGGTGGCCTCGTGCGGAGAGGGTGTGGGGGTGGTCCGGGCCCAGGAGGCGCATAAGCCCGGCTGCCAGTTCTGCTGTGGCGGCCGCAGCGCCTTCTGGGTCGCCAGCCTTGGCCCGGGACGACGCCAGCTGGTCCCAGGCTGTGACTGAGTCGGGATGGTCGGGCCCCAGTACCCGCACGCGAGCCGTCAGCAGCTTCTTCCACGCTGTTGCGGCGCCGGAGTGATCTCCGGCTTCTTCACGCCAGTGGGCGAGGACGCCCATCGTCGTGAGGGTGTCGGGGTGGTCCGGGCCGAGCACGCGCAACAGGTCTGTGAGGTTCTGCTCGTACAAGGGGATGGCGCGGCTTAGGTCTCCCGCCTCCCAGTAGACGCCGGCGAGGTTGTTGCGGGAGGTCAGGGTGTCGGGGTGGTCGCCGCCCAGCACCCGCAACCGGTCGGCCAGGATCTGTTCGTGCAGGGGGATGGCGCGAGCCGGATCCCCCGCTTCCTGGTAGGCGAGTGCGAGGTTGTTGCGGGTGGTCAGGGTGTCGGGGTGGTCTGCGCCCAGCACGCGCAACTGGTCTGTGAGGTTCTGCTCGCTCAGGCGGATCGCGCGGCTTAGGTCTCCCGCCTCCCGATAGGTGCCGGCGAGGTTGTGGCGGGACCTCAGGGTGTGGGGGTGGTCTGCGCCCAGCACCCGCAACCGGTCAGCCAGGATCTTCTCGTGCAAGGGGATGGCGCGGCCTAGGTCTCCCGCATCTCGATAGGCGCCGGCGAGGTTGCTGCGGGTGGTCAGGGTGTGGGGGTGTTCGTCGCCCAGCACCCGCAACCGGTCGGCCAGGATCTGCTCGTGCAGGGGGATGGCGCGAGCCGGATCCCCCGCTTCCTGGTAGGCGAGTGCGAGGTTGTTGCGGGAGGTCAGGGTGTCGGGGTGGTCTGCGCCCTGCACCCGCAACCCGTCGGCCAGGATCTGCTCGTGCAAGGGGATGGCGCGGGCCGGATCCCCCGCTTCCTGGTAGGCGAGTGCGAGGTTGCTGCGGGTGGCCAGGGTGTCGGGGTGGTCTGCGCCCTGCACCCGCAACCGGTCGGCAAGGATCTCCTCGCTCAGGGGGATGGCGCGGGCCAGGTCCCCCGCTTCCTGGTAGGCGAGTGCGAGGTTGCTGCGGGTGGCCAGGGTGCTGGGGTGGTCTGCGCCCAGCAGGCGCTCCAAGGCGGTGAGAGCACGTTGGAGGCGTTTGATCCCGGGGGCGGGCGAGCCTTGATTGGTTAGGAAGCAGCCAGCGTTACTGAGGAGGCTGGCGGTTGTGATGGTGTCCGTCTCGGTGCGGTCGGCGAGGGCGTCGATGTGGGGGAGCAGGCTTCGCCAGGTGGGCCAGGTGGCGGGGTCCCCCCGGGTGGAGGGTAGGGCGTTGGCCAGGTTGGAGGTGGCGTGCGTGCGTGCGTAGTCGATGTGGGTGTGTGTGCGGTGGGGGTTGTCGGGGGCGGGGGTACGGGTGACTGCCTGGACGAGTCGGTGGATAGACAGGGTGTTGGTGGCGGGGTCGGGGGTGATGACGTTGTAGGCGGTCAGCAGCCCGATTGCCTGGTTGAGTGTGGCCGGGTCCATATCAGGCAAGTTGAGCAGGGTGGTAGGGATGTTTTCGGGGGCGTACCAGGCCAGGGTGCGCAGGAGGTCGGCGGCTGCGGGTTGGCGGGTGGTGATCTGGTCCAGGGTGATGTCCCAGATCCGGGTGATGGTGCGCTCGGTCGGGGTGGTGGCCCCGCCCTGGCTGAACATGGCCGCCGGGTGCTGGGCGAACAAGTCCAGGTAGGCGCGGGGCGTGGTGAGGGGGTTCTGGGCGAGGTAGGCGGCCACTTGGTCGATCGCGAGGGGCAGGTAGCCCAGTACGGCGCACAGCGCGGCGGCCCCGTCCAGGTCGCGGGGGCCTGCTGCGGTAGTGATGCGGCTGAACAGGGCGAGGGACTCGGCCTCGTCCAGGACATCCAGGCGGACCACATTGGTGGCCTGGCTCCAGGCGGTGGCGAGGCGGCTGGTGATCAGGAACCGGCCGCCGGGGGCCCGTGCGATCACGTGAGCGATGTCGGTGGGATCGTTGACGTTGTCGAGGATGAGCAGCCAGCCGTTGTGGCTGGCCAGCCATTGCAGCCCCCACTCGGCGAGTTCCTTGACGGGCAGGGCCTTGGCCAGGGCGGGCTGCAGGGCGGTAGTCAGGCTGGCCAGGCCTTGTTGGACGTCGGCGGGGCTGTCGGCGGTAATCCAGCGCACCGGTGTACATCCGTGAGGGCGGGTGGCGGCCCAGTGCGCGGCCAGGGTGCTCTTGCCGACGCCGCCGAGCCCGTGCACCACCTGCACCAGCGCCGTACCAGGGGTGTTCCGGGCGGTGTCGAGGCGGTCGAGGTCGCGGGAGCGGCCGATGAAGTGCCCCGGCTGGTGTGGCAGGTTGTTCAGGCCAGCGGGGGCGTCCACCTCGGCGGGCGGTCGCATGGCCTCGGGCGGAAGGTGCACGGTGGGGCTGTAGATGCCAGTATTGGCGAACCCGCCGTGGGTGACTGTTGCGTTCCCGCTGTTGATCACAGTAGGCCCGGTACCTGAGGCCCCGGGTACTGCAGCGGACAGAGTGTCGCGGGGATCCGGCTGGTGGCCATTGCCCACCGCCGCCTCCGGAGGCTCGGGGCCCTTGCCGGAGTCGCGCCTGCCCCCCGGCCATCGAACCATGCCAGCTCCTTGGCTCGCCTCGCTCAGTTGCGGCGGCGGGTAGTCATTCGTTGACGATGCCGCTGACGGCGCTGGAGCCGGTCCCCTCGGCGTGTGCATCGCCGGTGTTCACTGCTGTCGCGGGGCCGGCCTTCCTGCCGCCCGTGCGTTTGACACCGGTGAGCGCGCTGCCGCCTTCGCGGGCGGCAGCTTTCCCTGTTCCGATAGCCACATCACCGGTCGAAGCGGCGACGAACGACTGCATCTCCCGCAGCTGCTCAGCTGCCTGTTCCCGGCCGAGGGCATCGAGGTTCTCCAGCAGCGCCTCGAACCTCCCCTGCCACACGCCTTCCTGCCGCAGCCGTTCACTGCGAATGTCCTTCGCGCTGTTCAGGACCTCGGACGTGTGGTCCAGGCGCTCGAGCTCGGCGTCTGCCTGGGCGGCGTCGTCGTGGGCAAAAAGATCTCCAACCCGTCTTCGCAGGCCGTTCCACGCATCAGTCCCTGCGGCCTGGACCACTGCGGTGCCACCAGCCAGTGCCAGGGCCGTCAACGATTCGACCAGCATGTGATCACCGCTCTCCGTAGATGGGCCAGGTCCTGGTCTCTCATCTCGGGCGGCCGGGCATGTTCACCAGCCCACATATCCAGCGAAGCCCACATCGTCCGATGCTGCAAACGCGTTGATTACAGCAGTGAGCCGGAACCGCCCAGTCATGATGAGGCGATCATGGTGAGGCTGGCCGTGGCATCGGCATCCCCAGCAGGATCGGCCCGGCCGACGCAGCCGAGTCGATTTGGCTGATCTTGGATTCCGCCCCGGCGAGGCTGACGCGGAGCCCCTCAATCTCGCCGAGCCAGCCTTCCTGCTCTGCCTCGGCGATCCGGTCCACGAGGTTGTCGCGGATCTCCACCAGTCGGCCGCGCTGGGCCGGGTCGGGGCGCAGGAGGGAGCAGCGGACGCAGGCGTGCTCGTGGATGCAGGCCGTGCCATAGGCGCGGGCGCAGGTGCCGACGGAGAGCTTGCGGCGTTCGAAGTGGCCCAGGACTCGGCGTCGGTCGGGGTCCGATACTCCTCGGCCGGCCTGAGGGTGCGGCGGCGGGCGATGAAGGAGCGGTGGGCCTCGATGGTGCCGGTGGGGTAGATCCCGTTGTAGCCCATGGTGGTGTTGATGTTGGCGTGGCCAGCGATCACCTCGGCGATGTGGGGCGGCGGGCCGGTGCGGATAGCGTCGGTGATGAACATCCGGCGGAAGTCCTGCGGGGTGAAGTGCAGTGGTTGCCCGGTGGCGTCGGTTAGCCCCATGAAGGCGACGGTCTCCTTGAGGACCTGGCGGATGGTCTGGGAGTTGAGGGTGGAGGGCTCGCCGCCGCGGTCGTACTGGAAGAGCAGGGGCGCGGGTGGGTTCCATTGGCGTTCTTCGGCGTCGTAGCGGGTGACCAGGGGGATCAGGCCGGTCTTGGGGTCGCGGACGCGGCGGATGATCGTGGCCAGGACGTCGGCGAGCTCGGGGCTGACGAGCAGGACGCGTTCGACGTCGGTCTTGGAGGGGGCGATCTGCAGGAGGGGACGATCTCGCCGGTGGTGGGCAGCCGGTATTGGATCATCGCGTGGTGGCCGATCTCCAGCATCTCCTCCACGCGGGCGCCGGTGTGGCGCAGGAACTCAACCGTCGCCCAGGCCCAGAATGCGCGGTGCTCGACTCGGTCGAGGTGGACGAGCCGCCCTTGCGCGTCGCGGGCCGCGTTCGCGCCCCGGGGTGTAGGGGGCGCCATCGAGGACGAAGTGGCCGCCGGGCGGGGTGGCGCGGGCGAGGGCCAGGTGGGCCGCGCGCAGGCGGTGGTGGTCGGCGGCGGCCCGGGCGAACGTCTCGAGCACGGGCAGGCGCTCGCGGGTGCGCTGGTCCACGCGCGCTTTGGTCCAGGTGACGCGCTTGCGGTCGGCGGTCTCGGCCGCCTTGATCGGGCAGGGCGCCACCCATGGGCCCCAGCGGGCGGGTTCCTCGGTCGCCCAGCGTGCGATGTCCAGGTAGAAGGCGCGTACGGCGATGGAGATCATCACGCGGTCGGCGCGTTCCACGACGGTCTCCTCGATGGAGCCGTCAGGGCGTCGGCGCCGCTGGACGCGGGTGCGCAGGCGGTTCCTTCCAGGCGGTGGCGACGTCGGCCGGCAGGTGGAGGGTGTCGAGGCCGGGGTGGTGGCGTTCGATGTCGGACCAGAAGTTCCGCGTCAGGTGCCGGGCGAGGTTGTCCAAGGTGGCGTAGTCCAGGCGGGGGCGGCGTTCTTCCAGGTAGTCGATGAGCAGGGCCCGGATCCCCGAGGCAACGACGGGTGGCGGTCGACGAGCTGGGCGCAGGTGAGCTGGCCGGTGACCTTGTCGAGGAACCGCAGGGTGGTCGGGGCGTCGCCCGGCAGATGTCCCAGCTCGCGCAGCCAGGCGTAGTAGAGGGTGCCGCCGGCGTTGACGCCGTGGGCGGTGCGGCGCCGTTCGGTGTCGTACTCGATCACGTCGCCGACGGTGATGTCCGCCAGGCCGCCGCCCTTGGCGACCATGATCCGGGTCAGCGCACGGCGGGCCCGGCCACCGCCCGCGGACGCCCACCGCTCGACACCGACCATCCCCTTCAGGCGGGTGAAGCCCTCGGGGTCGCGGCATTCCTCGATCAGCGTGCGCAGTTGCTCCACCGCTCGACACGCATTGGGTGGTGATGGCTGAAATGGCAAAGCGTCATAGAGATAGCGCCGAACTCAGCCTGTCGGCGGCAGAGCGGGACCGACCCCCGTCTGCTTCGCGCTGAGGTGGCGAGGCGACCGCCGTGATCAATTGAGCCCCGCCCGACTCCACGCGACCCGGGCTAGGCCGAGGACTGTACGAAACTCAGGGCATCTCAACGCGCCGTGGCCGCGCGCTCGGCCCGTTCATCGGGGCCGTGCGTTGTGTTGGGCGCGGCGGCCCATCTGTTCCCAGAACTGTCGGAGCTCCCTGCGGCTCACGCCGTGTTGCCATGGGGCCTTCGGACGCAAGAAGGAACGGGAGCGGGACAGGAGGGTGGACTGGGCGCGGCAGAAGGCCTCGCCGAGTTCCACCCGGTGGCCGTCAAGGCCCTTGGGCGGGTACGGGCACAGTTCGAAGGCGCAGTCGTCGCGGCAGTTGGAGCCCGCCTGGGAGGACGTCGTGCGGACGACAGCGCGGCCCGGGTCGAGAGGGGAGCGGCCACGGGCGAGGCAGGGCGGCAGGACGGGCCGGGCGGTGTGCTGGAGGCGCCGGAGGCGATCCTTGGGCCAGTCGCCCCGTTCGGCAAGATTGAGCAGGAGGAGCACATCGGCGAGAAGCTGCTGGGCGCGCGGGTGCAGGGCACTCCATCCCGTGGAGGGCGGGATCCATAGGTTGTGCTTGCGCACCTCGCCTTGAGCCGTCTGGGAGCCGACGTGGGCGGCAACACCGGACTCATCGATCCAAAGAAATCTTTCGGGCTGCCGAGTCTCCATGGCCCAGACGCACAGTTCCGCGGCCGCCGTCACGAACGGGTGCTCCGGCTCGCCGCCCGGCTGTGCAAGCCACTGACGGACCTGTTCCGCAGGGTCGGCCTCGTGGCTGCGAGAGGGACGCGTCACGGTGACTCCGTCCGGAAGGTCCCAAAGCGTCAGCGCGTGCAGCAGTGTGATGCGGGTAAACCAGAACCGTGTGCGCTTGAGCATGTCCCAGGCTTGCTCCCGCAGGTATTCGCGGGCCTCGGGACGCGCGTGCGGGTGGCGTTGGCGGCGGTTCGCCGCGAATTTGAAACCCTGGGCCAGCGCTACCTCCACGCTGAGATCGAGTGCCGGCCCATCCGTAGCATCTGCGGACAGGCCCACACACCGCACCCAGCTCTCCAGGAACTCGTACGGCGTGTCCTGGTGCCGGTGAGTGGTGACCGATCCCACGAGCAGAGGAATCAGCCATGCGCACATGATGTTTTCCCGCGCCGCCTGCTCCTGCGCCTCCCGGTCGTTCCGTTCTCGTCTCCGTTCCTCCTGCCGCTGCTCCTCTCGCTCCCTCAACTCCCTGTTCCACCGTGCCACGTTGCTCTCGCCGCGCCGATGCGGCTTGATCTCCTGCTTACCCGCGATGTCGGGGCCCTGCTTGACCCGCAGGTTTTCCCTCCAGTCGGGGTCCTGCTTGACCCACAGGTTTTCCCTCCAGTCGGGTTCACGGTTGACCCGCTGGTCCTCAGGAGCCTGGGGGCCGGGCAGGCTAGGGTGCAGTGCAGCGAAGGCTCGGTCTCCGCCGGCGCCGATCTCGTGAGCGATAGCCACCCGAATGCGGTATGAGGGTTCGATACGTGCGATGTCGAACAGGTCCAGGTAGGCGGGCTCGTCGAGGGTCCGCTGCTGTGCGACCCAGCGCATGGCCTCGCCGAACCGGTCCACAAGCAAGGCCTTCGCAACCCGAAGGGTATGCGGATCACGTGCACGCAGATCTTGCCAGGATGTGAACAAACCCCAGGTGATCCGCTTCTGCTGCGGCTTGGCGTCGAGGCTGTCGATCTCCAGGGCGGCCGCGTACAGCTCCAGAGCCTTGCTGTGTGAGGTGCGGTCGGCAAGAGGACTGGTCTCTGGCGTCTCGTCGTCACTGACGTCCACGACAGTCTGTGCCCTGCAGGCGGCCTGCCACAGGAGGTCCCGCGCGGTGCTCACCGGGCACCAGGGGTCCCGATCGGAGTCGGCACCCTCCGCGCCCGCAGCACTTACCTCCTCATGGACGCATGCGCCCTCTGGCGTACGGGAGTACAGCACCATTGCCATCAGCAGTTCCCGCCCCGGTTTCTCCAGCGCCGCCGGGAAGAAAAAGCCGGGCTTCGATTCCGACAGGACGTCCGGATGGATCACCGCATTGAGGAACCGGGCCCCCAGGTGGGCCTGAATTACGCTGTGCTGGAAGCGGACATGGTTCCCGCTGACTTCGACCAGCCCCATCCGCCCGCCCCAGTGGGCGGCGAGCCTGATATCAATCCCGCTGTCCCGTACTCTGCGACCCAGTGCCCGGGCGATCTCGGGAAAGGACGGTTTCCGGTTCTTCTCGCCCACAACGTGGGTGAATGCCACCTCCGAGGTGTCCAGCCCGAGGCCCGCGCACGCCAGCGCCGACAGGTAGTGGATCGTTGCCTGGCGCTCCTCTTGGGCTAGCGGCAACTCGGGCTGGAAGCGGCCGTGAACGAGGGCGCTGATCCAGGTGTCGAGCAAGTGGAGTCTGAGGGCCGTCCGGTCGCCGCCCCGCGTCTCCACCGCCTCTTCTTCAGAGGGGCCGGTGAGGGCGCGTTCCAGGAGTCCGACGTCGTGGAGCTCGGCGGCGATCTGAAGATAGGTGGGGGCCTGCGCAATGCCGGCCTTGTCAACGATCCAGTCCAGCCTCTGACGGTCCTCCCCGCTGCTGCCTGAGGAGATGTATCTGAGGGCGGCCTCCTCGCTCAGCGGCTCCAACTCGGTGAGTGAGGCCTCCATGCCCCGTAGCGAGGCGTGCGGCCGAGAGGTAATGATCAGCGGAAGTGCCTCGTCGTTGGCGCGACGGATGGCCAGCCTGATGATGGTGTCGCGCTGCTCCTGCTCGCCGGTTAGCGCCTCCTCCAGCCCATCCGCGAGGAGGACGATCCGCCCCTGCTGGCACAGTCGCCGCCACACCTTCTCCGCCTCGGCGCTGGAACGGACATGGCCCTGCACCTCCCGGCGGAAGCGTTCGAAGGCCATTTGGCGGAAGTCCAGGTCCTTCTTGGCGTCGCGCAGCCGTAGCGGCACGGGCATCGCACCATGTTCCGCGAGCCGCTGCGTCAGCAACACCAAAAGCGCTGTCTTGCCAGTGCCGACGCCGCCGACGACGACGTGCGTACGGCGAAAACGGCGGTCCCGCAGGTCCTCCATAAGGATGGAGCAGAGCTGGTCGCGGCCGACCACCCTGCCGAAGATGCCGCCCGCAGTCTCCACGAGCTCGTGGGGCGCCTGCCGTGCCCTCCTCAGATAGACCCTGCGTACAAGGCTGAACCGGAAGAACAGATAGGCAACGGTAGCCAGGGCGAGGGTGAGGAACGGCATGAACAGGGACAAGAGGACGCTGCAGCCGAACCTGCTCCTTTCGCACTGCGTGTCGAGCCACGTGATCGGCGACTTGAAGCCCTTTTCCTGCGCCAGGGTGACAACGGCCGTGACGGCCAAGAACAGCAAGACCAGCGCGCCCAGGAACGTCAGCACCAGCAGCGCCACATACCCGCCGCTCTTGCGGACACGCCAGACCCTGCTGCGGTCGTAGCCCTGACGCATCAGCCTGCGCCTGCGGAGCGTGCGTCGGACATCGATCACCCTGCGGATCCCACGCCCTAGTATCTGCGGCAGGCGTCCTTTCTCTTGCCGCGGAATCGGACCCTCGGAAGCATGCGTACCCTGGTTCACCCTGTAAGTGATTCCCTGCCTGTGCGGCTTTGGCGTCGGACCGAGGCCCATTCACCCGCGCGGAGCCACCCGCAGGGGGCTGTATGTCGGGAGCAGTCGTGCCTGTCGTCCGGCGGTCCCTCGTGCGGTCGGCTGCCCTCTTCGGACCCCGCACCCGCATCGAGGCCAACAGCCACGGCTGGTCGTTGAACCAGCCGGACCACCAGTGCCGTCAGAGGCAGGGGATGCCGCTGATTCCGCAATCAGCCGAGTGCCTGGCCACGCACCCGGCGGTTCGTACGGAGGGGCGTCTTCAGTACACCGGCCGCACCACCACCCCCGCCTACGCCGCCAGCAGCACACTCGCCGGCCTCCTCGCTCCAGCCCGGCCCGGGCACCCGTGGACGGGCTGGTCGTTCTCCGCCGGATGGGGCACCGGAGAGACGCTGAGCGTCACACTCGTGCGTCCCGAGCTCGTGGTCGAGGCCAGCGTCGGCGTCTCCCGCGACACCGCCGGCCGGTGGCGCCACCTCTGGCTCGGGTGTTGGTGCTAATCCACGCTTCCAACTCCGCGCAGTCCCGGCTCCTCACCCGGATGACCGGGGGCTCTGGGCGGTTCGGTCCGCCACGTCGGCGGCGTAGGCGGCCCAGTCTCCGCCACCGGCCCGCTGCCAGTGAACGGCCACGGTGGTGTGGATGCGCAGCCGCGGGCGAGGATCGTCGATGGGCAGGCGTGGCTGTGCCGGTCCTCGGCGCTCCGTAACTGTGGTGCGCCAGCATCCCCCACGACCTGGTCGCCGCCTTCGCCTCCTCGCAAGCCCCGGTGCCCCGCCGCATGCTGCCGCCACGTGACAAGGGGGCGTCCGTGAGGACGCCCCCTTGCGCGTACTGCCTCAGATCGTGAAGGGCCGCTGCCGGATGAACCGGTTGTTGGTCCGGCCGGTCACGAAGAAGTTCGGGCTCTGGTTGGCCGGCATCTGCTTGAGGATCTCGCGGTGGAACGCCTTGTACCCGCCCGCGAACTTTCCGCCGTTCCAGACCTGGAGCAACGTCGCGGTGAACAGGCCATTGCGCAGACCGTCGGCTGCGAGCTGGTTGTCCTGACAGGCCGAAATGAGCAGGGCCGTTGCGCCGAGGTCACGGTTGTCCTTGGCATTCAGCTTGCGCTGAATCGCGTCATAGCGCACCTTGTCCCGTTCGTACACCTCGTGCTGCTTGTCCAGAGGCATGATCCTGGACGTCGTCTCAACCTCGCTGGGATCAGTCGTCTGGAACTGCTCTTCGAGAGCCTCCGGGGTGAGGACTTCACGCACTGCCCTGATGCCAGAACCACTGTGGCAGCAGTCAAGGAGGCAGAAGATCCGGACGCCCTCGGCGAATCCCTCAAACTCCCGGTAGAGCTCGTCGTCGATGTACTCCCGGTCGTAGAGACACAAGGTCTCGTCGAGTCGGTCCGGCTCGTCCTCGGGTCCGTTGAGATCCGGGATCTGTCCGCCGTGACCCGAGTAGGTGAAGAAGAACAGGTCGCCAGCCGTGAGGGTCTGTGCGGCCTTCCGCAACTCCTGGGTGACGTTGTCGACCGTGGCGTCCGCGGTGAGCAGCGTCGTACGGTCCTGGATCCCGGCCTTGTTGGCGAGCTGATCCATGTCGCGTGCGTCATTCTCGCAGGCAATGAGCTTGCCGTCCCAGCCGTTGTATTCGTTGGGGTCGACGCGGTTGAGCCCAAGGTGGAGTGAGATACCGCGAGCCATGAGGGCTTCCTTCCTTGCCGTGGAGGTGGGGGTGTCACGAGGTAAGCGCAGGTCCCATCGAGGCCGTCTGCGTTGGAAGACTGTTCGTACCTGATCCCCGATCTTGAGACTAAGCACCCCAATGGGGGCAAGCAGATTGATTGGGCTATCCGGGTGAAGCTGGCATATAAGGATCACGCCGCGCGGTAGCAAGAAGGGCATGACGCCTTCGCCTGATCCACCACCAGGTACCGAAACCATGACCCGCGCGTCCCTGACGAATCGCAAGGGCTATGACGAGCGGTTCCTTGGCCCGGTGGTACCGCTGCCCGTGCCTACCGACCCGGCCATCGAGACCGTGGTGCTGCCGTACACCCACTTCAGCGTGGTGTTCCGTCCAGACCGGCGGCTGGCCGCATCAACAGCGGTCATGATCGACGGCTTGAATCTTGTCGACGCCGAACGTGACGACGATTGGCGGTTTGACCCGCGTCTCGACGACAGCCATCAGACGGGTCACCCGGTCTACAAGAACAACCCGCTGGACAAGGGGCACCTCGTTCGCCGACTCGACCCGGTCTGGGGTACAAGCAGCGAAGCAGAAGCGGCCAACAGCGACACATTCCATTACACGAACGCCGCTCCGCAGATGGACATCTTTAACCAGGGCAAGAAGCTCTGGCTGGGACTTGAGGACTTCCTGCTGGACCACGCCGAGGGGTTCGACCGCAAGTTGTCCGTGTTCACCGGGCCGGTGCTTGTGGACTCCGACCCGCCGTACCGGAGTATCAAAGTGCCCCTGCGCTACTGGAAGGTCGCTGCGTTCATGCAGGACGGTGAACTCGCATCCACCGCCTACATCCTCGATCAGAGCCCCGACCTGACCCGTGATGCAGCCGCACGAGCTCTGGCTGAGGCGGCAAGAGCTGGAGATCCGCCGCCGCTAGGCGCATTCCGCACCTTCCAGGTGCCCGTGGCGGACGTCGCAGAGGCAGCCGGCTTGGACCTGGGTCCACTTCCGGCTGCTGACCGGCTTCCTCCGCGGATGCGTGCCGAAAAGCGGTGGACTCAGCTGGAACGGTTCGAGGACATCGTCGTCTAACGAGCTCGTGCACGGTAGGCAGGGAAACGTCGAGGATGGCGGTAGGGCTCGGTGTTCACGTCTTTCGTGGCGACGTCGGGTCTGCGGCCGGTGATGGGTCAGCAGGTCGGCGACGGCGTGAACAGTGTCGCCGATGTGCTCGTGGCGGCCGAGACAGCAGGCCAACGCTTGTCGGTTCTTCAGGTGGGCGATGCCGTGTTCGACCCGGATACGGCGCGAGGAATGCGCCTTGCGCTGCCGCTCATACATGTCCGCGTACCAGGCGGGGGCACTCTTCTTAAACTTGTGATTGGTGGCGTGATCACCGTCCCCAGGTCTAGGCACCCAGGCCCTGGCAGCCGGCATCGGCGGCTACACCCCAGCCAGCCGCGTCACCAACCTCTCCGAACAGCACACCTAGCTGACGGGCTGAGCGGCGCGGCCGGGGCAGCGGCGCCGTCATGGCAGTCTCGTGACGCCGACCTGTAGATGGAAGTGGTTCTGATGGGCCGCCGCGAGGCCCGGGTCCTTGTGGTCCGGATAGACCACGAAGCCGCCCTCGCCCAGTTCCGGCATGGGCCACTTGTTCTGCGGGCCGATGCCGTTGCCCTCGCACTCGAAGGTGCCGAACCGGAAGACCGTCGTGAACAGCCCGTATCCGAGTGGATCGGCCGACGGGCTGATGCGGACCTTGACCCCAGCCGGCCGCGGCAGCTCGCCCCAGTGCTTCAGCACCGACCGAGTGAACCCGGCCCCGTCGACCTCGCCCTTGATCGCCGAGAGGTCGATCGCCCGGCCCTGGTTGTGACAGTCCTTCGGGTTGGGCCCGCCGTGTCCGATGCCCAGGTGGAGGAGTTCGGCGATGTCCGGCGCCGAGGAGTTGGTCCAGCGGGTCAGCCGGTACAGGGCGACAAGCATGCGCTGGTCGAGGTTGTCGATGACGGTCGACGCCGGGGCGATCTGGTTGGTGTAGCGGATGCCGTCGAAGGCCGGCGGGCTCACCACCACGCGCTGGTCGGGCTTCGGTGACACGATCCCGCTTGGCCCGTCGACGAACGGCGGGCTCTTGAGGGTCAGCTTGCCGCGCCGTATCAGGTCGGCCATCAGCCCGTTGGCCTGGGCGAGGGTGAGCAGCCGGGCCGGTGCCACGCCTCCGGAGGGCGTGGGGGTGAAGCGGAAGGAGAGGTCGAGGGGCCCGCTGTCGTCCACTTGGTCGGTGTCGAGGTCGAAGCGCTGGTACTGTCCGCCGCTGAAGAAGTACGCGTACCTCCCGCCCGTATACGTCACGGCGTCCAGGTTCGCCGGGAACACGCCGGTCCAGCGGTTCGCGATCTTGACGGGGTAGCCAGGGTCGACCCGGTCGGCGGCGATGTCGTAGCGCACGTACGCGTCGCCCTTGAAGAGGTACAGCTTGCCGTTGCCCCAGTTCACGGCAGCGTCGATGCCGTTGCGCCAGTCGGGCCCGCCGCTGGCGCCGGTCGGCAGGCCGGGCCACTGGGGGCCGATCGCCAGCGGGTAGCCGGGGTCGACCTGGTTGGAAGGGCCGTCGTAGCGCAGATAGTCGCCGCCGGTAAAGGCGTACGCCTTGCCCACGCCCCACCACACGAACGCGTCGGGCGAGCGGGGCAGTCCGTGCCAGTCGCCGATGCCGAGCCCGGAGTCCTCCTGGAGGCCGGTGGCGGAGTCGTATACGGCGTAGGTGTCGTCGTCGTAGAAAAGATAAGTTCTGTCGTTCGACCAGGAGATCGCCGATCGCAGCTTGGCCATAGCTCCGCTCCTTCTCGTCACGGTGGCGGGCCGCCGCTCGGGCGGCCCGCCCTCGTCCTTTCCTCACAGAACGCCGGTCCACCGGCAGCCTGTTGTCGGTGCGCAGCTCCAGCCGCGTCCGTACCCGCGCACGAGCGGCGGGGGGTCGGCCGGCAGGGAGCCGAAGGGGCCCTTCGGCCCCTGGTACACCAGGAACTCAGGCATGCCCGGGGGTCGGGCTATGACGACGATGCGATGCGGCAGGTAGTGCTCCCGCCGGTCGACCGCCGGTGCCAGTTTCGGCAGATCGAGTCGCATGGTGCTTCCTCGGATCGGGCGGGGCCGGGCCGGTCACGGGTCCGCGGCGCCGGTCCCGCCGATGACTCGGGACTCAGAACGGCAGGATGTCGCCGAGCAGGCTGCCGAGGATGCCGCTGGCCTGGGCACCGCCGGTGGCGTCGCAACCCTCGGGGCGTCGGCCGCGCTCGATGGGGGCGGACTGCTGGGGCAGCTCGAGCCGGAGCTGTCCGGGTGCGGACCGACGGGGCGGGCCGCTGCCGGAGTCCTTGGTCTCGTTCTCGTTGAACATGGTGCTTTCCCTTCCTTTCGTCTCCTGCCCCGGGGCGTGTGGCCCTCAGAACGGCAGGATGTCGCCGAGCAGGCTGCCGAGGAAGCCGCTGGCCTGGGCACCGCCGGTGGCGTCGCAACCCTCGGGGCGTCGGCCGCGCTCGATGGGGGCGGACTGCTGGGGCAGCTCGAGCCGGAGCTGTCCGGGTGCGGACCGACGGGGCGGGCCGCTGC
>NZ_BAAASE010000019.1:43469-66815 GCF_039532725.1 Streptomyces coeruleofuscus
TGCCGCTGTCCTTGGTCTCGTTCTCGTTGAACATGGTGCTTTCCCTTCCTTTCGTCTCCTGCCCCGGGGCGTGTGGCCCTCAGAACGGCAGGATGTCGGGGAGCAGCTTGGCGAGGATGCCGCTGGCCTGGGCACCGCCGGTGGCGTCGTAACCCTCGGGGCGTCGGCCGCGCTCGATGGGGGCGGACTGCTGGGGCAGCTCGAGCCGGAGCTGTCCGGGTGCGGACCGACGGGGCGGGCCGCTGCCGGAGTCCTGGGTGGTGTGGGTCTCGTCGGACATCACGGTGTCCTTTCCTCGAAGGCTCCGGTCAGGTGGCCACGCCGTAGCTCGAGTAGCACATCTGCCTGGCCGGGCCGGTCATGGTGGCGCAGGGGGATTTGGCTGCCCCGACGCCGGTACGGGGGTCCCCGCCTGCGGCCTCGTGTTCGTCTCGGCGGACCGGACGGGTCTGCAGCGGTGGCATTCCCGGAGGCCGTGGGTATGGGGTGGGATGGGCGTTCATGGGTTTCTCCTCTCGTGATCAGCGGGTCAGTAGGAGCCGAGGAACGTGTGGACCGGGGCGAGGGTGACCGGCAGCTCGTCGCTCACGTCGATGGTGAACTGGTACGAAAGCCGGGACCTGCGCTCGTCCTCCGGGTCGTAGAAGGTCACGGTGACGTCCTGGCAGTCCGAACCGATGCGGCAGTACGGGCTCTTGGTGACGGTGACCGTGTCGAGCGCGTACAGGTTCTTGCTGGATCCGGGCACCTTGCTCGAGGACAGCAGCCCCTGCGCGAGCATGTTGCTGAACGAGTAGGTGTTGGTGCCCATGAAGTTGAGCGCGCGGTCGGCGGAGGTCTGGCCCAGGTTGCGGAACTGGTAGTAGATCTTGTCCAGGAAGGAGCGGATGGTCAGTCTCAGCTCCTCCAGGTTCCGGACCTCGGTCATGTTATTTGTGGCTTCGTCCGTGATCGCCTTGATGACGGCGTCGACGAGCAGGGACTCGTGCCACGTGTACAGGCCTCGGCTCTTGACCTCGACCACCGGCACGATCTGTCCGGAGTAGAGGCGGGTGGTGCGTCCGGTGAGGACACCCGGGATGGACACCCGTGAGATGTAGGCGGCGCGGTCGTCCGGCTGGCGGTCGACGTTGATGGCCTGCCCCGCGATGGCGTCGCGGAACACGCGGTACACGGGCGACACTGGGGCACTGGCCAGCATTGCGACGAGTTCGTCGAAGGGCCTGTCCTTCGCGGCGGCGAGCTCCGTGGCTGGCCTGCGCTCTCTCTGGACGTCTTCCGGGAGGACCAGCGGCTGGCCCCAGTCCATGGCCACCGGGGCCTCGGGCTCCAATGCGTACACCGTGGCTCCGTCCATGACGAGGGTCCAGGTGAGCTTGTCGCAGGCCCAGGGTGCGCCCATGAGGTAGTCGTGGAGCTGGTTCACGTTGTACGGATCGGGCTCCTGCTCGACTTCCTCGCCGTTGACCTCGGTCGTGATGTACGGCATCTGCTGCCGGAAGCCGTCGCGGCGGGCCTCGGTCGGGTAGTCGAAGCCGATGGTGCCGATCGCGTAGACCAACTGGCGTCCCCCCGCCGTACCACCGCCTTCGCCGCCGCAGGTGCATCCGGCCGGGTCGCCGCCGCATCCGCACGCAGGGCGTACGCCGGAGCGTGCTGAGGCGTATGCGGGTGGGAGGGGTGCGGGGGAAGGCGCGGCCACGGGCGGGGGCTGGGTCGGTGCCGGCGCCTGGGCCGGGGCCTGGGCCTGGGCCGGGGCGGGAGCCGGGGCCTGGGCCTGGACTGGAGCCGGGGCCTGGACCGGGGCCGGTGCCGGGGCCTGGGCCGGTGCTGGAGCTTGCTGTGCGGGCGCCTGCTGTACAGGTGCCGCGGGTGTTCCATGTGCCGCCGGGGCGACGGCCTCGTAACCGGCCGGGGCGACCGCGGGCGCGGGCGCCGGCGCCGGCGCCGGCGCCGATGCGGGAGGGGGCGCGGGGGTCTCGTTCGGCGTGGGGTCGGAAGCGGCTGCAGGAGTGGTCACGGCTGTCTCCTCTTTCCTGGTGACGCGGGCGAGCGCCTGGACGGCGTCAAGGCTGCCGCCGAGCCCACGGCGGCAGGCCGGGAGGTCCGGGTCGGCGCAGTCGGGCGCGATGGCCGTCGCGAGCAGCACGTGCCCCGCGGCCTTCGGGTCCGCCGCGCCGCCGCCGGCCAGCTGGGCGGCGACGAGCAGCGCCGCCGTGCCAGCCACGAGCGGGGTGGCGAAGCTGCTTCCGGTGAGGGAGGCGAGGCCGCCGCCGGGGGCGGCGCCCTCGATGTCGTCGCCGGGAGCGAGAATTCCGTGGGTGCGGTAGGCGGCACCCCAGTTGCTGATGTCGAGCGGGCTGCCGTCGGTCGCGGTGGCGCCGACGGCCAGGACGGTGGGATGGGCGGCCGGCACCTGGAGGGTGTCGGCGCCGTCGTTCCCGACGGCGGACACGACCAGGACGCCGTGGTCCTCGCAGAGCCGCAGAGCCCGGTCGAGCAGCGGGTCGGCCTGGCCGTCTGCGGCCCGTTCGCCACCGCTGATGTTGATGACGTGCGCCCCCTCCTCGACCGCCCGCTCGATGGCGCGGGCCAGGTCCAGCTGGGGCACCCGGCCGTCGCCGCCGTCGCGGAAGACCGGCAGGAGCAGTCCCCGGCAGCGCGGGACGAGCCCGGGCAGGGGGCCCTCCGGCACGCCGAAGAGGAGGCTGGCGACATGGGTGCCGTGCAGGGACATTGGCCCCTTCCCGGCGGGTTCCTGCACCACGGTGTCCAGGCGCGTGAGATCCGCGCCGGCGAAGCACGGGTGGGTAAGGTCGACGGGGCCGTCGAGCAGTGCCACGCACACCCGGGGATCGCCGAACGGCCCGCCGGGCCGTGTGCGGAGTTCACCGAGGATCTCCCGAGGCTTCATCCCGACCTGCCTTCCGTATCCGGGGTGTCGGGGCACCGAGGTGGAGGGTCGCGGACGTCATGGGGACGTCGTGTCGGTACAAGCGTCGAACGGCGTCGTTCGCGGGTCGTCACCCGGAACGTCCAAACCGCGTGGCCGGAGCGTTTCCGGTTCGTTGCCAGGAGCACCTCCGCGGCGTTTGGCAGCCGGTCAGGGCGGTGCTCCGGCGGGCTCGGAAAAATGCGGAACTCGTGCGGCCCGCGTCGCAGAGCCCGCGAACCGGGGTGCCGTCCGGGCGAGGCGCGGATGCGTGATCCACCGGCCGGTTGCACAGTGAGGAATGTGTCATCGAACGGCGTATACCTCGAACTGCTAGGTACCTTCGAACTCTCATACGCCGGAAGCCGCATTCCCCTCCCCTCGGGGGCACAACGCCTATTGGCTCTGCTCGCCGTGCACACGGCCGGCGTGTACCGGGGTGCGGCAGCCGAGCTGCTCTGGCCCGACTGCACCCCGAGCAGGGCTTTGGCGAACCTCAGGACCGCGCTGTGCCACGGGCGCCGCGCCGGGCCCGTAACAACGATCGAGTGCGTGGACCGGCGGTTGCAGCTCGCCCCGATCGTAGAGGTCGACCTGCGTCTCGTACGGGAATCGGCCCAGCGCATGGTGACGGACGGCGCGCCTACGCTGGAACGCGAGGAGCTGGTGTCCCGGCTCCGGGACGAACTGCTGCCGCACTGGCCGGACGAGTGGCTGCCCCTGGAGCGGGAGCGCTGGGACCAGCTGCGGCTGCACGCGCTGGAAGGGCTGGCAGAGCAGCTGCGCCGAGAGGGCGAGTACCTGGACGCGTATCAGACGGCGCTGACCGCGACACAGATCGACCCGATACGGGAGACGGCGCAGCGCATCCTCGTCGAGATCCATCTCGCGGAGGGCAACCACGCCTGCGCGGTGAAGCGCTACCAGGAGTACCGGAAGTTGCTGCGCCGTGAGTTGGAAGTCGAGCCGTCGCCGCTGATGACGCGGCTGGTGCAGGACGCGATCTCGGCGTAAAGCTCCCGACGCCGCGGCAAGCGCGCCGCGCTCTCAGTTGAGGAAGCAGGCCAGGAACGCCACGCGCCGGTTGCGCTGCCGGTCCGTCTCGGAGGCGGGGTTGGGCTTCTTCAGCTGGGCAGCGCCGGCGGGCTGGGTGAAGAAGAAGGAACGTGTCAGGCCCGAAATCGTGCCCGGGTCGGGCTGGCCGTCGTCGATGAGGAGCTGGCGGGCCTGCGCAAAGATCCAGTCCCGGGCGCTCTCGGCGCGCTTCGTGCTCGCGTTCAGCTCACTGGCCCGGCGCTGGTCCTGGGTCAGGCCAGGCGTGTCGTCACGGTCGGAGTGGCCGACAACAGTGATCGTGCAGAAGGTTCCAGAGAACTTCTCGGCCTTGGCCACCGCCAGGGCGGCGTTCATGGCGTCGTCCTGCAGGGCCTGGCTGTGTGTCGCCAGGGCGGTGGCGAAGTCGAACTGGCCGGACAGATAGCCGTCGACCTCGGTCGTGTGCTGCGAGGACATGCGGGTCTTCCTCTCGGAGGGCTGACGTAGGCTGCGCCCCCCTGCTACAGCTTCGGCTCCGCCCGTGCTTCGTGCACCTCCGCCGCCACCAGGTCGCCCGCCCGGCCGGTGACGCGGGAACCGGTCACCACCCGCGAGCGGGACCGGGAAGCCGCAGCGACACAGCGACCGCGGGAGGCCAACGAGGGTCATCACTGTGCACAACCGAGACCGGCGTGCGATGAGCGTGCCGCCGAGCCGCGCCGGTGTTGCCCAGCTTGAAGGCGGCGGTGGTGGCGCCGGCGAGGGCGGGGGCGACGCCGATAACGTTGACATGCGCGGTGAGTCTGACGGACGGTCAGACGAGGTCGAGCAGGGTGAGGCGTTCCATCGGCACGTAGTCGAGCAGGGCGGAGTCCCAGTGGGTCGCCCACACGAGCCGTCGCGTGCCACGGCGAGGACCTCAACGTCACCGGTCCCCTGGCAACACGCGGTGACGACGTGGGCGAGTTTCGGCGGCGTCCCGCCGATCCGCCGGAGCGCGGTCCAGACGCCCGTCGCCGTCGTCAGGAACGTGTTGTAGAGCATGCCATCGAGGCCAATGACGAACAGTCGAGGAACGCGGACGAGCGGCTCGTTGCGGCGATCCGGGGCGAGGGCTCCAACAGCACGGCCTGCCGCCGATCTCGCACGTGGTGGTCCCAGAGCGACGCTGTGGTCCATGGGGTGCTGTAGAGCCGGAGCTTTGGATCGCCGTCGCGGCGCCCGATGAACGGGACCTCGATGAGGTCGGGGCCGAGGCTGCACGCCGCGAGGTTGTCATCGCGTGTGCGCGGCGAGAGGGTCGCCGATGGCCAAGGAGTTGCTCCAGTTCCCGGGCCCGACGGAGAAGGACGTACGCGGCACGGAGTCGCTGCCCACCCAGAAGGGCGACGATCTCCAGGCCCTCGAGGAACGCGGCTTCGGGCGCGGCTTCGGGCGGGGCGGTGTCGGCCATGGAGTGGGTGAGCTGATGGAACCAGTGCCACGCCCTTCTCGACTCGCCCACGCAAGGTGGTGCAGGTGCAGGCACACCACCTGAGGGGAAGCTGCACGGCGACCGATGCCGACCGGCCCAGCGCGGGGCCGATCCCGGCCCTTCGAGCTGGCCGCCGTCGACGGCTCGGCGCTCCACCGGTGCTCGCCACACTCCGGGGGCCGGCGAGCGGCCTGGGAGTTACAGCGGGAGCTGTATGCCGAGTTCCTGCATGGCCAGGGAGGGCGGGCCGCCTTCGGAGCGTTCGGTCTTGGAGCCTTTGACACAGGGCTCGACGGTGCGCGGGTCGACGGCTTCGGCGGGCGCGCTCCTGGCATAGAGCCCGTCGGGGTCGCTGTCGCGGTCGTGTGGCAGGACCCAGAACACGCGGCGGCGGAAGGTTCCGGAGGCGCGGGAGGCTTTGGCTGTGTCGCCGAGGATGGCGTATCCGACCATGCGGCCGTCGCGATGGTAGGCGGGTTTGCTCTTGCGGTTGGGCAGCCGGTCCAGGCTCTGACGGACGTAGTCGAGGTCGTCGATGTCTTCCAACCAGACAATTTCGGTTTCGTGCCTGATCTCGTCCGCGCTGATCAGGGAGCTCATGCGGGAACGTCCCTTTCCTCGTCGGTGAGCAGTCCGATGCCGGGGTAGTGCTTGCGCTGGTTGGACAGGATCATCTCCTTGGGCGAGGCCATTCCCAGCAGGTCCCGCGTGCGGGAAGCGAACGCGCGCGATGAGATGGCTGGTGCCCCTTCATTGTGGCACCAGTGGGTGTAGGCCGCGTAGAGCGTGGTCTGCTCGGCGCGCAGGTCGCGGCCCAGGCGGCAGCGTTCCTTGTAGAAGCGGCCGGTGTGGTCTTCGGTTTCGGCGTAGGCGGTGGTGGCGATGCGCACGCGCTCGGGGCCGGTGAGGTCCTTTTCGCCGCCGAGGTAGCGTCGGGCGCCTTCGATGAGCCAGCCGAGGATGCCGGGGCCTTCCTCCATGACGAGGAGGTCGGCCAGGTTGTCGATCTTGCGTTCGTCGGGAACGACGCGCTCGAACGGGATCAGGCGCATGCGGCGCCAGAACGCGAAGCCGCCGGTTCCGACTTCCGGGCGGTGGTTGCCCAGCAGCCAGAGTTTGTGGGTGGGTTCGAAACTGAAGGGGTCCTGCCTCATGCGGCGGGCCTTGATGCGGTCACCGCCGGTGAGGAGTTTGACCCGGGCCTCGTCGAATTTGTCCTCGGGCCTGATCTCCGAGCAGACGTAGACGCGCCGGCCGTGGAGTTCTGCGAGGTCGGTCGGGTGGCCTTCGAACGGTTTGGCCATTAGGAAGCCGGGTGGGGCTGCGTCCGCGTAGTCGCCGAGCAGCTTCATGGAGACGTCCAGGAGGACGGACTTGCCGTTCTTGCCGGTGCCGAAGAGGAAGGGCAGGACCTGGCCTCCGACGTCTCCGGTGATCGAGTACCCGAGGAGCAGCTGCAGGTAGTCGATCATTTCCTGGCCTTCGGCGTCGTCGCCGAAGGTGTCGGTGAGGAAGCGGTTCCAGCGGGGGGTGGGCATGTGCCGGGGGCCGACGGTGGTGGAGCGGGAGTGGAAGTCCTTGCTCGGGTCAGGGGCGGTCACCAGGCCGGTGCGCAGGTCGACGATCCCTTGAGGCGTGCACAGGGCGTAGGGGTCGGCGTCCAAGCGGTCGGGTTTCAGTGACATGCCGGGAGCGGACCTGGCCTGGGCGAGCATGGCGTTGATGCCGGCGGTCGACATGGCGCGGCTGCGGTGTTTGTGCAGGGCTGTGGTGGTGAACAGGCCCCGGGGATCGTGGGAGGCGATGTTCTCGGCGAGGTCGCCGGCAGCCCACTGCACGCTGTCGTCCTCGTCCAGTTGCCAGCGGGTGGTGTCCCACCGGTACCAGCCGATTTTGGGTACGTGCCGGTAGTCGTTGGCGTAGAGCTTGACGAACAGCTTGGCGTTGCCGCGGTCGGTCAGGGTGTCCGGCAGCAGGCCGTTGGCGGTTGCTTCGCCGACAGGGCGTTCAGCAGTGCCCTGTGCAGGGACGGGGACCGGCACGGCTGCGGCCTGGTCCCGGATCTGGGCGGCCACAGCTTCGGCGTCGAACTCGAAGAGCGGCACGTTACCGGGGGACGTCACGAGTGCCTCCCCGTGGCGTGGAGCGGCTTGTTCAGGCCTGCAGCGAGTCCGCTGCGGATGATCTGGTCGATGCGCTGCTCCTGGCCCGGGCGGGCCGCGGCCGCGGTGTCCTTGAGGGCCTGCTCGGCTTCCTGCTGCGGGAGGCGACCGGCCGCGACGAGGCCGCCGAGAGTGTAGGCGGCGCGGTTGAGGACGTCGGAGAAGCCGGCGCCTTCGGCGACCTGGCCGCAGGCCTCGACCGGCGCGAGGAGCCTGGCGAGGAGCCGCTCGGTACGCCCGCGGCCGCCACCGGCAGCGAGAACGGCCTGCTGGGCGCGGGGCGGGACCGGCCGGGGGGCGGGAACGGTGGGAGCGGGCAGGTGCCCAGTGCGGTCAAGTTCCTGGCTGAGCCACAGCGGAAGGGCGGCGGGCTCGAGCACGTCGTCGACGGGGGTGTAGGTGCCGTGGTGGGTGGTGGTGCCGGGAGCGACGATGTAGCTCCCGTGGGCGCGGATGTCGACTTGCCAGGCCAGGGCGCGGCCCCGGCTGGAGCCAGCTGAGGACAGCCACTGGCGCTTGTCGGTGGACCGGTACCACACGTGCAGTCCTCCGGAGGGAGTACGCACGCGAAGGGTGGCCGTGTCGTCGGCGGGACTCGGCTGGCCCCGGAGGGCTGCGAGCACGGCCAGGGTGTGGAAGCCGTTGGCGAGGCCGGTGAGATCGACCTCGTTGCTGATGGGGATACCAGGCAAGATCCGGTCTCGTGCAGGGGGTTCACAGGCGTGCGCGTCGATGTCGATGACCACCAGGCCGGCCGGGCCGCAGGACACACCAATGCCGTACTCGGGGTGCTGTCCCCACCACTGCTGGATGCGACTCTGGTCGAGCGTGGCTGCGTGGAAGCTGTGGCACCAGCGGCCCGCTCGAGGGCAGGGGCAGTCTGCCGGTGCATGGGTGCTGTCCCGGCAGGGGCGGCAGTTCGCAGCTGGCTTCTTGAGGCCCGGGGCAAGGGGGTGGACAGGCCAGCCTCGGCGGGCACACCACTGCGCTGTGGCGAGGGACGAAGCGACTGAAGGCCCACGCGGGGCCGGTTCTGTTGAGTCGCTGTGGGAAAGATGCAGCTCAGCAGGCATCTGCTATCCCCTATCAGCGACCGAAGCGACTCAACGACGGACACAGACTAGCGAACTGGGCCGGTGTGGTCGTGGAACACATGCAGAACGTCGGTAACGCCGTGTTGATGACGCGGACAGGCGGACAGCCTGCCAGCGACTGGGAGAGGACCCAGCTACCGAGGGGCGGTTCAGTCGCTGCCCAGAAGCTTCCGCAAAACGCCAGGTCAGAAGAACGAGAAAGCCAGAACAGCGACTGAAGCGACTGAAGCCCTCTGCTTATAACGCACACGCACACCCCTTGAGGAGCTCGTATATAGCGAGTCCGGGTCGCTTCAGTCGCTGCCGCTGTGAGCGCGACGAGCTGACCTGCGAGTTCATCGTCGTTGATCGGCAGCGACTGAAGTCTTTCTGGGTCGCTGGCCGTTCAGTCGTTGGCCAGTGGCCCGCGCAGCGACCCGAGCGACCAAAGCGACCGGGCCCGGGGAACTCTCAACGTTTCCCGGCTGGCAGAGGAGCTTTCCCCTCTCAGGTTGTTGAGGAATCGTCTCGCCGAAGCGACCGAAGCGACTGAAGCCCCGGGTCCGCTGTGCATAGGTGAGGCGTAGTACTCGATCAAGTCCTAGCGGCGCCGGGCCCACTCGTCCAGGTCCACGGTGTGCACGGGGCACAGGCACGCGCGCCAGGCCGCGCCGGACCGGGAGTCCTGTGCGGGGCCTTCGCGGAGCACGGTGGCCTTGAAGGGGCACTCCAACAGGGTGCGGCCCCCTCCGAGGTCGCGGTGGCCGGAGAGCTCCTGGACGATGGACGGCACTGCGGTCCTTCGCTGGTCAGACCTCGATGTACGCCACGACAACGACGGTGCGCAGCGCGGTGACGAAGTACAGGACCCGGACGGCTTCGACTTCGTCGGTGTACTGGCGCAGCTGGGGGCCGGCGGTGTCGCCGGGGATCGGCTCGCCGGCGTCCGGGTCGACGGAAATGACGACTAGGTGTTGCTGGCCATGACGTTGGTGACGCACCACGTCGATGTTGACCTTCAAGTTGGTTGAAGCTCAATGATGGTGGGGTGCCAAGTTCCGAGCTGATGCCCATCGGGGTCTTCGCGCAGCGCAGTGGCCTGACCTCCAGCGCGTTGCGGTTCTACGCCGACTCCGGGCTGCTGCCCCCTGCCGACGTAGACCCGGTCACGGGCTACCGCTACTACACCGCCGCCCAGCTGGAGCGGGCGACCACACTGCGCCAGCTCCGCGAGATCGCCATGCCCCTTGCTGCGGTCGAGGCGGTCCTTGCCGCCGGGGCGGACGAGGCGGCACGGCTGCTCGACGACTATGTCGCCAAGATCGAAGGGGATGCGGCGGCGGCGCGGCGGAAGGCGGCGGTCATCAAGTCCGCGCTCGGCGGCAACGTGCCTGGTCTGCTGATTGCCACGCTGAAGGGTCCCGTGCTGGCGGATGCGGTCGAGCAGGTTCTGACTGCGACCGCGTACGAGCTGGGGATGGCGGTGCTCGCCGGCCTGCACATCGAGGCGAGTGACGAGGCGATCGTCCTGACGGCGACCGACCGGTACCGGCTCTCCACTCGGACCCTGGTGCCGGCGCGGTCGGCGGAGCAGACCTGGGCCGGCACGGTCGACGGCGACGACCTCCGGGCTGCGGTAGCCGACGTCCGGCGCAGTGCGTTGATTCGCATCGAAGCGGTGCCGCACGGGATCTGGCTGCGCATGCCCGAGCGGGAGGACCGGCACTGCCGGACGCTGCCTGTGGAGTTCCCCGACCACCGTCTGATGCTTGAGTCCCTGGACGATGTCACTACCCGCGTGACGATCTCGAAGGACCTGCTGCTGCGGGTTCTGGAAGAGCACCCCAACGAACACGTCGTACTGCACATCACCGATCACAGCGTGAACGTCCGGTCCCCGAACGACGAACACCCCGGAATCCCGCTCTCCGCCACGGTGACGGGCGAGGCCCGCCAGATCCGGTTCGAGATGACCACGCTCTATCCCGCCGTGAGCACGGCGATTGGCCCCGACGTGATGCTCGACCTTAGGGGACACAACCAGCCCGTCACGATCCGCTCCGCCGACCGCGGCGACCTCACCACCCTGGCCATGCCCATCAAGCTCGACCACTCAGCCTGAGAACGACGACGAGGAACCTCATGACCACCACACCTGCCAGCCCCGATCCGACCATGGAAGCCATCGGCCAAGCCGTCGTCGAAGGTCGAACGGGCGACATCCTGTCCGCCCGCCACAAACTCCTGAACCTGTGGTCGGAGATCGGCGTTACCGGGGACCCGCTGCACCGTTGCTCACTCGCCCACTATCTGGCGGACCTCTACGAAGATCCCGCCCAGGCCCTCGCCTGGGACGTCCGGGCCCTGGACGCTGCCGACGCCGTGACCGAACAGCGTGCCCAGGAGCACCACGCCAGTCTCCACATCGCCGGGTTCTACCCATCCCTCCACCTCAACCTGGCCGACAACTACCGCCGCCTCGGATCCTTCAACGCGGCCACCGAGCACATCAACGCAGCCCAGGAGCACGCCCACCACCTCCCCCAGGATGCATACGGTGCCTCCCTGCGCACCGCCCTCGACGAGGTGGCAGAGGCCATCTCCCAGCGGGACATCACCAAGCGGCCCTCCGCACCCGGTCCCACAGCGTGACGCATCGGAACGCGCCCCTCACCGTCGAGGGGCGCCGTCGGCTGATCGAGCGTTGCCGGACGAGGCCGATTGCGCATGTCGCGGCCGAGATGGGGATCTCCCGGGCGTGTGCATCAAAGTGGGTCAATCGATATCGCAGCCACGGCGAACTCGGGCTGGAGGACCGCTCTTCTACGCCGCACTACCAGCCGACCGCGACGCCGTCCGAGGTCCTCGTCCTCATCGAACAGCTGCGCCGGACCCACAAGTGGTCCGCGTCCCGGATCGCTTTCGAGCTGGCTCTGGCCGGTACGTCAATCAGCCGACGGACCGTCAGCAGACACCTTGCTGAGCTCGGCATCAACCGACGCCGGTTCATCGACCCGAACGGTGAGGTCAACCGACAACCGCGGAAGATCCAAGCTCGACGGCCAGGCCACATGGTCCACGTCGATGTGAAGAAGGTAGGTCGTATCCCTGACGGTGGCGGCTGGCGCGCACACGGACGCGGCAGCGACCAGGCCAAAACCGTCAACCGGAGAAGGAAGCCCGGCCGTGGCGGCTACGTTTACCTGCACTCGGCCATAGACGGGTACAGCCGACTCGCCTACACCGAAGCACTGCCTGACGAGAAGGCCACCACCGCGATCGCCTTTCTCCACCGTGCGCGCGCCTGGCTGGCCGCACACGGGATCGCACGCATCGAACGGATCGTGACAGACAACGGTGCCTGCTACCGCGCCGAGAGCTTCACCCGGGCACTCCTCGGCGCCAGGCACTAGCGCATCGCGCCCTACACCCCACGTCACAACGGCAAAGTCGAGCGATACAACCGCATCCTGGCGGAAGAGTTCCTCTACGCCCGGACGTGGACGTCAGAAGCCCAACGCTCCTACCTTCTGGGCCGCTGGATCATCCACTACAACTACCACCGACCGCACACCGCGCTCGGGAACCAGCCACCCGCAGCACGACTACCGGACGGCGTCACCAACGTCATGGCCGCCTACAACTAGGGCGCGGTCCAGGGCGTGGATCTCCGCCTCGCTGGTGATGTTCTCCAGCTGCTTGGCGGCGGAGTCGGAGAAGGCTATCCGGGCGCGGTGCGGGGCCATCAGGCGACGGCCGGGCGCTGCGCGGCGAGCCGGGCGAGGTGGGCCTCGCGCAGCTCCTCCCACGGCGTGCAGTCCTCCTCCGATGGCAGACCGTTCTCCGCGATGTCCTCCAGGACGGCGGCGAACTGGTCGGCGTTGGCGCGGGTCTTGGCCGCGTACGCGCGCAACCCGTCGGCGGCCGCGGGCTCCAGCTGCTGCCGGGCTTGATCGGTGGGTGCCGGCTGTTCGCTCATCGGGGGCTCCAGAGGGCAGAACTGGCGTCTCCCCCAACGGTATCGGCCGCCCCGGGTGCTGGGGACCACTCCTGACGAACCGATCTGAGTGAGTCCAGGACCGTCTCGGGTCCAGGGCTCGCGTGCTGTTCGGGCGCGGCTGGCTACAGGTCGAACTCGATGTGCTCGATGTCTGTGAAGCGGACCTCCTCCAGCTGGCCGGCGCGGCGGCCGCCGTCCTGGAAGTACATCTCCCTGAGGCCTTCGGCCGCGATCTGCTGCAGCTGCTGGTCGCTGGCGCCGGCCTGCTGGGCGTCGAAGAGGCGGGCGGCGTACTGCGGCGGGAGCGCGACGGTCAGATGCCGGAGCCGGGCGTCGTCGGTGGAGCCAACCGGCGCGGTGTAGCCGATCCGGGTGCGGGTGTCGATGATGATGCCGCCGGTGGTCGCCGCCCGCTCCTTGGCGCGGGCGCGGATCTGCGGCTGCCACCGCTTCTTCACCTCGCGTTCCAGGCGCGCGGCGAGGTCCGGGCGGGGCTTTTTGATCTGGTTCTTCACGTACCGTTCGACGGTGCGCTGGGAGATGCGCAGCATCTGGGCTACCGGCTTGGTGCCCTTGAGTTGCTTGACCAGGTACCGCATCTGCGCGCCCGCGCTTTTGGGCGCCGGGCGGGTGAACGACTTCTGCACCGCGGCCTCCAGGCCGTCCCCGAACAGGCTCATCGTCGCCCTTTCCTACTCTCCGTTGTCGACGTCGGTGACGGTGCCGTCCTTGATGTACCGGGTGAGGTTGAGCTCCGGGGCGTTGAACCGCTCGCGGACCTCTTCGCCGCACAGGACGTTCTGGGTGCCCTCGTGCTTGAACAGGCCCGGGTTGATGCCGGGCCTGAAGCCGCCGGGCAGCGGCTTGCCGTCCCGGTAGGGCAGGAAGTCCAGCGGCCGGTGCCGTCGGCCGCATACACAACGCAGTCGGAAAGGACCGCGACCGACGAGTTGAATCCTAAGCGGGCCAGAACTGGAGGACGTGTTCCTCTACCTCGTGGGCAGCGATGAGGAGGCGGCCCTTCCAGTGGTAGGGAGGCTCGAGGCCAGGCCTGTTGAACAGGTCATCCGGCGGCGGGTCCTGGAACATGTCGTCGGGGTCGGTTCCCGTCGTGAAACTGGCCGGGGTGTCGGTGGCGGTGCAGGTGAAGGTCTCGGTGTGCCTCCACTCCCCCGGCAGCGGCACGGGCTCCTGGTCGTAGACGAGGAAGCTGATCTTGACCGGCTCCCACTCGCTCGACCCGGCGGTGATGGTCAGGCAGCTGTTGCTGTCGGTGGCCGTGATGCGGGTGTCGGAGGTCATGGAGGGCAGGGCGATGCCCTCGGGTTCTCCCATGTCCACGACATAGAAGGCGTGGTTCAGTGTGGCCATTCCGGTGTATTCGTTCACCGGCCGGATCTGGGGCATGGGCGTTGCTTTCTCTGTCACGGGGTCAGGCCCCTCGCGCCGCGGGGCGCGAGGGGCCTGCCGGTGCCGGGGTGGCGGTGCTACTGGCCAGCCTGCACGTAGAACTTGTCTCCAGGCAGGAGGTGGTAGCGGCCGAAGAAGGTCCGCAGGATGCCGCCCTGCTGGCGGTTCTCCTTCAGCGGCACCCACTTGATGGACCGGTTGGGCGGGTTGTAAGTGTTGCCGCCCTGCGTGGTCTCAGCAAACGGGTACTCGTCACAGGAGGGCTTGGTGCCGTCGTCGTTGGGGTCGACGGTCCACCAGATGTCGCCCGGCTTGGGTTTGACGCTGGGGCCGCAGACCTCCTTGCGGTTCTCGTCTGCCTTGGCCTTGGTGGCCCGGGTGAGGGCAACAGTGGAGCCGGGTCGGCCGATGTGGAGTCCGGCGCGCTGGACCTTGCGGATGTTGTCGCCGATCCCAGGCAGGTTCGCCATGTCGGACAGCTTGGTCCAGTCCTTCTCGACCGAGATGCGGGTGGGGTAGACGCAGCCGGCGCCGTACTGGCGGTCCTCGTCGTCGCAGCGGTAGGTGGAGCCGACGTAGGCGGTTTCACCGCTGCTGTAGCCGGGCTTCTTGAAGCCGAACTCGTAGCGGGTGTGGCTGGAGCGCGGATGGCCCTTGCTGACCGTGAAGGTGTGGCTGGCCGATCCGGTGTGGGCCGAGCCGTTCAGCGTGAACGGGGAAGCGAGGCCGCCGCCGGCGCGGACCTGGCAGCCGGAGCCGCAGGACGGGGTGAAGGTGGTGACGATGCCTTTGGCGTTCCCGGTGATGGTGGCCTTGCTGACGGTGATCTTCTCGGACCACTTGACGCTCTTGAGGTTGAGATGGATCTCGTGCCACACGGTGAACTTGGCGGTTCCGACCTTGCGGCCGTTCTTTTTCACGTCGACTTGGACGGGCGCGTGGTAGCAGTCCATGGTGCGATTGACTGCAGTGGTCATGGGGTTGGGCTGCTTGCAGTACCCGGCCGGCTCGCCCGCACGCGGCGTGACCGCCTGGGCCTTGAAGTTGTTGGCAGTGAAGTCGGACGTCGCCCGGCTCGCAGTGACGGTGATCTCGTTGCTACCGCTGGCCCCGCTCAAGGGAGCGGAAGCTGCGATGGTGCCAGCGGCTGCGATGGTCAGGGTCGCTGCCGTAGCAATCAGCTTGCTGCTGGTCGATCTCAAGTTGTACCCCCGGTGTTGGTCATCAGCAGCAGGGGTAACACGCTCAACTCACGCCTCCCCCAGCCGCGTTGACTTCATGCAAGCACAGCAAGCGCATACATAGCATCCTAATTTGATCTTTTTTGACCATGAGTGAACGGTGCTCGCGTGCTGGCAGCCACCATCCGCAGGCGGCGCGCCGCCCTGGTTGATCAGCTCGGGTGCCGCGGCTCCCTGTCGGCCGCCAGTGTGCGCGGACGCCAGATCGTGGCGGTCCGAGCGTGCAAGTACGGACAGATCAGCTCGCCGTTTTAAGGTGCCGTCATGAGGGTGGACGACGACCGCGTGATAACTCCTCGGCTGCGACTGAGTGGCGTTGTATGGCGAGGGGCTCTCTTCGGCCTGGTGGGCACGGTTCCGCTCGCAGTGACGGCCTTGTGCATCGCCGACCACCACGACCGACAAGAGTTCCTCTCCATCGTCAGCGGTATCGGCCTCTTCGGCGCATGTTCGTTCGTGGTCGGTGCTGGATTCTGGTGGACCAGTGGGGGCGACATTCGACGCTGGCGGGACTGGCGCACCATCACCGGACAGACCGCCGCGGTGACCGTCGTAGGCCCCCTCTTTATGCGTCTGGGGATGCTTCTGGTCGTTCTTGGGGTTGCCGCACTTGGCCTGTCCCACCTCGTGGATGCCGCGCCCTACGGCAGCTGGTTGCACGGCCACTAGCCGAGAAGGCGGCCGAGTTCAGAGACCGCCTAGAGATGACGGGCCGCCAGCTTGCCCTCGCCGACGAACGGTCGTCGACCGGTAGGGCGTCCGCCGTAGGAAAACTCGCACCACAACCGTACTGAGGAATCTAATCAGACGTTCGATCCGTCGGGATGCTCGGAGTAAATGGTGTGCTCGGTGCAACCTGGGTTGTTCAGTGTCGGAGACCGCAAAGGGGAGCTACGGCCATGAAGGCGATCGTTCAGGATACGTACGGGTCGGAGGATCCCCTGGACCTGCGTGACATCGACCGCCCCGTGCCGGGCGATGACGAGGTGCTCGTCGAGGTACGTACCGCCGGTGTGGGGCCCGAAGTGTGGCACCTGATGACAGGCAAGCCGTACGTGGCCCGGGTCGCGGGTCCGGTTCGTCGGGCCGGGGCATGGCAGTGAGCAGGGATTGCTCACTACGGTGTAGCGATCTTGATGCGTCTGGCGAGCTACGCATCGTTCCGCGGACTGCCGCTACAAGGGACTCGCCTTGGGCGAGCTACGTCTGACGCTCCAACATCGTGTCCTATGCGGCGAGGGCGGAGGAGTCGCTAGATGGCGACTTCGTAGTGTCCGCTGTCAGTCCGAGGGGCAGACGGGTTCGTCTGATTTGTCGGGGAGGTAGGCCGTGCGCTCTCCCGGAGTGAGCTCGCGGTTGAAGGTACGACAGATCTGCTTGATTGCCTGGGTTGGTCTGAGGGAGGAGTTGACGTCCCACAGTCGCACTGTCCCGTCGAACCTGGCGGTGGCGAGGGTGCGGCCGTCGGGGCTGAAAGCCAGCGAGTACGAATCCCGCGCGGGGTCGGTAAGGCTGGTGCGTGCCTTGCCGGTGTCCGTGTCCCACAAGTAAATGGTTCCGTCATCCCCGGCGGTGGCGAGGGTGCGGCCGTCAGGACTGAAGTCCACCGCGTTCACCGATCCGGTCTGGGCGGTCAGAGTGTGGAGTTCCTTGCCGGTGGTTGCAGTCCACAGGCGTACGGTCTTGTTGGCGCTGGCGGTGGCGAGGGTGCGGCCGTCGGGGCTGAACGCCACCTCGTACACCGCGTTGTCGTCTCCTTTGAAGGTGGTGCGTTCCTTGCCGGTGGATGGGTTCCAGAGGTAAATGGTTCCGTCGTCCCCGGCGGTGGCGAGGGTGCGGCCGTCGGGGCTGAAGTCCACCGCGTTCACCGCGTCGTCGTCTCCTTCGAAGGTGGTGCGTTCCTTGCCGGTGGATGCATCCCACAAGTGTGCGTTGCCGTTACTTCCGATGGTGGCGAGGGTGCGGCCGTCGGGACTGAAGTCGACCCGCCACACCGCGTTGTCGTGTTCTATGGGCGTGGTGCGTTCCTTGCCGGTGGCCGTGTTCCACAGCCGGATGGTTTTGTCATCGCTGCCGGTGGCGAGGGTGCGGCCGTCGGGACTGAAGGCCACCGAATTCACCTCGTTATCGTGTCCGGTGAGTGTGGTGCGAGTCTTGCCGGTGGCCGTATTCCACAGTCGGACGGTTTTGTCGGCGCTGGCGGTGGCGAGGGTGTGGCCGTCGGGGCTGAACGCCACCTCGTACACCGACTTGCCGTGTCCGGTGAGCGAAGTGCGTTCCTTGCCGGTCGCCGCGTTCCACAGACGTACCGTCTTGTCGCGGCCGGCGGTGGCGAGAGTACGGCTGTCCGGGCTGAAGGCCATTGAGAGAACCACTCCTGAGTGTCCGGAGAGGGCGGCTCTAGGCGTTCTAGCGGCTGCGTCCCACAGTTGTACGCCGCCTACGTAACTCGACGTGGCGATGGTCTTGCCGTCCCGGCTGAAACCCACCAAGGGCCCTGAGTCTTCGAGTGTGGTGCGTTTCTTGCCGGTGGCTGCGTCTCTCAGAAAAGCGTCGTAGTCGTCGGCGGTGGCGAGGGTGCGGCCGTCGGGGCTGAACGCCACCGACGTCACCGGCTCCGGGTGCTCTTTGAGTGTGGTGCGGGTTTTGCCGGTGGCTGTGTCCCACAGGCGGACGGTTTTGTCGGCGCTGCCGGTGGCGAGTGTGCGGCCGTCGGGGCTGAACGCCACCGCGTTCACCGCCTTATTATGTCCGGTGAGCTGGGTGCGTTCGTTGCCGGTGGCCGTGTCCCACAAACGTACGGTCGCATCAAGACCGCCGGTGGCGAGGGTGCGGCCGTCGGGGCTGAACGCCACCGACGTCACCGGCTCCGGGTGCTCTTTGAGTGTGGTGCGGGTTTTGCCGGTGGCTGTGTCCCACAGGCGGACGGTTTTGTCGGCGCTGCCGGTGGCGAGTGTGCGGCCGTCGGGGCTGAACGCCACCGACGTCACCGGCTCCGGGTGCTCTTTGAGTGTGGTGCGGGTTTTGCCGGTGGCTGTGTCCCACAGGCGGACGGTTTTGTCGGCGCTGCCGGTGGCGAGAGTGCGGCCGTCGGGGCTGAACGCCACTGCCCGCACCTCGCCGGTGTGCCCGGACAGGCGACGATGCGTCGGCAAGGCCGCGGCCCTGTTCAGACTGGCAAGTGCTTGGGGCGTGTGGCTGGTGCGATACGCCTTGACGGCCAGCAGTGCGGCGAGTTCCGGGTTCGTTTCGAGGAGTTCGCCGGACTGGGCGGCTAGCTGTCGGGACAGGTCCGCTTGTCGTGCGGCAATGACCGTCCGCCACTGCCAGAGCGCGCCTCCCGCCGCCACGAGCGCGAGGATCAGCAGACCGCCGAGAATCACGTTCAGCTGTCTGCTGCGGCGGATGCCGGCCCTGTGGCGTTGCTTGCTGGCGGCAACGAAGGATGTGATCTCGGCTGGCAGGCGGCGCCGCCGTGCCCATTCGAGGCCCTCGGCGAGTGCTGTCCCACCCAGCAGGTCTTCCGGATCCTTGGCGGTGGCCCAGTGGGCCTGCCGCTCGCGAGCGTGGTCGAGCCATTCCTGGAAGCGGTGGTCCTGATCAACCCACTGACGGAGCGCGCCCCAGTCGCGGATGAGCGCCTCGTGGATCAGTTCGGCCACCGGTTCCCCAGGATGAGCGCTGGGGCGTTGCGAAGTCTGAAGGGTTTGGGTGGTGATGATGCGATGACGAGTGAGGGTGGCGATGACGTCGTCGACCGCCGTCCTCTCACCGTCGGGGGCCTCGCCCGGGCCGGCCGCCAACTCGCGCAACTCGTCCAGGGGGACCTGGGTGCGGACGGCGGTGATGTTGTGGCTGGGGTCAGAGGGGTGTACCAGGGACGTCAAGGCCCGCTGTGCGATGGCTCGTTGCTCGGGGGCCAGTTCGCTCAGTGCGCTGTCGCACCAGGTGGTCACGCTTCCGCTGACCCCTCCGATGCGGCGGTACGCCTCGTGGGTGAGGTAGCCGTCCTGCCGCCTCAGCCACAGCTGGCTGAGCGTCATCTCCAGCAGGGGCAACACCGTCACGGGCGCCTGGCGGGTGGTCGTCGCCTCGGGCGTGGTGGCCAGGACGTCGGTGATGATCTGCTCGGGCAGCCCCGGCTGGAAGCGCAGCCCCACGTCCAAGGCGGGCAGGGTGATGATGTCGTGCAGGTCCTGCTGGCTCAAAGTGCCCGGCACATTGAGCAGTCCGGGCATCGCGGCCTCTAGCAGTCCTGGCTCTTTAGCGGCAAGCTGGGGGTAGAAGTCGTCGCGCATCACCAGGATCACACCGAGCGGGGTGGGGGAGCCGACCGCTATGACGATCTGGTCGGCGACGGCCGATTTCAGGCGTTGGCGGCCGCTGCCCGGCTGGGTGAAGAACTCCTCGAACTGGTCGATGACCAGCAGGATGCGCTCACAAGCGGACTCGGCCGCGAGCCTGCGACGCACCGCCGCCTCGATCCCCTCCTCACCAGCCCCGGGCAGCCCGGCACGCTCGAGCTCGGCGAGCATGTCCTTCCCGGGCCGGGTGAGCACGGGCAGCCACCGGTCACTGCCCGGCACTTCCCCCGCCGCCAGCGCGCGCAGCACTCCCGCCTGGATCAACGACGACTTGCCCGACCCCGACGGCCCCAGCAGAAGCGTCAGCCGCCGCTGCTGGGCGAGGTTCGCCACGACCTGCCGTACCGCGTCCCTACGTCCCTGGAACCACCGGGCATGCTCGGCGGTGAACGGCTCCAGCCCTCGGTACGGACACACCTCCCGCTCGGCCAGCTCCGGCCAGATCCCCCGCAGCACCTGCGCCGGTGTGACGTAGGCGATGCCTTGACCCCGCTCGTACGCGTCCGGGGCGGTGATCTCGGTGAGCATGCCGATGACCAGGCCGGTCACCTCATCCAGGACAGGCCCGCCACTGAAACCCGTGGTGAGGTCGTTGGCGGCGGTCAGCTGCAGATGCGCACCCCGGCCGTCCGGGCGCGGCAGCAGATCGCCGGCCACACCGAAACCGAAGTGCCCCTGCGGCGGCGCCTGGGAGGGAAACCCGAACGAGCGCACTTGATGGCCCCGGCACCCCTCCGCTGACCCCAACGGCACAATCCGCATCCCCGCCGACATGCTCCTCAGCCGGATGAAGGCCACGTCCTCGTCCTCGGCGCCGCGCCACAGCTCACCCAGCACGTGCCCCTCAACTTGCTCGGCACCCTCCACATGAGGGAAGGCCAGCACAACCGTCTGCCCAGGCCTGGCCGAGGCCGCCGTCACGACGTGAGCGCAGGTGACCACAACTGCCTCGGCCACCAAAAACCCCGCCCCGGCCACCACACCGTCCGGCCCCAGGACCTGGGCCACGGCAGCCAGCAGATCCGCTGCCATGCCGCCGCCGGGCTTGCTCTCTCCGCTGGCCATCGAGATTAGCCCGTACCCCCGCCCGTGGGCGGGTGATCAGCGACGCCGCTCTGCCATGACATGGTCACCTTCAAATGGCAGCCGGCCTGGCTCTTAGTGATCACGGCCCCGGCCTCGAATGCGAGATCGACACCGAACTCGACGGTGATCCCGTCGGGGTAGGCCTTGCGCAGCTGGTCGAGGGTGGCGCGTGCGGCCTCGGTGACCGGCTCCAGCGCCGCTTGCAGGGTCCCCGGCAACTCACGCACGGCATCACCGGCACGGCCGGCCTTAACCGGCCCGTCCCCCATGGCCGGCTGCTCGACCAAAAGAAAACCCCCACCCTCCAGCGGAATCCGAGTCAGAGGTGCCACAACGACAACGCCTCCTCCGCCTCCCACGCGCACCTTCCGGACGCCACTAGCATCCGCAAGATCCGCCTTACGCCGCATCCCGAGGCGATCCAAATGGGGATGAAGTCTTCGTGGGGAGATTCGAGCGGTCGCATTGCCCGGAGTAACCAGGGGGTCACGTGAGGTGGAAAGACGCGTTCGGCGACGCGATGAAGAAACTGGCTGCGATACGGCAACAACTCCAACGTCTCGACGACCCGACAGTCGGGTTGACGCACTGCACGGCGAGGTCACCAGAGCCGCCTGAAGATCCTCGAACTCATCCAAGGGGGCGTCACCGGGCTGCGTGAGGAGAACCGGGAGGTGCACCGACGCCAGGACCGGATGATCAGCGATCTGAACGAGACGCGGGGCGACCTTCGAGAACTGCTGGACCTTGCCGACGTCCTTCGCCCCCTCGCGCTGGCAAAGTCCGGGGATGACGCACAGATGCCCCCCTCAAACCGGCCCAGGCCATCAAGCACATCTGCCGCACCTTCAACCGCGAGCTCACCCCGGGAGAGCGCACGGCCTACCTCCCCGACAAATCAGACGAACCCGTCTGCCCCTCGGACTGACAGCGGACGTTCCCGAGGTCGCCGCTAGAGCCCGTTCACTGGACCCTTTCCGCCTGCTCTCGCGCAGGCCGAGGCCAGTGACGTGGAAGGTTTGGGACTCGGCCTGCACCGTGACCGGTCCGCAGCACAGTAAGAGGTCATCTCGTTTGGGGCTGCCATTTCTTGCCCGTGCTGTTGACGCATCACATACCGCGGTCTGGGCCGTACCAGGGCTCGGGATGTTCGTCGGCGGTCATCGGAAGGTGTTCGAGCTTTACGGGGCCCGGGTAGAAGGCGCAGCTGTTGGGGCCGCCCATGTTCTCGCCGATCAGATAGCGGTACAGCCACTCGGCGAAGCTTATGCGGTATTCCGACCAGCCGATCTCCCCGTCCTCGACCATTAGCCGCGGGGTGGCAGATCCAGGGAGGAGGCCCCGTATCGGCGTCGGCCCCCGCCCTGAGGCCGTACCGGGGCGGCTGGCACCACCCGCTGGAACAAGCACGTCTCGAAGACGGCTACCCGATCTTCACGAGCCCTGTGGCTCCGGGACAGCAGAAAGGTGAACGAGCACGCCCTGGAGCAGCGCGTTGACGTACGTGCTGGGCGGGAGATCGTGCATGTCAATGCGGCTCGGATGGACGCTGACTGCCGGTGCAAAACGTCATCGGCGCCGTAGCGGAAGTCGGCGAGAGCTTCTTGACTACGCCTTGTCGGTCCTTTCCCACGACACGTTGGCGACCACGCCTTGGAACGTGCGCTCCCCGAAGGCCGGCGGCACATGGTCGAGGATCGCGCGCAGCAGCATCTGGCAGGCGTAGGGGTGCTGGTCGGCGTAGTTGGAGTTGAGCTCGCGGACCAGGGCGAGCAGCTTGCCCACCCGCAAGACAGCGTCCTTGTCCTCCAGGTCCGTTATCAGCGCCTCATCGACGTACGGGCCTGGAGTGGGCTGCGGCACCGACGCCGGTTCGGGGAGGGCGGGCGTCGGGAGCGTCGCCCCGGCCTGAGCGGTGATGAGTCGTGCGGTGGTACGGACGTACTCCATAAGCGTCTTGGCCTCCCGGTACTGGCGGATCTCCCGGTGCAGCTCACGCCACCACTTGCCTTCCGCCGTCGTGCCGCTGGATCCGCCCCACGTTGCCGACTCCAGCGCCAGGATGCCGGGGAGCCTGCCCGTGAAGCCCTTGGGTAGCCCAGGGAGCTCCCGCTCGATGTCCGCCATGGTGAAACGCGGCTTGGAGGCTTCCTGAGTGGAGACCGGTGCGCAGCTCAACCCTGGTTGGACCTGTTGGGGGCGAACGCCACAGCATGCCGTGTGGTGCTGGCGGGTGAAGAGGTATGGAAGCCGGGAGAGCCGGCCAACCACGTGACCGTCTGCTGGAACGTCAGCGACAAACTATCCGACGCCGCAGAGGCGCAGGGCAGCGACGGCCGCGCAGATCACGTGTGCGGTGCCGCCGACGCCCTGGAGCAATGGCTGGCCGACGCCCTGAGCCTTGTCATGCGCCGCAAGTATCTTGCGGCGCATGACAATGGTTGACTATCTTGTACCGCATGACAAAGGGGCTGCCCGCTACCGGTGACCAGCGTCGTAGTCAGCTGCTGCGCGGAGTGCTCGATCTGTGCCTGCTGTCGCTGATCGCCGAACGGCCGCGTTACGGCTT
>NZ_BAAASE010000020.1:0-55322 GCF_039532725.1 Streptomyces coeruleofuscus
CCACCGATGACGGTTTCTGTACCGGCACGGTGGAGACCGCCACCTACGTGGGCACGTTGGTCCGCGCGGGGGTGCGGATCGACGGCGGTGACGCACCGTTGCTGCGCCTGGAGGTACCGGCCGGCCGGGGCCCCGTCGCCGGCGAGCGGGTCGGGATCACCACCGACCCCGACGACGTCAACCTCTTCCCCACCGAACAGGCAGGGTGAGCCATGGCCGCCACCCTCACCACCAAAGCACCCGCGCCACCGCGCAAGCTCCTGGCCTCGCGCAAGACCCGGGCCGGGATCCTCTACGCACTGCCGGTCGTCGTCTACCTGCTGGTGCTGTTCGTCTACCCGATCTTCAGCACACTGTTCCTCAGCCTGAAGAACGCCAACGGGTCATTCACGTTGCACTGGTACGCCGATGCGCTGACGGGCGTCAACCTCTCCGTCCTGTTCACCACGCTGCGGATCTCCGCCGAAACGGCGCTGCTCAGCCTCGTCTTCGGCTTCCTCCTGGCCAACGCGATCTCCCGGCTCAAGCCCCTGTGGGCGGCACTGGCCATGCTGATCGTGGTCGTGCCGCACTTCATCAGCGCCCTGGTGCGCACCTACGGCTGGATCATCCTGCTGGGTGACAAGGGCCTGGTCAACGAGACCCTGGGCGCTATGGCGGTACCAGGAGCGCCGTTCCGGCTGCTCTACAACGAGCTCGGTGTGGTGATCGGCACGACCTCGATGATGCTGCCGTACACGGTGCTGCTGCTGTACGGGGTGATGCGCGGCGTGGACCGCCGCCTGCTGGCCGCCGCGTCCAGCATGGGCGCGGGACGCGTGACGATCTTCCGCCGGATCTACCTGCCGCTGGTGGCTCCCGGGCTGGCCAGTGCCGGACTGCTGAGCTTCATCCTGTCGCTGGGCTACTACATCACCCCGGCCCTGATGGGCGGACCGAACCAGACGATGATCGCCACCCTGATCAACCAGCAGGTGACGAAGGAAAACCAGTGGAACGGGGCGGCCGCCCAGGGCGTCATCCTGCTGCTGCTCACCCTTGCCGGGCTGCTGCTGGTCAAGCTCGTCAGCTCCCTGGGCGCCAGCCGCAGGAAGAGGAGCAACTCATGATGGAGCTGCGCAAGACCCTCGCCGGGCGGATCGCCCTGACAGCGGTCGCCACCGTGATCCTGCTGTTCCTGGCCCTGCCGATCGTCGTCATCCTCGTCACCTCCTTCAGCAGCAACGCCTTCGCCGCCTTCCCCCCGGACTCCTGGACGCTGGGCTGGTACAAGGCACTGTTCGCCGACGGCAGCAAATGGCCCGCCGCCCTGACACTCAGCGCGTTCGTCGCGTGTCTGAGCACCGTGTTCTCGCTGATCATCGGCGTGAGCGCGGCGACCGCCCTGACCCGCAGCGAACTCCCGCTGCGCTCCGCGGTCTACGCCCTGGTCCTCGGCCCCCTGCTCATCCCGCAAATCGTCACCGCACTCGGGCTGTTCCTCCTCTTCGAACCCGCCGCGATGCTGGGCAGCCCGCTCGCCATCGCCCTCGGCCACACCGTGCTCGCCTCACCCATCGCAGTCCTCATCCTCATCGCCACCCTGCGCGGCATCGACGAACGCCTCGAGGACGCCGCCGCCAGCATGGGCGCGAACCGGCTGACCATCGCCCGGCGCATCACCTTCCCTCTCGCCGCGCCCGGCATGATCGCCGCGGCGATCTTCTCCTTCATCACCAGCTTCGACGAGTTCTACATCTCCCAGTTCCTCTCCTCCGTCGACACCGTCACCCTGCCGGTCCAGGTCTACAACTCCCTCACCTTCGACATCGACCCCAGCGTGACCGCGATCAGCGCCATCCTCATCGCCTTCGCCATCCTCGCCCTCGCCCTGGTGGCCCTGGTCCGCTGGCTCGGCTCCGGACGGCAGGACTCCCTGCTGTCGGTCGAGAACACGGTGGGCGTCGCGACTCCTGGGGGCGAGGCCGTATGACCACCACTGCTCAGTGGCACCTGCTGCTGACCATGGCCGCCCACGAATCGCTCGGCTCCGCGAGGAAGACCACCTCGTCGTCCCGCCTCGCCGAAGCGTCGGCTCGCATCTGACGCATGTTCTGGAAAGGAACCACATGTACTCCATCGGTCCGCTGACCGTCGCCCCCGGCGAGCGCGCCCAGGGTCTGATCCCGGTCGGCACCAGCAGCTACGGCGTTGAGCTCGGCATACCTCTCATCGTCGTCAACGGCACCGAGGACGGCCCGGTCCTGTGCGTGGACGCGGGCGTGCACGGCGACGAGTACGACGGCCAGGAGGCCATCCGCCGCGTCCTCGCCGAGATCGACCCCGCCACCCTGCGCGGCACTGTCGTCGGCATCCCCTGTATGAACACCCCCGCCTTCGAGGCGGCCGCCCGCGCCAGCGGCCTTGACCACCTGAACCTCAACCGGATCTTCCCGGGGGACGCTGAGGGCTCGTACTCGCAGCGTCTGGCCGCCACCTTCGTCGAGCAGGTCGTCCCCGCCGTCGATGCCGTGGTCGACCTGCACACCGGCGGTGCCTACGGCGAGATCGCCCCGCTGGTCATCCTCCAGGGAGGTTACGAGGACCTGGCGACGGACATCGCCCTCGCGGCCGGGCACGAACTGGTCTGGAAGGGCGGCAAGTGGGGCGGCACGATCCGCCATCCCGTCCTCGAGGCCGGCAAGCCCGCCATCACCATCGAGTGCGGTGGCGCCACGTACCGCGAGGTCAACGTCGCGCACCACATGGACTCGATCCGCAACATCCTGTGCCGCCTCGGCATGATCGACGGCGAGGCGGAGCTGCGGGACTCCTACACGACGGTCTCCGGCACCTTCGCCCGCTCCGCCGCCGGCGGCTTCTTCGTCGCTCACGCCGAGCCGGGGGAGACCTGCAAGGAAGGCGACAGGATCGCCACCATCACCGACCACTACGGCAACACCCTCGAAGAGGTGTCGGCCCCGCAGGACGGCATCGTGCTGTGGGTCCGCCGTATCCGGACCGTGCGCCCCGGCGACGAGGTCGTCATCTTCGGCGCCGTTGAAGGGGAGATCCGGCCGTGACCGGCGAACGCGAGCAGGCGAAGCACGTGGACCTGTTGATCGACGGCAAGCAGGTGCAGGCCGCTGACGGCCGCACGTTCACCGCGATCGACCCGTCGAACGGCGTGGCCATCGCCCACGTGGCGCTGGCCGGCAAGGCAGAGGTGGGCCAGGCCGTGGCGGCGGCGCGCGCGGCCTTCACGGCACCCGAGTGGGCGGCGATGCGCGCCGCCGACCGGGGCAGGCTGCTCCACAGGATCGCCGAGGCTATCCGCGAGCAGGGTGAAGGGCTGGCCCGGCTGGAGAGCCAGGACGTCGGCAAGCCGCTCAGCCAGGCCCGGCGAGACGTGGAGGCGGCCGCCCGCTACTTCGAGTTCTACGCGGGCGTCGCCGACAAGCTCGGCGGGACGACGATCCCGCTCGGACCCGGTCTGATCGACTACACCGTCCGTGAGCCCATCGGCGTCTCCGGCCAGATCATCCCGTTCAACTACCCGCTGCAGAACACCGCCCGGGGCTCCGCCCCGGCGCTGGCCGCAGGCTGCACGGTAGTCCTCAAGCCCTCCCCGGAGGCACCGCTCACCCCGCTGGAGATCGGCAGGATCGCCCTGGAGTGCGGCCTTCCGCCAGGTGTCCTGAACGTCGTCCCCGGCGACGCCGAGACGGGCGCGGCCCTGGCCGGCCACCCCGGCATCGACCAGGTCACCTTCACCGGCTCCGTGCCGACCGGCATCAAGGTGGCGCAGGCCGCCGCCGCCAACGTGGTGCCCTCCGTGACGGAGTTGGGTGGCAAGTCCCCGGTCGTCGTCTTCGCCGACGCCGATTTCGACCTGGCGCTCGAAGCCGTGGCCGCCTCCGCGTTCGGCAACGCCGGGCAGACCTGCTCGGCCGGAACCCGGCTGCTGCTCCAGCGCGGCGCCGAGGAGTTCCTGGAGAAGCTCGTCGCGCACGCCGCCTCCCTGCGTGTCGGTCCGGGCCTCACCGACCCCGACGTCGGTCCCCTGGTCGCCGCGCGGCAGCGGGACCGGGTCCTCGGTTACCTGGAACTGGCGCGGGAGGAGGGCGCCGTCGCGCGGGCCGGCGGAGGCGCCCCCGCGGACCCTGAGCTGGCCGACGGTTACTACGTCGAGCCGACCGTGCTGACCGGACTGGACAACCAGGCCCGTTGCGCTCGTGAGGAGATCTTCGGTCCTGTCGTCACGGTCATCGAGTTCGAAGACGCGGCCGAGGCCTTGGAGATCGCCAACGACAGTCCGTACGGCCTCGCCTCCTATGTGTGGACCCGCGACATCGACAAGGCGATGCGTCTGGCGGAGGGCATCAGGGCCGGTCAGGTCTTCGTCAACGCCACCGGTGTCGGCACAGGCGTCGAGCTTCCCTTCGGTGGCTACAAGCACAGCGGCTGGGGTCGGGAGAAGGGTCTCGAGGGCCTGTCCAGCTACCTGCAGACGAAGAACGTCTGCATCGGATTCCGGAACTGAGCATGAGGTACCGCCTCATCGGAAAGCGGGGCCCGACCGTGTCGGTGGTCGGCGTGGGCGGCAACAACTTCGGCAGCCGCCTCGACGAGGACGGTACGAAGGCCGTCGTCCACGCCGCCCTCGACGCGGGCATCACACTGTTCGACACCGCCGACGTGTACGGCGGACTCGGCGAGGGCGGCGGCTCGCGCGGCGACGGCGAACGCCTCCTCGGCGCCGCCCTCAAGGGCCACCGTGACGACGTCGTCCTCGCCACGAAGTTCGGTATGCAGATGAGTACCGAGGCCGACCTGTACGGCCGGCGCGGTGCCGGCCCCTACATCCGGTATGCCGTCGAAGCTTCCCTGCGCCGCCTTGGCACCGACCGGATCGACCTGTACCAGTACCACGAGCCCGACGGCCTCACCCCGCTTCAGGAGACGGTCGCCGCGCTGGAGGAACTCGTGGCCGAGGGCAAGATCCGGTATCTCGGATGTTCCAACCTTCCGGCCGAGCGGCTCACCGGTGCCTTCGTCTCCACCCAGGCCCGCTATCACCTGCTCGACCGGAAGGCCGAGAACGACCTGATCCCTGCCTGCCTTCGCCACGGCGTGGGCCTCCTTCCGTACTACCCGCTGGCCAACGGCCTGCTCAGCGGCAAGTACCGGCGCGGCGAGGAACCCCCGCCCGGCAGCCGGCTGTCCTGGCGACAGGGCTGGCTCACCGACGCCGCCCTCGACCGAGTCGAGGCCCTCACCGCGTACGCCACCGAGCGCGGCCTGACCCTCCTCCAGGTCGCCGTGGGCGCCCTGGCCGCGTTCCCCGCGGTCGCCTCCGCGATCTGCGGCGCCATGACTGCGCAGCAGGTCACGGCCAACGCGGCGGCGGCCGACTGGGTCCCCGACGCGGCCGACCTGACCGCACTCGACGCGATAGTCGCCCCCGGCGAACGCATCGTCTGAGCCCAAGCTCCCCGAAACCCGTGAATCGAGGCTGCACTCCGTGCGAGAGATCGTCACCTTCGATGCCTACGGCACCCTGATCGACTTCCAGCTCGGCCCCACCACTCTGAAGATCCTGGCCGATTCCGGCCGGCTGGACCTGGACAACCTGGAAGTCGACGAGTTCCTCGACGACTTCCGCGTCATGCGCTTCCAGGCCGTCCTGGAGGCCTACCGCCCCTACCACGAGATCCTGCACTCCAGCCTGCGAAACGCCATGCGCCTGCACGGCCTGGAGTACCGCGAGTGCGACGGCGACGCCCTCGTCGAGGCCGTCCCCACCTTCGGCCCCTTTCCGGAGGTCCCGGACGCCCTGCGACAGCTGAAGACCAGGTACGAGATCGCCATCATCTCCAACACCGACGACAAGCTGATCGCACGCAACGTCGAGAACATCGGCGTCGAGTTCGACCACGTCATCACCGCCCAGCAGGCCGGCGCCTACAAGCCCGACCGGCAGACCTTCGAGCACGCCTTCCACGCCATCGGTGTCGAGCCGTCCCAGGTCATCCACACCGCCCAGGGCTGGGAGTACGACCTCATCCCGACCCGCGGGCTCGGCCTCAAGCGCCGCGTGTGGATCAACCGCTACGGCCGCCCGGGCAGCGCCGACTACCAGCCCTACGACGAGCTGCCCGACCTGACGGGCCTGCCGAAGCTGCTCGGCTGCTGATCCGCGGCGACAGGGCCGAGCGCGCAGTGATGCTGCCGCCCTTGAACCCATGCCTGAAGTGCTCCGAGAAAGAAGGCCCCTCCCGCCATGACCGCCTCAGTCACCCGCAGCGAACACGACCTGCTCGGAGACCGGGACGTCCCCGCCGACGCGTACTGGGGCATTCACACCCTGCGCGCCACCGAGAACTTCCCCATCACCGGCACTCCGATCTCCGCCTACCCGCATCTGATCGACGCCCTGGCCGCGGTCAAGGAGGCCGCCGCCCTCGCCAACGAGGAACTGGGCCTGTTGGAGCCGCGAAAGGCGAGCGCGATCGTCGCGGCCTGCCAGGAGATCCGCGTCGGCAAGCTGCACGACCAGTTCGTCGTCGACGTGATTCAGGGCGGCGCCGGCACCTCGACCAACATGAACGCCAACGAGGTCGTCGCCAACCGGGCCCTGGAGCTGCTCGGCCACAGCAAGGGCCAGTACCAGCATCTGCACCCCAACGAGGACGTCAACCTCGGTCAGTCGACGAACGACGTCTACCCGACCGCCGTGAAGATCGCGACCGTGTGCTCGGCGCACGGCCTGCTCAAGTCCATGGCCGCCCTTCAGGACGCCTTCGCGGCAAAGGCCGTTGAGTTCCGTGGCGTCCTGAAGATGGGCCGCACCCAGCTTCAGGACGCGGTGCCGATGACATTGGGGCAGGAGTTCTCGGCGTACGCCGTGATGCTCGACGAGGACCGCAGCCGCCTGGCCGAGGCAGTCGAGCTGGTCCATGAGATCAACCTGGGCGCGACGGCGATCGGGACGGGCCTCAACGCCCCCGCCGGGTACGCCGAGGCCGCCCGTCGTCACCTCGCCGAGATCACCGGGCTGCCGCTGGTCACCGCCGCCAACCTGGTGGAGGCGACCCAGGACTGCGGCGCGTTCGTGCAGGTGTCCGGCGTGCTGAAGCGCATCGCGGTCAAGCTGTCGAAGAGCTGCAACGACCTGCGGCTCCTGTCCTCCGGCCCGCGCGCCGGCCTCGGCGAGATCAACCTCCCGCCCGTGCAGGCCGGTTCGTCGATCATGCCCGGCAAGGTCAACCCGGTGATACCCGAGGTCGTCAACCAGGTGGCCTTCGAGGTCATCGGCAACGACGTCACCATCACCATGGCCGCCGAGGCCGGACAGCTCCAGCTCAACGCCTTCGAGCCGATCATCCTTCACTCGTTGTCGGAAAGCATCACGCACCTTCGCAACGCCTGCCTGATCCTGGCCGAGCGGTGCGTGTCCGGCATCACCACCAACACCGAGGCGCTGCGCGCGAGCGTGGAGAACTCCATCGGCCTGGTCACCGCCCTCAACCCGCACATCGGCTACACCACCGCCACCGACATCGCCAAGGAAGCCCTCGCCACCGGCAGGGGAGTCGCGGAACTCGTCCTGGAAAGAGGCCTGTTGTCTGCCCAGACGCTCGCGGACCTGCTGCAGCCCGAAACCGTCGCAGGCCGCGGCCAGGCACTGGCGTGAACAGACAGCCCACGCTCGACGACGAACCCACCACTTCTTGGATCGGAACGAACATGAGACTCCAGGACGTCAACACCGTGATCACCGGTGCATCGAGTGGGATCGGTCAGGCTGTGGCCTCCCACTTCCGCCGGGAGGGGGCGAATCTTCTGCTGACCGGACGGCGGCCCGAGCTGCCCGAAAACCATCCGGAGGACCTCTACCTCCCGGGCGACCTCAACGACGAGGCCTTCGTCCGCGAACTCGCCGCCCGAGCAGCGAACCACCTGGGGGACGTGGGAGTGGTCGTCCTCTGCCATGGACTGCAGGCGTCCAGCCCGCTCGAAGAGATGACCTACGACGCCGCGCGCGACGTGCTCCACGGCAACCTGCTCAGCGCGTTCCTGGTCATGAAACACCTGATGCCGCTGGCTCCCGAGCCGGGAGCGTCGATCGTGTGCGTCAGCTCGCGCCTCGGCATGGTCGGCATGCCGAACCAGACCCTGTACTCCGCGGCCAAGGGCGGCCTCATCGCACTCGCGCGCGGCGCTGCCATGGAATGGGCCTCCCGCAACATCCGCGTCAACGTGGTGGCGCCAGGTCTGACCGCGACGCCGATCATCGAGGCTTCGTTCCAGCGACGACCGGATGCCGCTGCCTACCGGCGCGTGAGGGAGGACTCCATCCCGCTCCGCAGGCTCGCCACCCCCGAAGAGGTCGCCGATGCGGTCCTCTTCCTGGCCTGCCCCGAGTCGTCATACGTCACCGGCGCCGTGCTTCCCGTGGACGGCGGCTACACGGCGTTCTGAATACGCCTGTCCCCGATACACCGGAAACGTGTCCTGGGAATGCCCTAGGAATCGTTTTCGAGCTGGCTCGTCTTCGCCCGCAGCCATGCCGTCAGCCGGCGGACGCGTCCGTCCTGCTCGGGTGATTGACGGCTGAGGAGGTGGTAGCTGGTGCCGTCGGGGACGAAACCGAAGGGTGCGACGAGTTGCCCTCGTTCCAGGTCGTCGCGCGCGACGGCATACGGTGCGATGGCGACCCCGACGCCGGCCGCGGCGGCCTGGAGGGTCAGGTAGAAGTGCTCCAGGGTCTGCTGGGAGGCGGGCTCTGCTTTCATGCCGGTGATGCGTCGCCAGTCGTCCCACGCCTGCGGTCGTGTGTCGGTGTGCAGAAGGGCTACCTGCGACACACCGGCGCCGGTCAGGCGTGCCGCGAGCTCGGGCCGGCAGACGGGTCCGATCCGCTCTGCGAACAAGCGGGTCCGGCTCGTCGCCTCTTCGGGGAAAGGGAAGTCGTCTCGACGGATCGCGAGGTCGATGTCGTCCCGCTCGAAGAAGACGGGGCCGCCGCCTGCGGACAGGTGGACAGCGACGTCCGGCACGTTCACGGCCAGATCGGGGAGCCGGGGAATGAGCCATCGCATCAGGAGTGTGGGCTCACACGAGAGGGTGAGCGGTCCTGCGGGGGTGCGGTGTGAGATCTGCCGGGCTGCCGCATCGATCTGATCGAGCGCATCCCGGACGACGGCCGCCAGCTGTCGTGCCTGCGGGGTCGGACGCAGGGCGCGTGTCTGTCGCTCGAACAGCGATATTCCAAGGGACCGTTCCAGGTTCTGCACCTGCCGGCTCACCGCGCCGTGCGTGACGTGCAGTTCCTGCGCCGCTGCGGTCATGCTCGCGTGCCGGACGGTCGCCTCGAAAGGCAGCAGAGTATTCAGAGGAGGAAGGTCCGGCCAACGCATGCGTGAATTGTACTCACAGGTCTTGTGAGAATGAATCGTTTGTCCTGCCCTTTCATCTGAACGACTATTGATCTGGTCACAGCGAAGAGCGGCTGACGGAGAGGTGAGGCATGACATCCCGCAACGGCGTACGGCAGGAAATTGCCATCCTGGCGGACGACCTCACCAGCGCAGGGGACGGTGCCGCGCCGTTCCGCCAGGCAGGCCACGACGCCCGGATCCTGCTCACCACCCCAGCAAGCGTGCCTCGGCCCGCCGTGGGCGTGAGCGCGGTCGACCTGGGGAGCCGGGTGCTGGACGAGGAGGCCGCCGCTTCGCGTACGCGGCGGGCGGCCCGCCTGTTCGCCGACTCCGAGTTGCTGTTCAAAACGGTGGATTCCACTCTGCGCGGTCATGTCGCGGCAGAGGTCCGGGCCGCATGGGCGGGATCGCGCAGGCGGGCCGTCGTCATCGCTCCGGCCTTTCCCGCTGAGGGCAGAGTGACGGTGGAGGGTGTCCAGTACGTGCGGGGCGTGCCGGTCCACGAGAGCGACTACGCCCGCGACCCGGTACACCCCGTGCGCTGCTCGGACCTCGCCATGCTGTTCCCGGAGGCCGTTCTCGTGCAGCCGGACCGCGCAGCCGAGTTGCCCGATCTGATCGAAAACGGTGACCTGATCGTCTGCTCCGCCGCCGAAGACGGCGACCTCGACCGTCTGGTGGCAGCGGTGCCGCGGCTTGACGACGTGTTGTGGGTCGGCTCCCCGGGTCTGGCGGCCGCCCTGGCCCGAGGGTGTGCACGCGCTACGGGCAGCACCGCATCACTGCCGACCCCGGCCCGACGTCCACTGATCGTGGTCGGCAGCACCAACCCGGCGACCCGACGGCAGTTGGCCACGCTGCACACCAGGGCGGACGTCCAGGGGATCACCGTCAGCGCCGATCCGGCCCCGGCCGTGGAGGCGCTGCGAGGCCTGACAGCCCCCATCCTCACCCTGCGGACACCCGATGAACGCCACACGGCCCAGACCGCACAAGTACTGGCCCGCTCCCAGGCAACGGTCGTCAAGGCGCTGAGCGAAGACCACACGGTCGACGCACTCGTCATCACCGGGGGAGAAACGGCCACTACCGTGCTCCAGCCCCTCGGCGCTACCGGCATCGACCTGCTCGACGAACCCGAACCCGGCGTCGTCCGCGGATCCCTGACCGGCCCCCTCCCTCTTCCCGTGCTGATCAAGGCAGGCGGCTTCGGCGACGACGCCCTGCTCCTGCGCCTGTGCCACCTCATCCGACAACGCCCCGACCCAGGAGAGCACACATGACCCCGATCGCCATCACCATGGGCGACCCTTGTGGCATCGGCCCCGAGATCACCCTCAAAGCGTGCGCCGATCCCCGGCGCACCGTGCCCGTCATCGTCATCGGCGACATGGACGTCCTCGACCGCGCCGACAAGATCGCCGACACCCAGCTCGCACTCCGCCCCATCTCATCGGTCGATGAGGCGGAGTTCGCACCCGGCACGGTGGACGTCCTCGCAGAGAACGGCCTTCCGGCCGACCTGCCCTGGGGCACACTCGACGCCCGAGCCGGAGCGGCTTCCTTCCAGTACGTCCGCCGCGGTATCCAGCTCGCGATGGCCCAGGAGATACGGGCTCTGGTGACCGCGCCGATCAACAAGGAAGCGCTGCGCCTGTCCGGCGTGCCCTACCCCGGGCACACCGAGATCCTCGCCGACCTGTCCGGCACCACGGACTACGCGATGATGATGGCCACCGAGGAACTGCGGATCGTCCTGGTCACCGTGCACCAGTCACTGCGCACCGCGATCGACGCGATCACCACCCCGCGGGTACTCGACATCATCCGCCTGACCCACCGCACGCTCCAGCGCAGCGGCCTGCCCGCCCCCCGCATCGCCGTCGCCGGCCTCAACCCCCACGCAGGGGAGAACGGCCTTTTCGGCCGCGAGGACCTGGACATCATCACCCCCGCCATCCAGAGCGCCCAGAGCGAAGGCATCCAGGCCAGCGGACCCTGGCCCGCCGACACCGTCTTCATGCGAGCCCGCGCCGGAGCCTTCGACGCCGTGGTCGCCCAGTACCACGACCAGGGCCTCATCCCCGTCAAGTACCTCGGGATCGAACACGGCGTCAACATCACCATCGGCCTGCCGTTCGTCCGCACCAGCGTCGACCACGGCACCGCCTTCGACATCGCCGGTCTCGGCACGGCCGACCACACCAGTCTGCTCGCCGCCCTGACCCATGCCGACCGCCTGTCCTCAGGGGCACCGGCCCGCCCCTGACCCACCGAACACATCAGCCCCGGAAAAGGAACCGAAAGACGCCATGGACTTCATCTTCATGCTCACTCGCGACGACCGCACCGTCACGGACTGCCTCGAGGTCCTCGACACCATCGAGGACCTCGGCATCACCCATATCGGATTCAAAGACATCGGTGTCGACCCCGACACCCTCTCCAAGCTCCACACCCGCATCAAAAACATGGGCGCCACCACCTACCTCGAAGTCGTCAGCACCCACCGGGACCAGGCACTTGCCTCAGTACGGACGGCCACCGAACTCGGCGTCGACTGGCTGATGGGCGGCACCTGGATCGAGGAGACCCTCAACGTCCTGCACGGCACATCCATCGGCTACCTGCCCTTCGCCGGAGAGCCCCTGGGGCACCCCACCCGCCTGGCCGGCACCGCGGACCGCATCACCGATGACTGCCGACGAGCCGAGGCCGCCGGCTGCGCCGGCGTCGACCTCCTCGCCTACCGCGCCACCGATGCCGACCCTCTCGATCTGGTCCGTGCCGCCCGCGCCGCCACCACCGGCCGCCTGGTCGTCGCCGGCTCCATCACCAGCACCGACCAGATACAGGCACTCGCATCAGCCGGAGCCGACGCCTTCACCATCGGATCCGCCGCTTTCGACGGCACCCTGCAGCCCCACGCCGGCACCCTCCGATCCCAACTGGCCGCCGTCGTGGGCCTGTAGCGAGAACCGGCCCGGAAAATCAGAAGGAAGCGGCGAAGAGCGCCCCGTGCGTGCGGGAGTGGTCACCGCTTTGCCGTCACTGCACGGCCCCGTGAGTCGCCGGACCCAGGGTGGGCGAACCGTCATCACAACGGTGCAGATCGGCATGCCGTGTGGCCATTGCGGCATGGAGCAGGTGACAGGCGCGGAAGCGAGGCTCTTAAGCAGCCGCACCGTGAAGGCGGCGGACAGTGAAGGAGCGATCTCATGGGCCGATACGATCTCGCCCTCATCGGGTTCGGCGGCGTCAACCGCGCGCTTGCCGAGCTCATATCCCAGAGCGGGGAGCGCCTGGCCGAGGAACTGGGCTTCGCCCTGCGGGTGGTGGCGATCACCGATCTGCGGGCCGGTTCCCTGGTGGACACCGACGGCATCGATCTGGCGCCGCTGGTGGCCGCCGAGCCCGGGGAGCTGAGCTTCGCGGGCAACGCCGGCGGCAGCGCGGATCCGCGCAACGAGTGGGTGATCCGCGAGGTCCCAGCCGACATCGTCGTGGAGGCGACGTTCACCAACCCCGCCGACGGCGAGCCGGCCCTCTCCCATGTGCGCTGGGCTTTGGAATCGGGCAAGCACGTGTGCACCACCAACAAGGGACCGGTCGCACTCGCCGGCCGCGCACTGAAGCAACTGGCTGCCGAGCGTGGTGTCAGTTTCGAGTTCGAGGGCTCGGTCCTCAGCGGCACCCCCGTCCTGCGCACCGCCGAGCGCATGTTCGGCGGCCTTCAGATCACCGGCGTCCAGGGCATCATGAACGGCACCTCGAACTACATCCTGGGCCGCCTCGCAGAGGGCATCGACCTTTCGGCAGCCATCGCCGAGGCCCAAGAGCTCGGGTACGCCGAAGCCGACCCCACCGCCGACATCGAGGGCCACGACGTCCAGCTCAAGGTCATGATCCTGGCCAACGAGGTCCTCGGCGCCGACCTGCGCCGCGAGGACGTCTTCTGCGAGGGCATCTCCGCGATCACTCCCCACGAGGTGCGGGACGCCGCCTCCAAGGGGCTGCGCTGGAAGCTGGTCGGTTCCGCCACCCGTCACGAGGACGGCAGCGTCGATGCCCGCGTCGCCCCGCTCGCCCTGCCCGCCCATCACCCGCTCGCCGGTATCTCCGGCCCGGTCAACGCGGTCGCCTTCCACACCGACCTCCTCGGCACGGTCACGGTGTCCGGGCCGGGCGCCGGGCGCATCGAGACCGCCTACGCCCTGCTGTCGGACATCATCGCCATCCACCAGCGCCACGCGGACGACGACACCGCGCCCACGCGCCCCGTCCTCCAGGAGACGCACCGTGTCTGACACCGCCGTGCCGCCCGGCATCGAACTGGGCACCGACACGGTGCCCGTGCACAACCCCTACACCGGCGAGGTCATCGCCTCGGTGCCCACCGTCGACGCGGGCGCCGCCGGTAGCATCCTGCAGCAGGCCAGGTGCGGGCGCCGCACCGCCGCCGCGCTGTCCCGCGCCTCCAGGGCCGCGGTCCTGGAACGCGCCGCCCATCTGGTCGAGCGGCGCGCCGAGTCCTTCGCCCAGCTGATCGTCAGCGAGGCCGGCAAGACCATCACCCAGGCCCGCAAGGAAGTCGCCCGCGCGGTCAACACCCTGTCCCTGTCCGCGGCCGAGGCGCGGCGCAACGCCGGCGAGGTCATCCCCTTCGACTCCTACGAGGGCTCGGAGAAACGGCAGGGCTGGTTCACCCGCGAACCGCTGGGCATCATCGCCGCCATCACCCCGTTCAACGACCCCCTCAACCTGGTCGTCCACAAACTCGGCCCGGCCATCGCAGGCGGCAACGCGGTCATCCTCAAACCGTCCGCTCTGACACCGCTGTCCGCGCTGCGCCTGGTCGACACCCTCATCGAGGCGGGCCTGCCCGAGGAGATCGTCACCGTCGTCAACGGCGATGCCGACATCGGCGCCGCGATCGTGGCCGCCCCCGACGTGCGCATGGTGTCCTTCACCGGCGGATTCGCCACCGGCGAGGCCATCTCCCGCACGGCCGGCCTGAAGAAGCTCGCCATGGATCTTGGAGGCAACGCCCCGGTCATCGTCATGGACGACGCTGACCTGGACGAGGCCGTGGCCTCCTGTGTCTCCGGCGCGTTCTGGGCCGCGGGCCAGAACTGCATCGGCACCCAGCGGATCCTCATCGCCCACGAGGTCTACGAGCGCTTCCGCGACGCCTTCGTCGCCCGCACCAGGCTGCTGCGCGTCGGCGACCCGCTCGACGAGCGCACCGACGTCGGCCCCATGATCACCCCGGAGGCCGCGGCCGCCACCCGGGCCAAGGTCGACACGGCGGTGGCCGAGGGCGCGGCGCTGCTGTGCGGCAACGACGCCACCGGCGCCCTGTACGCGCCGACCGTCCTGGAAGACGTCCCGGCGACCTGCTCGATCTGGCAGGAGGAAGTGTTCGCCCCGGTCGTCGTGCTGCAGCCGTTCACGTCCTTCGAGGACGCCATCGAGCAGGCCAACGCCATCGACTACAGCCTCCATGCGGGCATCTTCACCTCCCGCCTGGACCGCGCCCTGACCGCGGCCCGGCTGCTGGAAGCCGGCGGAGTCATGATCAACGACTCGTCCGACTACCGCTTCGACGCCATGCCGTTCGGCGGATTCAAGTACGGCAGCATGGGCCGCGAAGGCGTGCGCTTCGCCTTCGAGGAGATGACCCAGCCCAAGGTCGTCTGCGTCAACCACATCAGCGAAGTGGTCCAATGACCGCCTTCCGCGCCGAGCGCGAACCCCTGGGCCCGCTGGAGCCGGAAGTCGGTCGGCAGACCGACCAGCGGCTGTCCCGGATGCGTCAGTCCGAGGGCACGGACACGGGTCAGCACCGCGCCGCGTAGCGTACGGCCCTGACCGCGCATTTGGGCGGTGATCTTCCCGGTCTCGGCCAGGAACGCGAGCCGGTTTCAGACGGCGACGATGTCCCCCGGCCTCTGGAAAACCCTCAGGGTTCATCTGGCTGGCTACCCACTCCGCCCGCAAAGCAGCGGCCCAGAACGGCTCGCCCGACAGCGTCTCCGGCACCACCCTGCTGGCCGGGGTGGACCGAGGGCGAGTGAGGGCAGCACCATCGACATCGGCGTACCGGTCCCTCCCAGCCGCTGGAGGGGAACCAGCCCAGCCACACTCCGCACATGGTGGCAAGGAATGAGGCGAGCAGGAACTTGGGCAGCGCCCCGAGGACGGCGACGCTTATGGCCCCTGTCGCCTGGTGCGGTCGTCGCCGGGAGCCGAGATACAGGATGCGGGCACTGACCAGCGCGGAGACCGCGATGGTGACGACGAGCGCCCCGAGCATCAGCGTGACGGATACCTCGAAGGCGCTCGCCACCTGGGGCAGCACCGCCTCACCTGACACCCAGGACGTGCCCGCGTCGCCCTGTGGCAACCCGCCCAGCCACTGCGCGAGATGCCCGAACGGCTCCTCGTCAGCTCCAGTTGCTCCCGAACGGGAGCCGGCCCCTCCGGAGTCGGATCCTGGCTGGCGGAACGGGCCCGTAGGACAGCGCGGGGTCGTTGCCGGCCAGCCAGGGCAGCAGGGCCACCGCCGTCGGCAGCGCGACCCCGGCGGTGAGGCGACCGAGGCCCGCGCGCCACCGGGACGGGCGCGCCTCGGTACCGGCCGACATGACGCTCATCGGCCGCTACTTCAGGTGGGTGTCCACGTCGATCAGGGAGCGCTAGCGCGGGTCGAGGAGCACACCCTCGACGTCGGTGGCGATGCCCTGGACGACCCTCTCGTGGACCAGCGGTACGACGGCGTCGGTGCGCAGTATCTGCGCCTCGGCGGCCATGATCTTCTGCTGCCGCTTTGTCACGTCGCCCTCCTCTGCGGCGGACTTGATGGCCTGGTCCACCTTGGCGTCCTTCAGACGGGCGATGTTGTACACGCCGTCGCTCTTGTAGTCGCTCGCCAGGTAGGCGACCGCGTCGCCGGTGTCGAGGAGCACCACCCGGGAGAAGACGAGCGCGTCGTACTTGCCGGCGAGGAGGTCTGCCTCCATCTGTGTGTACTCCCGTACGTCCTGCTTCACGGTGAACCCGGCCTGCTCCAGCTGCTGCTGCAGCACGGAGGCGGCCTCGGGCAGCTCCGCGCGGTTGGTGAAGGCGGCCAGACGCAGGACCTTGCCCTTCGTCCTGGACCGGACCTGTGCGGTGGTCGCGGCCTTGGCACGGCCGGTGACCTCGACACGCTTGTCAGCCGCCCAGGACACGGCGGGTCCGAACAGGCCCTTCCCGGGGTCGGCGTACCCGCTGAAGATCGAGTCGACGAGCGCGGAGCCGTCCACGGCCTCGCGGGCCGCCGCGCGCAGCGCGGGGTCGGTGAAGATGCCGCTGCCGGTGTTGATGATGAGACTGTCGGTCCGTACGGAGGGAACTTCGTGACGGGTGTTCGCTCCAGCAGCTTCGCCTGGGAGGTGGGGATCCACTCGACAATGTCGACGTCGCCGCCGCGCAGGGCTCCCGCGCGGGCGGTGCCGTCGGCGATCCAGGTGACGTCGACGCCAGGCGCCTTGGCCTTGCCGCCCCAGTAGCCGTCGTAACGGTCGAGCGTGGCCTTGGACTTGCCGGTGAGCTTCGTGACCTCGAAGGGGCCGGTTCCGGTGCCGACCGGGCTGGCGGTGCCGTCCTCCGCGTACGCCTTGGCGGAGAGGATGGCCAGCACCGGGCTGGCCAGGCGCAGCGGGAGCACCGGATCGCTGTGCACGAGGTAACGCCGTCCGCGCCCGGATGGCTCCGCTATGGCGTGACCTGGCTCATCCTTGCTCCATCTGACCCGCGAGCCGGCTTCCGCCCATGCGGCGAGGGTCGGCGGCGTACCCGCGAACGGCCACGTCATTGGGAACTGCAACCCAGCTTCGCGGTAGGCCCACGGTCCCCTGGCCCAACGCCTTCGGCCGCACATGCGGCCTGCCTGCCGACCGCAGGTTCTACCGCCGATCGACCTGCGCGACGAGTGGACCCTGGCACTGCTGCTGGCCTGCGAGACCGGGCAGGCCCGCCGGCCGGTCGCCCAACACGCCGACGTCCTCGCGGCCGAACGCCGCACCCGGTTCAGGTCCACAGTGTTCTGAGCGTGAGTTCGACGCCGAGGCGTCCGCGCGGGCAGGGTTGCGGATCGCGCGCCCTCGCGGCGGCAAGCGGCTCGTATCCCAGCGCGGGAGGGCACCGGACCTCCGCAGCAGAGACGATCACTGTCAGCAAGAGGCCGTGGGCAGCTGAGCCTGCCATCGGCCGCATGGACCGCGACAGAGGTGGCCCTGGTCACTGGGGCGGACGTGGTGGACCTCGTGGTCCAGCGCGGGCTGCCGGCCAGGGAAGAGGCAACGGCGCTGCTCACCCCTGTGCCGTAGAACTCCGCCCTCCTCTCGGGCGGTTGACGACGCTGGACAGGGTGAGCGCGGTGACCGTGTCCCGAACGCCGGGCATCTGGGCGATGTCCTCCCAGATGACTCGTACGCGTTCCAGCGAGGCCGCCTCCAGGCGCACCATGATGTCGAAGTCGCCGCTGAGAATCTCGCAGATGACGACCTCCGGGATGCGTTTGAGCGCGGCCAGGACGTCGCCTCCGCGCATGCGGTCCTGGCGGTAGACGAGTACGAGCGCCGAGACGACATTGCCGGTTTCGTCGCCCGCGCGAACGATGGTGTATCCGGCGATGTGGCCCTGGCGCTCCAGCCGTTCGATGCGCTGGCGCACCGCATTGCGGGACAGCAGCACCTTGTCGGCCAGCTCGGAGTGCGAGATGCGGGCGTTGCGGGTCAGCTCGGCGATGATCTTCTCGTCGATGGCGTCCACGGTCGACCGTCTCCTTCATGAAGTCGGTGGAGATAGCGGCACCCACGGCACGCGGATCGCGGGTGCCGTGGGTTCCTGCGGAGCATGGTGCGTGTTGGTTGCTGATCATGCTCAGGATGTGCCCTGCCCGGGATCAGAGGCGGCAGCGCAACGCGTGTCGAGCCTCTGGACGCCGGGCGTGGTTGTGCACGTTCGTGCCTACGCCGACAAGAGGGCAGCCCGGTGAGGAGGAACCGAAGCTCCCCACCAGGCTGCTGTGGCAGCTTGACGCCCCAGACACCTGCCCAGCTTCTGCAGAATGCCCCCTGCCATCGGTGACCAAGCACTGCGAGCCAGGCACCAGCGGCGGGAACTGCTTGACAGCGCCGTCCGGGCGACCAGAACGGCGGTATCAGGACCGCCGCCGGAGACTGGTGGTCTCCCGGGGCGGATTCGGCCGCGCCGCTGGTGGACGTCGCGGAACGGGTCATCATCCCGGTCACTGCGTTGCCCGGCCGGCACGTGGGCGAGCCCCGCGCTCGTGTCGGCTTGCTCAGGTGTGGAAGCCGGGCATCGACAGGTACTTGAGCTGCTGGTACTCGTGGAGGCCCTCGGGCCCGCCCTCGCGGCCGAGGCCGGACTGCTTGACCCCGCCGAAGGGTGCCGCGACCTCCGAGACCAGGCCGCGGTTGATGCCGACCATTCCGGCCTCCAGACGGGCGGCGACCCGGCGGGCGCGGTCGATGTGGGACGTCATCACATACGACGCGAGGCCGTGCTCGGTGTTGTTGGCCACCGCTATGGCTTCGGCCTCGGTGGCGAACCGGTGGATGGCGGCGACGGGGCCGAAGACCTCCTCATGCATGATCGCGGCGTCGGCGGGGACGTGGTCCAGCACGGTCGGGGCGGCGTAGTGGCCCGGCCCGTCAGGGACGTCCGCCTTGCCGATGACGACGGCACCACGGGCCACGGCGTCCTCGACGAGGTGGCGGACCTTGTCCACCGCCCGGTGGTCGGCCAGCGGACCGAGCTCGGTGCCCTCCCGGCCCGGGGGCCCCACCCGGGTGGCGGCCATCCGTTCGGCCATCGCAGTGGCGAACGCGTCGGCGATTTGCTCCTGGACCAGGAACCGGTTGGCGCCGACACAGGACTGGCCGCCCAGCCGCATCTTCGCGATCATCGCTTCGCGGACCGCGAGGTCGAGGTCGGCGTCGTCGAAGACCAGGAACGGCGCGTTGCCGCCAAGCTCCATCGAGGTGCGCAGCACCCGCGCACCGCTCTGCTGAAGCAGCAGCCTGCCGACCGGGGTGGACCCGGTGAAGGACACCTTGCGCAGCCGGGGGTCGGCCAGCAGAGCCGTGGTGACGGCTGCTGCGTCGCTGCTGGTGATCACGGTCAGGACACCCGCGGGCGCACCGGCCTCACGCGCCAGCTCCCCCAGCACCAGGGAGGACAAGGGGGTCAGCGCGGCCGGTTTGAGCACGGCGGTGCAGCCGGCGGCCAGGGCGGCGGCGACCTTACGGGCAGCCATGGCCAGCGGCACGTTCCACGGAGTGATCAGCAGGCAGGGCCCGACCGGTTCGGCGACGGTGACGATGTGACTCCTGCCGTCCGGGGAGGGAGTGCTGCGCGCGTGCTGGCGGACCGCCTCCTCGGCGTACCAGCGGAAATAGGCCGCGGCGTAGTCGACCTCGCCCCGGGCTTCCGTGATCGTCTTGCCGATCTCCAGGGTGATGATCCGGGCCAGCCGCTCGCGGTGTTCGGTCATGGCGTCGGTGATCCGGTGCAGGACGGTCGCCCGGTCCCGCGGGCTGGTGAAGGCCCACCGATCGGCGGCCGCGGCCGCAGCTTCCAGCGCTTTCAGCGCGTCTTGCGCGCCGCAGTCGGCGACAGTTGCTATGACCTCTTCGGTTGCGGGGTTGCGCACCTCGAAGGTGCGACCGCCGGTGGCGGGTTGCCAGTCGTGGGCCAGGAAGCCACGGGGGACGGATTCCAGGACTGCCGACTCCCCTGAGGGAGCGGTGAGGGAGTCAGTCATGCGCGTGGCTCTTTCGCTGATCGCAGGATGGTGTGTTGAGAGAGCACGATCGGTGGGTGGTCATACGGCTTCGCCTCCGGGATTGGCGACGCCGACCGTGTTCTCGACGGAGAGAAGGGAGTTCTGCCGTCCGGAGCCGAGCCAGCGCACCAGGGCGACGAGGCCGAGGGCGAGGATGGCAAAGGCGATGAGGATGGCGCTGACTGCCGTGACGCTGGGGTCGATGTCGAAGGTGAGGGAGTTGTAGACCTGGACCGGCAGGGTGACGGTGTCGACCGAGGAGAGGAACTGGGAGATGTAGAACTCGTCGAAGCTGGTGATGAAGGAGAAGATCGCGGCGGCGATCATGCCGGGGGCGGCGAGGGGGAAGGTGATGCGCCGGGCGATGGTGAGGCGGCCGGCGCCCATGCTGGCAGCGGCGTCCTCGAGGCGCTCGTCGATCCCGCGTAGGGTCGCGATCAGGATGAGCACTGCGATCGGCGCGGCCAGCACCGTGTGGCCGAGGGCGATGGCGAGGGGGCTGCCCAGCATCGCGGCCGGTTCGAAGAGCAGGAACAGCCCGAGTGCGGTGACGATCTGCGGGATGACCAGCGGCCCGAGGACCAGGGCGAAGACCGCCGAGCGCAGCGGGAGTTCACTGCGGACCAGAGCGGTCGCCGCGGTCACAGCGATGATGAGGGAGAAGACGGTGCTCAGGGCTGCGACCAGAGCGCTCAGGGAGAGCGCGGCGGGCCATTTGCTGCCGTCGGCGAACAGTGCCTTGTACCAGTTCAGCGTCCATGCCTCGGGCGGGAAAGCTGCGAAGGCGTTGTTGCTGAAGGAGGTGACGAGGATGACGACGATCGGCAGGGCCAGGAACAGCAGGATGACGGTGGCGACCGCCGTGAGAGCGACCCGCCCGGCGATGGTCTTGCGCAGTTCCATCATGACGCGCTCCTCTTCTTGCGGCTGGCGCCGATGGAGCTGACGAGCTTGACCAGCAGCAGTCCGGCGAAGGTGAGCAGCAGCAGGATGACGCCCTGGGCGGCCGCCCCGTTCCACTGGTTTTCCTTCGTCACCTGCTGGTTGATGAGGGTGGCGATCATCGTCTGGTTGGGGCCGCCCATCAGGGCGGGGGTGATGTAGTAGCCCAGGGAGAGGATGAAGCTGAGCAGTCCGGCGCTGGCCAGGCCGGGGGCGACCAGCGGCAGGTAGATCCGGCGGAAGATGGTCACGCGTCCGGCGCCCATGCTGGACGCGGCCGCCAGCAGGCGGCGGTCCACGCCGCGCATCACGCCGTACAGCAGCAGCACGGTGTAGGGCAGCATCATGGAGGTGGTACCGATGACCACACCGAGCTCGTTGTAGAGCAGCTGGAACGGCGTTCCGGGGACCGACAGGGCGGTCAGGGTCTCGTTCACCAGGCCCTTGTCACCCAGCAGGATGATCCAGCCGTAGGTACGCACCAGCGCGCTGACGAAGTGCGGCACCACCACGACCAGCATCGCCAGTCCCGCCCACAGGGGCTTGAGCCGGGAGATCGCCTGGGCAAGGACGAACCCGAAGACGAGGCTGAGCACCGCCGTCTCTGCGGAGATCCGCAGCGTGGTGAACAGGACCGACAGGTTGACCCCGGTCAGCGCGTCGGCGTACCAGTGCAGGGTGAACGATCCGTGGGCGTCCTTCAGGCTCAGCAGCAGGGTGCTGAAGATCGGGTAGACGAACAGCACCAGCAGATAGACGACGACCGGCAGCGCGTAGAGGATGCCGGCCCGGGTCTTGCGCGAGGCCAGGAGCTTGCGCGGACGGGCGGGGGCCCCCGCAGTGAGGGTGGCGGCCATGGCTCACCCTGCCTGTTCGGTGGGGAAGAGGTTGACGTCCTCGGGATCGGCGGTGATTCCGATCCGCTCCCCGGTGACAGGGCCCCGGCCGGCCGGGACCTCCAGGCGCAGCAGCGGCGCCTCCTTGCCGTCGACCCGAACCCCCGCCCGCACCAGCGTGCCCACGTAGGTGGCGGTCTCCACCGTGCCGGTACAGAAACCGTCGTCGGGGGCGCAGGCCCGCAGCCGGCCCGGCTGAACGGCGGCCCTGACCGGGGTACCGGAGGCCAGCTGGTGGCGCCGTGCCGTGATCAGGCCGCCGGACGCATCGAGGCGGACCAGGGAGAGCTCGTCGGTGTGCTGCTCGATGCGGCCGGACAGGAAATTGGCCGCGCCGAGGAAGTCCGCCACGAACGGAGTCCTCGGGCGTTCGAACAGCTCCCGGGGGGTGTCGAACTGCTCGATCAGGCCGTTGCGCATCACCGCGATGCGGTCCGACATGACCAGGGCCTCTTCCTGATCATGCGTCACGTAGATGACGGTCAGGCCGAGTTCCCGCTGGATGGTCTTGATCTCGACCTGCAGCTGGTCGCGGAGCTTCTTGTCCAGCGCGCCCAGCGGCTCGTCCATGAGGATCACCGGCGGGCGGTATACCAGCGCCCGGCACAGGGCCACACGCTGCTGCTGGCCGCCGGACAGCTCACGCGGCTTGCGGCCGCCGAACCCGGACAGACCGGCGATCTCCAGTGTCTCCCCGACCCGCCTGCGGATCTCGTCCTTCGGCACTCCGCGCAGGGTGAGCGGGAAGGCGACGTTCTCGCTCACGGTCATGTGCGGGAACAGCAGGTACTGCTGGAACACGAAACCCAGGCCCCGCTTCTGCGGCGCGAGCTTTGTGACGTCGCGGTCCCCGACGGTGATGCTGCCGGAGTCGGGTTCGCAGAAACCGGCGATCATCATCAGGGTCGTGGTCTTGCCCGATCCGGAGGCGCCGAGGAAGGTGACGAACTCTCCGGCCGCGATCTCCATGGACGCCTCGTCGACCGCGACGACGTCCCCGTAGGTCTTGCGCAGGGCCACCACCGACAGAGCTTTGCCGGTCGCGGTGGCCGGCTTGGCGTCGGCCACCTCGACGGACGGTGTCACCACATCGAATTCAGCCACGAGCCCACTCCAGCCAGCGCTTGGTGATGGCCGATTCGTTCTTCAGCCACCAGTCGATGTCCGCGTCGAAACCCTTGTCGTAGTACTTCGGCGCACCTGCGGACGCGTTGCGCTCCTCCTCGGAGAGCTTGGTGTAGGCCACCGGCGAGGACGGGTTCGACGGGAAGAATTTGACCAGGTTGGCCTGGCTCTCAGCCCGCAGTGAGAAGTCCATCAGCTTGTAGGCGTTGTCCACGTTGGCCGCGCCCTTGGCGATGGCATAACCCGAGAACTGACGGCGCATACCGTTCAGCTGCCGCTCCACAGGAACACCCTGCTTCTGAAGATCAGCCAGCCGGCCGTCCCAGACGGTCGACATCGTCACCTCCTCGCGGCTCAGCAGCACACCCGGGAGCGGGCCGCTGTCCCAGAACTTCTTGATGTTCGACCGCAGCCGGGTCAGCACCTTGAAGGCGCGGTCCACATCCAGCGGGTACAGCTTGTCCATCGGCACACCGTCGGCCAGCAGCGCGAACTCCAGCTCCGGCAGGTCACCGTCCGGATGGACCATCGCACGGGCACCCTGGAACGCCTTGGTGTCCCAGAAGTCCGCCCACGACTCCGGCTTCTTACCGCCGAACGCGTCCGTGCGGTAGGCGATGCACTGGCCGTAGAAGGCGTGGCCGATGGCATGCTCGGTGATCTGGGCCTCGGGGATCTTCGCGCTCTTCACGCTCTTGACCCGGTCGAGGTCCAGCGCCTCCAGGGCATCCTGCTTCACATACTTCAGGTGGGACATCATCGAGTTGTTGATGAGGTCGCACTGCGGACGGCCCTGCTTGATCTGCGCCAGCAGCGGGGCGTCGTCCAGGTTCAGAACCTTGACCTGGATGCCGGTCTCCTGGGTGAACGGCGTGTAGATCGCCTTCTGCAGGGCCGCGCCGTAGGAACCGCCGCTGTCACGGACGACCACCGTCTTGCCGGCGCCCTTACCACCGCTGGCCGAGGTACGGCTGGTGCCGGTGCCGCAGGCGGCGAGGGAGGGAAGAGCGGCGACGGCGGCGATGCCGCCTGCTCCGCGCAGGAGCGCTCTACGACCGATCTGGGCATCACTCATGGCAATACTCCTCATTTGGGGACGCGTGGGACCAGCTGTGCGGGGGCTTTACCTCGCGGGCTGCGGGGGGGGATGGTGCAGCGCGGCGAACGCCGACAGAGCACCGTCCGCTTGCGTTTGCCGATCGCCGCTTTGGGCGCGGCTTCGCCGTGGATCGAGATCCCTGACGACCTTGTCGTGGGAGCGACGTCGGCTAGAAGAGGTCTTCACCAGAGCCGCAGCATGAGGGCTCTAGTGAGGGGTGAGGCGAAGTGGAACCTGCGATTGAGGGACGTGCCGAGCGGTCCATCGGCCGCGCCGACGTTGCTCAGCGGGTAGCTTCGCGAGAGGTCTCGAAGATGATCGGGTCGCGCCGCATCGGCGTCACGTCACGGTCACGTAGATCTTGCGCACGGTTTCGATGGTCTTCCAGACGCCGACGTAGCCCGGCTTCATGACGAAGCTGTCGCCGGCCTTGTAGAACACCGGCTCGCCGCCTTCGGGTGTGAGTTCGACGACGCCGGAGAGGATGTGGCAGAACTCGAAGGTCTCGCCCTTGATCGAGCGGGTCTCGCCGGGGGTCGCTTCCCAGATGCCCGTATGGATCGTCTCCCCACGGGCGACGTCCTGGGCCCAGGTCCTGAAAGTGGGGTTGCCGGAAATCAGGCGTTCCGGGAGCGGGCCGGACTCGCGCGGCGCGAAGGAGGGATGGGTGTCGATGGCCTTCAGGAGCGACATGTCTTTCCTTTTGAGCTTGAGGAGTTGGTAGCCGCGGCCACGATCGATGAGCCCTTGCCTAGCGGCGTCTGGCACGCACTCGTGGGCGTGGCCCGGTCGGTGTGCGGAGACCGGCGACGTGTCGCGGCTGGTGCGGGGTGGCCGGGTGGCACGGATGCGGTCTCGGCATGGGCGCAGTGTGGGTGGCACCGTTCGAGTGCGGCGAATGGGGGACGCGCTCGACGCGTGTTCGATCGTTCATGCCGCAATCGGTGGTCGTCCGAGGCAGAAGGCGAGACAGACGACAGGTCGTGCAGCCCCCATTGCTGGTGGTGATGCCCAGCAAAGTTTTCAGAAGGCGGTGTAGCCGCCGTCGACGGTGAGGACTGATCCGGTCACGTACGACGACTCCGACGATGCGAAGAAGAGCACCGCGTCAGCGACCTCTTCAGGGGTGGCGAGGCGGTTGAGCGGGATCTGGCTCTCGCGCTCCTGGCGGTAGCCCTCGGGGTCCGCCCTGCGCTGGAACGACGCTTCGATGATCGGAGTGGCGGTCAGACCCGGAGCGACGACGTTGACGCGGATGTTGCGCGGGGCCCACTCGATCGCTGCGCCCTTGGCGAGCATGATGAGGCCCCCCTTGGCGGCGGAGTACAGGACCTGCCCGGACATGCCGACCATGCCCAGCCGGGAACTGACGCAGACGAACGAGCCACCAGTCTCGGGCATCAGCGGTGCGAAGTGCTTCATCACCAGGAACGCGCTGAGCAGGTTGCTCTCCAGCACGTTCTTCGCGTCGTCGCAGGCCATCTTGGTGAGCGGACTGACGGCCTGCAGGCCGTGGTTGAGGACGACGACGTCGACGGTGCCGAAGGACTCCGCTGCCTGCTTGGCCAGGCGCTCGACGAACGCCTCGTCGTTGAGGTCCCCGGCAACGTACAGGTCGTCGGGCTCAGCGCTTTCCAGTCGCTCCCTGCGGCCGGTGAGCAGTAGTCGCGCGCCCTCGCGGCGGAAGTGGGAGCTGACGGCTTCTCCGATGCCACTGCTGGCGCCGGTCACCAGGGCCGTGACCTTGTTGAGTCTCATGTCAGGCACTCCTTTACGGGCAAGGTCGGTCGGGTTGCGGGCATGGCCAGGGGCTCTTGTCCCCGGCACCGGTCAGTTGAGGAATCCGCGGGCGTCGACCGGCCACCGCTCCAGCGACGTGCCCGTGCTGTCGGTGACGATCAGTTCCTCGAAACCGAGGACGACCGGGCACACGTGGTTCGGCACCACGGGGACGACGGTGCCGACGCTGGGGCGGAACTCGCCGTCCTGCAGCGGGAGGAACCCGTGGTACTCGTTGACCTTGGATAGGACCGCCTTCGTGCCGGCGATGCCGCCGTAGCCGATCTCGGGGCTTCCTTCTTTGCTGAGGGCCTTGTTGCCCACATCGACGATGACCTGGTCGGGGACCCAGTCACTGACCACGGTGCCGGCGACGAACAGCGCGATCTGGTCCTCCGTGCAGGAGCCCAGCCGGGCGTTGTTCAGATCGCCGAAGACGTACTCGCCGGGACGGATCTCGGTGATCACGCCGCTCGTGGAGAACTCGAGGGTAGGCGTGGAGCCGGCGCTGACCACCTCTACGGTGACCCCGACACCTTCGAGGCTGCGTACCGCGGTGGTGAGCGCGGCCTCCTGGTCCTGCGCGGCGCGCCGGCGAGCGTCGGGGCCGGCGCCGCCGTGACCGGGATAGGTGAAGACGCCCACCGGCACCAGACCGCGCTTGCGGGCGGCGAGCGCGAGGTCGCCCGCGAGCTCGGGCGGCGCCCCGGAACGACGAGCGCCGCAGTCGACCTCGACCACGACCTGCAGCCGGTCCGGTTCGTCTCCCATCGCGTCGGCGAGGGCCTCGATCGCCGCGACGTTGTCGACGCCGACCCGCAGCCGGGCGGACTCGGCGAGCCGGCGAATCCGGGGCTTCTTCGATCCCGCGGCCCAGATCGGGTAGGCGAGGAAGATGTCGTCGAAGCCGGCCGCGGCGAAGACCTCCGCCTCACCGACATTGCCCGCGGTGATCCCGACCGCACCGGCCTCGATCTGGCGTCGGCCGATCTCCACGCACTTGTGTGTCTTGACGTGCGGCCTGACCTTGAGGTTGTGCTGGTCGGCGAAGCCCTGAATGCGGTCGATGTTGCCCTGCATGACGTCGACCAGGACGATCGGAGCGGGGGTGTCGATCCGCTCGACAAGAGCGTCGAGCGCTCGTTGCAGCCGGTTCACGCTGCCCTCCTTGTGGTTGTGCCTGAATGATCGGGGAGGGGGCGCGGGTGCTGGTTCCCCTCTGCTGCGAACACGCGCGACCCGCGACATCACGCGCTTGCGTACACCGCCGTCAGTCCCGCCCTACACCGCGGTGCAGACCATCTGGATCTCGACCGGGCTGTTGACCGGCAGCCCGGCGACGCCGATCGCCGTGCGCGCGTGCCGTCCGTTCTCACCCAGCACCTCGATGAGGAGCTCACTGGCCGCGTTGGCGACCTGCGACTGCTCACCGAAGTCCGGTGTGCTGGCTACGAAGACCAACATCTGCACGATCCGGACCCGCTCCAGATCACCCACCGCCTGCACAGCGGCGGCGAGGCAGTTGAGCGCGGCATGGCGCGCGAACTCCCGCGCCGTCTCCAGCTCGACGTTCCGGCCGACAATGCCCTGACCCAGCAACCAGCCGTCCTGGTAAGGCAGTTGGCCCGAGATGTAGATGCTGGAGTCCACACTCCGGTGGTGCACGTAGTACGGGTTCTCACGGAGCTCGGGAAGGGCCAGACCCAAGGCCTGGAGCCGGTCGGAGGCCGAGCCGGTGTCCGCTGCCGAAGCCACGGACCGGCTCATCGCGCCGCCTCCGTGGACGGAACGGGACACATGCCCACGCAGTTGTCCACGAGAACCCGCTTCGTCTGAATCTTGATCATCTGTACTCGGCTCTCCTCTCGAGTAACAGTGGCGACATAACGCCGCACGGTGGCTTAAAACCGCCACCCTTGTCGTTTGTCGACCATATGAGGGGCTGTTGAGTACTGTCAATACAAACTCAGCCTCGATGCGACCTCGGACACCACGTGCGGCTGGAAGCGAAGGTCGACGCGCGACCCGGCTCACCGGTCTCATCCGGTTCGGCATGGACGAGCATGTGCTGAGGCCCGGACGCTGCGGCAGCGATCAGAGGGCGGCGTCCGGGCAGGCCAAGAACGCATACTCGTACGGACAGTGCGCATTCGGCGACCGGTGATGCGGGTGCGACAAGCGCACCACGCGGTCAGTTCGCCGTCTTGGCCATATCGCAGGTGTGGCATACCACCCTGCGTGCCGCGATACGGACGGACGCAGCGCCGCGCCGAGGGAGGTGAAGCGTCCTCAGGGCAGTGGCCGACGGCGTGCCGGGAACCGCAAGATCCAGGGAGCGGGGGTCGCGTCCGCGTCGTGGTGTAGGGATCAAGCGTTACGCGTTCCGGTACGAGGATCCAGATGATCTTCGCCGAGTCGGCGGTGCACGAGGAGCCCCGGTGGGGCTAGTTGAGCCGCCTGGTCACGGAGCCACCGCCGCCGACCTGCGGATTCCGGCGCTTCGCCCAGCGGGCCGAAGCCAGGGGCAGAACCGGTGATGGCGGTGACATGCCTGAACGGCACCAGTCGCACCGAGCTGTATCGCTTCGCGTCCACTTCGCTGAATGAGGTTGCCTTTCCCGGACGGGAGACGGCGGTCTGGTGCGCGCGCGGGTGGGAGATTGAATCGACGGAGGGACCCGGCGAGACGTCGTCACCAGCCGGCGCTGTGCAGACCGGTTCCTGCACTCACGCGGCCCACGCGGCATGGAGCCGGAGATCCACGCCTGCCGACGACACTCAGCTGAAGGTTTTCCCGGGGTGATCGGCGCACGGGAGTCGACGCCACCTGCTCCGCGGGAGAAGCCGCGCGTATGACAGAAGGCCGCACGACCCGCCCTCTCCTTGAGAACGGACCCGCCAGCGCAGCTGACCGCGCAGCCGTAAACGCCCACTCCCTACCCGCTCCACCGTGCCGGTGGCTGGCAACCCTCAGTCAAGATCCGCTAAAAGAACGCGTGAACGGTGCGAGTTTGATGCTTGCTTCGGGCATTGGTCTACAACGTCACGGCGGCGAGCGGGCTTGGACACTTCACGCACGTCGGCATGGCCTCATGCATGCCGGGGCGCGCGTCCCCCTGGCTCTCCCGTCTGGGCCCCCAGCCCCATGGGGAAGTGGGCAGCAAGTTCCTGGCGGAACGCGTCGGTGTCGCCTTCCAGGGCAACCGCGGCCAGCCTCTCGTGCTCGACGACCAATTGATGGGGATCGTCGCTGTAAGTGCGGTGATCGACGCTGAGGTGGAGGCGCAGCTTGGTCTCCCAGCCGTTCCAGAGACTCTGCAGAACGCCGTGCCCCGAGAGATCGTAGAAGAGCCTGTGGAATCGAAGGTGCGCGTCGATGCTGGCCGGGATGTCGTCCTTCTCCATCGCCCGGCGGAGATCCTCCACGGTTTGCAGCAACTGCGGCCGCTCAGGACCGCGCAGTGCTTCGGCCGAGAGCTCCGCGGCGTACGGTTCGACACGTAGCCGGACCGAGTCGATCTCGGCGACCTCGCGAGCGCTCACCTCTACGACGAACGCCCCACGGTAGGGGAATTTTACGACGAGCCCTTCCTCCTCCAGCTTGGTCAGCGCCTCGCGCAGCGGGGACCGGCTGATCCCGAGATCCGCGGCGATGTGCGCCTCCCGCAGCTGGCCACCAGGAGGTACGGTCCCATCGAGGATGGCGGCACGCAGTGTGCGGTAGACGCCGTCCGGCGTCGTCATCCGCTGCTCCTGCCACTCGAACTTGTGGTCCACCCCGGCGCCCTCCCACAGTCTTGTCGACCCATGTGGTCGTTTGTCGACTATACCCCCGCTGGTTTTGCGTCCACACCTCAAGTTGGTTATCTGGCACGGAGCTCACTGAATGCACAGCGGTGCCCCATCCGGCTCACGGGTCGCGGCGACAGGTCGGCGTCTCGAGGGGTGCCGTTTGACTGTCAGGCCGATGCCGGTCCGGACGCGGGTGCTTGTGGACCTGCAGCGGGATGCGGCCGGCCAAGGAGCGCGGCGGTCCGGGGATCGGCGTCCCAGGACGCGCGACACAGCACCTTCGCGTCTCCGGACGCCGACTCTTCGGCCTTCTTCGTCCAGTCGGTACCAGGTTCTTACTGAGAAGCCGAGCACCTGGCTGGCCGGTCACGTTGTCGCGGCCTGCTCGATGAGCCGCACCCGGCGCTTGTACACCTTGCCCTGGTGGGTCGCGGGATCGCCTTCTTCAAGGTCCGGTGTCACTCCAAGCCGTGGTCCCGAGTCCTGCGCAACGTGACGGGGAGATCGGCAACGTCGGCGATCGCATGCGCGTCGTCGGCGTTCATCACGATCACCAAGGGGCACTCCTCGGCCAAGCGTCTCCAGTACCTACGCACCTACGCTGACACCGGGGTACGCCCCCTCACATGGGAATCCCCTCGTACACCGCCGGACCCTCGCTCTCCGGGTACTCCACGCCGAACCTGCGCATGGTCCGTTCCAGCGAGTGGACCACGACCTGGTGGCACGGCTTGCACTCGCCGAGGCGCTCGTCGATCCGGTACTGGTTGCCGGTCCGCATGAACTCGGAGGCGACCTCGGCCGAGAGCCGATTGCGCCCGACCCGGCGGATCACCTCGTTCACGCGGAAGTGGATCAGCGCCGGCTCTGTCCGATGCACTCCTCTGACGCTGTTGACACTCGAGCCTGATTTAGTCGACAATCGACCAACCCGGTCGACATTCGACCAGAGCGCCAGGCTGCTCCACTGAAGCACTAGGAGGACCAGTGGTATTCGACGTCAAGCCCAAGTTCGTGACGTTCGACATGAACGGAACGCTGATCAAGTTCAGCATCAACGACACGATGCGTGAGGTCCTGGGCGACCGACTGCCGGCCGAGCTCGCCGATGAGTACCTGCGGATCTGCAAGGCGTACCGGATCGACGAGTGCACGGGCGCGTACCAGCCGTTCCACCAGGTCGTCGCTCGTTCCATGGAACGCGCCTCGCGCAGCGTCGGTCTCGAGTACCGCGAGGACGAGGCGCGGGCGGTGTACGAGCGCATCCCCACCTGGGGCCCGTACCCCGGTGTCACCGAGGCGCTGAACCGCCTGGCCGAGGCGGTCCCGCTGGTCATCATCACGAACAGCGACACCGCCCATGCCGTGCGCCTCGCCGAGAACCTCAAGGCCCCGTTCGAGGTCATCATCAGCGCCGAGGAGATGGGCGTCTACAAGCCGCGACTCCGCGCGTTCGAGTACATGTTTGACAAGCTCGGCGTGACACCCGACGAGCTCGTGCACGTCTCCGCGAGCCCGATGTACGACCATCGCTCCGCGGCCATCATGGGCATCAAGAACAAGGTGTACGTCGACCGCGGCTTCGAGCACGACGAGCACTGGCTCGGCTACGAGCGGATCACCGACATCGCCGACCTCCCGGTCCTCTTCGGCCTGCCGCGCCCCTGACGCCCGAGCGGAGAACCGAGAAAAATGATCCTCAGCAAGGCGGTGGCGGCATGAGCCAGCCCCTGCCTCGAACCGTCAAGGGTGACTCGGCTTCAGAAAGGCTCCAGGCCCTGGGGCTGAAGCTACCCGTCCTCGCCGGCACCATGTACCTCGTGCCCCACCGGGCGGTGGGCTCCGCCATCCACCTCTCCGGCCAACTCCCGTTCAAGGACGGCGAGCTGCTGAGTCAGGGCGTTGTCGGCCGGGACGTGGAGCTGGAGACCGCGCAGGAGCTCGCACGCCATGCCGCGCTCAACGCGCTCGCCGCCGCCGTGCAGGCGGTGGGCGACCTTGACCGGGTCCGGATCGTGCAGATGCTGGTCTTCGTGGCCAGCACGCCGGACTTCGGTGAGCAGTCGCAGGTCGCCAACGCGGCCAGTGAACTGCTCATCGAGGTACTGGGTGAGAACGGACGCCACGCCCGCACCGCGATCGGTGTCGCCGGGCTGCCTCTCAACACCCCTGTCGAGATCCAGGTCATCTGCACCGCTGTGTAGCGGCGGGCCAATCATGAGCAGTGCGGCGGTGGCCCGGCTTCAAGACGCACGCGACGCCCTCGGCCAGCACGATCGACACCCCGGTGCAGATCCTGCTGGCCGACGCGATGCAAGACAGCGTCGGCCGAGTCATCGAGGCGTCCTTCCGGCGCAGGTACGACCCAGAGGCCACCCGCCGTGAGCGTGAGGGGCAGATCCCGCTCCAGCGCCTCGCCACTCCCGAGGAGATCGCCGACGCCGTCCTGTTCCTCGCGTCGTCGGAGTCCTCGTACATCACACCGGGGCAACGCACCCCGTCGACGGCGGCCACACCGCCTTCCAGCAGCGGCCCACGCGATTTCCAGAGACAGATGAAGGACACACCATGAACGCCCTTGCGGCACCACCCCGAAACGGAGAGCTCGGCTTCTGGGTGGCCCAACTGGCCGACAAGAGGCCCTCGTTCCCCCGCTTCACTGGCCAGGACTCCGTCGACGTGGCCATTGTCGGCGGCGGCTACACCGGCCTCTGGGCGGCGTACTTCGCCAAGAAGCTCGAACCGTCGCTCTCGGTCGCCGTCTTCGAGGCCGAACAGTTGGGCTACGGCGCATCAGGACGCAACGGCGGCTGGCTCTCGGCAATGCCTCCGGGAAACCGTGCCACCTTCGCCCGCGCCGGGGGAGGGCTGGAGGCGAGCCGGGCCCTGCAGCAGGAGTTCGTCGCCGGCGTCGACGCGGTCCTGGACATCCTCCAGGCCGAAGGTATCGACGCCGATCAGCACAAGGGCGGCGCGCTCGTCGCCGCCCACACTCAGGCGGGGCTGGGCCGGCTGGTCACCAGGCGTGATGCCGACCTGAAGTACGGGCTGACCGACGACGAAGTCCATATGCTCGACCGGGACGAGTTCCGGTCCCGGATCAACATCTCCACCGTCCACGGCGGGCTCTTCTACAAGCACTGCGCGCGGTTCCATCCCGCGAAGCTCGTCTACGGCCTCGCCGAGACCCTGACCTCCATGGGGGTCAGGATCTACGAGGGCAGCCGCGTGGACAGCGTCGCGGACAAGACCCTCACCCTGGCCAACGGCCGTGTCACCGCGGCCAGGACGTTCATCTGCACCGAAGGCTATTCGGGACGGTTGCTGGGCAGCCGGAGCCTGATCCCGGTCAATTCCTCGATGATCGTGACCAAGCCTCTGCCGGAGGAGGCATGGCAACAGATCGGCTGGGACGGGCCCCAGTGCCTCAACGACTCCGCGCACACGTTCATCTACGCCCAACGGACGTCGGACGGCCGTATCGCCATGGGGGGCCGCGGTGTCCCCTACCGCTTCGGGTCCGGCACAGGGGGAGACGGTGCGACCGCCCGATCCACCGTCGACCTGATCTCGCAGAAGCTCAGTTCCTTCTTCCCGGGAATCCCCTTCGAGGTGGAACACGCCTGGTCGGGAGTCCTGGGCGTCACGCGGGACTGGAACGGCGGCGTGCACTGGGACCCGGCGTCCGGGATCGGGTCGTCCACCGGCTACGCCGGACACGGTGTCACCTCGGCCTACGTCGGCGGCAGGACTCTCGTGGAGCTCGCCTTCGAGAAGGAAACCGAACGGACCACCCTTCCCTGGGTCGGCTACCAGGCACGGAAGTGGGAACCGGAACCCATACGCTGGCTGGGCGTTCACGCCATGTACCGGCTCTTCGGTATCGCCGACCAGTGGGAAGAGCGCAGGGGCTCCAGCAAGACCTCACTCCTGGCCAGATTCGGCAGCAGGCTCGCCGGACTTCACGAGTAGCGAAAAGGAAACTGCTCTCATGGACGCCAAACTCGCAGTCATCGGCCTGGGCAGCATCGGAAGCATGGCCCTGTGGCAGGCCTCCCGGCTGTCCGACTCGGTAGTGGGCTTCGAGGCCGCCACCCCCGCCCACGGCCGCAGTGCCGTGGGCGGAGACACCCGCCTGTTCCGCATGATCTACCTCGGCAGACCCGATTACTATCCCATCATCGAACGCTCCCGCGACCTGTGGGCCGAGCTCGAAGCGGAAACCGGGCAGGACATCCTCACCACTACCGGGGGCCTGTCCATCGGGACCGCGAACGGCAGCTACATCAACAGCCTCCTCGAGGCCACACGCGTCACCGGAGCCGAGCACTGCGTCCTCAGCCGGGAGGAGTTGGCGGAACGCTACCCCCAGCACAACCTCCGCCCCGACGACTGTGCCATCTTCGACCCCCACGCCGGCGTTCTGCGCACCGACCGCGCCGTCAGCGCCGCTGTCGCGGCGGCCCAGGCAGGCGGCGCCACCGTCCTTCAGAACACACCCGTGGACAGCATCACCGGAACCGACCACGGCGTGGTCGTCACCTCGGGCGACAGAACCTGGACGTTCGAGAAGGTCATCGTCGCCTCCGGCGGCTGGTCCCGAAGGCTCATGCCCGACCACCTCAAGGCCGTCACGGAAACCCATCGGATCGTCCTGACCTGGTTCATCGCCCAGGACGGCACGCAGTTCTCGCCGGAGAACTTCCCCATCTTCAGCCGGTGGTACGAGGATCGCTCCATGTACGGCGCACCCGCCGTCGACGGCGTGACGGTCAAGGCATCGGTGGACGGACCGCTGTCCGGGCGTGCAAGGGCGACCCCCGACCCGGACTCCGTGCCCAGGGAACTCACCCGGGAAGAAATCGCAAGGGTCACCGATATCGTCACCGAATTCTTCCCCGGCCTCACCCCCACCATCGTGCGCTCCGACGCCTTCCCCGACCTCTTCACCGACGACAGGCACCCTCTCCTCGGCTGGCTGGACGAGAACAGCAGGATCTACTGCGCCACCGGATTCTCCGGAAAAGGCTTCAAAATGGCCACCGGCTATGGCCACATCGCCGCACACGAGGCGCTCGGCAAGCAGACCATCGAAGGCCTGGACTTCGTGCGTCCGGACCGGTTCAAGACCAGGTAACCACCACCCACCTGGACGGTGATCGGCGCGGTGCTCCTCATCGGCTTCGCCACCGCGCTGTTCGCCCCGGCAGAGTCCGAAGTGGCCCGGCAGGCAGTGATCTGGGAGGAGGAGGGCCACGGTTCACGCACTCGGGTGCTGGCTCTGCTGAGCGCGGCCGGACAGGCCGGGGCCTTCGTCGGCCCGCTGCTCGGCGTCCTGCTGCTCGCCGTGGACTTCCGCGCCGCCTGCCTCGCCGGAGCCGCCGCTTTCGTCCTCGTCCTGGCCGGACACGTATGGCTGATGCCGCAGCACATCCCCGGCCGAGTGCGCACCCGGCAGTGGAGCGGCACACGCATGCTGCTGCGCAACCGCCGCTTCCTCGCCCTGTGCTGCGCCTACGGCGCCAGGCGCAGGCGGAAGAGGACTTCCCTTGCGGCTGCGGCGTCGTACAGGTCGGCCGGGGTGAGGATGACCATGAGGGGCAAGCCGCGGGTGTCGACGACCAGGTGGCGCTTGCGGCCATTGATCTTTTTGCCCGCGTCGTAGCCGCGGGTGGCCTTGGAGACGGTCTCTGCGGCCTTCACGCTCTGGGAGTCGATCACGGTGGCCACCGGTCGGGGCCTCTGCCCATGTTTCGGCGGATCCGCCCCGCCAGCTAATCCCGGATCTGGCCGATGATGCCGGCGGCTGCCCAGCGGGTCATGAATCCCCAGACCGTGCGCCAGGGCGGGAAGTCCGCAGGCAGGGCTCGCCTTATGTGGAATCGAGCCGGGCTAGTAGTGCGGCCGATTGCAGAGGAAGCAGCCCTCCCAGAGCGGGAGCGCGCTGAGGACGCGGTGGCGCACGCACGAGGCCATCGCGGCCTCGTCCGGGCCGGGGAAGCCGCGTGCGGCGCTGCTGCCGGCGGGCGGGGTGCAGGACTCCACCATGGTCGTGAAGCGGTGCAGGTAGTCATGCACGCGGGGCGGGTGGTAGCCCAGCTCGCTCCAGCGATGTCCGCTCGCCGCGAGTGCCGTGGCACGCAGCACGAAGTCCTTCGCGCGGGCGCGTTCCCGCTCCGTCGCACCCCAGTCGAACTCCGCCAGGTCGAACCCGACGGCACCGCGCCCCATGACGTTCTGGTCCTGCAGCGTCAGCAGCGCCGCGAAGCGGAAGTCCCAGTCCTCGGTGGCGAGATCGGACACGGCCAGCATCAGCACGTCGATGAACACCGCGGTGGCGCCATTGGACAGGTCCAGGTCGTGGCTACCGCCGGAGAAGATGTTGCTCACCGACCTATGATGCGATCCCGGCCCTCCACCTGCTTGGAGAAGACGCATGACGGATGCGAGCACCGGCAAAGTGGTCGTGAACAGGGTGATGTCCCTCGATGGGTTCATCGCCGGTCCCGGCCACACCATGGACTGGATCTTCGAGCACATGACGTCGGCGACGTTCCCGGAGGTCATGGCGGCCACGGGTGCCATGCTCATCGGCCGGGGCACGTACGAGGTCGGCAAGCACATGTCCGACGAGAACACCGACTACGACGGCGGGGCGCAGTTCGTCCTCACCCACCGCCCGCCCGACGAGCCGGACCCCAACGTCACCTTCCTCACCTGCGACATTCAGGAAGCCGTGGCCACGGCACGCCGCGCCGCCGGCGACAAGAACCTGGAGATCCTCGGCGCCGACGTGGCCGCCCAGTGCCTGCAGCACGGCCTCGTCGACGAGATCCTGGTGTACGTGCTGCCGGTGCTGCTCGGCGACGGCGTCCGCTTCGCGCCGCCGGGCCTCGACCGGATCGACCTGGAACCGTTCAGCAACGTCCAGTCGGGCGGGGTCACCATGCTGCGCTTCCACGTGCGCAAGTAGGCACGGTCGCAACCACTGGCCTGCTGTCACGGCCCCCATCCCGTGGGGCAAGCTCCCCACTCTCGCTGAACATCAACTGACCCGACGGCGGCTGCAGTTCACGCGCAAAGAGGATCCGCTGCCAGACGCCCTCGTTGGGGATCCAAAGTGTCTGCTCGAGGCGCCGCACGAGCCCCTGCCGAGGAGGACGGCCACGGCGGCAGCTTCTGTATCGCGTCCGCACCACGCCGGGCTCGTCGGCCCCCGCCGGGGAGGCCCCCGGTGGTCCCAGCAACACCCTCATACACACCGTCTGGCCGCACTGTCCTATCGCCCTGTGTCCGCCAGAGTCGTGGGGGTCGGCGGACACGGCCGACGGGGTCACAAGCAGGAGGGGAAACAGCATGTCCGAAGCAACAGTTGGGGCACATCGCGGCCTGGACCGACGAGGGTTCCTGGCCGGGGCCGCCGTCGTGACGGGTGCGGCACTGACAAGCACGGCGCCCGCCGACACGGCACGCGCGGCCGGGACGAGGGCCGGAATCGGCGCCGACAGCGGCCCGTTAGCGCTCACCCACGTCACCGTGATCGACGGATCGGGAGCACCGCCGGCCCCCGGCATGACGGTCGTCGTCGAGGGCGGCCGCATCACCGGCCTCGCCCCGAGCGCGCGCACCCGGCTTCACCCGGACACCCGCACGGTCGACCTGACCGGCAAGTACCTGATCCCGGGACTGATCGAGGCGCACACCCACAGCGACGGCCCGGAGACAGTGATCCCGGCGCTGTACGCCCTCGCCGGCGTCACCACGGTCCGGGAGATGCGGGGCCAGCCGGTCCACCACGAGTGGCGCGAGAAGATCCGCAGCGGTGCACTGCTCGGCCCCCGCTGGGTGGTCGGCAGCCCCATCGTCGACGGTGCGCCCTCACTGTGGGCGGCCGACGTGGGCCCAACCATCGAGGTGCGCGACGCGGCCGAGGCCCGGCGCGCCGTACGGCGGGTCAAGCGCGAGGGCGCGGACTTCGTCAAGGTGTACTCCCGCCTGTCCCGCGAGGCCTACTTCGCTATCGCGGACGAGGCCCGGCGCCAGGGCATCCCTCACCTCGGGCACTGCCCCGACACCGTACGGATCGCGGAGGCGAGCGCAACCGGCCACCGCACCATCGAACACCTGCACGCGCTGCTCCTGGCCACCTCACGGCACGAGAAAGAGATACGGCGCCGCCTGGCCGCCGTACGGATCGACCCGCGCGACCCCAGCAGTTTGTCCCGCTACCACAGCTGGTTCCAACAGGTGCATCCCCTCGAATGGCGGGCGGTGCAGGGCTACGACCGGGACCGGGCGGACGCCCTCTTCCGGAGTCTGGCGGCTGACGGGACCGCCATCGTCCCCACGCTCAGCGTGCACCGCACGCTGGAGCTGCCCGACGACGTTCCGTCCCGGGTCGAGGAGTGGAAGTACCTGCCCGCCTGGCAGGTGGAGAGCTGGCCGGACCAGCTGGCGGCCCTGACCGGTGGGCGCACCCCCGAGCAGGACCGGCAGATCCGCCGGATCTTCGCGCACCGGCTCCAACTGGTGAGCGAGCTGCACGGCGCGCGGGTGCGGCTGGCGGCGGGCACCGACACCGGTACGGGATACCTCGTCCCGGGCTTCGCCCTCCACGACGAGCTGGCGCTGCTCGTAGCGGCCGGCCTCACTCCGGCTGAGGCCCTGCGCGCGGCCACGCGGGACGCGGCCCGCACCCTCGGCCTGCCCGCCGTGGGCACCGTGGCCCGCGGACAGGCTGCCGATCTGCTCGTCCTCGACGCCGACCCGCTGCGTGACATCCGCAACACCCGCCGCATCCACGGCGTGGTCGTCGACGGCAGGTGGATCCCGCCGGAGGAACGCCGGCGGCTGCTCGCGGCGGTGGAAGAGGCCGCCGCACAGACCCCGCCGCCCCGTGAGGGGGCAACCATGACGGGCTGCGGCTGCGGCGGACACCCCTGACAGCCCTCCAGCGGCGGCCTCGCCGAGTAGTAGTGCCAGCCGCAGCTCAGACGCGCTGCTGCGGCGCCTGTCCGCCGGGTTGCCTTAATACATCCGGCCGAGAGCCGAACGCGTCCGAGGCGCTGGTGACCCTGCTCCCACAACGGCTGCGCGAACGGATTCCCCTGGGGGGCGGGCAACGGCCGGCCGGTCGATCCGTCCTCCCACCCCACGACGACCGTCGGCGGCCGCCGCTCCCGCAGCTCCAGCCACTCGCAGGCGACCTGCACCCCGTACTGGGTGGGGAACACCCGGGTCCGTCCGGCCCGCGGCAGGGTGATCCGGTCGATGAGCCGACGCAGCCGGCAACTCCAACGGGCCGGTGAACGGGCCTTATGCAAAGACGCCCATATCCCACCACCGCCCGAAGCGTGCCCGCCGTATCGCGACCGCGGAGGCCGCCGGCGACGACCCGCCCGGCCATGCCCAGGCAGACACTGGCCAGCTCGGGCGACCGACCTCAACCGGACACCGGTCAGAACCAGCGGCTGGACTGGGCACGCTGATGGCGCTCTTTGCTATTGGCCGCCCCCTGCTCAGGGGTGTCCCCACACCTGCTCGCGATTCCCCAGCTGTGGAATGACCTCCTCGGGCAGGGCCCGTTTGTCCTCTGCCGATGATCAGGTCTGGTTTGCGATCCGGCGGCCGAGCTGTTCGACGAACTCCTGCAAGCTGGAGGCGGTGACCTCGAAGTCGTCGAACCAGGAGGCCGTGGTGGACTTCCGGACTCGTCCGCTGGCTCCGAGCGCGAACAGATGACCCCCGCCGTCGCCGGCGAAGACCAGCGCGATCGGTTCGCCGTCGATCGGAGCGGGGCCGTACTCCCGGAAGTGCTCCGCCGCCGTCGCAGGTGAGTGGATGAAGTACCCGCTGTCGACGTCGGGCAGCGAAGCCGCACCGATCACCCAGTAGAGCGTGGTGGGCCGTTCGCGGGTGGGGCTGAGTTGGGGTTTTGACAGAACGCAAACCGCCGTTCTCAATCGCGTGGAGATCATTACCCGACTGCGTGCATAGTGCAATCACGTGGGTCTCCGGCCTTCCGAATCAGTGCCGCTCCACCGACCTGATCGGCTGCAGTCATGGGTTTTCTCGCTACTCCACGGCGCGGCCGATGAGTTTGTGGCTCCCGGCCGGTCCAAGCTCGTGACACCCCAGGAAAGGACACCGCCATGTCGGAGCTTCTCGTCGACTTCATCACTTCCCTCGACGGCCACGCATCGGGAGAGGGATGGCCCGGGTTCTGGGGCCTCGAGGGCCCGGAGTACCTCGCATGGCTCGGTGAGCAGCCCGAGGCCACCTACCTGATGGGAGCGAACACCTACCGCTTGATGTCGGGCTTCGCCGCAGGCGAGGTCCCGAATGGCCAAGACGAGTTCAGGCCTGAAGAAGAGGCGTCCGTCGACGAGCTCACGCAAGCGTCCAAGGTGGTGTTCTCCTCCTCACTCGAGGAGCCACTGACGTGGGCCAACTCCACGCTCGTCCGCGACGACGCCGTCGAGGCGGTCCGCGCCATGAAGTCGAGTGGCTCGGGGCTCCTCAGCACGATCGGCAGCCTCAGCCTGTGCCGGTCCCTGCTGAGAGCCGGACTCGTCGACCGCTTCCGGGTCGTGATGTTCCCGGTGATCACCGGGGCCACGGGCGAGGAACGCATCTACGACGGCTATCCGGACGTTGCCCTCGAGATGATCGAGCACCGCACCTTCGACGGCCGCATCCAACTGGTCGAGTACAAGCCCCGCGTGCTCGAGCACCCGCCGCTCGGCGTCCCTGCGTGACGCCGCCCCGTCCGCCGGTCCGGACGGCCGCAAGGCCGGCGCCGGCAGGCGCGGAGCTGGCCGGAACTGCCCGCACTGCGATCAGCCCGTCACCATCGTCGCCCTGCTGGCCACCCCGGAAGCGGCCCGTCCCACCATCGCCGGCAGAGTTCGCGAGATCACCAGGCCCGGCGACCTTCGGTCGCTGGGCCCTCACACGCGCTCTTCACTCCCCACATTCCCCACACGCTTCAAGGGCTGCGACCTGGATCTCACACTCATCGAGGGCGAGGCGGCCGAGGATGTCGAAGCTGATCCGGGACACGACCAGCTCGTTGTCCGCTCGCCCGGCCAGGTACCGGTCGATGGCGTGGACGATCAGGCCGCCCAGCGGGCGGAAGTGCTGGTCGTCGGGTCTCATGCCCCGCTCGCGTGTGCGGTGGGCTTGTAGCGGCGTTCGTCGATGGGCTCGAGTAGCTGCCAGTGCTCAATAGGTTGTCCTTCTCAGCGAGTGAAGGCGGCGCTGGCCAGCGTCACGTGGACGGCGGTGCCGCCCAGGATGCTCAGCAGGGCGTTGCGCCGCCACAGGTGCAGGGCGACGGTGACGGCGAGTGCGGCGAGCGTGGCCGCGGCGCGGGCTTCGGTGACGGGCAGGTCGTGCAGGCAGTAGACGACCAGGATCACCATGACGCCGGCGGGCATGCGGGTGCTGAGGTACTGGACGGTGCGCTTTCGCGCAGGGGGGCGAGGGCGGCGAAGGGCAGGGCTCGCAGGGCCCAGGTGACGGTGGCGGCGACGAGGACCGCGACGATGGCGTAGCGGGCGTCAGGCATGGCGGTGCTTCCTGCCGGCGGCGAGGTGGCGGGCGAGGAGCCCGGTGGTGAACAGGGCGAAGGCGACCAGGAGCGTCTGGTCGGGGAAGATCAGCCGGGCGCCACAGCGGACAGGAACCGCCGACCGCCCCGCCGCCGATGCCTTCATCAACCCGGTCGACATCACCGGCACCGACATCGTCCGCGTTGTTGAAGGCAAGATCACCGAGATCTACCACGTCGAAGAACTGCTCAAGCTCACCCAACAGATCAGCACCGGCGCGCAGCCGGCCTGAAGATCGAGATCTTCTCGGACCACGCCTGCCCCTGAGACCTGATCGGCGACCGCCGCCTCGCCGCGGCGCACTCGTTCCAGGGGCCAGTCTGGGAAAGGCATGCCGGCGGCACCACACCGAGCACCAGGCCGTGGACGCTGCCCGCGACCAGGCCCTCGCGATGATCGGGGAACGCTCTGGCAGCGCCTCCAGTGAGGCCGGCTACCGCGCCAGAGGATCGGTAGGGGCGGCACCGTCCCGGGAACCCGTCCACGAGGCCAGCAGGCGCAGGGCTTCTTCGGAGGGCGAGCCGGGTTCGGCGGTGTAGATGAGGAGGGTGAGACCGGGTTCGTCGTCCACGGCCGAGCCGTGCCAGGCCAGCGTGAGCTCGCCGACGACCGCGTGGTGGAAGCGTTTGACACCGGTGCCGTGACGGCGCACGTTGTGGGATCCCCATCGAGTGCGGAAGGCGTCGCTGCGCGTGGACAGCTCGCCCACCAGATCGTGGAGGTCCTTGTCGTGCGGGTTGCGGCCGGCCTCGGTGCGCAGCACGTCCACGGTCATGTCGGCGATGAGGTCCCAGTCCGGGTAGAAGCGGCGGGCCGCCGGGTCCAGGAACTGGAAGCGGGCCATGTTCGGCGGTGTCGTGCCGCTGTCGTAGAGGTCGGCGAAGAAGGCGCGGGCGAGCGGGTTGGCGGCGAGCAGGTCCAGACGGCCGTTCGTCACGAACGCGGGCCCGGCGGTGACGGCGTCCAGGGTCCACTGCAGGTTCATGGGCAGGGCCCGCTGCCGGCTGGAACGTGACCGGGGGCGGGCGAGTGTGTCGGAGCCTTCTTGAGCCTGGGCCAGGTGGAGCAGGTGCGCTCGTTCGACCTCGTCCAACTGGAGTGCGCGGGCCACCGATTCGAGCACCGCGGGGGAGACGCCGGCCAGGTTGCCGCGTTCCAGCTTGCCGTAGTAGTCGACGCTGACGTCGGCCAGCGTGGCGACCTCGCTCCTGCGCAGTCCCGGGACTCGGCGTCGGCTGCCGGACGGCAGCCCGGCCTGCTCCGGGGTGATCTTGGCTCTCCGCGAGGTGAGGAACTCACGGACTTCGTCACGGTTGTCCACGCCTCCGACCGTACGCCGACCGCTCGGCCGTAGGGATGTACTGCCAGTGCATGGTTCAACAGCCACTGGTTGCCCGCGCGAAACGAGCGTTCCCTGGATGACGTGGCACTCAGCCCGTCCGGCCGTCCGACGCGGCCCGTCCCCCCCCCGTACGCAAGGAGCAACCCCCATGCGCGGTGTCGTGATGCACGCCCCCGGTGACTTCCGGGTGGAGGAGCGCGAAGACCCGACGATCCTGAAGCCCACGGACGCGATCATCCGCGTCGCGGCGGCCTGTGTGTGTGGCTCGGACTTGTGGCCCTATCGTGGGGCCGAGCCCTTCGAGGCACGCTCCCCGATCGGTCACGAGTACGTGGGCGTGGTGGAGGAGGTCGGCAGCGCCGTCACCACGGTCAAGCCCGGCCAGTTCGTCGTCGGCGGCTTCTCCACCTCGGACAACACCTGCGAGAACTGCCGCGCCGGGTACCAGACCTCCTGCGTGCGGCGCGAGTGGATGAACGAGATGGGCGCCCAGGCGGAGCGGCTGCGCGTCCCGCTCGCCGACGGCACTCTGGTGGCCACCCCGAGCACCCCGGACGAGGACCTGATCCCGAGCCTGCTGACCGCCTCCGACGTGCTCGGAACCGGCTGGTTCGCCGCCGTCGCCGCCCAGGCCGGACCCGGCAAAAGCGTCGCCGTGGTCGGCGATGGCGCGGTCGGCCTGCTCGGCGTGCTGGCCGCCCGGCAACTCGGCGCGGAGCGCGTCATCGCCATGAGCCGGCACACCTCCCGGCAGAAGCTGGCCCTGGAGTTCGGCGCCACCGACATCGTCACCGAGCGCGGCGACGAGGGCGTCGAGAAGATCAAGGAACTGACCGGCGGCTTCGGCGCACACTCGGTGATCGAAGCGGTCGGCACCCAGGAGTCCGTGCTCCAGGCGATCCGCGCCACCCGCCCCGGCGGCCATGTCGGCTACGTCGGCGTCTCCCACGACGTCACGCTCGACGGCCAGGAGCTGTTCTTCTCCCACGCGCACCTGCACGGCGGCCCGGCCCCGGTCCGCCAGTACCTGCCGCAGCTGATCGACCTCATCTGGACGAGGCAGATCGACCCGGGCAAGGTCTTCGACCTCACCCTCCCCCTCGACCAGGCCGCCGACGCCTACCGGGCGATGGACGAACGCCGCGCCATCAAGGTCCTGCTCAACCCCTGACCAGCCACCACACCCCAGAGCATCCGCAGCCACGGTAACGACCTGCGACGCCCCGAGCCGTCCTGGTGCGCATCCCTTGCTCGTCCGAACCGCGGACCGGGCGCATCCCTGGCGAAAGGACGGTAGGTGCATGAGTGACGAGATGAGGTACGCGCACTTGGGCCGCTCCGGGCTGCTGGTCAGCCGGATCGGCCTCGGCACGATGGACTTCGGCTACACGGTGGACGAATCGACCAGTTTCGCGGTCATGGACACCGCGATCGAGGCGGGTATCAACCTCTTCGACACCGCCGACGTCTACGGCGGCCCGCAGTCGGCGGACATGACCAAGGGCTACGGCGTCTCGGAGGAGACCATCGGCAGGTGGCTGAGGCGCGGCGGGCGCCGCGACGACATCGTCCTGGCCACGAAGGTCTACCAGCCGATGAGCCTGGGCCCGAACGACCGCCGGCTGTCCGCTTACCATGTCCGGCGCGCGTGCGAGGCGAGCCTGCGGCGGCTCCAGACGGACCACATCGACCTCTACCAGATGCACCACATCGACCGGGACACACCCTGGGAGGAAGTCTGGCAGGCGATGGAACAGCTCGTACGCGAAGGCAAGATCAGCTACGTCGGCAGCAGCAACTTCGCCAGCTGGGACGTGGCCCTCGCCCAGTCAGCCGCCACCGCACGGCACTTCCTCGGCCTGACCTCCGAACAGAGCCTGTACAACCTCGCCGTACGAGCCGCGGAACTCGAACTCATCCCCGCACTGCGCCACCTCGGGATCGGGCTGATCCCCTACAGCCCGCTACACGCCGGCCTGCTCACCGGCGCACTCGAGTCCGCCGCCGAGGGAGACATCCGGGATGAGTCGATGCTGGAGCGCATCGACGCGCACCGCGGCCAACTCGAAGCATACGAAGAGCTGTGCCGGGAGCTGGGCGCCAAGCCGGCGCACGTGGCGCTGGCCTGGGTGCTGCACAACCCTGCCGTCTCCACCACGGTCACCGGAGCGACGACGAGCGAGCAACTGCTGTCCAACCTCGGCGCACTGTCCGTGCAACTCGACGACCAGGTCATGGAACGCCTCGACCGCATCTGGCCGGGGCCGGGGGAAGCCCCGCAGGCGTATGCCTGGTGAAGCCGGCCCCGGGCCGACCGACATCCCGGGCCGCCCTCCTGCTGCATCGCCGAGCTCTTCCGGGCGGCGTGCCGCCATTGGCGCAGGTCGCCGGGACCCCGGCCCCGACCACCCCGCCCACCGCGCCGACATCCGGGACTTCCTCACAAGCCGACGAGCCAGGATCACCCCGGAGCAGGTCGGACTGCCCACCAGCGGACCACGCCGAGTGCCCGGGCTGCGGCGCGAGGAGGTCGCGCTGCTGGCTTCCATCAGCACCGACTACTACACCCGGGTCGAGCAGGGGCGCATGCAGGCGTCCGTCCCCGTCCTGGAAGCGGTCGCCCGGGCCCTGCAACTGGACGAGGACGAGCGCAGATACCTGTTCGACCTGGCCCGAGCAGCCGGTCCCGCCCGGCGTGCACCTCGCCGCCGCAGGGATGTCGACGTGCCGCCCCCAGTCCAGTGGATGCTCGACTCCATGACGCAGTCGTCGGCCTTCGTACGCAACGGCCGTATGGAGGTCATCGCCCACAACGCGCTGTTCCGTGCTCTGCACGCACCGATGTTCGACAGCGACACCGTCGACCGGCGCGGCCGTCCGAACATCGCCCGCTACCTCTTCCGCGATCCGAGCTCAGCCGATTTGTTCGTTGACTGGCAGGCCGCCGCCGTGACCACCGTCGCGCTGATGCGCGCCGAAGCCGGTCGCGAACCTCGCGACCGGGCCCTGCGCGAGCTCATCGGTGAACTGTCCACGCTCAGCACCCAGTTCCGCACCCAGTGGGCCGCACACCACGTCCGCATCCACCACTACGGCAGCAAGCGACTGCAGCACCCCGACGTCGGCCGCCTGGAACTGGTGTACCAATCCATGGACCTGCCTCTGTCCGACCATGCGGTGTACGACCTGACCATCTACAGCGCCGAGCCGGGCAGCTCTTCCGAAGAACGGCTCAAGCTCCTCGCCAGTTGGGCAGCGACACAGCCGTCAGCCACAGAGCCCAACCGACACGAGAGTCGCTGAGACCGGTCGGCGATGGCTCCCGCCGAGCTGCCGGGGACGTGTTCCCGGTGATCGCCGCGGCGGTCTCCGGGTGGGCGAGGCGTCGTCGTGCACCTTAAGGCTCCGCTGCCCGCTCAGGGGGCTGCGCGGAGTTGTCCATGGCCATAGTCAGCCCCGGCTCGGGCATGGACCAGGTCAGCCGAGGATGGGTCTTCGCGCCTGATGCGGTGGTGTCGCTGCCGCACGCGGTGGGGTGTTGTCAGGCGGGAAGGGGCTGGATGCGGGCCGGGACGTGTTTGTGCCAGGGCGTGCCGGCGATGGGGTCGCGCCAGGACAGGTCGGTGAGGGTGTTCAGGGCCACGCCGGTGCGTTCGGTGTCGCCGTCCTGGGTGGGCAGGTCGAGGCCGAAGCCGTTGGGCAGGGCCGCGTGCCCGGGTTGCAGGCGGTCGTCGATCTCGACGATCGCCTGGGCGGTGCCGCGGGTCGTGGTGATCTGGGCGAGGGCGCCGTCGGACAGGCCGAGTTGTTCGGCGTCGTGGGGGCTGATGCGCAGGGCGCCTTGTTGGTCGCGTTTGCGCCAGGTGTTGTCGCGGAAGATGGTGTTCGCGGTGAAGGCCCGGCGCTGACCGGCGGCCAGGACGATGGGGAAGTCGTCGCTGGTGTGGACGGCGGGGGTGGTGTCCAGGTCGGCGAGGAGGCCGAGGAGTTCGGGGATGGGCAGCGGGATGCGGTGGCCGGGGTGGGGCACGTAGTTCCAGGCGTCGTCGTACTCGTCCTGGGTGAAGGTGATGCCGGAGCGGCCGCCCAGCATGGCGTCGAACAGGGCGTCGGCGTCAGGGTGTCCGGCGCGGCGCATGGCGGCTGGGTACTCCTTGGCGATGCGCTGGGCGAGCGCCCACAGTACGGCGCCGGCGCGGGCGCCGCCGGGAAGGCTGAGGCCGAGGGTCTCGTACAGCAGGTACGGGGCCATGGCGAAGGTGGACTTGTCGAGAGCGGCCAGGGCGGCGAAGGCGAGCTTGTACGGGGTGCGGCCCAGGCGGGCGGCGGCGCGCAGCAGGGTCAGCCTGCTGCGGGGGACGGCGCCCAGTTCGCGGATGAGGCGGGCGTAGATCTCGGGTTCGGGCAGGGTGCCGGGCAGCGGGTCGAGGACCGGGGCGCGCAGGTGGAAGGTGTTGTGCGGGAACTCGAAGGTGAAGAAGGTCGCTTCCCACTTCTCGAACTGTGAGGCGGCCGGCAGTACGTAGTCGGCTTGGCGGCCGGTCTCGGTCATGGCGATGTCGATGACGACGACCAGGTCGAGCGCGGCGAGCGCTTTGGCGAAGGCGGCGGAGTCGGCCAGGGAGTGCGCCGGGTTCGAGGACTCGATGATCATCGCCCGGAAGCGGTCGGGTTGGTCGGTGAGGATCTCTTCGGCGATGATGTTGCAGGGCACCAGGCCGCCGGGCATCCGCGCGCCGGTGACGGGGGTGCGGTGCGGGCGGGTGGTGTAGCGGGCCAGCGGGGCGATCCACGAGTGCGGCTGCATGGCGCCGGGCTTGGCGAAGTTCCCGGTCAGCAACCAGGTCAGCTTGTTGAGGTAGGACACCAGCGTGCTGTTGGGGCCCTGCTGCACGCCCAGGTCTTCGTACGTCGCGACGCTGGAGGCGGTGCCGATCCTGCGTGCCGTCTGGCGCAGCAGGTCCTCGTCCACGCCGCAGGTCTGCGCGCAGCGGGCGATGTCCACCTCTCTGAGCTGCTTGATCACCGTGCCGGCGCCGGTGGTGCGGGCGGTGAGGAAGGCGTGGTCGAGGAGGTCTTCCTGGACCAGGATGCCGAGGAGGCCGGCCAGGCACCAGGCGTCGGTGCCGGGTTTGACCTGGAGGTGGATGTCGGCGAGGTCGGCGGTCTCGGTGCGCACCGGGTCGATGACGATCATGGTGCGGGTGGGGTCTTTGGCGATGTCCTTGAGCACGGTGCGGGCGCGCGGGACGCCGTGGGACTGCCAGGGGTTCTTGCCGAGGAAGAGGGAGACTTCGGCGTTCTGGAAGTCTCCGGTGGTATGTCCGCCGGTGAGGTGGGCGTCGACGAAGCCCTCGCCGGTCTTCTCCTGGGCGAGCGGGTTGGAGCGGTAGCGGGCACCGAGGGCGCGCAGCAAGGCGCCGCTGTAGGCGCCGCCGAGGTGGTTGCCCTGTCCACCGCCCCCGTAGAAGAAGATCGATTCGCCGCCGTGGGTGTCGCGCACTGTCTTCAGCCGGGCGGTGATCTCGCGGGTGGCGGTGCCCCAGTCGATCGGGGTCAAGGTGCCGTCCGCCTCCCGGCGCAGCGGTGTCGTCAGCCGGACTCCGCCGTTTTGGTAGTGGTCCAGCCGCAGGGCCTTGTTGCAGGTGTAGCCGGCGGTGGCGACATGCTCCTTGGGGAAAGCGCCCGGGGCACGGTTTGGTGCGGTGGGTGAGGTGCTGGTCAGCCGAGCGGGTTGGCGGTGTCGCGCAGGGTGGCCAGGGCCGGTGCGTACATGCGGGCCTTGATGGTGCCGAGGGTGTCGCCGGCCTTGTTCACCTGTGCCTGGGCGATCTCGACGGCGGTGGAGCGCACGGCGTCCTCGGTGACCGCATGGTCGACGATGCCGGCGCCCTGGGCGTCGGAACCGCCGTAGCGGCGGGCGGTGAGCATGGCCTCGTGCGCGGTCCGCGGGGCCAGCCGGGACTGGATGAGGGCGGCCATGCCGGGGGCGAAGGGGATGTTGATGTCCGCTTCGGGCAGGCACCAGTAGCCACGGTCGGCGCGCATCACGCGGAAGTCGTGGGCGAGGGAGAACATCGCGCCGGCGGCGAAGGTGTGCCCCTGGAGCGCGGCCACCGTGATGACCGGCAGGGACAGCATCCGCGCGAACAGCTCATGGACGGAGACGACGTAGTCCTGGTGCTGGTCGGTGTGGGCAAACAGCCAGTCCAGGTCGAGGCCGTTGGAGTAGAACTTGCCGGTGGCGGCGGTGACCAGGGCGCGGGGGCCTTCCGCCTTCTCCACTTCGTCGAGTGCGGCACTGACGGCGGTGAGCCAGTCGGGGTGGAAACGGTTCTCTCCGTCCCCGAGGTCGAGGACGAAGACGTTGTCCTGACGGTCGAGCGTGGGCATGGCGACTCCTTCGGGCTGAGCTGACTGGGTGAAGTGGCTGTGGACTACGACCGGGGCCCGGATCCGCCACCGGGGCTGTCGCGCAGGGCGTAACGGAGCAGGTCGTGGATCTCGGTGGCGGCGGCCTCGATCGGGGCGGTGCTCTGCTCGGCCCGGCACATGATCACCGCGCCTTCGACCGCGGCGATGATGAAGGCGCCCAGCCTGCGGCTGCGTTCCTCGGCCAGGCCGTGCCGGACGAACAGGCCCGCGAGGGCCTCCTGCCAGCGGGCGAAGACGGCGGCGGCCGAGCGGGCGAGCTGGGGAGCGTCGTCGTTGGTCTCGACGGCCACCGCCACGATCGGGCACCCGGCCCTGAAGCCGCTCTCCACGAGCCGGTCACGCCACAGCGCGAAGAACGCGTCGACGGCCTCCACCGGATCATCCACCTGCATGGCGGCGTCGATCAGCCCCGCGATGAAGTCCCCCGCCAGTGCCACCGCCTCGTCGATGAGCTGCGTCCGCCCGCCGGGGAAGTGGTGATACACCGAGCCCCGAGGGGCTCCGCTGTGCGCGAGCACCCGATCCACGCTGGTCGCGCTCGCCCCGTACTCACGCAGCAGAGCAGCGGCACTGAGGATCATTCGGTCGCGGCTGTCACTCTTGCGCGGACTCACCTGCCCACACCCTTCCGACGACGATGTGGCCCGCCGAGCAGGCTACCTGCCGGTAACTTATGGGGTATGGCATAGAACATGCAAGGGGGTGTGGGCTGTCGGTTTGGTGTTGGTGGTGGTGAGGGTCGGTGGTGCTGGTCTGGTGCTGCGCTGTGGCGATGCTGGTCAGTGGGGTGTTGGGGCGGGACCGGCATGGTCATGAGGTGTAGGAGCCGGCCGGGGGGATGCTGCCGAGGGTGTTGGTGGTGCGTCGTCTGCTGGAGCGGCAGCAGACGGGGAGCTGTCGACGCGGCATGTGCGTGCGGTCGCTGAAACGGTCGGTGTTTCGGAGCACGGAGCCAGGCCGGACGAACGTGACCTCGCTGGCCGAACGGCGGCTGGCCCAGCTGCCCCCCGACACCCGGCCGCTGCCCTCGCTCGCGGCCTACGACCAGCTGCTGCGAGCACGGCAGTCGGCCGACCGCCCCGCCATCCAGAAAGAGATGCCGTGACACTCAAACGCCATCGCGGGCTGACCGAACAGGCCGCGACCGCCGCCGTCGACCAGGCATGCCGCATGCTCCGGCTGCCCACTATCCGGGCCCAGTTCCCCGAACTGGCCGAAGCCGCCGCCCGGGACCAGATGTCGTATCGGGGGTTCCTCGCCGAACTGCTGATGGCCGAGTGCGACGACCGGGCCCGCCGCCGCTCCGAACGGCGCATCAAGGCGGCACAGTTCCCGCGGGAGAAGTCCCTGCGGGCCTTCGATTTCGAGGCCAACGGGAACGTCGACGCAGCCGTCATTCACACCCTGGCGACCTGCGAGTGGGTCAAGAAGGGCTTGCCGCTCTGCTTGATCGGCGACTCCGGCACTGGCAAGTCCCACCTGTTGATCGCGCTCGGCACCGAGGCCGCCATGGCCGGCTTCCGGGTCCGCTACACACTCGCCACCAAGCTGGTCAACGAGCTGGTCGAGGCGGCGGACGAGAAGGTCCTGACCAAGACCATCGCCCGCTACGGACGCGTCGATCTCCTTTGCATAGACGAACTTGGCTACATGGAGCTGGACCGTCGCGGCGCTGAGCTGCTGTTCCAGGTGCTGACGGAGCGTGAGGAGAAGAACAGCGTCGCCATCGCCTCCAACGAAGGGGGGTGGACAAAAACATTCACCGATCCACGGCTTTGCGCGGCCATCGTCGACCGCCTCACCTTCGGCGGGAACATCATCGAAACCGGCACTGACCCCTACCGGCTCGCCAGCGCCAGGGCCGCCCGGGCGCAGAGCGCAGCCTCAGGCTGACCCGTCCGAGCCTCAAAAACCGGCCAGCGACTGCGTTCACCGCTATCCGTGCCACGACCGAGTGCGCGTGCGCTGAACACGCTAAGCCGGGCGGGGGAGCGAGTTGAGGCCGTCGATCGCGATGTCGGTGGCCCTTTGAACGGCTTTGTAGGTCTGCTCCGGCCGGTCTCCCCGCTTTTGGCATGCGGCGACGACGACCTTGATCGCCCCGACCAGCGAGCCCACCGCCGCGGCGGCCTCGACGAGGTCCAGCTCGGGGCAAGCGAGGTGGAGCGCTTCGGTCAGCTGTAGCTGGATGTCGAACAGCAGGTGCAGTTCGCGCGCCTGAAGTGCCGGGACCGACGCGATCAGCCGTCTCCGAGCCGGGCCGACCTTCCGCGCCAGCTCCGAGTCCGTGTCCGCGAAAACACTCTGGTCGATGACGCGCCGCAGCAGGTCGGCCACCGGTTCGCCGGGCTGCCGTTCTCCGATGATCTCGACCGCGCGCTCCAGCCGCGACCTGTCGTCGAAGAAGACGATGTCGTCCTTGCTGTCGAAGTAGCTGAAGAAGGTCCGTGTCGCGATGTCTGCGGTGGCCGCGATCTCCGCCACGGTTGTCTGGTCGTAACCCTTCTCGGCGAACAATCGCAGGGCGCCTTCGATGAGCGCTTGCCTCGTGCGCATCTTCTTCCGCTGGCGCAGCCCTGGTTCGCTGGTCACGACAGCACCTTACCGCTTACCGCATGCGATGTAATTTTGCATTCATTGACGTTTTGCATTGAGTGCTGTTTTATCGGGAGGTCCGTAGACCGACCGAGGAGCGGCTGATGGAGAGCACGTCCCCGGCAGTAGTCATGCCCACGGCCCGCCAGAACCCGTTCGATCCGCCCGAGGAACTGCGCCGCCGGCAGGGGCTCGGCCCGATCCATCGGATGACCTACGCCGACGGTGGTCAGGGGTGGTTGGTGACCAGCTTGGCCGCGGCGCAGGCGATCCTGGCGGATCCTCGATTCAGCGTCCGCCCGGACCACATGAGCTCACCGATTGCCCAGCCGGCAACGGCGCCCGTGCCGCCGGGATTCTTCCTCCGCATGGACCCGCCCGAGCACGACCACTATCGGCGGTTACTCACCGGTGACTTCACGGTGCGCCGGATAAAGCTCCTCGAACCGGAGATCGAAGCGATCGTCAATGACCAGTTGAACGCGATGGAGCTCGCCGGGGGCCCGGCCGACTTGTTCAAGGCATTCGCGCTGCCGATCCCGTCACAAGTGATCGGCGAACTGCTCGGGGTGCCCTACTCCGACAGGCAGGGGTTCCAGCGGAACGCCGCCACGCTCTTGAACGTCGACCTCACACCGGAACGCCGGCAAGAGGCGGTCAGGGAGCTCATGGCATATCTACGGGACCTGCTGCGCCACAAGCGTTCCTGGCCAGAGGAAGATGTGCTCAGCGGGCTCGCTGCGCACGAGGGACTTGCTGCGGACGAGAGGGCCGGACTGGCGCTCCTGCTCCTGATCGCGGGGCATGAGACGACGGCGAACATGCTTGCGCTGGGCACCTTCGCTCTGCTGGCCAACCCCGCACAGTTGGCTGAGGTCCGCGGCAAGGAGGAAGACGCCCCTGCAGTGGTCGAGGAGCTGCTGCGTTACCTCACGATCATCCCTCACGTGGTCCGCGTCGCGCTCGAGGACAGCGAGCTCCACGGCTGCCTGATCAGGGCTGGCGATTCCGTCACTGTCGCACTTTCCGCGGCGAACCGGGATGCTGACCATTTCGCCGACCCGGACGCGCTTGACCTCACCCGCTCCACGGCCGGACACCTCGCGTTCGGTCACGGCCTCCACCGGTGCCTCGGGCAGCGACTGGCCCGCGCCGAAATGCGCATCGCCCTCCCCGCACTGCTTCGCCGCTTCCCGGCACTTCGTCTCACTGTCGCGCCCGAGGAAGTGCCACTGCGGTCGGCCATGACGGTCTACGGCGTGCGTGAACTTCCGGTCACCTGGTAGGCCGATCAAGGTCGAGAAGAACGACGTGTGCTCGGCGACTTGCAGCGCGACGTCTGCGAGTTTGAGCAACGCCCCTTCACTGCCGGCTCCCCACCGCCATCCGGCCCTTCAAGCACCGCCCGCATCACCGCCCCCGACCCCGCTGAAGACGGAGATGCCTCGTGATCGCGGCCACCTACCAGTACGTCGACCGGCCCGATGCGTCCGTGGTCACCACTCGTGCCCTGCTCACCGCCCGGGAGAACATCTCCGACACGGTCGCCGCGCGGGCCATGATGTGCATCCACGGCGGCGCCGGCTTCGGCAAGACGCTCGCTGTCCACATCTGCCTGCGCGGCACTCGAACCCGGCGAGGACGTCCGCAAGATCACCTTCCGGGCCCGGCCCACCGCCCGCGCGGTGCGCTGCGAGCTGTTCACCGCCCTCGACCTGGCCGGTGAACCACCGCGCCACCCCAGCGAGTTCGACCGCCTGCTGAAGACCGCCCTGGCCATACGCCCCCGCACCTTCCTCATCGGCGAGGCTCAGTGGCTCAGCGGGGAGGCGTTTGGATACTTCCGCTACCTGTGGGCGAACCAGCCGCCCAGCTCGGGGTCATTTTCGTCTGCGGGGAGGGCTGCACCACCGTGCTGCGCCGCGAGCCGATGCCGTCCTCGCGCATCTTTGTCTGGCAGCACTTCCCTCGCCTCACCACCAGCGAGGGGCTCGAGGCCATCCCCCTGTCCCAGCCCGTCTGGGCCGACGTCGACCCCGACGACATCGCCTTCGCCGACCGACACGCCGCACACGGCAACTTCCGTCGGGCAGGCAGTCAGCAGGTTGTGAGCCTGGTTGATCCACGGCTCACGCGCCCTTCCCATGCCCTTGTTCACCCGGTGGTGGACGGTCAGGTCCTGCCATGTCCTGCAGCGCACGCAGGCGTCGTCGTCCCGGTCGTGGATGAGGGCCTTCGCCAAGTCGGTGGGGCCGGTCCGTCGTCGTGTCATATCACTGGTCTCCTGCCTGCCCCGGCGCCGGACCGCGTCGTTTCAGGGCTCTGATGGACGCGCGCTGGAGCAGACGCGGAGAGTGGACGGCCGCTGCGGCTTACGTCCTGAGCGGGGCATACTTGCTCGACGTGCTGTTCGCCGACGAGGGGAAAGCGACTTTGTCCAGCGGTAACGCGGTCGTCGGCCTTGTTCTCGTCGGGGTGTGCAACCTGGTTTTGGCTCTCAACACCTGGTCCCGCCGGGAACTGTGGGATTCGGACCGAGAATTGATGCCAAAGTGGGTTGCGCTGATGAACGGCAGGGCCGCACTGAACTACCAACTCGCGGCAGCCGTGTTCCTCTTCGGACTTGCGATCGTCCTCGCCTAGAGCACGCCGAGTTGGACAGCGTCCGCGCCTACGGGGCGTCCTCTGCTCGGCGAACCCTGCGGTGATGCAGGCAGCGCACGGCCGCCGGAGGTGTTCGGCCACCTTCTGGTTCCAGCGGGGACCCTCCCAGCGCAGTTCGACGGGGTAGCGGGGCGCGGCCAGGGCCATCCCCCGCCGGGACGGCGGGATGTCTGGACAGTGGTGCGTTTGGATGGCGCAGATCCCGATCTGTCGCCGTTCTCACAACGACGCCGCGACCCTGCCGTCACTCGGGTGTAGCCGAGAGGCGTGAGTGCGGCGGTGACGTGAGGTGGGGGAGGTCGGGGTGGGGGCACGGTGCAGGCGTGCGGGCCAGCGCCGCCGGCCGGAGACATCGAGTGCGACGTCGACGCCGACTTCCACCAGCTCAGGTTCCACCAGCGTGACGTTCAGCGTTTCCCGGCTGCCCCACCCGGCGGCCAACGACCGGCCCGTCCACGGATGACCGCGCCGCGCCGGGGCGAGTAGCCCGGCGACCGATGGGCTGGCCGTCCGGGCGAGGGTGGTGGTGCGGGCGGTGTACTGCAGGCGGCCGCCGTCGTCGTACCTGCCGAGCAGCAGACTGCTGGGAGCGGCCAGGGGGCCGGTGATCGCGCCGACGCTGGCCTCGGTCGTCTCGCGCACCTTGTATTTCCGCGATCCGTGCGTGGACGGCTTGTCATGGGTGTCCAGCTGTTTGAAGAGCATGCCTTCCGTCCCGGCCGGCGCCCATGTCAGCTACTCATGCTGGGTGTCCGGATGGGTGG
>NZ_BAAASE010000021.1:0-53289 GCF_039532725.1 Streptomyces coeruleofuscus
TCCGAGCGGGGGAAGAACTCGTACCAGGAGCCGTACAGGGCCCGCTCCCGCTCGACGAGCAGGGGCAGCGGCTCTGAGGTGGTGACCAGGTCCCGCAGCGGATGCCGGGCCAGCACCTCGTCCACCTCCGGCGTCAGCGCCGCCGCCAGCCGCGCCGCCGCAAGGCGGGTCTCGTCCCGCAGGGATTCGACGGCCGCGAGGATCACGGCACGTCGGCCCCCCTCCTCGGGCACACCGGCGGCCGCCCTCTCGTACAGGCGCGCGCCCTCCTCCAGGACGGTGTCCGTGTCCATGCCCGCCGGGATCTTGATCTGCGCGTGATGGCGCCAGGTGCTGACCGGATCGCCCCACGCCTCCACGGTGAACGTCCACAGGCCGGGCTCTCCGGCCGTGACCTCGGCGCCCCACCGGTCCGTCCCGGGGGCCAGCTCCCGCATCGGCGTCCACGGGCCTGGGCGGCCCCCGGGATCCTTCAGGACGACATTGGCGGCGACCGCGTCGTGCCCCTCCCGGAACACGGTCGCCGAGATCTCGAAGGTCTCACCGGTCACGGCCTTGGCCGGCCGGCGTCCGCGCTGGACGACCGGGCTGACATCGAGAACGGGTATGCGCCCGACGGCGGTCGCCTCGCCCACGGGGGGTGGTTCCGGGACATGCGGACCGGCGTCGGCCGGGCGCGCGGGACGTGGCTCACCGCCGGGCGCGCGCGCCCCGGTGCGGCGGGTGGGGGATGGTGACGAATGGTGCTTGGCGGGCATGACCGCTCCTGTCCGCGTCAACGTGGGTGGGCGGATGTCTGTGGGGAGGTGGGTCCTGCATGGTGCTCCTGAGAGGGGTACCCGGAGGAGCCTTCCCACCCTATTCGGGTGGGCAATCCGGCACTTTGTTAACTACTCACGCGTATGTCGACACACAAGACCGGCCTCGTCCGCCGCGGACGAGGCCGGCCCCTGCGCGTGGCTGCTCCATCGCCCTAGGTGTGCGGCACCCGCAGTAACTTGTCCGGCGAACCGGGACCGCGGCCGGAGATCCTTCCTATCGCCGCTCCGCTGGTCAGGGCCGTCCCGACCTGGGCCGGAGCCGCCCTCGGGTGGTCGGCCAGATACAGCGCGGCGGCGCCCGCGGCATGCGGCGCCGCCATCGAGGTACCCGAGGACGTGGCCCGCGCCGTGTCGCTCGCCGCGGACGCGGAGGTGATGTGCACGCCCGGAGCGAAGAGATCGAGGGCCGGACCGTGGTTGGAGAAGGCCGGTTTCACATCCCTCCGGTCGGTCGCGCCGACCGTGATCGCCTGTTTGACGCGCCCCGGGGAGTACAGAGCCGCCGGCCTGCCGTCGTTGCCCGCGGCGACCGTGTAGGTGACGCCGGAGGCGATGGAGGCGCGGACGGCGGCGTCCAGCCGGTCGTTGCCCGGGCCGCCCAGGCTGAGGTTGGCGACGGCGGGTTTCTTCGCGTGCCGGGTCACCCAGTCGATCCCGGCGATCACCCGGGCCGTGGTGCCCGCTCCCGCGGCGTCGAGGACGCGTACGGAGACGACGCGGGCCTTCTTGGCGACACCGTGGTTCTTCCCGGCGACCGTGCCGGCGACGTGCGTGCCGTGGCCGTTGGCGTCCGACGCGACCGCGTCGTTCCCGACGAAGTCCCAGCCGTGCCCCGCCCGGCCGCCGAAGTCCCGGTGCGTGGTCCGGACGCCGGTGTCGATCACGTACACGGTGACCCCGGCGCCCGCCGACTGCGGCCAGGTGTAGCTCCGGTCCAGCGGCAGGCCCGGCTGGTCGACGCGGTCCAGGCCCCAGGAGGGCGGCTCGTGCCGGGTGCGGTCCAGCCGGACCCGGGTGTCCTGCACGACCGACGCGACCCGGGGGTCGGCGGCGAGCCGCCCGGCCCGTCTCTCGTCCGTCCGGATCGCGTAGCCGTTCAGGACGGTGCCGTAGATGTGGCTGATGTTCACCCCGTACTTCTCGGCGAGGGCCCGTCCGGCAGCCGACGGAGCCCGTGTGCCCTCCTTCAATGTGACCAGGTAACTTCCGTGCACGGAGCCGGGTTGTCCGGCGCCGAGTATCCGCCCCTCCGGTACGGCGTGCGCGGGCAGGGTGATGGCCGAAAACGCCGCGGCACAGATCGCCGCCGCCAGGCCCCCCGTCCAGCGCAGACGCCGTGCGCGCGTCCGTGCCATGGTCCGAGTCCCCTCCTCGATTCGGCGTACGGCTGCCGCGCAGCACCGCGTGCGGCAGGCGCGGGCCGGTACGCCAGGGGCAGCCTCTCGTGGCGTGTGAAGCGCCACAAGGACGCCTATGGGGGCGGAATCGGCCATATCCGCGGATGGGGCGGTTCCGGACGATCGGGGATTGGGTGGCGGAGCTTCACCGGAGGCGGCACCGACGCCGGTACTGTCGTAGGTGACGTCGATGAAGCCCTGTGTCAGAACCCTGCGTCATCCTGCGAACGCGCCGAGGTGGAACCCCGTGAAGGCGATCCGTCGATTCACCGTCCGACCCGTTCTCCCCGAACCCCTCCGGCCGCTCAGTGATCTGGCCCGCAACCTGCGCTGGTCGTGGCACGCGGAGACCCGTGACCTGTTCCAGTCCGTCGACCCCGAGCGCTGGGCCGCCTCGGGCGGCGACCCGGTCCGGCTGCTGGGCAGCGTGCCGCCCGCGCGGCTCGCGGACCTGGCCGGAGACCGCCGCTTCCTGCGCCGCCTCGCCGCGGTCGCGGGCGATCTGAACGACTACATGACCGGCGAGCGCTGGTACCAGGCCCAGCCCGACGAACTCCCCGCCGCGATCGCCTACTTCTCACCCGAGTTCGGCATCACGGCCGCCCTTCCGCAGTACTCCGGCGGCCTCGGCATCCTGGCCGGCGACCACCTGAAGGCGGCCAGCGACCTCGGCGTCCCGCTGATCGGCGTCGGCCTGCTCTACCGGCACGGCTACTTCCGGCAGACCCTGTCCCGGGACGGCTGGCAGCAGGAGCACTACCCCGTGCTCGACCCCAACGAGCTGCCCGTGGTCCTCCTGGAGGAGGCCGACGGCACCCCCGCCCAGGTGGCCCTCGCCCTGCCCGGCGGCAAGCAGCTGCACGCCCGGATCTGGCTGGCGCAGGTCGGCCGGGTCCCGCTGCTGATGCTGGACTCGGACGTCGAGGAGAACGACCTCGGCGAGCGCGGCGTGACCGACCGGCTCTACGGCGGCGGCAGCGAGCACCGGCTGCTCCAGGAGATGCTGCTCGGCATAGGAGGGGTCAGGGCGGTGCGCACGTACTGCCGGCTGACCGGGCACCCCGAGCCGGAGGTGTTCCACACCAACGAGGGACACGCCGGGTTCCTCGGCCTGGAGCGGATCGCCGAGCTCTGCGCCGAGGGCCTGGACTTCGACTCGGCGCTGGAGTCGGTCCGCGCCGGGACCGTCTTCACCACCCACACGCCCGTCCCGGCCGGCATCGACCGCTTCGACCGCGAGCTGGTCGCCCGCCACTTCGGCCCCGACGCCGAGCTGCCCCGCATCGACGTCGAGCGCGTCCTCAGGCTCGGCATGGAGACCTACCCCGGCGGGGAGCCCAACCTGTTCAACATGGCCGTGATGGGCCTGCGCCTCGCCCAGCGCGCCAACGGCGTCTCCCTGCTGCACGGCAACGTCAGCCGCGAGATGTTCTCCGGCCTGTGGCCCGGGTTCGACGCCGACGAGGTGCCGATCACCTCCGTGACGAACGGTGTGCACGCGCCCACCTGGGTCGCCCCGGAGGTGTTCCGGCTCGGCGCCCGGCAGATCGGCGTCCACCGCGCGGAGGACGCGCTGACCGTCGGCGGCTCGGACCGCTGGGACGCGGTGGCGGACATCCCCGACCAGGAGATCTGGGAGCTGCGGCGGGGGCTGCGCGAGCAGCTCGTGACGGAGGTGCGGGAGCGGCTGCGGGCCTCCTGGCGGCAGCGCGGGGCCGGCACGGCCGAGCTGGGCTGGATCGACGGCGTGCTCGACCCGGACGTCCTCACCATCGGCTTCGCGCGGCGCGTCCCGTCGTACAAGCGCCTGACGCTGATGCTGCGCGACCGCGACCGGCTGATGGACCTGCTGCTGCATCCCGAGCGGCCGGTCCAGATCGTCGTGGCGGGCAAGGCGCATCCCGCGGACGACGGCGGGAAGCGGCTGGTGCAGGAGCTGGTGCGGTTCGCGGACGATCCGCGGGTACGGCACCGGATCGTGTTCCTGCCGGACTACGGCATGGGGATGGCGCAGAAGCTGTACCCGGGGTGCGACATCTGGCTGAACAACCCGCTTCGCCCGCTGGAGGCCTGCGGCACGTCCGGGATGAAGGCGGCGCTCAACGGCTGTCTCAATCTGTCCGTCCTGGACGGGTGGTGGGACGAGTGGTTCCAGCCCGACTTCGGCTGGGCCATTCCCACGGCCGACGGTGTGGGGACCGACGCGGACCACCGCGACGACATAGAGGCCGCGGCGCTGTACGACCTGCTGGAGCAGCGGGTGACGCCGCGCTTCTACGAGCGCGGCGGCCAGAGCGGGCTGCCCGACCGGTGGATCGAGATGGTCCGCCAGACGCTGAGCCTGCTCGGGCCGAAGGTGCTGGCCGGGCGGATGGTCCGCGAGTACGTGGAGCGGCTCTACGCGCCCGCTGCGCTCTCCCACCGGTCCATGGGCCCGGACGCGGCGCGCGATCTCGCCGAGTGGAAGACCAGGGTGCGGGCGGCCTGGCCGGGGGTCACCGTCGACCATGTGGAGACGTCGGCGTCGGAGGCGCTGGCGGAGCTGGGTACGACGCTGGGGCTTCGCGTGCGGGTCGGCCTCGGTGAGCTCGGGCCGGACGACGTGGAGGTGCAGGCCGTTTCGGGGCGGGTGGACGAGGAGGACCACATCGCTGACGCGGCGGTCGTTCCGTTGAAGCCGGTCGGGTCCCCCGGGCAGGACGGGCGCTGGGTTTATGAGGGGCCCTTGTCGCTGGATCGCACCGGGCCTTTTGGGTATACGGTGCGGATCCTGCCTGCGCATCGGCTGTTGGCTTCGAGTGCGGAGCTGGGGCTGGTGGCCGGGCCCTCTGAGGAGCTTGTCGAGGCTGCGGGGTTGTTGATGCGTTGAGTGTTGTCTGCGGGAGCTCGGGGGCTGGTCGCGCAGTTCCCCGCGCCCCTTCAGGCCTCCGCACCACCCTGCATTGCAAGGTTCCGCAGGACGGTACCGCAGCGGCGGGCATAGGCGTGCTGGAATCCCCTGGTCGCCGGGCCGCCGGCCCTCGCGTACCACTTGGCCGCCCGGCTGAACGCGTTCACCGTCAGCCAGACCGTGCCGTCGCCCGTGCGGGCCACGACGAAGGACTCCTCGCCGCACTCGGGGTGGCCGGTCAGGGTGCCGTAGGCCCAGCCGACGCGGCGGGGCTCCTCGACCGTCCACACCACACGGCAGGGGGCCTTGATCATTCCGGCGAGGGTGACGGTGACGTCGACGCCGGGGGCGGCCCGGTCCGCGCCGGCGTCTATGCCGACGCCCAGGGCCCGGTGCATCTCCCAGGTGAGCACCGCCTCCGAGGCCCGGCGGAAGACCTCCTCGCCTTCCCCGAGGCGGGTACGCACGTTCATGAGGTGGAAGCCCGGCGGGCAGAAGCCCTCGTCACGGGTGGCCCCGACGTCGGCATAGGTGAAGTCTTCCGAAGACATGGTCACCAAGAGTAGGACGGTACCCGGAGCTGCCGTCGCTCCGGGTACCGCCCTCGCCTGCGCTTCGGTCAGCCCACGTTGACGGCGGACCAGGCGGCCGCGACCGCCTTGTACTCGGTGCTCGACGCGCCGTAGAGCGCCGAGGCCGCGTTGAGGGTCGCCGTGCGGGCGGCCGCGTACTTGGTCGTCGACGTCATGTACGTCGTCAGCGCCTTGTACCAGATCTGAAGTGCCTTGGTGCGGCCGATGCCGGTGACCGTGGAGCCGTTGGACGTCGGCGAGTCGTAGGTCACGCCGTTGATGGTCTTCGCGCCGCTGCCCTCGGACAGCAGGTAGAAGAAGTGGTTGGCGGGACCGGAGGAGTAGTGGACGTCCAGGCCGCCCAGGCTGGACGACCAGGCGTCCTTGGAGTCGCCGTCCTTGCTGGGCTTGTCCATGTAGCGCAGCGGGGAGCCGTCGCCGTTGATGTCGATCTCCTCGCCGATGAGGTAGTCACCGGCGTCGGAGGAGTTGTTGGCGAAGAACTCCGCGCCCGCGCCGAAGATGTCGCTCGTCGCCTCGTTCAGACCGCCGGACTCGCCGCTGTAGTTGAGGCCGGCCGTGGCCGACGTCAGGCCGTGGCTCATCTCGTGCGCGGCCACGTCGAGCGAGGTCAGCGGGTGGGTGTTGCCCGAGCCGTCGCCGTAGGTCATGCAGAAGCAGCCGTCCGACCAGAAGGCGTTGACGTAGTTGTTGCCGTAGTGGACGCGCGAGTAGGCCGCCTTGCCGTCGTTGCGGATGCCGCTGCGGCCGAAGGTGTTCTTGTAGAAGTCCCAGGTCACCTGGGCGCCGTAGTGGGCGTCGGCGGCGGCGGTCTCCAGGTTGGAGGGGTTGCCGGTGCCCCAGACGTCGTCGGAGCCGGAGAAGAGGGTGCCGGTGCCGGAGGTGCCGCGGCCCAGGTTGTACGTCTTGTGGCCGCCGCGCGTGCCGTCCGTCAGGGTGTAGGACGACCCGGACTTCGTGGTGCCGATGGTGACTTTGCCGCTGTAGGTGGTGTTGCCGGTGCCGGTCTCGATGCCCTGGTACTCGTAGAGCTTCTTGCCGGTGGCGGCGTCCGTGATGACGTGCAGTTCGTTCGGGGTGCCGTCCTCCTGGAGGCCGCCGACGACCGTCTCGTAGGCGAGGGTGGGCTTGCCGGCGGCCGCCCAGATCACCTTGCGGGGCGTGGAGTTCGCCTCGGTCTTCTCCGAGCCGGCCGCCTCGGCGAGCGTCACGGCCTGCTTCTCGGCCTTGGCGGCGGGGACCGCCGGCTTGAGCGAGGCGACCTTGAGCGCGGCCTTCGTCGCTCTGGTGACGCCCTTGGTCTCACCCGACTTCGACTCGTGCACGACGAGGTCGCCGCCGAGGACCGGCAGGCCCGCGTAGGTGCGCTCGTAGCGGGTGTGGACGGTGCCGTCGGCGTCCTTCACGACGTCCTTGACGACCAGCTTCTCCTGGTCGCCGAGGCCTATCTCGTCGGCGGTCCCGGTGGCGTCCGCCTGCTGCTCCTTGATGAGGGCGGCGCGGGCCGGCGCGGTCAGCAGGACGGGTGCGGCCGCCAGGGCCGGCTTGCCGGCGGCGGAGGAGTCGGCGGCGACGCTGCTGCCGGAGGTCAGGCCGGTGGTGAGCAGGGCGCCGGCCGCGACGGCGGTGGCGATGGCCAGCGTGGTGCGCTTGTGACGCGCGTAGAGAGGGGAGGTCACACGAGCTCCTAGATGTGGGGGAAGTGCTGGGGTGCTGTGCGGCGGGTGGGGGAAGAGTGGCACTTGGGACGCGTACATGTCAGGAGCACCACGTGATGTTGGCCGGAAAACGACGGCGACGTGTCGCACCCGGGACGTGAAGCGGGCGCCGCCCCGGGGGAGTCGAACCCACCGGGGCGGCGCCCTGCCCTGGGCAGACCGCGAACGGGCCTACGGGAAGGTGAGCTTCCAGCTGTTGATGTAGCCGGTGTCGCGGGCCGCGTTGTCCTGGACCCGCAGCTGCCAGACGCCGTTGGCGGCCTCGGAGGAGGCGTTCACCGTGTAGGTGGTGGCGATGTTGTCCGCGCTGCCGCCGGTTCCGTAGCCCTTCAGCGTGTACGCCGTGCCGTCGGGGGCGACGAGCTGCACCTGGAGGTCACCGATGTAGGTGTGGACGATGTCCACGGCGACCTGGAGGTTGGACGGCGCGTTGCCCGTCCGGCCGGAGACGGTGACCGGCGACGTGACCGCCGCGCCCCGGTCCGGGATCGCCACGTCGGCGGTGTTCTCGAACGACGTACCGCCGCCGCCTCCACCACCGGAGCGGGCGCCGACGTTCACGCCCGCCCACGCGTCCTGGACCGCCTTGTACTCGGCGCTGTCGGTGCCGTAGAGCTCACCGGTCGCCGCGAGGGTGCCGGTGCGGGCGCCCGCGTAGTTGGTGGTCGAGGTGAACTTGGTGGTCAGCGCGCGGAACCAGATCTTCTCCGCCTTGTCCCGGCCGATGCCGGTGACCGGAAGGCCGTCCGAGGTGGGCGAGTCGTAGGTGACACCGTTGATGGTCTTGGTGCCGCTGCCCTCGCTCAGCAGGTAGAAGAAGTGGTTCGCCGGGCCCGAGGAGTAGTGCACGTCGATCGAGCCGATGCCCGAGTACCAGGCGTCCTTGGAGTCGCCGTCCTTGCTGGGCTTGTCCATGTAGCGCAGCGGCGTGCCGTCGCCGTTGATGTCGATCTCCTCGCCGATGAGGTAGTCACCGACGTCGGAGGTGTTCTTGGCGAAGAACTCGACGGTCGCGCCGAAGATGTCGGAGGTCGCCTCGTTCAGACCGCCGGACTCGCCGCTGTAGTTGAGGCCCGCGGTGTTCGAGGTGAGCCCGTGCGTCATCTCGTGCGCGGCCACGTCGATCGACGTCAGCGGGTTGGCGTTGCCCGAGCCGTCGCCGTACGTCATGCAGAAGCAGCTGTCCGACCAGAACGCGTTGACGTAGTTGTTGCCGTAGTGGACACGGGAGTACGCGCCCACGCCGTCGCCGCGGATGCCGCTGCGGCCGTGCACGTTCTTGTAGTAGTCCCACGTCAGCGCGGCGCCGTAGTGGGCGTCGGCGGCGGCCGACTCCAGGTTGGACGGGCTGCCGTCGCCCCAGACGTCGTCGGAGCCGGAGAAGAGGGTGCCGGTGCCGGAGGTGCCGCGGTTGAGGTTGTACGTCTTGTGGTTGCCGCGGGCGCCGTCGGTGAGGTTGTACGCCGAACCCGACTGCGTGGTCGTGAGGTCGACCGTGCCGGAGTACACCGTGTTGCCGGTGCCGTTCTCGATGGCCTCCCACTCGTACAGCTTCTCGCCGGTGGTGGCGTCGGTGACGACGTGCAGTTCCTGCGGGGTTCCGTCGTGCTGGAAGCCGCCGACGACCGTCTCGTACGCCACGACCGGCTTGCCGTTCGCGGCCCAGATCACCTTGCGGGGCTCCCGGTTGACGGCCGGGTTCCTGGCGTCCTCGGCCTTGCCCGCGGCCAGGGCCTGCTGCCGGGCCTTCGCGGCGGACACCGCGGTCTTCGTCGTGGCCGGCTTGATCGCGGCGCGGGTGGCCTTCACGACGGCGGCCGTGTCGTCCGCCTTCGTGCTCTCCACGACGAGGTCGCCGCCGAGGACCGGCAGACCGTCGTAGGTGCGCTCGTAGCGCGTGTGCAGGGTGCCGTCGCGGTCCTTGAGGACGTCGCGGACGACCAGCTTCTCCTTGGTGCCGAGGCCCAGGTCCTTCGCCGTCCCGGCCTTGTCCGCGTCGGCCTCGCGGATCAGGGCGGCGCGCTGGGCGGGGGAGAGCCGGACCGACTCCGAGCCGGGGTTCGCCTTGCTCGCGGCCGACGGTGCCATCGTAGGGGCTGCGGTGGCGGTGCCGCTCTGCACGGCGGCGGCGATCAGCGCGGCGACGCCGGCGAGGGCCACGGCCGCGGTGCGGCGGGGGGTGTGGGGAGTGCGTCTGTGAGAGGTGCTTCTTCGCGAGGAACTGCTTCTCAACACTGGCTCCTTCTGCGGGACCGGGGGTCGCCCGGCCTGGGGAGGTGGAGGTGTTGCCGTGGGGTTGCCGTGGAGCAGTCGTGGGAAGCGTGGCAGGGGAGCGCGCTTTCTGTCAGGGGCGCGTCAACACTATGGCCGGAAACGGTTCGTTGACCGGAAGTTCATGTTCGCTATGCGGACGGTTCACGGGCGTCGGGCAGGTCCCCGTGCCAGGAGTGCCACAGTGCCGCGTAGGCACCGCCGGCCGCGACCAGCTCGTCGTGCGTGCCGAGTTCGGTGAGCCGGCCGTCCTCCATCACGGCCACCCGGTCGGCGTCGTGCGCGGTGTGCAGCCGGTGGGCGACGGCGATGACGGTGCGCCCCTCCAGCACGGCGGCCAGGGCACGCTCGGTGTGCCGGGCGGTCGTCGGGTCGAGCAGCGCGGTCGCCTCGTCGAGGATCAGCGTGTGCGGGTCCGCCAGCACTACGCGGGCCAGGGCGAGTTGCTGGGCCTGTGAGCCGTCGGTGCGGTGACCGCCCTGGCCGAGGCGGGTGTCCAGGCCCTCCGGCAGCTCCCGCACCCACGCGTCGGCGCCGACCACCGACAGCGCCTGCCACAACTCCTCGTCCCCGGCGGACGGTTCGGCGATCCGCAGATTGTCGCGGACCGTGCCGAGGAACACGTGGTGCTCCTGGGTGACCAGGACGACCTGGCGGCGCAGCCGCTCCGGTCCGAGCCCGACGACGGGCACGCCGCCGACCGTCACGGAGCCGGCGGTCGGCGCGTCGATGCCCGCCATCAGCCGGCTCAGTGTGGTCTTGCCGGCGCCCGACGGCCCGACCATGGCCAGCCGCTCCCCGGGCGTCACCGTCAGGTCGACGCCGCGCAGCACCTCGACACCCCCGTCGTAGGCGTAGCGCACGCCGGTGACGTCGATACGGTCGCCGTCCGGATCCGGACCCACGCCCTCCCCGGCCGCCCGCGGAGCCCGGGCCAGCCCTTCCACCCGGGCGAAGGAGGCGCCGCTGCTCTGGAGTTGCTCGACCCGCACCAGGATCTCGTCCAGCGGGCCGCTCAACTGGTGCAGATACAGGGCCGCCGCCACGACTGCCCCGAGGCTCATCGAGCCCGAGGTGTGCAGCGCCCCGCCGATCACCAGCACGCCGGCGACCGGGAGGACGTACGACACCTCCACCGCCGGGAAGAACACCGTGCGCAGGAACAGCGTGTGGAAGCGCGTACGGCGGGACGTCTCCAGCGCCTCCCGGCTCGCGGCGGTGCGCTGCCCGCGGAGCCGGAACGCCTCCACCGTGCGCGCTCCGGCCGCGGTCGCCGCGAGGATCTCCGCGACGTCCGAGGTGGCAGCTCCCTCGGCGAGATACCCGTCCCGGGCCCGCCGCAGGTACCAGCGCAACGCCAGCCAGACCGGCGTCAGGCCGAGCACGCCGACGGCACCGAGCAGCGGGTCCAGCAGGAACACCGCGCCGACCAGGAACAGGCACTGCACGAGGTTGATGAGCAGTTCCGGACCGGCGTCCCGCAGCGTGTTGCCCACGGTGGTGACGTCCGAGGTGCCGCGGGCCGTCAGGTCGCCGGTGCCGGCGCGTTCCACGACCGAGGCGGGCAGGTCGAGGGCGCGGTCCACGAACCGTTCCCGTACGCGCGCGAGGGTGCGTTCGCCGAAGCGGTGGCCTACGTAGCGGGCCCAGCGGGCCAGGAACAGCTGGGCGAGGGCGCAGACCAGGAGTACGAGGGCCAGCCGGTCCACGGCCGCCACGCCCTGCCCGGCGCGGACGTCGTCGATCATCCGGCCCAGCAGCCAGGGCCCTGCCAGACCGGCCAGGGCGGCGAGGGCGTTGAGGCCGAGGACGGTGGTGAAGGCTCGGGTGTCGGCGCGTACGAGGTCCAGCAACGCCCGCCGGACGTCCGCCCGTTCGGCCACGGGCAGGTGTGCGGGGCTCATCGGACGGCCTCCTCGTTGTCCCTGGCCACGAGGGCGCGGTAGCCGGGGGTGGTGTCGAGCAGTTCGTGGTGGCCGCCCGAGGCCGCGACCTTGCCGTCGACCAGGTAGTGGACGGTGTCCGTGCGGTCCAGGACGAGGGGGGAGGTGGTGGTCACGACCGTGGTGCGGCCGTGCCGGGCCTCTCTGAGGCGGTCGGCGACGGTGGCTTCGGTGTGGGCGTCGAGGGCGGAGGTGGGCTCGACGGTGAGGAGGATCTCCGGGGCGGCGAGGAGGGCTCTGGCCAGGCGGATGCGTTGGCGTTGGCCGCCGGAGAGGTTGCGGGCCTGGGCGGCCATGTGGGTGTTCAGGCCGTGGGGGAGGGCTTGGACGATGTCTTCGGCTGCGGCGGTGTGGAGCGCCGTCTGAAGTGCCGTGTCGTGTTGAGTGGCGGCTGCGGGTTCGTTGTGGCTTGTCGCGCCCCGCGGCGGAGCCGCATACCGACACAGCCCCGCGCCCCCAAAAGACCTGATCATGTCCTGGAGGGTTCCTGCGAACAGGTCGGACTCGTGGTCGGTCAGCAGGATGTGTTCCCGGATCTGGGGGAGCGCGATGTCGTCCAGGCGTATCCCGCCCCAGGTCGCGTTCGAAGGGGCGTACCGGGCGAGGCGGTCCAGGATCGCCGTGGCGTCGGCCGGGTGTTCCGCGACCAGGGCAGTCAGACAGCCCGGCCGGACGCGCACGCCGGACTCGGGGTCGTACAGGGCCGACGGTTCGGACGGGGCGTCCCGGGTGCCGGTGTCCGGCATCGGCTCCAGGCGCAGGAACCGTACGACGCGACGCGCGCACACCAGGCCGCGGCTGATCTGGTAGCCGCACTCCACCCAGAAGGACACCGGGCCCACCAGCACCGCGACGTAGCCGTAGACCGACACCAACTGGCCCACGGTGATGTCCCCCTGGGCGGCCAGGCGGGCCGCCAGCCAGGTCACCACGGCGAGGAAGAGGGTGGGCAGGCCGATACCGAGGGCCTGGACCCAGCTGGTCACCGCGCCGACCCGGTACCCCTGCTCGCGCAGCCGCTGCGAGTCACGGCGGAAGGCGTCCGCGACCAGCGTCTTGCCGCCCAGCCCGGCGAGGACCCGCAGGCCGCCCGCCAGGTCGCCGATCCGCGCGGTGAGCACGCCCTGCCGCTCGCGGTACTCCGTCTCGGAACCCTGTAGCCGCCCGAGCAGCGGGCCGACGAGCAGGACGATCACCGGGATGCCGAGCAGGACGACCGTGGCGATGAGCGGCGATACCGAGAGCAGCAGGACGGCGACCGCCAGATAGGCCACGACCGCGCCGACTCCGGGGCCGACCACCGTCAGCGACTGGCTGATCGTCTGCACGTCGCCCACGCCGATCGTGACGACCTCCCCGGCTCCCATCTGCCGCGGCAGCCAGGCGCCGAGCCGCACCGCATGGCCGACGACGACCTTCACCGTGCGGAAGTTGGCGTCCATACGGACACGGGTCATGGTGCGGTGGCGCATGATGCTCAGCCAGGAGTTGAACGCCCCGACCGTGAACAGCGCGCCGCTCCAGATTGCCAGCGCGCCCATGTCGCCGGGCTCCAGACCGTCGTCGATCGCCCGGGACATCAGATACGGCGTCGCCGCCAGCAGCACCATCCACACACTGCCGAACATCGCCCCGGCCGCACACCGCCAGGGCTGCCGGGCGACCAGCCACCACAGGTAACGGCCGCCGCTCCGGGAGTCGGGTGTGCCGGGGTCCTCGTACGCGTCGATCATCCGCCCGCCTCCGCCGCCCTTCCGCCGCCGTCCTACGCCAGGCTGTCCCGCCAGGCCCGGTGCAGATCCGCGAACCTGCCCGTGCCCGCGACGAGTTCGGCGGGACCGCCGTCCTCGACGATCTTCCCGTGTTCCATCACCAGGACCCGGTCCGCGATCTCGACGGTCGACAGCCGGTGCGCGATGACCACGGCCGTACGGCCCTTCAGCACCGTCGACATCGCCCGCTGCACCGCACGCTCGCCCGGGATGTCCAGCGAGCTGGTCGCCTCGTCGAGGATCAGCACCGCCGGATCCGCCAGCAACGCTCGCGCGAACGCGACCAGTTGCCGCTGACCGGCCGAGATGCGACCGCCCCGCTTGCGTACGTCGGTGTCGTAGCCGTCGGGCAAGGAGCTGATGAAGTCGTGCGCGCCGAGCTCCTTCGCCGCCCGCTCGATCTCCTCGCGCGAGGCGTCGGGCCGGCCGATCGCGATGTTGTCGGCGACCGTGCCGGAGAACAGGAAGGCCTCCTGCGTCACCATGACCACCCCGCGCCGCAGTTCGGGCACGTCGAGGTCGCGCAGGTCGACGCCGTCCAGCAGCACCCGGCCGTCGGAGGGGTCGTAGAACCGGGCCAGCAGCTTGGCCAGGGTCGACTTGCCGGCGCCCGTGGAGCCGACGACCGCGACCGTCTGCCCGGCCGGGATCGTCAGGTCGAAACGGGGCAGGACCTCGCCGCCGGTGCGGTAGCCGAAGCGGACGCCGTCGAAGACGACCTCGCGGCCCGGCTGTTCGCTCTCCAGCGCGGGGAGCTGTCGGGGACTCGTCGGCTCGGGCACGGATGGCGTCTGTGCGAGCAGCCCGGCGATCTTCTCCAGCGACGCCGCCGCCGACTGGTAGGAGTTGAGGAACATGCCGAGCCGGTCGATCGGGTCGTAGAGCCGCCGCAGGTACAGCACGGCCGCCGCCAGCACACCGAGGGCCAGCGTGCCGTCCGCGACCCGGTAGGCGCCCCACAGCACGATCGCGGCGACCGCCGTGTTGGCGACCAGCCGTGAACCGGTGACGTACCGGGCCATCTCCAGCAGCGCGTCGCCGTTGGTCCGCTCGTGCCGCTGGTTGAGCGCGCCGAAGTCCGCGTCGTTGGCCGCCTCGCGGCGGAAGGCACGCACCGGGCGGATGCCGTTCATGGTCTCGACGAACTTGACGATGACGGCGGCGATGGCGGTCGACCGCGCCCGGTACACCCGCCCGGCGCGCCGCTGGTACAGCCGCACCAGGGCGTAGAGCGGCACCAGGGACGCCACCGCCACGCCCCCGAGGCCCAGGTCGAGCCAGAGCAGCATCGCCGAGATGTAGACGAAGGACAGGATGACCGTGACGAGTTCCTGAAGGCCCTCGTCCAGCAGCTCCCGCAGGGACTCCACGTCCGTGGTGGAGCGGGAGATGAGCCGGCCCGAGGTGTAGCGCTCGTGGAAGTCGACGCTCAGTGTCTGCGCGTGGCGGAAGATCCGGCCGCGCAGGTCGAGCAGGACGTCCTGGTTGACGCGGGCCGCGGCGGTGACGAACGCGAACTGGAGCCCGCCCGCGGCCAGCGCGCACGCCAGATAGCCGACGGCCACCGCGATCAGCGGCCCGTGGTCCTGCGCCCGGAACGCCGGGACGGCACGGTCGATGGCGTACGCCACGAGCAGCGGGCCCGCTTGCACGACCGCCTGCTGGAGCAGCAGCAGGAGCGAGGTGACCGTGACGCGGGCCTTCATGGGCGCGAGCAGGGAGCGCAGCAGGGCGGCGGTGGCGCCCGGGGGTGTGGGCAGGACGTCCCGGTCGAAGGGGTCGCCGGTGGCGGAGGTCCGAGCGTCGGGCTTCTCGGTGTCGGGCTTCTCGGTGTCGGGCTTGTCGTCGTCGGGTGTCCCGTCGGCCGGTGCGGTGGTGGCCGCCGTCATCGTGCGTCCTCCTTCTCGCCGGACTGCTCGGCGGAATGTTCGCCGGACTGCTCGCCGGAATGTTCGCCGGACTGCTCGCCCGGCTGTTCCCCTGACTGTTCGCCGGACATCAAGTGCGCGTACTCGGCGTTCGTGCGCAGCAGTTCGTGGTGGGTGCCGACCGCGGCGATCCGGCCGCCGGACAGCAGCGCGACACGGTCGGCGAGCAGCACCGTGGACGGGCGGTGCGCCACGATCAGGGCGGTGGTGTCCGCGAGGACCTGTCGCAGGGCGGCCTCGACGGCGGCCTCGGTGTGCACGTCCAGGGCCGACAGCGGGTCGTCCAGGACGAGGAACTCTGGCTGTCCGACGACAGCTCTGGCCAGGGCCAGGCGCTGCCGCTGCCCGCCGGAGAGGCTGAGGCCCTGCTCGCCCACCTGGGTGTCCGTCCCCTGCGGCAGGGCGTGCACGAAGTCGGCCTGGGCGACGGCCAGGGCGCGCTCCAGCTCCGCCGGGCCGGCCCTGTCGTCGGCCCCCATGAGAACGTTGTCGCCGACCGCGGCCGAGAACAGCGTGGGCTCCTCGAAGGCGACCGCGACCTTGGCGCGCAGCGCCTCTCTGGACAGGGTCGTGATGTCGACGCCGTCGAGGGTGATGCGGCCCGAGGCCACCTCGTAGAAGCGGGGGATGAGCGCCGTGAGGGTGGTCTTGCCGCTGCCGGTCGCTCCGACCAGGGCCATGGACTCGCCGGGGCGGATGTGGAGGTCCACCTTGTCCAGGACGGGAGGGGAGCCGGGCGGGGCGTCCGGGTAGCGGAAGGTCACGTCGTGGAACCGGAGACCGGACCCCGTCGCGGTCGGCGACGCGGGACCACCGTAAGCCCCCCGCTCCTCGGCGTCCTCGTCCATCACCTCGAAGTACCGCTCCGTCGCCGTCGCCGCCTCCTGGCTCATCGCCAGCAGGAACCCGATCGACTCCACCGGCCACCGCAGCGCCAGCGCCGTGGACAGGAACGCCACCAGCGTCCCCGCCGACAGCTCCCCGTCGGCCACCTGCACCACCCCCACCACCAGCGCCGCCCCGATCGCGACCTCCGGCAGCGTCACGATGACGCCCCAGATCGTCGCCAGCAGCCGCGCCTTGCGCAGCTCCGTGCCGCGCAGCGTCCCCGACAGGTCCCGGAACGCACGGGCCTGGCTCCGGTGCCGGCCGAAGCCCTTGATGATGCGGATGCCGAGCACGCTCTCCTCGACGACCGTCGTCAGGTCGCCGACCTGGTCCTGGGCGAGCCGGGCCACCTTGGCGTACCGCTTCTCGAAGATCACGCACGTGACCATCACGGGCACGGCGGGCCCGAGGATCACCAGCCCCAGGGTCCAGTCCTGGAGCAGCATGATGACCACGCCGACGAGGATCGTCACGCCGTTGACCAGCAGGAAGGTCAGCGGGAAGGCGAGGAACATGCGCAGCAGCATCAGGTCCGTCGTCCCCCGGGACAGCAACTGTCCCGAGGCCCACCGGTCGTGGAAGGCCACCGGCAGCCGCTGGAGGTGACGGTACAGATCCGCCCGCATGGACGCCTCGACGTGGGAGAGCGGACGCGCCACCAGCCACCGCCGCAGCCCGAACAGCAGGGCCTCGGCGAGGCCGAGCAGCAGCAGGTACAGCGCGCCGAGCCAGACCCCGCCCGGGTCCCGGTCCGCGATGGGCCCGTCCACCATCCACTTCAGGACGAGCGGGATCACCAGGGCCACGCAGGAGGCGAGTACCGCCACGAACGCGGCGGTGAACAGCCGCACCCGCACGGGCCGCACGTACGGCCACAGGCGCAGCAGCGTACGCACGGCGGAACGGTCCTGGGCGGGGGCGGGTGTCGTGGCCATCAGCAGCGAGCCTACGGATCGCCACTGACACTGCCCACCGGGTTTCCGCCGCACCCGGGCCGGCCGCCGGTCCTGCGACCTGGGCGTTCGAGGGGTCTTACGGTGGCATCAACCGATCGGATGATGCCCGTTCGAGCGCGACGGCCGATGCGCCGGTACCCACCGCGCCGCGACCCTCGTCCCATGCCGACCGCACCTGTCATCGAAGTCACCGAGTTGCGCAAGAGCTACGCCGGACGGCCCGCCGTCGACGGTGTCTCCTTCGCCGTGGAGGAGGGGGAGATCTTCGGGATCCTCGGGCCGAACGGCGCCGGGAAGACCACCACCGTGGAGTGCGTGGAGGGCCTGCGCGTGCCCGACTCCGGCCGGGTCCGCGTCACGGGCCTGGACCCCGTCACCGAGCACGAGGCCACCCGCCGCGTGCTCGGCGCGCAGCTCCAGGAGAGCGAGTTGCAGGCCAAGCTCACCGTCCGCGAGGCGCTGGAGCTGTACAGCGCCTTCTACCCGAGCCCGCTCGACTGGCGGCCCCTCGCCGAACGCCTCGGCCTCACGGCCAAGTTGACGACCCGGTTCGCCAGGCTCTCCGGCGGTCAGAAGCAGCGGCTGTTCATCGCGCTCGCGCTGGTGGGCAATCCGCGGGCCGTCGTCCTGGACGAGCTGACGACAGGCCTCGACCCGCGCGCCCGCCGGGACACCTGGGAACTGATCGAGGACATCCGCGCGAACGGCGTGACCGTCCTCCTCGTCACCCACTTCATGGAGGAGGCGCAGCGGCTGTGCGACCGCATCGCCGTGATCGACAAGGGCCGGGTGGCCGCCCTGGACACCCCGGCCGGGCTGATCCGCCGCTCGGCGGGCGCCACCGTCATCAGCTTCACGCCGTCCGCCCCCCTGGACGACCGTGACCTGAACGCCCTGCCCGCGCTCGCGTCGGTCGAGTACAAGGAGGGCCGCGTCACCCTGTCCGGCACCGACGAGACGGTCAACGCCGTCCTCACCCTCCTCGCCCGCGCCCGCGTCACGGCCCACCAGCTCCGGGTCACCGACGCCACGCTGGACGACGCGTTCCTCGACCTCACCAAGGAGGCAGCGGCATGAGCACGCACCTGGTCAACCCCGCCGTACTGAGGAGCGAGGTCCGCCTGTTCCGCCGGGAGCCCGGGAGCCTCTTCTGGATCCTGGTGTTCCCGACCCTGCTGCTGGCGATCCTCGGCTCGATCCCGTCCTTCCGCGAGGCCGACCCGTCCTTCGGCGGGCTGCGCCCGGTCGACGGCTACGTCCCGGTCAGCGTGCTGCTCGGCCTGATCATGGGCGGGATCCAGGCGATGCCGCAGACCCTGACCGGCTACCGCGAGCGGGGGATCCTGCGCCGGATGTCCACGACGCCGGTGCGGCCCGCCGCCCTGCTGTCCGCGCAGATGCTGCTGTACGGCGGGGCCGCCCTGGTGTCGGCGCTGCTCGTCCTCGCGGTCGGCCGGCTCGCCTTCGGCGTACGGCTGCCTCGGCAGGGCTTCGGATACGCCCTCGCCCTGCTCCTGGCCGTCCTGGTCGCCCTCGCGCTGGGCGCGGTGATCTCCGCGCTGTCCCGGTCGACGAAGATCGCCGGCGCCATCGGGTCGGCGGTGTTCTTCCCGGCGATGTTCTGCGCGGGCGTGTGGATGCCGGTGCAGACCATGCCGGACGTCCTCGCCCGGTGCGTCGGCTTCACACCGTTCGGGGCGGCGGCCGAGGCCTTGAACCAGGCCGCGGCGGGGGACTGGCCGGGCTGGGGCCACCTGGGAGTGCTCGTGGCCTGGACGGTGCTGCTGACGGCCGCTGCCTCGCGCTGGTTCCGCTGGGAGTAGGCGAACAGCCGTGCAGACTGGGGAGATGACCGCGGCGGACGAGAGAATCGAGCACCGTCAGAACCAGTTCCACACCTGGGGCGTCTACGGGCTGCTCGCCGCCTCCACCCTCCTCTCGGTCGCCGCGCACGAGCTGATGACGAGCCCCGCCGAGTGGTACGCGGGCGGTGCGCTGGTCGTCGCCGCGGTGCTGCTCCAGCTGTGGCACGGGCCCCGCCGCGGCCGCCGGACCCCGTCCCGGCGCGGGACCGTCTACTACGTCCTGCGCTGGGCGATCGCCTTCGCCCTCACATGGCTGAACCCGTTCTTCGGGTTCTACGCGTCCACCGGCTACTTCGACAGCGACGAGCTGATCCCCGGAAAGCGCCGGCAGTGGCTCGGTCTCCTGGCCACCGTCGTCGTGGTGGCGGGCTCGCAGTCCGGCGGGATGCCGTTCCGCAGCCCCATCCAGTGGCTGCTGTTCGCCGTGCTGCTGGTCGCGAACTACGGCCTGCTGACGGTGGTCGGCCACATCACGCAGCAGGAGGAACAGCGCTCCCGCGAGCGGGCCGTCACCATCACCGAACTCGAAAGCGCCAACGCCGCCCTGCAACGGGCCCTCGACGAGAACGCCGCCCTGCACGCCCAACTCCTCGTCCAGGCACGGGAAGCGGGCGTCGCCGACGAGCGCCGGCGACTGGCCGCCGAGATCCACGACACCATCGCCCAGGGGCTGACCGGCATCATCGCCCAGCTCCAGGTCGTCGCGAACGCCCCCGACCTGGCCGTGGCCCGCACGCACCTCGAACGCGCCTCGGACCTGGCCCGGCACAGTCTCGGCGAGGCCCGCCGCTCGGTGCACAACCTCGCCCCCGTGGCCCTGGCCGACGCCGGACTGCCGGAGGCCCTGAAGAGGACGGTCGCCGAGTGGGGCGAACGGACGGGTGTACCCGCCGAGTTCACGGTCACCGGCACGGCCGAGCAGCTCCACGAGGAACTCGCGGCCACCCTCCTGCGGATCGTCCAGGAGGCCCTGTCCAACAGCGCCCGGCACGCGGCGGCCGGCCGAGTCGGCGTCACGCTGTCGTTCCTCGGCGACGAGGTCATTCTCGACATCCGCGACGACGGCCGCGGCTTCGACCCGCTCGCCGTCCCCGCCCGCACCAGCACCGGCGGCTTCGGCCTGGACGGCATGCGTGCCCGCGCCGAACGCATCGCCGGCTCCCTCACCGTCGAGTCCGAGCCGGGCCAGGGTACGGCGGTCTCCGCTCGCGTACCGTTGGTCCGCCATGACTGAAGACGCCCCGGCGGGTGACGCCGCGATCACCCTGCTCATCGTCGACGACCACCCCGTCGTACGGGACGGCCTGCGCGGCATGTTCGAGTCCGCCCCGGGATTCACGGTCCTGGCGGAGGCGTCGAACGGCGTCGAGGCGGTCTCCCTCGCCACCGGCCTGGACCCGGACGTGGTCCTGATGGACCTGCGCATGCCCGGCGGCGGGGGAGTGGACGCCATCCGTGAACTGACGCGCACCGGCGCCCGCGCCAAGGTCCTCGTCCTCACCACCTACGACACCGACTCCGACACCCTCCCCGCGATCGAGGCGGGCGCCACGGGCTACCTGCTCAAGGACGCGCCCCGCGAGGAGCTGTTCACCGCCGTACGGGCGGCCGCAGAGGGCCGTACGGTCCTCTCCCCGGCCGTGGCCTCCCGCCTGGTCTCCGCGGTCCGGACTCCCAGGTCCCCCGGCAACGAGCCGCTCTCCGCGCGCGAACGCGAGGTGCTGGCCCTGGTCGCCAGGGGCACGTCCAACCGCGAGATCGCCCGTGAACTGTTCATCAGCGAGGCGACCGTGAAGACCCACCTCACCCACCTCTACGCCAAGCTCGGCGTCAAGGACCGCGCGGCGGCGGTGGCGGTGGCGTACGACCGCGGGATCCTCGGCTAGTCCTCTTCGCAGTGGCGTGATGGGCGCGTGAGGTGTGCGTGAGCCGTCGCTGGGAGCGTGGCCGTCGTCAAGGACAGTCTGGGAAAAGGGGATTCGCGTGACCGTGATGGCCGAGACGGACCGTGTGGGGGCCGCGCTGCGTGCGCTCACGTTCGAGCACACCGTGGCGAAAGGGCTCGTACACCGGCGGGCGCTGTCGGAGGTGTTCCTGACCGACAGCACGGCGGTCGACGACGACCACTTCGTGGCCGGAGCGCAACTGCCGCCGTCCCACGCCTACTACACCGACCACACGACCGGCTCCGCGGTCGATCCGCTGTTCCTGCTGGAGTGCTGCCGCCAGGCCGAGACGCACGCCGTGCACGCGCACTTCGGGGCGCCGGACGGCACCAAGTTCGTTCTCCAGCAGTGGTCGATGGAGCTGCCGGGCCTGACCGCCCTGGAGCGCGCCCACGGGCCGGCCGAGGTGACGATCGCGGCCACGACGCACGACGCGCAGTGGGTCGGCGGGTCGCTGCGCGGTCTGCGGTACCGCATGGCGATCAGCGTGTCCGGGCGGCCGGTGGGCGAGGTGACGATGCGGGTGAAGTACGTCGCCGACAGCGTGTACGGGATGCTCCGCGGCCGGCGGGACGGCGGGAGCACGCCGACGTCCGAGTCGTACCGCCGACCGGTCACCGAAGGCCTCGTGAGGCCCGGGCGCGTGGGCCGGGAGCGGCCGGAGAACGTGGTGCTGCTCGACCCGGTAACCGAGGGCCGGCAGGTCCGGGCACGGCTGCTGGTGGCCGGTGGTCACCCCAGCCTGTTCGACCACGCCCAGGACCACGTGCCCGGCATGGTGCTGATGGAGGCGGGACGGCAGACGGCCCTGCTGACCGCCGAGGAGCTCTTCGGGGCCCCGGCGGCCTCCTGGTCGCTCACCGGGCTGGAGGCCTCGTTCGGCGCCTACGCGGAACTCGACGAGCCCCTGACGGTGATCGGCGACGGCCACGAGCGGGCGGCCGACGCCGCCGGGGCCGTGTCGGTCCCCGTGACGTTCGAGCAGGGCGGGCGCGGTGTCGCCAGGGCCGTCTTCCGGCTGGAACGCGGCAGCGCGGGACGGTGACCACGAAAGACCGTCCGGACCCCAGGAGATGGGGTCCGGACGGTCTTCTCGTTCCGCAGGCGGCAGCCCAGAGGGCAGCGGGGAGGGGTTCACCCCTCCTGAGCGGTGGAGGACTGGTCCAGGTCACGGTCACGGACCATGGTGAAGATGGCGATCGCACCGGCGAGGGCCACGCAGGCCAGCACCACGTAGACGACGCCCCAGCCGTGCTGGAGACCCTGGACCGCCCGGTCCACCAAGTCCTCCCCGCCGCTCGCGCGTACGGAACCCAGCCGGCCCTGGACCACGTCGTCGGCCATCGCACCGTCGCCCGCGGACAGTTGCTGACGGGTCGAGGTGAGCAGCAGCCCGCCCACACACGCCACGCCGATCGTCTCGCCGGCGACGCGGAGGGTGTTGAACATGCCCGACGCCATACCGCTGCGCTCGGCCGGCACCACGCTGACCGCCGCGTTGTCCATGACGCCGAAGGCCAGACCGATACCGACACCGGCCAGCAGCAGCGCCGCGTACAGCCCGGTACGGGACGACACCGGGTCGGTGAACGTCATCAGCAACAGCGCGACGGCCAGCACCGCCGGTCCGAGCGCCAGCAGCATCCGCACGGACAGCAACCGCACCAGCGTGCCGGTGAACAGCGGCAGGACGAAGACCGGCAGCGTCAGCGGCAGCAGCATCGCTCCGGACATCGTCGAGCCCGCGCCGCCCGCGCCCTGGAAGTAGGGCGGCAGGTAGACGAGCAGGGCCGCGAACGCGAAGACGATGCTCACCGGCTGCCAGATGATGGCGACGAACGTGGGGCGCCGCAGCAGGCTCAGGTCGAACATCGGCTCGGCGACGCGCAGTTCGACCACGACGAACAGGGCGAGGAACAGCGCCGCACCCGCGAAGGAGCCGAGGGTGACGATGCCGCCCCATCCCTGTGAGGGCCCCTCGACGAAGCCGAGGGCGAGCAGCATGAGGGCCAGGGTGAAGGTCAGCACGCCGGGCAGGTCGATGCGCCGCGCACCCGGATTCTTCGACTCGGGCAGCGTGCGGGCCAGGACGAGCACGACCGCCCCGAGCACGACGTTGACCAGGAAGACCGCGTGCCAGGACGCGACACCCACCAGCAGGCCGGACACGAACGGGCCCATCGCCAGGCCGAAACCGATCGAGGCGCCGAAGATGCCGAAGGCCCTGGCCCGGGCGGCCCCGCTGAACGTGTGGGCGAGCAGCGCGGAACCACTGGTCAGCACCGCTGCCGCGCCCATGCCCTGGACGAAGCGCGCCAGGTCCACGAGCAGGATGGTGGGCGCGGTGCCGGCGACGAGGGAGGCCAGCGCGAAGACGGCCGTGCCGCTCCGGAACAGACGGCGGCGCCCGAAGAGGTCGGCCGCGGAACCGGCCGCGAGCATGAAGGCGGTGAACGCCACGTTGTAGGCGTTCAGTACCCACTGGGTGGAGGCGGCCGAGGCGTTCAGCGCGCCCGACATGTCGGCGAGGGCGACTCCCGGCCCCGTGACGGAGATGGGCAGCATCACGGCGGCCAGAGCGATGGCCACCAGCACACGCGTGGGATTGGGGCCGGTCTCCGCAGGGACGGCCCTGGGGGGTGACAGCTCGGAATCAGCAAGTGACTGGGACATCGAAACCTATCAATCCTGGGGGCAAACTGGGTCGGGTGCGCGGTCAGAGCCGGGAGGCCGGCAGCGGGGCCCGGCCGGCCGGCGGGCGTGCGGCGGGCGGGGCGTCCTGGGCGGCGAGGTGAGCGCCGAGCTCCGCGAACGAGGTCACCTGCGCGTCGATGAAGGACCCGAACGCCGACACGTCGTCGTCCGAGAAGACCGCGCCGCGCATCAGCACCGTACGCAGCCCCGCGATCTTGGCCGCGCGCAGAGCGAGCGGGGAGTCGTCCACCAGCAGCCACTGCCCCGGGTCCACCTCGCCCTCGGCCGCGAGCAGCGCCGCGTAGGTGTCCGGATCGGCCTTCGAGGCGTGGTCGAGCGCCACGTAGTCCTCGGGCCCGAACAGCCCGTCGAGCAGCGAGCGGCGCGCGGTGGCGCGGTCCATCGTGGAGAAGACCCGCAACCGCACGCCCCGCGCACGCTGCTGGGCGCAGAACGCCTCCACGCCCTCGCCGAGGGCCAGCGGCGTGCCCCGGACGGCGGTCAGCGACCTGAGCGCGTCGATCTCGGCGTTCAGGTGCTGCTCGATACCGAGACCCGCGAACAGCACGCGCAGGCTCTCCCGTTGGGGAAAGGTGCTGATGGCCTTGAACTGCGTGACGGTCGCCTCGATGGGCAACTCCGTGTGGCGGTTGATGCCTTCGTGCAGGGCGAGCAGCAGCAGGCTCGACGCGTTCAGGCTCAGCACTCCGTCGAAGTCCAGCAGCAGGGTCTGCGGGGAAGCGGCGCGGTCCAAGGCGTAACTCCTGGGTGTGTGAAGGGGGCGCGGCAGGAAGGGCCGGGACCGCGCGGGGAAGGGGAGGGGCGCCGGTGGCGCCGGACGGGCCGGGGGCGGCCGGTCCGGCGCCGCGGGGCGGCGCGTGGGCTCAGTCGCGCCAGACGGAGTGCGCGGCGGCCTCGGCGTCGAGGGTGCGCAGCAGCTCCTCGTCGATGGAGTGCAGTGAGTCGACGATGTGCCGGGCGCCGCTCTCGCGCATCAGCTGGGGCTGGAAGCTGTGCTCGAAGGAGCTGGGGTGGCCGATGAAGGGGATGTCGAGGGCCTTGGCGACCTCCGCCACCCGGGCCACGTCGTCGATGAACAGCACCTCGTCGTGCTTCAGGCCGAAGACCTCGGTGGTGATCTCGCGCAGGCCGGGGCGGAAGTCGTTGGTGCAGACGTAGCCGGGCTCGTCGAAGAGGTCGGCGTGCTCGCCCAGGAAGTGGTCGAAGTGCGACTTGTCGAGGCCGCCGTAGCTGACCGTCTTCAGTCCCAGCCCGCGCAGCCGGCGCAGCAGGTCGATCGCGCCGTCGAGCAGCTCGACCGGGTGGTCGCGGGTGTACTCCTCCCGCTCCTTGAAGTAGACGTCGATCGCCTCCTGGGCGGTCCACGGAACGCGTGCCGCGTTCGCCATGCCCTGGCCGCCGACCAGCTGCGGCTGGGAGAAGATGCTGCGCTCGACGTCGGCGGTGTACTCGCCGCCACGACTGACGATGAAGTTGTGGATGACCGGGCTGAAGGTGTCGTTCAGCAGGACGCCGTCGATGTTGACGGCGGCCAGCTTGAGCTGCTTGAGCTTGTCTGCCATGGGATTCCTCGTTAGCTGGTGAAGAGACTGAAGGGCGAAGGGAGTGAAGAGCGCAGGGAGTCAGTGGCCGACGGTCGCCATGCCCGCCGGGTCGTAGCGCTCGCCGGAGACGACGTCGTGGGGCACCGCGGCCGACACGGCGGCCAGTTGCTCGTCGGTGAGCCGCAGTTCCGCGGCGGCGACGTTCTCGCGCAGGTAGCCGATGCGGCGCGTGCCCGGGATGGGGACGATGTCGTCGCCCTGAGCCAGCAGCCAGGCCAGGGCGAGCTGCACGGGACTGCACCCGTAGAGCTCCGCGAGTTCGCGCAGCCGCTCGACCATCCGGATGTTGCGCGCCAGGTGCTCCTGCTGGAAGCGGGGGTGCGAGTGCCGGAAGTCGGTGGGGTCCAGGTCCTCGGGCCGGCTGATCGCGCCGGTCAGGAAACCCCGTCCGATCGGCGAGTACGCCACGAGTGACGTGCCCAGCTCCCGGGCCACCGGCAGGACTTCCGCCTCCACCTCGCGGGTCCACAGCGAGTACTCGGTCTGCAGGGCCGCGATGGGGTGGACGGCGTGCGCCCTGCGCAGGGTCTGCGCGGTCACCTCGGAAAGCCCCAGGTGCCCGACCTTGCCGGCCCGCACCAGCTCCGCCATGGCTCCGACCGTCTCCTCGACGGGGATGTCGGGGCTCTTGCGGTGGAGGTAGTAGAGGTCGATGTGGTCGACGCCCAGGCGCTTCAGCGAGGCGTCGACGGCCCGCCGGCAGTGCTCCGGGCTGGAGTCGATGTTCCGGCCCTGCCGCGGGTCGCTGTCGTCGCGACGGATGCCGAACTTGGTCGCGAGGACCACCTGGTCGCGGCGGCCCGCGATGGCCCGGCCCACCAGGCTCTCGTTGTGGCCCTTGCCGTACATGTCGGCGGTGTCGAGCAGCGTGACCCCGCTGTCCAGGGCCGCCTGGAGGGTCGCCAGGCTCTGGGCCTCGTCGGTCGGACCGTAGAACTCCGACATCCCCATGCAGCCGAGACCGATGGCGGAGACCACCGGGCCGTTCGTGCCAATCCTGCGTTGCTGCACTCAGTTCTCCTCGTGCGCGGTCGTGAGCGGGGTCGTGTGAAGGGGTGTCCGGAGCACGTTCGCCTGCACCGCGGCGCAAGGGCCGCCGCCGGACGCATTCCAGGCTGGCAGCGCGTACTTACGCACCACTCACGTGCCTCTCACGTCCGACGTGAGCGGCACGTGTCCCCTGCGTGGGCCGCTCGTGAGGGAAAGCGGAGCCCGCGTTGCCAGGGTGAGAACTCCGACGGCGCCACAGCACATCGGTGCACCACGACAGCAGCCAGGAGGAACGACGCAGTGACGGCTACGACAGCGACAAGGGCTGTGGCTGACAGCAGTACCTCGAAGACGTCCCACGGTGGCGGAGACGCCGGATGACCGGGCCGGACCGCGCGGCGGTCGTCGCCGGCCTGGGCAGCTGGGTCCCGCCCACGGTGGTCACCAACGACGACCTCGCCCGGCAACTGGACACCTCGGACGAGTGGATCAGCAGCCGGACCGGGATCCGCCGGCGGCACGTCGTCGACCCGGGCGGGTCGACCGGTGACCTGGCCGTCGAGGCCGGGCGCAGGGCCCTGAAGTCCGCGGGCGAGGAGCGGGCCGACGTCGTCGTGGTCGCCACCAGCACCCCGGACCGCCCCTGCCCGGCCACCGCGCCCGAGGTCGCCGACCGGCTGGGGCTCGGCGGGGTCGGCGCGTTCGACATCGCCGCCGTGTGCACGGGCTTCGTCTACGCGCTGGGGGCGGCGGCCGGTTTTGTCCAGGCGGGCTTCGCCCGTTCCGTCCTGGTCATCGGGGCGGACACCTTCTCCACCATCCTCAACCCGGCCGACCGTACGACCCGGGCCATTTTCGGGGACGGCGCCGGAGCGGTGTACCTGCGCGCCGGCGCGGCGACGGAGCCGGGCGCCCTGAAGGGGCTCCACCTCGGCAGCGACGGCGGCCAGAGCGACCTCATCCAGGTGGCGGCCGGCGGTTCACGGCAGCGCTCCACCGGCCGGCCGGCCGCACCGGAGGCCGGCTACTTCACCATGGAGGGCCGCCCGGTCTTCGCGGAGGCCGTGCGCCACATGGCGGCCTCCGTGACGACGACGGCCGACGCCGCGGGCTGGGCGGTCGAGGACATCGACAAGGTCGTCCTCCACCAGGCCAACGCGCGCATCCTGGCAGCGGTCGCCGAGCGCGTCGACCTACCGCCGGAACGGTTCCCCTCCAACATCGAGCGCGTCGGCAACACCGTCGCGGCCTCGATCCCGCTGGCCCTGGCCGACGCGTCGGCCGGCGGCGAACTGCTCCCCGGCCAGCGCGTCGTGCTCGGCGGGTTCGGCGGGGGACTCACCTGGGGGTCGGTGGCGCTCGTATGGCCCGACATCACGGCGGTCTGACGCCGGCCCCCACCGCATCACAGGCATCCCCACCTCTCACCTCTCACCCCTCATCACTCACCGCATCACAAGGAGAAACACCATGCAGGCGATCGCGGAGCGGGTCTCGGTCCTTCTCTCCGACCAGTTCAAGGTCAAGCCGGAGATCATCGCGTCCGAGGTGACGCTCGGCAAACTGTCCTTCGACTCCCTGGTCCTGATCGAGCTCGGCCTCGTCCTGGACAAGGAGTTCGGGGTCGAGATAGCGGACGGTGAGCTCACCGAGGAGCACACCCTGGACGACCTGGTCCAGCTGCTGTCGGCCAAGGGAGCGGCGGTCTGATGGCGGACGGTCCCGCACACGGCACGGCCGTCACCGGCCTGGGCCTGGTGACCCCGGCCGGAATCGGCGTGGCGGAGAACTGGGAGCGGGTGCTGTCAGGACGCTCCTGCGCCACGCGCGACCCCGCACTCACCGAGCTCTCGGTCGACTTCTCCTGCCGGGTACCGGGTTTCGACGCCGGTGAACTGCTGGGCGGCTTCGCGGGCTGGCAGCTGGAGCGCTTCGTCCAACTCGCCGTCGTGGCCTCCCGGATGGCCGTCGCGGACGCCGGATGGGACTCCACGACGTGGGACGGCACCCGGGTCGGGGTGGTGCTCGGCAACTCGCTCGGCGGCGCCGCCACCTTCGCGGAGCAGCACGACACGCTGCGCGAGCGCGGCGCCGGCAAGGTCTCGCCCCTGCTGGTGACGAAGTACATGCCGAACATGCTCGCCGGCTATGTGGCGATCGACGTCGGTGCCCGGGGGCCGAGTCTGGTCACCGCCACCGCGTGCGCCTCCGGGGCGACAGCCATCGGTACCGCCCGGGACCTGCTGCGCTCCGGCGCCTGCGACATCGTGCTGGCGGGCGCCAGCGAGTCCGCGCTCACCCCGACGGTGATGGCCGGGCTGTGCAAGATGGGCGCACTGTCCAAGTCGGGGGAGGCGCCCGAGCACGCCGGCAAACCCTTCGACGCGGAACGGGACGGCTTCGTGGCCGCCGAGGCGGCCGGCGTGCTGGTCCTGGAGCGGGAGGCGGACGCCCGCGCCAGGGGTGCGAGGATCCGCGCCGTCGTCAGCGGCTACGGATCCTCCTCCGACGCCCACCACGCCACCGCCCCGCACCCCGACGGGGAGGGCATCGAGCGGGCCCTGCGCGGCGCCCTGGCGGACGCGGGTGCCGGCCCCTCCGACGTCCGGCACGTCAACGCGCACGGCACCGCCACCGCGATGAACGACCTCGTCGAGGGCCGGATGCTGCGCCGCGTCCTGGGCGACACGCCGCTGGTCACGTCGACCAAGGGGGTCACCGGCCATGCGCTGGCCGCCGCGGGCGCCATCGAGGCGGCGTACACGGTGCTGGCCGTGCAGCACGGCACGGTGCCGCCGACGGCGAACCTGAAGAACCCGGACCCGGCCATCGACGTGGACGTGGTCAGCGGCGAACCCCGCACCACCCCCGTGGACGTCGCCGTCAGCACGTCGCTGGGATTCGGCGGCCACAACGCCGCGCTCGTCGTCACGTCGGCCTGAATCCGACGCCGCGAGGTCCGCGCCGGGCGGGGAGCACGCGCTCCCCGCCCGGCGCCGGCGCGGCGTCCTGCCCGCGCCCCCTGTCCCGTACGGCGCTCCCATGGCCCCGACCCACCAAGGAATGAGCATGGCTTCCCACGCCGAGGACTGGACACACGTGCTGCGGCCCTCCGCACAGCGCGGCAGCCGCGTCGTCGTCTTCCCCCACGCGGGCGCCGGCGCGCAGCGCTACGCGAGCGTCCTGGCCGGTCTGCCGGAGACGGTGGAGGTCGTGGGCGTCACACTGCCCGGGCGGGAGCGGCGTGCGAGCCTCGCACCACGTACGACGCTGACGACCGCCGTGCCGGGCATCCGCCGGGAGCTGAGCGCCCTCGACCCGGCCCCCACCGTCTTCTACGGCCACAGCCTGGGAGGACTGCTGGCGCTCGCCCTCGCCGACGCCGGCGGACACTGCGACGGCCTGGTCGTGAGCTGTTCGCAACCGGGCGCGCGCAGCAGGCCACGTCCGGAACACCCGGGTTCCGCCGCCGAACTGGCCGAGATCCTCGCCTCGCACCGCCTGCCCGCCGACGCCCTGCGCGACCTGTCGCTCAGCCCCGCGCGGCGGATCCTGGCCCATGACCTCGCGCTCGCGCGGGAAGCGCTGCACGCCGTGGAGCCGCTGCGGCTCGCCGTGCCGGTGACCGCGCTGGCCGGTACGGACGATCCCCTCGTCCCGCCGGGCGCGCTGCCCCTGTGGGCCCGCTTCACGTCGGGCCCGTTCCGCTGCCGGCTCGCCCAGGGCGGGCACTTCTTCCCCTTCACCCCGCAGGGTCAGGGGGTCGTGCTCGAAGAGCTCCTCGCGTCCCTGACGGCCGCTCGAGCGGGGGCACCCGCCGCCGCTCACGTGGGGGCACTCGCCCTTTGACGCCCGCTACGCCCCGACGAGATGGGGGGCGCGGTCGTCCAGGAACGTGTGCTCCAGCGCGTCGTCGCAGTTCAGGATCTGCTGCTGGAGGCGACGCAGGCGGTGCGAGGGTTCCAGGCCGATCCCGTCGGTCAAGGCGGTGCGAACGCCCTGGTAGGCCGCGAGCGCGTCGTTGCGGCGCCCGGAGAGGTACAGCGCCAGCATCAGGTACTCGTGCAGCACCTCGTCGTAGGGATTGAGCGCCACGAGGGCGTGCAGTTCGCCGATGACCTCGGCGTACCGGCGCAGCCGCAGGTCCAGGCCGACGCGCTGGCTCAGCACCGCCTTGCGGTCCTCCTCCAGCCGCAGCACGTGCGGGTGCAGCACGGGCCCGGCCGGCACATCGGCCAGGGGCGCGTCACGCCACAGCTTCAGCGCGTTGCCGAGCTGCGCCGATGCCTGTGACAGGTCCCCCCTGGCCTCCGCCTCTCCCGCCGCCGTCACGAGCCGGTGGTAGCCGACGATGTCGAACTGCTCGCCGGGGACTTCGAGCCGGTAACCGGTGGCCTCGGTGATCAGCGTCTCTTTGGGGAGACGGTCCGAGGGGCCGCCGTCGAGGGCGCGGCCGATGCTCTTGCGGATCTGCATGACGCAGTTCTGGATGCCCGTCGAGGCGCTCATGGGCACGTCCAGGCCCCACAGTTCGCGCTCGATGGCGGCCCGCTGCACCACGCGGCCCCGGTTCAGGATGAGCACGGCGAGGAGCTTTCTGGCCTTCAGCGCCGTGGGGACCACCGACACGCCGTTCATGGTCACGCGCAGGGGGCCCAGCACTCTGGCGATCATCCGTCCTCCTCGCTCAGGCAACCTGTGTAGCGGTTTATCAATGGACTGTAGCCCATCTTTTTACCGGTGTCGTTCGCGGACCTACCGCCCTATACAAGGAAACAGCAGGTCGCCCACCTTGCGAAGCTGGGAGAAATTCGCCTGTGACGCACTCTTCTTCTGCCGTTCATCGAGTCAACTGGAAGTCAAACTTGGTCTCTGGTTTACTTTTGGACCTCACGCCACAACCCAGGGGGGCTTCGTGCAGCAAGGCGGCATGCCTGACATCGCGATCGTCGGGATGGGATGCAGATTTCCGGGGGCGCGCGGGGTGCGGGCGTTCTGGCACCTGCTCGAGCACAACACCGACGCCGTCACACCCGTGCCGGAGGAGCGGTTCGACGTGCTGCGGTACCACTCGGCGCGGCCTGGCGAGCCGGGCACGACCGTCTCGCGGCACGGCGGGTTCATCGACGACCTGTACGGCTTCGACGCCGCCTTCTTCGGAATCGCCCCGCGCGAGGCGCTGGCCATGGATCCTCAGCAGCGGGTCCTCCTCCAGGTCGTCTGGGAAGCGCTGGAGGAAGCGCACATCCTCCCGTCCTCGCTGGCGGGCAGCCGCACCGGTGTCTTCGTGGGTCAGGCGACCGCCGAGTACGGAGACCTGGCGGAGTCCGACGGGCATCAGGACGTGCACGGGATGGCGGGCGGCCGGCTGCGGACGATGACCGCCGGGCGCCTCTCCTTCGCCCTCGACCTGCGGGGACCCAGCCTGATGGTCGACACCGCGTGCTCCTCCTCCCTGGTGGCCGTGCACCTGGCCCGGCAGAGTCTGCTGACCGGGGAGAGCGACCTGGCCGTCGCCGCGGGAGTCAACGCCGTGCTCTCGCCGTCCGACGCCATCACCTACTCCCAGGGCGGCATGCTCGCCCCCGACGGACGCTGCAAGTTCGCCGACGCCTCCGGTGACGGCTTCGTGCGCAGCGAGGGAGTGGGGGCCGTGTTACTCAAGCGGCTGCCCGACGCCCTGCGCGACGGCGACCAGGTCCTCGCCGTACTGCGGGGAAGCGCCGTCACCAACGACGGACAGGGCAGCGGAACACTGCTTCAGCCCGCCGTGTCCGGACAGACCGAGATGATCCGCTCCGCCTGCCGCAGCGCCGGCATCACCCCGGACCAGCTCGACTACGTGGAGGCACACGGCACCGGCACCCCCGTCGGGGACGACGTCGAACTGCGCGCACTGGCAGAGGCCGTGGGCGGCGAAGGACGGTCCCGGACCCGTCCGCTGCCCATCGGTTCCGTCAAGACGAACATCGGCCACGCCGAAGCCGCCGCCGGGATCGCGGGCCTGATCAAGACGGTGCTCATCGCCCGGCACCGCACCATCCCCGCGTCCCTGCACCTGCGCACGCCGCACCCCGTCCTGGCCGGGGACACCGCCACCCTCGCCTGCGTCACGCGCAACACCCCGCTCGTGCCCGGCGGCCGGGCCGCACTCATGGGTGTCAGTTCGTTCGGCCTCTCCGGCACCAACGCCCACGTGATCGTCGGCGAGTACGTGCCCGAGCCGCGCACGGAACAGCCCTCGCACGGCTCTTCCAACGCTCCCGAAGAGCCGCAACTGCTGCTGCTCAGTGCCCGCACCCCGGCCGCCCTGAGCCGGCTCGCCGCGCGCTACGCCGACTTCGTGGACGGCGACGAGGGGCGTGCGTTCACCCTGCGCGACATCTGTCACACCGCCGCCACGCGACGTGACGCCCACCCGTACCGCCTGTGGGCCGTCGGCCGCACCCACGACGAACTCGCCGCCGCACTGCGCGCCCTGGCCGAGGGGGAGGAGACCCCGGACGGAGGGACGGCCGACGCCGGGTTCACGGGCGACCGCCGGACCGCGTTCGTCTTTCCCGGGCAGGGCTCGCAATGGCTCGGTATGGGCCGCCGCCTGCTGGCCTCGGAAGCGGTGTTCCGCCGGACCCTGACGGAATGCGACGCGGCCGTCCGGGAGGAGCTGGGGTGGTCGGTCATCGGCCTGCTGACCGGCGACGGCGAGGACGCACCGCCGCGCGAACTCCCCGACGACGTCGCGGTGGTGCAGCCCCTGCTGTGGGCCATGCAGGTGTCACTCGCCGCGCTCCTGCGCGCCAAGGGAGTCGAACCCGACCTGTGCGTCGGGCACAGCATGGGCGAGGTGGCCACCGCCCAGGTCTGCGGGGCGCTGTCGCTGAAGGACGCCGCCTCCGTCATCTGCCGGCGCAGCTCGCTGATGCAGAGCCAGGCGGGGCGCGGCGCGATGCTCGCCGTCGAACTCGACGCGCCGGCCGCGGCGGCCGCTGCGGCGCCCTACGGCGACGCGGTGTGCGTCGCGGCGGAGAACGCCCCCGGCAGCACCGTCCTCGCCGGGGACGCGCGCGCTCTGCGCCTCATCGCCGAACGTCTCGAAGCCGAAGGGGTGTCCTGCCGGTACGTCAAGGTCAACGTGGCGTCCCACTCCCCGTACATGGCGGAGCTGCGGGACGACCTGGCCGGCGCCCTCGCCCACCTCACGCCGCTGCCCGCCCGGACCGCGATGCTCTCCACCACCCGCTGCGAGCCGGTCGACGGACCCGAACTGGACGCCGCCTACTGGGTGGACAACCTCCGCGAGCGGGTGCGCTTCGTGGACGCCGTGCGGACAGCCGCCAAGGAGGAGACGGTGTTCCTGGAGGTCAGCCCGCATCCGCTGCTCGTCCAGTCCGTCACGGCGGTCCTCGACGAACAGGGCGCCGCACCGGCCGCCGTGGCCACCCTCAAGCGCCACCAGGACGACGGCGAGAACATCACCCGGGCGCTCGGGCAGCTCTTCTCCCACGGCGCGCGCATCGACTGGAACCGCTACTTCCAGGGGACCGCGCCCCGCGTCCCGCTGCCGACGTACGCCTGGGACCAGGAGCAGTTCAGGAAGGAGCCGGCCCCCGCTCCGGCGCCCGCCGCTCCGGCCGAGCACGTACGGGAGGTCGGACTGCGCGAGCTGGGCCTGGACGACCTGGGGCAGAGCGTCCGCACCCGGGACGGCGCGGCGGTCGTACCGCCGGTGCTCTACGTCGAGGCCGTCCTGCGCGCGGCGGACGGCATCGGGCAACGCGCTGAAGGGGTGCTGGAGGACGTCGAGTTCGGGCCCCGGCCCTGGGAGCTGGCACACGCGCGCGATGCCGCCGTGCGCGTGTGCCTGACGCCCACCGCGGAACAGGGCTGTTTTGTCTTCACGGTCACCGCGCTGCGCACCGCGGACGGCACTCGGGACGGTGAGCTGTGCATGACCGGCAGGTTCCGCACGGCCGGCCCGGCCGCCGACGCGGGCGAGGACACCTCCGGCCGCAGCGTGACCGCCGAGCCGTACGGCCGGGAGCTGCTGGACGCCGGCCTGACCCGGTGCACCGCGTACGTGCCGGCGGCGGAGTTCTACCGCCGTGCCCAGGGCCGCGGCTACACCATCGACGCGGCGCTGCGCACCGTGGCGCAACTGTGGTGCTCCGAAGGGGAATCGGTGGCTCGCATGCGCCGCTCGCCCGGCGCGGGGACGGCGGCCGGGCTCGAAGCCGGCCTCCTGACGATGCTCGCCGTGTGGCCGCTCACCACGGGTGCAGCGGGGAGACCGGACGGCTACGTGCCGGTGTCCTTCGGCCGCGTCCTGGTCCGGGACGCGGCGGGAGTCGGCCGGGACCACTGGTGCGTCACCCGCTTCACGCCCTCGGACGGTACGGACGACGCACGCTGTGACGTGTGGCTGACGGCCGAGGACGGCCAAGTGATCGCGGAATTCCGTGACATACGGCTGCGACGCCGAGCGGTGGGCCCCGCCCACGCGACGCTCGACGCGGAAGGCCCGGTACCGGTTCCCGCGACGCTCGACGCGGAAGGCCCGGTGCCGGTTCCCGCGACGCTCGACGCGGAAGGCCCGGTGCCGGCTCCCGCGGCCACGATCCCCGGACGCGTCCCCACCCCCGACGACGTGCTCAAGCAGGCCGCCACCGTGCTCGGCCTCTCGGCGACCCGGCTCGACCCGCGCAGACCGCTGCGGACCCTGGGACTCGATTCCCTGCTGGCGACCGAGCTCAGGGTGCGTCTGCACCGCACGGCGGGTGTCGACATATCCGCCACACGGCTGCTGGGCCGCGAACCCATAGGCGTGATCGCCGCTTCCGTGGCGTCCCGGCCCTGACGTCACCTCAGGAAAACGAAGACCATGACTCATAGATGTACCGTGGTATAATTTTTTCATGGCCGGGGGAGCCCGCACAACGACGTGAGAAGGCGAGGAAGCACATGGCCTCTGAACCTGCCCGCCCCCTCGGGCGCAGAGAGCGCAGCAAGCAGCGGGTTCGGGACCGCATCTACACCTCTGCCCTGACCCTCTTCGCGGAGCAGGGTTACGACCGCACCACGATCGACCAGATCGCCGAGCACGCCGACGTGGCCCGGGGCACCTTCTTCAACTACTTCCAGCGCAAGGAAGACCTGGTCACCGCCTGGGCCGAGGCCCGGAAGCGGCGGCTGGAGCTGTGCATGGAAGAGTCGATGAAGTCCCGGAACGACGATGTGACGGTGCACCTGGAGAGGTGCATGGCGGCACTGGCGGAGTTCAACGAGTCCGAGCGGGAGATCACCGCCGCCATGCTCCAGGCCTGGGTGAAGGCCGGCCAGCCACTCCTCGAAGAGCCCTACGCGGGCCAGGTCTTCGCGAACATCATCGAAGCCGGGCGCCAGCGCGGGGAGGTCGCCTTCGACATCGATCCGATGCGGGTCGGCAACATCCTCCGTGATTCGTACCTGGGCCTGCTCTACCGCTGGTCGCAGAACCCGGGCGGGCGCGTACCGCTCCACATCGAACTGCGCGAGGTCCTCAGGATCGTCCTCACGGGCGTCCTGTCGTACTCCCAGCACGGGCGCGGCACTCCCGCGTCGCCGGCTCCCGCCGCGACCCCGCTCGCACCCGCGTCGCAGGCGTAGAACCCGGCCAGGGTTCGGACCGGCCCGCCGGCCGTCAGGTCGGCGGGCCGCTGTCGCCGGGGTCCGGCGAAACGATGCCTCACCCCGCGACCCGCAGCAGCAGCACCGCCCGCGCCGGCATCGTGATCTCCGTCCCCGCCCCGTGCTCCACCCCCGGCGCCTCCCCCTGCTCCTCCAGGCTCGTGTCGACGACGACCTCGTACCGCTCCGCCCAGGGCGGCCCCGGCAGCACGAAGCTCACCGGCCCCTCGCCCGCGTGCAGGACGGCCAGGAAGCTGTCGTCGAGGATCTGGTCGCCGCGCTCGTCCCGGCCCGGGATGTCCCGGCCGGAGAGGTACATGCCCAGGGTGGCGGCGGGCGCGTACCAGTCCTGCTCCGTCATCTCCGTGCCCCTGGACGTGAACCAGGCCAGGTCGCGCAGGCCGTCCGCGGTCTGGGCCCGGCCCGAGAAGAACGCCCGGCGCCGGAGCACCGGGTGCCGGTGGCGCAGCTCGATCAGCCGCGAGGTCAGCTCGGACAGCGCCTTCCAGCCCGGGTCCTGGAGCAGGCCCCAGTCCACCCAGCCGATCTCGTTGTCCTGGCAGTACGCGTTGTTGTTGCCGCCCTGCGTACGGCCCAGTTCGTCGCCCGCGAGCAGCATCGGCACACCCGTGGACAGCAGCAGCGTGGTCAGCAGGTTCCTGAGCTGCCGCCGCCTGAGCGCGGTGACGCCCTCGTCGTCCGTCTCGCCCTCGGCGCCGCAGTTCCAGGACCGGTTGTCGTCCGTGCCGTCGCGGTTGCCCTCGCCGTTGGCCTCGTTGTGCTTGCGCCCGTAACTCACCAGGTCGCGCAGGGTGAAACCGTCGTGCGCGGTGATGAAGTTGACGGACGCGTACGGCCTGCGCCCGCCCCAGGCGTACAGGTCGCTGGAGCCGGACAGGCGGTAGCCCATCTCCCGGACGTCGGGGAGCGCGTGCCGCCAGAAGTCCCGTACGGCGTTGCGGTACCGGTCGTTCCACTCCGTCCACAGCGGCGGGAACGCCCCCACCTGGTAGCCGCCCGACCCCACGTCCCACGGCTCGGCGATCAGCTTCACCCGGCGCAGCACCGGGTCCTGGGCGATCACCGCCAGGAAGGGGGAGAGCATGTCGACGTCGTGCATGGAGCGGGCCAGCGCCGCCGCCAGGTCGAAGCGGAAGCCGTCCACGCCCATCTCCGTCACCCAGTACCGCAGGGAGTCCGTGATGAGCCGCAGCACATGCGGCTGGACCACGTGGAGGGTGTTGCCGCAGCCGGTGTAGTCGGCGTAGCGGCGGGGGTCGTCCTGGAGGCGGTAGTAGCCGCGGTTGTCGATGCCCTTCAGCGACAGCGTCGGCCCCAGCTCGCCCGCCTCCGCCGTGTGGTTGTAGACCACGTCGAGGATGACCTCGATCCCGGCGGCGTGCAGGGCGCGCACCATGCGCTTGAACTCGCCGACCTGCTGGCCCGTCGTCCCGGAGGCCGCGTAGGCCGCGTGCGGGGCGAAGTAGCCGATCGAGTTGTAGCCCCAGTAGTTCCGCAGGCCTCTGCGCAGCAGATGGTCCTCGTGCGCGAACTGGTGCACCGGCAGCAGCTCCACCGCCGTCACGCCCAGCTTCACCAGGTGCTCGATCGCCGCCGGGTGCGCGAGGCCGGCGTAGGTGCCGCGCAGCTCCTCGGGGATGCCCGGGTGCAGCTTGGTGAAGCCCTTGACGTGCAGCTCGTAGATGACCGAGTCCGCCCACGGCGTCTTCGGGCGGCGGTCGTACGTCCATTCGTCGTCGGTTCCGCCATCGTGGACGACCACGCCCTTGGGGACGTACGGCGCCGAGTCGCGGTCGTCGCGCACGGTGTCGGCGACGTGCTGCTGCGGCCAGTCGCGGACGTGCCCGTACACCTCCGGGGGCAGGATGCCGTAGTCGTTTCCCGGACCCGCGTCGACCGCCCGCGCGTACGGGTCGAGGAGCAGCTTCGCCGGGTTCCAGCGGGCGCCGGTCCACGGGTCCCAGCGGCCGTGCACCCGGTAGCCGTAGCGTTGCCCGGGCAGCACGCCCGGGACGAAGCCGTGCCAGATCTCGTGGGTCAGCTCGGCGAGCCGGACCCGCGACTGGTTGCCCGCCTCGTCGAAGAGGCACAGCTCGACCCCTTCGGCCCCGCCCGCCCACAGGGCGAAGTTGGTCCCGGCCACGCCGTCCGGGCCGACCCGGAACCGGGCGCCGAGCGGCGTCGGCGCGCCCGGCCGGGCGGCCACCGTGGGCGGCGGCGCGGCCCGCCGTGCGCCGTTCACGGCGTCGGCCTGGCGCCCGTTCCCGGTGGCCTGATGGCCGGCCACCGCCTCCTGCTCGGCTGCGCTGGACACCTGTCAGCCTCCCGCGGCTCGTGGAACGACGGGGGACAGAGGGGTGCGGTCCTGTGCTCCGGCCCGGGTCGCGGCTCCCCTGCGCGTCGTCCTCCCCACTGTTCTGCCCAGAGGGTGGGTCGCACTCACGTTTCCCCGGGGGCGGGCATGGTCGTTTCCCGGGGCCGCGGCCGGTCGTTGGGCACCTCGTGAGGCACGTACAAGGGCGCGCGCGGCGCGCGAGGGCCGCGCTGGCCGCCGTAGTGACATGGGCAGGGCTCCTGACCGGGGCCACCGGCTGTACCTCGGACGACGCGGGCGGGATCGCCGGGGCGTTCGGCGCGCCCCCGGCGCCCGACGACGTCATCCGGGTCTCGCCCGACGACGGCAGCAGGGGTGTGCGCCCCGGGAGGAAGCTGCGGGTGCACGTGCCCGACGGCAGGCTGGAGTCGGTGAAGGTCGTCCGGTCGCAGGACGCGCAGGAGTCCCCGGTGCCCGGGCACCTCTCCGACGGCGGACTGACCTGGGAACCCGACGACGAGCGGCTCGCGCTGGCCGCCAGGTACACGATCGACGCGGTGGCCGTGGACGGCGACGGACGCCGCTCCGCCCGGCACACCACCTTCACCACGTACGTCCCGGAGGAACGCTTCATCGGCTACGTCAGCCCGGAGAACCGGGCCACGGTCGGCACCGGCATGATCGTCTCACTGGAGTTCAACCGGAAGATCGCCCACCGCGCCGCCGTCGAACGCGCGGTGAAGGTCACCGCCCGCCCGGCCGTCGAGATCCGCCCGCACTGGTTCGGCCGGACCCGCCTCGACTTCCGCCCCGAGCACTACTGGAAACCCGGCACCCAGGTCACCGTCGCCCTGAGCCTGCGGGACGTCGAGGGGGCGCCCGGGGTCTACGGCCTCCAGCACAAGACGTTCTCCTTCACCGTCGGCCGCAGCCAGGTCTCCGTGGTCGACGCCGCCCGGCACACCATGGAGGTGCGGCGCGACGGCGACGTGCTCGCCACCGTGCCGGTCACGGCCGGCGCCCCGAAGACCACCACGTACAACGGCAAGATGGTGGTGACCGAGATGCTCGACGTCACCCGGATGAACGGCGCCACGGTCGGCTTCAAGAAGCGCAACGGCAAGGGCGAGTACGACATCCCGGATGTCCCGCACGCCATGCGCCTGACCGACTCCGGCACCTTCCTGCACGGCAACTACTGGGCGCACCACTCCGTCTTCGGGCGTGCCAACGTCAGCCACGGCTGCGTCGGACTGCGCGATGTGAAGGGCGGCGGCTCGGACACCCCGGCCGGCTGGTTCTTCGACCGCAGCCTCATCGGCGATGTCGTCGAGGTCGTCCACAGCAATGACAAAAAGGTCGCTCCCGACAACGGGCTTGGAGGATGGAATATGGGCTGGAATGCATGGAAGGCGGGCAGTGCGGTGAAGTAGCAGGACAGGGGGGTGGGTTGGCCGGCGTTCCGTTGGGACCGAACAGTGACAATCGGGGGCCGCCGGTGCCGTCCGACCTGTGGTTACTATTCGCCGGTGCGCGGGGGACACGCGCAGGGGTGCGGGCCTGACCAGGCCCGGGGAGGGGAGAACAACTTGAACGGGCGACCGATATCGGGGGCGTCGGTTGGCGGCAGGCACGGACTGCTCGCGCTGATACTGGGCGTGCTGCTGCTCGCCGTCACGGCGTGCGGCGGCGGGGGGACCGGCTCCGGTTCCGGTGCGGGCGCCGGCAAGGGCAAGGGCGCGGACGCCGCGCAGAGCAAGCAGTCCGAGGCCGTCGTCGGCATCACCCCCGAGGACGGCGCCAAGTCCGTCGACACCAGCGGGGCGCTGAAGGTCACCGCCGCCAAGGGCAAGCTGACCGAGGTCGAGGTCAAGGACGCCAAGGGCAAGAAGGTCGACGGCGAGATATCCGGGGACGGCGCCACCTGGACGCCGTCCACCCACCTGGCCGCCGCCACCAAGTACACGGTCCACGCGGTCGCCAAGGACTCCGAGGGCCGCACGGCCGCGGAGGACGCGGGCTTCACGACCCTGACGCCGAAGAACACCTTCATCGGCACCTTCACCCCCGAGGACGGCTCCAAGGTCGGCGTGGGCATGCCGTTCTCCATCCGCTTCAGCCGGGGCATCACCAACCCCGACGACGTCGAGAAGGCCATCCGCATCAAGACGGAACCGGCCGTGGACGTCGAGGGCCACTGGTTCGGCAACGACCGTCTCGACTTCCGCCCCGAGAAGTACTGGAAGCCCGGCACCAAGGTGACCGTCGACCTCGGCCTCGACGGCGTCGAGGGCCGCCCGGGCGTGTACGGCGAGCAGGACAAGAAGGTCGAGTTCACCATCGGCCGCAACCAGGTCTCCGTCGTCGACGCCAAGAAGCTCACCATGAAGGTCATGCGCGACGGCAAGGTCTTCAAGACCATCCCGGTCACCACCGGCAAGCCCGGCATGGAGACCTGGAACGGCCAGATGGTCATCAGCGAGATGCTCACGGTGACCCGGATGAACGGCGACACGGTCGGCTACGGCGGCGAGTACGACATCAAGGACGTCCCGCACGCCGTGCGTCTCACCACCTCCGGCACCTTCCTGCACGGCAACTACTGGGCGGGCGGCGCCTTCGGCAACTACAACGCCAGCCACGGCTGCATCGGCCTGCGCGACGTGCGCGGCGGCTGGGACAAGAAGGTGCCGGCCGCGTGGTTCTTCAACCACTCGATGGTCGGCGACGTGGTGATCGTCAAGAACTCCGAGGACCGCATCGTCGACCCGGACAACGGGCTCAACGGCTGGAACATGTCGTGGGAGAAGTGGAAGAAGTAACTCTTCGCTGCTGACAAGAGGGCCCCGGTGTGACGGACCGCACCGGGGCCTTCGTCGTTAGTGGACGTTAACCTGCTGCCCATGACCGTCTCTCTCGAAGTCGCTGAAGGCGTCGGCACGCTCCGTCTCGACCGCCCGCCCATGAACGCGCTGGACATCGCCACACAGGACCGGCTGAAGGATCTCGCCGAGGAGGCCGGGCGCCGCGAGGACGTGCGGGCCGTGGTGATCTACGGCGGCGAGAAGGTGTTCGCGGCCGGCGCGGACATCAAGGAGATGCAGGCGATGGACCACACCGCGATGGTCCTGCGCGCCCGCGCCCTCCAGGACTCGTTCACGGCGGTGGCCCGGATCCCCAAGCCGGTCGTCGCGGCCGTGACCGGCTACGCGCTCGGCGGCGGCTGCGAACTCGCGCTGTGCGCGGACTTCCGCATCGCCGGCGAGAACGCCAAGCTCGGCCAGCCGGAGATCCTGCTCGGCCTGATCCCCGGCGCGGGCGGCACCCAGCGCCTGACCCGCCTGGTCGGCCCCTCCAAGGCCAAGGACCTGATCTTCACCGGCCGGATGGTGAAGGCCGACGAGGCGAAGGAGATCGGGCTGGTGGACCGGGTCGTGCCCGCCGACGAGGTGTACGCGCAGGCGCACGCCTGGGCGGCGAAGCTGGCACAGGGCCCGGCCCTCGCCCTGCGCGCCGCCAAGGAGTCGATCGACACGGGCCTGGAGACGGACCTCGACACGGGCCTGGCGATCGAGCGGAACTGGTTCGCGGGCCTGTTCGCCACCGAGGACCGCGAGCGCGGCATGCGCAGCTTCGTGGAGGAGGGGCCGGGCAAGGCCAAGTTCCTCTGAAGTACCCCTCCCAGGGCTTGCCATTGACGCGGTGTCTGATCCGGGTCCCTCGATGGGGCGGTTTGCGGCAGCTTGAGGCACCTTTGAGCGTGTCCGGTCGAGGGTGGCCGCCGGTTGCCCCGAATCGGGCCGTCATCGCAGGTCGGACGGGCCGCGGGCGATTCCGAAGTGCCGCTGGCACATGCCGTCGGCTCGCCGGTCCGCCTCCCGTCCCCGGGGGCGTATTCCCCGGGAACGGCCCCCAAGGGCGCTCCGGGCGGCCATGATGGGGGCATGGCGGGGCTGGAGGGTATGGAACAGCCGCGGGGACACGCACATGCGGCCGCGGCGCGCTGGTCGCCGACCGTCGAGGACGAACACGCGCTGAAGGCGCTGGAGTTGTACGGCAACCCGACGGAGGCGGAGGTGCCGCTGCCGTCCCGCCCCGAGTCCGCGGCCACCGCCAGACGGCTGACCCAGGTCGTCGTCCTGCGCCACTGGGGTCTCACCCCCAAGACCACCGAGGACGCGGTCTTACTCGTCTCCGAGCTGGTGGGCAACGCCGTACGCCATACCGGCGCCCGTGTCTTCGGGCTGCGCCTGCACCGGCGCCGCGGCTGGATCCGCGTCGAGGTCCGTGATCCGTCCCGGGGGCTGCCCTGTCTGATGCCGGTCCAGCCGATGGACATCAGCGGCCGGGGCCTGTTCCTCGTCGACAAGCTGGCCGACCGCTGGGGGGTCGATCTGCTGCCCCGCGGGAAGACCACGTGGTTCGAGATGCGGGTCACCGACCGCTGAGTCCGCCTCCGGCGACCGTGCCCGACGAGGGGCGTGACCTGCGACAGCTCGCCTGGCCGCCGATCGGGCGAATCACCGGTTTCCCCGCGAAGCGGACCTTAAATGGTGCAATGCACCGCCACCTTGTCAAGAGCGCCCTCGCCGTGGGCGCCGCCCTCGCCTGCCTCGCCGCCTGCGGCACGCAGGGCGGGGAACGCACCTCCGAGGCACGCGGCACCAAGGCCGCCGTGCCCGCGCCGCGCGAGAAGAAGCCCGTTCAGGGGCTGCCCGGGATGCCGCCCGTCCTGGACCCCGAGGACGTGTACGCGGCCGACCGCCCGAACAAACTGTCACCCGTGGTCAAGGACTTCCCGTCCCGGGTCTACGTCCCCAACACCGAGTCCGACACCGTCTCCGTCATCGACCCGAAGACGTACGAGATCATCGAGACGATCCCCGTCGGCCGGCAGCCCCAGCACGTCGTCCCCTCCTGGGACCTGAAGACGCTCTGGGTCAACAACAACCGCGGCCACACCCTCACCCCCATCGACCCGAAGACCGGCAAGGCGGGCAAGGAGGTCGAGGTCCACGACCCGTACAACCTCTACTTCACGCCGCACGGCAAGTACGCCGTCGTCATGGCGTCCCTCGACCGCGAACTGGTCTTCCGCGACCCGCACACCATGGAGCCCAAGAAGACGGTCCCGGTCTCCTGCTACGGCGTCAACCACGCCGACTTCTCCCTCGACGGCCGCTACTTCATCGTCTCCTGCGAGTTCAGCGGCGAACTGCTCAAGGTCGACACCGAGAAGATGAAGGTCGTCGGACAGCAGCGGCTGCCGTTCGAGGGCGCCATGCCGCAGGACGTGAAGGTCTCGCCCGACGGCAAGAAGTTCTACATCGCCGACATGATGGCCCACGGCATGTGGGTCCTGGACGGAGACAAGTTCACCGAGCCCACCCTGATGCCCACCGGCAAGGGCTGCCACGGCCTGTACGTCAGCCGCGACTCCCGCGAGATGTACGTGTCCAACCGCGGCGAGGGCACGATCTCCGTCTTCGACTTCACACAGGGCAAGCTGACCAAGAAGTGGCAGCTGCCCGACGGCGGCAGCCCCGACATGGGCGGTGTCTCCGCCGACGGCAAGGTGCTGTGGCTGTCCGGCCGTTACGACGCCGAGGTGTACGCCATCGACACCCGCACCGGCACCCAGCTCGCCCGCATCCCCGTCGGCAGCGGCCCGCACGGCCTCGCCGTCTACCCGCAGCCCGGCCGCTACTCGCTCGGCCACACGGGCATCTTCCGGTGAGCGCCATTCGCCGTCCACCGAGGGGCAGTTGACACGCCCCTGATCGGGTGACGGTCCCCGGCCCGGCACCGCGGACCCGCGATCGTTCTCCTCGTGATCACCACCAGCCTGCGGCGGCGCACCGCTGCCGCCGCCCTCTCCCTCGCGGCCGTCCTCACCACCACGGCCGCCACGCCCGGCCAGGCCCCCACGGCCTCCGCGGCTTCCGTGACGGCGGCAGCCAAGCCCGCCGCCCCCGGACCGGCCGCCTGCCCCGTCCAGTTCGACGACAAGGTCAAGGCCGCCGCCGACCGCCGGGTCCAGGTCGACCGCATCACCCCCGACCCGTCCTGGCGGACCAGCTGCGGCACCCTCTACCGCGCCGACGGCCGAGGCCCGTCCGTGGTCTTCGAGGAGGGCTTCCGCCCCCGGGACGTCGTCAACGGCCAGTACGACCTGGAGAAGTACGTCCTGGTCAACCAGCCGTCCCCGTATGTGTCCACCACGTACGACCACGACCTGTTCAAGAAGTGGAAGTCCGCCTTCAACTACTACGTCGACGCCCCCGGCGGAGTCGACGTCAACAAGACCATCGGCGACACCCACAAGTGGGCCGACCAGCAGGAGGTCGCCTTCCCCGGCGGCATCGCCCGCGAGTACGTCATCGGCGTCTGCCCGGTCGACAAGCAGACCAGGACCGAGATCATGAGCGAGTGCGAGAGCAACCCGCACTACGAGCCCTGGCACTGAGCAGCACCTCCGAGCCCACGGGCCGGTAGCCGGCCGCCTGGAACGCCCGCAGACTGCGGGCGTTCCCCGCCGACACCTGGGCCCACACCGGCGCGCCTCCGGCCAGCTGCCGTGCCGCCGCCGCCAGCCGCCGCCCCAGCCCCCGGTGCCGTGCCCCCTCGTCCACCTCGACCGCGACCTCCCACCGCCCGGCCACGCCACGGCCCAGCACGAGCACGCCGCCGTCCGCCGCCCACACCCGCACGTCGTCACGCCGCCGGCGTGCGGACGCCACCCGCGGATGGCCGGGATCGTCGATCTCCGTCAGCGCGAGCGGAGGCTCCCCGGGCAGCGCCGCACCGGTCAGCAGCACGTCGACCGTGTCGGACGCACGGCCCGTCCGGTCCATCAGCGCCGCCAGGAAGCGGACGTTCATCGTGGCCGCGAGCCGGTCGCAGTCGGTCCCGGCCAGCGTCCGGCGCACCCAGTCGGGATCCTCGTCCGTGAAGACGACCGAGTGAGCGGTGAAGGCGATGACCCCGGCGTCCCGGGCTGAGGGCTGGTTCACGATCGTCGTCCCGCCGTCCGCGGGCGGGAAGACGCCCCGCTCCGCCGCGTCGAGAATGTCCCGCAGAGTCTCCGCCACCGAACCTCCTTGAGTCTCCACCCACTGGAAGGCCCAGACTCCCAGACATGATCGACGACGGCACCGGACTGCTCACCATCGGCGAACTGGCCCGGGTCACCGGACTGACCGTGCGCACCATCCGGTACTGGTCCGACGAGGGCGCACTGCCCCCGGTGGCCCGGTCCGCGGGCGGTTACCGGCTGTACGACGCCGCGTCCGTGGCGCGTCTGGAGCTGATCCGGACCCTGCGCGAACTCGGCCTCGGGCTGGCGGACGTCCGCCGGGTGCTGGCCGGTGAGACGACGGTCGCGCAGGTCGCGGCCGCGCACGTGGTCGCGCTGGACGCGCGGATCCGGTCGCTCAAGGTGACCCGTGCGGTGCTGTCGACAGTGGCGAAACGTGGTTCCGGCGCGGAGGAGACGACACTCATGAACAGACTGGCCCGGCTGTCGGCAGCCGAGCGGCGGCGCATCATGGAGGAGTTCGTGGACGAGGTGTTCCACGGGCTGGACACGGCGGACCCGGTGATCCGTGAACGCATGCGGAACACCGCCGCCGACCTGCCCGAGGAACCGACACCCGAACAGGTGGACGCCTGGCTGGAGCTGGCCGAGATGCTCCAGGACCCGGACTTCAGGGCCGAGATGCGCAAGGCCGCCGAGTTCAACGCGGCGGACCACGGTCATGACACCCCCGCCGGGGCGTCCCTGTGGTTCTCCCGGCGGCTCGTACAACTGGGAGCCCGGGCCCGCGAGCGCGGCATCGCCCCCGGCTCCCCGGAGGCCGCTCAGGTGCTGCGCGAGCTGCTGGGCGAGGCCGACCCCGCCACCGTGCTGGAACGGCTGCGCTCGCACGCCACCAACCGGGTCGCCCGCTACCGCGAGTTGCTGGCCGTCGTGAAGGGAACCGGGCCCGAGGCGGCGTACCGCGAGGAGTTCGCGTGGGTGGTCGCCGCACTGGAGGCGCATACGGACAGCTAATCTGACCTGCGTCAGCAAGACGCGGAACACGAGAGTAGGGGCGGATCGGTGGCGGACATCGAGGAAGCACGCAAGCAGTTCGAACAGATCGACACGGATGGTGACGGCTTCATCACCGCTGCCGAGTTCAAGTCCGCCCTGGCCCGGTCCGGCGACTGGAACGTCACCGAGTCGGTCGCCGAGGTCGTCATCAAGACCCGCGACCTCGACGGCGACAAGAAGCTGAGCTTCGACGAGTTCTGGGGCTACCTGAACAAGTGACGCCGGCGCTCCGGCGCTGCGAGGAGCGGGGCCCGGTCCGTCCGCGGACGGACCGGGCCCCTCGTCATGCCCGCCGTACCGTGCGTACGCTCCACCGGCCGTCGTGCCGTTCCAGCGCCAGCGGCAGGTCGAAGCACTTGCCGAGCCGGTCGGCGGTCAGCACCCCGGCCACCGGGCCGCCCGCGAGCGGACGCCCCTCGCGCAGCAGCAGGGCGTGCGTGGTGTGGTCCGGCAGCTCCGAGGACCCGTTCGCGCCTCCACGGAAGCCGGAATAGCTCCTCTGCCCCGCGGGTTGACCCTGATCACAAGCTGGCCAGGAACTCCTGACCCCCTGGAAGGGCGAGGCGAGGACATGAAGATCGGCATCATCGGAGCGGGCAACATCGGCGGCAATCTGACCCGGCGGCTCACCGCCCTCGGTCACGACGTGTTCGTCGCCAACTCCCGGGGCCCGCACACGCTCACGGCCCTGGCGGAGGAGACCGGCGCGACGCCCGTGACGGTCGAGGAGGCACCGCGGGGCGCCGAGATCGTCGTCGTCACCATCCCGCTGAAGGCGGTCCCGGACCTGCCGTCCGGCCTGTTCGACGAGGCGGCGGACGGCGTCGCGGTGATCGACACCGGCAACTACTACCCCCGGCAGCGGGACGGCAGGATCGCCGCGATCGAGGACGAGGGCCTCACCGAGAGCCGCTGGACGGAACGCCGGATCGGCCACCCCGTGATCAAGGCCTTCAACGGCACGTACGCCCAGGACATCCTGGACCGCCCGCTCCCGGCCGGCGACCCCGGCCGCATCGCCCTCCCGGTGGCCGGCGACGACGAGGCGGCCAAGCGCAAGGTGCGGGACCTGATCGACGAACTCGGCTTCGACTCCGTCGACGCGGGCGGCATCGACGACTCCTGGCGCCAGCAGCCCGACACTCCCGTCTACGGCCTGCGCGGTGGCGTCGACGCGGTCACGAAGGCCCTGGCGGAGGCGTCACCGGAACGCAAGCCGGAGTTCAGCGGCTGAGCCCCTGGGCACTCAGGCGTCCTCGGCCCACCTCCGCAGCGCCGCCCTGCTCTCGAAGTCGGCCACGTTCTTGTCCAGCGGGTCGTCGGTGTACTGGTGGAAGCGCCACCTGGCCTTGATGCGGGGCTTGCCCGCGCTGACGTAGTCGGCGATCCACAGGGCGTCGCCCGCGTAGGACGTCGTGTCGTGGTTGAGCCAGAAGTTCCGGTTGCAGTAGAGCACCACCTGGTTGTTCGGCCGGAGGTCCTTCAGTTTCCGGATGAACAGGTCCTTCTCCGCGTTGCTCGCGTGCGTCCCGTCGCTGGTCGTCTCCCAGTCGACGGCGAGGATGTCGCCCGGCCGGTCCGGGGCCTTGGAGACGAAGTACTCGGCCTGGGCGGTGAGGTTGCCGGGCCACAGGAAGTGGTAGAAGCCGACGACCAGCCCGGCGTCGCGGCCCCGCTTCGTCTGGGCGGCGAGTCTGGGGTTGACGTAGGAACGCCCCTCGGTCGCCTTGATGAAGACGAAGGAGAGGCCGTCGGTGTCGTAGGAGGAGGACTGGTAGGCGCTCACGTCGATGCCGCGCAGCATGGGGGCTCCCTGAAGTGCTGGTGGGGGAGGGGAGTTGATGCATACCCACCATGGCACGGCCTGCTGTGGACCGACGTGGAAATGTCAACTTAAGTCGGACGCGGGGTGAAGGCCGGCCGCCGTGGCGGTGATCCGGTCGGCCAACTCGCCGACGGACGCCAGCAGTTCGGCGGGCGGGCGGGCGAGGTCCAGGGCGTGGGCCGTGACCGTGATGCCGGAGCGGCGGATGACGTGGTCGGCCGGGCCGTCCTGGGAGGTGGCGGCGTAGACGAGGTGGCCGTGCGGCAGGCCGAGCGCGGTGCAGTAGCCGAGCAGCTGGCCGAGGTGGTCGGTGGAGGGGGCGGGCCTGTCGAGGAAGACGTACTTCGCGTCGACGACGGAGACGGGGCGGCCCGCCCGGTACAGCACGATGTCCGGACGCAGACGCACCCTGCGGGCCTCGTCCAGGCGGTGGTGTCCCTCCTGGCCGGCGCACCGGATCCCCTGGCGGGCGAGGACGTCGCCGAGCGCCACGGTGAGGAACCGTTCGAAGACGTCCGGCATGTCGAGCAGGAAGCCGTCCGCCGCGGTGGGTGTCCCGCCGGACGGCTGGACGGAGCGGGCGGACAGCACCAGTTCGGCCAGCCGCAGGACCCGCGTGTAGCGGGAGTTGAGGCGGTTCGGCGTCCAGCGGGGCAGGGGCGCGCCGGGGTGGAGGGGGCGGACGCCCGTGAGGTGGCCGGCCAGGTGGCGCAGGGTCATGGCCGTGCGCCGGGGGACTCCGGGGAGCCGGGCGGCCAGGTGCAGGGCCGTGAGCAGGACGCGGTTCTCGGCGATGTCCGGGGTGTGGTCGTCGTAGCGCACGGCGACCGGCAGCGGCAGGCCGACGCGGCGCAGCTGGTCCGCCGTGCGGATCCGGCCGCGGATCAGGGGCAGGTCCTCCTCGACCGTGCGGTAGCCGTGCAGCACTCCCGCGTCGAGCGTGCGGCGGGCGGTGCGGGCGAGCAGGTCGGCGACGGCGGGCAGCAGGTCGTCCGACTCGGCGGCGGTGACCGGCTCGGGCCGCCAGGGGTCGCCGGGGGAGTAGGAGAGCAGGAACAGCAGGTCACGGACCGGGAGTTTGGGACGCAGGCGCAGCTGGACGGCCCCGCCGGACGGTGTGCGCAGCCGCACCAGGCCGACCTTCTGGTTGCCCCTCACCCGCCAGCGTCCGCCCGCCGCCGGGGTGAGCCGGACCAGGTCCGGCACGGAGAGCAGCCCGGCGAGCTGGTCGCCGGTCAGCTCCCGCACGGTGCCGGGGCCGGTCTCCCGCACGGTGAGGTCGAGGCCGGTCGGGCCGGGACCGGTGGGGCGGGGGGCGGTCACGCCTCCTCCGGGTCCTGCCCGAGCGCCGCCCGCAGGGCGGGCAGGCCGTACTCCTCCTCCACGTCGACACCGGTGCCGTAGAACTGGTCCTCCAGCAGGGGCAGGATCTGGGTGCGCCAGACGAGGTCGAGTCCCTCCGGCCGGGCCGCGGCGGGCTTCATCAGGTACGACGGCCCGATCGCCCGGTCGGCGTCGCCGAGCCGGGCGTTGAGCGCGTCCAGCAGCCGGGCCGCGGTGTCCGGCAGCCCGCGCTCACGCAGCCAGCGGTCCAGCAGGCCCTGGACCGGCGGCTTCTCGGGGGAGAGGCGGCGGAAGGCGAAGCGCCGGCGCATCGCCGCGTCGACGAGGGCGATCGAGCGGTCGGCGGTGTTCATCGTGCCGATGAGGAACAGGTTGTCCGGCAGGGTGAACGGGGCGTGCGGGCTGTACTGGGTGGTGACGGGCTCCTCGCGGTACTCCAGCAGGAAGTACAGCTCGCCGAAGACCTTCGCCAGATTGGCCCGGTTGATCTCGTCGACGATCAGCACGTACGGATTGGCCGGGTCCTTCGCGGCGCGCTCGGCGAGCAGCCGGAACGGCCCGGGCACGACGTCGAACACCACCGAGCCGCCCTCGCCCCGGACGGGACGGAACCCCTCGAAGAAGTCCTCGTAGGTGTACGAGGGGTGGAACTGCACCAGCTCCACCCGGTCGGGCCCGGCGAGATGCCGGGCGAGGGCGCGGGCGAGGTAGGTCTTCCCGGTGCCGGGCGGACCGTGGAAGACGAGCTGGCCCTGCTCCTGGAGCTGTTCGGCCGTCTCCCGCAGCCACTGAAGCGGCATCAGCAGCCGCGCGGCCAGCTCCTCGGTGACCGGCGGCAGTTCCAGCGCCTTGGTGACGTCGACGTCGACGAGCTCCTCGGCGACCACGTCCTCCAGCCCCGCCCGCTCGGCGAGTTCGGCAGCGACGCTGCTGATGTCGTAGACCGTCGGCGGCAGCGGCAGCCGGGCCTGCACGCGCTCGGGCAGCTCCGCGCGGACGAGCGGCCGCTCGGCGGTGGCCCAGCGCACCGGCCGGCGCCGGGCGTTGTCCGGACCGTCCGAGGCGTCGTACGCGGCCGGGCCCTGGACGGTGCCGACGTGCACCTCGTCCGGAGTGACGGTGACGACCAGGTCGCCCGGCTGCATGAGGGTGAGGAAGGCGTGCAGCTGGTACGCGGCCTGCCCGCGCAACTGGGCACTGGCCTCCTGCATCGCCTCGGCGACGGCCCGCTGCACGTCCTGCTTGGCGGCGCCGGCGGGGATCTCCGGGATCTCCCGCCAGGACATCGAGCAGTAGCCGCGCCGCAGCCAGTCGGGGATGAAGTTGCGCCCGTCCACGTTGTATCCGCGCACCAGCCAGCCGCGCTGCTCGTGCTCGACGGCGCCCCTGCGCCACCTGCCCACCCACGGCTCGTCGTAGAAGTCGACTGCTTGCCCGGTCTGTTCCTCCAGCGTCCGGCACAGTTCCAGCAGGTCGCGGTCGTCGTCGCCGGTGGGCTCGGGGAGTTCGTCCGCGAAGGCCTTGACGATCTCCTGCTTGTGGTAGGCGCTGGCGATCGGCTGGTAGAAGTCGGGGAAGAGCAGGAACAGCAGGACGTGGATCTGCGCCCGCCCCTTCTTGTGCCCGACCGACTCCTGGATGCCCAGGCACAAGGCCTTGAACCCCAGGGGATCCGTCAGCACCGCCTCCCGCTCCGCACCGGTCGTCCCGGCGAGCCGCTCCACCAGCAGGACCAGGATCTGGAACTGCGCCCAGCGGTAGTTCAGGAAGCCCTGGCCGCCGTTGATGAAGCCCTTCAGGCCAGGTTCCAGATCCTCCGGAACGGCCACCGGGCGACCGGTCCAGGACAGCACCTCGCCGAGGATCTGGCGCTTCTTGGCCAGCCCGATCTGCTCGGGCACCAGCGGTGCCATGTTCACGAACAGCAGCTCGGCCGCCAGCACGACCGTCGCCTCGGGCGCGCCGTCGAGCTGCCGCCGCAGCTTGACCAGGAAGGTGTCCGAGGACTCGTCCGGCCGGTCCACGAACCGCGCGCGCAGATCGGCGGCCGTGGCCTCGCTCCAGGCCGGCACCTCCCGCGCGAACGCGGACTTCCCGCTCAGCAGCCCGTCGCGGAAAACCCGCCGCACCGCCGCCACGACCTCGACGCTGTCCGCCCGCCTCGTCACTGCGCCCCACCCCCTGGTGCTCGAAGGGCCCAGACTAGGCGGACAGCGGCACGAAGGCCTCCAACGGGGGCGCAACCCACGACGGCGAACGAGAACGGTGTCCGACCAGATGACGACAGCACACACCCCCGCGGTGACCCCGACGGCAGCGGACGACGGCGGCGAGGCCGGGAGCGGCACCGTGCTCTACCTCGGCCTGCGGCGCTCCCCCCTGGAATGGCGCGCCGAACTCGAGGCCGCCGCCGCACGGGGACTGACCGTCCACGTCGCGTCCGACGCCGACGTCTCCCACACCGGGCTGCCCGGCCACCGGACCGGCTCCTTCGACCGCGGCTCCTCGCTCGCGGAGCAGGCCGCTCAGGCCTCCCCGGACCGGGCCCCCGCCGCTGTCGTCTGCTGGGGCGACAAGTACGTCGGCCTCACCGCGCTGCTCGCCGAGCGGTTCGGGGTGCGCGGGATCGGTACCGACGCCGCGGCCGTCACCACCGACAAGGCCGCCCAGCGCCGGTCCATGGAGCCGTACGGGCTCAACCCGCCCTGGCGGGCGGGCCGGACGCTCGACGACCTGCGGGCCGCCGTGTCGGAGCTCGGCACCACGGGCCGTCCCCTGGTGTTCAAGCCCGCCCACTGCTCCGGCGGCCGCGGCATGGCGCTGATCACCCAGGACACCGGCCTGGACGAGGTGTTCGCGCTCACGGCCGCCAACTACTCGGGGACCGGCGACTTCCTCGTCGAGGAGTACGTCGACGGCTCCGAGCACTCCGTCTCGGGTGTCGTCTCCGACGGCACGGTGCGGATCCTGGGCGTCACCGACAAGAGCGTCGACGGGCCCCTGTCCCCGTCGTGGGCCACGACTGTCCCCTCCGCCCTGACGGACACGCAGGTCAAGGACCTGATGCGGGCCGCCGAGCAGGCCGTGCTCGCCGTCGGTCTCGGGACCGGGGGGTTCCACGTCGACCTGCGGCTCGGCTCCGCGGGCCCCGTCGTCCTGGAGGTCGGCGGACGGCTCGGCGGCGACCTGATCAACTCCCACCTCATCCCGTACGCGCACCAGGGGGCCGTCCGGCCGTACGAGGCGCTGCTCGCCCTGCTCACCGGCGGAGAGCTGCCCGGCGAGACCCCCGAGCCCAGCCGCGGCGCGGCCATGGTGCTGCTGCCCGAGGACGGGCGCCCGGCGGGCGACGTGGCCGTGGCCGCGCTCGCGCGCCCGCGGGTCGTCCTCGCCGAGGACTGGCCCGGCACGGACACCGTCGTGGCGGTCGTCGTCACCGAGGACCCGGCCGACCTGCCCGCGGCCGTCGCGGAGGTCCGCGAGGCGGCCCGGTGACCGCAGGTCCCCCGGCCTGCGCCCCGCCTTCGACGAGCTGACGCGCCTCACCGGCAGGGGCGGCGACAGCGGCTTCCGCCACGACCGCGGTGGCTGCCGCCCGCCGCGCGGGCCTCGCTCAGCACTCGATGATGTTGACGGCGAGTCCGCCCCGTGCGGTTTCCTTGTACTTGACCGACATGTCGGCGCCGGTGTCCTTCATGGTCTTGATGACCTTGTCCAGGGACACCTTGTG
>NZ_BAAASE010000022.1:0-21034 GCF_039532725.1 Streptomyces coeruleofuscus
CAACCCACGCACCCCCGCGAACCCCACTAACGCCCCCGACGGCACCGCCCCGCCACGCACCCCCCGCAGCATGACCCCACACACCCCCGGAAGCCCCACTCCCCGCACCCCCGGCGGCACCGCCCCACCCCGTACCCCGGGCGGAGGCCCCACCCGCACACCGGCAGCCGACGGCCGCCCGCCGGGCTCCGCCCGCGCCGTGAGGCCTCGCACCCGCCCCATGGACACCCGCCCGCCGTCCCCCTCGGCCACCCCCGCAGCACCCCGCAGAGCGCCGCGAAGCACCGCCCCCGCCTCCCGGGACATCGCACCACGCGTCCCGGCCCAGCACCCCCGCCGTCCGGCCCCCCACCCTCTCCCCACCGACCTCTTCGCCGACCTCCTCCTCGCCGTGCTCAGCGGCCACCGCCCCGTCCACTCGATGCTCCGCCACACCCGGGGCCGCGCCTACGACGAACTGGCCTGGCTCGCCGAACGCGGCCCCCTGCGCACCCGGGGCGCCCGCCCCGTCGTGCGCGACATCGGCTACTTCGAACCCCGCCCCGGCGCCATCGAGGCCTTCGCCCGCATCGGCGCCGGCGACCGGCTGCGCGCGATGGCCTTCCGCCTGGAACTCGGCCAGGACCTCCGCTGGCGCTGCACGGCGGTGGAACTCGGCGGCCCCCGCCCACCCCGCGCAGAGTCCGACTGAGCCACCGCACAAGGCCCCACAGCCGCCGACCACCAAGCCGAAGGGCCGGACACCCTCAGGTGCCCGGCCCTTCAGCCGCTACGGTGCCTCAGCGACCGTCACTTCTTACGACGCCCCCGGCTCCGCGCCTGCTTGCGGCGCTCCGCGCGCGTGAGGCCGTCAGCCTCGGAACGCACCGGCTCCTCGTCGGCGAAGTCGCCCTCGATGGTACCGCCCTCGCCGTCGACCGTCGGCGCGGAGAAGTGGAGGTTGCGCCGCTGCGGGGCGTCGAGCCCCTTGGCGCGGATCTCCGGGCGGGCACCGGCCTGCGCCGGCACCGCGTCGTGCTTCTCCAGGTCGGCCACCGGCTTGGTGTCCTCGACCGGAACCTCTTCGACCTGCTGCTCGACCTGGACCTCCAGGTTGAACAGGTAGCCGACGGACTCCTCCTTGATGCCCTCCATCATGGCGGTGAACATGTCGAAGCCCTCGCGCTGGTACTCGACCAGCGGGTCCTTCTGCGCCATCGCGCGCAGGCCGATGCCCTCCTGGAGGTAGTCCATCTCGTAGAGGTGCTCGCGCCACTTGCGGTCGAGGACCGACAGCACGACCCTGCGCTCCAGCTCACGCATGATCTCGGAGCCGAGCTGCGCCTCGCGCGCCTCGTACTGCTCGTGGATGTCGTCCTTGACGGAGTCACCGATGAACTCGGCGGTCAGCCCGGCACGGTCGCCGGCGGCCTCCTCCAGCTCCTCGATCGTGACCTTGCACGGGTAGAGCTGCTTGAAGGCGCCCCACAGCCGGTCGAGGTCCCAGTCCTCGGGGAAGCCCTCGGCCGTCTCGGCCTGGACGTAGGCGTCGATCGTGTCGTCCATGAAGTGCTGCACCTGCTCGTGCAGGTCCTCGCCCTCCAGGACGCGGCGCCGCTCGCCGTAGATGACCTCACGCTGGCGGTTGAGGACCTCGTCGTACTTCAGGACGTTCTTACGGGTCTCGAAGTTCTGCTGCTCGACCTGCGACTGGGCGGAGGCGATCGCGCGCGTGACCATCTTGTTCTCGATCGGCACGTCGTCCGGGACGTTCGCCATCGACATCACGCGCTCGACCATCTGGGCCTTGAACAGCCGCATCAGGTCGTCGCCGAGGGAGAGGTAGAAGCGGGACTCGCCGGGGTCGCCCTGACGGCCGGAACGACCGCGCAGCTGGTTGTCGATGCGCCGCGACTCGTGCCGCTCGGTGCCCAGCACGTAGAGCCCGCCGAGCTTCTCGACCTCGTCCTTCTCGGCCTGGACGGCCTTCTCGGCCCGCTTGAGCGCCTCGGGCAGGGCCTGCGCCCACTCCTCGATGTGCTCCTCGGGGTCGAGGCCGCGCTGGCGCAGCTCCGCCTCGGCGAGGTCCTCGGGGTTGCCGCCGAGCTTGATGTCCGTACCACGGCCGGCCATGTTCGTGGCCACCGTGACAGAGCCCTTGCGGCCGGCCTGGGCGACGATCTGCGCCTCACGGTCGTGCTGCTTGGCGTTCAGCACCTCGTGCTGGATGCCGCGCTTGCTGAGCTGCTGCGAGAGGTACTCGGACTTCTCGACCGAGGTGGTGCCGACGAGGATCGGCTGGCCCTTGCGGTGCTTCTCCTCGATGTCGTCGACGACCGCCTCGAACTTGGCGACCTCGGTCCGGTAGATCAGGTCCGACTGGTCCTTGCGGACCATCGGCCGGTTGGTCGGGATCGGCACCACACCGAGCTTGTAGATCTGGTGGAACTCGGCGGCCTCGGTCATCGCCGTACCGGTCATGCCGCACAGGCCCGGCATTTCCTTGCCGTTGTGGTCGTGGCGCTTGTAGAGGCGGAAGAAGTTCTGGAGCGTGATCGTGGCGAGCGTCTGGTTCTCGTCCTTGATCGGCACCCCTTCCTTCGCCTCGATCGCCTGGTGCATGCCCTCGTTGTAACGGCGGCCCGCGAGGATACGTCCGGTGTGCTCGTCGACGATCATGACCTCGTCGTCGATGATGACGTAGTCCTTGTCCTTCTTGAAGAGCTCCTTGGCCTTGATGGCGTTGTTCAGGTAGCCCACCAGCGGGGTGTTCACCGACTCGTAGAGGTTGTCGATGCCCAGCCAGTCCTCGACCTTGGCGACACCGGACTCGTGGATGGCGACCGTGCGCTTCTTCTCGTCGACGTCGTAGTCGCCGGTCTCCTCGATGCCCTTGAGCGGCTGACCCGCCTCGCCGCGCTTGAGGCGCTTGACCAGCTTGGCGAAGTCGCCGTACCACTTGGTCGCCTGGTCGGCCGGCCCGGAGATGATCAGCGGCGTACGGGCCTCGTCGATGAGGATGGAGTCGACCTCGTCGACGATGGCGAAGTTGTGGCCGCGCTGGACGAGCTCGTCCTTGGACCACGCCATGTTGTCGCGCAGGTAGTCGAAGCCGAACTCGTTGTTCGTGCCGTACGTGATGTCGCAGGCGTACTGCTCGCGGCGCTGAGCCGGCGTCATGTTGGCGAGGATGCAGCCGACCTCGAGACCGAGGAAGCGGTGGACGCGGCCCATCATCTCGGAGTCACGCTCGGCCAGGTAGTCGTTCACCGTGATGATGTGGACGCCGCCGCCGGACAACGCGTTCAGATACGCCGGCAGCGTGCCGACGAGGGTCTTGCCCTCACCGGTCTTCATCTCGGCGACGTAGCCCATGTGCAGGGCGGCGCCGCCCATCATCTGCACGTCGTAGTGGCGCTGGCCGAGGACGCGCTTGGCGGCCTCGCGGACGGTGGCGAACGCCTCGGGCAGCAGGTCGTCCAGGCTCTCACCATCGGCGTACCGCTGCTTGTACTCATCGGTGAGGGCCCGCAGCTCGGCGTCGGAGAGGTCGACGAAGTCCTCTTCGATGGAGTTGACCTGGTCCGCGATGCGGTGCAGCTTGCGCAGGATCTTGCCTTCGCCTGCACGCATGATCTTCGAGAGGACGGACACGGGGGTTGGTCTCCTTGCCGGTCGGGCCTGGGACGGTCGGTTACCACTTGACTTACTGAGCAACGGCCATCGTATGCGAGGACCCCACCGCGCCGGGAGGGCCTGCCGTGACGGCAACCGTCCGCTGCTTCGTTTCGCTTTCACTCTGCTTCAAAAAGGACAACGTCCGGGCCCCTCGGATGGTGCCGCATCCCCCACCCGAATTAAGCGAAGCGTGATCAAGCCCTCACTCACAGCAAACGTATGGCGCTCCCAAGAGTCCCCCGACCACAATCGGCCGATGGACCCCGCCACACTCACCACGGACCGCCTCCTGCTGCGCACGGTCGGCCCCCGGGACACCGACGCGGTGTACGACGCCTGCCAGGACCCCGACATCCAGCGCTGGACCACGATCCCCTCGCCGTACCTCCGGGAGAACGCCGAGGCCTTCACGGAACAGTTGGTCCCCGACGGCTGGTCGGACGGATCCATGTACACCTTCGGCGTCTTCCTCCGCTCCGGTGAGCTCGCCGGCATGCTCGGCATCACCATGCACGCCCTGGGCATGGGCGAGATCGGCTTCTGGGCCGCCAAGCAGCACCGCTCAAACGGCTACATCACGGAAGCCGCCCTCACCGCCTGCCGCTGGGCCTTCGTCCAGGCCGCCGTCGACCGCATCGAATGGCGCGCCGAGGTGGGCAACCACGCCTCCCGCGCGGTGGCGGAACGAGCCGGCTTCACGATCGAAGGCATGCTGCGCGCCGCCACCAACAACAAGGGCGTACGCCGCGACACCTGGGTCGGCTCCCTGCTCCCGTCGGACCTGGGCCTGCCGTCGACGGCTCCCTACTTGCCGGCGCGTTCGTAGCGGCCTGAGCTGCTCGCGCACAGCACCCCACACCCGACCTCGCAGCTCACACCACCTCTGTCAGTCCCACCCCCTATCGTGCAAAACCATGACCACCCCGCGCCCCGCAACAGAACTCTCCGCAGACGAGGCCCGCCGACTGGCGCTCCGCGCCCAGGGCTTCCTCGGCGCCCCACCCCGCCGCTCCGGCGTCCGCGGCATCCTCCGCCACCTGGGCGCGATACAGCTCGACACCATCTCGGTCCTGGCCCGCTCCCACGAACTCGTCCCGTACGCCCGCCTGGGCGCGGTAGGCCGAAAGACAGTGGAGAACGCCTACTGGAAGGACACCCACGCCTTCGAGTACTGGTCCCACGCGGCCTGCATCCTCCCCATCGAGGAGTGGCCCCACTTCGCCTTCCGCCGCCGCGCCTACCGCAACCGCCCGCACTGGAACCACGAGCTGCCGGACGGCGCCTACGACGAGGTCATCAAGCAGCTCCGCGACGAAGGCCCCCTCACGGCGACGGAGTTGGGCGGCGCGAAGAAGACGAACGACTGGTGGGACTGGTCCGGCACGAAGGTCGCCGTCGAGCGCGCCCTGATGTACGGCGAGGTGGTCTGCGTGGAGCGCCGCGGCTGGAAGCGCGTGTACGACCTCGCCGAGCGCGCGATCCCCGAGGACCTCCTGCACGACGAGCTGGACGACACCGAGTGCCTGCGCCGCCTGGTCCGCCTGGCAGGCCGGTCCCTCGGCGTCGGCACACGCGCGGACATCGCCGACTACCACCGCCTCAAGGGCGAGCAGGTCGACGCGGTGATCGCCGACTCAGGCCTCGTCCCGGTCACGGTCGAGGGCTGGGGCAAGCCCGCCTGGGCCGATCCCGCGGCCCTGGAGGCACCCCCGCGCGGCCGCCACCGCACCACGCTGCTCTCGCCCTTCGACTCCCTGATCTGGGAGCGGGCGCGCACGGAGCGGATCTTCGGATTCACCCACCGACTGGAGGCCTACGTCCCCAAGCAGAAGCGGGTATACGGCTACTTCGCGATGCCGGTCCTGGCCGGCGGCCGGCTCGTCGGCCGCGTGGACCCGGCCCGCGAGGGCCGCACGCTGGTGGCCAGGCAGGTCACGCTCGACGGCGCGAAGGCGGTCCCGGCCGTCGCGCAGGCCCTGGCCGAGGCGGCGACCTGGGTGGACTGCACGGACGTACGCGTGGAGCTGGTCGACGCACCGGACCTGCGCGAGCCCCTCGTCAAGGAACTCGCCCGCATCCTCGTCTGAGCCCCACCAGGTCTGAGCCCTACCGGATCTCGAGGATCTTCTCCCGCATCGCGTACACCACCGCTTCCATCCTGGAGTGCAGCTGAAGCTTCTCCAGGATGTTGCGCACGTGGTTCTTCACGGTGTTCTCGGAGATGAACAACTCCTTGGCGATATCGCGGTTGTTCATCCCCGTCGCGACGAGTTTGAGGACTTCCAGTTCACGGTCCGTCAGCCGCGGCGCGGGCACCAGCCGGCGCTCGTCCGTGCGCTGGATCATCGACTTGAACTCGGTGAGCAGCTTCGACGCCATGGACGGGCTGATCTGCGACTGCCCGTCGGCCACCGCGCGAATGGCGGTGGCCACCTCGTCCGTCGAGATCTCCTTGAGGAGATAGCCGGTCGCGCCCGCCTTGATGGCGTCGTAGAGATCGGCTTCCTCATCGCTGATCGTCAGCATGATGATCTTGGCGCTGGGGGCGACCTCCTTGATGGAGGTGCAGGCCTCGATCCCGCCCCGCTTGGGCATCCGCACATCCATCAGGACGATGTCGGGCAGCAGGTCGGCGGCCTTCTCGACGGCCTCGGCACCGTCGCCCGCCTCCCCGACGACCTGGATGTCCTCCTCGGCCGCCAGCACGATCTCCAGGCCACGGCGGAACAGGGCGTGGTCGTCGACCACAAGGACTCTGATCGGTTCCTTGCGTGGAGAGCCCGTGTCCGGGCCCATGCCGACGACGCCGTCGTCGGCATCCTCGTCACGCATCGGTCCGAAGCTGTCCGCCATCGTTCCTCCCCCTGAAGGCTGTGGCCTGTGGTCCTGAGCCATCGCCAACCCAGAGCAACGACCCACCGGTTGGGCCGTGGCCAACCATGATTTCATGCCTGGACGACACCAGGGTGACGGAGCGGGGCGCCAAGTGGTCGCACGGGGGTGCCCCTGGGGGCGCATACGCGCTCCAGGGGCACCTGCTCCGCTGTCACCCGGCATGGTCAGCCGCCGAGCGCACCGCCCGCGTCGGGCGAGTGCGCCTGTGTGACCATCGTGTCCGTCCTGAGGTGGATCACGCCGTAGTCGTAGGCGTGCCGTCGGTAGACGACACTCGGTTCCTTGGTCTCTGAGTCGACGAACAGGTAGAAGTCGTGCCCGACCAGTTCCATCTCGTAGAGAGCCTGGTCGAGGGTCATGGGGGCTGCGACGTGGGTCTTCTCGCGGACGACGATGGGGCCGTCACCCTGCACTTCGAGTGAGCCGATCTTCTTCGTGGGGACGGCTTCTTCCGGCTCCTCCTCCGGAGTCGGCACCAGGCCGTTTCCGTTGAGCGTCGCCACGCCCGGGACGTGGTCGGCGACCTCTGCGGCCGAGATCCGGCGCGCGCCACGGCGCGAGAACCGCTTGTCGTGCTGCCTGCGCAGCCGGGCTTCCAGCTTTTCCGCCGCCAGGTCGAGAGCCGCGTACGGATCGCTCGCCGCTGCCTCCGCCCGGATCACCGGACCGCGGGAGCGGAGCGTGATCTCCACTCGGTCACAACGGTCGGCCTGCCTGGGGTTGGGCTCCTTGGACACCTCGACGTCGAGGCTGATCACCTTGCCATCGAGCTTCTGGATCTTCTCCAGCTTCAGCTTCTCGGCCACGTGCTTCCGGAACCGCTCGGGCACCTCGGTCTTGCGGCCCTTGACGACGATGTCCACGCAGAACTCCGTTCCCGGATCGCTCCGCTTCGCTTCGGAGCGTCTCCCTTTTGCACCAGGTTCCGGTGTGCCCCGGAACCTCGGACTCGGTGACTTCCACCTCCTCCCCCGTGGGCGAGATCTCCACGCCACCGTTCGCGAGTGATGAGGAAAATCCCGCGGCACGGCATTCGGATTTGAGAGGTGTGGCCTGCGGCTTTCCCTCTCAACCGAACATATCTCGCCCGGACGGATGTCGTCACCCTCTACTGCGGCGTACCTCCGTTCAGGTGAATAAGCGCTCTCGTTACCTGCAACGACGCAAGATCTCAGTCAGTTCCGGTTTATTTGGAAAGAGTCCGGTGGCGCCGCGACCACTGCCGCGCACACCACGTCAACGACTCCGCCGGCGCAGCCCGCGCCCGTCATTCCGTGCCGGCCGGGCCGCCGGCCCGTCCTCTCTCGCCTTGATCCGACGTTCTGTTCCTCTCTGCTTTCCCATGTCTCTCCCCCGTACACGGCCACGGCCCCCGCAGCGTTCGAAATCGGCCCCGCCGCCCGCACCGCCCGCGCGGCCTCCGCCAAGGACGCCCCCGTGGTCATCAGGTCGTCGACGAGGACGACCGGTCCGCCGGAGAGCAGCCGGGCACCTCCGGGTACCACCGCCAGCGCGCCCGCGAGATTGTCCCGTCGCTGCCGGGAGTTGAGCTCCGACTGGTCGGCCACGGCCCGCCTCTGCCGCAGCACACCGAGGACCCGGGCCGGCACCCCGCTCCGCCGCAGTTCTCCAGCCGCCGCGAGCGCGATCCGCCGCGCGGGATCATGCCCCCGGGCCCGCACGGCCCGCCGCCCCGACGGCACCGGCACGAGCAGCACCGGAGCCCCGACGCCCCGGGACCACGCCCCCTCGGCCCCGGCCCAGGAGCCGCCCCACGCCTCCCGAAGCCCCGCCCGCACTGCTCCCGCCAAGGCCACCCCGAGGGGGCCGGCGAGCGCGAGGGCGCCCCGTTCCTTGTGGGCCAGCAGCGTCGCCCGCACCTCGTCCGCGTACGGGGCAGCCGCGTGCACCACGGGCAGCCCTGGCGGCTCCGGCACCGGCCGCACCCGAATTGCCGCGACTCCGCTCAGCACCGCACGGCACCCCGGGCAGAGCACCGTACGAGGCCTCCCACAGCCCCCGCACTCGGCCGGCAGCACCAGGTCGGTGAGGTCCTGCCACCACCCCCGCATGGCCACCACTGTGCCGCCCCGGGCCCTCTCCGGCCACCCCTGTGGACAACGGCCTGTGGACAACTCCCCGCCAGGCGAACCGTCCGTCCCTCACACGAGTGACGGCCCTGTGGGACGGCTCCGTGGGGCGGCCCCATGCGCCTCCCCGTGAGCCGGCTCAGCGACCGACCAGGGGCGCGCACACAAGCGCGCCCCGCGCACCGGCCACGGGGGGCGCCACCTCACCCCGGATAAACCGGCGCCGTCCCCTCAGTCACCTTCTGCCACTGCGCACCCGACGGCAGCCGGACGATCCCGTCCACCGAGTACGCCACCAGCGGCAACTGGTCGTCCTCTGCGGCGGTGACCTCCTTGACTCCGGTCAGAGCCGCGGGCGCCGGTATGTCCGGCGTGGAGCCGTCGACCTGGACGTACCGCATCTGTTCCACGCCACCGTGCTCGCGCCCGACCACCACGAGCCGGCTGTCCCCGGCCCACGACATGGCGGTGATCTCCTCCAGCTCCGGGGTCGCGGAGCGCAGTTCGACCACCCTGACGGCCGACTGCTCGCCCGGCTTCCCCTCCCGCTCGATCAGCCCGATGAGCAGGGTCTTCTTGCCGGCCTTCTCCACGACGAGCGCGATCCGCACCCCGTCGGCGGCCACCCGCACGGCCTGGATCCGCCCGTCCAGGTGCGGCATGCGCACCTCCAGCGGATCGCCCTTGCCCTCTTCCAGCAGGAGCAGCCGGGGATCGTCCGGGTCACGGTCGGCCACCCACAGCCCGTCGTGGGCGTCCCAGCTGGGGGTGGTCAGCCGGTCCTTCTCGGTCGGGCCGTGGCTGCGCAGCACCGGCTCGCCCAGCGAACCGCCCGAGACCATCGACCCCACGTACAGCGACTTGCCGTCGAGGCTGACACCGGCCGCGGTGTGCTCGTCGCGGGACACCGCCACCGACCGCAGCGCCGTGTCGCCCTCGCCCAGCGCCCCCGGCGCCGGGTCCGGCTTGGTGTCGCTGTCGCCCGCGGGGATCCGTACCAGCCGGTCCTTGGCGTCGACGAAGTACAGGAAGTCGGGGCTGCGCACCGCGCTCCGGAGGGCGACGGCGTCGGCTCCTTGCCGCGTGAGCGAGCACAGCTCCGCCCCGTCGGCCCGCAGCTCGACCCCGTCCACCGCGGGGCTGAGGCTGTGCAGCGTGAACAGCAGCTGGGCCGCCATCTCCTCGCACCGGTTGGTGCCGACGCGCGCGGCCTTGTCGTTGAGCGGGATCGTCAGCTTGTTGCGGTCGTCGGGCGCCAGCGCGCCGGCGTTCTTCGTCAGCGCCGTCCCGGTGGGGAAGCTCGACCTGACCACCGGCCCGAGCCACCGCGTCGGCCCGCTCAGCACGGAGCGCACCATCTGCGTCATGGGATCCACCCGCCGGCGGACGTACACGGGGTCGGCGACCGCGGTGGGCTGGGTGTCCGCCCCGGCCACCGTGGTGTTCGAAGCGAAGTAGTACTTGTTGACGGACATGTAGTTGCGCTGGAAGTCCGACTCGCCCATGACGACGCCCTGCGGCAGCGCGTCGATCCGCCACTGCCCGCTCTTCTCGCCCTTCTTCAGGTGCACGGTCCTGCCGTACGCCCCGGTCGCCGGCGCGTACGACTGCTGTGCGTCCACTGAGGCCACCTTGGTGCCCGTCAGCATGTACGTCATCTCGCCGGTGTCCGCCCGGCCGCCGGCACCCGCGGGCTCGGCACCCGGCCCGTCCGTCAGCACCGTCGTGGAAGTCTCCGGCCGCCACGTCTTGGCGGCCTCACCGGTCAGGTACTGGCGCGCCGTCTTGTAGTGCGGATCGTCGCTGGTGAGCGCCTCCAGGAAGCCCTGCACGATCTCCGAGGGCTGCGCGTCCTCACCCGGCGGCACGGCGAACACCCGCACCTGGGTCTCCTGGCGGGGTGTGGACTCTACACCCCGCAGATCCCCGCTGTCCGGCATCGAGGCACACCCCGCCAGCAGCAAGACGCCACCAGTGGCGTACGCCATCACGCGCGCGGGCGTACGCCGACCGCGCCCCCCACGGTCAGCGCCCACGAGATGCCTCCCCATGCCTGTCCGCGTTCTCCGACTCGGATTCCCTGCCCGAGCCCGCGGATCCGTTGTCCCTGTCCGCGTCCTGCGGCCCGTTCACGACCTGGTCCCTAGAGGGCCCAGCAGGACCACTCGGCCCGCCGTCGCCGGGCGTACTCGCCGGACCGCTCACCACACCGTTGCCGACCGCGTCTGACGAACCACTCGCCCCGCCATGGCCGCCCGCGCCCGCCGGGCGGCTCGCGCCCCCGCCGCGAGCCGGCTGCTCCGGGGCGGCCTGCGGATCGTCCTGCCGCCGCGTGCCCGAGGCGGGCCGGGGCACCACGCGCGCGCCGTTGCCGGGGAGCGCCGTCGGATCGGCCGTGGGGGCCGCGGAGGCCGCCCGCGGCGGTATCGGGTCCCGCCCCGGCCCCGGCGGCCGCGGCCCGCTCGCCGACTGTGCCGGCACGGTCGCCCGCTTCTCGCCGTCCCCGCCGCCGCACGGGAGACCGGCGTCGTCGAGCCCCCGGTTCCGCCGTGAGTCCTTGGGCTCCAGCGGTATCGGAGAGCCCCGCAGCGGCTCGTCCGCGGTCCTGGGCAGCGTCAGCCGGAACTGCGAACCGCCGCCCGGCTCACCCCACGCCTGAAGCCAGCCGCCGTGCAGCCGCGCGTCCTCCAGGGCGATGGACAGCCCCAGACCCGTACCACCCGTGGTACGCGCGCGTGCCGGGTCGGCCCGCCAGAAACGGCTGAACACCCGCGTCGCCTCGCCCGGCTTGAGCCCGACCCCGTAGTCCCGCACCGCGACCGCGACCGCACCGCCCGCCGCGGCGAGCTTGACGACGACATCCCTGCCTTCACCGTGCTCGACGGCGTTCACGACGAGGTTGCGCAGCACGCGCTCCACGCGCCGGGCGTCGGCCTCGGCGACGACGGGCTGCTGGTCGCCCAGGACGCGGATCTGCGTGCCCTTGCGCTCCGCGAGCGGCGCGGCCCCGCTGACAACCCGCCGTACGACGTCCCTGAGGTCTATCGGCTCCGCCTCCAGCGCCGCGGCACCCGCGTCGAACCGGCTGATCTCCAGCAGGTCCGCGAGCAGCGACTCGAACCGGTCCAGCTGGTCGGCGAGCAGCTCCGCCGACCGCGCGGTCACCGGGTCGAAGTCCTCACGGGCCTCGTGGATGACGTCCGCGGCCATCCGTACGGTCGTCAGCGGCGTACGCAGCTCGTGCGACACGTCCGACACGAACCGGCGCTGCATCCGCGACAGGTCCTCCAGCTGGCTGATCTTCAGCTGGAGGTTCTGGGCCATCTTGTTGAAGGCCTCGCCGAGCCGCGCGATGTCGTCCTCGCCGGTGACCTTCATACGTTCCTGGAGCCGCCCGGCGGACAGCCGCTCGGCGATCCCCGCCGCCATCCGCACCGGCGTGACGACCTGCCGCACCACGAGCCAGGCGATGGCCCCCAGCAGGACGACGACGAACAGCCCGGCCGTCGCGAGGGTCCCCTTGACCAGGCTCAGCGACTTCTCCTCCTGGGTGAGCGGGAAGAGGTAGTAGAGCTGGTACGGGTCCCCGTTGGGATCGTTGACCTGCTTGCCGACGACCAGGCCCGGCTGGGAGTCCTTGGTCACGTTGTTGTAGGTGATGCGGGTGTAGCTCTGCGCGGCCGTCGTGCTGCTGCCGATCCGCTCGCGCAGCTCGGGGGGCACGCTCCTGCTCCAGTCCACCTCACCAGAGGCACGCTGCCCGCGGCCGCCCGCGCCGTCCTCGTCGGAGGCCGGGAGGGTCACCACGTCGAAGGCGCCCTGGCCGCCGCTGGACAGCGAGGAGACGAGGTCACTCATCCACTCGCTGACGTTCTGCGCGGGACGCCCGTCCGCCGTGGCGACGTCGTCGCCGGTGCCGCTCGCCGCCTCGTCGGCCCGCTGCTTGGCCACCGCGAACCCGCCCGTGGCCTGGCTCTGGGACGCCTTCACCTTGGCGTCCAGCAGGCCGTTGCGCACCTGCCCGATGACGACGAAGCCCAGCAGCAGGACCACGCCCAGCGACATCAGCAGCGTGGTCGCGACGACCTTGAGCTGGATGTTGCGCCGCCACAGCCGCATGACGGGCAGCAACGGCCGGCGCACCCACCGCATGAACAGCCGGATGACCGGGCTGCCCTGGACCCCGCCCTGGAGCAGCAGCCCGCTCTCCAGGAACCGCCCCCAACGGGAGCCGGCCTTCTTCCGCCCGACAGGCCGCCCCGGGCGGCCCCCGGACCGGCCGGGCGCCGAAGCGGCACTGTCGCCGGACATGTCAGCTCGGTCCTGCCTTGTACCCGACGCCACGGACGGTCACCACGATCTCCGGCTTCTCCGGGTCCTTCTCGACCTTGGAGCGCAGCCGCTGCACATGCACGTTGACCAGCCGCGTGTCCGCCGCGTGCCGGTAGCCCCACACCTGCTCCAGCAGCACCTCGCGCGTGAACACCTGCCACGGCTTGCGCGCGAGCGCGACCAGCAGGTCGAACTCCAGCGGCGTCAGCGCGATCGACTGCCCGTCCCGCTTCACGGAGTGCCCGGCCACGTCGATGACCAGGTCACCGATGGCGAGCTGCTCCGGAGCCGGCTCCTCCGACCTCCTGAGCCGCGCCCGGATCCGGGCCACCAGCTCCTTCGGCTTGAACGGCTTCACGATGTAGTCGTCGGCACCCGACTCCAGGCCCACGACGACATCGACCGTGTCGCTCTTCGCCGTGAGCATCACGATCGGCACCCCGGACTCCGCCCTGATCAGACGGCACACCTCGATGCCGTCCCGACCGGGCAGCATCAGATCGAGCAGCACCAGATCGGGCTTGGACTCACGGAAGGCGGCAAGCGCCTTGTCGCCGTCGGCCACGAAAGACGGCTCGAAACCCTCACCACGCAGCACAATGCCGAGCATCTCGGCCAGTGCGGTGTCGTCGTCGACGACAAGGACTCGTCCCTTCATAAACGACATCATCCCATTCTCATAACGGTGGCGAAGGCAGTGGTGAGGTAGGTCACCGGCAGTGACCATAGTCGCAGCAAGCGCTACTGTCTGCCCTCGCCCACCCCTGTTGATCTCGACGACGGGCAGCGGCAAGGCTCCCGTCCCCCGCGAAGGGGCGAGACCGCCGGAGCCCGCGCCGCTCCGCACGCACTCCGGCAGCGGCCCGGCTCAGCCCGCCGACACCCGGCGCGACCGGGCGCACACCTCGGCGAGCGCCTCGGCCGTGACGGGCGAAACCGCGCCCTCCTCCGTGACGATCGCCGTCACCAGCTCGGGCGGGGTCACGTCGAACGCCGGGTTGTACGCCTGCGTCCCCAGCGGCGCCACCGGAATGCCACCGCCCGCCTCAGCCCCGGTCACCGGCACCTGCGGCGCCACGAACTCGGTCACCTCATGACCGGCCCGCTGCTCGACCTCGATGGACGCCCCGTCCGGTGTGTCCGGATCCACCGTCGTCACCGGCGCCACCACGATGAACGGCACGTGGTGATACCGCGCGAGCACCGCCAGCGGATAACTCCCGACCTTGTTCGCCACCGAACCGTCCGCCGTGATGCGGTCCGCCCCGATCAGCACGGCGTCCACCTCCCCGGCGGCGAACAGCGACCCGGCCGCATTGTCGGTGAGCAGCGTGTACGCCATCCCACTGCGCGCCGCCTCGTACGCCGTCAGGCGGGCACCCTGCAACAGCGGACGCGTCTCGTCCACCCACAGACGCCGCAGCCGCCCCGCCCGGTGCGCCGCGAGCGCCACAGCGAACGCCGTCCCCTCCCCGCCCGACACCAGCGAACCGGTGTTGCAGTGGGTGAGGATCCGGTGCCCGCCGCCGGGCAGCAGCTCGTCCAGCAGCGCCAGCCCGTGCTCGGCCATCCGCGCACTGGCCTCGGCGTCCTCCCGGTGCAGCTGCCGCGCCGCCGCCAGCGCCGCCGCGGCCGCCTGCCTGATGTCACCGCCCTTGGCGAGCGCGGCCTCGTGGGCCGCTTGCGCCCGGCGCACACCCACGGCCAGGTTCACCGCGGTCGGCCGGGCGCTCGCCAACGCGACCGCGGCATCGTCCACGTCGAAGCCCCGCACGGCGGCGAGCGCGACACCGTACGCCCCCGCGATGCCGAGCAGGGGCGCCCCGCGCACGGCGAGCGAGCGGATCGCCTCCACGAGCGCGGGCGCGTCCGTACAGACCAGTTCGACCTCCTCGACCGGCAGCCTCGTCTGGTCGAGAAGGACCAGAACGGGTCCTTCCGGTGGTTCTTCCCAACGGATCGCCGGGATATCGGTCGGCCGTTTGTCATCGCCGCTGTACGCGTACTGATCAGCCATGCGGTCAGTCTGCCCCCTAACCAGCGGACAATTGAAGGTACGCAGCCCATACCGCTGCCGGTCACTCCAAGACCACCCCATGGCACGATGGCTGCCAACCTGCCGCCGCGACCGCGGACGGGCACCGTGAAGGAGCGACGATGAACGACACTCCGGGCTGGGCCTCGCCCGGATCCGCCCCGTCCGACGGGCAGAAGCCTGACGCGTCCGGCCCTGCCGAGCCCGCCGACCACCCCAACCCTGCCGGACCGTCCGACCGCCCCGGCCCCGCACAGCCCGCGGACCAGCCGGGCCAGCCTGGCCAGACCCCGCAGGCCCCCGGCCCGCAGTGGTCCAAGGACCAGCCGCCACCCGCCCAGTGGTCCGCCCCCAGCGGCCCCGGCGCCCCGGCCGGCCCCGGCCAGGCCCCTCCGCCCCCGCCGCCCGGCCCGGGCTGGGGCACCCAGCCCCCCGGCGGCTACGGCCCTGGCGGCCCCGGCGGATACGGTCCCGGCGGTCCAGGAGGCCCCGGCGGATACGGAGGCCCCGGCGGCCCCGGCGGCTGGGGCAGCGCCTGGGGTGGCCCCCCGCCCGCGGCCAAGCCCGGCGTGATCCCGCTCCGCCCGCTCGGCGTGGGCGAGATCCTCGACGGCGCGGTCTCCACCATGCGCACCTACTGGCGCACGGTCCTGGGCATCTCCCTGACCGTCGCGGTCATCACCGAGATCATCGTCGTGCTGTTCCAGGGCCTCGTCCTGGACGACTCCAGCACCGATGCCCTCAACGACCCGAGCGCCACCCTCAGCGAACTGAGCCGCGCCCTGGGCGACGCCATGCTCAACTCCACCGTCGTCTTCGTCATCTCCCTGGTCGGCACCGTCATCGCGACCGCGCTTCTCACCACCGTCACCAGCCGCGCCGTGCTCGGCAAGTCGGTGACCATCGGCGAGGCCTGGCGGGACGCCCGCCCTCAGGTCGTCAAGCTCTTCGGCCTCATCTGCCTGTTGCTGCTCATCACCGCCGGCATCGTCACCGTGGGCACCCTGCCCGGCATCCTCGTCAGCGTCGCCGGGAGCACCGGCGCGGGCGTCGCCCTGACCGTCCTGGGCATCATCGGCGCCGGCATCGTCGCCCTGTGGCTGATGATCCGCTTCTCCCTGGCCTCGCCGGCGCTGATGCTGGAGAAGCAGGGCATCAAGAAGGCGATGAGCCGCTCCACGAAGCTGGTCCGGGGCACCTGGTGGCGGATCTTCGGCATCCAGCTGCTCGCCACGATCATCGCGAACGTCGTCGCCTCGATCATCGTCATCCCGTTCACCTTCCTCGCCGGGGCCCTGAGCGGTGACGGCATCACCGGCTGGCTCAACTCCGGTGTCGGCAGCCTCGGCTGGACGTTCCTCATCGTCAGCGGCATCGGCTCGGTGATCGGCTCCATGATCACGTTCCCGATCACGGCGGGCGTCACCGTGCTCCTCTACATCGACCAGCGCATCCGCCGCGAGGCCCTCGACCTCGAACTGGCCCGCGCCGCCGGACTCCAGGGCTACGGCCCCAACGCCCCCGGCGCCACCCCGGGGAGCTGATGCGGTGACCTGGGCGGGGGAAGTCCTCACAACGGCGCTGCCACGCGCCGCCATACGCACAGTGCTGCGCGCCGGCGACACCTCGGTGCTGTCGTCGGCACGCTCCGCCGACGAACCGCCCCTCACCACACCGCGCGACCCCGCGCGCGAGGCGGCCCGACGCGAGCTGTCCAAGCGGATGTACCACGAGGACGACCCCAGCCTGTTCCAGCGCGCACTGGACGCCTTCTGGGAGTGGCTCGACAAACTGTTCAACGCCGCCTCGAGCGCCACACCCGGCGGAGCACTCGGCCTGGTCGTCATCATCCTGGCCGTCGCCGCGGTCCTGGCCGCCCTGTGGTGGCGGCTGGGCACCCCGCGCCGCCAACCCACCTCGTCCGCCGCCCTGTTCGACGACCGCCCCCGCAGCGCCGCGGACCACCGCGCAGCCGCCGAGGCGCACGCCGCCCAGGGCCACTGGAACCAGGCCGCCCAGGAGCGCATGCGGGCCCTCGTCCGCGCTCTGGAGGAACGCGCCCTCCTCGACGCCCGCCCCGGCCGCACCGCCGACGAGGCCGCCGCCGAAGCCGGCCGGGCCCTGCCCGCCCACACCGACCGACTGCGCGCCGCCGCCCGCGACTTCGACGACGTGACATACGGCGGCCGGTCGGCGACCGAGCAGTCGTACCACCGCATCGCCGAACTCGACCGCGACCTGGAACGCACCAAGCCCCAGCTCGCGAGCAGCAGCGCCCACAGCACGGCCCCCCACACCCGCCAGGGAGCCGCCGAATGACCACCGAGGCCACGCTCCCGTCCACCTCGGCCTCGCCCACCGCACGCCAGGTCTGGACCCGCGCGCGCGGCATCGCGCTCGCCCTCGTACTGCTGCTGGTGGGAGCCATCGCCATCGCCGTGATCCGCTCCGACGCCCGGCACGGCGAACTCGACCCGCGCTCCGCCGACCCCAACGGCAGCCGCGCCGTCGCCGAGCTCCTCGCCGACCGGGGCGTGGACACGCGCGTGGTCACCACCCTGGACGAGGCAGCCGCCGCAACCGGCCCGGACACGACCCTCCTGGTCGCCGTCCCCGACCTGCTGAGCCGAAGTCAGCAGTCCCGTCTGCACAACGCGTTCGCCGACTCCGACGGCCGTACTGTCCTGGTCGCCCCCGGCAGCGCGTCCGTCGAACGACTCGCCCCCGGCGTCACCGCCGACCCCGCCACCAGCCTCGACTCGACTCTCTCCCCCGACTGTGACCTGCCCGCCGCCCGGCGCGCGGGCACCGCCGACACGGGCGGCGTCCGCTACACCACCACCCACCTCGACGCCGACAAGTGCTACACCAGCGAGCGCCTGGCCACCCTGCTGCGCCTCCCGGCCCCGACCGGGGACGGCGACACCGTCGTCCTCGGCGCGCCCGACATCCTTCTCAACGACCGCCTCGACAAGCAGGGCAACGCCTCGCTCGCCCTCCAACTCCTCGGCTCCCGCCCCCATCTGGTCTGGTACCTCCCCTCGCTCTCCGACACGTCGGCCACCGGCACCGACGACGAACGCAGCTTCTTCGACCTGCTGCCCTCGGGCTGGCTCTGGGGCACCCTGCAACTCTTCATCGCCGCAGCCCTGGCCGCCCTCTGGCGGGCACGCCGGCTCGGCCCCCTCGTGCCCGAAAAACTCCCCGTGGCGATCCGCGCCTCCGAAACCGCCGAAGGCCGGGCCCGCCTCTACCGCAAGGCCGACGCCCGCGACCGCGCGGCAAACGCTCTTCGCTCCACCACACGCACCCGCCTCGCCCCCCTCACAGGCGTCCCCGTCACCCAGGCGCACACGCCCGAGGTCCTGCTCCCCGCCCTGTCCGCCCACCTCCACGGCGACGTCCAGGACCTGCGCACCCTCCTCTTCGGACCACCGCCCAGCGACGACGCAGCACTCATCGCACTCGCCGACCAACTCGACGCCCTCGAAAGAGAGGTACGCCGTCCATGATGGACCCGACCACTGACAACGCCGGGCAGACCGGGGACCAGGGCACCGCCCGAGCCGCCCTGGAGGCCCTGCGCGCCGAGATCGCCAAGGCCGTGGTCGGCCAGGACCCCGCCGTCACCGGCCTCGTCGTCGCCCTGCTCTGCCGCGGCCACGTCCTCCTCGAAGGTGTCCCCGGCGTCGCCAAGACCCTCCTGGTCCGCGCCCTCGCCGCCGCCCTCGAACTCGACACCAAACGCGTCCAGTTCACCCCCGACCTCATGCCCAGCGACGTGACCGGCTCACTGGTCTACGACACCCGCACCGCCGAGTTCTCCTTCCAGCCCGGCCCGGTCTTCACCAACCTCCTCCTCGCCGACGAGATCAACCGCACGCCCCCCAAGACCCAGTCGTCCCTCCTGGAAGCCATGGAGGAACGCCAGGTCACCGTCGACGGCACCCCCCGCCCCCTCCCCGACCCGTTCCTGGTCGCCGCGACCCAGAACCCGGTGGAGTACGAGGGCACCTACCCCCTCCCCGAAGCCCAGCTGGACCGCTTCCTCCTCAAACTCACCATCCCCCTCCCCTCCCGCAAGGACGAGATCGACGTCCTCACCCGCCACGCCGAGGGCTTCAACCCGCGCGACCTCCACGCCGCCGGCGTACGCCCCGTAGCCGGCCCGGCCGACCTGGAAGCGGCACGCGCCGCCGTCGCCAAGACGACGATCTCCCCGGAGATCACCGCCTACGTCGTCGACATCTGCCGCGCCACCCGCGAGTCGCCGTCCCTCACCCTCGGCGTCTCCCCCCGAGGCGCCACGGCCCTCCTGGCCACCGCCCGCGCCTGGGCCTGGCTGACAGGCCGCGACTACGTCATCCCCGACGACGTGAAGGCACTCGCTCTCCCCACCCTCCGCCACCGCGTACAACTCCGCCCGGAGGCCGAAATGGAAGGCGTGACGGCCGACTCCGTCATCAACGCGATCCTCGCCCACGTCCCCGTCCCCCGCTGATGGCACTCACCGGACGCGCCGCCCTCCTCGCGGCCCTGGGATCCCTCCCCGTCGGCATCTGGGAACCGAGCTGGACGGGCATCCTGGCGGTCAACGCGCCCCTGGCCGTGGCCTGCGCCTGCGACTTCGCCTTGGCCGCCCCCGTACGACGCCTGGGCCTGACCCGCTCCGGCGACACCTCCGTACGCCTCGGCGACACAGCGGACGTGACCCTGACCATCACCAACCCGTCCCGCCGCCCCCTCCGTGCCCGCCTCCGCGACGCCTGGCCACCGAGTACCTGGCTGCCGGGCACGGAGACGACGGCCTCCCGCCACCGCCTCACAGTCCCCCCGGGCGAACGCCGGCGCATGACGACCCGACTGCGCCCCACCCGCCGAGGCGACCGCCAGGCCGACCGCGTCACCATCCGCTCGTACGGCCCCCTCGGCCTCTTCTCCCGCCAGGGCACCCACGAGGCTCCCTGGACGGTACGTGTCCTGCCGCCGTTCACCAGCCGCAAGCACCTGCCCTCCAAGCTGGCCCGCCTCCGCGAACTGGACGGCCGCACCAGCGTCCTCACCCGAGGCGAGGGCACTGAATTCGACAGCCTGCGCGAGTACGTCCCCGGCGACGACACTCGCTCCATCGACTGGCGCGCCACAGCACGCCAGACCACGGTCGCCGTACGCACCTGGCGCCCGGAACGCGACCGCCACATCCTCCTGGTCCTCGACACCGGCCGTACCTCGGCAGGCCGTGTGGGCGACGCACCCCGCCTCGACGCCTCCATGGACGCGGCCCTCCTCCTCGCGGCCCTCGCGTCCCGCGCCGGCGACCGCGTCGACCTCCTCGCCTACGACCGCAAGGTCCGCGCCCTCGTCCAGGGCCGCACGGCAGGCGATGTCCTTCCGTCACTGGTCAACGCGATGGCCACGCTGGAGCCCGAGCTCGTCGAGACGAACGCCCGCGGCCTCACGGCCACGGCCCTGCGCACGTCTCCCCGCCGCTCTCTGATCGTGCTCCTCACCACCCTGGACGCGGCCCCCGTCGAAGAGGGCCTCCTCCCGGTCCTCTCCCAGCTCACCCAGCGCCACACGGTCCTGCTGGCATCAGTAGCGGACCCGCACATCACCGAAATGGCCAAGGCACGCGGGAATGTCGACGCCGTCTACGAGGCCGCCGCAGCCGCCCAGGCCCAGTCCGAACGCCACCGCACGGCAGAACAACTCCGCCGTCACGGTGTCACAGTCGTGGACGCGACACCCGACGACCTGGCACCGGCCCTGGCGGACGCTTATCTGGCTTTGAAGGCGGCTGGACGCCTGTGACAGTAAGGCCCTCGAAAGAGGGCCCATAAACGCAGAAAACCCCCGCATCCGAAGATGCGGGGGTTTTCCCAAGAATTGTTCGGCGGTGTCCTACTCTCCCACAGGGTCCCCCCTGCAGTACCATCGGCGCTGTAAGGCTTAGCTTCCGGGTTCGGAATGTAACCGGGCGTTTCCCCTACGCTATAACCACCGAAACACTATGAAACTGTCCAGC
>NZ_BAAASE010000023.1:0-4981 GCF_039532725.1 Streptomyces coeruleofuscus
ACATTCACGGAGAGTTTGATCCTGGCTCAGGACGAACGCTGGCGGCGTGCTTAACACATGCAAGTCGAACGATGAACCACTTCGGTGGGGATTAGTGGCGAACGGGTGAGTAACACGTGGGCAATCTGCCCTGCACTCTGGGACAAGCCCTGGAAACGGGGTCTAATACCGGATACTGACCACCTTGGGCATCCAAGGTGTTCGAAAGCTCCGGCGGTGCAGGATGAGCCCGCGGCCTATCAGCTTGTTGGTGAGGTAATGGCTCACCAAGGCGACGACGGGTAGCCGGCCTGAGAGGGCGACCGGCCACACTGGGACTGAGACACGGCCCAGACTCCTACGGGAGGCAGCAGTGGGGAATATTGCACAATGGGCGAAAGCCTGATGCAGCGACGCCGCGTGAGGGATGACGGCCTTCGGGTTGTAAACCTCTTTCAGCAGGGAAGAAGCGAAAGTGACGGTACCTGCAGAAGAAGCGCCGGCTAACTACGTGCCAGCAGCCGCGGTAATACGTAGGGCGCGAGCGTTGTCCGGAATTATTGGGCGTAAAGAGCTCGTAGGCGGCTTGTCACGTCGGTTGTGAAAGCCCGGGGCTTAACCCCGGGTCTGCAGTCGATACGGGCAGGCTAGAGTTCGGTAGGGGAGATCGGAATTCCTGGTGTAGCGGTGAAATGCGCAGATATCAGGAGGAACACCGGTGGCGAAGGCGGATCTCTGGGCCGATACTGACGCTGAGGAGCGAAAGCGTGGGGAGCGAACAGGATTAGATACCCTGGTAGTCCACGCCGTAAACGGTGGGCACTAGGTGTGGGCAACATTCCACGTTGTCCGTGCCGCAGCTAACGCATTAAGTGCCCCGCCTGGGGAGTACGGCCGCAAGGCTAAAACTCAAAGGAATTGACGGGGGCCCGCACAAGCGGCGGAGCATGTGGCTTAATTCGACGCAACGCGAAGAACCTTACCAAGGCTTGACATACACCGGAAACGTCCAGAGATGGGCGCCCCCTTGTGGTCGGTGTACAGGTGGTGCATGGCTGTCGTCAGCTCGTGTCGTGAGATGTTGGGTTAAGTCCCGCAACGAGCGCAACCCTTGTCCCGTGTTGCCAGCAGGCCCTTGTGGTGCTGGGGACTCACGGGAGACCGCCGGGGTCAACTCGGAGGAAGGTGGGGACGACGTCAAGTCATCATGCCCCTTATGTCTTGGGCTGCACACGTGCTACAATGGCCGGTACAATGAGCTGCGATACCGCGAGGTGGAGCGAATCTCAAAAAGCCGGTCTCAGTTCGGATTGGGGTCTGCAACTCGACCCCATGAAGTCGGAGTCGCTAGTAATCGCAGATCAGCATTGCTGCGGTGAATACGTTCCCGGGCCTTGTACACACCGCCCGTCACGTCACGAAAGTCGGTAACACCCGAAGCCGGTGGCCCAACCCCCTTGTGGGGAGGGAGCTGTCGAAGGTGGGACTGGCGATTGGGACGAAGTCGTAACAAGGTAGCCGTACCGGAAGGTGCGGCTGGATCACCTCCTTTCTAAGGAGCACTTCTTACCGATCCCTTCGGGGTGAGGTCAGAGGCCAGTACATCAGCGAATGTCTGATGCTGGTTGCTCATGGGTGGAACGTTGACTATTCGGCACACTTGATCGTCTTCTCCTTCTAGTACTGCTCTTCGGAGCGTGGAACGTTGAGGGAAGCGGGGAGTGTGTCGGGCACGCTGTTGGGTGTCTGAGGGAATGGATTTTTCCTCAGTCGCCGGCCCCAGTGAACTCGGATCGAAGGTCCGGGGTGATGGGTGGCTGGTCGTTGTTTGAGAACTGCACAGTGGACGCGAGCATCTGTGGCCAAGTTTTTAAGGGCGCACGGTGGATGCCTTGGCACCAGGAACCGATGAAGGACGTGGGAGGCCACGATAGGCCCCGGGGAGTCGTCAACCAGGCTTTGATCCGGGGGTGTCCGAATGGGGAAACCCGGCAGTCGTCATGGGCTGTCACCCGCTGCTGAACACATAGGCAGTGTGGAGGGAACGCGGGGAAGTGAAACATCTCAGTACCCGCAGGAAGAGAAAACAACCGTGATTCCGGGAGTAGTGGCGAGCGAAACCGGATGAGGCCAAACCGTATGCGTGTGAGACCCGGCAGGGGTTGCGTATACGGGGTTGTGGGATCTCTCTTTCATGGTCTGCCGGCCATGAGACGAGTCAGAAACCGTTGATGTAGGCGAAGGACATGCGAAAGGTCCGGCGTAGAGGGTAAGACCCCCGTAGTCGAAACATCAGCGGCTCGTTTGAGAGACACCCAAGTAGCACGGGGCCCGAGAAATCCCGTGTGAATCTGGCGGGACCACCCGCTAAGCCTAAATATTCCCTGGTGACCGATAGCGGATAGTACCGTGAGGGAATGGTGAAAAGTACCGCGGGAGCGGAGTGAAATAGTACCTGAAACCGTGTGCCTACAAGCCGTGGGAGCGTCGGGCAAGCACTTGTGCTTGCCTCGTGACTGCGTGCCTTTTGAAGAATGAGCCTGCGAGTTTGCGGTGTGTTGCGAGGTTAACCCGAGTGGGGAAGCCGTAGCGAAAGCGAGTCCGAATAGGGCGGTGGAGTAGCACGCTCAAGACCCGAAGCGGAGTGATCTAGCCATGGGCAGGTTGAAGCGGAGGTAAGACTTCGTGGAGGACCGAACCCACCAGGGTTGAAAACCTGGGGGATGACCTGTGGTTAGGGGTGAAAGGCCAATCAAACTCCGTGATAGCTGGTTCTCCCCGAAATGCATTTAGGTGCAGCGTCGTGTGTTTCTTGCCGGAGGTAGAGCACTGGATAGGCGATGGGCCCTACCGGGTTACTGACCTTAGCCAAACTCCGAATGCCGGTAAGTGAGAGCGCGGCAGTGAGACTGTGGGGGATAAGCTCCATGGTCGAGAGGGAAACAGCCCAGAGCATCGACTAAGGCCCCTAAGCGTACGCTAAGTGGGAAAGGATGTGGAGTCGCAGAGACAACCAGGAGGTTGGCTTAGAAGCAGCCACCCTTGAAAGAGTGCGTAATAGCTCACTGGTCTAGTGATTCCGCGCCGACAATGTAGCGGGGCTCAAGCGTACCGCCGAAGTCGTGTCATTCACACAATAGGGCCAACGCCTGTGTGGATGGGTAGGGGAGCGTCGTGTGCCGGGTGAAGCAGCCGCGTAAGCGAGTTGTGGACGGTTCACGAGTGAGAATGCAGGCATGAGTAGCGATTCACACGTGAGAAACGTGTGCGCCGATTGACTAAGGGTTCCTGGGTCAAGCTGATCTGCCCAGGGTAAGTCGGGACCTAAGGCGAGGCCGACAGGCGTAGTCGATGGATAACCGGTTGATATTCCGGTACCCGCTGTGAAGCGTCAAACATTGAATCCACTAATGCTAAGGCCGTGAAGCCGTTCCGGACCCTTCGGGGAAAGGAAAGTGGTGGAGCCGCCGAACCAAGGTGGTAGTAGGTGAGTGATGGGGTGACGCAGGAAGGTAGTCCAGCCCGGGCGGTGGTTGTCCCGGGGTAAGGGTGTAGCCCGTCATCCAGGTAAATCCGGATGACATGTGGGTGAGACCTGATGCCGAGCCGATTGTGGTGAAGTGGATGATCCTATGCTGTCGAGAAAAGCCTCTAGCGAGTTTCATGGCGGCCCGTACCCTAAACCGACTCAGGTGGTCAGGTAGAGAATACCGAGGCGTTCGGGTGAACTATGGTTAAGGAACTCGGCAAAATGCCCCCGTAACTTCGGGAGAAGGGGGGCCATCACTGGTGATCCGTTTTACACGGTGAGCTGGGGGTGGCCGCAGAGACCAGCGAGAAGCGACTGTTTACTAAAAACACAGGTCCGTGCGAAGCCGTAAGGCGATGTATACGGACTGACGCCTGCCCGGTGCTGGAACGTTAAGGGGACCGGTTAGTCACTCTTCGGGGTGGCGAAGCTGAGAACTTAAGCGCCAGTAAACGGCGGTGGTAACTATAACCATCCTAAGGTAGCGAAATTCCTTGTCGGGTAAGTTCCGACCTGCACGAATGGCGTAACGACTTCTCGACTGTCTCAACCATAGGCCCGGTGAAATTGCACTACGAGTAAAGATGCTCGTTTCGCGCAGCAGGACGGAAAGACCCCGGGACCTTTACTACAGTTTGATATTGGTGTTCGGTTCGGCTTGTGTAGGATAGCTGGGAGACTGTGAACTCTGGACGCCAGTTCAGGGGGAGTCGTCGTTGAAATACCAGTCTGGTCGTGCTGGATGTCTAACCTGGGTCCGTGATCCGGATCAGGGACAGTGTCTGATGGGTAGTTTAACTGGGGCGGTTGCCTCCTAAAGAGTAACGGAGGCGCCCAAAGGTTCCCTCAGCCTGGTTGGCAATCAGGTGTTGAGTGTAAGTGCACAAGGGAGCTTGACTGTGAGACCGACGGGTCGAGCAGGGACGAAAGTCGGGACTAGTGATCCGGCGGTGGCTTGTGGAAGCGCCGTCGCTCAACGGATAAAAGGTACCCCGGGGATAACAGGCTGATCTTCCCCAAGAGTCCATATCGACGGGATGGTTTGGCACCTCGATGTCGGCTCGTCGCATCCTGGGGCTGGAGTCGGTCCCAAGGGTTGGGCTGTTCGCCCATTAAAGCGGTACGCGAGCTGGGTTTAGAACGTCGTGAGACAGTTCGGTCCCTATCCGCTGTGCGCGTAGGAGTCTTGAGAAGGGCTGTCCCTAGTACGAGAGGACCGGGACGGACGAACCTCTGGTGTGCCAGTTGTTCTGCCAAGGGCATGGCTGGTTGGCTACGTTCGGGAGGGATAACCGCTGAAAGCATCTAAGCGGGAAGCCTGCTTCGAGATGAGGACTCCCACCTCCTAGAGAGGGTAAGGCTCCCAGTAGACGACTGGGTTGATAGGCCGGATATGGAAGCACGGTAACGTGTGGAGTTGACCGGTACTAATAGGCCGAGGGCTTGTCCTCAGTTGCTCGCGTCCACTGTGTT
>NZ_BAAASE010000024.1:0-3838 GCF_039532725.1 Streptomyces coeruleofuscus
CAGCGTTCGTCCTGAGCCAGGATCAAACTCTCCGTGAATGTGTACCGGTAATCCGGTCGACACCACGAGAGCGGAACAGTCAGGCGGAATAGGCCCGACCGTTCACAGCGTCCTCGCTGTGTTTTTTTCAAAGGAACCTCGACCATCGGAGATCCGATGGACGGGGTATCAACATATCTGGCGTTGACTTTTGGCACGCTGTTGAGTTCTCAAGGAACGGTTGCTTCCTTTGTACTCACCCTCTCAGGCTTTCCTCCGGGCGCTTCCCTTCGGTCTTGCGTTTCCGACTCTATCAGATCTTTTCTCGACCCGATTTCCTCGGTGCTTTCCAGGTTTCCGCTTCCGCGTTTCCCTTTCCGGCAGTTCCGACTTTATCAGAGGTTCCGGGCCGGATTGACCGGCCACTCATTTCCGATTCATCGGGAGGGGCTTCAGTGAAATCAGCGTTTCACGAAGCAGACAGATACTCACTGTCGCCGATCCGGGGCTGAACCCCTTGTCCAGGCAACTGTTCGAATCTACCTCCCCGCATGCGCCGTGTCAACGGCTCCTGCGGGGCGAAGAGGAGACTAGCAGCTGAACGGAGGTGGTCGCACATCCGGCGGCCAGGGGGCCGTTCAGGCAGCAGTCGGGACGGTGGCGCTGCGTTCCGCCGCCTCGACATCGCCGGTCTCGCCGGCACGGGCGGCACGGCCGCCCAGAACATAGACGTAGGCCAGGAAGGCCAGTTCGGCGACGATTCCGATGGTGATGCGGGCCCAGGTGGGGAGGCCGGACGGGGTGACGAAGCCTTCTATGGCCCCGGAGACGAAGAGGACCACCGCGAGGCCGATGGCCATGCCGATGGCGGCACGGCCTTCTTCCGCGAGAGCTGTGCGTCGGGTGCGTGGGCCCGGGTCGATGAGGGTCCAGCCGAGGCGCAGGCCGGTGCCGGCGGCGACGAAGACGGCGGTCAGTTCGAGCAGGCCGTGCGGGAGGACCAGACCGAGGAAGGTGTCCAGGCGGCCGGCCGAGGACATCAGGCCGACGCCGATGCCCAGGTTGAGCATGTTCTGGAAGAGGATCCAGATGACCGGGAGTCCCACGAAGACACCAAGGATCAGGCACAGGGCTGCGGCCCAGGCGTTGTTCGTCCAGACCTGGGCGGCGAAGCTGGCGGCCGGGTGGCTGGAGTAGTACGTCTCGTACTGGCCGCCGGGGCGGGTGAGCTCGCGCAGTTCGCTGGGGGCCGCGATGGAGGCCTGCACTTCGGGGTGGGTGCCGATCCACCAGCCCAGGAGCGCCGCGACCGCCGTGGACAGCAGTGCGGTGGGCACCCACCAGTGGCGTGCCTTGTAGACGGCGGCGGGGAAGCCGTGGGCGAGGAAGCGGGTGACGTCGCGCCAGGAGGCGCGTCGGGTGCCTGTCACGGCACCACGCGCGCGCGCCACGAGTTGGCTGAGCCGGCCGGTCAGCTGGGGGTCGGGGGCGCTGGTCTGGATCAGGGAGAGGTGCGTGGCGGTGCGTTGGTAGAGAGTGACGAGTTCGTCGGCTTCGGCACCGCTGAGGCGACGCTGGCGACGCAGCAGGGCTTCGAGGCGGTCCCACTCCGCTCGGTGGGCGGAGACGAAGACGTCGAGGTCCATCGGTGTGCCTGCTCCTCGGCTGTTCGTCGGCGGCTCTCGTGGATCAGCTTGTCGTACTGCGGCGCGATGCGCCCTCAGCTTGGCAGACTGGCCCTGTCGGGGGCAGGGCAGGGGAAGGACGGCGGGCGTGAGTGAGCTGGTGACGGGCGAGGCGGTGGCGCTGGAGCTGCGCCCCGCGAGGTTGCCCAGCAGGGCGCTGGCCGTGTTGTTGGATCTTGTGGTGGCCGTGGCCGTCTATGTAGCGGTGACCATCGCGATCGTGGTTTCCACGGCCTCGCTGGACGAGGCGGCGCAGACGGCGCTGTCGATCGCGACGTTCGTTCTCGTGCTCGTGGGCGGGCCGATCGCCGTGGAGACGCTCAGTCACGGGCGCTCGCTCGGGAAGATGGCGTGCGGTCTGCGTGTGGTGCGGGACGACGGGGGGCCGATCCGCTTCCGGCATGCGCTGGTGAGGGGCTTGATCGGGGTGATCGAGATCCTCATGACCTTCGGGGTCGTCGCGTGCATCGCCTCGTTCGTATCGGCGCGTGGGCGGCGGCTGGGGGATGTGTTCGCGGGGACCCTCGTCGTAAGGGAGCGGATTCCGGTCGCGCGGACCGGCTTCGTGCCGCCTCCTCCGCCCTGGCTGGCAGGGCGGTTCTCGGGGCTCGATCTGTCTGCGGTGCCCGACGGGCTGTGGCTCGCCGTCCGTCAGTACCTGACACGAATGCAGCAGCTGGACCCGCAGGTCGGCTGGTCCATGGCGGAGCGGCTGGCGTCGGATCTCGCCGAACGTACGGGGGTTCCGGTACCGCAGGGTGTTCCGCCTGCGGCGTATCTGGCGGCGGTCGTGCACGAACGGCAGTCGCGGGAGGCCCGGCGGGCTTTCGCGAGCGGGTCGGCTTCCTCGACCCCGTCGGCTGCCGGGGCCCCTCCGGCTGCTGAGGCCGATCCGGCTGCCGATGCGGCTTCAGTTACTGAGGCCCCTTCGGCAGCGGGCGCGACGTCCGCTGCGTACGGGCCGCCGGCCGTGCCGCCAGGCGCGCCTGTCGAGTCGTCCGGCGCGGCTCGACCCGAGGAGTCGCATGAGGTGCCGGCGGGCGATCGGCCCGGGACCGGGTTCGTGCCGCCGGCGTAGGGAGGGCGGGGCCTGCCCCTTCAGCGGGGGTCTTCAGCGGGGCTGCCCTCAGGGGAACACCGACGGCGGTGATTCGAGGTCCTCGAGCTCGATGCCGGGCGCCGCGAGCACCACGTCGCCGGCAATGTGCACGGAGTGCTGTTCGCCCGTGTCGAGGGCTGTGACCTGGTATTCGTCCACGGTCAGGGGGCCGTTGTCAGTGGCGTGTGCTTCTCTTTTCAGCAAGGTCCACGACTGGTCCACGGTGCGCGGGGCGAGGACCGGATCCGTGAAGGCGACGAGGCGTACGCGGGTGCCGGCTGAGGAGGGGGTGAGGCGCAGGAGACTGGTGGTGGCGATGAGGAACGCCGGGGAGGTGCCGGTGAAGGCGTGGGCGCGGACATTGCCTTCGCTGGCGTCGGTTCCGGCGGGGTCAGTGCGGACCCAGGTGACGCCGTCGAGGGCGGCGCCGCGGACCTGCCAGGCGGCGGCGTGGAGTTCGAGGCGGATGGGGCGGCCGAGTTCGTCGAGGGTGAGGTCGACGGAGCCCTGGTGATCGCCCGAGGGGGTGGTCAGCTGGGAGACGTAGCGCCAGCCGGAAGGGCCGACGGCGCAGTGGAAGTGCTCTTCTGCGAGGGGGGTGTGATCGTGCGGATCGTGGAGCGAATATCGGCCGCGGGGCATGGGGGTCCTGGGTCTTGACGGGCTGGACCGGTCGTGGTCCGTCAAACGGGGCAGGCCCCCGGCACGGGGGTGTGGGGGCCTGCCTCGGAGGGTCTGACCGGCAGCGGTGTGCTGCTCGGCTCAGTAGCGGTAGTGGTCCGGCTTGTACGGGCCCTCGACCTGCACACCGATGTACTCGGCCTGCTCCGGACGCAGCGTGGTCAGCTTCACGCCCAGCGCCTCCAGATGAAGACGCGCGACCTTCTCGTCCAGGTGCTTGGGCAGCACATAGACACCCGTCGGATACTCGTCGGGCTTGGTGAACAGCTCGATCTGCGCCAGCGTCTGGTCCGCGAACGAGTTGGACATCACGAACGACGGGTGACCCGTGGCGTTACCCAGGTTCAGCAGACGCCCCTCGGACAGCACGATGATCACCTTGCCGTCCGGGAAC
>NZ_BAAASE010000025.1:0-2378 GCF_039532725.1 Streptomyces coeruleofuscus
CCGCGCCGATCGCCAGCGACACGGGGTTGAAGGGCGCGTCCAGCGAGCCCATCGGCGTCGACTTGGTGATCTTGCCGACCTCGGAGGTCGGGGAGTACTGGCCCTTGGTCAGACCGTAGATCCGGTTGTTGAACAGCAGGATCTTGAGGTTGACGTTGCGGCGCAGGGCGTGGATGAGGTGGTTGCCGCCGATGGACAGCGCGTCGCCGTCACCCGTGACGACCCACACGCTCAGGTCGCGGCGCGATGAGGCGAGGCCGGTGGCGATGGCGGGGGCGCGGCCGTGGATGGAGTGCATCCCGTAGGTGTTCATGTAGTACGGGAAGCGGGAGGAGCAGCCGATGCCCGAGACGAAGACGATGTTCTCCTTCGCCAGCCCCAGCTCGGGCATGAAGCCCTGCACCGCGGCGAGGATGGCGTAGTCGCCGCAGCCGGGGCACCAGCGCACCTCCTGATCGGACTTGAAGTCCTTCATCGACTGCCTGCCCTCGGCCTTGGGGACGAGGGAAAGCGCCTCGATGGTGCCCGTGCCTTGTGTGGACGTCTCAGCCATCGATGGCCTCCTTCAGAGCCGTGGCGAGCTGCTCCGCCTTGAACGGCATGCCGTTGACCTGGGTGTAGGAGCGGGCGTCGACCAGGTACTTCGCCCGGATGAGCGTGGCGAGCTGCCCGAGGTTCATCTCGGGGATCACCACCTTGTCGTAACGCTCGAGGACCGCGCCCAGGTTCTTCGGGAAGGGGTTGAGGTGGCGCAGGTGGGCCTGCGCGATCGATTCCCCGGCCCGGCGCAGCCGCCGCACCGCGGCCGTGATCGGCCCGTACGTCGATCCCCAGCCCAGCACCAGCAGGTTCGCCTCGTGCGGGTCGTCCACGTCGAGGTCCGGGACCTCGATGCCGTCCACCTTCGCCTGCCGGATACGCACCATGAAGTCGTGGTTGGCCGGGGCGTAGGAGATGTTGCCCGTGCCGTCCTCCTTCTCGATGCCGCCGATCCGGTGCTCCAGACCCGGCGTGCCCGGGATCGCCCACGGCCGCGCCAGCGTCTGCGGATCCCGCTTGTAGGGCCAGAACACCTCGGTGCCGTCGTCGAGGGTGTGGTTGGGGCCCTGCGCGAACCGCACCCGCAGGTCCGGCAGCTCCTCCAGATCCGGGATGCGCCACGGCTCGGAGCCGTTGGCCAGGTAACCGTCGGACAGCAGGAACACCGGCGTGCGGTAGGTCAGCGCGATCCGCGCCGCCTCCACAGCCGCCTCGAAACAGTCCGCCGGCGTACGCGGCGCGACGATCGGCACCGGCGCCTCACCGTTACGCCCGAACATCGCCTGCAACAGGTCGGCCTGCTCGGTCTTGGTCGGCAGACCCGTCGACGGGCCACCGCGCTGGATGTCCACCACCAGCAACGGCAGCTCCAGCGAGACGGCCAGACCGATGGTCTCCGACTTCAGCGCCACACCCGGGCCGGAGGTCGTCGTCACCGCCAGCGAACCGCCGAAGGCCGCCCCCAGGGCCGCTCCGATACCGGCGATCTCGTCCTCGGCCTGGAAGGTCCGCACCCCGAAGTTCTTGTGCTTGGACAACTCGTGCAGGATGTCCGAGGCCGGCGTGATCGGATACGACCCCAGGAACAGCGGCAGATCCGCCTGCCGGGACGCGGCCACCAGACCGTACGACAGCGCCAGGTTGCCGGAGATGTTGCGGTAGATGCCCGGCGGGAACGCCGCGGCCGCCGGAGCGACCTCGTAGGAGACCGCGAAATCCTCGGTGGTCTCGCCGAAGTTCCAGCCCGCCCGGAACGCGGCGATGTTCGCCGCGGCGATGTCGGGCTTCTTGGCGAACTTGGCCTTGAGAAATCTCTCCGTGCCCTCGGTGGGCCGGTGATACATCCACGACAGCAGGCCCAGCGCGAACATGTTCTTGCTGCGCTCGGCCTCCTTGCGGGACAGGTCGAACTCCTTCAGCGCCTCCACGGTGAGCGTGGTCAGCGGCACCGGATGCAGGTGGTAGCCGTCCAGTGACCCGTCCTCCAGCGGACTGGTGTCGTAGCCGACCTTCTGCATCGCGCGCTTGGTGAACTCGTCCGTGTTGACGATCACCTCCGCGCCGCGCGGCAGATCGCCGATGTTCGCCTTCAGCGCGGCCGGGTTCATCGCCACCAGCACGTTCGGCGCGTCACCGGGCGTGAGGATGTCGTGATCGGCGAAGTGCAACTGGAACGACGACACACCCGGCAGGGTCCCGGCGGGCGCGCGGATCTCGGCCGGGAAGTTCGGCAGCGTCGACAGGTCGTTGCCGAACGACGCGGTCTCCGAGGTGAAACGGTCACCGGTGAGCTGCATACCGTCACCCGAGTCCCCCGCGAACCTGATGATCACCCGGTC
>NZ_BAAASE010000026.1:0-1980 GCF_039532725.1 Streptomyces coeruleofuscus
TGACTATCTTGTACCGCATGACAAAGGGGCTGCCCGCTACCGGTGACCAGCGTCGTAGTCAGCTGCTGCGCGGAGTGCTCGATCTGTGCCTGCTGTCGCTGATCGCCGAACGGCCGCGTTACGGCTTCGAGTTCGTGGCGGCACTCGCCGACAACGGGCTCGATCTCGTGAGCGAAGGCAGTATCTATCCGTTGCTCACCCGGCTGGAGCGGGAGGGGCTCATCTCCTCGTACCGCGCCCCGTCGGCCAGTGGTGGCGCCCCACGCAAGTACTACCGCCTGACCGAAGCGGGAAGTGCCGAACTGGCGAGCGGCCGGGCCGTATGGCACGCCTTCAGCGGGCGTGTGGGGCGGATCCTGACCGCTACCGAACCCACGGGGGGAAGCGCACCATGACGGACCAGCGAACCGTGACTAACCAGCAGATACTCGCGGTCTGCCGCAGCAATTGGGAGTACCGGGGCATCGACGACGGATCCATCCGGGAGATGCTCGATGAGCTCTCCGCTCATCTGGACGACGCGGTGGCCGCAGGCCGCACGCCCCAAGACGTCGTGGGCAGCGACGTGAAGGAGTTCGCCGCCTCCTGGGCCCGGGCCCGCGCTCCGTTCGCCCGCCGGCTGCTGCGTACGGCGGCGATGGTCTGTTTCGTGATCGGCTGGCTGATACTGGCCACGTGTCTGCTCCGGTGGACCACCGAACGGGCCGTGAGCGTCAACGATGTTGCCTTCTGGACCGTCGTCGCAGCGGTCACGGTCGCCTGGGAGCTGCGGCGCGGCAGCCTGGGGCTCGGTAGGACCCTGGCGGTCGCCCTTGCCGTCGGCCTGCCCGCAGTGCTGCTCTCCCAATGGCTGGGCGGCGACGGGGAACTGTTCACATTGCCACTGTGGGCGGCCCCGGCGCTGCTCCTTCCCGGGCTTCCGTACGCCGTCGCCGATGCGCGGAGCAGGAAGAACACCGCGCCCGGCGTCAACTAGGACCCGCCCGTCCGATCATGCGACTATCCAACTATTGTCTCGTTGTCCCAGACATGGGGCGGGGTGACTTGACGGATGCGGAGTGGGAACAGCTGCGGCCGTTCCTGCCGGTCAGCAACGGACGTTGTGGCCGGTGGCGTGATCATCGGCAGGTAATCGACGGGATCCTGCACCGGGTGCGGACCGGGGTGCAGTGGCGCGACCTGCCCGAGCGGTTCGGGCCATGGAAAACGGTTTATGAACGCCACCGGCTGTGGTCGGCCGACGGCACCTGGGAACGTCTGCTGCAGCAGGTCCAGGCCGCGGCCGACGCAGCAGGTGAGATCGACTGGGACATCGCGGTGGACTCCACCATCGTGCGTGCGCATCAGCACGCGGCCGGTGCCCGCACTGATCCGCCGCCGGCTCCGGCATCAAAGGGGGCGGCAGAAGACGAACATCAGGCCGAGACGCCGTGGCAGAGCCTGCTCGCCCGCCTGGTGGAGGTGGCGCAGGAAGCGAGGGCCTGGGCCGCTCGCGGGGCGGGTTCACCAGCAAAGTCCACCTGAGTGCCGACGGCCGCTGCCGTCCGCTATCGGTGGTCGTTACCGGTGGGCAGCGGGCCGACTGCACCCAGTTCACGGCGGTGCTGGAGAAGATCCGCGTTCCCAGGCCCGGACGGGGCAGGCCACGCAAGAAACCTGACAGCCTGGCGGCGGACAAGGCCTATAGTAACGGTCCCTGCCGTGAGTACCTGCGGCGCCGGGGCATCCAGCACACCATCCCGGAGAAGACCGACAGCCAGGCCGCCCGCCTGCGCAAAGGCTCACGCGGCGGACGGCCACCCGGCTTCGACGAAGAGCGGTACAAGAAGCGCAACACCGTCGAGCGGGCGATCAACAGGCTCAAGCAGTCACGGGCCGTGGCTACCCGATACGACAAGCGCGGCTACGTCTTCCTCGGCACTGCCACTGCGGCGGCCCTCGTCATCTGGCTCCGTACATGATCGGCCGGACAAGTCCTAG
>NZ_BAAASE010000027.1:0-1024 GCF_039532725.1 Streptomyces coeruleofuscus
GGGGTGTTCTCGCACAGTTCGTAGCCGGAGTAGATGCCCCAGGTGGGAGCGAGGGTCGCGGCGAGGACGGCCCGGACCTCGAAGGCGGGGCGGCCGCCGTGCTGGAGGTAGGCGTGCAGGATGTCGGGGGTGTTGGTGAAGAAGTTCGGCCGCATGTACGAGGCGGCTTCCCCGGACAGTTCCGTGAGGTACTCGGTCAGCTCTTCCTTGGTGTTGCGCCAGGTGAAGTACGTGTAGGACTGCTGGAAGCCGATCTGGGCGAGGGTGTGCATCATCGCCGGGCGGGTGAACGCCTCCGCCAGGAAGATCACATCGGGGTCGGTGCGGTTGATGTCCGCGATGACCCGCTCCCAGAAGACGACCGGCTTGGTGTGCGGGTTGTCCACCCGGAAGATCCGCACCCCGCAGTCCATCCAGTGCCGCAGCACCCGGCAGGTCTCGGCGATCAGGCCGTCCATGTCGGCGTCGAAGGCGATGGGGTAGATGTCCTGGTACTTCTTCGGCGGGTTCTCCGCGTAGGCGATGGTGCCGTCGGGGCGGTGGTGGAACCACTCGGGGTGTTTCTGTACCCAGGGGTGGTCGGGGGAGCACTGCAGCGCGAAGTCCAGGGCGATCTCCAGCCCCAGCTCGCGGGCCTGGGCGACGAACCAGGTGAAGTCCTCCAGGGGGCCCAGACCGGGGTGGACGGCGTCGTGGCCGCCCTCCGGCGAGCCGATCGCCCAGGGCACGCCGACGTCGTCGGGGCCGGGGGAGAGGGTGTTGTTCCTGCCCTTGCGGAAGGTGGTGCCGATGGGGTGGATCGGGGGCAGGTAGACCACGTCGAAGCCCATCGCCGCGATCGCCGGCAGTCTGCGGGCGGCGGTGCGGAAGGTGCCGTGGGGCTGTTGCCGGGTGCCCTCCGAGCGGGGGAAGAACTCGTACCAGGAGCCGTACAGGGCCCGCTCCCGCTCGACGAGCAGGGGCAGCGGCTCTGAGGTGGTGACCAGGTCCCGCAGCGGATGCCGGGCCAGCACCTCGTCCACCT
>NZ_BAAASE010000028.1:0-995 GCF_039532725.1 Streptomyces coeruleofuscus
AGGAAGCCGGTCGCCCACAGCATCGGTGTCTCGAAGGACAGCGAGCCCTTCCACATGGTGCCGATCCAGTTGAAGAACTTCACACCGGTCGGGACCGCGATCAGGAAGGTCATGAAGGAGAAGAACGGCAGCAGCACACCGCCGGTGACGTACATGTGGTGCGCCCACACCGTCACGGACAGACCCGCGATCGCGATCGTCGCGCCGATCAGACCCGAGTAACCGAACATCGGCTTGCGGGAGAAGACCGGGATGACCTCGGAGATGATCCCGAAGAACGGCAGCGCGATGATGTACACCTCTGGATGGCCGAAGAACCAGAAGAGGTGCTGCCACAGCAACGCGCCGCCGTTGGCGGAGTCGAAGATGTGGGCACCGAACTTGCGGTCCGCCTCCAGGGCGAACAGCGCCGCGGCCAGGACCGGGAAGGCGAGCAGGACCAGCACACCGGTCAGCAGCACGTTCCAGGTGAAGATCGGCATGCGGAACATCGTCATGCCCGGCGCGCGCATGCAGATGATCGTGGTGATGAAGTTGACCGAGCCGAGGATGGTGCCGAAGCCGGAGAAGGCCAGACCCATGATCCACATGTCGGCGCCGATGCCCGGGGAACGGACCGCGTCCGACAGCGGGCTGTAGGCGAACCAGCCGAAGTCGGCCGCGCCCTGCGGGGTGAGGAAGCCCCCGACGGCGATGAGTGAGCCGAACAGGTACAGCCAGTAGGCGAACATGTTCAGCCGGGGGAACGCCACGTCCGGCGCGCCGATCTGGAGCGGCATGATCCAGTTCGCGAAGCCGGCGAACAGCGGCGTCGCGAACATCAGCAGCATGATCGTGCCGTGCATCGTGAACGCCTGGTTGAACTGCTCGTTCGACATGATCTGCAGACCAGGCCGGGCGAGCTCGGCGCGCATGAACAGCGCCATCACGCCACCGATGACGAAGAACGCGAACGACGTCACCAGGTACAGCGTGCCGATCGTCTTGTGATCCGT
>NZ_BAAASE010000029.1:0-954 GCF_039532725.1 Streptomyces coeruleofuscus
CGGGCCTCGCTCAGCACTCGATGATGTTGACGGCGAGTCCGCCCCGTGCGGTTTCCTTGTACTTGACCGACATGTCGGCGCCGGTGTCCTTCATGGTCTTGATGACCTTGTCCAGGGACACCTTGTGGGAGCCGTCGCCGCGCATGGCCATGCGGGCGGCCGTGACGGCCTTCACGGCGGCCATGCCGTTGCGTTCGATGCACGGGATCTGGACCAGGCCGCCCACGGGATCGCAGGTCAGTCCGAGGTTGTGTTCCATGCCGATCTCGGCGGCGTTCTCGACCTGCTCGGGGGAGCCGCCGAGCACTTCGGCCAGGGCGCCCGCGGCCATCGAGCAGGCCGAGCCGACCTCGCCCTGGCAGCCGACCTCGGCGCCGGAGATGGACGCGTTCTCCTTGAACAGCATGCCGATCGCGCCCGCGGCGAGCAGGAAGCGGACCACGCCCTCCTCGTCGGCGCCGGGCACGAAGTTCATGTAGTAGTGCAGGACCGCCGGGATGATGCCGGCCGCGCCGTTGGTGGGGGCGGTGACGACCCGGCCCCCGGCGGCGTTCTCCTCGTTGACCGCCATTGCGTAGAGGGTGATCCACTCCATGGCGAGGGCCTTCGGGTCGCCCTCGGAGCGCAGCTTGCGGGCGGTGTTCGCGGCCCGGCGGCGCACCTTCAGACCGCCCGGCAGGATGCCCTCGCGGGACATGCCGCGCGCCACGCACGCCTCCATCACCCGCCAGATCTCCAGCAGGCCGGCGCGGATCTCCTCCTCGGTGCGCCAGGCCCGCTCGTTCTCCAGCATCAGCGCGGAGATCGACAGGCCCGTCTCCTGGGCCATGCGCAGCAGCTCGTCGCCCGTGCGGAAGGGGTACTTCAGGACGGTGTCGTCGAGCTTGATGCGGTCCGCGCCCACCGCCTCCTCGTCGACGACGAAGCCGCCGCCGACCGAGTAGTACGTCTTCG
>NZ_BAAASE010000030.1:0-947 GCF_039532725.1 Streptomyces coeruleofuscus
CTCGATCTGCGCCAGCGTCTGGTCCGCGAACGAGTTGGACATCACGAACGACGGGTGACCCGTGGCGTTACCCAGGTTCAGCAGACGCCCCTCGGACAGCACGATGATCACCTTGCCGTCCGGGAACGTCCACGTGTGGACCTGCGGCTTGATCTCGTCCTTCACAACGCCCGGGATCCTCGCCAGGCCGGCCATGTCGATCTCGTTGTCGAAGTGACCGATGTTGCCCACGATCGCCTGGTGCTTCATCCGGGCCATGTCACCGGCCATGATGATGTCCTTGTTACCGGTCGTGGTGATGAAGATGTCAGCCGTCTCCACGACCTCGTCCAGCGTCGTGACCTGGTAGCCGTCCATCGCCGCCTGAAGCGCGCAGATCGGATCGATCTCCGTGACGATCACACGGGCACCCTGCCCGCGCAACGACTCCGCACAGCCCTTGCCCACATCCCCGTAACCGCAGATGACCGCGGTCTTCCCGCCGATCAGCGTGTCGGTGGCACGGTTGATGCCATCCACCAGCGAATGCCGGCAGCCGTACTTGTTGTCGAACTTCGACTTCGTCACGGCGTCGTTCACATTGATCGCCGGGAACAGAAGGACACCGTCACGCTGCATCTCGTACAGACGGTGAACACCCGTCGTGGTCTCCTCGGTCACGCCCCGGATCTCCGAGGCGAGCTGGGTCCACTTCTGGGAGCCGTCGGTGATGGTGCGGTTCAGGAGCTCGAGGATGACGCGGTGCTCGTCGTTCTCGGCGGTGTCGACGGCAGGGACCTTGCCGGCCTTCTCGTACTCGACGCCCTTGTGGACGAGGAGGGTGGCGTCACCACCGTCGTCCAGGATCATGTTCGGACCGCCGGTGGGGCTGTCCGGCCACGTCAGCGCCTGCTCCGTGCACCACCAGTACTCCTCCAGCGTCTCGCCCTTCCAGGCGAACACCGGGA
>NZ_BAAASE010000031.1:0-735 GCF_039532725.1 Streptomyces coeruleofuscus
AATTGGCCGCGCCGAGGAAGTCCGCCACGAACGGAGTCCTCGGGCGTTCGAACAGCTCCCGGGGGGTGTCGAACTGCTCGATCAGGCCGTTGCGCATCACCGCGATGCGGTCCGACATGACCAGGGCTTCCTCCTGGTCGTGCGTCACATAGATGACGGTCAGGCCGAGTTCCTGCTGGATGGCCTTGATCTCGACCTGGAGCTGGTCGCGGAGCTTCTTGTCCAGGGCGCCCAGCGGCTCGTCCATCAGGATGACCGGCGGGCGGTAGACCAGCGCCCGGCACAGGGCGACACGCTGCTGCTGACCACCGGAGAGCTCACGCGGCTTGCGGCCGCCGAACCCGGACAGGCCCGCGATCTCCAGCGTCTCCCCGACGCGCCTGCGGATCTCGTCCTTCGGCACCCCGCGCAGCGTGAGCGGGAAGGCGACGTTCTCGCTGACCGTCATGTGCGGGAAGAGCAGGTACTGCTGGAAGACGAAGCCGAGGTTGCGTTTCTGCGGGGCGAGCTTTGTGACGTCGCGGTCCCCGACGGTGATGGTGCCGGAGTCGGGTTCGCAGAAACCGGCGATCATCATCAGGGTCGTGGTCTTGCCCGACCCCGAGGCGCCGAGGAAGGTGACGAACTCCCCGGCCGCGATCTCCATGGACGCCTCGTCGACCGCGACGACGTCCCCGTAGGTCTTGCGAAGGGCTACCACCGACAGCGCTTTGCCCGTCGCGGTGGTCCGAGTGC
>NZ_BAAASE010000032.1:0-660 GCF_039532725.1 Streptomyces coeruleofuscus
CCGAGGAAGGTGACGAACTCCCCGGCCGCGATCTCCATGGACGCCTCGTCGACCGCGACGACGTCCCCGTAGGTCTTGCGAAGGGCTACCACCGACAGCGCTTTGCCCGTCGCGGTGGTCCGAGTGCCTCCGGCCGGTGTGACGGACGGTGCGGCGATACCGAATTCAGCCACGAGCCCACTCCAGCCAGCGCTTGGTGACGGCCGATTCGTTCTTCAGCCACCAGTCGATGTCCGCGTCGAAGCCCTCGTCGTAGTACTTCGGCGCACCGGCAAGAGCGTTGCGCTCGTCTTCGGTCAGCTTGGCGTAGGCCACCGGGGAAGACGGGTTCGACGGGAAGGCCTTGGCCAGGGCGGCCTGGCTCTCGGCCCGCAGCGAGAAGTCCATGAGCTGGTAGGCGCCGTCCACGTTGGCCGCGCCCTTGGCGATGGCGTAGCCCTGGAACTGGCGGCGCATGCCGTTGAGCTGCCGCTCGACCGGGACGCCCTGCTTCTGCAGGTCGGCGATCCGGCCGTCCCAGACGGTGGACATCGTGACCTCCTGGCGGCTCAGGAGCACACCCGGGAGGGGACCGCTGTCCCAGAACTTCTTGATGTCACCCCGCAGCCGGGTCAGCACCTTGAAGGCGCGGTCCACATCCAGCGGGTACAGCTTGTCCAT
>NZ_BAAASE010000033.1:0-590 GCF_039532725.1 Streptomyces coeruleofuscus
TCCGGTGGTCAGCAGCAGCGTGTCGCCCTGTGCCGCGCACTCGTCTACCGCCCGCCGGTCATCCTCATGGACGAGCCACTGGGCGCCCTGGACAAGAAGCTCCGCGACCAGCTCCAGGTCGAGATCAAAGCCATCCAGCAGGAACTCGGCCTGACCGTCATCTACGTGACGCACGACCAGGAGGAAGCCCTGGTCATGTCCGACCGCATCGCGGTGATGCGCAACGGCCTGATCGAGCAGTTCGACACCCCCCGGGAACTCTTCGAACGACCCAGGACCCCGTTCGTCGCGGACTTCCTCGGCGCGGCCAACTTCCTGCCCGGCCGCATCGAGCAGCACACCGACGCGCACACCCTGGTCCGCGTCGACAGCAGTGGCGGCCTGATCAAGGCGCGCCGGCACGACCTCGTCTCCGGCACCCAGGTCAAGGTCGCCGTGCAACCCGGCCGGCTGCGGGCCTGCGCCACCGATGACGGTTTCTGTACCGGCACGGTGGAGACCGCCACCTACGTGGGCACGTTGGTCCGCGCGGGGGTGCGGATCGACGGCGGTGACGCACCGTTGCTGCGCCTGGAGGTACCGGCCGGCCG
>NZ_BAAASE010000034.1:0-549 GCF_039532725.1 Streptomyces coeruleofuscus
GCACTCGGACCACCGCGACGGGCAAAGCACTGTCGGTGGTAGCCCTTCGCAAGACCTACGGGGACGTCGTCGCGGTCGACGAGGCGTCCATGGAGATCGCGGCCGGGGAGTTCGTCACCTTCCTCGGTGCCTCGGGGTCGGGCAAGACCACGACCCTGATGATGATCGCCGGTTTCTGCGAACCCGACTCCGGCACCATCGTCGTGGGGGACCGCGACGTCACGAAGCTCGCCCCGCAAAAACGCAACCTCGGCTTCGTGTTCCAGCAGTACCTGCTGTTCCCGCACATGACCGTGAGCGAGAATGTCGCCTTCCCGCTGACGCTGCGCGGGGTGCCGAAGGACGAGATCCGCAGGCGGGTCGGGGAGACGCTGGAGATCGCCGGTCTGTCGGGGTTCGGCGGTCGCAAGCCGCGTGAGCTGTCCGGTGGTCAGCAGCAGCGTGTCGCCCTGTGCCGCGCACTCGTCTACCGCCCGCCGGTCATCCTCATGGACGAGCCACTGGGCGCCCTGGACAAGAAGCTCCGCGACCAGCTCCAGGTCGAGATCA